>JAZKCT010000078.1:0-33106 GCA_040387995.1 Bacteroidota bacterium | reverse complement strand
GCGACCCCGACCTTGGCAAGGTCGTGCTCTACCAACTGAGCTACTTTCGCATTAATTATTAACACCCTCCAGTGTAACCCTTTTGAAAGCAAAGCTAAAAACCGGCCTTGTTTCCATTTGGGATTGCAAATATAAATACTTTTAGATTAACGTCAAGTTATTTTTCATAAAAATGAAGCCCTCAGGCTAAGTCATTGGCCTTCAACACCTCTGTGATGAGGTCATGTTCAAAACCTTTGCCAAGCAGGTAACTGACGAGTTTGTATTTGCGCTTGTAAGCGTCTTTTTCCTTAATGGATGGTGCTTTTTTCTCTGCCAGAATCAGGATTGTATGCATATACTCATCCGGGTCAATTGATCTCAAAGCATTGGCAATCATCTTATCGGGAACCCTTTTCAATTTCAATCCCTGCTTAATCTTCACCTTACCCCAGTGTTTAATCTTGAATTTTCCGGAAACATAGGCATTGGTAAAGCGCTCCTCATTTAAAAAGTTGGTCTGAATCAATTCCGAGATCAGTTCCTCTACATCGTCCTTCCATAAACCCCATTCGTAAAACTTATCGCGCATTTCCTGTTGCGAGCGTTCCTGGTACGCACAGTAATGCTCGCCTTTTGCTAAAGCAGCGTTCCTGCTCAATTTGACAGTCGGTTTTTTTTCCTCTTCCACAGTTTTACAATATTACTAAAATCTGGCTATCGCCGTAAAATTCTTTAAGATCAATCCTGTTGAGACAGATTTAAGTTTGCGGACAACAAAAACCTGGATTATACCTTAAAAATCTAACAAAAACTGAGAATAAAGCAAACAGGTATTAAATATTCTGAAACAACCATACATATTATCAGCAATTACACACACAAGTGTTAAACTATTCTTAAAAAAATGTAAATTCGCCTTAAATAGGAACCAATACCAGACTCCTCACCTATATGGCTGAAAAAAAAGTACTAAAAGTTGGATTAGATTCTGCAGCTCCCTTCCCAATGCACTCGGATTACAACTCAGAGAAATTTGAAGGGTTTGAAGTTGACCTCTTAAAAGCCATTACCGATCATTTAGACCTTGAAATCGAGTACGAAGTATCGTTATGGCAAAATATCCTCGAAAAACTTTTTAAGGGAGAACTTGACCTCATTTGCTCTGCGGTAACGGTTACGCCCTCACGCCGGCACATTTTGGAATTTACCAATCCCTATCTGCATTTCAGGCTCTGTGCAGTGGTCAACCAGGAAGATAATCTTCGAAATGTTGGTGACCTCAGAAATAAAACCATAGGCATCAGAGAGGCAACTGAAGCCGAAAAATATGTTCATGTGAACTTTCCGAGCAACAACATGGTACACGCGGAAACCAACAAGGAGCTTTACAGAAAACTGATGGCCGGCAAAATCGACTTGCTCATCGACGACTCCCCGATCGCAGGCGGTTTCCTGCAAAAAAACAAGAAACTTAAAGTCGGTATGTACCTCCCTGAAACTGATTCACAATATGCAATCGCGATGCGCAAGGGTGATGTACAATTAAAAGACCAGTTCAATGAGGTGCTTAGTCTTCTCAAAGAAAATGGAGTTTATCAGACCATTTATAAAAAATGGTTCACTGACATCCAGTTTTAAGCACAATTGCTTATGCTGATTTAGTTGACTATTTTTGGTGCATGAGCCATGCCATTTATAGCATTAAACAAGTTGGAGGTATTTTG
This sequence comes from Bacteroidota bacterium, assembly GCA_040387995.1. Classification (GTDB taxonomy): domain Bacteria; phylum Bacteroidota; class Bacteroidia; order Sphingobacteriales; family Sphingobacteriaceae; genus Pedobacter. Next base: position 31,400 of record JAZKCT010000078.1, on the reverse strand, counting down.
GGTGTTGCTTCTTTTTCGCCCTGGAAAGATGCAAAAATCAGCAAACTGGTGATCGACAGCCGCAGCGTAATCGATCCTGAAGAATCTCTTTTTTTTGCTTTGACCGCCAAACGGGATGGACATGAATTTCTGAAAGATGCCTATCAGAATGGCATCAGAAACTTCGTGATTAGTGATGAAAAATATGTGGCTTTGTTTCCCGATGCCAATGTATTATTGGTGTCCGATGTACTGTCTGCATTGCAAAAACTGGCAGCTATAAATCGTGAACAGCATCAGCTACCTGTCCTCGCCATCACCGGCAGTAACGGAAAGACGGTTGTCAAAGAGTGGCTCTATCAATTGCTGGCGGCAGATTTTAACATTACCAGGAGCCCGAAAAGTTTCAATTCCCAAATCGGTGTACCGCTGTCGGTATGGCAGATTGAAGACGAACATACCTTAGGAATTTTCGAGGCTGGTATTTCCAGAGCAGGCGAAATGACTGAATTGGAAACCATCATCAAACCTACTGTGGGCATCCTGACCAATATCGGTGAGGCCCATGCAGAAGGCTTTACTTCTCAGAAAGAGAAATTGCTGGAAAAATTAAAGCTATTTGTAAACACAGATACTTTCATTTACTCGCCTGAATATACAGAAGGATTGAAACCGGAAGAATTGCCCGGCCAAACGAAATTCTCCTGGAGCACCAAGCAAAAAGCCGACCTTCAGATTTTATTCATCGAGCCCATTAAGGGTAAAAATTACATCAGGGCCAAGTTCAAAAATGAGGAAATTGAATGTCTGATCCCTTTTAGCGACCGGGCTTCACTGGAAAATGGCATAATTTGCTGGGCGACTTTACTGGCTTTGGGTTATACGCCACAGGAAGCCGACCTGCGACTGGAAAAGCTGACGCGGGTAGGTATGCGGTTAGAGTTAAAAACCGGAATCAACCAATGTTCGGTCATAGATGATTCTTACAGCGCGGACACCTCTTCGCTGGCCATTGCACTGGATTTCCTGAACCTCCAAAACCAGCACCCTAAAAAGACACTGATCCTGTCGGACCTCTATGAAACTGGAAAAAATGACCTGGAGCTCTATACGGAAATTGCAGCCTTGCTGAAACAAAAAAACCTGAGCAGGCTTATTGGTATTGGTCCGCATATTTCTGCTGCTGCAGAACTTTTTGAGATGGAAAGCACTTTTTTTGAAAGTACCCAGTCATTCATTGACCAGTTTCCATCTGTCCATTTCAGCAATGAAACAATTCTTGTGAAGGGTGCGAGGCGGTTTGAATTTGAGCGCATCAGCAAACTGATCTCTCAAAAAATACACGATACGGTATTGGAAATTGACCTCAATGCCCTCGCCGGAAACCTGCAGTTTTACCGCAGTAAACTCAAACCGGGTGTAAAAGTAATGGCCATGGTGAAGGCTTTTTCCTACGGAAGCGGCAGTTTTGAAATCGCCAATCTACTCCAGTATCACAAAGTAGACTACCTCGCAGTCGCTTATACGGATGAGGGCGTAGCCCTGCGGAAAGCCGGAATCTCCATGCCCATAATGGTTATGAGTCCAGAACCATCCGGCTTTGAAGCCATTATAAGGCACCATCTGGAACCGGAGATCTATAACCTGGATATCCTGAACAGCTTTACCGGATTTTTGAATGAACATGAGGTTGACTATCCCATACATCTCAAAATAGATACGGGCATGCACCGTCTTGGATTTGAAGAGCCAGATCTGGCAGATTTGTTATTGGCATTAAAAGCCACCAACAAGGTCCGGGTAGCCTCTGTATTCTCCCATCTGGTAGCCAGCGATGATCCTGTTCACGACGAATTTACCAGGCATCAATTGTTGCGGTTCAGCGCCATTGCCGACCAGATCCAGGAGGATTTGGGCATTACGGTGATCAGGCACATCTCCAATACCTCGGGCATTTCAAGGCACCCGGATGCACAACTGGATATGGTCCGCATCGGGATCGGCTTGTATGGTTTTGATGGTGGTATTCTTAACAATAAAGGGCTCCAAACAGTAGCCGTACTTAAAACAACCATTACGCAGCTGAAGACCATAAAACCGAATGAAACAGTGGGGTACAGCCGAAAAGGGCAATTGCCTGAAGGCAGTACAATCGCCACTGTCAAGATCGGCTATGCAGACGGTTACAACCGGAAATTCGGCAATGGGACCGGCAAAATGATTGTCAACGGTCAGCAGGCACCTACCGTAGGGGTCATCTGCATGGACATGTGTATGCTGGACGTAACGGGGCTAAACGCGAAAACAGGTGACGAGGTCATTGTATTCAACGGGGCGCTGACCATTTCAGACCTGGCCCGGCAGATCGATACCATCCCCTATGAGATCCTGACCAATATCTCACAACGGGTTAAAAGGGTGTATTTTTACGAATAAGTTTTCATAGATACTTCAGTAAATTATCTAAGTTTGCAGCATGAATAGAATCGGTAGGGCATTTTTGAGATACCTCGTAAAAGGTTTATTGATCGTGCTGCCTGTTGCACTCAGCATCTTAATTGTGGTATGGGCAGTAACGACAGTGGACAGCTGGCTGAACATCAACAACATTCTCGGGGTAGACCCCAACACAGGCGCCAGCAGAAACATTCCGGGACTGGGCCTGGTACTGGTCATTTCTTTGATCCTGATTGCAGGGATTTTTGTGACGAATTTCGTCACAGAGCCGATGTACAACTGGTTTCAGCGGGTGCTGGACCGGCTGCCGATCCTCAAGTTCATTTATTCTTCGATCAAAGACCTGACTGAAGCTTTTGTTGGCGATGAAAAGAAATTCAACCACCCTGTGCTCGTGGAAGTAGAAGGCGGACTTAAAAAAATCGGCTTCCTGACACAACCTGACCTCAAAAAAATAGACCTGCCTAATGAGGTAGCAGTCTATTTTCCCTTGTCTTATTCTTTTGCCGGTCAACTTTGCATTGTACACCGCGATAAGGTAACAGACCTGAACCTCAGTGCTGCTGATGCCATGAAATTGGTGGTGAGCGGCGGGGTCAGCGGTTTGTAAACGGCACTACAAGCTCAGCGATACCGTGGTAGAAAACGTTCTGCCATCTGACGGCCAAATGCCTGGTCCAGGATAAAACTGCGGGCGTTTCGTGAAATAATGTTTATCAAAGGCATTGTTGACATTCAGTCCCACACGCAGGTTATGGCTCAGGCCTACACTGGCATTTGCATCAAACAAATGATAAGATGGTACAATACCTACTGTTCCAGTTGCATTAGGCGCTACCGCATTCAGCGCATCTGCAAAGGATTTGGCGGTATAACTGTGTAAAATACTCAGACTGTGCCGGCCTATTTTGAGTGTAGCCCCATTTCTGGACTGCCATTCAGGTACGCTTTCCACTTTGTTGCCATCAACGGAAACTGTCGTTTTTGCAGCCGCATCGCGCACCGCCGCGTTCTGGTAGCGGGCATCCATATAAGCCGTGGCTGTAAATAATGAAATGGTAGTCGTTTTATTAAGTGCAAATTCTGCCTGCGTAAAGATTTCGACTCCTTTAGTTGTCGCATCGCCGATATTGGTCCGGTAGATGACCTCCTGGTTACTGGAATTCATCTGGGAAACCGTGCCAAGTTTGTTGTTGTACTGCAACTGGAAATAGCTCAGGTCCCAGTTCAAAAACTTCCAGTTGCCCCTGAAACCGCCTTCCAGATTATAACCCTTGGCATCTTTCAGGTTTTTATCCGCCAGTTCAAAGGTAGAACCCGGAATGATGTCTTTGAAAATAACCGGACGGTAGGCCTGCGACCAGCCCGCATAGAGGTTCATGGTCTTGCCCAGTTCATACTGTGCGCCTGCGCCAAACAAAGGGTATTCATGCTTAATCGTATTTGGGATATCATTAGCCGGATAGTTGGTGATGGTTCCGGTCATATTGGTTTCACCAAGTTCCGCCCGAACTCCGGTAGTCACTGAAAATCCCGGTGTAAGCACCCAGCGGTTTTCTGCAAAAAGGGCGATATTGGTGGTTTTTAAGTGCATGTCCCTGCCAAAGCCAGGGGTCACAAGAGAAAGATCAAAATCAGTACCCGTCGTACCTTTACCCAATTGCTGGCGGTGCAGGTCATTGTTCATATACTGCACACCCGCGGCCAGGTTGCTGGTTTGACCAAATAGTGAATAAGATTGCAATAGGCGAAGTTCATTGGTAAAACTTTTGAAATGGTCAATATCGACTTGCCTGTTGGCATATTGAAGGCTGATCGGATCAATGGCATCTACCACGTTGACCAGCTTATCAAACAGCACACTGTTTCTGGCGCCGATCACTGCAGAAGAAGTGAATTTAAACTTCGTATTTTCGCCGGCTTTCCAGTCCAGAGTAATAGAAGGCACATTGATGTCCGGATTATAATAGTTGCGTGAGCGCGTAGCAGTACGCGGGTCCGCTTCAAACATCTGGTCAGTCAGTTGCCCGGCCAGATGGACCACATAATTGGAGCGCGTCCATTCGGCTTTAAGTTCCAGATTGGGACTGAACTCATAAAATAAAGAGATATTCTGGGCATCAAATTTAGAATCGCTGTTTTTCCTGTAGCCGCTATTGGCCTTTTTATCGAACCAGGCATAATATTTAAACTTGCCCTTAGTGCCACTGATGGAATTAAATGTACTCAACAGTCCATAAGAACCTGCGGTGTTGATGCTTTGAAAGGCCAGTTCCGAAGAATCCGGTTTCTTGCTGACATAATTCAGCATACCGCCAAACTGTCCCCCATATTGTAAAGAACCCGTACCGCGCACCAGTTCAATGCGCTCCACTGCCTCAAGCGGTATATTGTAATGGCTGGCCGGATAACCATACATATCAGAATTGGTGACTACCCCATCCTTGCGGATGTTGAACTCCCATCCCCTGTGCGGATCCAGTCCACGGGTAGAAATATTGGTCTGGTTGCCCGTTCCGTCCATGTCATACACAAAAACGCCGGGGATTTTGGAGAAAACCTGACGGCCATATTTTTCAGTAATTGCGAGGTCTTTATTGGTCAGGTTGACCACTTCGGTCTTCTTCCCTGAAAAAATATAGGTGCCAGCTATAGAATCCAGTCGTTTAATGTCGCGCTGTTTGATGACGCTGTTGATGTTGACTTCTTTGAGTTTTTTGGCCTCTTCGGTACTTGTATTTTGAGCGAGAGCGGGAGAAGTTAAGAGTGCGGCAATAAAAATGGTATGGGTTATTTTCATTCTGAGGTCAATACTTGGTTTGGGGGCTAATATAAAAAATCTTGAGGAATTAAATAGAACGACTCTAAATTAGCCAACTCATTACTTGTTAACAAATAACTAATTAGACATTTTTTGATTTTTTTATCCTGAATATCAACAAGATATATAAAATGCATAGCCACACTTAAATAAAGTCTAGTAATTTAATAGACTTTACTTATATTTGTATCAGCAAACACAGAAAGCTGTTTTGTTAAGTAAAAATAGTCATGTGGCCGAGTGGTTAGGTGAGGGTCTGCAAAACCTTTGACGGCGGTTCGAATCCGCCCTTGACGTCCAGTACAATTTCTATATTGTCTGAACTTTTAGATGTTTGGTTAGATCTAAGTTTTGTTCTAAGGCCAGGTTGGATGACCTGGCTTTTGGTATTTTATACCTCGTAGAACTCAATGGGCAAATGATCAGGATCGGCAATAAAAGTAAACCGTTTTCCGGTAAATTCATCAATTCGTATTGGCTCTGCTACAACGCCTTTGTGCTGCAGGTTAAGCACAACTTCATCCAGATCATTTACAGCAAAAGCAAGGTGGCGCAAACCAGCGGCCTCCGGTCTTGAAGGTCTTGGCGGTGGCTTTGGAAAGGAAAACAATTCGATGATGTATTCCCCGTTCAGCGCCAGATCAAGTTTGTAGGACAAACGCGCTGCACGGTAAACCTCTCTGACCGGCTCCAGACCCAGTACTTCTGTATAGAAGGTTTTAGAGACTTCATAATTGCTGCACAGCACAGCGATGTGGTGAACTTTTAGAATCATGCTTTTAATTTATTTTGTGATGGCCAACTGGTAGACTTCTCCTTTGCCTCCTGCCAGCAAGACTAGCTTCTCGTTTTTACTGCACTGCACCACATTAAAACTGAGGCCGGAGATATGGTGCCAGTTCATCCCTCCATCTTCTGAAATGTCGGTCCCTGATGTCCCTGTTGCGATTACCAAAGATTTGCTGATATAAGCAACACCCGAACGGTAACCCAAAACCGGCGTGACTGGTTTAATCCAGTTTTGTCCACCATCTCTGGTAACCAGTACGTTGTTGCTGTTCTCTTTGTCTTTGAGGTAATTTCCGCCTACGATCACCCCATTTTTCTGATCGTAAAACGCCATAGAAAAAGGCCCTGTACTGTTTTCTCCCTGCAGGATAGGAAGTGCTTTACTGTACCATGTAAATCCCCGGTTGTGGGTATAATAAATATTTGCTGTTGATCCACCGGTCGCGATCCATGCCATTCCGGGCTTTTGGGTTACAATCGTTGTTCCGCTTGCGGCAAAACCCGCTTCACCGGTTTTCAGGTCCTGCTTCAACTGTCCGGATACGTCTTCCCAGCTCAATCCACCGTCCCGTGTGCGAATGAGTTGCATCTTATTTTTGATCGGATCCCCAAAAATCATCCCGCCCTCTTTGTCCCAAAAACTCATACCGTCCAGGAAGATCGCTGAATCGAGGTTTTTGTAGCGCTCAGTCCAGCTTTTACCGCCATCTGTAGTGAGTAGTACGTAAGCCGGTGAGCCAGCATTGATCACAATGGCCTTGTTTGCATCAAAAGCCTCAATATCTCTGAAGTCCAATTTTTCATATCCGGCAGGTTTAAACCACTGCCAGGTCTTTCCCTCATCCAGTGTTTTCCCGATGCTGCCATTGCTGCCACTCAACCAGGCGATCTGGTCGGTAACGACCGACATTCCCCGGATGCTGGTATTCTGACCGGAAGCAATCGGTCTGAGTTCATATTTTTGGGTATAACCCAACAAAGGTAGCAGCAATAAGCAAATCAGTCGGCAGACTATTTTACCCTTTTCCATACTTCCGAGCGGCCGATCAACGAAATACCAATGTAACCGCGCATGTTCAGCTGTCCATTTTCTTTGATAGTCATATTGCAACTGTAGGTTTTTCCTGATTTGGGGTCATAAATGCTGCCGTCCGTCCATTTGCCATCATCGTAGACAAAGTTTTTTAAGATTTCCATACCCAGAATGGGCTTAGATCTAAGCGATGGATCGGGGTTTTTCAAGTCAGTCTTAACGACCGCCTCCGTCCCTTTTGGTTCCTTGATCCACACGAGCTTGCCGAAATATTTGTCACCTCTTTTAAAAATTTCCAGGTGCGCTTCAGCTGTAGAATTGATCCATTTTCCGAGGATGGCATCCTTATTTTGAGCATTAGCAAATAAAGATAGCGTGCTAAATAGCACCAGTAATGACAAATATCTCATAGCAGCAAGTTTGATGTACCGTAAATATAGAGAATCCGATCCATGCTTGACATCAATTTGTTTACTTAATCACTTTAATTACGCCTTTCATTACCATATAATGTCCGGGATAGGTACAGATAAAGGGATACAGGCCGGGTGTCTTAGGAGCAGTAAAATAAATGGTGTCCGACTGACCGGGTTGCAACAAAACCGTATGTGCCAAAACCTTTGGCGTCGCTGGAATAAAATTATATTTTTCGCCATCAAGCCCCATTTTTGTGACCATCTCCCCTACCACGTTTCCCGAAGCAGGAGCAGTAAGTACAAAATTGTGCAGCATGTCATCACTATTGGCAAAAGTCAGCTTAACACGGGCACCAGCTTTGATTGTCAGGTTCGGCGTGTCGAACTTTAAACCTGGTTCAGTGCCCAGGGCAATGGTCCTGTCCGGCCCTTTTGTCCAGCTCTCCGGTTGCACAGTAACGTGTTTTTCAGGCGATGTACTCCCTTTAGGGGCAACACCTGCTGCTTTTTCGCCATTCATGTTGCCCATCGCCATGTGGTCATGATTCATAGTCCCCGTTGGCGCATTCGCAGCACTAAGTGTAATCTTTTCACCATCAGGTATCTGGTTCAGCGTATAAAACCCATAATTGTGCAACAAGGGCAAATTGTTGTTTTCAGCACGCAGTCCCTCCGCACTGATCTCGTGGATATAACCTTCCTTCAGGCTATCGAGCACCAGGCGTACTTTCATATGATCGGGAGAAACCGTAATGGCTTTGATACTGCGTGCTGCCTGGTTGATGGCCGGACTGCCGTAAATGTGGTGGTACTTGTAGGTAAAGGTCGACAATTTATAGGATCCGGCATTGCGGGCTGTTTTTTCATCAACCGGCATCGTAAATTCCAGTTCAAAACCATCTGGCTGTGCTTTTACCGACTGGATCTCAAACGGGGTAATGCCCGACCAGGTCAACTGCTGTAAACCATATTCTGCTTTGCCGGTAGATGACCAGCCCCGGGAAGTCATGCCGACCAGCATACTGCCATCAGATCCCCAGTTCATCCTCAGAATGCCAGACGAAAATCCCTCACGAAAAGGAAATACCACACCCTGGTACACACCTTTTACCCTTTCTAAGAACACCCTGCTGATTTTGCTCTGTGACTGGTCGCCCACAAACATTTGCCCTTTAAAAGGGCCCATATTCCCATCGGCTGAGTAATTTAACATGCCGGAAGTCGAGTTTCCCATTATCGAATGCGGGATCCAGACCGTAGGTGTCTTTAATCCCGGTACACGTTTGGCCACCTCATATTTGGGTTCTGCCGTATCGGGTATATCGCCCTTGCGCAATTTTACAGGCGATCCCGGCTGGTCTGCCCAGATCAGTCCGGCTGGATTGCCTACAAAGTCCCCTTCAGCTACATGGGTAATGCTGCCAGAGCCAACCCAGTCGCCCTGATTTTCCGCATAAAATATATCTCCGCTATTGTTCATCGCAAAAGCTGCTGGTGAACGGAATCCAGTTGCAAAAGGTTTCATCTCAAAATCCGGTGTGAACTTGAGCATCCAACCATGCCATTTGGACAAACTTTCGCCGTATCCAATCCAACCCAGGTTGAGCGTTACCACCATATTGCCATCCTTATCCAACATAGGCCCGTAAGCATACTCATGGTAATTTCCGGATAAAGGCCAGGAATACATGGTTTTATATTCATCAGCTTCTCCATCCCCGTCCAGATCACGCAGTCTTGTGAGTTCAGCGCGCTGGGTAAGATACAAATCACCTTTAATATAACTGAGTCCCAATATTTCGTGCATGCCATGTGCAAACAAACGGTATTTAGGTTGTTGTCCGTTTTTCATATACGGATTGGTGATGATCCAAACTTCACCCCGGCGTGTCGCCACGGCCAGTTCATCATTAGGGATAAAAGCCATCCCTCCAACTTCCAGCGCAATTTCTTTTGGAATGGGCACCGTCCGGATCGGAAATATCTGTCCCTCGGTCTGCGCCGTTCCTGGTTTCGTTTCAGTACCAGAGATCTGCCTGGCAATAACAGTTTGTACAGCTGTGGTTGACAACCCGAAGCTCAACAACAGTAAATATTTTATATGTTTCATTTTGAAGATTACCAGATGATCGAATAAGTTAGAGAAGCAGTGCCTTTGGCCATTGGAACTAAAAGTTCCTGTCCGTCTTTCGTTTTCCGGATGAAAGCTTTTGAACCACCGGCTACTTTAACGGAATAAACTTTACCCACCACAGCATACACATTATTGTCCTGCTTTTCAATAGCGGGGCCAAATGCAAGGCGACAGTACATCATTTGTTTGCCATTGCTCAGTCTGATGGTCCGTTCTATTGATCCGGACAGTACCGCTATTTTATCATTGACATCGGCACCGTTGACTACATATTGAAATGCCGGCATTTTGTCTCTACCCAATACATATCCCTTGTTTTGCAAATCATCGAAGGCAATAGAATCCGGCCAGGCTGTTTCTTTGTCGGCCAGTGCAGCAAGAAAAGGTGCAGCCGTAAATGCGAGTACAGTACCCAGCGGCTTGGCCAGTTGCGGCTCGCCCCTGTCCTTCCACATCTCGGTTACGTCGAGAAAACCGCCGCGCCAAACTTGCAGCAAGGCGCCTGTTTTGAGGTCGTAACTGTAATTCACCTTTTCGGGGTTGCCGACAGATATCACTTGGGTGCGCTTTTTACCTTCGAATAGCATGTAGCTGCGCAATAAATAAGGTTTGCTGCCCACATTCAAGATGTAAGGGCTGACAGTTTGCGCTTTGAGCGCACCGCTGAAGCAGATGAGTAAGACCAGGCAAAGTACTGCCCGCTTAAGAGAAGCCATATGTATATTTGATTTGTATGTTACCGCAATACAATCGATTGCCAAGTAAATATAATAAACAAATTAATATTACGGTCCTATGCTTTGGTTAAATTTCAGTATCTTGTTTTTGTCTTGTTCACGAACCCCCATGCAATGCAGGCTTTTGAAATCTTCCTGAAAATTTTCAGCATATCGGTGATCAGGTATTTCATCATTGCCGGGATCCCATTTTTGATCTGCTATAAACTGATGGGCAATTGGCTAAGCCAGTCCAAAATCCAGAAGAGATCGGCAATTCGAAAGGATTTTATCAGGGAAATACTGCATTCTCTTCAAACCACAGCTGTATTTACGTTCATTGCCTGCCTGGTTTTACTAACGCCGCTCAGGCAGGTTACTCAAATCTATGTTGCTATATCAGATTACCCGATTTGGTGGATACCGGTTAGCATATTCATCAGCCTTGTCATTCACGACACCTATTTCTATTGGATGCACCGTTTCCTGCACCAGCCCAAGGTTTTCCGGATTGTCCACCTATTGCATCATAAATCTACGAACCCCTCTCCTTGGGCATCCTATTCCTTTCATTTCCTGGAAGCCTGGACCGAAGGGGCTGTATTATTGGTTATTGCGGTCATTGTACCCATGCATGTCCTCTCGCTGGTGCTTTTCGTACTAATCAGTTTTACGATCAATGTCTATGGCCATTTGGGTTATGAGGTTGTACCTAAATGGTTCAGAAGCACACCCTTATTTGAAGTGCTCAGCACTTCGGTTTACCACAACATGCACCATACCAGGTTCAAAGGCAATTACGGATTGTATTTCAGGATCTGGGACAGGATTCTAAAAACGGAGCACCCCGGTTATGTAAAAGAATTCGACCGGATCCAATGCAACAGGTTTAACCATCAAACAACCCTTACCAAAGCACAATAAAATCACATTTATCGTGCTTAAATATGTAATAAGGCAGATAACTTGCTATAGTTTATCTATATTCGTGGATCGATAAACTGCTCCCACTATGCATACCAGACTAGAACTCTACCACAAGGTAACACCGTTAGCTAAAATTGGCATTTGGGAAAGGGATCTCCGAACGAATAAGGTATATTGGAATGATATGATGCGGGTGATCTACGATCTGCCACCTGATTTCATTCCCGAATTTGGACAGACCCTGCAGTATTACAATGATCCTGAAGTCATTTTGCGTTTTATTGAAAAAGCCATTGAAAGCAGGCAGCCACAGACGAGTGACTTTTTGATTAAAACTATAGAAGACAAGGTTAAATGGGTTAAAATCAGCATACATGCCAGTTACGAAGATGAACAATGCCTGACTACCTTCGGGACAATGGAGGACATTACAAGTTATGTCGACATGATCAACCTGCTCGAAGAAAATGAACAACGTTTTCATCATGCATTTGATTACGCCCCTATTGGAATGGCTATCGTAGCGCTAAACGGATCCTGGATCAGGGTCAATAAAAGCCTGATGGCACTGTTGGGCTACGGAGAATTTGAGTTCCTTGATCATACTTTTCAGGATTTTACCCATCCTGAGGACCTGGACTACGACTTAAACCTGGTGAAACAGTTGATTGCAGGTGGTATCGAGTCATATAACATTGAAAAAAGATATATCCATAAAGAAGGCAATATTGTCTGGGCCAATTTAAGTGTGTCCATAGTCAGGGATCAGTTCGCAAGGCCCTTATATTTCATTTCACAGATTGTGAACATGACGGAGCGGCAAAAGCACTCGGAAATACTGCTGCTGGAGCGAAAACGTTTGGACAACATCATTAAAAGTACAAGGGTTGGAACCTGGGAATGGGACATTGTGACCGACAAGATCAACTGCAACAAGCGTGCGGCAAACATTTTGGGTTATGAGCGTTTTGAGCTGTATAACGGAATAATGAAAACCTGGATGGGGCTGATCCATCCGGAAGATCTGGAAATATTTACCAGTCAGCTGGAACTGTGCATCAAAAGAGAGAAGAAGTACTTTGCCGCTGAATGCAGGATGAGCCATAAAAATGGCACCTGGCAATGGCTGGAAATCCGGGGAAAGGTCGTTTCCTGGCGGGATGAGAAACCTTTGTTCTTATTGGGTACCTGCGCCGACATTCATGAAAGAAAAAGCCTTGAGCAGGAAAAGGAAGATACCTTAAAGATCATCAAAGAGCAAAACGCACGTTTACTCAATTTCACACACATTGTATCTCACAACCTGCGCTCACATTCGGGAAATATGCAGATGCTGCTGGAGGCCCTGCGGACAGAAGATGACCAGGAGGAGAAGAACAAATTGTTTGACATGCTGGTCATCAATTCAGATAACCTGCAGGAAACCTTATCCAATTTAAACGATGTCGTGAAGATCTCCGACACCGGTGCTCAAAATGTAAAGCAACTGTCCGTATTCAGGGAAATCAACAGGATCCTCGCCAGTCTTTCGAAACTGATTCAGAATGCAGGTGCCGAAATTCACATTGATGCCAATGAAAGTTTGGTCATCAGTTACGACCCCGCTTATTTTGAGAGCATTTTGCTGAATTTAATAAGTAATGCCATTAAATACAGAGATGCAGGACGTCAGTTGCGAATTAAAATTTCTGCAACAAGGCTACAAAACAAATGTGTGCTGGAAATTCAGGATAACGGAATCGGTATAGACCTCGAACTGCACGGGCACAAGATCTTCGGCATGTACAAAACTTTCCATGGAAATAACGATGCAAAAGGTCTTGGGCTTTTTATCATCAAGAATCAAATTGACGCCATGGGCGGAAAAATAGAAGTACAAAGCACACCGGGATCTGGCACGTCCTTTAAAATAGAAATCAATTAGCATGCAAAAAATAAACTCTGTATTTATTATTGATGACGATAAAATCTACACTTATGTGCTCTCCAAACAATTTAAAAATCTGGGCTATACAAAAGCCCTGACCACGTTCAACCATGGTGCTGAAGCGTTAACTGCGCTGAAGGCCATTTTGGAACTTGATGCAGATCTGCCGGATATCATTTTATTGGACATCAACATGCCGGTGATGGACGGATGGCAATTTCTGGATGCCATTTCGGGACTGCAATTCAGCAGACCAGTAACCATCCATATGGTTAGTTCCTCCATCGATACTGCTGATTACGAAAAAGCGGCTACTTATAAAGCGGTTACCAATTTCTACAACAAACCAATCAGTCAAAAACACCTGGGGGAGATTTTAGAGCTGTAAGTTAAATTATTTCATGCTGACGTAGGGGTAACTACCCGGTCGGTTGTCATAGGAGAAAATAAATCCATAAATGACGACTATGAAATTTCCCCAAATTGTTATTCTACTTACTTTCCTTTTACAAGGCTTTAATCTTTTGGCCCAAAACAAAGATTCCAGCGCAGTTTCCGGCAAACAGGACCTCAGGCAAACCATCAAGGGAACAGTGACCGACGGGGCGACTAGATTGCCGCTGCAGGGCGTAACCCTGGTATTGGTATCAAGTCCTGATGTGAAAGAGGTGATGACGGACGAAAAGGGTGAATTTCGGCTTACTGGTGTATCCCTTGGCCGCCAGGTGCTCCAGGCAAGGCTAGTTGGCTATCAACAAATTACACGCTCTGAGCTCCTGATTACCAGCGGTAAGGAGCTTATCCTCACTCTGGAACTCGACGCACAGGCCAATAAACTTGAAGAAGTAGTGGTTAATGCAGGCTCGGGTAAAAAACCCCTCAACCAAATGGCCTTAACAAGCGGCCGGTCCTTCTCACCCGAAGAAACAAACCGGTATGCCGGTGCCTTTTTTGATCCTGCACGCATGGCCCAAAGCTTTGCAGGTGTGGTTGCCGGTGGCGATGACAATGAGATCATCGTAAGGGGCAATTCCCCAAAAAGTCTGCAGTGGCGCCTGGAAGGTATAGAAATTATCAATCCCAACCATTTTGGCAGCGAAGGCGCCTCCGGGGGTGCAGTGAGTATGATCAATACGACCGTGCTCAGCACTTCCGATTTCTACACGGGTGGTTTGGCCGCCGAATACAGCAATGCCCTGTCCGGTGTTTTTGATCTGAAATTCAGAAAAGGAAATACCGACAAGCGCGAATATGCGCTCAACATCGGTATTCTGGGTGCAGGGGCTACGTTTGAAGGGCCCTTTAAAAAAGGCGGCGCTGCCTCCTACCTGGTCAGTTACCGTTATTCCTCACTCAGCCTGCTCGAAAAAGTGAGTGTCAAGGTTTCAGATGAAGGTGTACCAAAGTACCAGGATCTGTCCTTCAATTTTGTATTTCCTACAAAAAAAGCAGGAACATTTTCCCTCTTTGGAATTGGGGGCTTAGGCAAGCTCAGCAAAGATGCCGAGCGGGACTACACCAAATGGGAAGAAAGAATGGATGCAAGGGATATGAAATTTGGTTATAATGCAGGAAGTGCTGGTTTGAAACACCTGTATATTGCCAGCAGTAAAGTATATATCAATAACGTGATTTCCATTTCGGGCAACCGCAGCTCCAACCAGATTGATACGCTGGACCAAAGTTACCTGAGCAGCCGTTCTGATAAAAACCTGTACACCAACACGGCCATCAGGTATGCAGGTACGGTCAACTATAACATCAACAGCAGCAATGTGATCCGCACGGGTATCAATGCCAGTTTTCTGGGATACAACCTATACGGACAGGAATACAGCACTGAATTAAAAGCGTTGAGAGAATTGATCAATCAGGAAGGACATACCAGCAGCTACGACGCCTTTGCACAGCATAAAACAGAACTGAGCAGCAGGCTGACCTTAAATACCGGCATTCATGCAAATTATTTCAACATGAGCAAAAGCTGGAGCATCGAACCGCGTGTGGGCCTAAACCTGAAATTGCCCGCCAGTCAGCAGTTGTCCTTTGGTGCAGGATTATACAGCAGACTGGAGCCATTGTCTTATTATTTCGCGAAAAGCGCAGTGCCAGCTTTGCCGGCAAATGAAATAGAGGAACACAAACTGGAACCAACAAAATCTGCACAGGCGGTGATTGGTTATGAAAAATTGTTTGGCGGCAACCTGAAGTTTAAAACAGAAGTTTATTACCAGCATTTATACCACGTTCCGGTGTCGGTCGACCCCTCGGTGAATTTCTCGCTGCTCAATGCCTCTGATAACTCAGCGATTGCTTCTTCAGCCTATCGTAATCTGGTGAATAAAGGAACAGGAAAAAACTACGGTCTGGAACTTTCTCTTGAGAAATCATTAAGCAGCGGCTATTATTTCATGGTTACTTCTTCTCTTTTTGACTCAAAATTCAAAGCATTAAGTAAGCAGGAGTTCAATACAGCCTTCAATACACGTTACGTAGGCAATCTGTTAGTTGGCAAGGAGTGGAAAACCAGGCGGAACAATCTATTTGGCCTGAACGGAAAATTAATTTATGCAGGTGGAAGACGTTACACACCGGTCCTGGTAGAAGAGTCGGTTCGCCTCGATGAAGAGGTGATAGATCAGAACAACATCAATACCTTGACAGCCGACCCTTATATGCGGGTAGATTTTTCGGCAAGCTACCGCATCAACAGTAAAAAACTGAGCCATATGATCCTGATGGACATTCAAAATTTACTGAATAAGGAGAATACGATGGGGATGCATTACAATCCAAGCAAACGGATGATAGAAGCATCTACGTGGAGCGGCATCATTCCAACGCTCAATTACAGATTGGAGTTTTAAAGGGCATAAATGGCTGCCTCATCCGAAGCAGCCATTCTCATCACATTATTGTATTGTATTCAAAATCCTTTCGCGATCCAGTCTGCATAATACCGGATGCTCCGTTTGTGTCTGCTGCGCCTGTATACACCATCACCCTCCCGGCTGCCAGCCACAGAAGTATTGCCCTCGATGGTCCGTAGCCAATCGCCATCCACTGTTTCTACTATCCCGCAGTGGCCAATTCGTTCTAACGAAGGGATATAAATGCCGAATACGTATCCCGCGATTGCGTCCCTGGCCCTGTGCGAGGCCGGAAACAATGCCGGACTCCAGGCAGTGCGCGGTGCTTTATGCCCTGCTTTTGCAAACACCCAGCTCACAAATGCCGCACACCAGGGTGCACCTTTTTTAAAACCTACATAGTCAAGATACGCCTCAACACGCCGGCCAGAGTTGTGGCCGCCTTTTTCCCTGACCCCGACTTCCAACATTGCAAACTGAACAATTTTTCTAAATGCCTCCCTGTTTTTTTTCCTTGCGTCACTAAACCTGTTGTTAAATGCTTCATCATACTCTCCGTCGTCATACAACCAGACTTCTGGAGAATCTACCAGCTCCGTCGCTTCAGTTCGTTTCGCAGCTTTGAAATTACTGCTGATGATTTGTTCACAAAACAAGCGGCATTGCTGCAAAATTTGTCTGGCAGTTAGCAAATCGCGATCAAGCACCCAGCAGCACCCAAAAACAACAATGCATACAATGCCACATACAACCTTAACTGTTCCCATACTTCCAATTCGTTAAATTTTAAAACCATACTGCCAATCTCCGGCAATTCATAAACCATCAAAAACCGCTGAAATGCCCACCAGCACAAATACATCAGCCCCATAAAACACACCAGCCCCAATAAAACCAATACCAGGATATTCAGGTCCACCGGACCAATCGTTGGGTCAACGTTCATCACCAGGTGCTGAACCACCGGGCATAGCAGCACCAGTATGATAAATACCATTACACCTTTTACTAATTCCACATCCCCCTTCCGGGACAAATTCAAAACTGTCGCTTTCATATCTTTCTTTTTTCTTCCTTTAAAACATTAAACCCCGTCATCTCGAAGGCACCGAGAGATCCCTTGCCTATGCTAGGAAATCATAACCCCCACCCATTCTTCGCTTTAAAACTGGTGACTCCGATGCGCATTAGTTTTCTGCGCGGAGCGCCTGAAAAATTCAGCGCTAGAGGAGTCACCAGTTTTAACCATTACTGAATGACCGTCGCCCCCAGGTACTCCGAATCCGACGCACGCTTCTCATTGGCACTCACAAACAGCGCCCAGACATAGCAATTGTCGCCCGAAAAGTCAGCAGGCAAAGCCATGTCGTAAGATAACGCCGAACGCAAAATCCCCATTGGCGACACCACGAATTCCTGCTTTGCCGGATTATAAACCAGGAAAACTGCCTGATCTGTGCCCGACCCAACACCATTGATGATGTTGGCAGCCCAGCTGAAGTCCAGCTGCGCATCTTCGGTAGTAGCCAGGGCCATATTGAAACCCTTAGCCAGTCCACCGCGACCAAACATCGCTTTGGTGTAATCAATGGTAAAGTTGGGTGCCACACCGCTGACCGCATGATCGAGGTTCCACTGCACTGCAGCGTTAAAGCCAGTCTTGGTACTGCTGTGTGCCTGAAATCCCAGTTTCAGGATGTGCGATACCAGCCCCAGCCAGCCCGTCACCATCCCAAATTTGATCCGCTGGTACGACTGCAGCAGCGTTGGTGGTTTTGGCGCAGTAGCTACTACTGCTGCCATCACCCATTTTCCGTTTTTCCTGGTTCCCACCAGCGAGCCCGTCCGGCCCGTAAACCCCGAGAAGGGTCCGTTTTTGAGTCTCCCCATTTTCTGTTGTTTTTAATTGATGAATAAATCTATTATTTCAGCAACCCAGGCATACCGCCCCTTTGCTGACACAAAACAACACCAATAAAAACCATGAAGGGCTGACAGGGTGATACTCATCTCCCCGTCAGCCCCTCTTAAAAGCCTCAAAAACCCAGAAAATTATTTTTAATTTATTTTATTTCGTTCCCAAAAAGAACTTCATGATCCTGATGATCTTCCCTTTTCGGCAATAGATGCGGTCGAATATCCTATCCACAGCTGTTACCTCTTACCCATCAACGTATTTACCTTTGGCATCGCTCCTAGTCTTTCTTAGCAGGTAAACACTGCTCCGTAGCTGCAAGCCTTTTAAGCAATTGCTGTGCTGAAGACTCTACTGCTTCCTGCATATAAAGGGTTTTGCCATTGATCGCTACCATATAATTGCTTTTTCCGGCCTGGACATTAATTTTCATAGGGAGGGAAATCTGCTTACTACCTAATCCGCCATTTTGAATGGACACCGTGTGTTCACCCGGAGTAAGGTTATGTACGGAATACCGCTGGTTTTTTAAATGACAAACCAGCTGACCGTCGATATAGACTTTGTATGCGATCATTGAGCCCACATTGTTTGTAGAGCGCATGAAATAGAGTTGCCCATTTTCCTGTGGTTTAAATGCACAAAATAACAGGACAGATAGCAGAAAAAGGGTCGTTGTAATTTTAGTTTTCATAGGTAGGTGATTAAGTACGATTGCAAATTTAGGGTTTTACCGGTATTAAAGAAAGTCAACCACACCTGAACTTAAGTGATAGTAAGCCCCGATGATTTTTATCTCCCCGGCAGCTTCCATCTCCCGCAGGATTTCGCTGCCCGATCTGATCTTAGCTACCGTCTCCATCACATTATTTTTGGCTACATACTCTACAAATACGTTGTTTTTAGCTGTTTTCTCACCTTTAAAATCTTGTGAGCGCTTGACTGCCGGTTTGATTTTGCTGAGCATTGCGGTGATGTTGCCAAGTTTCACATCATCTATAGCAGCCTTGATTGCGCCGCAGGATTCATGGCCTAAAACCAGCACCAGTTTCGCTCCAGAAACTTTGCATCCGTACTCGATACTGCCCAGCAGATCTTCGTTGACAAAATTGCCAGCCACACGCCCAACAAAAAGATCACCGATACCCTTGTCAAAGATGTCGGCAACCGGAACCCTGCTGTCCAGGCAAGAAATAACGACCGCCTTCGGATACTGGCCCTTCGCGGCATTGCGTACCATAGCAGAATGATCCCTGGCTGTCAGGTCATTCTGTACATACCGGAGATTTCCTTTTTTTAACCTGTCAATTACCATATCAGGTGTCAGCGCATGTTGTTCTTCTGCAGTGAATACTTTTTCCCGCAGCGGTTGTTGCTTGAGCTCTATTAAAATGTGCTTCTCCACTGTCTGAGGTTGTTTTGACTTATTTTGATTGCAACTTGTTCCTATCAACAACAAGAAAATGATAATGAGCCAATTAAACCTGGATGCAAGACCGTCAGTATACCAATTGTATTTTTTCATATCGAGGTGTTATTAAAGTTGAGTTAATTTACCGCTTAGCATTTGAATTACTATAAAGAATTTTTTATTTTAGCATTGCATCTCCTAATTTCAACATTTTGATCAAACGCCTTTTCTTGCTGTCTGTTTTTATTGGCGTTTTACCCGCTCTTTTTGTCAGCGCACAGCAAAAGGGCCCGCAGCGAACAATAGCTGTAGCAATAGACCTGACCAATGTCCAAAATGATAAAGTACGGGTACAGGTCAAGCCCCCTGCGCTAAGCACTGATCAGATTAGTTACCACTTTGCCCGCATCATTCCGGGAACCTACGTCATTGCCGATTATGGCCGTTTTGTTGAAGACATTAAGGCCTATGATGCAGCAGGAAAAATTCTACCCCTCAAACGGACAGACTCCAATACTGTGGTGATTTCCGGAGCAAAAAAGCTGGCACATTTGTCTTATTTGGTGAATGACACGTTCGACAGTGAAACTGGTGCAGACGTATTTGGCAGCGAGGAGAAAGTGATCTTCTCTCCTGCGGGCACCAATATTATTGCAGGCAAACAGTTTTGGATGAACCTCTGCGGCTTTGCAGGGTACTTTAGTGGTTTTGAAGAAATCCCTTACCAAATTAGTATTCAGCATCCTGCAGACCTTTTTGGCGCTACCGCCAAGGAAGATTTTGACCCCTCAACTACACAGGATATTTTTCGTTACGAACGTTTTGCGGATGTGGTTGATAACCCCATCATGTACAACCAGCCCGATACCGCCATGTTCAGCGTGAACGGCATGGAAGTCCTGCTCAGCCTTTATTCTCCCGGCAAGCAGACGAATGCGAAAGACCTGAAACCTGCGCTGGAGAAAATGATGATCGCTCAAAAGCGGTTTTTAGGCAAGCTGAATACGACCAAAAGATATGCGGTCCTGGCCTATCTTACAACTTCTGCTGAAGGTGATGCCCGGGGCATCGGGGCGCTTGAACACAACAATTCTACCACCGCTGTATTCAGGCAGCCGATGAATATCCGTGACCTGATTGCCGTCATCAGTCATGAATTTTTCCATACCGTAACCCCATTAAAGGTGCATTCCAAAGAAATACGTTATTTTGATTTTGAACGACCTAAAATGAGCCGCCACCTGTGGTTTTATGAGGGTGTTACGGAATACTTTGCCAATCTGTTCCAGGTTAACCAGGGTTTGATCAACGAAAATCAGTTTTACGACTTGATGTCCGCTAAAATCAAAGGAGCAAGCCAATACAACGACTCCCTCTCCTTCATCGATATGAGCAAAAATGTTTTGCAGGACACCATGAAAAAAGAGTATCCCAACGTGTATCAAAAAGGAGCCCTTATCGCCATGTGTATGGATATCATGATCCGGGAACATTCCGGAGGAAAAACAGGATTGCTGTCTTTGATGACTGAACTCATTAACAAATACGGCACAGAAAAGCCCTTTGATGATGAGAGTTTTCTTGCTACCGTATCTGACATGACCTTTCCTGAAGCGGGTAAATTCCTGACGGACCATGTTGCCGGCAGGCAGCCTATCGACTATTCCGCGTATCTGAAGCGGGTAGGTATTACAGATACCACCGTACCCATTGCAGAGTCTATTGTCTTTGTGACAAATGATGCGATTTACATCAATATCGATCAGGATAAAAAGCAGGTCGTCGTCGATCAGCCCGATGGCAATAACCTATTTTTCAACAGTCTAGGGATCAAGAATGGCGACATATTGCTTTCCATGAATGGCTATCCCTTTTCGGCCGAGGATGGTTCTGCCAGCCTGATGCTGGGTTACGGACTAGAGGAAGGAGCGCCAATTACTATGAAGATCATACGTGATGGCAAACCTATGGAACTGAATGGAACCGTTAAATTAAATTACAACGACGGACCAGGCCTCAGGTTCTCAAATAAAAGCAAAACCCAGCTAAAGGATGCCTGGCTGAAAAACTAAAACAAATTACCATGAAAAAACTATTGACCCTTTTACTTTTGAGCGTTTTAACGCAGACCGTATCCGCTCAAAAACAAGCAGTACTGGATGCCTTCAAAAAACATGACATTGACCCGGTCCTTCTCGAACCCAGGCAGCAACCGGATAATTACAGCTATGATTTCAAATATACTTCCATCGCCGGTGAAAAGGCGACTGTGACCATTGCCAAATATGATCCTTCCAAACCGCTGGATGACCGCTGGACGGTAGTTTCTGTCAAAGGCAAAGCACCCAGTTCAGGAGAAATCAAAACATTTAAAAAGGCCCACAGCAAGCAGCCCGTTGTTTCCAAAATAGATGAAGCGACCTACCTGATCGAAAAAGAGACACCAGAATACCTGGTCATCAGCTACAAACAGGATCCTTCATCTATACCCGATGAAGCTAAGTTCATGAAAGATTGCAGACAGCACATGACCATTAACCTGAAGACCAGGAGAATGGAAAAACTGCAATCGCTCAATGAAAAGCCACTAAAGATCAAAATTTTCAATGCTCAGAAACTGGATCTGGTTGTCAAATTTACCTGGAACGAGCAGGAACAGCGGTATCTAACGGAAAGTGAAGACCTCAATCTGATTGTTAAGTTTCTTGGCCAGCTTGCGCCTATGGAGACCATTTCAGAATACTCCAATTACAAAAAGATATAACCTTGAATACCTAAAGGCCAAAATTATACCCTAAGCGGATACCTACAAAACGGATGACCGTAGCGTCCTTTGCCCCCTCCGAGCTCTGGTACCTGACCCCAAGTTCGACAGAACGGTAAAGATAGCCCGCACTCAGTGCCCATCCAAATACACTTTCATTGGCACTTGCAGTACCACCGGGACCTGATCCGGCTATACGGTTGAAGGACAACCCGGCCTGAGATTCCAATACCACACCACTCAGATTTGCCCGGTAACCCACATAAACAGGGACTGCCGAATAATGTGCAGATGCACTTGATGGAAGATTTTTGACAGCGAACTGGTTATAACCGGCTTCCAATGTAAAGGACTGCGGCTTGCTGCTAAAGCCATAAATGCCTTTGGCAGCACCGCCGAATCCGGTTTTAACAATATCCGCAAGGTCGCCAACAGGGATTGCGGCCTGACCGGAGATTTGGATGGCATTGGTGCCTTTTTGTGCTAAAGCGACAAATGGCAGGGCTGCAAAAACAGCAAGAATAAGAATAATGCGTTTCATGATAAATGATAAATTTAGGTGGATTATTTTCTGTAAAGCGGGCTTCTTTTAAGCAGGTATTCCAGCGGACTCGAATAAGATCCGTCTGTATTGCTTAGGAAGGCCTTATGGCTCTGGTTGTAAATGCTGGCGTTATTGTCCATATAGATGTGGAGACTGACCGATACATCATAACGCTGTGCAGCGCTTGAAGAAGAGGAACCGTAACTGGAAATGCCTTTTACTTTGTCATCCCTATCGCGTTTTACTTTAGAGCTTGAATTGTCGCTGGAATAACTGGTCTGGTAACCCTTGTTCTGCGTAACCGTACCGTCAATCACATACTCGACCCCCAGAATATCACAGAGCTCTTTCATCGTAAAATTGGCCATTTTATCTGCGGTCACCCCAGCCTTGGCAAGCATAGCGTTAGTTGTCCTTGGATCAACCAGTGTATAACCTGCTGAATGTTTGGTTAGAAATGAATAGGTATCCTCCTGCGCTTTTAGTCCGATCGCTTCCGCACCAGGCTGGTTGTCCATTAAAAAAGTGAAAGGCAGCACAGCGATCTTATTGTGATGATCTGCCGGAGATGCGGACATACTCACCTCATCGTTCTTACGCAGCTGCGCCGGAGCGCCTGCCGGACTGAAGGTTTCAATTCGTCCGCTGCCATGAATAATTTTTGCGATATCAGCTTTTTTAACGGTGTACTCAGCGGTTTCACCGGAATAAACAAAAGTAACCTCATCATCTGACACCTTAACCACCCGGCCCATCATCTCTTCCCCGTTTACTTTTTGGAGAACATCTTCTTTAGGTTTAGCAGTCTGCGCAAATACACTTGCTGCCCACAGGCAACACATTAATAAAAGGGATAATTTTTTCATAATATTAGGAATCAGTTAAACAAAAATAATTTATTCTGCATTTATTCATGCATTATTTGGTTATTATTTTAACTGGGCACTCCTTTCATCTACGCTATTTTATGCTTTGCTTTTTTTGTATTTCCTGCTGCGTCAGGAAATACTTTTGTTCAGCAGGAATGATCTTTCTGATTGTGTTTTCGATATTCTTACTGGCCGGGTTCCAAAGAAAGGGTATGAAAATGAACACCTCGTCCGCGTCCAATTTCTTGACGTCCTGCCGCCAGGTCTTCCAGCGAAAGCCTGCGTAAAATTTGGCCAGGTCACCATTGAAGCAAAAATCCAGGAATTTAGGATAATTCATTTCCAGGCTTTTGTATTTAAGTGTTCGTGGAGAAAAGTAATAAACGTTAGCCGTATCCGTGCCCAATTCTCCACCGTTAATCAGAAAATAACCACCCACTGCATCATCGGCGACGAGCGTATATGCTTTTCCATTGGTCTTATTCTTATTCCACGTTAGCAGACTGCGTTTGAATTGCGCATCTCCCGATCCCAAAATCCTAATCCAACCGTCGTCGACCAGTATGCCCCCGGTATGGTAGATCACAGCAGGAAGCGGTTCATTTGTGCTATTTTGCATTGCCAGCAGTGCCGGGCCAGCCAGCTTTATAGCCGATGGTAATACCGTTACCTTATTGGTAGCCTTCCCTGCATGATCTTCAATTGCGGGCCAGGCAGAATTAACTGTATCCACCAAATCTTTTAATGGCCTTATGCCAGTTTGAGACCAAGCTGAAAATGGGAGGATAAAAACTAATAACAAGAATAGAATTCTGCGGGTCGCGTTCATTTCAGTAAATCTATGATGGCATTTTTTATACCATCCAGTTTAATATTCAATTTATCAATATCAGAATAAGAGTTATAGCGAGCTGAAATGGCCTGTTTAAGCGCTCTATAATCCGTTTTCCAAACAAATATTCACGTATCAATTGTTGCCTTTGTTCAGTGCCACAAACATAAACAACCAAAGTGCTATTAGTCGGGATATCTTAGTAATTTTAAAAAATGCCAATTAAAAGCAAGCACATCCCTGTAAATACGCTTCCTGAAGGAACTTTCAGGGGAATTATGATGATGAGAGAAGCCTTCGACGGTATGCCAAATTTTGCGGAAGTGCAGCAGCCTCATCGTGACGGCGGTTACACATTCATTATTCAGGAAGAAGGTAACACGGATATCGAAATCGACTTTCAAACCTACCGCATTGAGGCACCATCAATTGTTTTTATAAAGCCCGACCAGGTGCATCGCCTGATTGCGTTTGGGCATGCTTCGGTAAGCACATCGATCATCACGGAAGAAAATCTGCGCCCGGAATACTTGAGCTTACTTCAAGCACTTGCTCCGGTCAAACCATTGCCCGTTACCGCTGAAACAATGCTTGTGCTTTCGGAGACTGCGGCGCTCTGCATGAAACTTTCGGAAAAAAAAGAGGAGAAGTTGTATAATACCATTTTACAGGAAAGCTGTAATACGATGGTCGCTATCGTTATCTCCCAATATATGGCAATCGCGGAACCAACCGATCATTCCAATCGGATCGAAGTAATTACCCGGTCATTTAAAGTGGCACTGGAAAATGATTTTAAAAAAGTCAAAAACCCGGCGGCGTATGCCGGGCTATTGAATATATCAACATCCTATTTGAATGAGTGCGTCAAAGGCACAACTGGCAGGTCAGTAACCGCACATATTCAACAACGTATCATTTTGGAGGCGAAGCGTTTGCTATTCCATTCCAGCCGGTCTGTTAAAGAGATCGCAGCTGAGCTGGGTTATGATGACTATTCCTATTTCATACGGCTCTTTGTAAAAGTTGCCGGCAGCACGCCAATGAATTTTCGGGAGAATAACCGCGAATAGTCCTATACTTACTACCTCTTGCCATTGATCCCCCTGAATCTTTGAGGTTACTTTGCCCAATCAAAAAAATCATAATATGGGAACATCACTGGAAATAAATCTACTACACAATAAAAAAATAGCCATCGTAGGTGGCGGGCCTGGCGGCTTAACGCTTGCCCGGCTTTTACAGCTTAAGGGTGCTGAAGTAAAAGTATATGAAAGGGATCAAAGCCAGGCCTCACGTGTCCAGGGAGCTATTGTTGATCTGCATTTTGAATCAGGACTTAAAGCAATCGAGGCGGCCGGATTAATGGATGCGTTTAAAGCGAATTACATGCCAGGTGCCGATAAATTCAGGGTGGTCGGCCCGGATGCCAAGATCCTTTTAGATGAGGACGAGCAAAGTGCTGAGGCAAAATTTGGTGACGAAAATTTCAGACCGGAGATTGACCGTGGAGCGCTCAGGGATATACTGATAGCGGCTTTGTTGCCGGACACCGTCGTTTGGGATAGTCAGTTCGTCAACATGCTGCAGGTTGAAGATAGGTGGGAACTGCAATTCAGTAACGGAACAAAAGCTATCGCAGATATCGTCATCGGATCAGATGGTTACCGCTCCAGGATCCGTCCTCATCTGACAGATATAAAAGCACTTTATTCCGGGGCGATGCTCATTCAGGGCGAAATAGAATATCCTGAGGGAGAATGCCCGGAAATGTACAAGCTTGTTAACCAGGCTAACCTGATGGCCATGGGAGCCGGGGCAAGTATTGCTGCGCAACCCCGGGGTGATGGCGGATTAACTTTTTATGCTACATCGCTCTACCCGGAAAATTGGGTGAGTACTAGTGGCATAGACTTCAATAATCCAGAAGAAGTTCGTACCTATCTAATTGATCATTTTGCAGATTGGAACCCAATATTTTTCACTCTTTTTGAGGCTTGTAAAAATTTTGTATTACGTCCCCTCAACTATTTTCCTTTAGAAAAAAGATGGCAAACGAGAAGCAACCTTACGCTGATAGGCGATGCTGCTCATCTGATGCCACCTAATGGAGAAGGCGTTAACCTGGCCATGCTGGATGCTTTTGATCTAAGTGAGTGCCTGACCGACCCAGAATTCAGGAATCTTAATGATGCTATTTTGGCCTACGAAAACCGCATGTTTGAACGGTCAGCCAGCTTGTGCCAGGAAACAGTTGAAGGGATCAAAGATTTTGCCGCTCCGACAGAAGAATCTGTGAGGGAACTTATTAAAATGCTTACTCAGGAAAAAATCTGAGTTTCTCAAAATGACTGATTTTAAAGGGAAGCAGGATTGAGTTGTGATTAGAATGGTCGGTTGTTGGAATGATTTTTATCCATTAACGCCTCCAAAGGTAAGTAATTTCTCAAACCTTCAAATCCGGCATGAACCAGGGTAAGTTCAGTGCCTCCCTTCTGTGCTATCAGCGTCCAGGTAACCACTGAGTCCAGTTTCACATCATCCCCGTCACCACCACGCCAGGAATATTTCAGCATTTTCAACGGCTCGAAATCCAGCTGCTCATACTAATGTGAGGCAGCCAAGCTTTCTTCACATATTATGTTCGGTAATCAGCTCACCAACCTGCTGTACAAAACCATCCTCCAATTCATCTTGAGTAGCCCACTTCACCTGGTCGCCATCAGGCTCCGGAAAAATCACGCCCACTTTATTTTCGCCTTCCATGATCCGGTACAATCCGTTTTCCAAAGGCTCTATTTTAAATTTATCTTCCAACAACTGTATTTCAAATGATTCCATACCATGACAACAATAAGCAGAGATTTAGGTTTTCCAGATGAAAGCAATTCCATAAATTAGTATCCTACCCCAGAAGTATGGCCATACACGTCGCAATCACCCGCAAAATCCTCCCTGGCAAAGAACAGGAATTTAAAGAATCCCTGCGCAATTTTCTTGGACAGTCGTTTATTCATGACGGGGTACATGGCGCGGCGATCATTTCTTCCTTTCCCGGAGCAGACAGCAATGAAATCGGCATCCTAAGAACCTTCAAAGACGAAAAAGAACGCGACGACTTTTACAATTCTGAGCAGTTCCAAGCTTGGGAAAGCTATGCCTCCACCCTGACAGAACCAGCAGTCTATAGGCAACTGACCGGACTTGAAGCCTGGTTTCGCTCGTCCACCCCACCGCCCAGGTGGAAGATGGCCATGGCCACCCTATGCGGCGTGTTTCCAACGAGCCTCTTCCTGTACTACACCACGGGCTGGCTGCTGAAGGACTTACCTGTCCCATTCCGCTTACTTGTCACTGCTACGCTGATGGTCGGAATCTTAACCTGGGTAATCATGCCATTTGTAACCAAAATACTAAAACCCTGGCTAATTAGTAAGTAAAAAACTGGCGCAATTAATGCATATTCGCCACGGGATATTTTTACATACCTGCTAAGATTCTTCTACCACAAAGGCTTTTAACTCGTGCAGCTTGCCGTTCCGCAGTTTCCAAACATCGCAATAAGAATAATCAACCGGCACGCCTGCTGCATTTTTCAAATTGATCTTGCCAACAGCGATCACAAAGTCTCCTTCAGCAACCAGGCTTTCCACCCTGAACTTTGGAGGCTCAGTATACACCTCAGCCATATATTTCCGTACCGCATCTTTCCCGTTTAGCACCTGGTCGCCAATAAAATTCCAGAGCGTATCTTCTGTACAATAGGACAGAAAGCCTTCGTAATCACCCTTGGTGATCGCCGCATTGGCAGCCTCTAACACTTGCTTACCATCCTCAAATTTCTTTTTATCCATCACTAACCGGGTATTTTTACATAATCTATAATTGTAGCCTATTAACAAATTAAGTGGCAACTAGTTTCAACACACGATGCAGAACTTTAACCAACAGCCATTTGTTAGCTACTCAATGACAAAGCAACGGAAACCATCCTATCTGAATTTTGACATCGACAGTTATCCCTGGAAACCGGACATTGATTACCGGGAGAACCCGGACGCATACCGTGTGGGAAAAGGAGAACAAGGCGTACTGATCTGCGAGCCTTACAAAACGGAAATCGGCAAACACTGGCGGTTCAAAACACCCGATATTGCAACCCAGAGCAGCGAAACCATTTACAAGCAATTCAACGATTACATCAAACAAAACGATTTTGTCGGAGCCGACATGGCCAGGAAATTTCTGCAAATGGGCTATACCCGAGCCCGGCGCTATGCCAACTACAAGGGTGGCAAAAAATACGACAAGGAAAATGACTATGCACCGCTAGAACGCGGCACCGGGGAAGCAGAAAAAGCGGAATCAGCAGCCATCTTTTATCAAAAATGGAAAGCTGCTGAAGCCGATCCCCAGTATACTCAAATGAAATCAGACTGGAAAAAGAAACTGGGTTAACCAGCCTTTAACGTCAGAAACGACACCAGGTGCTGTTCCAGCAGTTCAGTATTGTAAGTTCCTTCCGTGGTATGATCCTTAAGCTCCAGACTATTGTCCCCGACCGTAATGGTATAGGCATTGCCGTCAATCACTTCCGGAAAGCTAATGTTAATAATATCCGAAACGTGGGCAAATTCCACAGAGACATTACTGCCCAATTGCTCATTCACGTAGGCAGGAAATTCAGTTTTTAACAGATCAAATAATCTTTCAGGACTTAGGGGTTGTACGTTGTTGATAGAAATCATATGTTTTTACACCATCATCCAATAATGGTGCCCCGATCCATAAACCGGCAAGGAGTGGCAAAGAGCAGCTTCTTTTAAGCCGCACCGACAATAGTGTATGATTTGGACTAACAATTTGCCTTAGGCAGTAAACAGGGATTAAAACCTATTGTTCAATCTCAAGTTAAACTATTGTCAATTAGTGGGAATAGCGGAAATCAGGCATAGAAATTGTTTCAATCACAACCTACCATGAAAACAAGATTATTCACTGAAAAACTACCTGAAGTGTTGGACTATGCTTTGGCCATAGTCATTAGCTCGGTGCCCGGATTTGCTGAAGCAGATAACAACACCAGAGCATTGTACCAGTCTATCACCAAAGAATTGCTAGCTCGCGAGATCAAAGCAAAAAGCGACTTTGCCCGTCGAAATCTTTGCGTACTTAGGGGTAGACAGAAGCGAAACAAGTTGAAAAACAGCGCATAGTGTATCCTCGTAAAGCGAACCGATAATGCCCTACGACATACAACCTGCCAGCACAAGCCATTATTCCGAACTGATTGAACTTTGGGAAGCATCCGTCCGGGCCACACATGATTTTTTAAACGAATCCGACATACAAGACTATAAACCACTGATACTCGATCAATATTTTGATCAGCTGGATTTGTTCCGCGTCAGCGAAGATCAGCACATACAGGGCTTTATTGGTCTGGACGGGCAACTGGTTCAAATGCTTTTTATTCATCCGAAATCAAGAGGTCTCGGCGTAGGAAAAGCACTGCTGAACTTTGCAATCGAAAGGTACGGCATCAATACGGTCGATGTCAACGAACAGAATAATCAGGCTGTCGGCTTTTACAAACACCTGGGCTTTGAGATTATAGAACGCTTTGAACAGGATGCTACTGGCAAACCCTATCCCATTCTCAGCATGCGGCTTAAACCTGAAAGACACTAAAAAATGTTTTCCGCCCGAATCAGGCTAATGCTTACGAAATCTCAAGTTGCGGCAAAAAGTTTAAGGCGCTGCGCGACAACGTCCGCCTTGGCTACCTGCTCCCGAAATTCAGCCACAGTGGCAAAGCTCAGTTGGGATACGGTGCGGCATTCCCAGCTGACCTCGAAAGTGCTGGTCTCAAAAGGCCAGGGCTCCACAACCAATCCATCTCCGGAGGCGTACATTTCATATGCCCTGCCGTCTGGCCCACTGCTGATCTCTATTTTCCGGCCTTCCGTTGAATCAACCCTTGGCAGACCAGCAGCGAAAAGGCATCACAAAATTCTACCAATTCGTAAGCCAAATCAACTTCCTGCTTGCTGATCGCGGCGGCTTTTAGCCAGTCGCGCTCCCGCTTTTTCAAGACCGATATAAAGTCTTTAACCCCGGGATCCTCGCCATGCACAAACTGGATATGCCGGGAAATCAGTAAAGCAATATAGGCACTCTTGGTCTCGGCCATACCAATCAGTCGTTCGGACAACTCCAGGTTGAACGCTGTTTGCTTAAAGTTGGCCGGTCCCCCGGATTCATTCAGCAAATCCTCATTCTCCCATTCGTTGTATACATCATCATGTTCCGCTGCCGCAATCAATGTTTCCACCCATCGCCTGGGCTGCTTATCTTTTCTCCAGTGGGCGCAAATCTGCGCAGCAAGCAGGCCGTGAGCGCGCTGCGTAATGATCTGCCATCCTGACTCGGTATAATTTACAATCATAAAATATCGATTGATCTCAGCTCTTTAAGAACCCGGAGATTGCTGGTTAAATGGTGAAAGCTTGATAAATTACTGCACAGGCAAAAAACAGCTGGTAGCCAGCGAAAGGAATAATAGCTTAGTAAATTTCATGTCAATTGTGATTAGGTTAGATAATGTGCAAACATCCCCGGCGGCACAACAGTTTTAAATTTAACTCAAAAAAAACATACACTATGGGATTTGACTTTAGGCCCCCTTCTTCCCCTTCACCATATACACCTCCCGCAACACCCGCAACATCTCTTCCAATATCCCTTCTATTGCATCACAGACCTTCGGCTCCGCCTTCTTCCGCACCTTATACAAACTCTCCGCGCTCATGTCCGTTGTCCCCGCTGTAGTCACATTGGCCGCAAAGAACTTCATGATCGTCATGATCTGACCCTGCTCGGTAATAAATACTTTTGCATCGATAAACAACTGTGAGATCAAGCCCAGTTCAGGCACCGATAGTGGAGGTTTCGGCAATAGTAGACAAGTAATTCTGAAACCCGCTGTCCATTCCT
>JAZKCT010000077.1:0-36639 GCA_040387995.1 Bacteroidota bacterium | reverse complement strand
ACTTTTTTAAACCAAAAAAGCCGCTCTACTTTCGTAAAGCGGCTTGGAGTAGCCCAAGAGTTACATTTGTCGAACTCTTTTAATGACGATTTAATGCTTTTGGCTAACATGGGAGATGATCCTATGCTTTTACCGTAGGGCAAAGATAGTAAATAGATCAATATTTCAGAAACCACTTACCGGTTTTTAGAATTGGTGCTGTTAACTAATTCTATATCAATCCAAAAAATTAACAGTTGTATTTAAAAATGAAAAGCCAACAGGTTAAAATCTGCTGGCTTTATTGTTGGATATACATTTATCCGGCTTTAATATCTACAGTTTTGTAATTATTATAAATACTCCCAAAACAATCAATAACAATCCAAGCAGATTAAAAATCCGCTCAAATAGAGGGATGATTTGTGATGATAAGTAGCTTGAAAATACTTGAATGCCTGCAATATTTCTACGCCTGAATTTACGCCTACCGATTATAAAACGGATGAGCAGGCCAATGAAAAGCAGGATCAGGCCACTAGGGTTTATATTTGATAACATAATTTTATGAAATAAAAGGGGCTCGTATCCATGCTATTGAATACAAGCCCAGTGATTAATCAGTTAACTATTATTTGCGGAACTGGAACAATCGTGTTCCCCGCCGTTTTAGATAGGTGGCGGTGTAACCGTTATCTTCTATTATGCCACGCACCAATTTTTCAGCAATGCCAGCCGTATGCAAATCGCCTGGGTGCATTTTATCAGGATCAAGGTTGTAGAAGTGTTTAAGGGCTTTCGCCAGTTCGTAAAGGGATTTTTTATCTGTTTTATTCTCGTAGGTACACATAGGAATAAGAATTAAATAAGGATTAAACGGTTACATTTTGGGCGATGATCCTGCCCCAATAAATGGCGTTGTTACTAATGTGCCTTTGCCAAGCTACTTCTGAACGGCACCAGCGGAAACCATGCGACTTTAATTCCTTTATTACTTCTGCCGCAGGTTTGCCGTCAAAAAACAATTGCAGGCGGTTGGCCTCTCTGTTCTCTAAAATGCGAACCCTGTTAATTATTACATCTACCGCGGTGTTTGTTTCCTGCTTTTTTAATTGCGCTATGCGTTGTTCTATCCTTTTGATGTTCGCATTGTTGTTGGTCAGGGAATAGCCCGCAAAACCTAAACCGCCAAATTTCGGCTTGGTCAACTCCTGCCACATTTTAGGGGTGGCAAACTTCAACTTTAAAAATGCTGCCTCGTCGTTATTACGGATCAGTTTGTTTGCTGTCTTCATAAACTCCTGATTTTCTTTTAAGCCAGCTAACTTCTGTTCCAATTTTGCCAGTGCTTCTGGATCATCTGAAAAAATAGCATCGTTATTTTTGATGCTTTCGGCTTTGTCGGCGTAGTACTCAGCTTTGTTGCTTGCTGCTACCGACCTGCCCATTGTATTATGGATTTTATCCCTGTAATTCCGGTCACGCCTTTCTGAATGGTGACCGATTAAAATAGGCTGCCCCATCGGGATGATGCTTGCCATTTCTTTACTTCTCAAATAAAGCTGCTGCGATTCCGCCTCATTTTTTAACGCCCTGTTCTCCGCATTGGCTATGCGGTTTTCTTTTCGCTGTTGAAAGTCATGTTTCATAATAAAAGTGCAATTCAGGCCACACCACACCGCTTTAAAGGTTAAAAAATCTGTTACTTTTCTTCCTTGCCCCGTCCTAACAAAGCTGTTTTACAAAGAAAAAAGGACAAAAAAGAAAGCAACAGAAGCATGGCGGGCGGCAACCGGAGCAACATAAGTCCCGAAGGGTGGCGGCAGCCATTATGGTTGCGCAGGTGCTGACTGCCATTAGCTTCGCTTTCCTTTTTTGCCCTTTTTCTTAAAAGCGTAATCCTCTTGCTTTTATCATTTCAAATCTCCTTTAATAAGTCTGGGGAAGCGCAGGTGCATGGAAATGCTCCTGCGGCGCGGCGGTAAATACGGGTGAAACGAATGGTGCAAGCGTAGCGGCGAATGAATGAACCGGTATTTACCCGCATAGCCCCGTTAGGGATAGCAGAGGAAAGCCCGGAGCCGCTTCTATCAGCGGCGAGGACTTGGAACGGATAGCCCGGGCCGCAGGCAACGGCAACATTCCTAAAATCTGGTCGATAGTTAAATCAAAAAATGTAATATCTTTAATATCGAATAAGTAGACAACAACAATGGATTATATAAAAAAAAGAGCAGAAAAATTTGTTAGTCACTATATAGAACATCAGGTAGATGAACACGAGAAAGTGATTAGCGAAGCACAATCGGAATTATATAATATCAATAGCCCCTTGGATAAGATAACTTTTCTGCGTGTGATCCTCGAAGCGAACGACAAAGAATATCAAAAGCATCTTTTGGTCTGCACCAATACAAATGAATGTCAGATCAACTACGAACATGAATCCATACATTATTATCTCGCAAAAGAACTGGAGGATCTGGGCATACACCTGAACCAAGACCAATTTACCAAAGAAGAAAAAGTAGTGGCTGATAACAAGCTCGATAAGATATTAGAAGAACTGGAAAAGGTAAAACTCGGACAACAGCTTACCTACGATGACATTCTGGCCGAGCTGGAAGAACTTAGGGAATTTTATATCCTTGGAAAAAAGAAGTGGTATCAGCTATTTTTAGGGAAAACCGCTGAAATGGTTATAGGTGGGGTTATCAGCGAAACAGTTTCTAAAGAATTGATTTCTGCAATGGGAGAAATCAGTCAGAAGCTCATTGCAGGGAACTAATCAGTTGGAGTTTCAGTTGCCAATTCATTGTAGTCTTTGTGAATAAATTCCATAAATTCCGGGATACATATTCCGATAAGTACCGGAAGTTCACACCTATAATCGTTATCCTTCAAATGGGCGTCATTTCCAATTATTCTACCCAAATTGTCCATATGCGTAAATAGTGTACGTGTAACATGTTGTAAATATGGAAATAAAGGATAGTCCGGTGTATTTAAATCTAAAAGATCAGGCAAGGATGTTTCATAAGGGCTATTGATAGTTTTTGGTATCCTGAAATAAGCAACTCCCTGTTTTATCGTCACAATCGGCTCTTTACCATCATGGATAATTGAATTTCGTATTTCCCTAATCATGTTCAACGATCCCCTCATACTCTTAAAAACCGAAACAACTGGCTCTGAAAATATTTCTATGCTCCACTTATGCTTATTTTCAAAAGTTTTTAGCAGGTCACTAAGTGAATCGGTACTTACAGCCCGAAGCTTTAAATATTCAGTACTGACAACGATTCGGGCAAATACCGCCATAAGATCATAAATGGTTCTGACATTTGTAATGTAACTTTCAACTAAATTACTAAGGTAAAGCGTTTTCAGCCCAACCTCCGGAGTTGGATCGTTAAGCACGTACAGCATTTGATGATAGCAAACGGATAAGCTATGGATATCATTGGTAAATGCCTGAATCGCGCCTCTTACTTCACCATATTTCTTCTTTACCTCATCTGGATGATCAATTAAAAACTCGCCCGTAGCACTGAATTGCGCCATGTGCCAGGTCTCGACCATACAAATTAACCATGTTGCGAGAGAATCGGGATCATTTTGCCATTTCTCATAATCATACCCTATGACGGTGCCTTTAATAAAAAGAGTGCTCATAATACTATGACAGCCCCAAATATGGTTTAAGGATCTCAAATACTGGCGCTGCAAGAAGATTGGTAAAAGTACCCATACCCACATCTTTCATTAAACTACCAATAGTCGACAACTGTGGTTTAATGTCCCTCTCTCGTTCCAGTTGTACGACCGCATAATCCATTTCCATCGCAAAATCTTTGCGAATGTTTTCGTCAATGTGCTGAATGTCCTTTCTCAAAATTTCCAGAAAATCTTTAATTTGATCTTTCTGTAAATGATTATGTTGCGTCTGAACGGAATAATTTGAGTTTTGTTGAAATTGTAGCGGTGCATTTGCTTCACCGATGTTGATGGTATTATTATTCACGGTATTTGGAATTTGAGGTTTTTTACTTTTCATTTTTTCTTCTAACCACTCTTCAAATAAATTTACACAAACCTCACTGTTTTTGATCTTTTTTAATGCTGGAAGTGCTACATAGCGCATGTGAGTGAAGAAGTCTGCCTGTCCTTTCACATGGATTGAACAGTAATTTTGTAAATGATGATCCAAAACCTTATTCATCGTGTAAATTGGTCTTGATTTCATCAGTTTGTGTACAAATTGACTATCGTAATCTTCCGGGTTTACAGGTGTCATGTGTCGGCTCCATTCAGTACTTCGGCCGCCCCAACCATCTCTTGATGTCTTTCCTATACTGGCAAATACTTTTTCAGTCCCCAGGTTTTTTAGTTGCAGGCTATCAGCAGGCAGTTCTTTTTGGTCACTGATATCGTAGAATGGATTCATAGATTTAAATTGTAATACAAATATATCTGATCTTTATAGTGTTTCTTTAAATGTTTTTAAACACGCTGTTGTAGGCCGTAGCGATGATACTAGGATAATTAAAGCCATATTAAACGGCCTTATGAATGGTCTCTGCTCTGAAATTGGATTTAATTTTTATATTTACTTGCAATAAACCCCAAAAAATGACCGCAATTGTTGGCGTATTAAATTCTCATGGTATCGCTATAGCAGCAGATAGTGCTGTAACGGTTACTGGCAATAAAGTAAAAAAGGTATACAATCGTAGCAATAAAATCTTCACCCTATCTAAAGTCCATCCAATAGGTATAGCTATCTATAGTTCAGCGGATTTTATGGGTATTCCTTTAGAAACTATCATTAAGCTTTACAGGAAAAAGTTAAAGGACAATCATTTCAATACTGTTGAAGAATATAAAACAGACTTCTTAGATTTCCTTAAAACTCAATTAGCAAATGTAAGTACCGAATTTAAGAGAGATAAATTTTACAACTTTTGTTTCGAGTGTTATGGCACTATAAAAGATAAGGTCATCGCAAATCTCGATGGCCGTGCCGCTGAATTAGCAGCATTAAATCCGGCTGATTTGGATGCCGCCTATGATGCACAAATAACAGCTGAAATTAATGCGTATATGGCTATTGTTAATGGATTCCCCAAGGCAGCTTATATAAACAAGACCTTAGCGGAGTTCACGGCCTTTTACACAGATCCTCTTACAAGCGTTACCAATTTTATACAAGAAGAACTGCAAAAGAAGTATCCAACAGTTGCGTTGAAGGCTGATCATATTACGGCTATTCACGAAGTGCTTTTTTCATTGATCAATGTGGAATATTTGTTTGAAAGCCATAGTGGACTGGTGTTTTTTGGATTCGGCGAAGAAGAAATCTTCCCTGCAACTGTCCAGGTACTTGTGGGAACTGCGCTTATGGATGTACCCAGGATTAGGCATTATGACGCCATAAAAATTATTCCAGGGGTGCATAACTCAAATATTCTGCCATTTGCACAGGGTGACGTAACGACAACTGTCCTTACGGGAGTTGATCCAAATTATAAAAATGAAATGAAGGAATCAATTAGGTCAACGTTTAACACCGTCGGGCAAGAATTGAGGATTTTGCTTAATAATCCAGAGCAGGCAGATACACTGGATGCTTCGTTAGCAAATGTGTCTAACGAATTAATCAACAAATTAGAACAATATCAGTTTAATACAATAACCGGCCCACTGCTGGAAATATTGGCATATATGGGAAAAGAAGACATGTCAGAACTAGCAGAATCTCTAGTAAACATAACTTCATTAAAACGTAAATTTACATCTTCGGATTCAGCGGACGAAAGTGTCGGTGGCCCTGTAGATGTGGCTATCGTAACTAAGGGAGATGGCTTTATCTGGATGAAAAGAAAACATTATTTTGATATGGAAAACAACCAAGGATTTACTGAAAAATACTATAAATTTTGAAATACATGAAAGGTGATTTAAAAAAGGTAAATGTCAACTCTGCAAGTATATCAGGAGAGAAATTTCAAAGCATTCCGAAAGTGTACACTGCTGAAAACGCCCTATCCGGGCAGAAATCTGTAGAACCTGTGTCGATCGCTATGCAGAACTTCGTAAAGAGCGAATTTTCAAAAGTGAAAGCGCAAGGTCAATAATAAAACAGGCGTTGATTAACGCCTGTTTTATATATAGATTTAATTATTTAGCGGCATTCTTTTTGTCCGTCACTTCTTTACGAATATCTGTTGCCAGCGCTTTTAAGTCCTGCATGGCTTTTCTGACTCTGGTGCCTGCTGCATTATTATTTTGATTATAAAATTTTGCTGCATCTGCCTCGATGCCAGCTAAGAGTTCTTTAACTTTTGCGAATTTTTCCATAGATATTATTTTTAAAGGATTTATAGTTATTAACTTTTATTGGTATTCTAAATATATATATAAAACGGGTTAGACGGATAAGCCTTGTTTTTTACTTGACTTTTGGCTTTTTTCCCGTCCCTGGTTTTCGCCGGTTTTTTGGCTGTGATTTTTGTCTTTTATTTCGAGTGTATCCCGCTTCACCGATACGCCTTTTTCATCTTTGATATTTATGGTGCGTAGGCGTGGATTGGGTTCGATGAATAATAAAGCTTCTTTGCCATCTTTAACCATTGTTACGGCTGTGGAATTTCCTGCTTTAAGCGAGGCAAGCAGCTCTGCTTTTTCTTCGGGTTTGGCCAGTTCGCTGATCGGGAATTTACTAACGGCTTTTTCAAGGTCGTAACCGTAGCGTTCATGGAACTGATCTACCTTATGGTTTCCATAATTGTCCTTTTGCGAGAAATCCACTTTTAACCATGCCTGATAGGTATCGCCGTCACCATTGACCATTGACTTGCTCACCGCCCTGCCTGCAACCAAATTAAAGGCTTCATCTGCACCGATGTTGTTGCCGTTCCTGATCCTGAAATCCTGGCTTTTATCATAAGCCTCGTTACCTGTATTGAGCGTTGCTTTATAGCTATTGAAAAAATACATATCGGTTGTGTCAGATTTGCGGAAATTCAAATCATAGCTTACCGTTTCATTGCCGCGGTTTATTTCATGGCTTAGCTTGATCTCCGGTTTTCCGGCTTCAATTTCTGCTGTCAGCTTCTCACCCACAACGGGCGGAAAATCCATACGATCAAGGCTATTTTTTAAATATCTTAAATTTGCATCATTCATATTCTTCTGTTTTTGATTAGTACTAGACTATTTATTGCGTTTCAGGCTGTTATCACGGAGCAATAGCGGATAGCCAGCAGACAGTTTCTGCTTAACCCGTTTGATCTTCTTAGAGAAAAGCCCCTTAGCAGCTTCCAGGCCTGCACCGGCCACCTGTGTACCGATGCTTTGATCTATGCTCATTAGCTGCATACTGCGGATGGCATCATCGGCACCACCGTTTACCGCATCGGTCAATAGTGCTTCGGGCGCATTAATGCCGATCATGCCGTCCCTTTTATCAAATACCGTTAAACTTACTGGAATGATCTGGTTACCCAAGCGG
The DNA here is from genome assembly GCA_040387995.1 of Bacteroidota bacterium. Classification (GTDB taxonomy): domain Bacteria; phylum Bacteroidota; class Bacteroidia; order Sphingobacteriales; family Sphingobacteriaceae; genus Pedobacter. The sequence goes on along the minus strand of JAZKCT010000077.1, from coordinate 29,147 downwards.
ATGTTTTTGATCTCTAAACTGATGCGCTGGTTACTGAAACTGGCAATGCCAAATATGGAATGTCCTTTGGGGAAAAGCTGCCCATTAAGTACAATACTATCCAGTAAGCGTAATTCAATAACCGAACCCTCTACCGCTTTTAAGCTACCAGCGATTTCTGCGGGAATAGCTTTAAACAGGCTATCAGGACTTGTAGCTACCGTAGATTTAGCCTGCTGCTTAACCAAACCAGGGTTTTGTATGGCTAGAATTTTATCCATCATGGAATTAAGCTGCTTCATTTCGGGATCGTCGCCGTTACCGGATTGCTGCATGTTTTTCATCATGGCTTCCAGCTTAGCCACATCTGCGCTCACGGCAGGATCAGCGGCAGGTGTTGTAACATTTGAACCGGATCCATAAGCAGGGGCAACAGGTTTGGCGTTTACCTGTGCATTGATCTGCGCAAGCCTGGTTTGAATGGCAATTTCAGATGGATCGGGTCTGAACAAGCGACCATCGCCCGCTATCACGTTGTTGCCCACAGCTTCCGCAGAATCCTTTAACGCTCTCTGCGCCTGATCGTACAGGTTCATTTTATCTACCGGTTTTTCTGACTTCACGTCTGCATCAGGTAGGGCAAGATTGAGCCCTTTGGAAACGGCTACCGTTTCAACCGATGTACCCATACCGCCGCCCAGTGCCCAAAAGGCCAATGTGGCAAAAGGCAGAATCAATAGTGGTAAAACCATTAGAAATTTACGCTGCTTTAAAAAAGCAGGAGATTGTGTTGTATTCATAAGCTTTAAATATTAATTGTAAATGGATGTTATGATTAAATAGATGCAGGTACCGCCCACGATCAGGCAAAACCCGATCAATAGCACTAGCCAGCGAAGGGAAGAATAAGAACTTGTCCGCGCGTTTAGAAAGCCCGCAATCCTTGATTGCTGGCGCAGAATGTAACTTGCAAGTTGCCCCGCAAGCGCATTCCCTGTTTTAGAAACAATATGTCCCTTACTGCGGAATAGTCTCATTGCCGTATGATTTGGGTACGTCCCTATTTTCCAGAATTTCCCAGCCCTGTATTAAAAAACCGTGCGGGTTATCGTCCGTTTGCGTTTTCAAGTCCCTGATCTGTCCTTTGGTCACCAGTTTACGAATGGTCGTGCTGCTTGCACGAAGTAGTTTTTCGGTAGCGTAGCAGGTGAATGTATAGGGATAAACGTTAATATCCAGCACGGTGCTGTCTACCTCGACTTCCTGGGAAATGCTGGCAGAAATCAGGTTATTGTAATAACCGCTTTCAATCAGGTTATCATACTGCTTTTTGGCCGATAGGTCGGCCAAAAACAGCGACTTGGAAACCGATGCTTTAATGGCCTTGTCGTCGGGACTTAGGTTAAAAAAGTACTGGTGAAAGGTTTTGATGTGGTCGCGAAGCTGTACCGGTAAATTGGATTTGCGGTCTGAGGCCAGTGCCTCCAATACTTTTCCATTATACAGGATATAGACCTTAGCATCTTTCTCACCGGATAGTTGGCACCATTTGTAGATACCAAAGCAGATGGTAAAGGCATTGGCAACGATCAGCAAATAGCTGAACAGTTTAATATGCCGGAATGCGGTATCGATATTTTTGAGTTGTGTAAACATAGGCTAGGGATTTAGTCGTCACTTTTTAGTTTGTTCTTGAAATAGTCGTTGCTTTCCGAAGTGCTACCACCGTTTGAACTGCGGTTTAAATTGCCCAGGGCATCTACCGCCATACCACCCGCTCCGCTTACCACCTTTGTCGAAGTGCTTGCACCGCCAACCACCAGTGAATTGACTTTGGAAAGAATCGAATTGCCACCGCCGGCGTGTACAATGTAATTGGCAACAGTTGGTACGGAAAAGTAGCCGATGATGCCAATAATCAAAAAACATAAATACGCCGTATCGGTCTGCGAGAAGAAAGTATCACCCTGCTGATTTACCTGCGAAATATCGTAGCGAAGCATGTTTTCCTGTACCTTTCCGATGATGCTGCCAAATATGTTGGCGATAGGTAGCCATAAGAAAATGTTGACATAACGGGCAATCCAAACCGTGAGGGTATGTTCAAAACCATCGAATACCGCAAAGGCAAATACCAATGGGCCGAGTATCGCCAAGATAATGAGGTAAAACGTGCGGATGGTATTGATGCAAAGCGAAGCTGCTGCATACACGACCTGCAAAACTTCTGACATCCATTGTTTAATGGAGTTGCGGAAATTATAGGACGCTTTCGCCATTGCGAAATCTATCCCGTGTGCGATGCCGTCTAAAAAACCCTCGTCCTGCCTGTTAGGAGCATCGGGGTGCGTGTATTTATAATACTTATCCGAATCCCCGTTGCCATCGGCGCCAACATACATCTGGTACTGGTCGGTCTTTTTAATGGCATTTTCCTTTTGCTTCAATAATACTGCTATCGCCTGATCTGAGTTTTTTACCATTGCCGAGGTTGCCGAAACCGTTGGCTGCAAAATGCCATTCATCAGGCCGATCACCGCAGGAAAAAGCAGGATCGCCAGCCCCAAAGCAAACGGACGAAGCAGTGGGTAAAAGTCCACCGGCTCGGCCTGGGCGATATTCTTCCAGACACGGGAAGCGATATAAAGCAGTGCTGCAAAGCCTGCGATGCCACGACCCACACCGATCAGTTTGGAACATAGCGGTATCATTTCAGCATATACCTTATCCAAGACCAGGTGCATACTTTGCATTTCACCTGCCAGCCCTTGGGCGAACGAAAATGCGGGCGAGATTATTAAAAGCATAGCTATGACCCCAAATAATGAGGCTTTATTAATTCTGTTCATAATAAACTATTAAGGGTTTGACTTAAACAATTCCTGCATGGTGGACACGTCTCTGTGCTCCAGATTTCGCTGACGGGAGATACCGACACCCTGTGCATTAAAGTGCCGCAGAAACATAAGCTTCTCCTGCGTATCGTCAAATATCCGGTCTATGGCGGTAAGCCTTTCATCATCGGACATGCGCAACTGTCCCGCAGTAATGACCATCAGCAGGGCATCGAGATTTTGCAGGCTTTGCTTATTGAGCTGCCCGTAGACCGAAGCCATGTAATCCACCTCCTGCACGTTAAAATTACCGCTGGATTTGAATTTACTGAATGCCCCCTTGTATTCTGCAACGATCCTGGACTGCATATAAATAATATCTATGATCTTATGGTATTTCCTGACTTCGGGACTTACTGCCATCAGTCCATCTAAAAAGGTTTCGTGCAGGGAGAAATTGCCCTTAGAAATATCCTTGACCGCATTATACCCCGATGCCAATATCTGGTAGCCGGTTTTCATATCCGAAAGGATGCTTTTAAACTGCGCCAGTTTTTCCACGTTCAATAACAACTGCTGGATTTCGGTGGCCTGCGCACGTGATTGCTGGATACCTACAGCATAAGCGAAAAGCAGTATCAGCATGATCTTAATTGACTTCATATAACCTCCTTGTTTGGTTAATAGATTCCTGTTCTTTTGTTTTTTGCCGGATCAGCAGTTGCAGGTCGGTGGTAAAGGATGCGGCAAACTGGTATTTATCCTCCATGGAAAGCAGCACCCGTTCGAGCCGCTGCATACGCTCGTCATCTTTCATTTCCAGTTTTCCCGCAGTAACGAGCAAAAACAGTTCGTCAAGGTCGGCGGCGCAACCAGACATTAAGCTTGATTTGACCAATGACACGTAGCTCCATTCCACAGGGTTCAGATCAGCGGGTTTCCAGTGCTTCAGTGCTGTCATTATACCAAGCTGGTAGGAAACAACACCAACTACCTGTGAACTTTTGGCAATCGCCGGATTTACTGCGGCCAGCGAAGCAAAGAAGTTCCGGTGTAAACTGAACTCACCGCCGGTAATATCCTTGACCAGTCCAAGCCCTTTGCCCGCTATATCATAACCTTTTTTAGCATAGCCGATATAAATCTGTAAGGCGGCGATCTGTTGGAGCAGATACTTTTTCTGGGTGTTTTTCTGGTTCCACCATTCGGCAAAAGTCTGCGCCGAACTTGTCAGGCTTTGCAACGATAACAGCAGTACGACAAGCACGCCGATAACTCTTTTACTGGACATCATATAATTTTTTCATGATGTTCAAGTCCCCTGCATCTTTCGCCCTGGCCAAGCTTAGCTTGATCTGCTGGCTGTTAAATGCTTTCAAGTCGTTATAGTTCTGCTGCATCTTGATGGCCACCTGCTCAATGATCTCTAAGCGCTTGGCATCATCCATCTGCACCTTGAAGGAATTGACGACTAACAATAATTGGTCGATGTTTTTTAGGCTTGCATCGAGTATGCCTCTATAGACCGTTTCCATATACAGCAGCTCATCAGGCCTGAAATGTTTGTCTTTAGCGAACAATCCCTTTGCACGATTATAGTCGTCAACGATTCTGACCTGCATCTGGGTAATGTCCTTGATGCGCTGGTAATAAGCGATTGCCGATTTAATCCGCGCCAGTTCGTCAAAGTATTTGCCATACTGCTCCTTTTGGCGCTTTGTCCAGTCCGCAATCTCGGTTAACTTCAATTTTGACAGGGTATTTTCCAAAACCTTTTGTGCGTTTTGCAGCCAAATGGTCTGGTTCTGCAAACGCTGCACTTTAAGGTCAATCGCTTTGATCACCTTTTTGACGCCCGCTTTGATCACTTCCACAATGGCGATCTGTGCCGACACCTGTTTGGTGGGCAACGCGACCAGTAACACGACAAGGCTCAACGGCAGGACAACCATATAGACCTTTGCTTTATTTAGTTTTTCATTCAAACGTTCTTTCATAAGCTGCCCTCCTTTATTTTTTAATTACCTTTTGATACTCCCGCTGCATAAGCAGCAGGCTGTTCTTGCCTGGAAAGAAACTGATCTTTTTGCCCTGGGCATCAATAATGAGCGTTTTTGTTTTTTCATCAAACCGCCCCATATATTCGCGGATCTTCTGCTCCTTGGGCTGGAGCTTTCCGCTTCTCACCGTCTGGAAGGTGGATTTGCGGATTACCTGGTAATCCCCGTTATCGCCGTAGGACATAATGACCAGCGTATCTTTGGAAATGCTGTAATCGCCGGATTCATAACTGGCATAAGTTCCCTCAATAGTTGGGCTATTGCTTCTCCCGCAGGATGCGAGACAGAGCAGGGCTGCAAAGCAGCTTAATAGCTGTGCTTTTAAACTTTTCATAAAAATTAAGATTTAAGATTTGTTACCTGAGCTTTCTTTTCGGCGAAGCTCATTAGCCAGTGCAGCAATGCCCTTTTCCATACTGCCGTATTTCTCCGCATATACCATCACCTTTAGCTTTTCACTTTCCTCGGTTGTATATGCGAGGTATTCCTCAATCGCCAGTTCGTTACGGTAAACGCTCAATTTCTGGCCGCCCTGATCGATAAAAAGCTCACGGTAGTTTTTTCCCTTTTCATTGGACTTATTGACCGATAGCAGCAATGTTTTGGCCTTATCCGATAAGCCCAAAGTTTCCTGTAGTTTATCAAATTTGTTCATGAACTTGCGCATATCCAGCAGGATCTTGGTATCGGACAAATTGATCACCGTTTCTTTGATGATCGGTGAAGAAATCAGATCGTCCACTTCCTGGGTAATCAGGGCAGCAATCCCGTTGAACTTTCGAACCGTTTTGTAGAGATATTTTACAAAGTGGCTCATGCCGGTCTTGGCGATTGCGATCCAGGCCTCATCGATTGCCAGGATTTTTCGTTGCCCTTTTAGCTTGCGCATCTTGGAAATAAACATCTCCATGATGATGATGGTAACCACCGGAAACAATACCTCGTGGCCTTTCACATTGTCCAATTCAAACACAATGAAGCGCTCGTTAAGCAGGTCAAGATTCTCAGTCGCGTTCAACAAATAATCAAACTCTCCACCCTTGTAATAGGGATTCAGCACGTAGAGCAGGTTGCCCAGATCAAAGTCCTTTTCTTTAACTTTACCATTTTCCATGACCTGCAAATATTCCAGCATCAGGAAGTCATAAAAGGAATTGAAGCATGGGAACATTTCGGGGTGAGCGGCAAGATGTTCATAGTAGAGCGTAATGGCACCAGAGATTGCTACGTATTCCGAGCGGCTGAAATTATCGCCCTCCCGTTTCCATAGTGCGAGGAGCAACGTTTTCAAACTCTCTTTCTTTTCAATATCCAGCACATCGTCCTTACCGATATAAAACGGATTGAACTTGATCGGATCCTCTTCGGTATAGGTAAAGTAGTAGCCACCGACCAGTTCGCATAGACCCTTATAACTGCCACCAATATCGATGGTCACGCAGTGTGTTCCCTGATCGTAAAGCGTACGCAGCATGTGGTTACAAGCCATTGATTTTCCAGCACCACTGCCACCGCAAATGAACAGGTTACGGTTGGTCACCAGCCCCGATTTCATGGGCTCATCAAAAAGGTCAACATAGACCGGTCTGCCAAAGTTCCTGTCCCCAAAACGAATACCTTTGCCATTTGATCGGGCACCGGTTTCCATATTCAGAAAACAGCTTGCCTGCTCCACAAAAGTATCAAAAGTGTCATTGGACGGAAAGTCAGCCGCATTGCCTGGTATGCCTGCCCACCAAATTTGGGCGGCTCCGTCTGTTTCCTGTTTGGCCACCGCATCCATGCTAGCCATTGCGGAACTCACCTTGTTACGGATTTCCTGCAAAGCCCCCAGATCATTTGTCCAGGTCATTACATTGAAATGCGCTTTTATCGGCTGTCTACCACCCGAAACCGTTTCGTTTAGAAAATCGTTGACCGCATCACGGCTTACCGCATTTTCACGGGAATAGGCAGAAAGGGAATGCAACCGCAATTTTTTAGCTTCCAACTCTTTGATCGTTTTTTGCGGGTCAGAAATAAATAAATACTGGTTATACTGGTGGTCGCAATCCAATAGCAACCCCAATGGGGCTGCGAAGCCAAGACTGAATTTACTCTTGTCGGTACTGTACCTGTCATAGTTGACCTTGCTGCCGCAAAGCGAAGGTAGGTCTTCCACATCGGCAAGGGAAAATAATTGACAATGGTTTTCGCCGATCTTGATCCCGTCCCTTAAATGCACATCGCGCAATAGCGGTCTGCCACCGGCAGGGATCAGGGAGCAATAAGATTCAATGATCCCAACCTTGCCCTTGGTTCCCGCCAGTTCATCATCTGTTAGCCGGCGCAAACTGACAAGGCCGCTATCTGACAGGATACGTTCAAACGCGCCGACCTTTTCCATAAAATCGGCAAAGATTGCGGCACTGGTTGTCTGCTTGGGCGCAATACTTTTGCGCATCAAACCGGAATATCCACTTGTGGCGGCCTTGCGGTCATCCGGCTTTTTGGTGATCATCAGGTGACAGGTATGGTCAAGGTAAACACGTCCCTCAAAAGCCTGTTCACCCGCAAGCGTTAAAAAACTGTGATCGGGATTGAGATCGGCTTTGTGCTCAGTTTTGATAAAAGTATCCTGTTTGTGGACGATGGTATCGAAAGGCAGGGTCTTTAATGCCTTTACCCAAGTATGGTGCGTGGCTTCGTATTCTGCGGAACCCAGCGTAAAAAGATAGGCGTGGTCAATTTTGAATACGACCGTCAAATCACCCTGCATAGACACAATACAACCGTGCTCCACCTTGTAGATCGGAAAGATCTTACTAAAATCTATCGGCTTTGGCATTCGTTAAAATTTAAGTGAGTGAATAGCGTACGGCTCCTGCTGGTCAGGCTGGCAGGAATATTCCGCTTCGCGTTCTTTTTGAGCAGGCCATACTGCCCGTATTTATGGCTCATGCGGATCACCGTCATAAAAAGCGCGGTGCCCAAACCTCCGATCAGCCCGATACATAGATAAATCGGCAGGCCGCAGATGTATAAAAGGGCAAAGAGCAATAGCAGGCCGACGAGTCCACCGGCCAGAAAGCCGATGTACTGCGCCTTTAAGCCCCGAAATTCAATTGGGCGGTTGATCCCTTTGTTGATCGGATAAACGCTGCTCATATCCCAAAGAATGATTTAAGGACGGTAGCGACTACGACTAAAAAGATGCAACTGCCAAACCAAGCCGTAGCAACCTTGGCGGTGTCCTGCTCGCCCGCATTCCATTTCGAATAAACTTTAACCGCACCTACCAGTCCCATAATCGCACCGATGGCATACATCAGGTCGGTTCCCGTATCAAAGTAGCCCTTGACCTTATTGGTTGCCTCGCTTATCCCTTGGTTCCCATCCTGGGCGTGGGCGACCTGCAAAAAGAACGCCATTAACGCGGCACTGGCACCAAGCACTTTACCCCAACCCGATACCTTTTTGGCAAAGACAGCTTCCAGTTCTTGCGGCTTGATTTGCCAGTCCAATTGATCCCGGCATTCTGTAGAAATGTGTTCCAGCAGCTCTGAACGCAGTCCAGAATGAAAAACTTCTTTGTAACATTCAGCAATTTCAATGAACGAGGTGGTCAGCTTCCCTTTGTCCCAGCTGTGCTCCTTGGCCAGTTTTACCGAAAATTTAAGTTCCTCCATGCAGTCGGCCAGCTCGCCCTGCATCATTTTGGCGTTTTTAGAGGTGCCAAAATCCAGGTCATCAAGGCTGACATTGCTAAGTCCTTCTTCAGGTGCAGCCTTGCCCATCAGGTCAGGTTCTTCGGTGCCCGACGAATCTTGATTTTCCTTTTTTACTGTTCCCGCTTTCGTCAGGAATGTTTTCATTTCCTGCCTGCAGTACAGCAGCAGAATGACCGAATAATAAACGAGCAGGGAAAGAAGGATGAAAGTCCCGTACTGTAACCAGCTAAAATTTGATAACATAAGCCTTTATTTTTAAGCCGCCTGCTCCATTGCAGGCGACGAAACAAAGGTTGGCCGGTTTCAGATTTTCCTTTCCCAACAGGGGCGCTTATGGGGGAAATTATAAGCCGATCAGTTAACAATTTGTTACTAACGGGGTTTATATTTCAGGTCTTCTTCGACACGCTGCTGTATGGCAAAGCCCATTGAATCAATAAATTTTGATGGGCTACTCACTTTACGTTCCCGTATCTCACCAAAAGTGTGATGCACGTCCCTGATTTTTACCTTGAACATCCGCTCAAACAAAGCCACGATTTCCGACAGTTGCGCATTGCCGTTATTGAGTTGTCCGGTATAATACAGCCCATAGATTAGCTCACCAAGATTCACAATTTTGCCCGTCCACTTGATTCCGGGATCAGGAAGCCGAATATTATCCGCTACCAAAGAGCCGTCTAATAAACCAATCCGCTTTAAAATTTCCTCCTGCAACCGTTCATAGGCTATGAACTTGGCAAACAGATAATCCATCTGCGTTGAATAAAGCGGATCGAAATTCGGTATTTCGGGAATCCATATACAGGGCACTTCAGCGCCACGAATGAAATACCACTTATCCATTTCCGTTCTGCCTGTTTTGTAGTATTCATATAGCCCTGCGTGGAGTAAAAAGAACCTTTGGACAATATCAAGTTCATTTTTATACCAATCTATCAATAACTCCTTTGTCGTACTAGGCTTGTGCATATCCAGCCCGTACATTTCAAAATGAAATATTTGCAAGGCATAGAATCTAGGTTTGACCGTTTTAAAATAAAGAGCTTCCATATCCTCAGAAGGGAATGGTAAAGACAGCACTTTATCACGGAGAAGGGCAAGGATAGTTTGGATCTCCTGCATCGCCGCAGCGAAGCATTTGACAGGATTCGAATGAGTCGATAAAATAGCAGTAAGGGAATTGCATAACTGCAAATACAGGGCATCATAAAATTTATGAAACATAATACATTGGTTTAGTAAAACCCGCTGGCGCCAGTTAACTCTTTTAATCCGGTACAACATCAGCAGGTGATGCGTAAATTTTGTCCATAGGCTATCGCTTTGATGAATAATCAAAGGAATGAAATTCGTGTACTCGGATGTAGTGGATAAAGGGTGGATTTTTAGAGAACGTCCTTAAAGAACTCTTCGAGGCTGATTCCGAAGGCCTGGACAATTTTAATTAGCGTAGACAATTTCAGGTCTTCCCCTTTTTCATAACGCCCAAACTGAGAACGGGAGATGTCATGCTTAAAGGCAAATTTTTCATAACTGGAATAACCCGCATTCAGCCGCAGCGATTTGATTCGCTGGCCTACTTTCACCAAAACTTCTTTCGGCAAAGGCAGTTCGGTTATTTGGTTACCCTTAGACTTCATGCCGTAAAGTTCGGGAATGAGCCTTGTTTATGTAACCCCTAATAACACCCCTAGTTTAAGGGGCTTTTTCGTATATTTGTAATTAGTACAAATAATTTATTTTTAAACCGTTTAAATAAAAAAAACGTATTTTCAGTATATGAAACCAGAACCACAAATCGTTCTAGGTCTACCGCTTAAGGAACTCAATATAGGGGAAAAGTTCCTGCTACCCGCAGAGCGCATGGGATTTAAGAATTTACAGGACATTATCGACACACCAATGTCGGAAATTATGGAGTACAAGCATTTCAGTTATGTCTGGCTGCATGAGCTGATGAATGTGCTGGATCAGCACGATTTGCTGCACCTATTGGATAAATAATCCCACTATTAACTAAACAAAAAAGTTCGGATTACCACTCCTAATTTCCCTTCTTCATCCCCTGAAAAAATCCTTCTTGATCCGGTTACCCATCCGAAAACAGGCATCCATAACAATGGCCGCATCAGACTGGCTCACGTCATAACAGGCGTTGGACAAGCTCTTTTCTGACATCGTTTCCATCTCCACGCTGCTATAGGTACCAGCCGTGATCCTTATCAAATCCTTCTTCTTATTCTTTACAAAGATCTTTTCCTGCTCCTGAACCTGCACGTAACATCCCCATTGACCCACCGATAAACTGCTGTGTATTTTTGATGCTGCATTCTTTTTATGTCGCACATTGGGAACTGATATTTTGAAGTTTGGCCGCTCCTTCATTGCCTCCACTTTCTCCGCCAGCCAGCTTTTCATCACTACCTTCACTGTCGGCCAGTTCCGGTTATAATATACATCCGGCTTCACCTGGAAGGCCATAAAATAATCTAAAAACCCATTCAGGACTTTGTATCTGGTCACAGCATCCCGTATCCCATTTAAATGATCAGTCACAAAGCGCTGGGCATAGTAAATGAAGGCCGGATTGTTAAAATTCAGGTAGGACAGGGCAATACACATTTTTTTAGTGCAGTTAAATTTGCAGTCCTTTGCAATCAACAGCTTAATCTCACTGATAAAATTCTTTATATACAGCGCATCCCGGTACGTTCGTTCCCGGCTCACTTGCTCTGCAAAAGAGTTTAGAAAATCCCGAATAATGCCCTGTAACCGGCCATCTATCCGGTAGCGCTTTAAGCCCGACAAAATAAACTGCTTGTCCCGTTTAAACTCCTGATTAAACAGGATCGCATAACCATCAGGTATCTGGTGGTCTAAATTAAAATACCTGTAAAAGTATTTCTCTATATAATCCAGTAACCTGCATATAGTAAAATAGACTTGCTTGTACAAGTTATAAACCGAAGGTCTTGCCGATAAAGTAAACAGCTTCGCCAACTGATGCGGGGGCAATAACGACTGGATATCATTCGCCATGTTCACCAGCGCAGACTGGTGGTTTTGAATAAAACTCTCAATGATCGGATCTGGTTTCCCGCTGAACACCGCATCCTGCAACGCCCGCTTGATTCTTTCTTCTTCTTTGACCAGGTCGAATTCCAGTTCTTTAATTGAGGCAGCGTTAATTACAGATCTAGTCCCATCGGCAGACAAATAAGTAGTAATAAATGATTTTAAATTGTTGAGTTCGTAGTTCATAAGTATGGTTATTAACAGGGAGATTTATACTGGTTAATACATTCGACTATCGTTTATCATATTCGTTTTCATTCATTTTAACACAAAAGGGCAGTGACGAAATCCATCGCCATTGCCCTACATTATTAACTAATTGTAACCTAAATTCACTGTTCGTACAAACGCTATACTGCCAGGAATGCCTTTCTATCGCTTCAAAAATTATGCTGATGCTATTTTTCTTTGGTACTGGTTCCATATACTAAACATGTATGTCATTAAAACTCCCTTAGTATCCAGCAAATTTTTCGTTGCCTGCAATCTTGTTCCTGGAAAATATTTTACGTACAGCCTAATTAATGGCCAAAAAATGATGACGACGCTAATAGGGTTTGCAGTCATAGATATTTATAATTTAAGAAATTGCAAATATCGCTATTTGGTCTACTTGCCAAATGATGATGATAAGTGATTTGCATTTTCAAGTTAATCGACGATTAGCCAATTGCCAGAGACAATTCAAATTTATTGTTTCTTTTGATCTGCTGCGTCATCTCTCTCAATAACTAACATATCTACTTCACGTTCCTGAAGAGTTATCGTCATGCCATGTTTTGACAGTGCTTCACCCAGCTTAGTATGGTTTATTACGTCCGTTTTAGTAAGTCTTATTCTCCCAAGTTTGCCGTAAAATTTGGTTTCGTCCACAACCGGATAGCTTTTTAATGAGGGAGTAAAATAAGTTAGCCTATCAATGAGATCGAGCATAGTGATGTTATTAAAGTCAAGGATTTTACCGCCGATATTCAGAGAATCTAACCCCTTCTCGTATTTTGGTATAGGTAAATTTGTTGCTGCAATTACTAAACAAAGCTTCTTTTGTTTTTCCCAATAAGTTTTCAATGAGAAATTTTGCTCCAAATCCATGATCATTTTTCGCCGAACTCCATCAATAGTAATGTTGTTTCTTGCTGTTAACTGGATGGTGTATAGGTTTTCTGAACGAGGAATCCCCTCGACCATGCGTACTAATCTACTTGTATCGACATTTTTGAACACTAATTTAGATTTAGGTATTGAAAATATATGGTGAACAAAATTATATTCACGCCCATATAAATATCTGAACATGGATTCGAGGGGCCAATTTGACATAACACCATAAGTTCGTCCATTTAATATATTAAGCGTAGAATCTACAAACTCAGCACCGGGCCTAATCTTTGGTGAATAGGGGAATATAATCGATGTGAGTATTGAATTTACCTTGAACGTATCTGGGCTTGACTCAGCATCGAAGCAAAAAGGCAGAGACCAGTTTACTGAAACATAATCGTCTGAAACAGAAGGAATGTTAAACTTTTTATTATCCAGCACCGCTTGTATTAGACCAGCTGTTACATTTGTTGTTTTGTATCTAACTATTCCTGAAGTATCAATGTATACGACATGTGGATAGGAATCATGCGGGAATAACCTCTTTAAACTCGTATCTCCGCATGCTACAGGTAGGGACATCTTATACCCATGTATTTTTTGCTGTTTGGTGATAAAAGATTTGACTTGGTCGGCATTACTTTCTGTATTAACCAGGATTATTTGTATTTTATCTTTAAATTGTTCCTGGAGCGCAATCAGTTTTGGCCAGGATTTAATGCAAGCTGTACAATAAAAATTCCAAAAATCAAGAATGACAACCTTATCGCGAAGCGTGGAAAATTTTACACTTGGTTTATCGAAGTTAATTAAGTTCTTTAATGTGTACTCTGGTGTTCTATCCCCAATATTTATTTTTTTTAAGGTTTGTTCATTTTTCTGACTAAATGCGTTTGTCGCTAGTAAGACAAAATGTATTGATAATATAGCTGCTTTCAGTTTCATACTTTTTGATTTATTTTCTATTATTATTTACTCTAGATAAGCCACCCATAACAATTCCATATTAAACAGATGCTCAATATTCGTTCGAGATGTGTTCTTTAAGCTGAAAAGTCAGCAATGACCTTGTTATTCATATCCCTGATTTTGATTTAGATTAGGATTATTCAAAATCTCGTTAGCTGGAATTGGGTATAAAACATCGGTGCCCTGCCAGTTCAGACCTTTAAATGGAGCTAGGATAATATCTGCTTTATTTGTCCTTTTAAGATCCATCCATCTATGCCCCCATTCTGAAAATAACTCGATTCTTCTTTCTTTCTCCAATGCTGAAAGTGCCTCAACGATACTTATATTGGTTGGAATTGGAGGTAAAGGATTCGGTACGTCTACGGTAGGCAATGCTCTAGCTCGTTTCCTGAGAACATTTAAGTCCTCAACTCCTTCAGTTATTCTATTTTGATTAATGCATGCTTCAGCTCTTATAAGATATTGTTCGGCTAATCTCAGTACAATCGAATATTCATTGTAGGGATTATTTCCAGACTTTATTTTATATTTTAAAGGATATTTTAGCGTAGTAGCCCCATTAGTAAAGGTGCCAACCCACATATTCAACCGTTTATCTCCAGGTTCGAATGCGTCTAACAAACTATTACTCAATACAACTTCATTACTTGCCGAGGGAGAACCCCCTGCTAAAATGTATCTTGCTCCTTCGAATGTATTTACTGTCAGTGCTAGCGGTGCCGCAAATTGCAGTATCGCTTCTTTGCTGGTCTTTAAAAACACCATGTTTAAATCATCTAAAATTTTATATTCCTCGGTTCTACTAATTACTTCAGATGCTTGCGTTTCAGCATTTTTCCAATCTTGATTATATAGATACACACGAGCCAGAAATGCTGTAGCGGCACTTTTATTAACTCTTATGCGTTCAGAAGAGGGATATGAATCTGAAAGCAGTTTTTTTGCTTCAGTGAGGTCTTTAATGATCTGAGCATAAATTTCTTCCTTTGTATTTGCGGTAGCAATTGAATTCAGTCGGTAGTCGGTTGTTAATATTAGTGGTACATTACCAAACAAATTGGTTAAATAGAAGTGACAAAAAGCCCTTATAAATTTTGCTTCGCCGTTCAATTGATGTTTCAACGTGGATGATACTGCGGGAGACCTTTCTAAATTCTCTAATACCGCATTTGAGTAATAGATGTATTGGTACGGTTGCTGCCATAGCCCTGTTCGCAAAGTAGAATTTACTGGAGTTACATTATTGTCTGAGAATTGGATATTAAGGGCAGATGTGGTAAAGTTTATAAAATCGTCACTTGACCTTCCGGCAAGAAGAGTAACACTGGAAGAGCTACCACTTGCAAATCCACCATTGGACATCATTTGAGAATAAATTCCCCGGATCGCCGCACTCGCAGTTTCATCATTTGAATAAACATCAACTGTATTAATTTGATCAGATGGAGAATCAATTGAGAGAAATTTTTTACAGGAACATGTTAACATTATTAGTGCACATCCGCCGATCATTATAATTCTTATATTTTTCATGTTATTTTTAATAGATAATAATTATAGGTTTACTTGCAGCCCCAATGAAACACTTCTTAAAGTAGGCAAGGACTGAATACTTAATACCTCAGGATCCCCTGGATATTTGGTGATCGTAAAAAGATTTTGAGCTATAAGAAAAATCCTTAGGCTATTTAGTTTAGACGAGCGGATCCTTTTACCAGGTGTATTCCATGACAATGAGACATTTTTCAGTCTTATAAAGGACGCATCTAGAAATCTATCAGAGTTTATCAGTTGACTGTACCTAGTGGAAGCGCCACCAGAAATCGAAGACTGGCTAAATTTCTGTATATCTGTTTCGTCACCACTTTTTTGCCACCTCTCAAGAACCGAGACGAGTTGATTGCTAAACAAGCCTGGCTGACCCAGACCAGGATATCCCGCCGTTTTACTTACAAATTGGAAAAAAGAATCTATTGAAAAGTTCTTATAGGTAAAACTATTCTGAAATCCACCATAAAAATGGTTCGTTAAAGATTTATTCGCAGCTACCCGATCTAACGTATTTATAGTTCCATTTCCATCCTTATCTTCCACTGTATATAATCCAGTTTCATTATCCACGCCCAAGTAATGATATCTTCTGGGAGTAAATAGTGATTCTCCCACTGTATATGTATTTGTATAACTTGACCCTTGAATATTTGGATAATCTAGCAGAATATTTTTTGGGATGGTGAGGTTCAAAGATGTTTTCCATTGAAATTTGTTGTTAGAAATATTCGTTGTGTTAATTTCAAATTCCCACCCTGAATTTTGAACTTTAGCAGGCAAGTTATATTGTATAGATGGAAACCCTGTAATATCGGGCAATGTATATCCGACCAATTGATTTGAAGATCGGTTTCTATACCAACTAGATGAAATGAGAAGTCGATCCTTTACGAAGCCTAAATCTAATGACACCTCCAGTTTCTTATTAGTTTCCCATGAATAGTCTGGATTTGAGATTCTAATTGGATACAAACCACTGCCATCTATATATGGATTTGAAGCTGTATAAGCTTCCAAATAACCATAATTTGGAATCAAATCACTGCCGGTTATTCCATAGCTTGCTCTGATCTTTCCAAAAGAAAGAAAAGGAAGAATTCTTGCAACTCCTTTTTCATTTGTAAAAATCCACGATGTTCCAATGGCACCAAAGTTTGCAAACTGTTTGCCAGGCCCAAATCTACTACTCCCATCTCTTCTGCCTGTTACATTAATAATGTATTTACTTTCGTAGTTATAATTTACTCTGGCAAAGATTGAATTATATTTATATTGAGAAGAACTTGCTTCAGCAACTTTAATCGGAGCACTAGTTATGTTATCCAACAATAAGTCACTTGTAAACCCAGCCCCGAAAATTGTTTCTGTTGCCTGTTGATTCTTTTGAAAAGTACTCCCCAAAAGTACATCGAATATTCCCCTGCCTAAATTTTTTCGGTAATTTATTTGTGGTTCAATTATCCATGTTTGAATTGTATTAAATACAATCCCATTGCCACCAGTTGCAAAATTTGAAGGCGGTTTTGAGCTAATAGGAGATTTAAAATTTTCTTTTAATTGTAAATTTGTATAACCTAAACTACTTCGAATAAAAAGATTTGGTAAAATTTCATAGTTAAATAGAGCATTAGAAAGTGATGAATTTGTTTTTCCACTATAAGGTTGCTTTATTGAAGCTAAAGGATTTGCCCAAGTTGCTGCACCAGTTGATGTCAAAGCCCAATTAAGGTTGCCTTTATCATCATATAAGTTGGGGGCATTTGGAGCTAGATTTAAATATTGCGTTAAGTCATTCAAGGGCAGGCGATTGTGATCAAGCAAATAGGATACTGAGAAATGAACTTTGAATTTAGTATTTTTTGACGTATGATTGGCCGTGAGACTCCCTGCTCCCTTTTGATCTGAAAAATCATCTGGCGTTACCGTACCATTTTTGGTATAGCTTCCTCTGAATGAAAACTGCGTTTGGTCATTTCCTCCGCTTATTGAAGTATTAATATTCGTGTTATAAGCAGTTCCACCAATTAGCACTTTTTGCCAGTCGGTGTAATGGTTCTGATCCCACGTTCCGTTGATGTCATAAGCACTAGTAGGATAAGTTGTAACCCCATCGTTTTTGAAAGCCTCTTTTCGCATCTCCAAATACTGTTCTGTATTTAGAAATTTCAATTTCTTTCCCACTTCTGAAATCCCGGTAGACATATTAATATCAACAGATGTTGTCCCAATTTTTGCTCCTTTTGTCTTAATTAAAACAACTCCATTCGATCCTCGAGAACCATATATTGCTGTTGCATCAGCGTCCTTTAAAATTTCTATACTTTCGATGTCTGAAGGGCTAAGATAGTTCAACGGACTTGCATATAGACTTAGCCCGCCTATCCCTAAACTGGAAGCTGTCATTGGTGAGGCGGGATACGGCACACCATCAACTAAAAATAATGGTTCTCTGCCTTCTGGTCTTAAACTATTAACACCTCTGATTTCTATTTTGAATCCTCCGCCGTTCAAACCAGATTGCTGTTCAATGTTCACCCCAGGCATCCTTCCAATCAAAGCAGCTAATGGATTGTTAACAGGTTGCTTTTCTATTTGTTCCGCTGTTACTCTAGAAATTGATCCGGTTCTTTCACGATCTTTTACAGTATAATATCCTGCGTTTATTTCTACCTCCTCCAACTTCGCCATATTCACTTCCAGTTTAATCGCTGATAAATCCGAATTAGCCTTAACCTCCTTAGTGATATATCCAATAAAAGAAATTTGCAAAACAGCATCTTCCTTTACATTAGCTATTGAAAATTCTCCGTTAATATTCGTGGTTGCACTTCCTCCACCACCTTTAACAATTACAGATGCACCAACTAACGGTGAGCCATTCTCGTCCAATATTTTCCCCTTAGCTTCAGCGGCTTTAATTCGGTCAATAACTTTATCCAAAAAGGAAGGCACCTTCTCTTTCAACACTACCGCTTTGTCATCCACCTCATAAACAAAAGGCTGCTGCTCAAAGCACTTCTCCAAAGCTTCCGATAACGTTGCATCCTTGATATTAATGGTAACAGGCTTCGCAGATTTGATCAATTTTAGATCATAAAAAAAATCATAGCCAGTCTGCGCTCTTATTTCGTCCATCACCTGGATCAAAGGAGCTTTTTTCTTGTTCAACGTGACCTTTTGCGCAAAGGACGTCGCGCTTACCTGCATAATTGAGAAGATGAGCAAAAGTGTGGTTAACTTCATAATCATCAGGATTTTAGGGACACAGCGCGGAGGCTGAATCAATTTCTTAAAGTAAAAATTGTACATTTGTTTAGCTTGTCTGGTGCAGTTTGCCGTTTCATTTCGAGTGGTTCTGGCATTCTGCGGTCAATAAATAGTTTAATTTTGCAATTAGGCTACCAAAGCTATCGCCGTTCCGGTTCCCGCCGGGACGGTTTTTTTTGGATCACCATTTAAGTAGAATTATTCCCGCACCGTAATCCTCCTTCCCTCAATCTTAAAGTGTACTTTCCCTGTTCGTTCCATTATTTTTAAAAGGTCTTTAATATCTCTTGACCTTGATAATTTACCACCGAAGGCAAGGTTCGTGTTGGCATCCATTTCATAGATCACTTCGACATTGTACCATCGGCTAACCTTTGTCATGACACTTTGAATGCTCTCGTTAAACTTGAAATATCCATTCTTCCAGGCCATTACATCCTCCAAATCAACATCAGTCGTGACAATGATATTGGTTGCGCTGACCTGTGCCTGTTCTCCCGGTTTTAATAATTTGCTTTGTCCGTGATCAGAAATCTTTACCGATCCCTCCAATAAAGTTGTCTTGATTACTTTTTCATCAGCATAGGCCATCACGTTAAAATGAGTTCCCAAAACCTCAACCGTCTGTCCCAAACTGCTCACCTTGAAAGGCATCGTCTTGTTGTGCGCAATTTCAAAATACGCCTCGCCCCGCATTTTGACCAATCTTTCATTTCCTACAAATCTTGTAGGGTAGGTAATGCTGGACAGGGCATTCAAAAATACAACAGAGCCATCCGGTAGCTTCAGTTGCCATTGACCTCCTGCCGGAGCTTCGATTGTGTTGTATTCAATCTTATCCTTATTAGCGGTCGTGGCAGAAGCATCATAGACCAATTGTCCATTTGCTGTTTTAGATATTTTCACACCGGACTGTGCAGCAACCTGACCCAATTTGGCATCTGATAAACTTATTTTAGTGCCATTCGCCAAAGTTAGTATAGCCTTGTTGCCGCCAGGAATAATGCTAGCAGCTTGTCCCTGTTCAACGGGTGTGATATTCTTGCCAAAATAAAGCAGACCGGCAGCAACAATGCATACTGCTACTGAAGCCGCAGCAACATAAGGAATGAAACGTTTGAAAATCGGCTTGCGATCTGGTGGGGGAAGATTTTTATAGATTGATGCCTTGATCGCATCATAATCTAGTCTTTCGGTAATTACAGGCTCTTCTTTGAATAATTTGTTGTCAAGACTTTCAAACAATATCTTTTCTTCCGGCGTACAGGTGCCGTTTAAATATTTATGCAAAAGTTCCTGGGCTTCTTTTTTGGTCATTTTACAAACAACATTTTATCGCTGTCTATAGTAATGACAATTGAAACCTCGCGTTGTAAACATCAAAAGATGAAAAAAAATGAAATAATTTATCCGAAGAAAATCAGCAGGATAGAAAGGAAGGGTTTAAGCTTGGTTCTTAGCTCATTCAATGCACGGTTCAATGTGGTTTTTGAAGTGTCTTCCGTAATGCCCAATTCTTCAGCAATGGTTTTATGAGATAAGCCCTGCTCTTTGTTTTTGATATAAACAGCCTGCATTCTTGGCGGCAAATTGCGTACCTCCTGTTCTAAAAGCGCGGAAAATTCACGGAAACTCACTTCCTGATCAGTTGTGTTTAAACCCTCCACAAATGCAAGCGCCAATTTTTCTGTGTACGCTTCAACGCGTTTGTCTTTGGCGAGGATGTTTAAAGTTTGGTTCCTGACACTAGTAAACAGATAGGATTTTAAAGCGGTATCAATATATAGCTGGTCTGCCCGGTTCCAAACTTGTGTAAAGAGATCTTGGATAACGTCAGCCGCTTGATCTTCATCCCTTAATCTTTTCAGGGCATAAATAAACATGGGTTGCCAATATCTATCATAGATTTCAGCAAATGCAGCATGATCCCTCCGCTTTAAAAAAGCAGTTAGTTCTTCATCTGAATATTTACCATAATCCGTCATTCTAACTTTATCAACTGCAATTTCGCAATTTTCCCTGACAAAGCCATAGATTATTAGTTGAAATATACCGTATTCTAAACGTTAAGAAATTGTTATTTTTCTGCACATGGCATTATACCTGCCCATTTTACAAGGAGAGGCTCTTTTTTTCTCGGATATTCTTCTTTTTACCTGAATTACCTTTTGTTTTTTCGGTAGTCGCTGAATCAACTGCCTTTTTTGTAACCGTATCCGCTACTGGTTGTTCAGATTTAGGAGTAGTAGGCAACAGTTTAGTCAACTCTCGTTCTATTAAGTCTTTTATATCCCCTTTGATCTGCTTGTAATTTTCCTGAATATCTTCCTCTGATACCTCCCTTATCTTTGGCAATGGTTTATATTTTCCTTCCTCCATTTTGATCGCTGCATGATCGTTGATAATCTCGGCATGAAACATTTTAAGTTCAATCTTTTGATCTGGATTATCTGCAACCATACCTACAAACTGCCCTGAAGACAACGAAGCTATCTTACTGGCAGGTATCGCAGAATCTAATTGCGTGGATTTGCTTAGGGAGGTATCACTGCTGTTGATGCTTAGACTTTGTTTATCCTGTACGATCTTCCCGAATGTTTCTGACAGCTTCTTGGCGCTGTCACCACTTACCTGCCCACTGATCACATTCCCGGAAATACCGGCAATGATATTGGCCTGATCTGCGCCATATTCTTTTTTTACCTGCTCTATGCTTTGTATGCCAATCGTACAACTTACCAGGTTGCTACGGGCTGTTGTGATCGTTGGTACCAGATCAGCGACGAGCGTTGGGTATTCATCAAATATCAGACTGCATTTTAATTTATCTTTCTGATTGACCAGTTTTAGAATGCGGTTGACGTACAGCGAAAGTACTGCGCCATAGGTTTGCAGCTTCTGCGGATTGTTACCCAAACAAACGATCTTGGGCGCATCAGGGTTATTGATGTCCAAAGTAAAATCATTGCCGCTTAACACATAATACAATTTGGGAGATACCAATCTCGCCATACTAATTTTGGCACTGCCTATTTGCCCTTCCAATTGCCCCCATTCTTCTTTTTCCCAGGCAGAAATAAACGGATTTAATAATGCGTGTATTTCCGGCTCTTCATTCAGCACTGTAAATAATGCTTTGTAATCAACCATCATCAGTTCCACAGTATGTGGTAATGTGCAGTACTTACCATCTTGGTATTTGCGCAAATACCAGATCAATGCCGTCACGAAACTGATAGCAGATTCAACAAAGAAATCACCCTGTTTTTTCAGCCATTCTTTGTTTAGTCCTAACATGATCGTCCTTGATGCTTCTGTAGCATCTGTTATATCCGTCATGCCATGTGGTTCGAGTGGGTTACAGCGGTGCATAATGTCATCAAAGTTGATCGCGAAAAATGCGGGCTTTACCTTAAAGTTCGTTGCATATTTCAGCAGCTTGTTATAGGTCATGGTACTTAGGTCGCTGTATTTGAAATCATATACCAGCATCGAAAATCCCTTTTTTAAGTGCTGATCTATCACATGACGGATATAAAAATAGGTTTTGCCCGCACCTGCCGAACCCGACAATAACGTACTTCTAAACGGGTTAACGATATTGATCCAACCATTTCTTTCCTTGCCTTTTAGCTGGTACTTTGTCGGGAGATTGATGCTGTACTCGTTTTCTAGAAGCCGTTCTTCTTGCGGGAATGTTTCGTTATCCTTATTAAAGGTATCACCGTTTAAGTTGATTTGTAGTAACCGTGACAACAAATTGCCACCGGACAAGATCAACAAATAGCCAAAACTTGTCGTACCGATGTATAACATTGCTATGGTTTCATGACTTGTTTGCAGCCCCAAAAAGAAATGGCTTATGCTGTAGGCAAGCAGGCCTGCTATCAGATAAGTCACAATAGTCTGCTTCCTGATCTTTTCATCTTTCTTTCCCTTTGCCGCGATCAGGGAAACTACGAGTAATAACAGTGCTGCCGATTTGGAAAACAGTTCCGTTTTAAATACCGCCATCGGGCTGATCTTTTCAATGATGTGATTCGTTAATTCTGCTGTCAAAGCCCAGCCCTGAAAAGCATCGTAACAAAATAGGTAAAAGTGTATGGTTAGTATGACCAGGCTAAGTAGCCTTGTAAAGTCTGCGATCTTGCGCAGTGCCTGTATATTTTCTCCTGTCTGCATAGTGTAGGGGTTAAATTCTTAGTTTTCGTTTTTTCTTCTTTTGGAGTGGCTGCCCTGATTGGTCGTATTGTTCTTTTAATAAGGTGTTTATCAAACTGGCGCCAGTATCAGGTAACTGAATATTTTGTTGTTTGTCAGGTGTTGCGTCAATTGCGGTAGTTGACATACGGCTGCCATTGATTGACTTTTGTAAAGGATTGCTTGCTTTTAGTAAGCTAACCGATTGACTAAATGAGCTTAGTATCGCTTTAGCGCTATAGGATTTCCCCAAGTCACTGCCATTGAATACCGCTTTGTTTTTATGATCAACAAAAGTGATCCCGAAAGCCTGACCATTAACGCCGATCCTAAAAATGGCGGCGATACCCTGGGTTTTTAGCGCTATCGTAAATGCCTCCTGACTATTTGGCTTTGCTGCCAAAACTTTATCTATCGCCAGTTTCAACTTTGGCTTGTCTTGCAACCTGTTTTTTTCATGTTTTACAAATTCCTTTTCCAGCCAGGGCAGGGTTGGTTTTGTATAAAGTGAACTTGATTTGATTGGAACACCAACCTTATTTCCATTAGTATCCAGCAAGCTGTAGATCAATCCTTTTTTCTGGAACATCTGGCTATCTTCTGTTCCCCTGTCGGCAACAATGTTAAATAACCTTAGTACTGCATTCAGTTCGGCAACAGAAGTAAATTTGTATGAGTTTATCACCGCATTTACGGTGTTACTAATCGCCCGTTTAGTCGGCAGTTTTCCATATAATGCCTTTTCAAGATCAATGGGCTTAATGGCAGGCCCGGTTTTATAAATTTTGCTTTGCGCCTTGACCAGCTTAAATTCTTCCTCTATTTCTTTTCTTGCTTTTTCCGACTGATTGGCACCAATGTTATGCAAGTCTATCCGCTTGCCGTTTGCCTGGATATTTGTAGTTACCAAATGAATATGGTCGTGTCCGGCATCGTTATGCCTATAGGCAATAAAAGGTTGGTCGCCGAACCCAATTTTATCCATATAAATAACGGCTATCTTTTGCAGGGTTTCATCGGTCAGCTTTTCAGCAGCGTCGAAATTCAGGGAAATATGGAGTGTGTTGGTTTTAACATTAGGATTAAGCGTCAATAGGTTTTCAAACCGAAGTAGCTTTTGATGAAAATTCATGCGATCGATGTCCCCTGCAAAACCGCTGGCAAGGATTAGCTCGGCCTTTCCTTCCAGCACTTTATTTTCGTTGTATTGTAGTGCTCCCCTCAAACTTTTTCCCGTTATGATCTTGGCAACCATTTTTCTGCTAATTGGTTAATAAGGATCAATATTGTATCTGTTTTAGCCTCCACCATTTCGTAAAGCCTGATCACCCTGCTCACTTGAAAGAGTTGCGAATTTTCCCGCTTGTCGCTGTGAAACGCTTTAGTGATCTGGTTGATGTTGATGCCGATTGCCCGCAGTTCCTTACGGATCATCGCCAGCTCTTCCATTGTTGCATTTAACGTAATGTCCTTATAAAACAGGGTGATCTTTTCTTTGCTCAGTATTTTTCTGGCTGCTTCTCCGATGGTGTGGCAGTCACTGCTTTTACTGATTTTTTCCAGCCTTTTAAATGCTGCATCAGTTAACCTAATCCTTAGTACGCGGGTCAGTATTTTGTTGGGATCGGTAGATTTTTTTCTGGGCATTACATCGGTCTTTTTATCTTCGCAGAAGGGGCAAGTTCCGCAGCCCCTTCATTTCCTGCGGTAGCAGGCAAAGAGGTTTCCGTAGACGGAAATACATCTTTGCTCGGCTCACGGGAGACGCGCGCTTTACCGGAAATTCCTTCGAGAACTTGATTGTCTACTAAACATTTCATCATTGGATCGGAGTATTTATCTGAACAGGTTTTGTTCTTCTTTGAGTTGCCTTTGCTCTTCCTCCATCGGGAGCATGGAACGCAAAAGCTGCCGGATTTTCTTACGTTCGGGAATGATTTTTTTCTTTGGCAGTTCCTGTTTATGGGTTAGCTTTTCAGCGGTGTCTTTTGGGGTAGGTTTTAATCTTTGTCTCATGGCAATTATTTGTATCTGCCAAAGATTGAGCGTTAAACTTTCGGGTAATCCCAGCTTGGGATTGAAAGGGGAGTCGGATATTATGATTCAAATCACGAGGTACTTAGAAGAATATTGTATAAATTAGCACTACACTAATACTATGGAAGAACTAAAATCATATTGCCAGGATGTGATTAATCGAATGGACAGGGAACTCCTTGACATTCGGTTAGAATATCCAAAATCGGATGAATGGGCACAAGCTTCCGTACCCTGTATTGATTTCTATCTGGATGAACTTAAATCTTATATCCTGCAACATCCTTTTAAAAAGCGATCTGAGGAAATCTATTTTTTCAAATATGTTAAACCCGTTGTAATGGGCAGGATGATTTTCGTGTGTGAAGTTTATAACACGGAAATTTTCCGACCAGCCCACCACACCGATGAGGATAAGGAATATTTGATTGATGAGGTAGATGAGATTGAGGATTATTTCAGGCGCAATGATCATCTATATGAATACTATATGCAAGATCTTGATACCCTAGACACAAAGTATTTTGTCCGTAATGTGGAAGATCGCTTTACAAAACGTGATCTCGCCATTGATATTGATCCCATTTTCTTTTACAGTGACCGGTCATTTTCAACTGGTTTTGATTATGCTTTTGCAAAAATCCGGGCGATGGAACTATTAAAGGATCATTTGGATAATGAGTTTGAAGCCTCTGTTGTCTCGGGCGATGATGTTCCAAAACCCAAGCTAACGTTTACCGGTAGCCCTGCTGATTTTTTAGAAGTAGTGGAAATGGTAAAACAAGTTGGTTTGCCTCCAAACCCTGAAACTGGTTTGCCCTACACAGAAGAAGAGTTATTTGAAAAACTTAAAGGTGGGCTGGAAACCAGATTTCCTGACGGCATCGATTTTAACACCTTAAAACTGATCAGCGGCAATAGTGACCTGCCTGAAAAGATGCTGGATGCACTGGATAAACTCCATGATAAATGGGATGAGGAAGATAGGGATATTGACTATTGTGATCCCGACGGTGATAAGCCAAAAGATTAGTAATTAGCCTTATTCCTATCTCTTTCTCTCATTAGCTGCAATGGGACTGGCCTTAACTGAGCCATTGTGTTAGATAGTTTTTGAGCTTTTCCGAAAGCATGAACGCTTATTCCTGCAATTTTAAGATCTACTTCAAGTTCTGTACTACCGCTTACTATTAGATTTTCCTTTTTCGGCTGAAATGGTATTTTTCCGTCTGATATGTAATGTAAAGTAGATTGCATTTCATTTGCTCTTTTAAACTTGGATGCCATTTCTGATAACTCCTTCATTTGCGGTTCGGAAATCTTTTCATTGAAATATACCGTCTCCAAGCAATTAAGTAACTGCAACATATTTAATTTCTTGACATCCTTCTCTTTATTTATACCCAAATAATTTTTCTTTTTGTCTCCTACATTGTAGATTAAGCCATCATATAACAATATTGAAAGCTCATCATTCAAGGGAATAATTATCTGTAGCCCTGTATTTCCGTAACCGGTTTTTCCATGATCCCATTTTTTCAGTTCTAAATACTGGTTGTATTTTACAACGGGAAAATCGGATGTAATAAACGGAATTTTTGTTCTATTAATCAACAACTTAACATCTAAATCAGCCATATAGCTAACTACCTCGGACACACCAGACAATGACATCTTTATAGCATCTTCGTGACTAATTTCCGGAAAGTGCTTCGTCACATCTAATTCCGGATCAAGTTCCTGCGCCCTTAATTGTGCCGTTTTAAACAAATCCTTCATGTTTTGTATGATGACCGGATTTCTTAAGTGAGTTAAGCCAACGAAAACAAGCAGGTTGATATGCTCCTTAGATAATTTAGTGGGAACTTTTCTTTCGATAATTATTTTCTTTAGAGATTCAGCCAATTTGCCTTCGATAATTGACAAGCCTTCTTCAATAACGCCATCTGCTCCGTAAAAGAAATCTTTAGATCCTTGATGTTTCAACGTAGCTGTTGGAAAAAAGAATCCCGTTTTAACATTAAATAAGCCGATCTGCTTTTCATTTGCTCGGTAAGAGAATTTCCGCAGATAAAATTTGGGTATGTAATGCTGGTTCCTCTTCTCGGTCATTTGTTCAGGTTTCAATGTGCAAAGCTAATCGTTTAATCGATGTGTTTCCATATATCCCCTTATGTACCAATCTTGGGAGTGCCTCTTATCAAGTCCTCGCACTTTTGATTTTAAGCACCTTATAAGCCTGCCTATGGAAATAGAACATTATAATCAATCCATGATTAAGCCAGACATTGCTGTCGAATTGCTTGCTAAAAACGGCATCATTGTGACCATCGAAGAAGCGAAAAATATCTTGGAATTACTATATTTTTTAGTTAACTTGTCTGTAGATCAATACATTACAGAATGAAAAAAGCAGATTTATACATCCGTGTAAGCACGGACGAACAGGCCGACAAAGGATATTCACAACGCGACCAGGAAGAACGGCTGTTGAGATATTGCGAGATCAATTCCATTGTGGTAAACAAGGTAATTTTTGAAGATCATTCCGCAAAATCGTTTAATCGCCCAGCTTGGACTAAGCTTCTCTTAGAGATTAAACGAACTAAGGGCAAGCGTAATCTAATATTATTTACTAAATGGGACAGGTTTAGCCGGAATGCAGGTGATGCCTACGCAATGATTAGCGTTCTGCGAAAATTGGGGATTGAACCGCAAGCGGTTGAGCAACCATTAGATTTATCTATACCTGAAAATAAAATGATGCTTGCTTTCTACCTGGCTGCACCCGAGGTTGAAAATGATCGCAGGGCATTGAATACATTTTATGGAATGCGGAGGGCAAAAAAAGAAGGCCGCTGGATGTCAATGGCACCACTTGGATATAAAAATCTTATTACTGAAGGTGGCAAAAAGTATATTGCACCTCGCGAACCACAAGCCAGCTTAATGAAATGGGTATTTACTGAAATAGCCAAAGGCAAATACGCAGCGGATCAGATTCGTAAAATGGCGAATGAAAAGGGCTTAAAATGTCCCCGTATGAATTTTTGGCGGTTGATAAGGAACCCTGTTTATTGTGGTAAAATTATGATCCCACATCATAAAGAAGAAGATTTTAAGGTCGTAGATGGGCAACATGAGCCCTTAATTTCAGAAAGCTTGTTTTATGATGTTCAGGATATTTTAACCGGCAGAAAAAGAAAGACCGCCGCTAAAATTGTTTCAATAGATATGTTGCCGCTTAGGGGTTTGATTCATTGCCCTACCTGTCATAGAATGTTAACGGGTAGTAAGTCAAAAGGAAAGTACAAGCACTACTACTATTACCATTGCCTTTCAGAATGTGGTGTTAGGTATAATGCGCTCGAAGCAAATGAGACTTTTGTAAGCCAATTAAAAGACTACAATATAAATCCAGATGGTGCTGACCTTATAAAAGCAGTAATTACCTCGGTGTACAAAAATCGAACTCAAAACCAGTTTAGTGACAAAAGGCATTTACTCGAAGATATTAATAAACAGAATGAAAAACTTAGTAAAGCAAGGTCGCTATTATTGGAAGGCGATATAGATGCAAGTGATTACAAAACCATCAAAGCTGAATGCGAGGATATGATTAACAGGTTAGAAGCCAAGCTTGCAAATGTTTCGGCCAGTCCTTTAGTAAAAATTAGTGTTGAGACGTTAATTAATAAGGTAATAGATCACCTTACCAATTTAGATGAAAGATACCTTAAAGCAGACGTTAAGCGCCAAAGGCATATCGTGAGTTCACTATACCCTGAAAAACTGCATTTTGACGGTTTAACTTATCGAACTCCTAAACCCAACGTTGTTATCGATGCTATCTTACTGATTAACAGAGAATTAGAAGGTATAAAAAAAGGGAAAGAAGGTGATTTAAAACCTCTTTCCCTTGTCGTAGCCCGCAGGGGAATCGAACCCCTATTTCCAGAATGAAAATCTGGCGTCCTAACCGGTAGACGAGCGGGCCATATTTAGCAAAGCGACTCACATTACTGCTTATGCTCTGCTTTTGGTAGCGGGGACCAGACTCGAACTGATGACCTTCGGGTTATGAGCCCGACGAGCTACCAACTGCTCCATCCCGCACTATATATTTTTTAAGAGTGTATTCTCTTTAGAGTTATTCAAGCCCGAAGAGCGTACTCCCGAAACTTCGGGGCTCCACCCCCTCAAATAATGTGTTTTTATAAGGAACACCATCCTTGCATCAGCCACTGCTGATAAAAAAACCGCCATGGTAAGCGGTCTTCGTAGCCCGTAGGGGAATCGAACCCCTGTTTCCAGAATGAAAATCTGGCGTCCTCACCCCTAGACGAACGGGCCATTTT
>JAZKCT010000076.1:0-6923 GCA_040387995.1 Bacteroidota bacterium | reverse complement strand
ACATTTGCTTTACGGATATAATCCAGCAATGAAGTTTTACCGTGATCGACGTGACCCATAATGGTTACCACTGGTGCTCTTGGCAACAAATCCTCTTCCGTATCTACCTCTTCGATAATGACATCACTTTCATCATCCGGCTTCACGAATTGAATTTCATAACCAAATTCATCCGCAACAATGGTCAGCGTTTCCGCATCCAAACGTTGGTTGATCGAAACAAACATACCCAGACTCATACACGTCGCGATGATCTTAGTCACCGGCTCGTCCATCATTGAGGCCAATTCATTTGCAGTAACGAACTCCGTTACTTTCAACACTTTAGATTGCAGCTCCTGTTCCATCGCCAGCTCATCTGCTGACATCGCAACGTCATCACGCTTCTGTCGGCGTAACTTTGCGCGCTGGGCAAACTTACCAGATTTACCAGCACCACTCAAACGGGCAAGCGTGGCTTTAATCTGATCTTGTATTTCTTTTTCCGTAGGCTCTTCTTTAGGACCCGTAGACGGAGCTCCGGGTTTATTGTTCCTAAAATTAGGCCTGTTGGCTGTATTATTTGTATTATTTCTGAAGTCTGGGCGGTTGCCAACTGGCGCTGCAGGTCTCTGCGGCTGGCCTTGTCCCGGCTGTGCTGTACCCTGATTTCCCTGGTAGCCACCAGTATTCTGCTGGCCCTGTCCTGGCTGACCAGGATGTCCTCCCGGCGTCTTTTTGCGTTTGCGCTTGCGTTTTGCATCTGCACTATCAGCAGAAGATGCAACAGGCTGCGATTTACGTTCCGGGGTAACTGGCAAAGTAATCTTACCGATAATATTCGGACCGGTTAACTTCACCGAACGGGCCTTAATTACTTCATTATCATCAGCCTTTTCCACCTTAGTCTCAACAGGTTTTTCCGCAACAGGCTCAATCGTTACTGCTGGTGCAGGGGTTTCCGATGCAACAGGCTCAGCTACGATCTTCGGAGTTTCAGCAACTTTTTCCTGTTCAATTGGCTTGGCAACTACCTGTGGTTTAACTTCAACCGGAGCCGCTTCAACAACTGTAGGTTTTACTTCTTCCTGAGGCTTAGGGCTCTCGGCAGCAACCGGCGCTTTTGCCACCTCCGGTGTTGCAGGTGCTTCTTCCCTTTTTACAGGTCTTGTTTTAGAATTAAGATCATCAAGGTTAATCTTGCCTATGATTTTCACCCCAGGCAAAGCGCTTTCCTCTGTCTTTTCCGCCACTCTTTCAGGCTGTGCCGGAACGGGTGGTTTTACAGGAACTTCTTCCTTAGGTTTTTCTACATGAGGAGCATGCGATTGCAAATTTTTTATTAAAATTCCTTCGCTTTCAAACTCAACATTTTTTCTTGGCGCTTCCGCAACTTTCTCAGTCACCTCAGGCTCATCACGACGGATCTTACCAATAACGATCTGATTGGCTTCTTCTTTTACGATTTTATCACCCTGAAACTCTTTCAAAAGCGCATTATACATGTCGCGAGAGAGTTTGGTAGTAGGTTTATTCTCAACAGAAAAGCCTTTCTTCTCCAAGAACTCAACTGCCGTAGCTATCCCTACGTTAAGCTCCTTAACTGCCTTGAATAAAATTATTGGTTTGTCGTCTGACATTGATATTCCTCTTTTTTTCTTTAATTCCTAACAAAAGTAACGTTTATTCTCGTTTATTCCATGCGTAAGGCAATTAGTTTTTAATTACTGCGTATCTGCTTAAATATTTCGAGAATTGCATTATTCAAATTCTGATTTCAATATACTCATCACTTCCTTGATGGTTTCTTCTTCCAAATCCGTGCGTTTCACCAGCTCATCTATCGAAAGTGCTAACACACTTTTAGCAGTGTCGCAACCAATAGCTTTCAACTCATCAATGATCCAGCTATCGATTTCATCCGAGAATTCTTCGATATCCACATCTTCATCTTCTTCTCCGGCTTCGCGGTATACATCAATTTCATAGCCAGTCAATTTTCCTGCCAGTTTAATGTTGTGTCCACCACGACCGATCGCCAGTGAAACCTGATCAGGCTTCAGATAAACCGAAGCATGTTTGGTCTCATCATCCAGTTTAATCGACGTAATCTTCGCCGGACTTAATGCCCTGGTAATGTATAAGGAAACATTTTGAGTAAAGTTAATTACGTCAATGTTCTCATTTTTCAATTCTCTAACGATACCATGGATACGTGATCCCTTCATACCTACACAGGCACCTACCGGATCAATCCTGTCGTCATAAGACTCTACAGCAACTTTCGCTCTTTCTCCTGGCTCACGAACAATTTTCTTAATCGTGATCAGTCCGTCGAAGATCTCCGGAACCTCGATCTCAAACAAACGTTGTAAGAAGTCAGGAGCAATCCTTGAAATGATGATTTTAGGTGTTGCATTAACCATATCCACTTTCAGGATTACCGCACGTACGGTATCTCCTTTTTTGAAATAATCGGCAGGAATTTGCTCAGTCTTTGGCATCATTAACTCGTTGCCTTCATCATCCAGCACCAAAGTTTCTTTTTTCCAGACCTGGTACACTTCACCAGTTACAATCTCTCCGACCCTATCCTTATATTTTTTGAAAATCTCGTCTTTCTCCAGCTCCAGAACCTTGGAAACTAAGGTTTGACGAGCTGCTAAAATAGCCCTTCTTCCAAAACTTTCCAGCGTGATCTGCTCGATGTAATCGTCACCAACTTCCATATCGGCATCCAGTTGTTTTACCTCAGCCAGCTCTATCTCCAGGTCATCATCTTCAGAAAACCCGTCTTCCATTACTTTTCGGGTACGCCAGATTTCCAAATCCCCGTTGTCGGGATTTACAATCACGTCGCAATTCTCGTCAGTACCGTATTTTTTACGCAACATACTACGAAATACCTCTTCCAGCACACTAATCACTGTAGGACGGTCGATGTTCTTGAAGTCTTTAAACTCCTGAAATGAATCGATTAAATTAATATTGCTCATTTTTATTTAAATGAAATTAACACCTTTGTTTCTGTTATTTTATCGAAGTCGATAATGGTTTCTACCAATTCCGCCTTTTTTCCTTTTTCTTTTACCTTGGCCTCAATGGTAATGCCTGAATCCTTAACCTCCAGCAATTTACCTTCTTTCAGCTCACCGCCTTCCACCTTCACACTCAGGTCGCGGCCGATGTTCTTCACATATTGCCTTTGCAATTTCAGTGGCTCGCCAATCCCTGGCGAGGAAACCTCCAGGTTGTATGCTTTTTCCATTACATTTTCCTCCTCCAAATGAAAGCCAACATGCCTGCTGATCGCAGCACAGTCCTGAATATTTATTCCTTCATCGCCGTCCACATGAATAATCAACTTCTGATTTGGAAGCATCTTGATATCCACCAAAAACAGTTCTGGTCTGTCAGCGATCTTTTCTTCAACCAGTTCTTTTACTCTTTTTTCTACTTGCATAACAAATTAGCCGATAACAGAAAAGAGGGGACACCTGCCCCCTCTTAATCCTGTTAATGATGCAAAGATAAGAATTATTTTTAAAAATTAAAAATGCTAAAAGAACAATCCCTTAATGGTTTAGTTAAAAACTCCGGAATGCAAAAGCGAGAGGTTTAGGCTTTGTCCCCCCTAATGCTTAATTTAGTAAGATGGGTAAGCAAAATTTACACAAACTTTTTCTTTTTCTTTTGGCGGCCCATTGCGCATCTTGCTCAGTCGCCGACAAGCAGCCCTTGTCCATCTCTTTTTCCTCAGACAGTACCGCTGTTGTTTTCAAGGGCATTGATCCGGCTGGCCTGAATAAGCTTAAAAACAATCAGCATCCCGATTCCATACTCCATGAACTCATCTCGGTTTTGCAAACCCCTTCTGAACTAAGTCCGGACACCAAGGAAATGCCTTTGGCGGGTCAGTTCAAACTTACTGACAGTACGATTGTTTTTCATCCAGATACCTTATTTGTGAGGGGCCATGACTATTTGGTGATTACTCATTTAAACACGAGCTTTGTTGATCCCAAGAGAATCCTGACAAACGAGGTAAGTTTAAGAATGAAACCTTTGCAAAAATTGCTGTCAAGATAAGACACAGGTCCTACTCTATCTCATAGTCCAGTAATAGTCCAACTATAGTCCAATATAAGGCCACCTTTTCAGCCTATAACTTGGGTAGCTAACTGTTTTGGGCTGAATTAATAAAGCATTTATTTATAGAGCAGTCCCTATCCATGAAGGCAGCATTTAGCCTCCTCTAAAACAATCGCTTTTCTGGGTTTCGCTTTATCGGATGATCTCCCTGGAAATGACCAGTTTCTGAATCTCCGAAGTGCCCTCATAAATCTGGGTGATCTTGGCATCACGCATGAGTCTTTCTACATGATATTCTTTAACAAAGCCGTATCCTCCATGGATCTGGACAGCCTCTACTGTAACGTCCATCGCTACTTTCGACGCATATAGTTTGGCCATAGATCCTGCAAGTGTATAAGATAGTCCCTGATCCTTAAGCCAGGCAGCTTTATAAACCAGCATCCGTGCAGCCTCAATTTGAGTGGCCATGTCTGCAAGTTTAAACGCGATAGCCTGATGTTCAACAATTGGCCTTCCAAACGATTTCCTTTCTTTGGCATAAGCCAGCGCAAGTTCATAAGCTCCTGCAGCGATACCCAGTGCCTGGGCAGCAATCCCGATACGCCCTCCTTCCAGGGTCTTCATGGCGAACTTAAATCCAAAGCCCTCTTCTCCGATCCTGTTTTCTTTCGGGACTCTGACGTCATTGAACATCAACGAATGTGTATCTGAACCACGGATGCCCATTTTATTTTCTTTGGGGCCTACAGTAAAGCCTGCCATTCCTTTTTCAACAATAAAAGCGTTGATTCCTTTGTGTTTTAGGGATTTGTCGGTCTGCGCGATAACCAGGTAAGTAGAAGCGGTACCACCATTGGTGATCCAGTTTTTGGTGCCATTTAACAAATAATATTCGCCTTTGTCCTCTGCCGTTGTCTGCTGTGAAGTAGCATCAGAGCCTGCTTCGGGTTCAGACAGACAAAAGGCGCCGATTTGCTGACCCGATGCGAGTGGCTTTAAATATTTTTCTTTTTGAAATTCAGACCCAAATGCCTCAAGTCCATAACAGACCAGGGAGTTATTTACAGAAACAACGACAGAAGCAGAGGCATCTATTTTTGACAGCTCCTCCATGACCAACACATAGGAAACCGCATCCATGCCGCTGCCATTGTATTTTTCAGACACCATCATTCCCAAGAAGCCAAGCTCTCCCAGCATTTTAACCTGTTCAGCAGGAAACTTCTGGTGCTCGTCTCTCTCGATCACTCCTGGTTTCAGCTCCTGACGGGCAAAATCCCTGGCAGCCTGCCGGATCATCAATTGTTCTTCACTTAGTTGAAATCGCATAATAATATTAAATAGAATAATAAGTTATGCCAAATTTATACAATTCCAAACCAGAACACTATGGCTGCATAGTATTTTTTATAAAAGAGCCTGATTATTTCAATAAGTGGTTGTTGTCGTCCGGAAAGACAAGGATGGGATGGTATTTTTTTGCTTCTTCTATTGGGAGTGAGCCATAAGACATGATGATCAGGATATCACCGACCTGTACCCTGCGGGCTGTTGCGCCGTTCAGACAAATCGTGCCCGTACCCCGCTCTCCTTTAATGACATAGGTTTCAAAGCGTTCGCCATTATTGTTGTTCACAATCTGCACTTTCTCGTTTGCAATAATCTGGGCCGCATCCATCAGATCTTCATCTATAGTGATACTGCCAACGTAATTCAGTTCTGCCTGTGTTACTTTAACACGGTGGATCTTCGATTTTAATATCTCGATAATCATATCGCAAAGTTAGTCAATTTTGTGAATGAAAATAGTTGACGATTCTCAGTTGAGGATCATATTATCAATCAGCCGCGTATGGCCGACTTTGGCGGCTACCAGGGCGACAATATGCCTTGTCTGATTTTTTCCAGTCAGGGGCAGCAATGTTTCGCCGTCCGCGATTACAAAATAATCCAATGCCACACCAGCAGTGTTATCGATCATGTCTTTCGCCCTGGCTTCAAGTGCTGCAATTTCTTGCTGGTCAAAATGATTTCTTACGTATTCAAGTGCCTTATTGAGAACCAACGCATGGATCCTTTCTTCGTCATCCAGATGGATGTTTCTCGAACTCATGGCCAGACCGTCCTCCTCCCTGATGATCGGACAGGTCATGATCTCAACCGGAAGGCTAAAATGTTTTACCATATTTTCGATCATAAGTACCTGCTGGTAATCTTTCTGACCAAACAGGGCAAGATCTGGATCCACGGCATCGAACAGTTTCTTTACAATCTGAGTAACGCCCTGGTAATGACCTTTTCGAAAAGCACCCTCCAGCAGAAATTCTGCAGGTCCAAGGTCAATATGCCACTCCTCAGGCTGCGGGTACATTTCATTAACAGAAGGCATGAAAACCACATGGCAACCGGAAGCCCTGAGCATCTCGAGATCATGCTCCAGTGGTCTGGGATATTTTTCGAGGTCTTTGGGGTCTGTAAACTGTGTCGGGTTTACAAAGATGCTGCAGACCACCCTATCGGCATGCTGCAAACCCAGCTCGACCAGTGACAGGTGGCCGTTGTGCAAGGCTCCCATTGTGGGCACTAAAGCAATTTTCTGCCCGGCCAATTTAATTGGGGCAAGCAACGACTTTAACGCCGCAATCGTATTTACAACTTCCAAACCAGCTAATAAAATTTTTTGGGTAAAGTTGGTTATTTATCCATTCCCAACAAAACATCTTGCCCATTATATTGATAAATGCGATTATTTTCCTTACCTTTGCCCCTTGATAATCTTTTCTTTAACATAAATTTTTATTTACGAATATGGAGATGGCAAAAACGAAGCTACTGATTGTTACACACGA
>JAZKCT010000075.1:0-14379 GCA_040387995.1 Bacteroidota bacterium | reverse complement strand
CACCATTATTTCCTTTGACAAACTGTCTTTCTAATATTTCTATCGCAGCATCTTCGGCCGGCAGGGTTTCCAGTTTCAGGATTCCTTCGTGTTCTGCCCTGCGTATCGCAAGTATCCGGTGAGAAGGAGCCGCTTTTAATGGCTCATTCCAGTCAAAATAATCCTTGTATTTGATCCCTTCTTCTTCTTTGCCTTTGATCACGGTTGATTTTACAACCGCCTGCTGCTGGAAGTATTTCCGCATGGCAGTCCTTGCATCAGCATGCTCATTGATCATTTCTGCAATGATGTCCCTGGCACCGGCCAAAGCCTCCTCTATAGAGTTTACCCCCAATTCTTCATTAAGAAACTGTTCCGCGCTGGACCGGGGATCTTTTTTATCCTGCTCCAATATAGAAAGTGCCAATGGCTCAAGTCCTTTTTTCCGGGCCTCAGAAGCCCTGGTCTTGCGCTTAGGCTTATAAGGCAGGTAAATGTCTTCGATCGTGGCGATGTTGGTTGCGGCATTGATCTTTTTCTCCAACTCTGGTGTAAGCTTATCCAAAGCTGTAAGTGCTTTTAAAATAGCTTCCCTTCGCTTATCCAGTTCCCTCAGTTGCTGAAATCTGTCCCTGACCGCTGCTACCTGCACCTCATCCAGACTCCCTGTCATCTCTTTACGGTAACGTGAAATGAATGGAACAGTAGCTCCGTCATCCAGCAGTTCAATGGTAGCAATAACCTGCTTTTCTGCCACTGCGAGTTCCGCAGCAATGATCATTGAGTGATTACTCATTTTATTCTTATTTGATTTTTAATGGCAACGGCGCCAAAAATAAATAAAAAATCCCGCAGGGTATCAGCCAGCGGGATTATATTTTTCTTAACTAAACGTTGTTATTTTGCTACGTACAATACTTCTTTTACAGCTTTAACCACACGTTCTGCATTAGGTAAACTTGCAGCAATCAGGGTCGGCGCATAAGGAAGCGGCACATCTGCACAAGTAATGCGCAGTACAGGTGCATCCAGATAATCAAAAGCATTCTTTTGAACATGGAATGCGATCTCAGAAGAGATAGATGCCAATGGCCAGGTTTCTTCAACGATAACAAGGCGATTTGTTTTCTTTACGGACTCAATGATGGTCGCAAAGTCGATAGGACGTACAGTACGCAAATCGATCACTTCAACGCTTACGCCCTCTTTGGTCAGTTCTTCTACCGCAGGGTTTACCACGCGGGTCAGCATCTTACCGAAAGTAACGATAGTTACATCAGTACCTTCTTTTACCACTTTCGCTTTGCCCAGTGGTATGTAATATTCATCTTCAGGAACTTCACCTTTATCGCCGTACATGACCTCAGATTCCATGAAAATAACCGGATCCGGATCAATGATAGACTGCTTTAACAAGCCTTTTGCTTCGTAAGGCGTGGAAGGAACCACTACTTTCAATCCCGGACAGTTTGCGTACCAGTTCTCAAAATTCTGAGAGTGCTGTGCACCAAGCTGACCTGCATTACCTGTAGGGCCGCGGAAAACAATGGGAACTGAGAACTGGCCACCACTCATCGAAAGGATTTTTGCGGCGCCGTTAATGATCTGATCGATAGCAACAAGAGAGAAGTTGAACGTCATGAACTCAATTATTGGAACCAGTCCGTTCATTGCTGCACCGATGCCTATCCCGGTAAAGCCCAACTCGGCAATAGGAGTGTCAATTACACGCTTATCGCCAAACTCATCAAGCATCCCCTGGCTTACTTTATATGCACCATTGTATTGTGCAACTTCTTCACCCATCAAAAATACGTTCTCATTTTTACGCATTTCTTCGCTAAGGGCTTCACGCAAAGCTTCTCTAAATTGAATCTCTCTCATTGTATATTCAAATATTAACTGCCGCAAACTTAGATAAAATTGTTTTTAAATGCAATTTACATTCCGCAAAGTGTGACATATGGGGAGTACATAAAGCCAGATTCATCTTCTGTTGGTACAAAAGGAATATTTTGGTCGAACAACTCGGAGAGTTTGGCGCTCAAAAAGCCGGTAAATTCCTGCTTGACGGTTTCCAGTCGTTCACCCTGCAATTTGACTTTGTCCTTGCCTTCCATAAAAAAAGTGCCTTCTTTACGCATGTTGCGGATGCTGTACAGATTGGGCTCGACCGATTGGTGTCCATTTGCCTGTTCAAAGACATAGGTGTAAAACAGGGTCTGGATCAGCGCCTTGTTCTGCTTGCCCCCATTGGTGTCAAAAACTTCCTCCAGTGTGGTATACCTGAGGTTGTCGCTCCCGGTTTTGTAATCTACAATGCGCAATACCCCGTTTTTACGGTCGATCCGGTCAATAATCCCATGCAGGGTAATTTGTTGCGGTACGCCATTTACCATAAAACTGAATTTGATCCGGTCCTTTTTTTCGAGGGCGAGGATTTCAAAGGGTGCCTCCAGTTCATCATAGTCCAGGATGAGGTTGGCATATTCTTCTACAATGGCCAGCACCACTTTCTGCATGCCATTGTGCTCCAGCCGGTGTTTTTCATCTTTAAACATCACCATAGAAAAGGCCTTTACCGCCAGTTCAGGTACTCCCTTACGGTGTTCGCTGATTCGCGCGCTGGTTACCATCGGATCGGCAGACTTCAATTGCTGGTAGAAAGTTTCCAACACATAATGCAGCATCGACCCGATGTAATTGGCTTCCAGGTTTTCCGAGACCTCTTCAGGTTCTTCGATCTTGGCGATGTAGCGATAAAAGAACTGTAAAGGGCAATTGACGTAGGCCGTTAATGCGGAGGCGGAAAGTGGGATCTCACCTTTGAGGTATTTATTGAGTACCGCCATTACCGCCACGTTTTTCTCGACCACTACGCGCTGTTTTTTCTCGGTGGTAATGTGTTGCTTGTGTTCGAGGTAACGGAATTTAAAGCCGCTCTCGTATTCCAGTTGTTTCAGAAATCTGGTTGGTTCACCGGTATTGCTCTCGTCAGCCTGGGCATTGTATACCAAACTCACCTTTTCAGAACGCTGCATTAACCGGTAAAACATGTAGGCGGATATCGCGTCCAGATTTTCCAATACCGGTAGTCCGTAGGCCTTTCTGACACTGTAAGGAATAAAACTTGGGGCTACACTGGTCTGGGGAAGCAGTCCTTCATTGACACCGAGAATATACACCTGGTCAAAATCCAGGCTCCGGCTCTCCAACAGCCCCATGACCTGGATCCCCTGAAGCGGTTCACCGGTAAGCGGGACTGCAATGCCCTGAATGGCCTTCTGGATGAGAGATAAGACAAAAGACAAGGCTTTATCGCTGCTTAATTGCGGTAAGAAAGTCGTCAGGCCATCGTGTAGCCTGTTAAGTTCCTTTATCGTAGCCACCAGCAGGTCGGCTTCCGTCTGTTTCAATGTTTTGTCGGCCAGCTGCTGCTCGAGGATGCGCTTAAAAATGGCCTGCAGGGTGTTGGTCGCTTCGGCACTGCTGTCCACTTTTTTGAAAAACAGGTCAAAGAGTCCGCGCTGGGACTGCAGACGGCTTAAAGGCACTTCCACCAGTTGCTCGGCCAGCAAGCGTTCTTGTATCTTGCCCCTCATTTTTTCACTGATCCCGGTTAGGGGATGCGAAAGGAAGGATTCTACTTCCTTGTAGCTGACAGTCAGCTTGTTTTGCAGGATCAGCTGCGACTGGATACTGAGCCACAGGTCTGCAAGTCCAAAAATCGAAGAAGCCACCAAAGGATAACCCATCGTTACATTCAGGCTTACCGGCAGTTGTGTGTCTCCGGAGACATAATGTGTTGGTATCGTCTGCAATACCGGCAGCAGCAAACTTTCATCTGCCAGGATCAAGGCAATTTTACCTGCATTGTCTTTTTCCCTGAGCAAAGGATAATCCTGTTCCAGCGCATGGTGTAAAATCTTGGCCTGTGCAGTCTGTCCCTGCGTCTTATAGACATTTACCGTCTTTATTGCTGACTGGATCAGCGGCTGACTGGCGCCAAGCGCATTGATCAGCCCCGTCTGCTCCAGGTTTTTCCTCATAAACAAACCGGCCTCCTGTATCGGATCATCCACGTAGTAGCTATCCGTATCGAAATAAAAGAGCGCCTTTTCTTGCTCCTGCCAGCGTTTAAACACCTGTACTTCCGACCGGCTCAGGGCATTAAAACCCACGAACACCAATTTGCTATATGGCGCAATAAAATCAGGGACTTCCTCCTTACCTTCTGCAAGCAGGCGGTACACATGGCCCATGGTAGTCATCTCCCTGCGTTTCAGTTCATCATGATAGGCCCTGTAAAGTTTGGGCATACGCTGCCACATCCGGATAAACTGTTCCTGCTGTTTCTTCTGTTTTCCTTCGGAATAGGATTTCCAAAAGCCGACTAAAAACTCCTGCTGCTCTTCTGAGAGGTAATCAAACTGATAGTCAACGAGTGCAAAATCTTCCAGTTGTTCGAACAACTTAACAGGGTTTACCAAATCATTGTCTATCTGTGCAAAGTCGCTAAGAATGATCCGCGCAATCGGATAGAACCGGTCGGGCTCTACCGGCGCCTCTCCCTCCTGCACCATCAGTTCATTGTACTTTTTATATAAAGTAAAGAACTGGGTAAAGGCATCCGCTACTTTCAATTTCGAAGAAAGCGCAAAAAAATCCTGGATGGTGTAAAAAGCCGGACTCCAGAAAGGCTTACCGATCACCTGTGCGAGGTGGTTTTGCAGGTAAGCGACAGGTCGTTTGTTGTTGAACACTACAGCGGTATGCTGCAGGTCACCTCCCAAACGCGTCACCAGGTCTTCCGCTACTGCTCTTAAAAATGCTTTCATGATTCTGCCTTTAAACTGATTTTAACTGGCCGCTGAGGGCGTAAAACAAATAGGCCTTCACCTCTGAATAACCCATGGCGCGCAACAATTCCCGGTAATGGTTCACCTGTTCGACATGCCGGTCGCTCTCCTGTTGGGTAAACTTATAGTCGATCAGCGTTACACCACTTCCCTTCAACAATACTTTATCCGGGCGGTACATTTTCCCCTCCGTATCGATGATGCTCCGCTCATTCAAGATTTTGTCACTGCTGTTCAGAATCTCCTGGAGGCCTTCGTGCCGCAGTACCGTAAGGGCCTGTTGCTTCAAATATTCCAGCTCTTCCTGTTTGAACACTCCCTCCAGCATCAGCTGTTGCAAGACTCCGTCTACTGCTTCCGGACCAGTGGCCATGGCCAATACCTCATGCAGAATGGTTCCTGTTCTCCCCGCATTTTCACCGGTTACGAAGTCAATATCCCTGCGTTTCAGAGAGGCGTCAAACACTTGACTGAGGCGGTCAGACACGGGGTAGTGACTGAGTTCTATAGTATCAGCATCCATAGGTTTTGCGGGTTGTCCGGCCACCGGCTCATCTATACTATAATTGCTTTCATCAGTCAACTGATCGCTGAAAACCCTGAACAGCAAGTCGCCAATATTGCTGATGGTATCGGTTTTTTTGCCCATAGCATTGATGTACAAATATTCCTTTGAACGCGTGGTAGCCACGTAAAGCATATTCAGTGCATCCATATTGTTGTACAGCAGTTCTTCAAAATAAGACCTGGCTACCGTTGACCGGCCCAATTCTTTGCCATATTTTAGTGGTATGCTGTGCAAGTGATGATAAGGCGTATCAGCAGCAGGCACCCAAAAGATGCTGTTGGCCTTGCCATTCACATCCCAGTTGCAGAAAGGTAACATCACGGCCCTGAATGCAAGACCCTTGGACTTATGAATGGTGATCACCTGAACTGCATCTGTATTGTCTGAAGAAGGAAGCGTCTTCCTTCCCCCTTCTTCATCCCAATAGTTCAAAAATGAAGCAACGCCTTTCTCCCCATGCTGGGCAAAATTCCCGGCCAGGTCCCTGATGGCCAACAGATACGGCAGGTGCTGCACCTGTTCAGGGGCATTGAGTCCGTAGGCCGCAATGATCTTTTCCAGCAATGCCGGAATGGGCTGTTGCATCCAGCTCTGCCAGTTCAGGCAAAGTTCCTCTGGCAACAGTCCGCTCAGTTGCGCCAGTGTTTTTTCCTTAAGCAGGAAGAAATGTTCGGGTTGCAGGTTGTTTTTGCCTTGAAGTCGATTGTAGATGCGCAAACAATTGGCCTTATAAAGCGCCGTATTTTTCGCCAGTCCGCCAAGTACATAAAAAGTATTGATGATGAGTTTGACCGCACTATTATTGCTAAGCAATAGCGCCTCACCAGAAATTACATTAATGCCATGGCTCATTAGCTGCTCTACAGTGGCCACCGCTTCAGAATTGGACCGCACCAGCACACAGATGTCCTGCGGCTGATAACCCTTTGTATCTAAGAGGACCTGAATTTCGTCCACCATTTTCAGAAGCGAGGCATCACGAAAGCTAACTTTGGTCAGCGCCTTTCCAGCTTCATCTTCTTTCAGGACATTAAAATGTATGGTTCCGCCGTCCGGACTAAAGGGCGTAGTCTTTTGCGAGGCCTGGACATAGACATCCGTTACGATGTGATCAAAACCTTTTTCTGTCCACCAGTCCAGGATTGTTCTGGTTTCCTGCTCTTCAATGGCTGCATTCAGGCTGCCCTGCATCATGGCAGGAAGTTTCCCGTACAATGCATTGTTAAAAGCAATGATATTTTTGGTGCTCCTGTAGTTTTCCTCCAGGCTTTCTTCAATCACATTGTGCAACTGCACATCAATTTTGGCCTGTTGATGCAGGATGTTCCAATCGCCATTGCGCCAACGGTAAATGGATTGTTTGGTGTCTCCTACGATAAGATGATCAGTGAGCCTGCCAGTAGCAGTCGCCATGGCATT
The DNA here is from genome assembly GCA_040387995.1 of Bacteroidota bacterium. Taxonomy (GTDB): domain Bacteria; phylum Bacteroidota; class Bacteroidia; order Sphingobacteriales; family Sphingobacteriaceae; genus Pedobacter. The sequence goes on along the minus strand of JAZKCT010000075.1, from coordinate 7,554 downwards.
GGTAAGCAGGGATTTGAAACTCCCCCATTGATTGGAAGAAGTGTCCTGAAACTCGTCAAACAGAAAATGGCGATACCTGTTTCCCATTTTCTCCCAGATAAAGGACGGATTGCCGTCAGCATCATCAGTAATCCCCCGCAGCAGGTTTTGCGCATCGCTGATCAGCAGGTTAGGACTTTCAGAGCGATAGTCTCTAAGCAAGGCCGCCATCTCCTGCATGAGCCGGAGGTAGTATAGGTTTTTATTGAACGCCAAAGCCAGCAGGTAGGCCGGTAAGCCTTCCTGGTATTTGCTATATAAATCAGATAACAAAGGATTTAGTTCCCCATAGGCATTGCCAGCATATCCTTTCTGAAACCACTCCTCAGGTTGATCGACCAGCTTGGATAGTCCGGCCACTTTAGTTAGATCGCCTTCGGCTACCTTCGCCAGGTTATTCAGTGGAGACCGGGATTTTCCTTTCATCATGGAAACATCTACATCTTCTACCTGCAGGATCTGCAGACCAGTTGTCGCCAGATCCCTGATGCCCGACTCAAAAGTTTCTATCCCCAGGCGGGTGACTTTATTGTAATCCTTAAATAAAGCGTCCAGATCGGAAGAATCCTCCAACTGCCGGATTGCATTTTCGAAGGGCTGGTACCGTTCCTTAAAAATCTCATTGGTTAGTTCAATCAGTTCCCGCCGGTAGTTCCAGCTCAGATTGTTGTTGATCCTGTCCAGCGCCAGATCGATGATCCATTGCAGCAACACAGGATTGGTATCCAGCGCTTTGTCCAGCCGCAAGGCCAGGTCCTGTTTCACTTTATCATAGTTCAGCTCAAGACCGTATCCTGCATCAAGACCCAATTCAAACGCAAATCCCCTGATCACTTTTTGAACAAAACCATCAATGGTATTTACCGAAAAACGGCTGTAGTCGTGCAGGATCTTCCGGTAGATCTTGTCCGATAAAACTTTTAATTGTGCTGCATCCATCTGCGGATGCGCGCGGAGTACGATCTGGCGATATACCTCTTTGGAAGGATCACCCTCCGCAAAGCCCTTCAGCACTTCCAATATCCGGGTCTTCATTTCTTCTGTCGCCTTATTGGTAAAGGTAACGGCTAGGATCTCCCGGTATTTGTTTTCACCGGCCAGCAGCAGCGTCAGGTAATGCGCCGTGAGGCTGAATGTTTTACCTGATCCCGCAGATGCTTGTAGTATTTTAAGAGGCTGTTGAGGCATAGGCTGAAGTTAAAGAAATAATCTCGGCTACGGCAGAGTAAGCACGGGAACTTCTCCGTCCCCATACTTGAAAAAGCCATTTACCGTAACGGGAAGTTTGCCGCTTGGCACCAGTTTATTTTTGATGACCGAAGCTGCCGCCTGCTGCATAAAATCCTCTTTCTGATAAGCGACGATCAGGCCCTTGCTATTTTCAAGTCCCGGAAGCGCAGCCAGGTTGTACGGATTGGCAAACAAGGCAAAAACCGCATTTTTCTGTGCCATGTCCCTGATGAAGTTTTTTAAAGGATCGCTCAGTACCATCCCGTTGCCCGGGCGTGTACGTGTATCGTGGATGCCGATAATCACTTGATCAAACATGCCCATATCCTTCACGACATTGGCGATAGCTGCCGTACCGGCATTTTTATCAAGTGTATAATAGATGGAGTTTTTATAGTAAGCACCCAATTCCTGTTGAAAAGGCGTGACATTAGGTGTACCGATGCTGATGATCAGTGTCCTGCTAAAAGGAAACAGGGTCTTCACAAAGTCTTTTCCCCGTAGCATGGTCATCGATGCATCTGCCAGTTCCTGGCGCAATTTATAACTTTCTGCCCTGGTTACATCCGCCAGCACATTCCGTTCACTGACGGTGTCTTTCACATTCAGTCCCGCCCAGTACTTGGCCGTCAGCACTTTCCGGACACTCTCATTAATCCTGTCCATCGTAAGTCTATCCTGACGGATGGCTTTTTTTACCAGTTTGATGGCACGGTCGCTGTTTTCAGAAAGCTCCAGAATATCGTTGCCGGCGATCAGCCCCATTACATCCGCTTCTCCGTCTTTAAAGTATTTAACCACCCCCTTCATGCCCATGGCATCAGAAATGATCAGTCCCTTGAAGCCCAATTCCCCTTTTAGGATATCTGTGACGATCGGTTTGGATAGAGTTGATGGCATATTTGGTGTCGCGTCAAGTGCAGGAATATTCATGTGCGCTACCATTACTCCCGCAGCACCTTCACGGATCAGCTCCCTGAACGGATAAATTTCCAGACTATCGAGCCTTGCTTTGGAAAACTTCAATTGCGGCAGATCATAATGAGAATCTACATCGGTATCCCCATGACCTGGAAAGTGTTTGATGCTGACCAGTAGTCCACCGTCCTGCATGCCTTTCAGATATGCAGCAGCCTTGGTGGCGACATTGTATTTATTTTCACCGAACGAACGGTAGTTGATCACCGGGTTTTTAGGATTGTTGTTCACATCCACATCTGGAGCCAGGTTCATGTGCATCCCCAGTCTTCTGTAGTCCTTTGCCACTTCCAAGCCCATTTTGTAGATCAGGTTTTTGTTTTGCACCGCACCGAGCGCCATCTGGTAAGGATACGAAATGGTGCTATCCAACCGCATACCCAAGCCCCATTCCCCATCAGACGTGATGAGCAAAGGCACCCGAGAAAAAGACTGGTATTGATTGGTCAGCACTGCCTGTCTGCCTGGGCCGCCCTGAAAAAAAACTACACCCCCAAGGTGCTCTTTTTTGATCACCATGCCTACCGAATCTTCATACGCCTTGCCCAAGTTGGTATGCGCCCTGATAAAAAAAAGTTGTGCGATCTTTTCTTTTTTGCTGAGCCTGCGAAATACCGAATCGACCCATTTGTTGGGTGCCTCCAGTGTTTGAAGGTAAGTCATCTTCTGCGCCGAGGCAGAAAATACGGCAAAAACAAGAAACAGGATCGTGTATAGCTTTTTTGTAGTCATAGGTAATGTCGGTTGATGGATCAAAGGTAAGTAAATCAGCGAAAGAGAAATAAACAAAAAGGGGCGTTCTGTTAGACCGCCCCTTTTACAGGTAATAGGGAATATTATCCTCACACAAATAAGGCCCGTTAATGATGATCGCGCTTTCGCTGGTTGTCTTTATTAGAAGTCTGATCGGACCGCTGACCACCGCCATTGGTTATTCCGGTCTGTTTTTTGTCGTCTTTAGCATTGTGAAACATACGATCTGAAGTTGGCCTTCCCTGTTCTGAACCGGTATGCCTTGCATCTTGTTTGTTCTTCATCATTTTAAATTTTAGGTTAAAACTATGCTGTAGCGTTAATCTTGATAAACAACGCTCTGAAACCAGGATTGTTTTTAGAATTGCGTTTTAATGCCTCAAGTTCTCAGAAAACCCGGGCATAAAAAAAGCCGCTGATCAGGCGGCTAATTATTACTATTCAGGGTATATTAAAACTTTATTCCAAGTCCTACAGAAAATACCTGGTTTTTATATTCAGGAGTTTCTTTTGATCCATCCTCGTTATTTTTCTGAAAGTCCAGTGCATAACGTCCGTGAATATCGATTTGGTCATTCACATCATATCTGAAACCGATCAGACCACCGACAAGGCTCTTTTTAAACCTGTCAGACTTATCTTCAATAATTTCTTGTTCTGCAGACCCAAATCCGTTTTCGAACTTGTTTTTAGTAGACAGCAAAAATGATACCTGAGGACCAGCTACCAGGTTCAGTCCACTGCCACCTAAATTGATCGTAGCCAAAATTGGTACATCAATAAAATGAGTGGTCTGTGTAAATTCACCAAAAGTACCAGTTCCTTTATAACCTTTAGTCGCATACAGCAACTCCGGAGTAAAGGCCAGGCCTTTGATCAGGTTAATGTCTAGCGTCACACCGGCATTAAAACCAGGGTTCACTTTAGTATCAAAATCATTGTTACCATCACCTTTAATAATGTCGGAAATGTTTAGGCCAGCCTTTACGCCCAATCTGATTGGACTTTGTGCATGCACGGCACCGGTTATGAAAAGCCCTAAGGCTAAAATAAATAATTTTTTCATGTGTTAGATTTTTGTTAAATATTCGGAAGCAACTCCATGCCCTTCCATTATTTGAGAGTACGGAAGAAATAAATGTGCCAATTTTAAAAAAAGTGAAAATTACCTATCCGTTAGCGCTTTAATGCCAAGTAGGAGCAGTGTCCAATCGTATTAAATTTGATACATATCTTGTTCGTAGGGGACAGGTCTTAATTCTCGCGTGGTTTATTGGAACTTGGCTGGCTGGACGAAGTTGAACAAACCTCATTAAACATGGAAACCCTGCAGGCTTATTGCTTGCAGGGTTTCCATGTTTATTTGTCAGCAGGATCCTTATGGATCCTTCAATACAATTTTTAGATTAGAAAGCATATCTTAAAGTAGCTCCAAACGTTCTTGGATCACCAAGTACACCTGCATACAAACCTGAGTTACCAGCTGCAGCCTGCAATTGTTCGAAGTAATGGGTATCGCCGATATTCCTGCTCCAGCCGAAGATCGAGAATTTGTCAGCTTTGAATCCGAAACGGGCATTCAACAAGGTATAACCATCTACATTCAGCACTTTCGAAGGTGTTGGGTTAGAAGAGTATTCCGAACGATAGCTGATATCACTGGCTACAAACCATCTGCCTTCTACAGTTGACAGTTTACCAGCGATGCTTACCTCGAAACCTCCTGAAGTATTCCATTTGGAAATCCCTGGCAATCTGCCTCCTGAAGCATCTTTAAATGCAACCTGGGTAGCAACACCACTTACAAGTTCGGTATGTCCGGTTTCTTCCAATGGAAGTGGCGCATTGGTGAATTTGTCATATTTACCGTCTAGGTAAGCTACTGCTGCGTTCAGGCTCAGGAATCTTCCCAACTGGTAGGTTCCATCAACTTCAAGTCCTTTAACAATAACTTTTTCAGCATTTGCCAAATAACCCCTGTTCACACCCAATTGAGGTGACTGTACGTTGGTCTGGTAATCTTTGATGTCTGTTTGGAAAGCAGTAATGTTTAAGATCGCACCTTTTATTGGTTTTGTTTTTGCACCCAATTCATAATGTTGAACATATTCTGGTTTCACTACAGCAAGCGTTAAGTCTGCCTCTCCGGTAGTAGTAGTTGGCAAACCACCTACGTTTACACCAACTGGTTTGTAAGCGGTCGAGAAAGTTCCGTACACATTGATTTTCGTTGTTGGTCGATAAGATACCGTAATGTTACCTGACAGATTTTCATTGTCGGTGCTGGTATTGAATTGCTGGTTCTTATAAACGTCTCCTTTAAGTTTAAGTAAGACAGCGTCGGTAGTTTGCAGACCGCCATAAGTTGTCCTGTCATAATCTACATCTTTTTTATCGTAAGTAAACCTTAAACCAGGTAAAACATGCAGGTGCGGTGCAAATTCCCAGTCTGCCTGAGCAAAGATCGCAGTACTCAATGATTTGATGGTTGAATTGGTCGTGATTCCAAAGCCATCCAATAGACCCGGCGTGTTATAACGTGTCTGTTCAGCAGAGGTATTGGTTTGTACAAATCTCCATTGATCTTTACCTACTTCTTCTGTCTGGGACAAACCTTTAAGGTTTTGGGCAAGTGCAAATACACCGATTACACCACTTATTTTCTCATTGATGTTACCTGCATACCTGAACTCCTGAGAGTATTGATCATGACGGGAGTTACCCTGCGATTTGGTCAAAGCAGAAAATTCCGTAAAATCCCTATCATTGGTCGGATCCCAGTTCCAGAATCTCCAAGCCGTAGTAGAAGTCAATGTTCCACTACCGATTTTATAGTCTACGTTTGCAGATACTCCGCCGATTGACTGATTTTGCTTCCATGGGGTGTTTGTATAGATTTCTCTCTTAAAAGGATTGATTTTAGGTTGTTGATAACCCAAAGCAGTAATAATAGTTTCATACTGACGGAAAGCACTTCTTTCTGTTGTGGTTACACCTGCGACTACCAAGGGATAACCCGCGGGATGTTGGAAACTCACGTCACCGCTCAATAATACTTGGATTTGCTCTGAAGGTGTGTAGTATAACTGGCCTTTTAAACCAAGGTTGTTTTGACCGCTGTATTTGCGTTGTTCGGTAACATTATAGATCGTACCATCTCTCTGCGTGCCCGATAAGGACAATTTTGCAGCAAGATTCTTTGCTACGGCTCCGGAAACTGAAGCTTTTGCCTGGATAAAATTATAATTACCGACACTAAATTCAGCTTTTGCAGATGGTGTCAACGTTGGTTTTGTTGTGGTGATGTTAAATGCACCCGCTGTTGTGTTTTTACCAAACAGAGTACCTTGGGGACCACGGAGCACTTCTATTCGCTCAATGTCAAGGAAATCTGTAGAAGTAGCTGCAGGGCGTGCCTGGTAAACACCATCTACATAAAAGCCTACTCCCGGATCGATACCATCATTGGTCAAGCCGAAAGTTGAGCCTAGACCCCTGATGTTCAAAGTCGTATTACGTGCGTTTGAAGCATATAGTTGTACAGAAGGAACCAGTTCTTTTAAACGGTTAACGTTGAAAGCACCTGCATTTTCTGCAGCCTGACCGCCAATTACAGTAATCGCAATTGGCACATCCTGTAAAACCTCTGAACGTCTTCTTGACGTTACAACGATCTCATCAAGATCGGCGTTTTCAACCAGGGTAAATTCTAAAGGGGTGTCCTGAAATTTTAGAACCTGGAAATCCTGTGGTTTATAGCCAACTGAGCTCACCTGAAGATAAAATGGGGTTTCTTGTTTTGTACTGATGCTGAATGCACCTTTATCGTCTGCACTTACAGAAATCTTAGTGCCCCTGATTAATACCGTTGCGTTTGGTACCGGAGCACCATTGGCCCCCTTTATAACACCTGTAACGGTTCTTTGGGCAAAAGCAAAACTTGCCGAAAGCACAGATAAAAAGAAGATAAGTAAACTTTTTTTCATGATTTTAAAATAATGTGGTTTTTTGATTATGTGCAGTCCTTACTGCTGCCTGCACGTTCGTTTAATTTATTTTACTCGTTTTTGCGCCGGCAAAAAACTGTGTACCCATCCATGTAGCTGTATTTATAAGCTATTCTGGTTGTATAAATTGGATAATGGGGTTTAGAGCCTTAGCACCACGTGGTTATTACTGCGGACAAAATCAGCAGCGACAACAACAATCTACACGGAAGCTCACTCCTTCTATGCGTTTCGTCCTGTCAATTTTAATAAGATGTAAGTCTGTTCTCATTTGTTCACTGGTTTTAAACAGTTATTATTGGGACAAATATAGTACTTTTTTATTAAAAACAATTAAATCTATAGAAATGGTAGTTTTTTAGAAAAAGATCAGCTTTTACGCTTTAATAAGGGACAGTTATGCTTCAGACAATTTAACCGACAGCTTGATGTGGACCAACTTGGCGATTGTTCCAATAAAAACCCGCAAGTACTTGGTACTTGCGGGTTTTGGCGGAGAGTGAGAGATTCGAACTCTCGATACCCTTTTGAGGTATACACACTTTCC
>JAZKCT010000074.1:0-16995 GCA_040387995.1 Bacteroidota bacterium | reverse complement strand
TGTTTCTTTTGTTTCCATACACTGATATTGTGTATAGCTTTTTTAGGAATGGACACGGTGCTTAAGGCTTTTGACGGCCGAAAGCTATCATTTACAGTTTAAAATACTGCCCAACAAAAATCCCATAGAGGTATACGCAAAAATAGATGGACAAAGGCGAAGATGTTAATAGGAAAAATATTGTAATCATACTATTATTTTTTATTAACTGCCTCATCTTAAACCATAAAATCAATAAAAAGAAAGTGAGTCCGAAAGATACAAGCAATGCATAAATAGCATAGCCATAATTCGAATCATATTCGGCATACTTAGCTTTAACCATTAAAATCCAAATAGTTATAAATGCCAGGACCAGGGAGAAAACATATAATTTATTTCTATCCATATCCTATTCCTTTTTTGCTACTGGTGTCATTAAATTCTTTATAGTAATATTGTTCTGTAGGCCTTTTCATCAAGTGTAACTTCTTTATAATGATCACTTATGTCAGTCGATTTTTGCTGATAATCCCCAGTTGAGATTGAGATCCGCATTTTTGATAAGAAGATTCATCAATATTTACTATTTTGAGAGGTGCACCTTAGTAATGGGGGCTCGTAATAACCTATTCCTATACTGGTAGTATTTTTTTGTACTTTGAAAAATTGTAGCGACAAAAATAATTCCGCTTCTGAAAACTTTATCTTATTGTTCTTTTCATGATACATCCAAATGACATTTAAAGATAAACTCCTGTTCCTAACTAATGCAATTATCCGCGGTACCAAAACAGGCAAGACTTATTCGCATTAAACAACAAAGCCCAACAACGTTGTTAGACTTTGTTGTTAAAGACCTATAGATCTAATCAATTTTGCTTATACCTATTTCCTTAAAATGATTGTTGCTGACCAAATTCATCATTTCGGGATTACTCAGTTCTATTTGTAGTATTTTTACTTTAGATTTAAAATCAGAAGGGAAACCAGATGATCTTCCGGTGTAGATTATGAGTGAATCAGACGTTTGTTTATAAAAGAAGGGGGTGCTACTTACATCGTAAACAAATTCAGAGGAAGTGTCAGGGTCAAATTCAGAATCGTAGGAGGTTGATATTACAACAGTAGCCTCATTTCCCACATTCCTTTTTTTTATATATAGCGTATCCGCATAGTTAGCAAAAGAAAGTTCTTGCTTTGAAAATATGGGAGCCTGAAGGTTAGGTACTAGGCTAAATAACCCAAATATACCACAGATACCTGTCACTATCCCTGTTAAAAATAAAATTAAAGATAGCTTCTTCATTTACTTACGATTAGAGCCCCAACCATTTAAAATCATTCTACCAGAATACTCATCCTCACCATAATAAGGCGCAGAGCCAAATGCTGTACCGAAGGTGACTATCCTAAAAGCATTAAAAGATGAGAATTTTTGTTGGTTAAGTGCGCCAGCAAGTTTCATATAAGTATCACGATTGATATGTTGCCCTTGAAATGTACCCGTACGTCCATTCAAACCCGCTAAATAATTACCAGCCGACCTAGCAGAAGCATATTTACCATCTAACAATTTACCTGTCATTACTCCATCAGGCGCTAGAAAATCTGCCTCTTTTATATCAAAACGTCTATGATTTCTTGATTGCTCTGCGGTCAAAGAAAGATCTTATCCCGCTGCCATATCATTATACGTATCGATAGTTTTATCCCACGACTCACCAAAATGTATTTTTCCTTCTGCGTGTCTATCCTTATCAATCGTCATAAATTCATCCCAAAATTCCGTTTCTCCCATTTTTTCTCCACCCCCAGAAGTCTTAGCAGTTTTCTTTCTTGAGTCATCAATACTTTTTTTATTCTCCGCATTCTTATGTTTATAAACACCTAAATCTCCATCATTGTAAATGGCTAATACATTCCCCGACATATCCGTATGGGTTGACGCACCCTTCATCCCGGTAGGATCAATGAATCGCAATGGGTTATTAAAGACGTAAGTGTAAGGACTTGTTTTTCTATCCATTTCCGCCAACGGATCAATCACATTCCACCTTCCTATTACCGGATCATAGAACCTCGCGCCATAATCAAACAGCTTCTCCTGATCCTGCTTCTCCTTACCATTGTACTGGTACTTGTTCGCAATACCGCTTTGGGAAACCGCAATGCTCATCGGGCATGGGGCAAGTTTTTGATAAAAATTCATAGCTCGGCGATGCCGAGCTATGAATTTTACCTACTCCTATCAAGATATAAAATAATTACATACCATTGATTTATTATTAATCATGTGTTGAGTATATTAATCACTACTTGTCGTTCAATAGAGGGAAGATTTGTCAGATATACGCACGTTAACGAAAATTGATTTGGCCAATAATACAAGATTTATTGAAAGATACCCAACGCTTACCCATAAATAAAAAATTGTAGTTTTCAAATAGCTTTCTTTGTCATTTAAAGCTTGACCGAGTTTTCCCATTGCCTTAGGTTCTTCAACTTCATATTTAAGAGAAACATAAGTATCAAGCAATTGCAAAGCAATTGCTATTAGCAATAAAACACTGATTATAAGCCAAAATTTATAGATTAATTTCATCGATATTATTTTATTTTTCTTTTTTTGGTTCAACTTCTTTTTTCTTGCTCACTGAGCGATTGCCTGTGTTACCTTGAGAGTCAAGATGACCTTCCAAGAATAATGGGACGACAAATTTCTCTTTTCCTCCTCCGTATCTTTTACTGCCCGGCAATTTTTCCAGTGCTTTTGATCCAGATTGATTTAATACGTCACTTACCGTGGTTGTACAGTTGTTACTCAACAACTTGTATTCATCCAAAACGCGTGCCCTAGGGTCATCCTTATAATCCCCCTTAGTGGGGCGCTTACTTGAAGAGGCAAATTTTTTGTCCATAATTTTTCCTACTGCTTCGTCACTAACGTCTAGAACATTAAATATTGTCGCCCCAGTTGATTTAAATTTCTCTTGATTGTATTTTTCCGCATCAGTACCTTCCAGTTTCAGCATTACTCCAGTTCCATTGGAAAACGTATTTATCCCGTGCCATTCAGGATTAGTACCAGCATATCTACCGAAGGTATAAATCGTCATGTCCTTTCCTTCTCCAACACTTATCCAAGCATGACCTCCACCTGATGTTTCAGTATAAACTCTTACTGTATCACCTGTAGGATCAGTATAAATTAATGGATTATTGAGTACATAATTATAAAGCGAAAAAGAATAATACTTCTCAGCCATAGCATCTGGCTTATCCCACCTTCCAATTACCGGATCATAGAACCTCGCTCCATAATCAAACAGCTTCTCCTGATCCTGCTTCTCCTTACCATTGTACTGGTATTTATTCTGCATAGCAGGAATAGGATTTATATTTATTGTCAACCCAAACGCATAATAATCCGTTTCCTGGATCTTCCTGGCTACACCACCAAATATATCAAAGTACACACGTCCATTACCCAGGTGATCGCTAATCGTATATTCGTAAGAATAAACCGGATCCGTTCCCGAACCCGTCTTCACGACCCTTCCTTCGCCTGTTTGCGCAAATGCAAAAACATCATTTTCGTAATGGATACCACCAATATAATCATTCTTTACAGCCGTGCCAAACGTTTTACGCAACTTATTACCCATGGCATCGTACACGTAATCTATCGTTTTAGCATCATAAGTCAGCGTTTTAGGCAGGTTCAGGTTGTTGTAAACAATCCCGGTCAGGTTGTTACCGGTACTCCCCGCATTTGTCCTTGCCGTCATCCGCCCGTCGATGTCATAACTGTAAGCCGTCGTGCCCGGCAGCTGAAATTCAGCTGAACTGTTGCTGTTAGTATCCAGAACAGAAGTCAGCCTGTTGCCGGCATAGGTGTATTTTAACTGATCTATCAACAAACTGTTTTGCTTACGGCGTAAATCTGTAATGTTGCCCATCAGGTCATAACTCAGCTCTTCATTATTGCCCGTACCTCCAATGGCCGAAGTCAATCGGTTCAGGGGGTCATACTTATACACATAATACTTGCCGAGACCCCAGACTTGGCGACTGATGTTGCCGTTGTATTGCGGAACAACACCACTCACCGGCTCATTGTAAGTCAGCGTATCACTGAACAGCGAAGGGGCATTGATCGTTTTCATCCAGCCCCGTTCATTGTAGGTATAACTCACATCTTTAGCAAAGCTCAAAGGTGATCCTGTGCCATGCAGCCTCTTTTTAATCAGCTGCCCGATTTCATTGTACTCATTCCTGGAAAGAAGTACAGGGGTATTGGCCGTCGTGCTGCTGTTGCTGCCCGTAGTTTGATAGGTATCCGTTTTGCGGCCCTGGGCATCGTACTCAAATTTGTTTTTCACATACAGGCTCTCTGCGCCCAACACATAATGTTTCCTGACGCTCTCTTTCAGTTCCCCAGCAAAGTTGTAGGTATTGCTGATCTCATCGTAGTTGTTGGCGGCAAGGATACCTCCTTTATAGTGCTGCTTCCAGACTTTCACTACTCTGCCTTCATCATCATAGTAGTTGATTGTCCACAGGTAAGTACTTGCCGTTCCTAAAACCAGTGTTTTAGTAGCCGTCAGCAAGCCCCTGGTCATTTTAGTATAGGCCGCGCTCTGGTCATTGGGAAGGCCTGGGATACTATAATCATCATAATAATTCACCACCTGCACCTGCATGTCAGCATCATTGTAAGGCATGCTCAGTTTGCTATACCCATGCATGTTGCCTGTACTGTCAGATCTCTTCTCCCACTGGTAAGGGTATATTGCCATCGCATCCTGGATCTGCTTCTGGTTCCAGACCCTGTTGCGCTCTATACCCGACAAGATTACCCTACCCAAAGCATCGTACTTGGTAAAGCTGTGATAAGGGTTGCTGGACGGCAGGTTGGGATCAGAATAAGTAAACTGAGTACTGTCCTGATGATACACCAATTGGTCCATCGCATTGTAAATAAAATTTTCCCAGCCCTTGCCCGGAATCTTCTTGCCGATCATTCTCTGCCGGTCGTCGTACTTATATTGGTAGCAGAAGTTGTCCAGGGTTACCTGAGTAATCGCTAAAGTGGTATCGGGCTTAGCAGCAGGCGGCAACACAAAGCACAGGTTGCCGAAGTCATCATACACATAGTAAGTGGACAGCACTTCTGTAAGTGTTCCCTTTTTATTGTACTGGCGTTTGACAATTAGCCTCCCGTCACGGTCTTTACATTCCAGCACAGAGCCATGCAGTGTGCCTGTTGTATTGTTCTCATCCATCACCACCGTCCGCTCAATTGCATTCTGCGGATAAACCGCGTTATTTCCCGCACGGCTCAGGGTACGTACCCCTGTGGTGTTATTGATCAGCACTTTATATAAGGCTTCCGGTGCATGCTGACTGTCATAAGTCCATTTGATGACATGCCCTTTGTTGGGACTGGTCGAAGTAGACAGCTGCCAGGCGTCTCCAGGCGCTCCCTGCTCAAGCACGCGGTTCAACGGGCTGTTTTCAAACTTGGTTTCGGAAAGCGGGTAGGCAGTATGTGCCACATTTGGTGCCGACGCGTAAAAACCGGTCGTTCCAAACGCTGTGGGAAGTACCTGTCCCAGCTGACCAGCCTCTGCATAGGGCAGGTATTTGGTCCGCTCTATGCCCATATCGTCATAAGTCCGGTATTGCAAAATGCTGTTCAGCGAGGGACTGGCCTTTACCGCAACAGTGCCTGCTGTTCTCCCCATGCCGTCCACATATTCAATCGTGGTGTTGACATGAACGTTCAGGTTGGTCGAATCGGAGGGGTTGGTAATACCGGCCTGTTTCACCAAGTGGGTGATGACGTAATTATGGTCTCTACGGACGTAATAATTGTTCTGGACCGCACCTGCGGGATTGCTGATATAGGCGTTGAAGTTAGCACCGGCCTGCACAACAAACCCTGGCTTTAAGGTAATGCTGCCCGAGGCAACGGTCTCCTTCTGGTTGTTATAGGTTTCGAGAACAACTTCCTTTTGTGCCGTTGCCAATTTCGGCAAAGCTGAAACCAGCACCAATAGTATAAGAATAAGCTTTTTCATCTGATATTATTTTGAGATCTGTTCCTGTTTATTATTCCCTGTATGACCTGCCAATATTGTAATCATAGGCTTTTACAATATTCCCGTTTTGGTCTTTTACGGCTTTTACACGCTGTTCATTGTCATATTCATAGGCGGCAGATACGCCCCTTGCATCCAGTGCATTGGATATACCAAGGCCAGGTATGTAGTTGAACGTGCGCATCATGGCATCTGCCGGATGGAAGCGCAGCTCGTCTATGGTTCCGGTACCTGAAATGGTAATTGGAGTGGACGCAGTGAGGGTTCTCTCTACAAATACCCAGTCGCCTTTTGTATTTTTAATCACCTCTGCGCCTACTGTTCCACCACTCACGCTGACCACAGATCCTTTTTTATACCAATAACCAATGATGTATTTCTTGCCGCCCACATAGTATTGCTTGGTGATAGCCCCGCTGCTCAGCGGATAAACGCGGTCTCCCGATGGGGAACTCGCATCCGATACCGGTGTGCCTGAATAGTTCCAGTAACTCTTGTCATTTCCTTCAAAATTGGTGAAGGCAAAGTCGTAGGTATTTGATACATTGACCACTTCAGCAATTGGGTATTGGCCTCCATATCCCCAGACCATAGCTGTCTTGGGTCCTTTCAGATTTGAATACACACACAGGTTTCCCATGTTGTCATACACTTCATATTGGGCTTCCTGTTTATAACGGAGATCGATCTCTGTATCATTACTGACCGGAACCAGTTTACCGCCAGTGTTGAAACCATAAATCTTGTCACTTACGATCAATCCGTTCTCGGATTTCATGGTATTCAGTACACCTCCCGTGATTTGGAAGACGCCGTTCTTTTTCACCAACGACAATTGTTCAACAGGATCTGTCTGGATATTTGCGCCCCGCATCAATGCAACTCCAGGCACTGTGTTGTCCAGAAAATCCAGCGGATATTTAATTCGTGTAGCGGTTGTATCACCCTGGGAACTAAAATTGGTGACCATTGTCGGCAGCATGTGCTTGCTGTTGTTGTATTCCGTTTTAGTAACGTTTGTTACAGAATCAACGTAGACCGTATTCCAGGTTGTGGTAGTCGTACTCACCAGTTTCATCGTATTGGAGAGGGTGGAAAGTTCGATTAGGTCCTGCTGATATTTGCCGGCATAATAATTATTCTGGGTTTCGATCGAATTCTCTTTATAACCCAATGGGTCCATATTGGCTATCGTGCCCAGTTGCAGGCAGGCAAACTTAAACAGTCCGGGATATGCCGGATCTTCCACAATATTACAGCCTCCGAAGGACGAGGTAAATGCCCCTTTACGTGTACCCTTTACGCCACCAAATACGTTGTATGCCTTGGGTACGGTACCAGGGGCATTGTAATTGACATAATTAAAGACTGTAGACCTGGCCTTTGAGCCGCTTGTCCTGCTGGAGTTGTAATCTACCACCATCGCCAGTTGGCCCAGTCCCTCATCCCTTTTGACTCCAACATTGGCATTGAACTCAGGAAAGTTAAAATCAGAGGTGCTGTTTGGAAGCGGATAGTTCCAGCCGCCACCGGTGGCCGAGCCGAACATATAATAATAAACGGTCTGGTTTTTTAAAGACATCCCACTATAGGTACTCTCGGTTACAGATGGATAATAAGCATAACTGCCACTGTGGATAACCAGGTCATTGAGGGGGTGCGAAGACACCTGCAAATTTTCTCTGGTGGTTGGGGTATTTCCGTCCAGAATATAGGTACATTCAGAACTCGATATCACGCCCGGGGTTGTCACAAAGCCCCAGCCCGATTCTGCATTGGTATGCGGACTACTGAAAGTAGCCGACCCGTAGGTATAAACCTTTTTTGAGAATTGTTGTCCGGAAAACATGCTCCCGTCCCGCAGAAGAACAGACTTAACCCGCAGTCCGCCACCTCTGTAAACTTTATAATAGTTCTGGTTGGATGAATTCGTACCCAATACCCTGTACCTATGCAGTTCATACGCATATTCTGCCACTTCCCCGGTCGGGGCAGTAATTTTTCTAAGTGTGCCCCAAATCATCCTCAAAGAATCTGTAGAGCGGTTGGCCCAGCTCACATTCACTGTCCCGAGGCCTGACAGGGAATCATAAAACAGTTTGGTCTCCGTCCTCGTGGCGTCAAAACTGCCTGGTGTTGATCCGCCATAGGGTCTGCGGCTGATGATCAAATGAGGCAGGTCCCGGAGACTGATTAAACTGTCCGGATACTCCAGGAGCGTTTTATTTTCAATATGCCCGTTAAAAAAACCCCATCTGTCCTTTGCCTTACTATTGCTTGTCGGGTCGATGGGCAGTTTACCCGAAAGTTCAGGAACCAGGTTCTCACTAAAATAATCAAACTTGAAATGTCCGGATTTTACCCCGGCAGCATTAAAGATGTTTACCTGGGTCAGGTAATGACCATACCGCTTATCCGGATCGATTACAAACTGATAATATTTAAAACGGGTATAAACACCATTGACCTTTCTAAAAACATTCACCTCGCTGAGCACATCACGGCTCAGCACGTTCTCCGTGTTATACTTGAATTCGACTTTACCCGTGGCGTAGGTAATCTCTTTTAGCCTGACATGTTTGTTTATTTCTGTCTTCGTTTCTGCCAGAGATGGCTCCCCGATAAAGAAATAATTACCGTTCACATCAACCAGTTGATTGGCAGTATTAAACGTCATGTCCCTGTCAAAAGGCAGGGTCTCTATGGAAGTAACTCTCGTCTTTCCGGGAAGTCCGCCATAGGGATTCACCGCATCAAACTGTTCATAGACAAACTTTACCGTATCCTTTGTTTTTGGAGAAGTGATCATATCCAGGTTATAGTCAGAGGTATAGGTCTTTGACTCCCAGATTCCACCAGGAACATATTCCAAATCGGCACTTCCGCTGTATTTCTGCTTGTAAAACTTCCTTTTACTGACAATAAGTTTGTTACCGTTAGAAAAATGATGCACCAACCCGTTCCCGGTCGTGATCCTTCTGTTGCCTGAATCATACTTGAAGGTAGGATCATATGGAAAGGTTTGCCCTTGTACCGAAAAGCGGCCGCTACCTGAGGGCACCGTGTAGCTAAAAATATCATAGGCGTAATCCGATTGACCGTTCATCACAGCGGTTAAGGCATCTCTGTGATTCGAATTGTTATCCGGATCGAGGTTGATCGGACTGGTTGATTTTACGCTTGGCGACCAGGTTTCCTCGTCATCTATCCCATTTACCTGTTTATTGATTTTACCTCCCGCGTTGAGCTCCCAGCCCATGCCCGGCGCACCTGCCTCCTGCCCCACCTTGAGTCCGAGTGCGCTGTAACTGATCGAAATCGGAATGGAGATGTCATGAACTTTGATCTCGTACAAAGGCAGGTTGACATTTAACGTGCCTGTACTTTTATCTACTGTGCCCAGACTATAAGCCCCGCTAAAATTTCCGGTTTTAGGACCCTCGCCAATCGGTCCGCCTGCTTTCTTGTTAAAAGTGGCCTGGCCGCTGGCATTTAATGTCAGCACAGTTAATATAAATCCCGCAATCCCTAAACCGCGGACATTTGAAAATTTGAAATGCTTTCCCATATTAAGCGTTATTTATGTTTTAGGTTATCTATTTCTTTCTGTTGTTTTTCATTCTCCTTCTTTATTTCGATCAGATACAGCGTCAGTTCCTCAATCTTTTGAAGCAGCTTCTTGTTCATCTCACCGAGTTCAATACCGTCTTTCGCTACTTCCGCAGCAGATGGAATTCCAGGCAAATGACCATTAGCAAGAATGTGTTGTTCTGTAGCTTGAAGTGAAGGAAGTTTGTAGTCTTTGGCAAATACAAAATCTGCCCAGCCAGCGGTTTCCACTTTAATCTCCTGAGCCCTGATCTTGCCTTTTACAGAAAGTTTTTCTGTGGGGGTTGTGGTTCCCACGCCGACATTTCCTGTTGAACCAATGGCCATAGCAAGAATATCAGTGCCGTCAGTTTTTACTACATTAAACATTAGTTCTTGGTCAAGCATTCTTAAATAAGACCCCCCTCTAAGTGGATTTATTCTCACGATCCCGCCGGTATTTTGTACATTGTTACCTATACCAGTTCCGGTATAAGTCCATCCTGGTTCACTTGCCCAAAGCGTCAAGTTTGCATCTAAACTGGCGTTAGCATTGTCAAAATGTAGATTCATTTTGGTATTGCTATGATCGCCTGATACTTGTAGTTTGTATTGGGGCGATACAGTGCCAACACCTACACTTCCCGTTGCCGGAAATGTATTTGTCTGTGCAAATGAGGATAAATAGAAGACTAAAAAAGCTACTGTAATTGTTAATTTTTTCATAATGTTATGGTTTGGTTTTAATTTTTTCCGTTTCAGCTTCCAGCTTTCCGATTTTCTTTACAGCACTGTCCAGCTGTTTTGTATTGCTGATCAGATACAGCGTCAGTTCCTCAATCTTTTGAAGCAACTTCTTGTTCATCTCTCCGAGTTCGATACCGTCTTTTGCCACTTCCGCAGCGGAAGGGATGCCCGGCAAATGACCATTAGCAAGAATGTGTTGTTCTGTAGCTTGTAGTGAAGGGAGTTTGTAGTCTTTGGCAAATACAAAGTCAGCCCAACCATTGGTCTCTACTTTGATTTCCTGGGCTCTGATCTTACCTTTTACAGAGAGTTTATCAGTTGGGGTGGCAGTTCCAACACCAACATTCCCATTATCCATAATCGTGAAGCGGTTCGTGCACATCCCACCGGAAGCACAGCCTAAATTGTCATAGGCCCAAAACTGCAGACTGTTGCCATAAGTGCCTCCCATATTGAAAATTGTCCAGTTACTAGCGGCTCCATTAGCCGTTTTCGCAGGATTACGGAGTTCTAAATGGCCACCGATATCTGGACCAGATATTAATGACATGATTTTTCCAGAGATAAAGGCATTGCCTCTGACATCCAAAGCTTCAAGAGGGCTTGTGGTACCAATACCAACACCACCTGTTGGTGGAAAGCTGTTTGTCTGGGCAAATGCGGAAAAATAACACCCAAAGAGGGCTACAATAATAATTAGTTGTCTCATGTTATTATGGTTTGGTTTTAATTTCTTTGAGTTCAGTAAACAATTGTTTATTAGAGTCGCTAAGTGATTTTATTTGCTCACCTTGTTTCTCATTCTCCTTCTTTATCTCGATCAGATACAGCGTCAGTTCCTCAATCTTTTGAAGCAGCTTCTTGTTCATATCGCCTAGTTCGATGCCGTCTTTTGCCACTTCCGCAGCGGAAGGAATTCCCGGCAAATGACCATTAGCAAGAATGTGTTGTTCTGTTTGCTGTAATGAAGGAAGTTTGTAGTCTTTGGCAAATACAAAATCCGGCCAGTTGGCGCTCTCTATTTTTATTTCTTTAGCACGAATTCTCCCGTTTACAGAGAGTTTATCAGTTGGTGTTGTTGTACCTATTCCGACATTACCATTTGCATCTGGCGTCACTATCCTTCTCCACGCCTCCCATGTAGAAGAGGTATGTGACCCAACACGATAAAAAAGACCATCGTCATTAAATGCCAGCTGATGGTTTTTACCTCCGCTGTAGTCACTCCATGGAGCAACCGTCAATAAAGTTGTATAAGGTGTTCCACCAGGAGCCCCAATTACCGTACTCTCTTTAAAATCAACACTAAATTTGCTTTTAAAGGCCGCAGGGGCATCATTAGTTGCTCTGGTATCATTCGTCACTACATATGTTGACTGGCCATAACCAAACAAATAACACATGAACAATAAGCCGCTAAAAAAAGTCTTTTTCATACTATTTATTTTTCTTTAATTCGTTTATAACTTGGTCAATTCTATTTCCCTGATCCTTTACCATACTTTTCAAATTTTGTATATCTTTCTCTTTGTCAATCAAATACAGTGTCAGCTCCTCAATCTTCTGCAGCAGCTTTTTATTCATCTCACCAAGCTCAATTCCATCCTTTGCTACTTCTGCAGCCGAAGGAATGCCCGGCAAATGACCGTTTGCGAGAATGTGTTGTTCAGTAGCTTGTAATGAAGGGAGTTTGTAGTCTTTGGCAAATACAAAATCTGCCCAGCCGGATGTTTCAACTTTGATTTCCTGGGCTCGAATTTTTCCCTTAACGGAGAGCTTTTCAGTCGGCGAAGGGGTACCAATACCCACATTTCCATTAGCGAGCAGCCTCAAATTGGCAGTATTGGCTATATGGCCGGGAACCATTAATTCTGAATAATCTTGTGTGCTATACCCTCTTGTTAAAATTTTGTTATTCGCCCATACAGCAGTATTAGATGATAGGATTTCGAAACTTCCGCCATCTATTACACCTATATTCCCATTTACAGAAAGCTTTTCAGAAGGAGTAGCGGTTCCTATCCCTATGTTCCCAGTAGTTGTGATCCGCATTTTCTCTGTCAGATTCGTATAAAGGGTAAAATCGTGATTAGTGCTTGTCCCTGCGACCCCAAATGACACCCCTGCTGCTCCAAATATTGTCCCAACTGTGTTATTCTGGACTGACAGGTATGTATTTGCTCCACTGTTTTGAGCTACTGTAAATCTATTGGTAGTATTACTGGTACCAATTCCGGCGTTTCCATTTTGATCCAGAAAAATCCCATTTGAAACACTATTATCAGCTCCAGGCTGGATAGCAAATACATTGGAATTGTTTAAAAATCCCATTCCGTAAACCATTGATCCATATCTTATAAATGATAGATGAAACCTGGGTCCCTGACTAGCACTTCTTGCAATTTGAGTGGTTCCGTAAGAAGTTGCGTCATAAATCTCTCCAA
Source organism: Bacteroidota bacterium (assembly GCA_040387995.1). Lineage (GTDB taxonomy): Bacteria > Bacteroidota > Bacteroidia > Sphingobacteriales > Sphingobacteriaceae > Pedobacter. The sequence goes on along the minus strand of JAZKCT010000074.1, from coordinate 4,130 downwards.
GGTCCGCTCTTCCTGTTAGCCTAATCGGTGATGTGGTCGTGTTGCCATTATCTATCACAGTTTGTAGTGTTTGCGCGGATATAATTCCATTTACTCCAAGCATTATCGAAATCATTAGGGGGTATTTCCTTTTCATTTTTATTGAGTTTTAGTTTGTTTCTTTTCTATTAGTTATAGTTTCTATCATAGGGAATTTCGGTTCGCCTTCGCACAGGCAAGGTAAAACCGTAGAGTGCAGCGCCACAGCACTCTACTTTTTTTTGAAAAAAGTTTTCCACATTCCATATCTGTTATAGTTTTCGCCTTGGGGAACTCCGGTTCACCTTCGCACAGGCAATTTAAACCGCTACATTCCAGTCCCACTCGAATCTGCATTTTCTTAAAAAAAGTTTTCCACATTTTTTAACGCGCAAAAAAGCGGGGATAGCTGGCATGAGATTTCCTAAAAATGCCCAATAAGAATAGCAGATCGTAGTATAAAAACTATCTCGATCTCTGATGTTACCTATATGAAAAAGAGTTGAAAGTGCACTGAATCTGCCAGTTAAGTGATAACGGATCGTATTATCTTCATGTCTTCTTTGATTGGGGGATATAACAACCTCGAAGTTTGATCGAAAGAGAACCTTAGGAAGAGCGCTTAGCGGGCGGGTTCATTCTGGCTTCATATGCCTGTCAGTACGGGAGCATCAGTAACCTTAGCGTCATGCTTGACGTAATTTGTTGTAGTTCTGTTCATCTACTGTTCCCTCCAGCTATCAAAAAAAGTTCCAAATAGCCCCAACAAAGGGGTTGATGGGGTAAAGGGGGCATGCAACCCCCTAGAGACCCCCCAGAGAAAGCTATGAGGAGGTCAAGAAGAAACAGTAGCAGATCAGTTCGTCAATACAAATGAGGGAATACGAGGAAAGAATGGAGTGGCATTAGGGTGTAACAACACCTTTAGAGGCAAACTGCAGATCATACAGCCGCTTATAATAGCCGTTTAGTTTCAGCAACTGCTGGTGGGTGCCCGCTTCTTTGATCTCTCCCTTGTCCAGCACCAGGATCTGATCTGCTTTTTGGATGGTTGACAAGCGATGGGCAATCACGATGGAAGTACGGCCAACCATCAGGTTTTCTATGGCGTGCTGGATCATGATCTCCGTCTCGGTATCTACCGAAGAGGTCGCTTCATCGAGCACCAGAATAGCAGGATTGTAAACCAGGGCCCTGATGAAAGAGATCAGCTGTGCTTGTCCGGCCGACAAAGTAGCACCCCGCTCCATGACGTTATACTGATAGCCACCGGGCAGTTTTTCAATAAAATCATGGGCGCCGACTTTCTTTGCTGCATCCACTACCTGCTCCATGGTAATGCCTGGATTATCCAGGGTGATGTTGTTGAAAATCGTGTCGGAAAATAGAAAAACATCCTGCAACACCGTAGCGATCTTGCTGCGCAGGTAATTGAGTTCATAATCCTGGACGCGTATGCCGTCAATTTTAATATCGCCTTTTTGTACCTCATAAAAGCGGTTCAGGATATTAATGGTAGAAGATTTGCCTGCGCCGGTTGCGCCGACCAGTGCAATGGTCTTGCCGGCAGGTACTTCAAAAGAGATGTCTTTCAGCACATAGTTATCGCCGGTATAGGCAAACCAGACGTTTTTGAAGGAAATCTGTCCGGGCATCTGCTTAGGGAGTTGTTTTCCTTCATTGCTGGTCACCTCATCGGTATCCAATACTTTAAATACACGCTCGGCGCCAACCATGCCCATTTGCAGGGTATTGAACTTGTCTGCCAGCTCCCGGATCGGGCGGAACAGCATGCCCAGGTAGATGATGAATTCGGTGATGATGCCTGGTTTTACAGTTAAAGGATGACCGAGGATCCGCTTGGAGCCGTACCAGATCAGCAGTCCCATTGACATGGCCGAGATGATCTCTACCACCGGAAAAAATATCGAATAGTACCAGTTGGAACGGATGTTGGCATCGCGGTAACGGGCATTGATGGCCACAAATTTTTTGTATTCCTGGTTTTCCCGCGCGAAATATTGGATAATGGAGACACCGGTAATGTGCTCCTGCAAATACGTATTGAGGTTGGAGACCTCCGTGCGGATGGCCTGGAAAGCTACTTTAATTGCTTTCTGAAAGATGGAAGTTGCCAGGATGAGCAGGGGAACTGGCAACAGCACCACCAGGGTGAGCCTCCAGTCTTCATACACCATCACGCCGACAATCACAATGACCATTAGCACATCACCAATGATCATGATCAGGCCCTCCGAGAAGATCTCGGCGATGGTCTCCATATCAGATACCGTCCGCGTAATCAGTTGTCCGATCGGGGTATTGTCGAAATATTTCAGCCGGAGTTTGGTAATGTGGTTGAAGACATTGATGCGCAGGTCGCGCACGGCAGACTGTCCCAGCGTATTGGTGAGCAAAGTATGGCTGTACTGCAATGCGGTCTGCAAGACCAGGAGCAGCAGCATCAGCAGGGTCATGTTTAACAAGCCCTTGTGATCACCCGAAAAAATGTAATGGTCTAAAGTATAACCGATCAGAATGGGTCTTAGCGGTGCCACGACGGCCATCAATATGGTCAGCACAATGGCCCATATAAAAATTCCCCGGTATGGTTTTACATATTGAAGAACCCTTTTCAGCAGGCCTGTATTGATGACATCTCCGGTTATTTTAGACATAGCTTATTTTACAAAAGGATAGATGACACTGACAAGATACAGTCCGCAGGCGGGAACGGACTGTCCGGCATTGCTGCGGTTCTTGCTCTCAATTATTTCTTTTAGTTGTGCAGGGCTAATCTCGTTTTTACCGATCCGTACCAAAGTACCTACGATTGCCCTGACCATATTCCTTAGGAAGCGGTCTGCCCGTATGGTGAACCGGATGCCCTCTGGGGTAGTTTCAAAAAAGGCCTCCGTAATGCGGCAATTGTTGGTAAAAGTCTGCGTGTTGGACTTGCTGAAACAGGAAAAATCAGTATAGCTTGTTAGCGTTGCCGCCGCCAGATTCATGGCTTCAATATCGAGCTGCCCCTTAAACAACCAGGAACGGTTTAGTTTGAAAGGGTCTTTATGAAAATGAAGGTGGTAGTGGTAGGCACGTTGTGTGGCGTCAAACCGGGCATGGGTCTCGGGGGCGACTTCAAATACCCGCTTTATTGCGATGTCATAAGGCAAGAGGGAATTGATACCGGCAACTGACCGTGCAGGATCTGTTAAGGATTCGGCAAGGTCAAAATGTGCGTAGAACTGGGTAGCATGAACACCTGCATCCGTTCTGCCGCAGCCTAAAGTGGCGACAGGCTGCCGGAAATAGACCGACAGGGCCTTATCCAGGCACTCCTGCACCGTAAGTGCATTGGGCTGGATCTGCCAGCCATGATAACCGGTTCCGTTGTAAGACAATTCAATGAAGTAACGCTGCATGTTCTAGGATGCAAATCTAAGATTCTAAATCAGTTTTTAGATTGCCAGATTTCCGCCTTTTAATATCTTTGTTAAAATTATGGAATTGATATGATACAAAGGATACAGTCGGTATGGCTTTTTTTGGCCAGTCTTACCATATTTTCATTATTGCTGATCCCTGTTGTCAGCAACCAGACCGGTGCTACCGAAACCTGGATCATGGTCAGCGGTCTTTACCAAAAAACAAACGGGGCCAGTCAGAAACTACAGGCTTTTCTTCCGCTGCTGATTTCTACGGTTGCGGTTGGGGTGATGTGTTTCGCCGCTATTTTCTGCTTTAGGAACAGAACGATGCAGAAAAGGGTAATCATGGCCGCGATTGCAATGATTGGCGGACTTTCTTTCTGGATTTTTAATTATGCAAGAAGAATTCCCGGTGATATTGACAATGCGAGCTATGGAGCTGGCGCTTTTATACCGGTCCTTGCGATCCTCTTTTGCCTACTTGCCCTGCGCGGAATTCGCAAAGATGAGCAATTGCTGCGCTCGGCCGATCGGCTGCGATAATTAAATACCTCATTTTTATTTAGTTACGCTTCTGTAATATATCAATTATTAACTGTACCTTTGCGGCTTAATAAATTATAATACATGATAAACCCATTTAGTAAATTGGGGATAAGTGATGACGTTGTTAATGCCGTA
>JAZKCT010000073.1:0-5742 GCA_040387995.1 Bacteroidota bacterium | reverse complement strand
TTGAAGTGGACACTTTGGTCTGAAAAGGACTGAACACTATCTCTGAAATCTCCACTCAAGATGACGGGTGTAATTCTGTTATTTAGTGACATATACCTTTTTCCCTTCTATTTTAAACTTGACCTTTCCCGTAGATTGCATACTGTTCAGTACTGCGGATACATTTTTGTTTCGGGATACTTTACCGCCAAAGGTTTGGGTTTTGTCCAGACCTGGCTCATAAATGATCGTCACGTCATACCACCGCCTTATTTGGTTCATAATGCTGACCAGTGTTTCGTCCTCAAATATAAAGTCTCCGTTCTTCCAGTCTATCGCGTCTTCTGCATTTACTTCCAATAGCTGCCCGCCGTCTTTGTTGGACAGGTATTGCTGATTTGGCTTCAGCACAGCATTGGTTCTTCCGGAAGCAGAATTAAAGGCGGCCACTTTTACAGATCCTTCGAGCAGGGTAGTGGTGGTTACAATTTCATTGTCATAACTATTGATGTTAAAATGGGTACCCAATACGGTAATGGTCTGCCTGTCGGTACTCACTACAAAGGGATGTGCTTTGTCTTTTGCTACTTCAAAGTACCCTTCTCCGTTTAATATAATTTTGCGCTCAGATTCATTGAATTGTGAAGGGAAAGAAATCTTTGAATCTGCGTTCAGCCATACGTGTGTTCCGTCGGGCAAAGTAAACTCATACGTCTGGCCTTTCCTGGTTTCCGCTATCAACATCATGCCCCTCTCTCCCCCTGAGGGAGAGATGTCGCTCTGCGACAGAGAGGGGTCTATAGATTCGTTCCCCCGCTCTGGGCTTCGCCCATCTCTCCCTCGAGGGGAGAGAGCCGATCCATCGTCATATATTAACTTATCATTTCCAATTATCACACCTTTCTTCGCTCCGCTCAGCTCAATCACTTTACCATTCGCCAATGTGATCGTCGCTCCGTTCTTACCAGGCGCAATGTCATTCACACTTGCTATGCTTCCTGTCTTGATACTTGTGTCTTGATACTTACTACTAAATAACCAGACCCCAAATACAAGCGCTGCTACCGCAGCGGCAGCAATCCAGACGAAACCAGAACGGCGAGGGCGCACAAATTGTTCCTTGCCCATGATCTCCAGGTTAATGTCCTCCTGCAAAGCTTGCATCCACAGCTGCTTTTTTGCTTCCGGCATGTTTTCCCAGGCATTGTCTGTTACCTCATGCGCATCCAGCCAGGCTTCCACCTTTTTCTTCTCGGCGGGCGTGCAGGTGCCATTGCTATATTTTTCCAGAAGGACTTCTGTGTCTGTCATTTTCGCTTTTATGCTTATTTAAAGACGTAGTCGTATGAAGTCAGTGTTAGTACCGTATTAAATTAAAAAAAAATTAGAGGCTTTCTTGCTCAAGCTGACCCTTATCCTCTGTTGAGGATGTATTTAATTTTGACAGCCATCAACTTTTAGCGAAAACCAATAGCGATTCAATACTGCCATTATCTGCTGCCTTTAATGCTGAAATATAGATTTTTCTTAACTCATCAGCTTTTATTAATGCTGAACTCCCCCAATGAATAAACATCCTGCCGGAAGATTTTTTGCAGTCCAGCGCCGTTTCAATGTCCATTTTATGGCTTTTTGGATATTTAATTGTTCAAACTCATCCAACTTGTTTTTTAACATTATACGTGTATAAATTGAATTAAATTTAAACGTATATGTTTAACTTATCTTTTTTATGTTGGGGCCAATAAAAATAATTTTCATTTACAACAATATAACCGCAAGCTTCGAAATCGTTTCTTTGAGCGACTTAATCGCTGCACTGAGCTGATTTTTTACAGTCTGATCGGAGAGGCCAAGTTTATTGGCAATATCAGGGATGCTGAGGTATTCATTGCGGCTCAGCATATAAATTTCTTTGGTGCGGGGCGGGAGTTTTTCTATGGCTGAGGCAACTACAGATTCCAGGTCTTTGGCATTAATGTCTTTTTCGGGATCGTAAATGTCGTAGTCTTTGAGGGACTGGATCACGATGGCATACTCTTCCCGGGTTACATTTTTTCGGATCTTGTCGACCACTTTATGGCGGGCTGCGGCAAATAAATAGGATTTCAATTCTCCGTGAATCGGCATGTCCTTTTTGATCCAAAGGCTTACAAAGATATCCTGCACCAGGTCACGGCAATCGTCAAGATCGTAAAGCTTGCTGGCTGCAAACCTGACCAGGCTTGCTCCGTACCGCTCATAGATCTCGGAAAAGGCCGCATGATCGCCGGCTTTTAACAAAGCGATCAGTTCATTGTCTGTATGTGCATCATAAACAGCCATATGCTCTCAATTTCCCCAATTGAATGTAGTGATTTATGTTGTAAAACTATACATTAATCGACCAGCAACACAAGCTTGATTATAATTTTATTTTTCATCTGCTCTTGCATAAGCGTAATACTTTAGGGTAATACTAAGGTTGCAATAGGGATTGGTTCGGTTCAAACCGGATCAAGCCCTATTGAGATCCCATTTTCTTCCTGTTAGATTTACTGGGTGGAGAACTGGATGAAAAGAAGAAGAAAAATGGTTAAAGCGTTCTGTTTTGCATTTTAAAGGCTTGTTCCCTGAACCCATTGATCTGTTCTTTGCTGAGGATTTTCTGTTGCACAGCAAGGGTAATGGCTTTTTTTTGGTTGAGCAAGGCTTCATCGTACAAGCCCAGCCGGTAGGAGAGGTGTGCCAGTGTATCGTAATAGGTGGCATTGGAATCAATTTCTATCGCTCTTTTGCTCCATAACACTGCTTTTTTGAGGTAGAATTGCTGATGACAACCCATGCTATACAGGTCCCAGGCGGCATTGTTCAGCATGTGGGCTACGTTGAGCACATGAGTTGCTGAGGAACTACCTATTGAGGTTTGTGAAAACGCCCGGTTTCCCTTGCCTTCGCGTTTCATTTGTCTGACTGCCGATTTTAAGGAGTCGAGACTATTTCGGTTTTTTGCCATGGCCAGGCGGATCGAATCCACGCTGATGCTCATAAAATGATAATCGTAATGGTAGGCTGCCTGTGAAAAATAGGCTGCTGTGTCGTTTGTCGCTTTGTAAAATGTAAGCAGCTTCTGCAGTGCATTTTTCTGGCCTTCTTTGTAATTTGGGTTCCAGGTATTGCGCACAAAGGTGGCCAGGGCAAAGGCCATGTTTCTGTCTTTTCTGGCGATCGCTTCTGCCAGCGTATTGTTGATGATCCGGTTGTTCATGTCTATGCGCTCCTGCAGACTGGCTGTTTTAAAAACACTGTCTACCAGGCTGCGGTTTGCAGTGGCCAGGTTATAGGCCCTGCCGAAAACCAGGGGGCCGGCCTGGTGGATGAATAGTACCTCCGCATAGCTATTCAACTCGCCAACGGTTAGGAAATCTACGTATTGATCGATTAGTTTGTCGTTTGTCAGAATGCCTGACTGGATTCTTAACGTAATGTATTCTTTCAAAAATTGGCGGTCGATGTTTTGATTGGCTTTATAGCGTTCGTCATAATCGGATACGCCAGTTTTGGTAGTATAGCGCTGTTCCGCTTCTTTTGCCAGTGTCATGAAGAAGTTGAAATCACGGGGTACGATGTTTGATTTCAGGATCAGGGAACCATCTGGTTTGAGAAATAAAAAATTCGGGAAAACACTGAGCTTGTATTTTTCCTGCAGTTTCAGTCCCTCCGGACTTCTGTGTTCTACCCGGTAAGGGATAAAATGAGCTTGATAGTAGTCGGCCACTTCCTTCTCCGGTGCATAAATATTGATCAGCGCCGGTGCGCCCCGAACTGAAGAGTAATCGAGGGATATAAAAATGGGCAGTTGTCTGGCTATGGCTTCTTTTTGTGCTTGTTCGTAGCTTTTGTAGAACTTAACCTGGGCCTGGGAGTGGCTAATGCTTAGGACTGAAATCGTGAGCAGGAGCAGGGTTTTTAGCGGGCGTTTCATATCGGGGGCTTGATTACTCAAACTTAATGAATTTTTCATGTATTTTAGTCGCCATGGAACTACCGGTTTATACCAGGCAGCAACTTGCACTGCGCAACGGACAGGATAAGCCCCAGATCTGGGTGGCTTATAAGGGCTTGATTTATGATGTGACTGATAGCAGGCTGTGGCGCAATGGCAAGCACTATGAGCATTGGGCAGGGCAGGACCTGACAGATGAATTGCCGGATGCACCGCATACGGAAACGGTATTTGAGAAGTTTACTGTGATCGGGGTGATTGGCGTAAGGGCGTAAAATATAGCCGCACCTGTTACCGGCGCGGCTGGTATTTTTTAAGCTTCGATGGTAAATGAGCTCAGGTTTACAAATTCCTGTACTCTTGCTGCCACCTCTTCTTCTGTGAGGTTTAGGATTTTTTCCGTTCCAAATTTCTCTACACAAAACGATGCCAGTGCTGATCCAAAAATGATTGCATTTTTCATGTTGTTGAAGTTTATGGTACCCACTTTCGCGATGTAGCCGATAAATCCGCCTGCAAAGGTATCTCCAGCACCGGTCGGGTCAAATACATCGGCTAGCGGCAGGGCAGGGGCCGAGAAGATCTTGTCTTCATGGAACAACAATGCGCCATGCTCGCCTTTTTTGATGATCAGGTATTTTGGTCCCATTTCCAGGATTTTCTTAGCTGCTTTAACCAGGGAGTACTCTCCGGACAACTGGCGTGCTTCTGCATCGTTGATGGTCAGCACGTCTACCAATTTGATGGTTTCCAGCAGGTCAGACATCATGATGTCCATCCAGAAGTTCATGGTGTCCAATACAATCAGTTTCGGACGGTTTTTAAGGCGTTTGATCACGGTCGACTGTACAATTGGCGTCAGGTTGCCCAGCATCAGGTATTCGCAGTCCTGGTAGTTCTCAGGGATGATTGGGTCGAAAGCTTCCAGTACGTTCAACTCGGTAATCAAGGTATCGCGGCTGTTCATGTCGTTGTGGTACTTGCCCGACCAAAAGAATGATTTTTCACCTGCTTTGATTTGCAGTCCCTCGGTGTCAATTCCGTGCTCAGTAAAGATATCAATGTTGTCCTGGCCAAAATCATCACCTATTACACCCACGATTTTTGTCTTGTCATAAAAGTAAGATGCGGCCAAACTTGCGTACGTTGCAGCTCCTCCTACTATTTTATCTGTCTTTCCGAATGGTGTTTCGATTGCATCAAAAGCTACAGTTCCTATGATTATCAGGCTCATATGTTTTTTTTTATTTTTTTTCACTGCAAATATTGCATAAATAATTTAAAAGCCCTAATATTGCATTCCCAAAACGGACAAAGCTTTATGTTCTTAATCGAATCAAAAAGCGCGTTTTAGGAAAGACCAGTCAGTGGACGCTGACATTAGAAATGTATAGACGCCTTCTTAGAAGAACGATATAAAACGGACTAATACTCCTTCTCAGCTCAGCTGGTTGAGTCCCGATCTCGGGATTAATCAGAGGAATGAAGAAACCCAGTCAGTGGACGCTGACATTAGAAATGAATAGACACGTTCTTAGAAGGACAACATAAAGGAACTAATACTCCTTCTTAGCTCAGCTGGTTGAGTCCCGATATCGGGATTAATTAGAGGAATGAAGAAACCCAGTCAGTGGACGCTGACATTAGAAATGAATAGACACCTTCTTAGAAGGACAACATAAAGGAACTAATACTCCTTCTTAGCTCAGCTGGTTAGAGCATCTGACTGTTAATCAGAGGGTCGCTGGTTCGAGCCCAGCAGAGGGAGCTCACAATCA
>JAZKCT010000072.1:10272-38980 GCA_040387995.1 Bacteroidota bacterium | reverse complement strand
CGAAGGTTGGAATGTTCTTTTCATAACTGTATTATATCTTAGACTATTTTTTTAAATAAGAGGTGCAAATATAGTTGGATTTTTTTCTAATTGCAAATAGATTTGGAATTTTCCTACATACCAAGAGCTGCCTTTAATTTCACATATCCTGTTTTGCTCACCGGGAGCCAAATATCTGATTTTAAAAGGACAATATAACTGTCTTTTTCTTTGAGTTCAATCCTGGTAACCTGAGCAAGGTTAATCATGTAAGACCGGTGAATCCTGATGAATTGCGAGGTATCCAGCGTCCGTTCAAAAAAACTCATCGTCTTATTCTTATGAAAGACACCTTCTGTTGTACTCAGTTTCACATAGTCATCGTCTGCTTCCAGATAGTGGATATCGGCAACGGCGATAATCTTGATGACTCCGTTCTTTTTAACCACCACTCTATTGTGCTGGGCGGGGCTCATTGCGGCCGACTCCAGTAACTCTTGTGTTGCCGCAGCATCTAAGCTGCTTAGTTTGGCGGCAATTTTTTGAACAGCCTGATCAAACCTGCCTTTTTCTATCGGCTTCAGCAAGTAGTCGATCGCATTTACTTCAAACGCTTTAATCGCATATTCATCAAACGCAGTAGTAAAAATCACTGCAGGTGGTTTCTCTACCAGTTCGAGCATTTCAAAGCCGTTGATCTTTGGCATCTGTATATCCAGGAAAATGAAATCAGGCTGGTGCTGGGTAATTGCCTTGATGCCTTCAAAACCGTCACTGCATTCAGCTACTACCTCTATATCAGGAAAATCATTTAAATAGTGTTTTACAATATCCCGTGCAAGCGATTCATCATCTATTAATATCGTCCTAATCATTTCCTTGTGGTATTTTAAGCGTTGTTCTAAACAAATTCTCTTCTATTGCATGTGCCTGCAACAGGCTTTCATCTGCAAACAGCAAATATAATCTTCTTTTTATAGCCGATAAACCAAATCCAGTACCTCCTGCTGCCTTCATCTCCGGATCGAAAGGGTTTTGAACGCAGAAAACCAGAACGTTATCCTCTAATTTTACACGTATCGTGATTGTGATTGCCGCCGATGTGTTGTACAGGCCAAACTTAATGGCATTTTCCACAATGGGCTGCAACAGCGTACCAGGTAAGCTCATACCCAAACTTTCCTCTTCGATGGCAACATCGATGTTCAGCCTGTGGCTGAACCTTACTTTCTCAATATCCAGATAGAGTTGGATATACTCCATCTCCTCCGCTACGTTCACCCAGACTTCGTCGTCTCTCTTTAAAGTACCACGAAGGAATGCAGCCAGTTTGGTAATCATTGTCCCTGCTTCCTTCGGATTTACGATCGTCAGCGCATATACAGAATTCAAACTGTTGAAAAGAAAGTGAGGTTGTAACTGGTGCCGGAGTTTGTTTAGCTCTGCTTCCTTAGAAAGGTTTTGGGCAGCCAGAAGCCGGTCTTGTGTGGCAGATTGCTCTTCCAATCTGTACCATAAGATATTTGCCAGAGCGCACCAACCCAGAAAGACGAATAAAATAATGAACCGTACCAGCAGCGACAAGTTTAGAAAACTCATGTAGGTTTTATCTGACGCAAATAACAAGTGCAGCGCAAATTTACCGATGAATGTAATGATGAGGGCCAACATTACTGTCAGCACCAGTATGAACAGGATCGTTTCGTTTTTAGGTTGATAATATCCCAGGAGATTACTAAGACAGATGCATCCTGCAGCCAGTAAAGCGCTGGTGATCACACTGTCTGCCACAGAAACAAGCAGGCCAAAATTTAGCGAGTAGTAAAACAGCAGGACAAAAACAACTACCCAGGCCAACAAAATGAATGTAGCAATTCTTTGTATTTTAGGAATAGAAAGTGGTCTTGTTGTCAAAAATTTGTTATTTAGGCTGTTTCAATCAATTCTTTTTGATAGTTGATGTGCTGCTGTACGAATGCTTTCCTTTGCTCCAACGTATCCAAAAAAGCAGGCACATCATTAGGTTCGTGAAGAATAGAGGTCACCTCTGCACCGTCTCCCGGCATTTGGATCTCATGCAGATCTGCAATACACATGAATTTCCAGGTTACGACTTCACCTTTACAATTCTTAAAGGGCGGTTGAAAACCCTCCGCCATCTCCTCGGCTTTTTTTAGTACTTCATTAGCGCCTGTAGCCATCATCAATCTCAACTGCTCATCAAACTGGGCATGATATGTTCCTTCGCCGCTAATAATCTGATAAATATACCTTACTAAAAACCATTTCATAACATTGGGTTTAAAAATTTCTGATGTCCACTCCTCCAAACAAAGCCACACCTTTAATAACCAGTACTTTTCTGGGACCTGTTGTAACCGGATTTAATGCCCTTTTATCATCCATTCCACCGAAGATCGCCGTCACCTCTGATTTAATCTCCCAGCTAGGTGGCACAATGACTTTCATTCCGCCAAAAATGGCAACTACATCAAGTGTTATGGTATCCTGAAAATCTGCCTGGGTCAGGTTGATATCAGATCCACCAAAGATTGCAATGACATCCCCACCTTTAAAGTTCTTAGAGTAGACATTTTGGTGGCTTCCACCGAACACATTTACTGAATCCAGCACATCGTTATCTTCCTTATCAGCATACTGAAACCCGGTATCTGCCGCAGTTGCTGCAGACGCATCAAAAGGACCAGTAGAATCGGCCTTGCTGCCAAACTTTTTTTGCCACTTCCGCTGCCACTTGTTATGACTGCTTTTGGGCTTGAAGATTACAAAAAGTCCAAGGATGATAAAGCCTATCGCAAAATAATACTTGGACAGGTCTAAATCAATGATGTCCTCTACGGTAAAAAAACCACCTATCAACACCATGATCAGCCATCCCCCGCCATTGAAATTACGTTTGTATCCAACCAGCAGACCAATTAAGATCAGGAGCGTGTGCCAGCTGATCACCCATCCCGGAATGTGGATTCCCACGTTCCGTAAAAAGAAAACCAAACCCACTGCTAAAATGATCAGTCCACTCCAAATCCTGCTTGTGTTGTTGTCCCTATTTTCACAATTTTTCATTTTGTATTTTTTTTAATATTGGCCCAACCAGTCGGGCCTTTTGTTTAGTCATAGGGTTTAGCCTATTCTCTTTATCTTCATCTATCTCACCATGCAAGCGGATTACGATCAGCTGCTTGAACAAATGTATGTAGAATCGGTACTCTGGCAAACACATCTGGCCCATATGTCGGCAAAAGGTCGGCAAAGCACCTCTTTTTATCGGTAAAATAAACAAAAAAAAAGCCCGGACGAAGTGATCATCCGGGCCCATAATTTCTGTGGCTGGTAATTAAACAGCTTATTTCGTTTTTAACAAATCCCTGATCTCAGTCAACAAAACTTCTTCTTTAGTTGGTGTAGGGGGTGCTGACGGAGCAGCCTCTTCTTTTCGTTTTAATGAATTAATTCCTTTGACCAGTAGAAAGACAGCAAGTGCCAGGAGCAAGAAATTAATTGCAACTGTAATAAAATTTCCATAGGCAAAGATGACTGTGCCGTCAATCTTCCTTGCTTCTTCCAGTGCGGGATGACCCGGAACTGCCCCTTTTAAAACAACATACATATTGCTGAAATCAACAGATCCAATCACTGATGATATCAGGGGCATGATCAGATCTTTGACCACGCTGTCGATTATTTTACCAAAAGCGCCGCCAATAATAACCCCAACAGCAAGATCCATTACACTGCCTTTAATGGCAAACTCCTTAAATTCTTTTACAAAACCCATAATACACGCAATTAGTATTTGATTAAAATTATAAAAACCAACAGACATATCCAATTGAATTGTTTATTTCATCCCGGAAACGACTGCTTAAAATCTTTAAAATACAGAACAAAAATATTTTTATTAAAAACCCTGTTTTCAATAGTATTTACATGGCATAAATCCTGTTTATATTTGCAGCTCATAAACAAACCTTATAAAATTGGCCGGTACTGCACATTTTCAAAATCTCATGCATTCATTGACCTTTTCTCTTGTAGTTTTCTCTAGAAAACAAATTGAACCACTAAATTCCACACGATCAGCCAATTAAAACTAAGTGATAAATAATGAATATAAAAGACAGCAATAATTTGAAGATACTCACAAATTATATTAGTGAGGTATTAAAAGTTGATATTATCCTTTGTTTGGGGACAGGAAAGTGGACAGTAGAGCGGCAAAGTCTATTGCAAACGCAACCGGTTGATCATACCCAATTTCATTATGATTTGCTTGTGGTTTCGGATACCGAGGTACTGGATATTGTTAAACTACAAAACGACTGTTGTAACGAAACGAAAATGACGGTAAATCTTCTGATCCACACCGGTGAAGAAGTGGCGCATTTACTCGCGGAAGGCAACCGTTTTTTTCACACAATATTTAAAAAAGCAGACCATCTATACTTGGCATCTTCCTTTCAGGACATGCTTGACAAAATCTCTATTGCTGGTCAGCCCTATGGCGCACTTGTATGGGAAGATCATTACGCCAAAGCTTTACATCTTCATCAGTCCGCAGAAAAAATGGAAGACCCCAATACAGCAGTTGATCTTATTGTCGAAAGTATGGAAATCATCTGCATTGGTTTGCTAAGATCCAGACTCGGCTACAACCCACAGCACACTGGTCTGGCATATTTACTTCCACTATGTGGATTGATCAGTAACAAATTTTACCGAATATTCTCCACGGGGATAAACGAACTGCTGCTTCCTCAGACAAAAGATCATATAGGCCACTTATCGGGAGGCTCGCTGCTTGTTTCCGTTTTACATCAGCAGTGCGGAGAATTTTTAAAAGCTGTTGACGCTTTTTGCAATGCACCAAGGTACATGGAAAATCAGGGATAAGTCCTATGGAAAGCGCAATTGTCACAATGTACTTTCGTTATTACCACTAATACGTACAAAATATGTATTTTTGGAAAGGTACATATTACCATCGAGCTATTCTATGTTAAAACAGCATTTACAGCAAAAGCTACTTCAAAAATTATCACCTCAGCAGATTCAGTTTATTAAACTGCTTCAGGTGCCTACTGTCGCATTAGATACACGGATCAAAGAAGAACTGGAAGAAAATCCTGCGCTAGAAGATCCAAGTCTGATGATTGCAGAAGAGCCCAGAAGTGAATATGATGACCTGAATGATGGCCCCGATGACTATGATGCGAGTTCGAAGGAAGAAAGTAGCGATGAATTTAATGTAGATGACTACCTCCAGGACGATAGTGTAAATGATTACAGCACTTCCTATAACAACAATGACGACGATGAGGAAAAAAAAGAAACGCCTATAGCCATTGAAAGTACCTTCTTTGAAAGTTTACAGGAGCAACTTGACCTTGTACCACTTTCTGACCAGGATTTCATCATCGGTAAACAAATTATAGGCAGTCTTGATGATGACGGTTACCTCCGCAGACCGATTACCTCCATGATTGATGACCTTGCTTTTTCCCAGAATGTGTTGGTAGAAGAAGAAGACGTAGTGGAAATGTTAAAAGTGATTCAAAGTTTTGATCCTCCGGGAATTGCCGCCAGAGATTTGCAGGAGTGCTTAACTTTGCAACTCAAAAGAAAAGACCCCAACAACGCGATCATTCAGAGGGCGATAGAAATAGTAGCCTACCACCTTGACGAATTCACCCGCAAGCATTATGATAAACTAGAGAAATCATTGGGATTGAACAGCGAGGACTTAAAGGAAATTATTGCAGAAATACTAAGACTCAATCCTAAACCCGGAGATTCAAACCAGGTGACCACCAAGCAGCTGCAGATTATTCCTGACTTTCATGTATCTAACAATGATGGTATTCTGATTTTGACACTGAATTCTAAAAATGCACCAGAATTGCGTGTTAGCCGTTCCTATATCGACATGTTTGACCACTACGATAAGGCGGCACAAAAAGATAAAAAAATGAAGGAGGCAGTCCAGTTTGTCAAACAAAAACTAGACTCTGCCAAATGGTTCATTGATGCGATTAAACAAAGACAGCAAACTTTATTAAAGACGATGAATGCCATCATGCAGTACCAGTACGAATACCTGCTTACTGGTGATGAGCGTAAAATGCGTCCTATGATCCTTAAGGATATTGCTGATAAGATTGACATGGATATTTCTACCGTCTCACGTGTAGCCAATTCCAAATATGTTCAAACAGAATTTGGCACTTTCCTGCTAAAATCATTCTTTTCAGAGGCTATTCAGACAGAGAGCGGTGAAGAAGTCTCCAATAAGGAGGTCAAAAAAATCCTGGAAGATTGTATTGGAAATGAAGATAAGCGCAGGCCACTCGCTGATGAAAAACTGACAGAAATATTAAAAGAACGTGGATACAATATCGCCAGGAGAACAGTAGCCAAGTATAGAGAACAGATGAACATTCCTGTCGCGAGATTACGGAAGGAACTTTAACATCACCTTACCACATTCTTGTGGTACTCCATACTTCGTAAAAATTGTTTAGCTGGATACCAAGGACAATTTCATGGCTTCCGTTGCTCACAGCATTTAATTCAGACGTCACAAAATCGTACGAATATGTCAGGTTGATGAGTTTACTGATGTTCACACCTGCGAGTGCTGAAAATGAATCATTCCTCCGATAACTGCCCCCTAGCCAAAATCTGTCCTTAAAGGACATCTTCAGGTTCATATCAAATGACAACGGAGCCGGGCTTACCCCCTTAAACATCACCGAAGGTGTGGCTGAGATGTCATCAGATACAAACAAACGGTACCCTGTAGTAACAAACCAATGCGGAACATCCTTACCGGTATTATATTGAGAATCACTGGTAAATTTTAGTTTCTGTGGCAGAACTTGTTGAACCGATGCGCCGGCAAAAAAACGGGCACCATATAACCATACACCAAGACTCAAATCTGGCTTAACCTGGCTCACTATGGTGTTCTGTACAGAAGGATCATTAGGGTTGTCTGCTCCAAAATCGAGTGCATTGATATCCAGACCAATTCTTGAAATCCCCGCAGCCGCTCCTACAGACAAATTCATTTGCTCACCAATCTGCAAATGATAGGCATACGTCAAATTAGCATCAACACGCGACAAGGGGCCAACGTCATCTACAACGGCGGTAAAACCCATACCATGATGGCTAGGTGAAGCGGTATAGTTTTGCATGTAATTCCTACTCATTGGGTCGTCTCCATGATCAGGGAGAGACAAAGGATTTCTCCATAAATAATCATCTCCAAATTTCCAGTTGGCAGAGATAAACGAGGTCTGTGGTGCATCTTTAATGCCTGTCCATTGCTTCCTATAACCCAATTTAACATCAGTATAATTTTCCATTCCGCTCAGGGCAGGATTGAGAAGATAGTTGTTAAAAATGTATTGGGTGTATTGTGGTCTTTGCTGAGCGCTGGCCGAAAAACAAAGCACCAAAATAGCAACAATTATGTATACTGGTGTTTTCACGTTATCTGATTAGTGTTAAAGAGCCTGTTAAAATTTTCCTTCCGTTATTTGGATTGATAATATAGTAATAAGTTCCGACAGGTAAAGGCAGATCTTTATAATTTCCATCAAAGGGTCTGTAAAAGCCTTTACTTAAGTACACTCTGGTGCCATATCGGTTAAAAATTTCCACTGTCGCATTGAGATAAATGTCAATATTACTGATTTTCCATGTATCATTAATACCATCGCCATTTGGACTAAAAGTATTTGGACTTTGCACTTCAGGTATGATATGAACATAGATCTTTTCAACGATTGCGCAACCCTGTAAAGAACTGATGGTAACGGTATACACGCGTTCCACATCCCCTCTTACCACCGGACTTGGCACATCATCATGATCAAGATTAATTGATGGCTCCCATTTATAAGTCAATCCGGAACCGGTGGCCGATAGTCCTAGGGATTTACTTTCACCTGCGTAAACAAAAAGATCCCTTGCCACCTTTGCTACAGGAATGGGCATGACGGTCAGAGTTTGGGTTACTAATTCTGTGCATCCATTGTCAGCAATGAATGTATATTTTAGCGTATGCAAGCCGATACCGGCTGCTCCAGGATCAAAAGTACCATTTGCACTGACACCGGGGCCACTGTATTCAAAGCGACCAGATACGCCCAGTGTCTCCTTGCCTTGGGTAAGTACTGTAAGACCTGAATTTAGACATAAGGGTGGAATCTGGGTAAAAACCACCTTAGGAGAAGGATAAATGATGATGTCCTGACTATAATCCGCTACACATTTGATACCTGAATAGGCATACATTGTTATTTTAACTATTCTAGGTGCCGCAGAAGTGGGTGTTGGGTAGGTAAATCTATAAATCTCTCCCGATTCCGGATCTTCATCTATAATCAGTTCAGCAGGTTTCTTATCGTCTATAACCCAAATCACTTTAGTAAGTCCGCCTTCATTTACTGTTGAGGTATTGGTAACAATTACTTCACTACCGCTGCAAAGATTATTTTTATTGGCGACCGTAAATTCTGATTTTATGACCGATCCGTTCACTGTAAATCGTTGCGATCCTCTTGTAGTACACCCTTCTGCTGTTGTTACTGTAAGCGTGACAACGTAAATGCCTGGAAAGGAATATTTGTGCGAAGCATTCATTTCGGATGAACTATTGTTCTGGCTTCCGGAATCACCAAAACTCCATTGATATTTCAACCCATCAGTTTTTCCATCCGCATCTGTAGAAAGATTTGTAAACTGCGCAGCGGCATCCTCAGAACATACTTCAGGCATTTTAAAATCGACTATAGGCAAGCCTTTGATTATGATGTTAGCCTCTTTTACGGTACTTTTGCAACCATTGTCAGTCCCGATGACCAGTCTCACAATATAGCTTCCTGATTTCTGATATTTATGTACAGGGTTTTGAATAGTGGCAACCGGAGTCCCATCACCAAAATCCCATGTCCAGGAATTGATTACAGCTTTATCGGCTTCCACAGTTGATTTATCTGTAAACACAACTTGAGCATCCAGGCAGGCTATTGCCTTAAATTGAAAATCAGGAGTAATTTTTGGCAGCACTGTGACGCGCTTGATTATTGGGTCTGACATGCATGCTTCTTCTAATCCTGCAGAGAAAACGACATCAAAATCACCTGAAGTTTTGTAGACATGTTTCGGGTTTTGCTCAGTTGACATTTCTCCATCACCAAAATCCCATTGCCATTTATTAACACCCTTATCATCAACTTTTGACTCACTGCGGTCGGTAAAAATTGCTTCAGAATCAAAGCAGACTTTATCTGAAACATCTAAGTGCGCTATAGGTATAGGGTAGGCATTAAAGTCAAAAGAATACTCAATTGGGCGACCAATACAACTGCCAATATTGGGCATTGTAGCACGCACCATCATGGAATGCGACCTTGTCTCCACAAATACTCTTCCAATGTTGTAATGATATTCGTAAAGCAAATCACCGTTTGGCGCGTTAAATATTCTGGGAGCATCCGTGACGTCCACAGAAGGTTCGTCATCCAGCTGCCAGGAGACCTTGTTTCCCTGCGCCGGAAAATTCAATACAATCTTGAAGTTAGAGCGCTGGTCCAGACAGGCATTCGGTGCATCATGACCGGTAACTGAATTGCTGACCAACAGATAATTATTTGCGGCCAAATTCGTTCCGGCAGAATAGGCGTACGATTCATGATCACCAAAACCGTAAGCAATCGCATTGAAACCTTCGTTTGCCGTAAGCGTGGAGCTTACGCTGAAAATGGCAACCTGAACATAGGACAATTCAGGATTGGAAGGCATTGTTTGCCATAAACCATCAAAAAGTGGTTCTCCATTTATCTTGAAAGTTTTCCTGCCAGAGGTTTTCATGCAGACATTGATATATTTTTCTCGAATGGCCTCACGATCGGAAGAGAACAGGGTTACATTTTTGATATTAAACTCCAAGGGATTTAGCAGAACCATTTCCGGATCACCTAAAAGTCCTGCCTCCGTACCCGAACAACTTTGAGTCAGTGCATACTGTGCCACGCTGATCTTGTTGCTACCGGTGACAAGCTTCGGCCCGGTTAATGGTCCACCCTGGTCACTACTATATACCCCGCCCTTATTTAATGTGGTCACGTAAGCATTGTTGATCCTCACTTCGGTACCATCCTCTTCCGCAACCACACGTAAATGGAAATACCGGTTTATAAAGGGAATAGCCGCATAACTTTTACCCCAGCTCGTAGTAGGATAAAGCTGCTGGTAGAGCGGATCTCTTGAGTCAAAGCAACCTATAGAAAGTGAAGTACTTCCTGAGAAAACCGCAAATCTTTTCGTACAATTATCAGGCGAAGTCGGATCGATTTCCACAAAAGTGCCAGTAAGGTCCTGATCGGCATCTTGCATATACTGGTAAACATCTCCGGCATTTGCTAAGGATATATTGACCGGGCTTCTGTTGGTTGGATGAATAATGACGTCGGTATTCGACTCAGTAGCCACGATTACTATGAAATTTTTATTGCTTCCTGGGCCGGCTAAAGATTGGGTATAATTCATAGAAAAATACTTTTGTCCAAGAGACTCCTGCGGAAGAATTAACGAAGCAGCCGACCGGGCCCCTGCGTAAATATGAGCGTAAACTGCAACCTTTGGCTGGCCTTGTGGCACCTGTATATGAATTCCCCTCCCAATTAATGGTCTGTTCTGTTCGTCAAAATTGATATAAGCCTGATCCCTGGGAATTGTGACTTCAATTGCATTATTAGCTGGAATATCTATAGGGTCAACTCCACTACTATATGAACCACAAGTCACTACAACCTTGGAATTGGTTTTTGATGTAATATAGATCGAAATATTTGCCAGTCTTGGAACTCCCTGATTAATTGAAGGATCGTGCGTAGGGAATACAGTCCAAAAATCAGTGCCTTCATTAGAAATGTTCTGCGCACTGGTTTCGCTGACAGTAAGCCCGATAAAAAAGCAAAAAACCACCCCCCACCATTTCATAAGCAAAAATTATCCCAATACTAAGATAAGAGATTTTGTCTTAATAAAAATTCAAGCTGTTTATTCGCCAGCAGCAACTGCTCGGTCAACTCCCGGTTTTCTTTTCTAAGCGCATAGATCTCATACGCCTTTTCAATGTTTATTCTTAAATCCTCATCCATCCAGGGCTTTTGGATATATTTGTACACCTGTCCTTTATTGATTGCATCTATAACAGCATTGATATCGGCATAACCAGTCAGCAAAATCCGTATGGGATCAGGAAAATCAGGAATAATAGACTCCAAAAATTCTATGCCTGTCATAACAGGCATCCGCTGGTCAGTGATGATAATCTGAATACTCTCCGTTTCCAGTATTTTCCGCCCTTCAGCTGCAGAAACCGCAGTAAACACATTAAATAACCTCCTAAATCCCGCCTTGAAGGAATTCAGATTATGAACTTCGTCGTCAACATACAAAACACTGATCAATGCTTCTGGCCCCATATTCTCATTGATATTTTTATAAATATATTATTTTTATAAATCTTAGAGGACAATTTCCTATTTAATTTTATCTCTGTCGTCTGAACGTCAAAATATGACCTGTAAACAATCATGTTCGCCTAGCGCTAAACCCATGATATAGTGCGTAAATAATTTGAAGTATAAATCTTCATTATGACTCGAAAAAAGTATAAATTTAGTTGATATTTGGCGCTAGCTAATTTATATTTCAGTTTAAAAGGATAATTCATATTACGACAAATGCATTTAGGTAACGATTTAAATAAATCCATAAAAGCGCTAATTTCATCAACGGCAGCATCCAGAGCGTTATGCAAACCTGAGTTTTACAGAATGAAGAGCCCGGTTGAAAGCGCTGCGCTGTCAGAGCTAATCGCAGAGAAACCCAATCTGCAAGTCTTTGACACCATTCAAAATCAGCTTCAGGATCTTGTTAAGGGACTAAATCCAAAGGTGATTTTTAACGACATTACAATTAAAGAGGCCATTACAAAACACCTTAATGGAACAACTCCTGAAGAATATGGTGTCTGGGTCTATTACCCTTGGGCCGAGAAATTGGTACATATGCTTGATGAACAAGAATTTATTCAGGTGCGTACAGGCAGGAACAAGCATAAAATAACCCAGGAAGAACAAGATCAGCTCATTCAGAAAAAAATAGGTGTGATCGGCCTCTCCGTTGGTCAATCTGTATCCTTAACACTAGCGATAGAAAGAGGTTGCGGAGAACTGCGAATAGCAGATTTTGATTTACTTGACCTGACAAATTTGAACCGCATTCGTGCGGGCGTCGCTAATGTGGATCTAAAAAAGACAGTTATAGTAGCGAGAGAAATTGCAGAAATAGATCCTTTTTTGAAAGTAACCTGTTTTCATGATGGGATAACAGAGGACAACATCGATGCTTTTATTACGGAAAACGGCAACCTGGACCTTCTTATCGATGAGTGCGATGGTATAGACATAAAAATTCTTTGCCGACTTAAAGCGAGAGCCTACCAGATCCCCGTATTAATGGAAGCCAGCGACCGGGGCACGATAGATATTGAGCGCTTTGATCTTGACCCCGCACGTCCGATACTTCATGGTTACATCGAACATCTGGATGTTTCCAAAGTCAAGTTCCTCAAGACAAACGAAGAAAAGGTTCCTTACATCTTACCAATTGCGGGTGTAGAGACACTTTCGACACGCATGAAGGCCTCAATGATGGAAATTGAACAAACCATCACCTCCTGGCCACAATTAGCCAGTGCTGTTGCATACGGGGGAGGCATTACAGCAGATCTTTCCAGAAGAATTTTGCTGGAACAGCTCAGCGTCTCAGGGAGATTCTTCGTTGATATTGAAGAAATCATCTCCGATCCAAAAACAGAGGATAAAGAACAAGCCCAATCTTTTTCAGAAGAAAAGATAACCTTTGAAGAGATCGAGATACTAGCAAAAAAAATAAAAATCAATCCAATACCAGCTCGCATTACACTTGAGAAAAAGGAGCTGGATGAGATTATTAACACTGCAAGGCGGGCAGCCTCTGCCGGCAATAACCAACCCTGGAAATGGTTGTACCAAAACGATTGTCTTTACCTCTTTCATGATGCAGAGCGCTCGTTCTCATTTGCAAACCAAGACAACATTGTTGCTTATCTTGCATTTGGCTTGTCGCTTGAAAGCGTCAGGCTGAAGGCCGAATCGTTGGGATTAATTGCGCATGAAATCACATTTCCTGACAAAAACGTTTCCTCGCTTATCGCTGTCATACAATTTTCAAAGGCGGGTACCGATCCTAAAAAAGATTCCCTGGCCGATTTTACAGGAATCAGGCATACCAGCAGAAACGTTCCTAAAATGAAAAAATCCATCGGAACTGATCAGTTCAGGGAGATAAAGGAAGAAACTGAGATTATTAAGGGGGCTAAATTTTATTACACTGAGGACGCGGAGGCTATAAACACCATGGCCCAGGTAATGGGGGAAGCTGATAAACTACGTCTTTTTACTCCTACAGGCCACCATGAATTATTTAACACAGAATTAAGGTGGACAAAAGAGCAAAGTATAGAAAGCGGTGATGGGCTAGATCTTACTTCATTCGAATTGACACCGCTTGAGTCCATTGGGATGAGGCTGGCGAAAGATCCACAAGTGCTCAATTTGCTTAAAGACTGGAAAATGGGGTCCGGGTTAGAGCGGATGTCAAGAAAGGCCGGGATCGCTTCATCGGCACTCGGACTGATTACGATGTCTTCATACGATGCAGTAACTTTTATTGAGGGCGGAAAGGCAATTGAAAGAGCTTGGCTAACAGCAAATAAAAATATGATTTCCGTACACCCAATGACAGCCAGCATACTTCATTTTAATGTCCTCAAATTTGGCAAAGCACTAAACGACGACGAGTTTTTAAAAGGAAAATTTTCTCATCTAAACAGTTTGTTTTATAAGTGCTTTCCCGACACCGGAACAAATGAAATACCTGTATTTCTATTTAGATTATTTTATGCAGAAAATAGCGGAACTCCATCTGAGCGCTTGCCCATCAATCAAATATTTATGTCAAATCTAAATACTTAGATGATAAGATTCAAAGCGTTTAAGGCTACTGATGACGAAGCTGCGTGTCACAAATTTATTGAGGGACACAGGAAGGTTTTGGAAATCTATGGAATAACAATGATCACCTCTGCAAAACACCAGTGGGTTCATCACGACAATACTTATGTGATTATAGTAGAGTCAATGGAAGACAACAGGGCATTGGGTGGTGCCCGTATTCAAATCGCTGATGACGTACTTGCGCTTCCGATAGAGGAAGCAATTGGCAAGGTTGACATAAATATCTACAAGCAAATTGAGCAAAGGAAACTGCTCAGGACGGGCGAACTCTGCGGACTCTGGAACTCCAGAGAAATTGCGGGGTTCGGAGTGGGAAGTATTTTTTTAATCAGGGCCGCTGTTGCGCTGGCATATGCCTTAGGTTTGAATAGTCTTTTCGCCCTATGTGCTCCTGCAACGGTTAAGGGTGTCAAGAAAACTGGTTTCGACGTAAATGTTGACTTAGGTAACAGCGGGCAATTCTATTATCCGAAATTAGATCTGATTGCAACTGCGGTTATCATCAGCAATCTGAGAACGCTGGAAAATGCAGATCCTGAAATCAGGGAAGTGGTGTTTGACTTAATTGAAAATCCAGTTCAAACCAAGAAGGAAAGCGGCCCAAGAGGAGATATCGAGGTAATTTACGACTTAAAAATAACTTAATCTTATTGTGACTTTATCAAAAAAAACTATTCCTTTTTTTATATTTCTATTCGCATTTGTCTTTCTACGAAATGTTGCGATTGCTCAGGTCATTAGAATAAACGAGGATATTTATAAGCAGCAAAACATAAGTAACAGTATCTCAGTGTACGAAGATCCATCTGGAAAACTTTCATTGGCTCAAGTAATTGATAAGCAAGGATTTAAGCTTATTACTGAAAAAATAGCCAACTTTGGACTCACTTCATCTACCGTCTGGTTAAAGGTTCAAATTGCCAATCCACAAAAGTACAAGGACATCTTTCTGGAAATTAAAAATCCGACGTTTGACAGGGTAGAACTTTTTATGCCCCAGCAAAATGGCCAGTTCAGGAGTCATATATCCGGTATGGCAGTGGATGTTAAAAAACGCGAGGTACATCATCAAAATCCAATCTTCAGACTTTTTCCGACATCAAACGATACTACAACATACTTCCTTAGTGTAAGATCTTCCAATCCTTTGACTTTGCCCATATATCTGGGCAGTTTTAAATCCACATTGAGTTCCATAACACTGGGGGACAGTATATTTAGCTTGTACATAGGATTGATTATAACGATGTTCCTATACAACATTTTTATATATTTTACGGTAAGAGACAAAAGCTACCTATTTTATGTAATCTATATCTTAAGCGTAGGCTTCACGCAAATGTCCTTGCTGGGATATTCCCAGATATTTTTGTGGGGAGATAACCTTTTACTAAATATACAGGGAATAGTACTTTCTATTGTTCTGGTGGGAATAACATCTGTGCTTTTCGCTGCGGAGTTTCTGCATGTCAGGCAGTACTCGAAACAGGTAACTTACTATTTGAACTTCCTAATATTGTTATACTGCGTAGGGCTGCTAATCAGTTTCATAGGTTATCCGATCCAGGCTCAGATGATGCTGCAGATTTTAACCATAATTGTCTCTCTTTCTCTCATTACAACTGGGATAGTAGTTTATCGCAAAAACTACCGGCCAGCCTTATATTTTGTGATTTCATGGTCTTGTTTTCTCTTAGGCGTCATTATATTTATCATGAAGGACATCGGCATACTGGTCTCTTCGTTCTTTACTAATAATGCCATTCTGATCGGCTCCGGGCTGGAGGCCGTATTACTGTCATTTGCCCTGGCAGACAAGATCAATATTTTCAAGAAAGAGAAAGAAGAATCTCAGGCAGAAGCATTACGGGTACTCACTGAAAATGAAAAATTAGTCCGTGAACAAAATGTAGTGTTAGAAATAAAAGTTAAGGAACGAACAGAGGAATTAGAGAATACAAACGCTACCTTAAACACAACTCTTGTGGATTTAAAGGAAGCGCAGTCACAACTGGTCGACTCAGAAAAAATGGCAGGTTTAGGTCAGCTTACTGCCGGCATTGCCCATGAGATCAATAATCCAATTAACTTTGTAACGTCAAATATTAAACCGTTGGAACTTGATATCAAGGAGCTGAATGAGGTCATCGATATGTATGACAAATTGGATACAACTGCCAATTTGGAAGAACAGTTAGCGGCCATCCAAGTATTTAAGAGACGAATAGATATTCATTTCGTAAGAGATGAAATAAAGTCTTTACTCTCGGGTATTGACGAAGGTGCTAAGCGGACTGCCGAAATTATCAGGAGTCTGAAGAATTTCAGTCGTCTGGATGAAAATGATACCAAACCGGTCGATCTTAATGAAGGTCTTGACTCCACATTGGTATTGATCAGGAGTACATTCCCTGGAAACTTAAAAATAATAAAAGAGTATTCGCCAATCCCGCCTGTTGAATGTATGCCTGGAAAAATCAATCAGGTTTTCATGAACCTTATCACCAATGCGATACATGCTGTGAAGTCGAAAGAGGAACAGGGAGAAGAAGAATTTATTACCATTAAGACCTGGCAGGAAGATGAATTTGTTAAGATCAGTATCAAAGACTCTGGTGTAGGAATGCCTGAATCTATCAAGCAAAAAATATTTGAACCGTTCTTTACCACAAAAGACGTGGGTGAAGGTACAGGGCTTGGTTTATCAATCGTATTCAGAATCATTGAAAACCACCACGGGACAATAGATGTTATTACAAATGTGAATGAGGGTACCGAATTTATTATTATCTTGCCTATAAACTCTAAATAATTGCTTCATATGCCAACAATCCGTGTGCTGTATATCGATGATGAGGAAAACAACTTAAATGCATTTAAGGCAGGTTTTAGGAGGCAGTATGAAATATATACTGCAATTTCTGCTTCCGACGGTTTGAAGATTTTGCAAAATGTACCCGTCCACATCATTATTGCAGATCAAAAAATGCCGCAAACTACCGGTGTCGAGTTTTTTAAAAGTATCTCCAATACTTTTCCGGACCCTATCCGTATATTATTAACTGGCTATACAGACATAGAAGCGCTCGCCGATGCGATAAATCATGGAGATATTTATAGATACATCACTAAACCGTGGAATGACCTGGAATTACACAATTCTATCAAAAATGCATACGATGCATATAAGGCCAAGATTGATTTACGGGAAAAGGTAGCTGAACTGGAAAAAAGCAATGATGAACTGAACAGGTTTATCTATAGCATTTCGCATGAATTACGGGCCCCTCTTGTATCAGCAATGGGAGTGATCAACGTAGTAAAGATGGAGGGCTTATTTGATTCCTGCGGGGAGTACTGGAGCTTGATTGAGACATGTTCGAACCGTTTGGATTATTATATTCAGAAAACGCTTCAATATTATAAGAACAATAAAAATGAATCTGAGATTATCCACGTAGACTTTAAAAAACTGATTCCGGACCTGATCGATCTTTATTCTTATACTGACCGTGAAACGCATTTTAATGTGGATATCAAACAGGAAAATGAATTTTTCGGCGATGCCTTCAGAATTGAAGTGATATTAGGAAACCTCATTTCGAACGCTATCAAGTATCAGAAGGAAGAAGAAGAAAACAAAAAAGTCAATATTATTATTGATGTCAACAAAGAATCAGCGGAGATTGTAATTAGTGATAACGGCATGGGTATCTTAAATGAGCATCTTGAGAAGATCTTTACTCAATTTTTTAAGATTAAAACCAACCATGGAACCGGTCTTGGGCTGTTCATCGTTAAAGAAGCATTGAATAAAATAAACGGTAAGATTTCTGTGAATTCTGATCTGAGCGGTACAACATTTAAAATTACAATTCCAAATGGCAAATAGATATAGAAAGGTGATGTTGATTGACGACAATGAAGTTGACCTGAAAATCAATTCAAAGATTATCACGATATCGAAACTTTTTGATGAAATCATTTTATGCCAATCTGGAGACCAGGCGCTAGCCTATATCAGCAAAAACATTGATACAGAAGAAAATTTACCTGATTTTATTCTGTTGGACATACAGATGCCCGAGATGGATGGCTTTGAATTTTTAGAGTTTTTCAAGAAATTTCCGGATGCTATTAAAGACAAATGTCTGATTGCGATGTTGTCATCAACGTTGGATTTTGGTGACATTAAAAAAGCTGAAGCAAATCCCTATGTGATTAAATTGCTTAAAAAGCCCTTATTTCCAAAGGAGCTCGAAGAAGTATTGAAGAAGTACTTCACCACACCTTAATTTCAACAAAAACTCCTCACGCTTGATACATGAGGAGTTTCAGTCCTTGTGGAGCCGAAGGGTTTCGAACCCTTGTCCAGTTGTGTGATAAATTATGCCTTCTACATGCTTATTTTCCAATCAATTGTCGGGATCTGGCGGGCTGGAAACCGACCTTGCCTTTCACCTTATGTGCTTTATCTCGCAATTGCATCGCACCCTGCAATTGCCAGCGTTATTATTTCGATGCCCCATATTCTAACCTAACATCGCAGCAGTCAGAGGGACAAAAGCTATTTAATTCTTAATTAAGCAGCTAAGGCGTAGTTATTTTCGCCAATTATAGTGTGAACGTTCTCTTTAAAGTGCTCTCCGTACAACGCACTGCATGCTAACATACGTACCCCCACCCTGTCAAATCCAGAACGGCCCCGTACCTCTCCGATGGTGTGTGGTTAACTACTCCTTTCCAACCATCGAAAAACAAAAATACGAAAATTATGCCACACAAAGCGTAAAAAGAAAAAATATAGGTTATGAACCAGAAATGAGAATAGCGGTTTCCTTTTTAATCTCCTTTAAAACAAAATTGCTGCTTAAATTGGAGATGTTGGCGATGGATGAAACCTGCTCTATCACAAAGGTATGATAGGCATTTACATCTTCAACCGCTATTTTCAACAGGTAATCACTGCTTCCTGCAATACACATCACCTCTAGTACCTGCTCAAATTTCACAATAGATTCTTCA
This sequence comes from Bacteroidota bacterium, assembly GCA_040387995.1. Lineage (GTDB taxonomy): Bacteria > Bacteroidota > Bacteroidia > Sphingobacteriales > Sphingobacteriaceae > Pedobacter. The sequence continues at coordinate 19,814 of JAZKCT010000072.1, read as the reverse complement.
AATTTTTTAAGCGAAGCGATCGATTGCTCCTTTAAGGTGACCGTGCAAATAACCATAAGGTGTTTTCCAAGTTTTTCACGGTTCACCAGGGCCACATATTTTTCTATAAAACCTTCTGCTTCCAGCTTTTTAATCCTTTCGTAGGTAGGCGATTGGCTCAGCCCTATCCGGCTGGCGATGTCTTTAACATTTAAAGAAGAATCCTTTTGCAGGAGATTCAGGATCCTGGTATCCATTAAGTCAAGTGTTGCAGCCATAATTTTTTCTTGTATGTGGATCAAACAACAACAAAATAAGATAAATATCCCAGATTATCATTAATTATCAGGAAATATTACTGAATATTTAAAATTTACAGTTTATTTAAACCACATCACTCATCTTTGCAGAACCAAATTCAAAACCGATTAATGATGTTGAACAACCAGGATAGTGAAAGATTAAATGCCTACATGAAAAAGGCTGAAGAACGTGCTAAGTATTTTATAGGCTACCCAATTGCCCAGGATTTCGATTATTCAGCGCTATACCCTTTACTTAAATTGCCGCTCAACAATGTGGGTGATCCACAGGTAGAATCTACATATGATTTAAATTCCAGATCACTGGAACAGGAAGTCCTTCAATTTTTTGCCGAACTTTTTCATGCACCAGTTAACAACTGGTGGGGATATGTAACCAATGGTGGTTCTGAAGGCAATTTATATGGCTTATACGTCGCCAGGGAGCTTTATCCGAATGGCATCGTTTATTATTCCGAAGCTACACACTACAGCGTGCAAAAGAACATCCAGCTGCTCAATTGCCACAGCATCGTAATCCGTACACAATCGAATGGTGAAATGGATTACAACGATTTGCAGCAAATGGTACAGATGCACCGCGACCAGCCCGTAATTATCTTAGCTAATGTGGGTACGACGATGACCGAAGCTAAAGATGACCTCGGTAAAATTAAAGCGATCCTGCGTTCTCTCGCAGTCAAAAACCAGTACATCCATTGTGATGCTGCACTTGCCGGTACTTATAGTGCGCTGCTGGATTTAAATCCCGGTTTTGACTTTGCTCATGGCTGCGATAGCCTGGCCATTAGCGGACATAAATTTATAGGTTCGCCTATTCCGTGTGGTGTGGTACTCGTAAAGAAAAATTATAAAGAACGGATCGGCAAAAGCATCCCTTACATTGGAACGATTGACACCACCATTAGCGGAAGCCGCAATGGACACAGTCCGGTTTTTCTATGGTATGCGATCAAAAAAATGGGTATAGAAGGATTAAAACAACGGGCATTGGAATGCCTGGAGATGGCAGCCTATACGCGGGAATGCTTTAAAGAACTGGGTGTAGATGCCTGGAGCAATCCCTCGGCGTTAACGGTGGTATTTCCTGCACCTTCTTTGCCACTCAGGGTAAAATGGCAGCTGGCCACAGAAGATGGTTTAAGTCACGTTATTTGCATGCCGGGTGTAACTAAATCCCGGATCGACGAATTTATGGCCGATCTTAGAATGGAACTAACCGAAGAGCCGGCCCTACTTTAACAAAAATCAGGTATTAAAATAAAAGCTAAAACAAACAATTCCCAAAACCAGGTTGTTAATTTTGGACCATGAGCATGCACCAGCAATTATTAACCTTACAAAAAAAAAGAGGATTTCATTTGATTACCGAAGAAGTGACGGATGCGATGCCGCAGATCAAAACCCTGAAAACGGGAATGTGCCAGGTTTTCATTCAGCACACTTCGGCTTCCTTAACCATCAATGAAAACGCCGATTATACCGTAAGGAAGGACTTTGAAATGTATTTTAATAAAACGGTACCCGAAAATGATCCGGATTATGAACATGACTATGAAGGATCTGATGATATGCCTGCGCATTTAAAAGCGGCATTACTTGGCAGTTCCGTGATGATCCCGATCCGGAACGGAAGACTGGCTTTAGGGACATGGCAAGGCATTTATTTAGGGGAGCACCGCGATCATGGGGGACACAGAAACCTGCTGATTACCATCTGGGGAGAATAACTGGTCCCGGATTTTCATGTACATCAGCTTACAACCAGCAAGTTGCGGCACCAAAAATTTCAGCATGGTTACCCAAGGAAGAAATGGTAATGGGTGTATTAATTTTGTTTTGCTGCAAAAACCTTTGTACGTGTGGTAAAAAGCGACTCGAAGCGATGGTAATGTCTCCGCCCATAATGATCATTTCGGGGTGTTCTTCCTCAACAAATTGTTTTAACAGCAAACCCAGGTTATAGGCAAATTCCTTAAAGATGGATTTAACTGTCGCAGATTCCCCATGAATCTTATTCAGTGATTTTACACTCATGATGTTAAGGCCGGTCAGTTCAAAATACCTGCCCAACAACCACCGTGTAGAGATGTAATTTTCAGCCCGTCCTTCAAGGAAAAACGAATTCCATAGTTCAGCATCTCTTACGATCCCATGATCACAAACTGACGTCCCTAATCCTGTGCCAAGTGTCAGCGCGATCACCTTATTCGACGCATTGACGCTACCGACCAACAGTTCGCCATGTAAAAATGCAGAGGCATCATTGACCATCCGGATATTTTCAGAAGAAATTTCTAATTTCTGGGCCAGTTTATTTTTAACATTCACGCCATAAAGTGAGTCGTATTTCTTATTCCCTTTTATGTAAGAGATTCCGTTATGATAATCAAACTGCCCGGGAACGGCAATACCGATCTTCAAATCTTTCAAATCAGCATTTAGCAGGGAATTCTTCATTGAAGTGGTCCAGGAGTCGATAATGTTATCGCAGCTTGCCCATGAATTGACCCTGGATCTATAATAAGACTTGTCCAGGATCTCCTTTTTCTCCAGGTCAACCAAAGCTGTGGTAATGTGTGATCCGCTTATATAAATCCCCAGAACTATATCTTTATGTAAATTCATCATATCATCAGTTAATCCCTAAACCTGCGTAAATGACGAGCCTTTTTTTTGGCCTGCCAGCATTCAAATTTAATCATTTAAAACCTGATGCGAAGCTACTAATTTCTTCCTACATTACCTTAACCCTCAAATAACTCGGATGTTCTTTTGAGGTATAAATCTTATGGGTCGCTTTTTTAAAATCACTTTCATTTGCTTTCATAATGTCTGTAAAAACCTGAGGATTACGGTCTATAAGCGGAAACCAGGTACTTTGGATTTGAACCATGATCCGGTGTCCTTTTTTAAAAGTATGGAGTACATCCTGAAGTTCAAAGTTTACCGGCGTTACTTTACCGGGTACAAAAGGTTCAGGATGGTCAAACCCGTTCCGGTACTTGCCACGCATCGCTTCGCTTCGAACCATCTGCTGATACCCCGCCATCTTTATCCCGTCACCGGTTGACGGCGTATTTACAGCGGTATCCGGATACACATCCAATACTTTCACTACCCAGTCTGCATCGGTTCCTGTTGTGCTTACTTTCAGGTGTGCCCATAATTCACCTGCAAGGGTAATGTCCTGGTCCAGCACCTCAGTTTGGTAACTCAACACGTCCTTACGTCCGGATAAAAAACGCTGGTCAGCAGTCATATAGGTTTGTTCCATATCCATCGTTTTTCCATCATAAAAAGGCACCGGACTGGCCGGATCAGATACAAATTGATCATAACTATCCGCAGTACCTTCAGGTTTACTAAAAGACAATTTACCACCCGGAATCAGGTACAATTGTTTTTCCACAGCCTCTTTTGGTGGCCAGGTTTCATAACTTTGCCATTGGTTATTGCCGGTTTGAAAAGTATTTACCGGCGGCAGATCCAATGCTGTTCCCTTAAGGTAATGACTAAAAAACTTAAATTCAATATTTTCCCTGTAGCCGGGTGCTGTTGGGCCTCCAAAATCGATGTCCCCCAAATGGTCACCTAAACCGCGTGCCCATCCTCCATGTACCCAGGGACCCATCGCAAAATACACAGGTGTTTTGGGATTGTTCCTGACCAGTGTTTTATAGGTATTAATTGCGCCGTATAAGTCCTCCGCATCATACCATCCGCCTGTAACCAGTACAGCAGTTTTAATGTCGTGAAGATGATAAAGTACATTCCTGTCTTTCCAGTGCTGGTCGTAATCCGGATGATCGAGCATCTCGTTCCACAAGCGGATGGTGTCTTTATAATATTTTACATTGGTATTCTTTACCGCGCCCATTTTCAAAAAGAAATCATACCCGTCATTTGTACCCGGATCAAATTCAGTGCCCCTGCGCTGTGTTGGCTGCCCGTCCTGGCGGTTGGTAAAACCGGGGTAAAAGCCAAAGTTGGCAACCAGCATAAACGCACCGTTATGAAAAGCATCATCACGGTAAAGATCTGCAATAGGCGCCTGCGGCGAGGCAGCGACCAATGCAGGATGGCGGCTAAGCAAAGCAGTCGTGGTATAAAAACCGGGATAAGAGATGCCCCACACTCCTACTTTTCCATTATTATTCGGAATATTTGCAAGCAGCCAGTCAATGGTATCATAGGTATCTGTTCCTTCGTCTACCTCTTTATTGTTGCTGTGCGCCTTAAGTTCAGGGGTCATTTCTTCATAAATCCCCTCGCTCATCCAGCGGCCGCGGACGTCCTGGTAAACAAAAATATAGCCATCATGCAAAAATTGTGACGAAGGTCCAAGTGCCGCTTTATAAACATCCGGTCCATATGGAGCCACGCTATAACAGGTCCGGTCCATCATAAATGGATATTTCTTCGACTGATCTTTTGGCACATAAACCGATGTGAACAGCTTTTTGCCATCCCGCATAGGAATTTGATATTCATACTTACTATAGTTGGCTTTGACATAAGCCGCGTCTTCCTGTGGTGTATTTTGCGCAAAACCGCTCAATGTAGCCAGGAAAAAAATAAAAAAGACCAGTTTCTTCATATGAACACGCCTAAGGGCTACTTAAAGATCATTGCATGCGTGAAAATACATAAATAAATAATAAAGGTTACTTAAACTGGTCTGCTTAACAAAATTTTAACACAATTTATTTAAATTGTAATCCTTCCTCCCGTTACAGGAATTGTGGCACCCGATATGTAACTTGCATCGTCACTGGCTAAAAAAACATAAGCTGGTGCCACTTCTACCGGTTGTCCCGGTCTGCCCATTGGTGTGTCTTTACCAAAATTTTCCGGTTCAGGCATTGTGGAAGGGATCAATGGTGTCCAAATGGGGCCTGGCGCTACTGCATTTACCCTGATCCCTTTACCTTCCTCTAAAAGAATCTGGCTTAAATTGGCGGTAAAATTCTGAATGGCACCTTTTGTAGCTGCATAATGCAGCAATACGGGCGTTGGAGAATACGCATTTACAGAGGTGGTATTGATAATGCTGCTGCCTGGTTTCATGTGTGGTTCTGCTGCTTTACATAAGTAGAACATGGCGGTGATATTTACATCAAAAGTTCTTCTCCATTCGTCGGAAGGAATATCCTGAAGCGTTTTCCTGGCCATTTGAAAGGCCGCATTGTTAACCAGGATGTCTATTTGTCCAAATTCGGTGACGGCCTGATCTATAATATCTTTACAATGCTTTTCATCGGCAATATCCCCTTTAACCAAAATAGCCTTTCTTCCCGCTTTCCGTACCATTTGCGCACTATCTTCCGCGTCCTGATCTTCTGCACTGTCGAGATAGCTGATCAGGACATCTGCACCTTCCCTTGCGAAAGCAATGGCAATAGCCTTTCCAATACCAGAATCCCCGCCGGTTATAATGGCTTTTTTACCGGTCAGTTTTCCGCATCCTTGATAAGATTTCTCACCATGATCAGCCAATGGCTGCATTTGGTTTTCAGTTCCGGGCACTTCCTGCTCCTGTTTTGGAAACGGTGGCTGTGGATATTTATCTGCCGGATTAGATTGAGGTTGTGTATTCATCGCAATAAGTTTCTACGTTTATGGAACAAATGCGTCTTTTAAAAAGTTTTGAAAGATTAAAAAACCTGAGCGTATAAAAGCAGAAGATTAAGGACATCCTATGAACATCGTTATCCTGCTCAATGATTAAAAAAGCGATTTCGAAAAAAAACTCATCTTTTTGAAAAAAAAGTTTTGCAGTTACAAAACTTTTCCTACTTTTGTTGCGAGAGCGTTAATTTAACGGGGGTAGGTTTTCGGACTTATCCCCGTTTCTTTTTTAATCAACTGATCAATCCGTTTAAAACGGCATATTTTATTAACGATGCTGTATTTTTTACGCCTGCCCTTTCAATCAAGCTTTGCCGGTATCCCTCAATTGTTCTTTTACTGATAAACAGTTTGTCGGAGATCTCATTATTGGTCAGTCCCTCCGCAATCATCTGTAAGACTTCAATTTCCCGCATTGAAAATTCAACATTTATATTGGAACGTGAAATTTGAGCAGCAGGATTTTGCAGCAGTTTATCCAGCAACCGGATAGACAATTCCGCGCAAAGATATTTACCTCCGGCATGAATATGTTTGACCGAAAACAAGAGTTCATCCGCACTCACATTTTTAAGGAGGTAACCGGATGCACCTTCTGAAAAGGCCCGGGCTACATATTTTTCATTATCCAGCATTGACAACATCACCACTTTTGTTTCCATACTTTGGATTTGTAATTTTTGAATCAGCTCCAGACCGTCCATTTCAGGCATATTAATGTCTGCGATAACAATGTCTATTTTTTTACCCTCACTGACCATTTCTAATACTTCAAGTCCATTGGTGGCCTCACCAATAACATTGATGTGTTTATCCATTTCAAGCAACATGCGAATCCCGTTGCGAACGATATTGTGGTCTTCAGCCAATACTACATTTAGCATACCCAAAAATTTAGATGTAACTTATATTAAAAACGCTCCAGATCAGACAGATTAATTCCATTGTGGAACCGGATTACCACTTTTGTTCCTTTATCTGTACTATAAAACTCTATAGTTCCGTTTAAAAGAAAAATTCGGTTTTTTATTCCCCTTAAACCAGAACCACGTTTCAAAGCCTCGTCCACATTGATGTCAAACCCAGTTCCATTATCAGACATCACAATCGTAACCAGGCCATCTTTATTGGTCACTTTAATTTCAGCTGTGCGGGCATTGGAATGTTTAATGGCATTGTTAACCAGTTCCTGGATGATCCTAAAAATATACAACTGTAAGTTAAGGTGTAACTGATCCGCCTGTTCTTTTATATCCGTTTTAATATGGAATTGCGGCGTACTGGAACGCTGCGCCATCTCTTTAATTCCGGCGATAAATCCAAAGTCCTTTAATACAGACGGTGTCAGCTCGTAAGAAATTTGCCTGGTCTCCAGGATGGCCTGATCAAGCAGTTGATTGATGTTATCAAACCTCACTTTCAGGTTATTGGAGAGTTGTATATTCTGGAGGTTCAATTTAATGCCATAAAGAATTTGGCAGATGCTGTCGTGAAGTGCCCTGCTAATCTTTTCCCGTTCTTTTTCCTGGGCTGTCAGTGTAGCCGAAAGCACAATACGATGCTGGTCCATGCGCAGATTTTCTGCTTCTATGGCCAATCTCTTCCGCTCCGTAATGTCCATCAAAATACCCGCAAAATAGGTTTTATCTTCGTGGTCAGTAATGCGGTGTCCTTTGGCATATATATATTTAACTTCACCATATTTTCCCTGAACCCTGAATTCGAGATCAATTTCTGATGCACCGTTGATTTTATTTAGGAGTCCGACCCGCACTTTTTCCTGATCTTCCTGGTGAACCAGCTTGATGAAACTTTTTGCATCTCCATTAAATTCCCAGGGCTTAATCTCCAGCACATCATAACTATATTCATCAAGATAAATAGGTCCATTAACGGAACTGGCTGTCCAGGTTCCTGTTGAAGACGCCTTTAACGTCATTTCCAGTCGCTCTTTTGTCTCCTGAAGTACTTTCTGAGCATATTTACTGTCTGTAATGTCACTAATTGTAATGTAATACTTTACCCCTTTGGCGAGTACAGATGAAATTGCCAGTCCTTCCATCCGGGTATAGATCACTTCTTTATCTGCAAGTTCCAGTTTAATTTCGGCCGTTTGTTTACCGTCCGAATTCTGCATTTTATGTAAAAAGCTAAAGAAGCTTTCGTAAGAATCTGTGGATATAAAACTTTGAAACCTTTTACAAAGAATAAGTTGTTTAGAAGTTTTCAATAACTCAACACCCGTTTGATTGGCTTCTTCTATTAAGCCTAAGTAATCTAAAATAAAATAACCTACCGGGGCCAAATCAAATAATCCTGCGAATTTACTTCGCTCCGTATCCAAATTCAGATAAGATACCTTAAGTTCATCGTTCTGCATCTCCAGCTCGAGCTGATGGAGCTGGAGTTCGTTCATCAAAACACTGACATCTTCATTCGTTAGTTTCTTTTCAAATGAAACTTCATTACCCTCAAGCAGCTTTTCGGCCTGCATTCTCAAGATCGAACCAAGTTCATTTTTATTGAGGTCATTCTTCTGCATTCATTTCCTGGTTTTTGAAAGTTACAATCAATATTGTGTCCTCTAAAGTATCTTTTTTGGACAGGTGCTGAACTTGTACAAACAAATTCCTGGTACCTGCACCCTGGATATCCAATTGTAAAAAAGTACTTCGGATATTCTCGTTTTGAACTAACAACAGATCGTCCAGTTTATTTGTTTTCCATCTGTTGTGAACGAACTCTAAAAAAGACTGATCCTGAATTTCTGAGTTCATTAAATTAAATAAATTAAAGAATGCCCGGTTAACCACCAGTACCTGCTTATGCCTGTTTAAAATTAACGATGCTTCGTTATAACCGTCAATGATATGCCGGGCATAAGTAAACAGGTCAAGTAATTTGACCTCCATCGCCTTTACCGGAGTGATCTTAGTAAAAGTAAGCACGGCGCCGCTGATAAAATTATCCATGGTGCGGTAAGGCATGATTCTTAAATTATACCATTCATCCTTTTTGGTTTTCACCTCCAGCTCTTTACCGGTGAGGCGCTCAATAACTTCTATAATGGCACGTTCTATAGATGGGTAATCAAAATTAGAAACAATATGGGTGATCGATCTTCCTATGTCCGACGGGATTACATTAAACAACCTGGTCACCTGTGGGGTAAATCTTAAAATATTAAGCTGATTATCCAGAAATATGGTTCCGATTTCGGTATTGTCCAGCAGGTTTTTCATGTCATTGTTCAGCTGGGTGAGTTCTTCCGCTTTATTCTGGTACTGAAGGTTAATGGTCATCAACTCTTCGTTTAAGGATTGCATTTCTTCCTTAGTGGTCAATGCCTCTTCATTGGTGCTTTGCAATTCTTCGTTGGTACTTTGCAACTCCTCATTGGTCGACTTCAATTCTTCCAGGGAAGTTTCCATCTGTTCAATTGTGGTATGCAGCTGCTGTTTGGTATAGATCAGCTCTTTTTCAAGTTCCTCAATAGCCCCGTCTCTTAACGGATCCGTAAGTTTACCTAGCCTGGTCATGGCCTTTTTTTGCAATCCTTTATCATAAAAAACCACCAGCAAAAGGCCTTGAAGCGGGTTCTCATTTAAA
>JAZKCT010000072.1:0-10223 GCA_040387995.1 Bacteroidota bacterium | reverse complement strand
TACTTTCCTTTATTTTGATGTCATTGATTTCGATGCGTGACCTTTTTAACCAGGCTTGATGTAATGCATTGCCCAGGGCATATTTAAGTTCTTCCCGGGCCATCCGGTGAATGTTCATAGTGGCTTCACCAGAAATCAATTGTATAAATTTCCCGGTCTTACCGTTGATGTACAGGATCTCTCCTTTTTCATTTAATAATAAAGACGGCGGCGTATAATTTTCAAGAAGGACTTTGTTAAATGTATCTGATACCGGATCCTTAAGGGTAGCCTTGCCCTGCAGTTCAATTTTACGTTTGCTGGTCTGACTGGCTATATGGAAAGGAAAATCGAGCATTTTACCCAGGGCAGAGGCGCCTTCCTTACGTTCAAATAGTTTCCATTTGGAATCTGCGTTATTAAAAACATCATTAAATCCACTCACAGATTCAGCAGGCCCCAGGAAAAGTATCCCACCTGCATTTAAAGAATAATGGAAAACAGGGATGATCTTTTTCTGCAGATCGGCCGTCAGATAGATCATTACATTTCTGCAGCAAAGCAGGTCCAACCTGGTAAAAGGAGCATCTTTAATGAGGTTGTGCTGTGCAAAAACAATCATTTCCCGGACTTCTTTTTTAACTACATATCCATTGTTCTTTTTAACAAAAAACCGCTCCAGTCTTTCCGGGGAAACTTCTGAAGTAATATTGGTAAAATAAAATCCTGCCCGGGCATGTTCAATGGCGTGTCCATCCAGATCTGTCGCAAAGATTTGTGCTTTAGGCCTATGCTGTGATTTTAAGCTATCCAGGTATTCCATAATGAGCATGGCTATAGAATAGGCTTCTTCGCCGGTAGAACATCCGGCAATCCACACGCGAATAGTTTCTTCCCCGGTTTTTTTCCTCAAAACCTCATTTAAACGCGCCCTTAAGGCTTCAAATGCCCCGGCATCCCTAAAAAATTTGGTTACCCCAATAAGCAACTCTTTAAAAAGTATTTCTATTTCATGCGGATTTTCGCGCATGTAATTTACATACTGTTCATAATCTGCGAGTTGATGAAAGGCAATCCTTCTTTCAATTCTTCTGATGATGGTGTTTTTTTTATATAGCGTAAAATCATGCCCGGTATGCGACCGAAGCAGCATCAGTATCTTTTGGATGTGATTTTGATTGTTACGTTCTGTTATAAATTCTTCCGGAGCGTGTTCCCTTAATGCCGGATGATTCAGGTATTGAATCAGCTTAATTGGCATTTCCTCCGGTTGAAGAACGTAATCAACGAAATTTGTTTTGATGGCGGTTTGAGGCATACTGCTGTACTCCGCATGTTCCGGATCCTGGACCATCGTCATTCCCATTTTTTCCCTGATCATCCGTACACCGGTTTCTCCGTCGGTACCCATACCCGAAAAGATAATTGCGACAGCCTGATTCCACTGGTCCTCCGCCAGACTTTGAAGAAAATAGTCGATAGGCATGTGTGCACCTTTGGTACGGGAAGCCTTGAATAACAGCAATTGTTTGTTATGGATCCCCATATCGCGGTCTGGCGGAATCACGTAAATTTTATCCTGTTCAATCCGCATTCCGTCTTCTGCCTCTACAATGGGCATAGATGTGTTTTTCTGTAACATACCTGCAACATTCATATTAATTGATTTGTCCAGGTGCATGACGACCACAAATGCCATCCCACTATTCAGGGGCATATGTAAAAAAAACTTTTCAAAAGCATGAAAAGATCCCGCAGATCCCCCCATGCCAATAATCGGAAAAGAACTGGATTTATCTTCACCGTCTTCTGTCCCGGTTTTTCTCTTTTTAACAGCCATTTGATTTTTGATTCAAAAATATTAAGCTAAATTATAACAATATTTAGAATAATATTTTTTTGAACAGTTGATCGACTAAAGTTGCGTACAATACCGGAATTAGCCGTATAAATACGAAGTCAAACTTTAAGTAAGAAGCCGGTATATTTCTATCCTTTACACACCAACCGCATTAAAGTACCGGCTTAAAGCATCTCCAAGCGTGGGCATTACAATACCCTTGTCACTTTTTAAGGCACTGAACGCCGGCCTTATTGCCGGAAAACCGATTTCGTTTACCGGGACGGATTGTAAACAGGCTGGATTATAGGCGCCCCGGGATGCCACTTCTTTAGCCAGTTCTGACCAGCTTAGCACACCATCGTTCGCCACATGCCAGATCCCATGCGCATCATCAATTAAAAAATCAAGACTGATGTTGACCAAATCAGGAACGTAGGTAGGTGAAATAAATACGTCGTTAGCTACTTTTATGGGCTTTCCCTTGTTTAATGCATGGGTAATGTGGTACACAAAATTATGCGTATCCCAGGGACTAAAAAATGCACTCGTCCGTATAATCAACGCATTTGGATCGTGCAGCAGGACTTGCTGCTCCGCTTTGGCTTTACTCCTGCCATAGACATTTAAGGGATTAACCTCATCCCTTTCGACATAACAAGCCTGTTTTTTCCCATCAAAGACGAAATCTGAGGAAAATGTAAGCAGCTTTACACCATGTTTTCTACAGCTTAACGCAAGATTAGCCGGCCCGGTCGTATTGCTCAGGTAACAACTTTCATGTTCAAACTCTGCATCATCCACACGTACAAATCCTGCAGCATTAATAATCGCCCAGGGTTGGTGATCTTTAATTATCTTTTCGATCGCCATTGGATCGGCCAGATTTAACTGACTTCTCGTTAGCGTTTTGTAATAGATAGACCGTTCTTCACACAATTTAACAAAAGCCTTTCCAAGGGTACCGGCAGCTCCGATGATTAATACAGGTTTACAATTCCGGTACACAGGTGGTGCGGGCTTTAGCGCATTTCCACCTCCATAGATAATTCTTGACTGCCTACCCCACCATCCGGGACAATCCAAAACAGGATGATGAAAGCTCAGCTGACCTGCCAGGCCCTTAATTTGTTTGGTCAGCGCAGTAGGCCTTGGCATCCCGGATTGAACATCAAAGGCACCTGCCTCATAACTTCCATTGGCCGTTGTTAACAACTCATTCCAGCCGTAGGCACCGAAAAGCGACCATGCCGTTACGCCAACAAGGTTAACACCTGTATTTTTAAGCTGACGGCTTTCGTTCCAGATGTACTGGAGCCAGCGCAATTGATCCTCACGTCCACAATGCAGGTGGGCCTCGGTAATGGCCATTGGCAAATGATACCTTTCCCAGGCTGCTTTTAATAATTTTTGAGGACCATCAATATTGACCTGACTTGTCCGGACCGCCTCGATATCGGCATAGCCATGAACGCCATTTCCTCCATGGCTATGGGCCGGATAAAGTGCTGTATTTTCATCCAAAAACCGTTCTGATGTGATATAATAATTAAAACCGAGAATGTCCGGAGGCATGGGATGCGTTATAAAAAATTCAAGGTCACTCTTTTTAAGGCCCGAATCCAACATAAAATTCCACAACGGGTGGGTTTCATTTACGTACCCACACAGCAGATCAATACTCAGCCATCTTCGTTGGTTTTCAAAATCTGCCTGGTATTTTAACACCGCCGTACTGTGGATTTTACCCAAATCTTCTGTCTGGACCAGTTGTGCAGCCGGATTAACTTTACGAATGGCAAGCATGGCCAGTACGGTCGCTTTACACTCATTGACCAGCATTTTAAAAAACGAAGCATTGTCACCTTTATGGGGATACCAGATCCCATATAATGCACTAAAACGTGCCGTAGTGAGCGGCTCGTTTACAGGGGTATAATAATTGATCCATGGAAATTTTAAAGCAACCTTTTCGGCATATGCCGCAAGTCCTTCTGCAAATGAATCTTCCATTACCTCAACAAATGCCGGACCACAGCCATGATGCACCAATCCGGCAATAACCTCCACATTACGTTCTTTCAGGTAATCAAGACTGGATGCTGTAGCTGCCCAGTTAATGATGGAATCTTCTTCCGGCTGGTGTTTTTCCCAAAGCACGGGATACCTGATTTTTTTTATTCCCAGATCACAGACCAGTTTTAAATCTCCTTTTCTTTTATAGTGTCCCTGGTAATCAAGCTGGTCAAAATATTGGTTCTTTACCCGGTTGATCGTGCACTCAATTCCTCCCCAGATTTCCATTATCATCTTCAATTAAAGGTGTTGCATTTAAAGGCTCGGCCATGATCTTTTTAAATGTGGATAAGGCTTGTGCAACAACCTGGTCCATATTATAATATTTATAGGTAGCAAGCCGGCCTACGAAATAGGTATTCTCCAGCTGCAGCGTAAGTTCCTGGTACTTTTTGTATAACTCAGCGTTGTCTGGCTTTGGGATCGGATAATAAGGGTCGCCTTCCGCTGTGGGAAATTCATACACGACCGACGTTTTTCGGTGCTTCTGCCCACTCAAATATTTAAATTCTGTGATCCTTGTAAAAGCATAGTCATTAGGGTAGTTTATGGTTCCTGTTTCCTGAAACTTTTCCTGATCCAGCGTTTCGAATTTAAAATCTATGGAGCGGTATGGAAGTTTCCCGAACCGGTAATCAAAATATTCATCGACGGGTCCTGTAAAAATCAGCTTCTTATAGGCAATCTCGTTCATGATGTCCTTATAGTCGACATTCAGCATCACATGAATATTTGGGTGATCCAGCATCTTCTCAAACATGCGGGTGTAACCATGTAATGGCATGGCCTGATAAGTGTCCGTAAAATAGCGGTCATCCCGGTTTGTCCGTGTTGGTATTCTGGCCGTTACAGAAGCATTAAGTTCGGAGGGATCCAGGTCCCATTGTTTTTTGGTGTATCCTTTAAAAAACTTCTCATACAACTCCCGGCCTACACTGCTGACCACAACATCCTCGGAAGTTACGATATCCTTCTTTTTTTCCACTTTCGACTCAAAAAAGGCATTGACCTCCTCACTGCTTAAGTTCAGACCATACATGGAATTGATGGTATTCAGGTTGATGGGGATAGGAAACAACTGTCCGTCTATACTGGCAAGTACCTTATGCTGATAGTTACGCCATTCCGTAAACTGAGACAAATAATTAAAAACTTCCTTACTGTTGGTGTGGAAAATATGCGGGCCATATTTATGCACCAGGATGCCGGCGTCGTCATAATGATCGTATGCATTTCCACCGATATGATTACGCTTGTCAATAATAAGCACTCTTTTATGGGCTGTACGCGCCAGTCTTTCGGCTAAAACACTTCCTGCGAATCCTGCACCAACGATTAAATAATCATACATATACTAAACTTAACTTGCTATGGAAATCTTACTCCTGTTATTTATCACCGCATTCATCTGTCTGCGCATGGCCTCATGTGTATCGTCCCAGGACAAATTTTTCAAGAATCCATCAACCTCTTTTAGCCAGGATTTTTTACATGATTTGTTCAGTTCACTTTCAACAGCACGGATCACATCGTCGCAATTTGTACAAATGTGCACCAGCTTTTTAATTCCATAAGGCTTAATGACGTCCCGGATTGGCGTGGATACCACCGGAATTCCCGCAGCAAGATATTCAGGGGTCTTCGTTGGACTTATAAACCGTGTAGATTCATTAAGGAGAAATGGAATCAGTGCAACATCCCATCCGGATAAATATTCCGGCAATTCCTCATAGGATTTGTGCCCCAGGTAGTGAATATTTTTATTTTTAGGCAATGATTCCGGATCAATTTTCACGATAGGTCCAATCAGGATGATTTGCCATTCGGGACGCTTGTCTGCAATCTGACCAATTAATGCGGCATCAAACCGTTCATCCAACACCCCATAAAAACCGAGTTTTGGTCCCTGAATAGCCAGTTGATCCGCCGGCTCTTTTTTAACAGAACGTGATTTGGCAAAATGCTCCTTTTCAATGCTGCTCGGAAACGGAAAAATATTTGAGTGCTGATTCTTTTTAGCTTCATAAAGAGAATGCCCCCCGGTAAAAACCAAATCAGCCTTAGCCAGGAGCTTCTTTTCCAGACTGACCAACTCTTCAGGTGCGAATTTAAAGGCAGAAAGTTCGTCCATACAGTCATAAATAATCAATTTAGGCTTATACTTATCTGAAAAAGTTAGAGCCATTGGGGTGTAATACCAAAAGGTACAGTCTTCCATTTCGATATTTGCCAGCAGCTTATTCAATAGTGCAGATAGCACCATATTTCGCTCCGCTTCATCCATATCACTTCTTAAATGGGGTACAACTACCGTAAGCTTTTCCGTCCGTCTGGAGAAAGACAAAAACGCCTGATCATCTGCATCAAAAATAGGTTCCTCAAAAAAGTAAACAGATGCATCTTTAGAAAACCGGCTTAAAAGATGCTGTGGGCGCTGGTAAACAAAGTCCCACCGCAGATGAGAAAAGCATACGAGATTTTTAGGTGGTGTTTCAACAGGATTTTTCATATTAGAAGATTTAAGGTAAATGTTTAATTTAAAACTGTACATACTTAACCCCGGCATAAAGAATATTGTTTAACCATAATCTACTCTTTTTCATCGAATAAACACCATTTTTTCTAAGTATAAATACGTAAAATCCAAATAAAACAAGATTTAAGTACTTAAAACAACTGATTTTTTTAAAATCTCCTAAATATCGCTAAGGCATGGAACGGATATTGTACTTCCAGACAAGAATGGCCATTGTGGAAGCGATGACGCTCCCCCAGTACCATTAACTTATGAAACCATCATGATTTTGCCAAAGCCCCAGGGCAATGATTATAAATTATGATCGCTTCATCACCATTGAAAGATAAATTTTATACTAATGAAAAAAGAAGACATCCATTGGGCCGACTGGCATAGGATCCTGATTGGTGCAGCACCAACAGAATTTTTACTGGAAGTATTGATCCGTACGGTTATTATGTACGTGGTATTACTGATTATTTTAAGATTATTGGGTAAACGTATGGGCGGAATGCTGACCATCTCCGAACTGGCCATTATGGTCACCCTGGGAGCAATCATTTGTGTTCCGATGCAAATCCCCGACCGTGGTGTGGTACAAGGCATATTTGTTTTAATCTGTGCTTTAGTTTTTCATCAGGGATTAAGTTTAGTTGGCTATAAAAGTGAAACTATGGAAAAACTGATCCAGGGCAAAGAAAGTCTGATTATAAAAAATGGAATGATCGTGGTTAAGGAACTCGACAAGGCACAAATCACCCGACAACAGCTTTATGCTGTATTAAGAAGTCAGGGCATTAATAACCTTGGGCAGGTAGAGCGGGTTTACATGGAAGGGGCTGGTTTATTTAGCGTATACAGGTTTCCGGAGCCGAGACCTGGTTTATCCGTACTGCCCCCAAAAGATGATGCGGTCCAGCATATCCACGACCGGCCCCAGGGCATAATGGTCTGCACAGACTGTGGAAAAGTAGCAGATAACGAAACAGAATCAGCAGGGGATTGCAGCAACTGCAATCGTCACAATTGGCAACCAGCAACCATTTAAATTTTAAAGATGAAACCAGAAGAAATACATTTAAGCGATTTACAGAGAATTTTAATCGGGGAAATCCCTGCTGTCTTTTTTTTAGAACTTATATTACGCGCGCTGGTGATTTACCTGTTGCTTATTGGCTCGATGAGACTCATGGGCAAACGTATGTCTGCTCAGATTGGAAGAAACGAAATGGCCGCGGTGGTATCACTTGCGGCTGCAGTAGGTATTCCGTTAATGAATCCCGACCGGGGCCTATTGCCGCCCGTCCTTATTGCAATTGTCATTGTTATTTTCCAGGTTATTATTGCAAAGATCACGACCGTGAGCCAGGCTGCTGAAGCGATTTCGCAAGACGACTTAAGCACACTGGTTAAAGACGGGGTGATGAACCTGAAAGAAATGCAAAGCTCAAGAATTTCGAGAGACAGGGTATTTGCACAACTCCGGTCCTTACAGCAAATGAACCTGGGCATGGTTAAAAGGTTATATATTGAAGCCAACGGATTGTTTAGCCTGGTTACACATCAGGAACCGAAAACCGGGCTGTCCCTCATTCCGGGTTGGGATGAGGAGTTTAATGCAAAAATGCCGGTTAGTCAAACTTTTTGTGCCTGCCGTACTTGCGGAACTTTAGCCGAAAAACACCTTCAGCAAACCATAACCCGCTGTCCGAATTGTAAAGATTCTTACTGGGTGGATGCCGTTGAATAATAGCTACCCGTTCGTATAAATACGCAGGAATAGCGTGATAACTACCTGTTTTTATTTTTACAATTTTAAGATCATGATTGCGACCTGGTCAATAGCTTGCAGAATTATTTCTTCCTTATCCCCATCGCGAATTCGGCAGAAAGCCTGCCGGCTGTCGCAATTTCTGCAAATGCAATTGTTATTTCATTTTTAATCAAAAAAGCGCAGCATTACAATACAAATTCTGAAGGCATAATTTGTTTTTTGCTGTTCAACAATTTGGTTTTTAAAAAAGTTTCATAATTATACTTACGTACCCTTCAAATTTTAAAACTTAGTCAAAACCAACAGCCAACTGTATTGTTTTAACCAGCAAACAACATCGCCTAACCTATAAAAAACAGATTATGACAACGACAAAAAAACACACTGAAAAGACCAAAACGACTGCTGCTAAAGGTGAAAAGGCTAAAGGGTCTGAACCAGAAGATGCCGCAACAGCAAAAGACGCAAAAAAAGTTAAAGTGGCTAAAAAGTAATGGATACGATGGAAAGCTCAAATAAAACCGCGCTGATTACCGGTGCAACAAGTGGCATTGGATATGAACTGGCCAAGCTATTTGCCAAAGACAATTATAACCTTGTTTTAATAGGACATTCCAGATCAAAGCTAAACAGTGTAACAACTGAATTTGAATTATTATATCCAAATCAGCAGTTTCTGGCAATTGAAAAAGACCTCGGGAAAGATGGCGCCGCTGCAGAAATTTATAACGAAACCAACTCCAGGGGAATTGTGATCAATGTGTTGGTCAATGATGCTGGTATTGGCGAAGCCGGAACCTTTACAAACACGGAACTGGAAAAAAATCTGACCATTATCCATGTAAATATCATTGCGCTTGTTAGCCTTACGCACTTTTATTTAAAAGAAATGCTGGCCAGAAATGAAGGGAAGATCCTACAGCTTGGCTCTGTGGCAAGTTTCTCTCCCAACCCTTTATTATCCGTATACGCTGCTTCAAAAGCATTTGTGCTGTCGTTCAGTGAGGCATTGATCAATGAAATCAAAGACAGTAAGGTTACGATGACTGTTTTGGCACCAAACGCAACTGATACCGGATTTTTTATCCGGGCAAATGCGGAACACACCTTAGCGGGTGTAGCGGAAAAAGATAAACCCGAAGATGTTGCCAGGGCTGGATACGAAGCGTTAATGAAAGGAGAACACAGGCACATTTATGGTTTATCCGCTAAAGCAATAGTGGCCATGAGCAACATTATGCCGGATGAGGCACTGGCCGCTCAAAACAGAAAACAATTTGAAGAAAAGTAATGCTTTTCTTTAGACATTTGAATCTTAATAATTGGAGCAGTATGACAACTTCTGGGCTGCTCCATTATCATGGGATCCGATGGTGATCCCCGAACGCTATCCATAGAAATATCCCCAGACAATTTTACATTTATTTTTATTTAAACGCATGGCCATAAATAAATACATGGCCCTGGTTACAGGAGATAATGGAAGATGTTATCTTTAGCCCACAAAACTTATACAAATTCCAATGATCAAAAAAACGAAGAACAATATACGCCTCAGCTTCAGCATTTCCTTGATTATTTTACTGTTCAGCTCAGCAGCGTCTTATTTTAGCATTGTCAAATTATTGGAAAGCGAACAATGGGTAAGCCATACCTTTAAGGTATTGGAAAATCTCGACTTTATTATTTCAAGGATTAAGGATGCCGAGACCGGACAAAGGGGGTACCTGCTTACAGGCGACAAAGTTTTTTTAGAACCTTATACCGGATCTCAAAATGACGTGATGAATGCCTTATATGAAGCAGAACATTTAACCAGCGACAATCAGAATCAACAACGAGATTTCCCCAGGCTGGAGATACTGGTATCACATAAATATAAGTTCATCAAAAAAACGATTAAGGACGAAGAAATTGGGATCCCGGTAACCACAGCGTATTTACTGTCGGGCAAAGGAATTATGGACAGCATCCGTTCTGTCGTTAAAGTAATGAAAAAGCGGGAGGAGACTTTATTAACGACAAGACAGTCTAAA
>JAZKCT010000071.1:0-7865 GCA_040387995.1 Bacteroidota bacterium | reverse complement strand
ACCACTACTTTAAGAAGGCCTTTATCGCAAGATGAAGGCCTTTTTTGTGTCTGAAACGTTTTATTGCCCCACAAGAAGAACGGAAAAAGTATTGGCTGTCGCAATGAACCCTATATATTGTCGTTATTATACACGGCCAACTGAAAGAAAGTAAGTTATGTTTGTAGTGTAGACATTAACCCTTAAACCAGATGATTATGAACAATGCCATTTATCCATGCCTGACCCTGAAAGGCAAAATCACTGAAGCAGCGCCTTTTTACCAAGAAGTTTTCGGAGCAGGGAAAGTCAGCCAGACTTCTCCTTATGTCATACAGATTCAACTTAGCGGACAAAAATTCATGTTACTCAATGATGGACCACAGGCGGTACCCAATCCTTCGATCTCTTTTATGGTAATCAGTGAAACGCCTGAAGAAACAACGCAGTACTGGGAGAAATTGATCGGGGGTGGTCAGGTACTGATGCCTTTGAACAGCTATGACTGGAGTCCAAAATATGGCTGGGTACAGGATAAATATGGCGTATCCTGGCAATTGAATACCAGCAGCAGGCAGGATACACCTCAAAAATTTTGTCCAACACTCCTTTTTACAGGTACGGTTGCAGGCAAAGCTTCGGAAGCTATCGGTTACTACACCGGCCTTTTCCCAGGTTCCAGCATACAGGGTATATTGAAATATGGAGAGGGCGAGGGCGACAACACAGAATTTGTAAAACATGCCCAGTTCAAAATAAAGGACTTTATGGCCATGGCCATGGACAGTTCTGCGAATCATCAATTTTCATTTAATGATGCCATTTCTCTCGTTGTCGAATGTGAGAATCAGGAAGAAATTGACAAATACTGGCAACAATTAACCGCTGAAGGGGGCAAAGAACTCGCTTGCGGCTGGCTCACTGACAAATATGGCATCAGTTGGCAAATCATTCCTAAGGTGCTCGGCGCGCTGTTATCTGACCCTGAACGAGCGCCCCATGTAATGAGTGAATTGCTGAAAATGAAAAAACTCGTCATCGCTGATCTGGAAAACGCATAGTTTTATACTGTTGCCAGGATAATACACGTTTCTTCGTTAAATGGCATCTTCATATTGGTGAAAATGGGTGATAATGCCGGAAAAATAGACATTGTACACAAGGCCGGATGGCCTTGGTAAACTGGTGTTGGATTTATTTTTTTGAGTACGGTAACATTTGGGATACATTTTTACATTTTACTGAAGAATACCTAAAGTTAACCCTTAATAAAAACACATTCATTTATATTACAGTTAATTAGTCCATTTCTGACAATGGTGATTTTTAAAGATGAATACTTTTAGCCATAAAAATTTTAAGGTTAGTCCGTTCAGTTATGTATTATTGAAATAATGATCTTATCTTCACGCTAAAACTCATGCAATGAGGAGCGTGGCTCGCTATTTGCAAGAATTCAAGGGGAAACGCTCTAATTTAATTTTATTCATTAATGATAACATCAAAGATTAACGCCACTGGGGTAAAAACCAAGCTGGTAGACAAAGACATAAAAATTGATGCCGGTCAATCTGTAATCACTACACTTGAAATCATGCTAACCAGTAAAGAATTTGAATTGCCTGTTTTCGAATTTGGCGTGTGCATAGGGGAAGTGTATTTTAAAGATTTAATTCTTTTCCTGGCGCACAACCTTGAAAAAGCGGATTTATTTACACACAAGCTAAATTACACCATTGACAGTGCCATCACAATTTTGATGAAGATTTCTTCTGACGAACTCACTTCTGATCACAACAACATTGCTCAATAGCCAAGGGGTAATTTCTGATAGACCTTATAATAGGCTATCACGACCTTGCATGGCGACATTTCTTCAAATTTATTCACCAAAATCTGATCCTGAATTTGCTGTTGAAGCCTTGGCAGGTTAAGCCTGTCCAGCAGTAATTGCTCCTCGCTGAATTTATCTTTAAATGTATGATCGGTTAAAAATTTCCTCAGGGAATCGATCAACCGCGATGTGCGTTGAAGACTTGGGGATTCATTGGAACATTTGCGCTTACAGATCAGCTCGTAACCGAGCATGTTCAGCTGGCCGAAAAGAAGTTGAAATACCCAGCAATCTTCAATTCTGGAAGCAAACTTTTTATAGAAAATCAGGTGCCTCTCCAGTATTTCTTTTTGTATGGACAAACGGTCTGACGAAGCTTCCATAAAAACAACGACCAATTCTTTCCGCGTCGGCATGGTGTAAGCTGATCCGTTGTTGTCTACGATCACACTCTCCGAACTAAACACAAAGTACAAAGCCGAACTGAGCAGCAGCAGTGCAGACAAGTCTTTGTCTTTGTATTTCTTGTTCAGGTATTCCCTGTAGAAATCTTTATGGCCAGTCTGCTGTTTTTCCACCGCATCCACCTGAGCCTTTATGACTGGCAACAGTTCCATCAACCCGGCGACAAACTTAACTTTCTCTTCTTTCCCCGTCATTATTGTGTTTTCATTTCGAAAATATGATAAAAACTATGTTTATACCTACTAATTTATGACAATGGTTAAAATGAATAACTTACTCATCGACAATTACAGCAGCCCCAGCCGCTCGCTGATCCGATAGAGCGTATCCAGATTGAAGGCTTGTCTCCCATTTAGCAACTGATTAACAGCATGTTGATCCAGATCCATTAAAAAGGCAAACTCTTCCTTTGAGATTTTTCTGTCTGCCAAAATATTGCGGAGGGCCAGCGCAATATCTTTTGATTTATTTAACTGCCTGAACTCTTCAAGGCCGATGTTTTCGAATAGTTTGCGCTTAGATTTTTTCTCCCTCCTTGCCATAGCGTTCTTCTTTTGATGCTATGATTCATTTATGATGCCATATCATTAAAAGACCCCTTATTGGGATTTCAATGCCGCTTGTTAATGATCACCCTCTTTAGGCCAAGTATTTTTGAGGATTTCAGGTTACTCTTTGAGGATTTTTTTTCAGCATCGTGCTAAATTTGCAACTATATGCTGGCATAGTAATTTGTTTTATCGTATTTGTTTTAACTTAGCAAACTATAACAAATCCAATAAAATGGCGGCACAAATCTTATTTATAGCACTAACGGCGGCGGCTATTGCCCTGTTTGGTTATAATCTCAGAAAAGTTATCCGTAATATTCGGCTGGGAAAGGCTGCGCATAGGTCTGACCAGCCCCAAAAAAGGCTACTGACCATGCTCAAAGTGGCCTTCGGACAAACAAAAATGTTTTTCAGGCCAATCCCTGCTTTACTGCACCTTGTGGTCTATGCTGGTTTCGTGATTATCAATATTGAGGTACTGGAGATTATGATCGATGGTCTTTTCGGAACGCACCGGATATTTGGGGGACTTGGCTTGCTCTATGATGTCCTTATCGGCTCATTCGAGTTTCTTGCGCTGGGTGTTTGGCTGGGTTGTGCTATCTTTCTCATAAGAAGGAACATCATCCGTTTAAAAAGGTTTACCGGAACGGAGATGACCAGCTGGCCAAAATCTGATGCAAATATCATTTTGATTTCAGAGATCCTCCTGATGACGGCTTTCCTGACCATGAATGCTGCCGATCTTAAGTTGCAGACTCTTGGTGTGGAACATTACATCACGGCAGGCGCATTTCCGGTTAGCCAGTACCTACAGGCAATTTTGCCAGACTCCGCTACGGGCCTGGTTGCCATAGAACGTGGCTGCTGGTGGTTTCACATTATTGGCATTTTCGGCTTTTTAAATTACCTGCCCTACTCCAAGCATTTCCATATCTTATTCGCCTTTCCCAATACCTATTACTCAAATCTGGAACCCAAAGGCGAGTTTACCAACATGAAAAGCGTAACCAATGAGGTAAAAGCCATGCTCGATCCTTCTTTTATGCCTGAAGAAGCGGAGGCTGGCCGCTTTGGCGCCAAGGACATCAACGACCTGACCTGGGTCAATCTGATGAATGCTTATACCTGTACGGAATGTGGGCGCTGCACATCTGTTTGTCCTGCAAATATTACTGGTAAGTTACTGTCTCCAAGAAAAATAATGATGGACACCAGGGACCGGATGGAGGAAGTGGGGAAAAATATAGACAAAACAGGAACTGGTTTTGAAGATGGTAAATCGCTGATCGATACCTACATTACGAGAGAGGAAATCTGGGCCTGCACCAGTTGTAATGCCTGCACTCAGGCCTGCCCGATCAACATAGACCCACTGGCTATTATTACCGAACTGAGAAGATACGCGGTGATGGAAGAATCACAGTCTCCGGCCAGCATCAATGCGATGCTGGGAAATATAGAAAATAATGGGGCGCCATGGAAATATTCTCCGGCCGACCGTCTTAACTGGGCCAGTGAAAGTTAATTAAATGTAAATGAGCGAGAAACTGAATTTTGAAGTGCCGACAATGGCACAGATGATAGCAAAAGGTGAAGAACCTGAGATCTTATTCTGGGTGGGTTGTGCCGGTAGTTATGACGAAAGGGCACAAAAAACAACACGCGACATCTGCAAGATCCTACACCATGTAGGCATCAAATATGCAGTACTGGGTACAGAAGAAAGCTGCACAGGGGATCCGGCCAAACGTGCGGGAAATGAGTTTCTGTTCCAGATGCAGGCAATGACCAATATCGAGTTGCTCAACGGATACAATATCAGTAAAATCGTAACAGGATGTCCGCATTGTTTTAATACCATTAAAAATGAATACCCCGGCCTGGGAGGTAACTATGAGGTGATCCATCATACACAATTGATCCAGCAGCTCATTGACGAAGGAAAGCTTAAAGCTGAAGGCGGAGAGAGTTTCAAGGGCAAAAAGATTACTTATCATGACCCTTGTTACTTAGGTCGCGGAAACGGTGTCTATGAAGCACCGCGCAAAGCGCTGGAGATCCTGGATGCCCAGCTTGTAGAAATGAAACGCTGCAAATCCAACGGGTTGTGCTGCGGGGCGGGAGGTGCCCAGATGTTTAAAGAGCCTGAGAAAGGAAACAAGGACATCAATATCGAAAGAATTGAAGAGGCACTGGAAACACAGCCTTCCATTATAGCTGCAGGATGCCCATTTTGCATGACCATGTTGCGGGACGGCGTAAAGTTAAAAGATCAGGACCAAAACGTGCAGGTGCTAGACATTGCAGAAATCACTGTGAGAGCTAATGGGTTGTAATACACTGTATATTGCTTCTTTAAATTCCGGAAGTAACGGAAACTGTTATTACGTGGGAAATGAAGAAGAAGCGATTCTGGTCGATGCGGGTTTATCTTGCCGGGAGACTGAAAAAAGAATGGCCCGAACCGGGTTGTCTATGGGTAAAGTCAGGGCGATCTTCATTTCTCATGAGCACTCCGATCACGTTAAAGGCTTGTGTACGCTTGCCGCCAAGTATAACCTACCCGTTTATCTTAGTTCCGGCACCTTAAGCGGTTGCAGGTTTAACCTGCGGAAGGATCTGATCAGGAACTTGTCCGGCCACCAGCAAATCCATATCGGGCGGCTAATCATTACCAGCTTTTTTAAGATACACGATGCCTCAGAGCCCCATAGCTTTATGGTGTCCTGCGGAGAGACAAATGTCGGTGTGTTTACGGATATCGGCGAGGCATGTGAGCAGCTGGCGTTCCATTTCAGACAGTGTCATGCGGCATTTCTCGAGGCCAATTATGATGATGAATTGCTGGAGAAAAGTGCCTACCCGTACTTTCTTAAAAAACGGATCAGTGGTGGTAAAGGTCACTTGTCCAATCAAAAGGCACTTGAGCTTTTCAATACCCACAAACCTTCCTTTATGACGCATTTGCTGCTGGCACATTTATCGAAAGACAACAACGATCCGGTTCTGGTCAGCGAATTATTCAGTACTCATGCCCAAAATACAGAAATTATCATCGCCTCCAGGTACGAGGAAACCCGCGTATACGCTATTTCTGAGCCTGTCGTTGCGCAGTTACTCTAGCCATACTTTCTGACAATGCCATTAACTCTTCAGGTTCTATATCTTTAAGCGGGATGGTCATATACGTTGCCATGCTGTCTACATCGCCTGCGCTGTCATTATAGGTCTGTACAATAACATCGTCGCCTTTGGTCGACAGTACCAGCTTTCCGCGCTTGTCTGTACCATAATAATCAAGGTCTTTGAATTTACTCAGATTAAAGGAAAAATACTCCGTCTTTCCACGGGCATAATAACGTTTATATCTACAGAACCCACTGTTGGTAACATTCAGTTCGTAGCGTTTCAATTTCTTTCCGGCATCTTCATCATTGTGATGAACAGATAACAATTGCTGAATAAAGTCAGTTTCCTCAGTCAGCCGCGATATCTGGGAAAAAGACATGAATACAAGGCACACAAATAGAAACAAGCTCATTTTCAAGCACAATGTAAAGTTTTTCATCACCTTTTATATTTAGCCAAACCAAGTTAATTAAATTTGTAATTTTGGCCTATGAGTTTTTCTCCACAATCCAGAGTTTGGGTATACCAAAGTGACCGGGCCTTTTCTGCCGGTGAAGTAGATGCGATCCAAAAAAAGTTAGAGGAATTTACCACGCAATGGAAAGCACACGGGCATCAGTTAGATGCTAAAGCAGAACTACGTTATGACTTCTTCATTGTGTTTATCGTAGATGAAGCTTCAGCTGGTGTTACCGGATGTTCAATTGATTCTTCTGTTCGTTTTATTAAAGAAATTGAGCAGGCTTTTCAGGTTGACCTGTTCAACAGGTTCAACATGGCTTATAAGCTGGATGATAAAGTTGTTGTGGTCAATAAAGAGGATTTTGAAACCCTGGTCAACATTAAGGCCGTAGGTCCTCAGACTATTGTATTCAACAACATGGTGCAGACACTTCAGGCGTTTGAGACGAAATGGGAAATTCCTTTTGAACAAAGCTGGCACAGTAAAGTCTTCGCACACCTGCTATAGTCAAAAGCCACCCGTCTTTGTCGCTTAAAAATCCAAAGGCCCCAATCTCCGCATGTTCCGCATGATCAGGTATTGGCGGTGCCGGATATAAGTTGTGGCTTTTTTAGGCGTCCACCTTCTTGGATTAGGGAAGCATGCGGCAATTAATGCGGCCTGTGCCCGGCTCATTTTAGTACATGACTTGCCATAATAAGCCTGGCTGGCAGCCTCAGCCCCATAGATACCATCACCCATTTCTATCACGTTGAGATACACCTCCAGAATTCTTTCCTTACTCCAGAATATCTCGATCAGTAACGTAAAATAAGCTTCAAATCCTTTACGGATCCAGGATCTGCCGGGCCATAAGAACACGTTCTTTGCCGTTTGCTGTGAGATGGTGCTGCCACCCTTTATTTTTTTACCTTTTTTATTCGTCTGAAAAGCCTTCTCTATGGCTTTCACATCAAACCCGATGTGTTTCAAAAACAACTGGTCTTCGGCTGAAACCGCAGCACGTTTCATATTGTCTGACATGTCTTCAAAGTCTACCCATTTTTTCTCCATTTTATGGGGCTTGTCTTCGCTGCTGCGTTCTATATTACGCTGGATCATCAGCAATGTAATCGGAGGATCAACAAAACGATAAATCAAAACCCACAATACGGTCGCTGTAAGAAACCACAAAAGCACCTTAAGTGCTATCGAAGATATTTTTTCTAAAAGTGGTGATTTGAATTTAGCCTGAGCTCGTTTTTGTTTTGCCATCGGCCAAAGGTAAGATTTACGCAAATGATTTTAAACAAAAAAAGCGTCCCGGATGGGGACGCTTTTCTATTTCTAAAGAAACCGATTACTCAGCTACTACAGCGAAAGGAACTTTAACTTTCACTTCTTTGTGCAAGTTTAAGTTAGCAACATAGTCACCAACAAATTTAGGTTCAGTTTCGAAAGT
>JAZKCT010000070.1:0-28743 GCA_040387995.1 Bacteroidota bacterium | reverse complement strand
ACTGGGCAAAGTAATTGGTTTTAGGCTTTATAGTGAGAGCTTTACATTTTTTGATTTTTTCTTTAAGAAGTATGAAACAGAATTCACTGGGCAAGACCATTACAAAGAAATGGAATTATTATGCGCTTCCTTTATTTACGAGCCTTACCTTTATAAAAAGCTAAAGTCTGTGCTGCCAGATATTGCGGAGCAAATAGAACGCTTCGTGAAATCATTGATTTTTTCTAATGATGATTCTTTCGGAAAATTAACTTATGAATGGGACAAAACAGATATTATTCATCTATTTTTTGTGGTTTTTAAGAATCAACATATAGTTACCCATCTCTCTACAGAAGATTTTAGAGCGTTGGTTAAATTTACCTATCCAAAACACTCCGCACTCAATTACATATTATATAAACTTCTTTATTATTTTCCAATCAATGCTGATGAACTGCCTGATAAAATCTTGAATTTAAAACTTAAAGAACTTATATTAAAGCTTACATCGGATAACGGCGTTCCGAAAAAGGAGATTAAGAAATTTTATACTTTTATAGCCTCATTACCATCTAGGGAAGATTTTGAATCACAAATGGCATATTTGAGAGATAACTATATTAGGCAGGAAGGCGCTGAACTCCACGATTTAAAAGCCGCATTTGGTCATAATGTTTCTCTACTAATCACAAACATCAGACAACAAAAAGACCAGTTAGAAACTGAAGGAAAAATTGACGAAAAAATGTGGAATGAGAATAGAGATGCCTGGTTTGAAATAAATAGTTTTATTTCTCCCATTCTGTCTTTCTCTAAATCATTCAACGGATTTTTAAAACCATACCCCTATTTTTCTAAACTAAAAAAATTCGAGGGTGGGGAAAATTCTATAAGGGGACTGGTAGGGTACAACAATGAAATCTTTTTTATGCCCGCAGAAAACCTAAAGGAAATAGAAACATTAGATAAGTTGGAAGTAAATATGATTATGATACAACGTGAAATCGAAGTTAATTCAGCATTCCACCAATTAATCGAAAATCCAAAAAGCGACCTTAAGAATTTTATTAATGACATTCTCGCAGGTCTAGCTGGAATTGGCAAGGTTGTAGTTATCCAAGAAACAATATCCTTAGAAGGCTTAATATTTGGCATTCCGAAAGATTACACTGATATATTACTCACAAAAGAACTGGTGAATAATGTAAAAAATCATTCCGCTAAAGGTGAAAATACCAATGTTGAATTGACTGTTTCCATCAAATCTAAAAGCTATATCTCTGTTAAAATTGCAAATGAAATATCGCATAGTAGTTTTGAAAAAAGTAATGGAGAAGGGCTTAAATGCCTAAACTTACTTGCTGAATTTGTCCCTTTTGGCTTTAGCTATTCATCTGAGACTGTCGATTCCAAATTTATCCAAACTTTAACTTTTAAAACCCAATAATATGGAAACTAAAAAAATAAATCTATTTGTTTTCGATACTCCAGAAAACTACGAAAAATCGAAGAGATTATTGGGAGCGGAAAAAGTTACGTTCAAAAGCATGCATAGGATTGAAGGGCTAGATGAATTTCAAAGTATACTCGGCACATTAGAAGATGAAGACTTAATTTTTATTGCGGTTCACGTTTTTTCTACTGATGGTGTAAGAGGAGTCAGACTGTTTATTTCATCGGGCCTAATGTCAGAATTTCCAAATCTTGGTTTCATGTACATATCTGAGGGAAATACAATTACCATCAAACATATGATGGTAGATGCTGGGCTGGACACTATGCAAATATATAAATACCATGAAGTCCAATCTGAACTTAAATCTGGGCTTCTGAAAGTACTTACTAAACGGCAGTTAATGTCAGGTGTTGATGTTCAAGATAGCAAGTTAGAAGTCCTTTCACAGTTTCCGCAATTCGATTATGCTATAATTACTGCTTTGTATAAGGATGAGTTTGAAGAAGTTGAAAAAATATTTGAATTTCCAAAGGATGGTGTAATTGTAACTGGAAATAAAGATTATAGAATAGGATTTCTAAAGGCGGACCCTTCAAAAAGGGTTATAGCGGCATTTCAAAATTCCACAGGGATGGTTGAAGCTGGAATATTGGCGACCCATATGATAGAAATATTTAAACCAAAATATCTGATAATGTCGGGTGTATGTGGAGGTACCCCGGATTCTAATTTTGGAGATATTATTATTGCCAAACAGGTATTTACATTTCAGAAGGGAAAAATTTCTGATGTTACTTATAAAGATTCAAATGGAGAATTTAAAAATATTGACCTTTTTAATAGGGAAGGTGAAATTGTTGACTATGACCAACTATATGACAATAATGGCAATCAAATACACATAAGCATTGAGAAGTTCGAGAGAGAGCAGGACTCTGTTATCAATCTGAATACGAAATTAGAAGATACGCTCAATATAAACCTCAAGAAAATTGAGGCAAGGATCAATTCAAAGATTGAACAGGACTCATTCTTTAAGTCGCAAACCATTAAAGCAGTGATTGAACCCATGGCTTGCAGCACAATGGTAATAAATAAGGAAGGCTTTTTTGAAGATACAATAAAGGGTGCTGAAAGGAAAACTGCAGCTGTTGAGATGGAATCCTATGGAGTTGCCAGGGCTTGCCATTTCGGAAACAATGGTCGAACAATTCCAATCATTTTTAAATCGGTAATGGATCACACAAAGAAAAAAGATGATGTTGTGAACGGCATCAACTGGAAAAAATTTGCTGCTTTCACTAGTGCTCAGTTCCTCTCGGCACTATTTGAAGAAAATATAATATAAAAGATACTATTTCAAAAATTAGATAAATTTGAAAAGCACTACAGTGGAAATTACAATCAACTTTAAAAACTGCGGCTATATAGACGCTCATCCCGACCCATATTCAGTAGACGGTGAGGTTATTTTGAATATCACCTTTCCTAACCATATTCCAACTATACAGTCGAGAATTGAGGTTAAGGAGAGAATGATTTCTACTATACATCAGGAATTGGTGAAGATTGACTGGCTTATTTATGGATCCATCTTTCTTAGATTAGGGTGGTTCCTCGACTCCGCTGACCGCCAAGAATTAGATGCTTCAGGTGATTTGGATAATATAACAAAACAGCTAATTGACTCTTTAACTGGCTTAGATGGCATTTTCGTGGATGATAGCCAAATGAAGAGTATAACAACTGAATGGATTCAGCGGAAATCTGGTATTCCTAATACACTAAGCTTGTCTATAGGGTTTTTAAGTGAAGAGACTGTAAAAAAAGATAAGGTTTATTTCATACAATATGCACATGCAATGAGTTTTGTGGCCGAGCTCAATCCCTACGTTACTTCGGACTTGGAAGAAATTAAAATCTTTGCAGAAGCTAAAAAATCCATGAGAAATACTAGTAAAATTTTTAGTGATGTATTTAATGTCGATGTAAAATCGATGCTTATTGGATCTCAAAAAGATTTCCACATGACAAGACTTGGAAAAATCCCTAATAGTAGAAAGTTTAAACTATAGTCATCAAATCAATAAAAAGGAAGTACATAAGTATTTTTATGCCACTTAAAAAACCTATTGATTTCTATGGTTAAACCAAATAAAATCGAATTTTAGGTTCAGTAGGTGTGGGTTCGATTCCCGTCGGAATCACTAAACAGCCTTCAGTAGTGATCTCCATTTGCGGTCACAAATAATTGGTAATTATGACCGTGGTGGTTTGGGTTGGGCATTTGCCGAAAACCTTAAAGTTCTCAACTTAGGTCCATTCATCTCAGCACATGATGTAGGTCAGAATCTATTGAATTATCTTGACCGACTTTTTATGTTCATCAATGGCAACGAAAGTAAATTCGCCATGCACTGCCAGATCACGCCCTTCAGCATACATCTGTTCCACATAAATTTCAACCGATACTTTCATACTGGTATTGCCAACTTGTTTAACACGCCCCACCAATTCAATGATGGTACCAGCGGGAATTGACTTTTTAAAATCAATGCGGTCGCTGCTCACTGTCACCATCACCTGGCGGCTGAAACGAGTAGCGGCCATAAAAGCGACTTCGTCCATCATGGCCATGGCGGTGCCACCAAATAGCGTATCATAGTGGTTGGTGGTATTGGGGAATACGGTCTTGAACACCCGTGTTTCTGAAGCTTGAATACGTTCTGTTAAATTCATTGTCACTTAATTAAGATTTGATCATCTATTATTTGTGTAGCGTTTTCTTCGTCCCAGCGAGAATAATCGATATACCCCTGTTTCCCGCCACCATACATTGTCGCCCTGTCCGGCTCAATAAGCGGTGCATTTTTCTCGAACCGCTCAGGCAGGTCAGGGTTCGCGATGTATAGCTTGCCAAAGGAGATCAGTTTGGCAATGCCTTTTTCAAGTTCAGCTTCGGCAGAAGCCTTATCATACCCTGCATTAGCAATAACTACTTGGCGAATATTCCTGCCGAAGAGCTCGATCTCGTCTTCAGCTGCATCATGTTCCGGCGAAGTGAAACCAGGGCTACGCCTCATGAGTTCCACATAGGCAAAGTCCATATCGTTCAGTTTTTCGATCAGGTAGGTATAGGTAGCGGCAGGGTCATCCAGTGCCATCTCACCATAGGAATGGAAAGGAGCTATTTTAATACCCACCTTTTCACCACCTACCACGCGGATCAATTCCTGCATCACCTCCAGCACGAAGCGGACTTTGTTGGGGATGCTGCCCCGTAAGCATCCGTCCTTTGGTTGGAACTTTCAGCTAAGAACTGGTTGGGCAGATAGCCATTGCAGGCGTGAAGGGTAACCCCGTCAAACCCTGCCGCTATCGCATTTTTTGCGGCTTGGCCATAGTCACTTATGGTCTTCCTGATCTCCGCAATCGTCATTTCCTGAGGCACCTCGAAATCCTTCCTGCCCTGGGAAGTGAAATGCTGCATTCCCAGGATGGGCAAGGCTGATGGCGCAAGCGGCAGCTTTCCGTTCCGATCTATAGAATGTCCCATACGGCCGGTGTGCCAAAGCTGGGCGATTATCACGCCGCCTTTATTATGTACCGCAGTTGTGACCTTTTTCCAGGCTGCTATTTGCTGATCCGTGAAAATACCCGGGGTAAGCGGACTGCCGGTAGCCTCTTCACTGATCCTGATGGCTTCGCTGAACAGCAAACCTGCACTTGCTCTTTGTGCATAGTATTCTACGGTCATATCACCCACCAGACCATTGCTATCTGTACGGCCCCTGGTCATCGCTGCCATGGCTATTCTGTTTTTTAGGCTGACACTGCCTAACTGTATTTTTTCTAAAAGCTTCATAGGGTTATTTTTCTTCTTTTCGCCGGGCCATACCCTGAGCGATGATACTGGCGGCAATCAACTGCAAGGCATGGTAAAGCATGAGTGGGAGTAATACAATACCGGTGATGGTACTGTACTGAAAGAGCACTTTTGACATGACGGTACCATGTACCAATGACTTTTTAGAACCACAAAATAACACCGTGATGCGATCTTCAGCTGAAAAGCCGAACAAACGGCTGAGTAGACCAACGCAAAAGAATGCTGCAAA
This sequence comes from Bacteroidota bacterium, assembly GCA_040387995.1. Lineage (GTDB taxonomy): Bacteria > Bacteroidota > Bacteroidia > Sphingobacteriales > Sphingobacteriaceae > Pedobacter. The sequence goes on along the minus strand of JAZKCT010000070.1, from coordinate 23,187 downwards.
AAACAAGGCTATCATCCCTGCGGCGAGTCCGGCAAGTTCAAGGGCGGTGAAGCCAGCAAAAAGATGTTCGGAGAATGACTTACAGAACGACGTGTAAATGATGGTAAGGATGATCGCCTGGTCAAAATATTTCAACTGTTTCTTATATTTTTCGGCCATGGCTCCAAAACGTGCGTTGAGACTGATGCCGATGATGACCGGTAATAAAACTTGAAGAACCAACTTGATGACAATATCCGTAACATCAAAATGGCCGGTCGCAGAAGCGATGAACAGCCCAACCCATAGCGGGGTCACCACTACGCCGATCAAACTGGAAATGCTCGCATTGAAAATGGCCGCTGGAATGTTGCCTTTGGCGATGGAAACCATGACCACAGAAGAGGAAACAGTGGACGGTAGAGCTGCCAGAAAAAATATACCCAACCAAAGCACTTCGAAATCGGTGCCAACAAACAGCGGGCGGGATGCCAAAACGATGAGCGGAAAAAACAAAAAGGTCGTCAACTGGACGATAATGTGCATTTTCCAGTTGACAAGCCCGACTTTTAGTTTCTCCACACTCAATCGCAAACCATAAAATAAAAAGATCAACGAAACGCCTGCACCTGCAATCTGCTCCAACGAAACAGGTTCTTTGACCATGCCCGGCTGCGGTAAAAAATAGGCCAGCAGGATCATCATGCCTATCATGAGCAGGAAACCGTCGAAACCTGCTTTACTTAATATTGCTAATAACTTCTTCAATGTAATTCAATATATTATTAACCTGCATTTTCTTTGCGTATGATCTCTGCGCCTGCGCTCAAAGCACTTAACTTACCTCGCGCTACCGCTCTTGATAATGGGGCCATACCACAGTTTGTACTAGGGTAAAGATTCTCTATATCCACAAATTCAAGCGCTTTACGTAGGGTATCCGCTACCTCTTCAGGTGTTTCGATCGTGTTGCTTGCCACGTCAATGGCGCCCACCATCACTTTTTTGCCGCGGACAAGTTCCATTAAATCTAAAGGAACATTGGAGTTGTGGCATTCTAATGATACCACGTCAATCTTAGATTTTTGAATTTTAGGAAAAATCTCTTCGTATTGACGCCACTCTGAGCCCAATGTCTTCTTCCAATCGGTATTAGCCTGTATACCATAACCGTAACAGATATGCACCGCAGTTTCGCAGTTTAAACCTTCAACGGCTCTCTCTAATGCCGCCATTCCCCAATCGTTAACTTCATCAAAGAAGACATTGAATGCCGGTTCGTCAAACTGGATGATATCTACTCCGGCATCTTGCAGTTCCCTTGCCTCTTCATTGAGGGCTTTGGCAAATTCCCAGGCTAACTTTTCACGACTTTTGTAATGGCCATCGTACAAGGTATCTACCATGGTCAACGGTCCGGGTAATGCCCATTTGATCGGTTTGTTGGTCTGTTTACGCAAAAATTTGGCATCTTCAACAAAAACTGCTTTCTGTCGGGCAACATTGCCTACAACCATTGGAACACTCGCATCATAACGGTCACGGATTCGCACAGTTTTGCGATTTTCAAAATCTACACCGCTCAAATGCTCGATAAAAGTCGTTACGAAATGTTGGCGTGTCTGCTCACCATCACAAACGATATCCAATCCTGCCAATTCCTGTTCCTGCAATGTAATGCGCAGCGCATCCTGTTTTCCTTCAAGCAATTGATCGCCTTCCAATTTCCATGGTGACCATAGTTTTTCTGGTGGTGCAAGCCAGGCTGGCTTGGGCAAACTTCCTACAATTGAGGTAGGTAATAATAACTTCTTCGTCATAGAATAATTTTAATGTGTTGTATTAATTAATTGAGAAATTGGCAGACCATTGCTCAAGAACATCCTGGTAGGGTTTGATGAAATGCTCTTCAGCATATCTGCCCTGTTCCACAGCCAACCGGCTGCGCTCCTCGCGGTCATATTCTACACGAGTCAGAGAATAATCTTCTTGCTTAAGACTAGGTTGATATATTTTCCCTGCGACTGAATTTGCATTGTAGATTTCCGGGCGGTAAATCTTCTGGAAAGTCTCCATCGTGCTGATGGAGCTGATCAGTCCAAGGTCAGTATAATCAGAAAGCAGATCTCCGGAATGATAAAAAGCCATCGGTGCCACACTATTCGGAGGCATGAAAAAACGAACCTTTAAGCCCATTTTAGAGAAATATTCATCAGTGAGAGAATACTGGTCCTGCAGATACTCAAAACCCAGAACGGGATGTTGATACTCAGTGCGGGTATAGGTTTTGTTGCTCGATACACTTAGACAAATGATCGGTGACATCTTAAAATACTCTTTATAAGTGGTTGAATTCACAAAACATTGATAAAGTTTGCCATGCAGATCACCAAAATTTTCAGGAACACAAAAACTAGATTTATTTTTATTGTAATCAATCAATAAAACACTGAAATCATAATCACGCACATAGGAAGAAAAATTATTTCCGGCAATACCTTCGATATGCTGGCCAGTCTTACGGTCAAAAATATTCGTTTTTAAAACTTCAATCATCGGCAGATCGTTAACACCGTTCTTATCATCGATACGCATCGTTACGGTGATGATTTCAAGTTCTACAAGGTAACGATCACCTGTTGGATTATCCAGATGAGCCAATGCATTAAATCGATTGTTAATCATATTTAAGGCATTACGTAAGTTTTGTTGGCGGTTATCTCCTCTGGCCAGGTTTGCAAAATTGGTTGTCAGACGCGTCTGACTTGAGGGATGATAATTTTCATCTAAACAAGTGCTCTTTAGTGTGAACACAAATTCATTCCCCTTGGTATCTTGGATATTTTTCATGTATTTCTTTAACTTTTTAAATGGTTAATGATCATTAAAAAGTTCTTGGTTATTCAGGATACAACAGGCAAAAGAAAGGATTTGAGAAGGAGAGATAGACACGAACAGGCACAGCCACCCCTGAGGGTTTGCACCTTATAAGCTATACAATCTGACCAATAACCTCTTTACGCGGAAGTATCGTCAATTCGGTAAAGGCAGGTGTCCTGACTTGTAACGGCTTTTACCGGCCTTCCCGTTTGCACAGTGACCATCATTGATAAAACCTTTTGTGTTACTTACAGTTGCGCGACAGCTCGTGATTTGCACACGATTCCCTATTAATTCACAGCTAAGTAAAACCTTTCCCGATTGCTGAAAAAAGCAAAGAACCACGAGTTTTAAACTCTGTCCAAAGTTACAAAAACAGTTATTAAAGTGGAATTAAGAGTGCAATTTCAACCGAAATTACTTTAAATTGATAATTTAGTGAATTTTTATGCGGTTTATACATATTTTTGTGTGCTGTAACAGTGATTTACGCTATGGAACAATTGGATGAGATCGATTTGAAACTATTAAAAATATTAGGCAATGACTCAAGTTATACCATCAAGGAACTCGCTGCGAAGGTAAATTTGACGCCATCGCCGGTGGTTCAGCGTGTAAAACGCCTGGAAACCAATGGTTATATCAAGAAATATATTGCGCTGCTTGACCCAGAAAAGTTTAACCAGGGCTTTATTGTGTTCTGCAATATCCGGCTTAAACAGCATGACCGGAAAGTGGGCCACAGCTTTGTAGCGGATATTCTGAAGATCGAGGAGGTTGTAGAATGTTATAATATCTCCGGCGATTATGATTTTTTTCTGAAAGTGTATGCCAAAGACATGAAGCATTACCAGGACTTTGTTTTTAATAAATTAGGCTCCGTTGAAAGTATTGGCAGTACACATAGTACCTTCGTAATGGCTGAGATCAAAAATACACACAATATCAGTTTTTAATATCGTCGGAAGTTAGGATTAATGGGCACCCTTTTTTCGTTCCCCCAATCCATAAGCGTCCGGTACAGAACAGCTATACTGAACGGGGAGCCCAGGCAATCCCTTAAGGCGGCCATCAATTCATTCAGCTCAGATGGCGGCATTTTTACTGAAGGATGGCCGCTAAATAGTTGCCTTGCGGCTTTTTTTAGAGGAAGTACATCACTAAAGTAAAATTGGCCAGGCTCAATACCGGCAATTTTCAGATGACCGATCATGCATAAATAATCCAACTTGATCTGTCTTTTGAAGCTGGTGTGCTCATTCATGGATAAATAGATCCGGTCAAAAGCTATCATTGACTGGCCCTGACAATCTGCTATCGCATTTTGAAACAGCCCGGCATGGTCACCGGCGGCTTTAACCCACGCAATATAACTTTTGACCCCTTCGGCCATTGCTTCGGCGCGATGTTGATCAAAACCCCGGTATTTATGCACCATACTTAAGCTGCCTACGTTTTTCAACTCTTGCTGGTTACCTGTAAGCCAGTCATGAAAGTCATCGGCATTAGCGCTCGCCTTTTGCCAGCTCCAGGCTCGATGAATAGCGTAAAATAAACCGGATCTGCCGACATAGCAGTAAAGGAATAACAACCAGCAAGCTTCATCAGTTGCTGACTGTTGCTGGTAGTTTAAGATTTGAGCCAATACAGGATTATCAATGAACTCTTTTATACCCAGCGTCCCTTTTGCCGAATCCGCTAACAGGGAAACAAATCTCTGCAGGTCACCGCGCCCGGAAAGGCCCAATAAAGGATGCGATAGGTGATGAAACTGAGTCAGCCGACTTTCGATATAAGGCGCTGACACTGAACTGTCCTGATCAGCTACCATAATAGTTTTCACCGAGTTTTATTTTTCCACGGCCATTCTCCCTGCGCCACTTATTGGTGTCACGCAGGGAATAAGCACAGCCGCAGTATTCCTGCATATAAAAGTTTTCGTCTTTGCTGATCTCCAGCATACGCGAAGAACCGCCTTTTTTACGCCAGTTATAGGCCCAATAGGTCAGGCCTTCGTAGTGACTTGCGGCCCGTAAACCGCTGTCGTTGATCTGCTCCATGTTTTTCCAGCGGGAAATCCCCAAAGCGCTCGACATGGTGTCAAAGCCATTCTCATGGGCGTACAAAGCCGTGCGCTCAAAACGCATATCAAAACACATTGTACATCGAATGCCGCGTTCCGGTTCCAGTTCCATGCCTTTAGCCCGTTCGAACCAATTGTCCACGTCATAATCGGCGTCGATAAAAGAAATGCCGTGCTTTTCCGCGAAACGGATATTTTCCTCCTTGCGCAGCTCGTATTCCTTTTTGGGATGGATATTGGGATTGTAAAAGAAAACGCTGAACTCGATTTCCGAGGCCATAATACCTTCCATTACTTCGCCGGAGCAGGGCGCGCAGCAGGAATGCAGCAACAATTTTTTGCCGTTATCGGGCAATACCAATTTTTCTCTGACCATATTTTTTAAATATAGCCCGCGCAAACTGATGGGAGTGGGTACCTGTCAGACAAACCTATCCCAGCTTCAGTCCGCGAAAGCTTTGATGTATGATGCATTGGCAGGTCTTCTGACTTACTCCTCTCCGCCCGGTCTTCCCATCCGTTGGTCAACGGACAGTGACCACAGTGAATGGACATTGGTGTTTGGAGCTTACAGCTGCGGGACAGTCCCGGATTCGCACCGGAGTTCCCTTTTAATCCCGATCGTGAGTCCGGGAACCAAAAGCGGTTCAAAGTTAAATAATTTTAAATTAAACCATAAACGACTTCAACTTTGGATTGGACAGATGCTCTTGAATAGCTTGTCGGACTGGATAATTACATTGAACGCCCCTCAGATGTTTCATAATTTCACTTTTCAAGCCCGTGTTTAGACTGCAATGCTTTTATATCCCGCTCGAGTTCATTGATGTATTTAAAGATGCAGTTAGCCCAGCTGGTTTGCCAAATTTAGCATTTTAACCCCGCTCCACCTAATGAGGAATGTTTAGGCAAACTGACGTTGATCTGTACGGGTGTATAGTCTATCTTCCCTGATGCAACTGAAGAGTCTTTGGATCAACTTGTTCCGTACAGCGTTGATAATACTCATTTTATTTTTTCCCTCTTTATTTTTTCTTTCAAAATATCGCTTCATATCCCCACTTATCAGTGATGCCATCGCAGCCATGTGCAATAATGCCTTTACCCGTTTGTTCGCCTTATGGGAGACACGTGGTCGTCCACGAAGGCTTGTTCCCGAATAGTGTTCAAAAGGCACGATTCCAGCATAGCATGCAAATTTCTTGGGGTTTCGTATATTTTTGAACTCGTTGGTAGAAATGATGATCTCAATCGCGGTAACAGTTCCGATTCCACTTATTGATGTGGATATTTGGAAAAGCCGTTTCAGGTTGGGGTCAGACTTGATGGTATCAAGGATAAGTTTTTCTACCGCTTCCAGATCTTTTGCGATGTGCCGTAAAGTACCCTTACAGATTTCTTCAATAGCCCTGCCGCCAGCCCTGTCAAAGGATTTGATTTCTTTTACGGGAACGGTTAGTGCTTTTTTGGTACGTACAAGTCTATTGCGTAACGTAGTTAGCTGTTTTAACTTTTTGATAATTGCTCTTGGGGGTTCCCACATACGTATAGATTCCCTTTCTTTGTATGCATAAACTGCAATCCTTTCAGCATCTACCTTATCATTCTTGCCCCTGGTGAGGCCTACGGAAAGCTTTAGATGCGCAGGATGTTCCAGACAAATCGCAGCATTCTTTTTGTGTAGAAAACTTAAAATATGCTCGTTATAGATTCCTGTATGTTCCATACAGAAGACGGCATTTTCTTTAGACAGATCGGGAATCTGTTTTGCCAATACCTTCCAAAAAGCGGCCAATGCCGTTGGCTTGTTCTCGATTTCAAAACTTTTGTTCTTCTCCCTGCCATTTAGCACACATACATCCAACGTAGCTTTAGAGACGTCGACGCCGATAAAATACTTCCAGTTCATAATTAATGTTTAGTTTTTTCAGTCAACGCTTTTAAACACGGTCAATACCTTTCTAATGAGCCCTATGCCCTAATTTCTATATGAAGCTTGTTTAAAAATAAGTCGAAGGCCTAAATCATAAATTAGATCATTACATCTTGCCCGCAAGTTAGATCGCCTCCGACTCTGTTAACTTTATATATAAAACGTCACTTGATAAATACTTATATTAGCACTTACCGAATCACTTAACAAATCTAAAGGCCCGCAAGGGCGGCCCGATATTTTTGAGAATATCAGGTAGCCCTGGCCACGTTAAGAATTGTTATTAATTCAACGCATTGACACCATCCTTAGCAAAATCATTGCATAAATCAAACGTCGCCTGCGCCCTGCCTAATGCATTACCAGTCATAATTGATTTAAATTTTGTTTCGGTATCCTTATAACCTTTCACATTCTGAAAATACCCTGTAACCGCATTATAAGCACCAAATAAACTTCCTTTTGTAGTTTCCATTTGTTGGGTCGGGCTTGTCGCAGTATACTCCAAAACATTATCTACCATATTAGTAAATACGCTTGAAAATTCGCCCTGTTTTCCATTTTGCAAATTCTGTAATGTTTCCTCTGCTGGGCTCGAACCAGCGACCCTCTGATTAATCCCGAGATCGGGACTCAACCAGCTGAATTAAGTCAGCTAAAGAATCAGCTTCCATGACAATTCTTTCGACAATAATTCTGCTTTTGGTGTTCTTTACGGCTTTTTCTATCTTCATGGCAAGGCCCCGATCCTCGCACAACGAAATCTGCTTTTTTAATAACCAGGGACGATGTTTGGATGTGTAAGTGGTTCTTTCACTATTATTGTGCTCATGCAATCTGCGTTGTACATTGTCAGTATAGCCTACGTAATATTTATTAGAAGAGGAGGAGTATAAAATGTATAGTGAAAACATAAATTAGCAGGTCTTTAAAAACAAGAAAGCCTTACCGGGCATGGTAAGGCTTGTTCTTGCAATTGGCTCCCTCTGCTGGGCTCGAACCAGCGACCCTCTGATTAACAGTCGTTCCGACCTGTTTTGTGATATTGTGTTTTTGTTGTATTTATTTGTAAATCAATTATTTACAAATTTATTAGGTCTCGTTATTTTTAGATTTTTGTTGCTAATTCGATAGTTTTTGTGCAAATTGTGTGCAAATGATAATCACATAAATCATCCTCTATTTATGAAAGAAGCCACAATTTGCCTGTATCATGATACCAGAAGAGTGCTGGAAAACGCGAGTTATCCGATAAAACTACGCATTTACTACGGAAAAGCTAAACTTTATGATACAGGAACAAGTCTTACTAAAGAAGAATTTGATCAAGCTTACATGCAGCCAAATCCCAGGGGACGGTTTCGAGAATTGCAGGCTGATTTGAAATCCATGGAATCTTCTGCGATCGCTGTCATCAAAGAATTAAGGCCGTTTTCCTTTGAGAAATTTGAACGCAAGCTCTTTACCAGCAAATTCAACATTAGCAATGTGATTGATCATTATGAAAGCTATATAGATTTGCTGGACAAGGAAGAACGTATTGGAACGAAATCCAGCTACCAATGCAGTTTGAATTCCATTAAGCTTTTTGCGGGTTTAGGCAAAAAACAAGCTATTGAACACATCAGCTTTGAAAGCATCACTCCGGAATTTTTAAATAAATACGAACGGTGGATGATTGGTGCTGGAAAATCGAAGACTACTGTTGGGATCTATCTGCGACCTCTACGAAAAATCTTCAATCTAGCCATAGAAAAGGGTGATATAAGTGTTGAACTTTACCCGTTCAAAAAATACACTATACCTACAGGCAAAAATATCAAGAAGAATTTAGAATCGGAGGCACTTAAAAGCCTTTTTAACGCGCAGTTGGAAAACGATAGCTTTTTGGAAAAGGCCAGAGACTTCTGGTTTTTCAGCTATGTTTGTAATGGCATGAATTTTAGGGATATTGCTGAACTTAGGCATAAAAGCATCGGTGTAAATTCTTTTTCGTTTCTTCGTCATAAAACTATCAACACCACAAAAGATGATCCTAAACCGATCATTGTGCCTATGACGAAATTCGTTAAGAACTTTATCAAAAGATATGGGACTAACAGCTCAAATCCAAACGATTATGTATTTCCGATCCTGAAGGCAGGATTGACAGCACAACAGCGCCATAAGACAAATCAAAATTTTATCCGGTTTGTTAATCAGCACATGGAGACTCTTTGTAGGAACCTGGGTATTCCTCACAAAATCGGAACGATGTATGCACGGCACACCTTTACCACTAAGGTAGCGAGGGAAATTGGTTTGGAATTCGCGCAGGAAGCACTGGGGCACACCACCCTTGCGACCACTCAAAACTACTGGGCTGGCTTTGAAAAAGACACTAAAATGGAAATGGCTGACAAACTTTTAGACTTCTAATCTTCCACATGCAGGATTTAACTACATTCTTGACAAGAATTCAAACTTTTAATTTTGAGCTTGTCGATGCCCCGGATTTCCAAACTTTGCTTAACAAGAGAGAACCTGGGGAAAACGGTCGCCTATATTATTGGTTGGGCAAGGAGACCAGATACTGGGATTCTACTTCCTATTCGTCTGAAATTACGCTATTGAGTGAAATGGCAGTGCTCAATCTCTGCATTTATGAGCCGGATGCCTTGGATAATATTTTGCAAGAACTAAAAAAAATACAGTCAAAATTTAAAGCTGTTTGGGTGCGCTTCCATGATTACTACAGTGAGTGGACGGAAAAATATGAGGCGTCTTTAATACGGGAAATAGGCTTAACCCAGCATTTTATAATGAATAACTATAAGGAATCTTCTAAAGAATTTTTGGTCAGCAAGGATGGCGTGGAGACCATTAGTGATTCTCTTAAGCTCAGAGAAAGAGCGCTATCGACTGTAATTAGTGCCTGCAGTGACCTATGTGATCCTTCGCAAACTTCTGCAACAGTTGAAGCTTATCGGCGAAAGCAAAAAAGGGAGGCTAGCAAACTGGAGCTGATAAAATTTTTCGGGCCTCTTGATGCTTTGGCAAAACCGCCAGTTGATCCTATAAATAACACCGAAGAGTCTATGAGCGACCCAGCAAAAGATTTTGTTTTTGTTACCCCTTTTCCTAAAATTACTGAGTCAAATGCCGTTGATTTAATAAAAATCTTACTGCCTTACTTTCCTGAGCAACGGGGAGAGGATTTAAAAGAGTTGATTCTTAATGACAAGTCAGCAAAACTACCCTTAATTTTCAACGGAGCCGGGAACAAACTGGCTGATGCCTTTAAACAATTATATGAGGCGGGTATGGTTATAGGCTGTAATAAAAATGAGCTTGAAAAATGGATTAACTTAAACTTTCAGTATTTTTCACAAAAGGAAGTGAAGGAATTTAGCGAGGGGTATCTAGCAGGCATAATTTCTTCAGACACCAAGCCTTGCAAATCCCCAATATTGGAAGTAAAGCAAAAAGACGGGAAATATTATATTGTCGAATGTGCTCGCACAAAAAAGAACAGTAAGTTTTAGGATGTTTAAATAAATACAGACAAGATTGAGGGGATCGTTATGTTCCTCATTAACTATGGAGTGAGAGAGACCGTAGTAGTTGATTTTGCGCTTCCACTTAGTCCTTTTAATTGCTCCCTAAATTGCTTACGAATTTGCTTGTTCATTGGCTTTAGCACTTGCTATAGCATTGGTATCACCATTTGCTCCCTCAATTACTCCCTCATTCACATCATCCACTTATTTTATCTTAACCTTAGGGGAAGGTGTAGTCAGTAGTGATTAAGCACCCTTTTCGCTTTTAAGTTCGTTTTCTATTTCCTCTATAGTAGGTAAACTACTTTTCAAGTTCTCTGGCAGCATTTCTGTAATCTCAAATTCACTCACTCCCATGGGCTTGTTGATATCTCTAAGTGCAAATTCAGCCTCAATGTTGTTTTTGTCCCTGCATAGTAAAATACCAATCGTTGGATTATCATCCGATTGCTTCACCATACTATCAACAGCAGACAAGTAAAAATTCAGTTTACCTGCGTACTCAGGAATAAATGCCGTATTCTTGATTTCCACTACCGTATAGCACTTTAACCGTGTATGATAAAATAACAAATCCAGGTAATAATCAGATTCGCCAACGACTAAATGGTATTGTCTACCTATAAATGCAAACCCTTTGCCCAATTCGAGCAGAAATTTTGTGATGTGCTGGATTAACTGGTCTTCAATATCCTTTTCTTTGTATGGTTTAGTCATTGTCATGAAGTCAAAGACATAAGGATCTTTGAGGGTCTGTTGTGCCAAATCAGAAACCGGATCGGGCAATGTATGTTTGAAATTTGTAATTGCTTTTCCACTTCGTTCATACAAATTTGTCTTTATTTGCAATGCTAGGACTTCACGACTCCAGTTGTTTTCAATAGTTTGTCCTATATAGAATTCTGCTTCTGTTAAATCCTTTGACTTGCTGAATACTAATATGTTATGGCCCCAAGGTAATTTATCCAACAGCTTGTTGGACAAATTATCCAACAAGCTGTTGGATGTTTCATCTCTATAAAATAAATAAAATTGTCGGGCATAGAACAGGTTGCTTCTTGATAAACCTTTCATATCTGGAAATTCAGATTTTAAATCTCTTGCGACGAGATCAATTAAGTTATCCCCCCACTTCACTTGCTGCTCACTTATTACCTGTCCCAACTCCCAATAAAAATGAATCAATGCCGCATTAACAGTGATTGCCGCCTTAATTTGCGATGACCGTATTCTGGCTTTTAAGTCTGTAAGCCACATTTTATAGTCTTGGGTTTTATCCATCATTTAACTGCTTTAAATTCAAATATTCTTTGTCCAAGCTTATTTTGGGCGCCAGGAATATGAACGACGAAATTAACGAATCTTATGTAGATAACCACAATTGCCAAAAATTGAAACTTTAATTCACGTTCAAGTATCTTGAAGTTATATTTTAAAACATCCCCCATATCCTATCAAAAAGAGTCAAATCCAAGCAACAATAAAAAACGGTAAGGAAACAGGTAGGATACGTTCTACCCCATTGTAACCCTACAAAACATCAGGCTAACATTGCAGTATCAAAACAAAATAAGCCTATGAATTACACCTTTGAACAACTACCCCAGGCAGTCAGTGCATTGCACGATAAACTGGAAAACATTGAAAGACTCTTACTGGAAGGACAGCCCGGTTCCAAAGATGATGCGGAACTGCTGACCATTCAGCAGGCGGCTGCCCTGATCAATTTGTCAGTGGCCACCATCTACTCTAAAGCCAGCCGCCGGGAGATTCCTTATTGTAAAAAAGGTAAGCGCCTTTACTTTTCAGCTCAGGAATTAACAGAATGGATTAAATCCGGAAGACATCAGACCCAGCAGGAACTTCTGGAAAGTACGCAGGACCGGTTATCCAGCATCAAACGCAAACACAAATGACAGCTGCTGTCCCGACCCTAACCTACATCCGCATCGGTACGACTTATTACAAAGTCGTCAACAAACCACTGGCATCAGGGGATTTCATGGCAATGCTTTTACCCTGGTCAGCGGAATGTATCAAACAAGATCATGGCAAAGATTTTCTCTCTAAGGTCGCTAAGTTTGATGGTTTCTGTTTTGTGCCGAGCCATCTGGACTACCAGCGGTCGGTAGGAGCTTTCTACAACCGGTACTATCCCTTTGGGCACACCGCTGTCGAAGGGGATTGCTCTCAGAGTCTAAAGTACCTGGAGCACATTTTCGGCGAACAGCTGCAAATTGGCCTTGATTACTTGAAGCTACTGTTAGAAAGACCCATGCAGCGCCTGCCGATTCTTTGCCTGGTAAGTACGGAGAGAAACACCGGTAAAACGACTTTTCTGAACTGGATGAAGGCGGTATTTGGCGACAACATGACCATTAACACCAATGAGGATTTCCGTTCCAACTTCAATGCAGAATGGACACAGAAAGTAATCATTGGCGTAGACGAAACCTTCCTGGAACGAAGGGAAGATTCCGAGCGGCTTAAAAATTTGAGCACTGCTACGTATTACAAGGCAGAAGCAAAGGGAATGGATCGCCAGGAGATCGAATTCTTTGGCAAGTTTATTTTGTGCAGCAATAACGAGGACAACTTTGTGATCATTGATCCGGGCGAGACCAGGTACTGGATACGCAAGATCCTGACACTTAAACACGACAACCCGCACTTACTGGCAGCGCTGAAAAAAGAAATCCCAGCCTTTCTGCATTTGCTTAGCAAACGCACGCTCAACACAACCGGCCAAAGCCGGATGTGGTTTAGCCCTGAGCAGATCTCTACCCCCGCGCTCCAAAAACTAATCCATCAGAACAGGCAAAGACTCGAAGTCGAAATGGCCAGCCTGCTGCTGTTGATTGCTGATGAAAAGGGACTAGATGAACTGTGCTTTTGTACCGGTGATATACAGGACTGGATGATCCGGAAAGGAATACGGAACCAGGACACCAATGCTATTCGCAGGGTATTGCAGAACGTATGGAACCTGAAGCCTGCACCAAATTCCAACTCCTATGTCCAGTACAAATTTTCCACTGAGAACAACATTTATGAAATCGCTAGCAAAGGACGTTTTTACACGATGAGTCTGGAAATGATCCTGAAACTGAATGATTACTGATGATTTGATGAATTAATTTATAAATAATTAATAATAAGAAAGTTAAGCGTCATCAAAATTGTCATCAGAGTTCATCAAAAATAAAATTGATGATGCAGTACTGATGCGAAGGCCAAATGATGATGCGTTTGATGAGGTTTTGATGACGGACTAATTACCTGTTCCTCAATAGGGTAACGCAGTCCTTCATCAAATCATCAAAAAAAATGACCCATTCAACCCATAAAATTATGAATCAGAAATTAAACTGTAATACCGCCAAACAAATCTCTATCATTTCTTTCCTCAGCAGTATCGGAATTTGTCCGGTCAGGAACAGAGGGAACAGCCATTGGTACCTTTCTCCATACCGCCAGGAAAAGACCGCATCATTTAAAGTAGATGCCGCTAAAAACAGCTGGTTTGATTTCGGCGAACAGAGAGGCGGTAACCTGATTGATCTGGGTATTCTGCTCTACCGTTGTAGCATTAGCCGGCTGCTGGAAATCTTATCCGGCACAGGAACTGCTAACCTGGCTATCCATAACCAACAGTGTCTGTCCTTAGTAACTGAGGAAGCACGCAAACTGACGATCATTAAGATCAGTGAGCTGAATCATCTTGTTCTATTGAGCTATCTTAAAAGCAGGCACATCAATTTAGCCATGGTCAGGAAATATTGCAGCAGAGTAGACTACGAGTTATATGGCCGGATGTATTATGCTGTAGGATTTGAAAACAGATCGGGAGGATATGAGCTGCGCAGCAGTATTCACAAACTCAGCTCCTCACCCAAGGACATTACCCTGATTAAAAATGGATCAAAAAGCTTAAAAGTGTACGAAGGCTTTATGGATTTTCTCTCTGAGTTAGCCATGCATCTTAGAGATGAAAAGCAATTTGATCACCTGGTATTGAACACTACTGGTTTTGTAAACAGAGCAATACCGATCATCAATGAATACCGGAACAGCTTTCTTTTTCTGGACCATAATGCCGCTGGAAGACTGGCCACAGAGAAAATCCTTAAAAACTGTAAAAATTCAAAAGACGCTTCGCTTTTTTATAGCAGCAAGGGCGATTTGAACGATTATTGGACGAGCCAATGTATAAGTTTTGGCCATGTTAAAGCTCATCTTGATGAACATACCCCTGGTCTATAAAACAGGCTATAATTGGTTCTGTACGCGTCTTTTAACAACATCGAGGGTTTGGGAAACTTGCAGGAAAGGTCCATTTTCCTTCAAAAAATGGAGCAAGCGGAAGTTGGGCAAATGCCCTACTTGCTTGGCCTGTACTGGCGTAAAGGCTATTTGAAAGCTCCTCCGGGGAGCTTTTGAGCGAAATTTGAATGGTAAGGAAGGAAAAGGGGAGATTACCAAGGAGATTGAAGGTTCGATCTCCATTGTGCCCAGCGAGCAAAAAAATACAACTAGCTGGCTAATTAGCTTATCATTTAGCTGATAAGCTTGCCAAACAAAAGATTGAACAATACTAAATAATTTGCCGATGACCAAGAAAGAAGAATATACAAGGACCGTGAGGTACAACCAGCAGACCGCCGATAAATTCGATAAGATCGGATTAAAGCTTGGTCGGGACAACCGGCTGGTATTTGCCCAAATGGTGGATTACTTTTACAAGAGTAAGAAAGACCCCGTGGATCTGAATGACGAGCTGCTGAAGAATACGATCCTAAAACAGCAGAAAGAATACATTGGGTTCATCAAGACGCAGGAGACAGAACTCCTGATCCCTGTTAAGCGGGACTTGGGGAGACTAATGGACTTTGAACAAAAGGTCTATAATCTGACCTTAAAACCTTTGCCCAAACAAATTGAAACCCTCACCTCCGGGGTTGCATTTCAAAACCAGCAGTTAAAGGATTTGGCAATAGATACCCAAAGAAGGTTATCGGCTATTAATAATAGTCTCCTGGAAAAAGAACAGTTGAAGCGGCAGTTCCTAACGATCCTGGATAAGTATGCTAAGGCACGTGAAAACTTTGGCGTAATGAGCCCCAAGCAGGAAAAGGAAATGCTATTGCAAAGCACCCGTTCACTCATTCAAAACCTTTAGCTATGTATATTAACATCACTGATAATAAAACTGCCGATAACAAAGGCAGTTGCAGTAGCCTGGTGAACTACCTGGAAAAAGAAAACCGGATGGATCAAAAAAATGAACCGGAAATGTGGTTCAATCACCAGAGCCAGCAAATCGAATCTTTCCAGGTGCGGCGCAGTATCGATAATAACATCGCCAAACTGGGAAAGGCAGATGCCAAGTTTTTCCTGGTCAACATTAGTCCAAGCCAAAAGGAACTGAACCACCTTACAGCCCATCATGGCAATAATCCGTCAAAGGCGGAATTGAAAGAATTTGCGGTAAGGGTAATGGACGAATATGCCAGGAACTTTGACCGTCCTGGTATCGGCAGCAGTGCGGATTTGGTCTGGTATGGGAAACTGGAAAACCATCGGTATTATACCCATAAAGATCCTGAAGTAAAAAGTGGTGAAAAGAAACGCGGAGACTTAAAACAGGGGAACCAGATGCACTTGCAGATCATTGTCAGCCGCAAGGATGCCACCAACAAGATCAAGCTTAGCCCAATGAATACTTCTAGGGGAACAAATGTTGAGCATTCCAAGAAAATGGGGCAATTCAACCGGGTAGAATTTAAGCAATGCGGAGAGCGGGTTTTTGACAATCAGTTTGATTTTGAAAGGGGATTAAAGGATACAATGGCGTATGCCAATATCCTAAAAAATGGTTCTTTGACGCAGCGGGAGCAATTAAGCGTGCTTGAAAAAGCATCTGAGATTTATACGGGCTCCAAGCCTGCAATTGCAGATCTAGCTGGTGAAGTCACAGCCGGTCTTTTTGCAACTACCTCAGATATGGTGTCTAGTATCGGAAAGACAGCGGCGGAAATGCTGGACATCCTTTTAGATCCGGTGTATGTTCCAATTGCCCCTGATCCTCCGCAGAAGAAAAGAAAAAAACAGCATGGGCATGAGCAATCCCAGGTATTGAGCAGATAATGAATTATTAACCTTTAGAATGTAATGATGATGAATAAAAGTAAAGAAAACTTGGCATTTGAATCAGAAATTGAATGCATCGAGACTAGATACGGAAGTAGGATAGTACCCAAAGCCGAAGGTGATGACATCACCATTCCCGACAACAGTGATGTCATTGAAAAGCTAGCCATGGAAGTAAGTAGGGTGAACCGGAGCTATGATCACCAGCGGTTTACAGAAGCCATTGCCAGCCTGGATAAAAAAATAGGAGACCTGCCAACGGTGATGAATATCCGGCACCATCTGGCACCTTGGTCAAAGGGTTTTATCATCTCCGCTGTGGTTCTATTGTTGATTGCCTGCACCTCTACGTACCTGGCCATAACCTATCGTGCGGAAAACAGGGTATTAAAAAGGGAAGCCAGAAAATACTATTATGTAGAAATGCTTTATCCTGTGCCTGCTGCACTGATCAACTATGAAATTGACTACCGGCCCGCAAAACTGGATCAAAGGGTCTGTAGTAGCCGGGAGAAAACCACTATTCGCAAAAAATCAAAATCTTCAACTAATTTGAAATCCAATGAAAAATAACGTAATTTTAACAAAGCCGGAGCTTGCCGCAATTAGGGTAAATCCATTGCTTGATGCAAAACATCAATTAAAAGGAATCATCATCCCTATATCTGAAAAGGATAAGCTACTAAGACCTTCGGCCGCACAGGAAATATACATTTGTATGTCAAAGTTAACCTATACCCCGATTCACGAGTGCTCATTTGATGAACTAAGGGATTTATCTGCCCCGGTTATCCAAAAGGTACATCAGGAATTACTCGGAAAAGGCTTGTACCTAAGCTATAGGAATGAACAATGTGTCACGCCAGATCTCATGATTCACGAATATCAGGACCGCCTGGAACTGGTTAGTGTGGATGTCAAAAATGGAAATATCTCGGTAAAACAGGTTTATCAGAAATGATTGAGCCGCAGTTATTTGTTTTTGCTGGTCCCAATGGGGCGGGCAAATCGACCCTGTCCGAGGCTTTTGTCTCTCCAGGAACCTTTGTGTTTGACGGCGATAAGGAAATCCTGATGCTGAAGCAGAAATTCCCCGAAACGTATAGCAGCAATATTTTTGATGCAGTGAACGGGCATGTTTTTGAAGGACTAAAGGAAAAAGCCATAAGCGTTAAATCGGACTTCGGTTTTGAGACCAATTTTCGCGTGAAGGATGTGATGAATACCGTGAACCAATTTAAAAAGGCCGGTTACCAGACCCGTTTAATTTTTATTGGGCTGGATTCCCTGCAGGCCTCTATTGACCGGGTGAACCTGAGGGTCAAGAATGGTGGCCACTTTGTTGATATCGCCAATATCACAGCAAACTATCATAACGGCATGGATAACCTGGTCAGATATTACAGGGATTTTGATTCTGTTCTGCTACTGGATACACACAGCTCATTTAAGCTAACCCCATTGCTGGCGATTGAAAAAGGAGTGATCACTGAACAGGCGCAGGCTTTACCGGACTGGGCAAATGCAATTCCTTTAGATATTCAAAAGGGGATTGAATTCAAGCAGCAGCGTGCTTTAGAATTAGAAAATGAACAGAAGAAAGTGCAGAACAGGGACCAGGATCGGTCAAGAGGATTAAGCATATAGGTCAGCCCAGCACACATTTGCGGCCTGCGAAAAAGGGAACGGTTTGAAGGCCGTTCCCTTTTCTCGCCTTTGCATTTACGACATAAAATAATAACCCTTTCTATAGTTAGGCGTGTAATGATTTTGCAATTATTTTTAAATGGTCCATTATAAATATGGAACTGAAACGGTTGAAAAAAGAGCAATTAAACTAATTTTTATTGTTGGGTATTATTCATGATGGAAGCATAGGCTATCCATATTTAGCACTTTGGGGGAAAACTGTATATTTGTTAATATGTCTATGAAGAAGGCTTTAAGCGATTACGAATTGATTCAGCTTTTAAAAGATGATGACAAGGCTGCCTTTACTGAGATATATAGTCGTTACATTGAGGGTTTGGCAGGTTTTGCCAATTCACACTTGTATGACTTGGACGATACTCGTGACATCTTACATGACATATTCGCAAAACTCTGGGAAGACCGCCATGACCTTGAGATTTCTGGAAATTTGAAATCGTACCTTTTTTCTGCAACTAGGTATAGCGTAATTGATCGTATTAGGCGCAAGGTGATACGTAGAGATTATGCGCTTAAATTGAGCGCATTACAGACTTTTGATGATTATGGCGCTGATAAAATCCTAGAAGCCAAGGAGCTTCAGAAAAAAATTCTGGCCTTGTTAGAGGGATTACCAGCTAGGACGAAACAAATTTACCAACTTAGTCGTGACGAGCAGCTAAGTAGTATGGAAATAGCTCAAAAATTAGACATATCGGAACAAACAGTTAAGAACCAACTAACGATTGCCTTAAAGCATCTACGCCGGTCAATTATGGGTGTTTACATTATAGCTCTTCTAAATTGTTGGTTCTAATCGCATTCTAGAAGTAGAATTTCCCTGTTTTATATTTATTTTCAATTATTGCGGTACTGAATTGCCCTTCATGCGACTATCACGCAAATCAAAGCTTATGCATTCCCATGATATAGAAAAGTTGATAGATAAATACCTTAAAAGAGAAACTAACACGCTAGAAAATGATCAGGTTGAACGCTGGTTTGCTGAGAACAAGGCCGAAGGTACACAGTGGAAAGAACTTGATGCTAAAGGCCGTGAACAATGGATAAATAATTTGTGGAGAGACATTGAACTTACCATAAGTCAGCCTGATGAATTATTAGAAGTACGTAGTCATAAATATAAGAAGGCAAAAGCCCAGGTTTTATGGAAAAAGATAGCTGCTGTAGCAGCAATACTTTTTGTAACAGTAACAATGTTTATCTTCTGGCCTGTTGAGCAAAAAAAGATTGATTCTTCTCATTTCAGTACCCTTGCCGTCCCGGCTAAGTTAAAGAAAAAAATAACCCTCGATGATGGAAGTGTAGTATGGATAAATTCATTAGGGGAACTCAGGTATCCAAAGAAATTTACCGGTAGCACCAGGGAGGTCTTTTTATCAGGTGAAGCTTTTTTTGACATTCGTCATGAACCAAATAAACCTTTTATCGTTCATACAGGTAAGGTCAAAACTACGGTATTAGGCACAGCTTTCAATATTAAATCCAACAATCCAAGCATAGTAATAGTAACTGTAACCCGTGGCAAGGTTAGCGTCACTGACCAGAGTCGCTTAATAGCTTTTATTACTCCAAACCAACAGCTTGTTTATAACACAAAAAATAAGTTGGAACAAAAGGTTGATGTCAATGCTCAAAAAGTGATTGCCTGGCGAGAGGATTTATATTTCAATAATATCACTTTTGGAGAAGCTGCTACTATACTTCAAACACGTTTTAATGTCAAGATTAATTTCACCAACGAATTGGTCAGCAGTTGCCGTTTTTCAGGAACGGCATTAGAGGGAAATGAATTAGATCAAATTTTAAAAGTGATTTGCGCTTTTAACCAGGCAACTTATAAACACAATTCGGACGGCAGCATTACCATCAATGGTACTGGTTGCGTAAATTAAATAGAATGAAATAAATGCTAGATACAATTATATCACTGCATGCCAGGCATGCGGTGCAAATAAAAACTGCAAGCTGACGCCAATCAGCTTGCAGGATACCGGTTAGCCGGTGTTTAAATCGATCTGACAATCAATAAAACTTTTAAAAGTATGAAAATTTCTGCTACAATGCAGCGCGGTGGTTCACGTGTTTATAAGAGCATGTGCGATAACAAAAATAAAATCTATAAAATAATGCGTTTTAGTCTTTTGACTTCTATATTCTTAATCAGCTGTGGGCATATCCTAATGGCATTTACTGTTAATGGGCAATCCATGGTCACCGAACGGGTCTCGGTGGGTTTAAGAAATGAAAGTGCTGAGGCAGCGATAAGAAAAATTGAGGAGCAATCCCGTTTACGGTTTTATTATCGCATGGCTGATATTAAAAACATTGTAGATCTGAACTTACCTAAGAAAAAGCGCACTATTGAAGAACTGTTGGATCTGATCCTGCAAAATACGTCACTTTCCTTCCGTCAGATTGAAAAGAGCCTTCTCATCGAAAAACTTCCTCAAAGCAATTACCAGATTTTGGGAACAGTGAAAGATTCGGTGAAGAATGAACTGGTTCAATATGCCACTATCATATTGCAGGACAGTTTAGGTAAAGGACTGAAATCTACTTTTACCGATGTAAACGGAAAGTTTCATTTTGACAGCCTGGCAAACAGACATTACACGATAAGCATTGCTTCTATGGGCTATGAAAATAGACAAATTGATGTTTTGGCAAATACGAATGAAGTAGTGCGGAATTTAGGTCTACTGTATATTTACGAAGCGAATGTTGCCTTAAAGCAGGTAAATGTAGTTGGTACAAGGCCAATTTTAAAACAGGAAATAGATCGGCTGACATATGATGTACAGGCTGATCCTGAAAGTAAGATAAGAAATGTGCTTGATATAATGAGGAAAATCCCCCTTCTTAGCGTGGATGCAGAGGATGAAATCAAATTAAAAGGCAGCCCAAATTACCGGATATTTATCAATGGGAAACCTTCCAGTATGATGGCTAAGAGCCCAAAGGATGTATTAAGAAGTATGTCTGCCTCCAATATTCAAAAGATCGAAGTCATTACCACACCACCTGCGAAATATGAAGGCGAAGGTTTGGCCGGAATCATCAACATCATTACTTATAAGAACATTGAAAATGGCTATAGCGGAAATATCAATTCCTCCTATAGGCTTCCAGTGGGCGGGATATCTAATAGCGGTTCCTTTGTCGTGAAAAAAGGAAAATTCGGGGCGAGTCTTGTTGGTGGTATATCCAATTACAATTCGCCAAATTCGGACAGGTTCAGTGACAGAACTACGACTGGTGTAAATCCCACTTTTCTCTCTCAGGACCGGGTAAATAATTTTGACTCTCAATACCGCTATCTAACTTCGCTAATCAGTTTTGAGATTGATTCGCTGAACCTATTCTCAGGAGAGGTATCCATTAATAACGGATCCTACAAATCTCACAACAATCAAAACTCGAGGTTATTTGACCAATACAACTCAATAATTCAATCTTACACGGTCGAAAATCTACTCATCAATCCCTGGACCGGCTTGGATGTAGGATTGAATTATCAGCTTGGGTTTAAAAAGAAAAAAGATAAGCTGCTCACCTTATCTTACAAGCTCAGCAATACGACAGATAACACAGACTACAGGTTAACTTTAGACAACCAATTTAACTATGCTGCACCGGATTTCTTGCAGATAAACAATAGTAAAGCATTTGAGCAAACGATCCAGCTTGATTATGTAAACATTTATGGGGATCTTAAAATAGAATCCGGAATTAAAGGAATTTTTAGAAAAAATGAAAGTGACTATCAGTATAGTTCCTATGACGATTTAAGTTCTACGTATCAGCTTCAGGCTGACAAAAGCAATATATTCAGTAACGATCAAAACATCTATGGCATATATAATTCCTACCTATATAGTAAAGACAATTTGAGCATTCAAGCAGGAGCAAGATTAGAGCGCACAACGTTAAGTTCGATTTTTTCTAGAGGTAGCTCAGAGGTTAAAGATGAATATTACAACCTGATCCCTGCAATATCCTCTACTTTCAAGTTTGATGAAAGTAATCAGGCATTGAATATTGGGTATACCCAACGAATTCAACGCCCGAACATATGGAACCTGAACCCATTTGTTGATCGTTCAAATCCAAATATTGAAGTAGCTGGAAATCCAAACTTAAGGCCGGTTAAAAGCAATAACTTAATTATAAATTATAGTAACTTTAAAAAGTTAAGTCTAAATATAGGTGTAGGCTATTCATTTGCGAACAATACCATTCAGCAGGTATATACTTTTGATACAGCTACTGATATTACCCGTACAACCTTTGATAACATAGGAAAGGAACAGCAACTTAGTTTGGATTTTAACATCAGTTATCCAATCACAGCAAAACTCAACTTTAGTGCGGGAGGTAATTTAAGTTACCTATGGCTAGAAGGTTTAGTTGATAATATACTGATCAGAAATCAAGGTTTAAAGGGCGTAGCTTTTGGAAAGTTAGCCTATAACATCAATCAAGGTATGCATCTGAATGCTGATGTGAATTATCAAAGTGCAAACATTACTCTGCAGGGTAGGTTTAGACCAAATGTCTATTCGTCATTTAGCGTTGATAAGGCGCTCTTTGGAAGCAAATTCTTTCTTGCGGCTAGTATAAGTAACCCATTTGGAAAGTTTCGGGACTTTAGCAGTGTGACCCAAGGAAATGATTTCACCCAAACAAACACTTCCAGGAATTATTTCCGAGGTGTTACTTTTAGCCTAAATTACAAATTTGGAAAAAGTGACAACTCTGTTAAAAAGAATGTTAGATCCATAAACAACGACGATTCTACAGGAGGCAAACCTTAATTCTGTAACTAAACTTAGCGCGACAAATATTTGTGCAAATTCTGTGCAAATAAAAAGCCCCACTCGGACGGAGTGGGGCTAACTCACTGATTGTGA
>JAZKCT010000069.1:0-10299 GCA_040387995.1 Bacteroidota bacterium | reverse complement strand
AAAGAAAAAGGCCTCGAATCAATGATTCAAGGCCTTTTTTGTCGGGGTGGCAGGATTCGAACCTACGACCTCCTGCTCCCAAAGCAGGCGCGATACCGGGCTACGCTACACCCCGAACTGATACCGGTGTCCATAGCCTTAATTGCTACGGGATGCAAAGATATAAAAAAACCCATTCGGTGCAAATTTAATTATCCTGTCTTCAGGCCAAAAAATCTGCATTCAGGGAACGTAAGGCGACTATTTACTATGAATCAACAACTTACAAGAACCACCGCAGCCGATTAATTTTTAAAATATTTTCATTTATCAAATCTGAGTTTCTGATTTTGCGCAAGCAATGCCTTTTCGAGTCTGGCATAGCTTACTTGTTGGACCGAAACCTTGTCGTCTATAGCCAATATCGCCGCAGCTGCAGCCGATTCGCCCAAGATCATAAACACAGGTTCCATCCTTGCTGATCCATAGGCGATATGTGAACTGGAGAGGCAAACCGGAACCAGCAAATTCAGACATTCTGAAGCCTTGGGTACAATAGCATCGTAACCGATACTATAAGGCTTAGGCGCTTTTACGCCAATATCTCCCTCATTTTGCACAAAGCCATCTGCCGTCACAAAACGTTGTGTATTGTGCGAATCCAACGAATAAGAACCCATGCCAATTGGTTTTGGCACTTCTTTTTTTCCCAACACTTCATTTTCTGTCATTACATAAGCGCCGACCATCCTTCTGGCCTCACGAATATACAGTTGGTGCGGCCAATTGCCATTGTCCTTAAATTCGTCTTTCGATAATCCCCATGTCTTTAGCTTGTCCTGCAATGCGGCAGGAACCCTTGGGTCGGTTATCATGAAATAATACAAGCCTTTCTGGTAATCCTCATGTGCTTTAATGATCTTCTTCCTTTCGGCATAAGAAGCCTCCGGATAGCCATAGTTCATACCGATATAGTCGGTGCTAAAAGGACCATGGTTATTGGTATCTGTCTTCCGGTTTGGGATGTCGTCAAACTTATCAAAAAGTTCATTCCAGCCACTTTCAAATACCCTGGCCAACAGCTCATAATCCATCGCATTGTACCGGTCTGGCTTAGGGAAACTGACCTTGTTGTCGGGATTGTTCGTTAGGCACATTCTAAAGCAATAAGCCTGCAATTTTTGATCTCCTGAACCATTAATACCCGGTTTTTCAGCGGAAATACCTGTCAGCAAGCCACTCGCCGGATCGCCTGGAACACGATAAGGATCTACTTTCTTTTTGAAAAAATGTCCATGCTGAAATACGCCAGTCTGGATACCGTTCCACTCTTCGCCGTACACAGAGCTGGCCTCACGACCGATATGATAACTTACTTTTGCTGCAGCCATCAGGTCACCTTCATAAGTGGCATCAATGAATATTTTACCAGTATATGTGTTACCGCTCATGGTTTTGATAGATACAATCCTGCCGTTTTTCTTCAAAACGCCGCTTTTCCGGTTCAGCCATTCGTTGCGGTACACGCTGATCTTATTTTCGCTGACAAAATCCTCCATGATCTGCTCGGCAACATGGGGTTCGAAAATCCACATGGTCCGTTCATTTCCGTCCATAGCTGGTGTCCCCTGCCCTTTATTGCCATATTCTTCTTTCTTTTGCCATTTCCAGGCATCCTGTTGCTGGTAATGCTGGTATACGCGGTGATAAAACTCTCTGGATAAGCCGCCAATCACCTCTTTATTGCCCGTATCGGTAAAACCAAGTCCACCAGCAGAAAGACCACCAAGGTGAATGTCAGGCGACACGACAATGACGCTCTTGCCGTCTTTTGCTGCTCGTACTGCAGCGGTTATGGCAGCAGAAGTTCCCCCATAAATAATGATGTCTGCATTTCGTACCGATGGTTTCGCGGCAAAAACGAAAACACTTAGGTTTAGGAACCACAGGAACAATAAAAATTCCTTTTTAAGAAACAGCTTGGTTATAGGAGTAAATCTTCTTGTATACATGACCGGCGATTTGAACGAACTAAATATATCTATAATTCATTCAAATCGCCGGACTGTAACCTAAAATAATTGGTTGATGAGATTTCTTTAGTTGCCGGTAAACTGGTATGTTTTACCTGCAGTGGTACTGAAAGTATAACTTTGATTTCCGTTGCTGCGCTCGCTTTTGACTTTAATAGCCGACTTCAACGCATTTGGCGCATATATTTTGCAGGTCCCGCCCGACAGAGATTTGATTGTAAAAGCAGTCACTTTTCCATCCTTCCAGGTCAGGTTAACAATTTCAAAGTTCCCTCTTGCCTTCAATCCTTTTACATTACCAGAACTCCATGCTTTTGGCAGAGCAGGGATCAGCTGAATGTCTCCAGTCTGGCTTTGCACCAACATTTCTGAAACTCCTGCGGCGTAACCAAAGTTGCCATCGATCTGAAATGGCGGATGCGCACAGAACAGGTTTGAATACACACCTCCCCCATTGTTGTAGTCCATTCCAGCTCCGCCAACAGGCGTAATGAAGTTTTGGATAATCGTATAAGCATGATCACCATCCTGCAGCCTTGCCCAAAAATTGACTTTCCAGGCCATAGACCAGCCTGTGGAAGCGTCACCGCGGGCTTGTAAACTCACCTTTGCAGCTTCTGCCAGTTCAGGTGTCTTGATGGTACTGATTTGTTTACCAGGATGCAAGGCAAATAAATGAGAAGCGTGGCGGTGGTTGTCTTTCGGATCGTCTCTGTCAGTCTCCCACTCCTGCAATTGCCCCCATTTACCGATCTTCGGACCCAACAGGTGTGCTCTCAAATCCGCAATGTGGTCTCTGTAGGCTTTATCTACTTTCAGGACATCTGCTGCTGCAATATAATTGGTAAACAAATCATAAATGATTTGCTGATCATAAGTCACCCCATCTTCCGTCGGCCCGTGTTCGGGAGACCAGCCATTGGGCGCCACAAGCACTCCATCTGGTCTTCTTTTCAAATGGTCGTCCCAAAACTCTGAAATCTCTTTCAACAATGGATAACCATAGGTCTTCAGATAGGTCAGGTCTTTATTAAACGCATAATATTCCCATACGTCCTGCACATACCATGCACTGCCCGGCGTGTTCCACAAAAAACTCTCTCCACCAAAAATATTGTTTTCAGTTTTCACTGTCCAGCCCCTTACCCCAGGATATTCTTTCTGCGTATTCTGTTTTTTCACCTCACGCATACTGTTAATATAGTCCAGGTATGGAAAGTGACATTCTGATAGATTGGTTGGCTCCGCCAGCCAGTAGTTCATTTGAATGTTGATGTTAGAATGATAATCAGAGCGCCATGGCGGATTATTGCTTTCATTCCAAAGCCCTTGCAGATTGGCTGGCAAGCCGCCTTTTCTAGAAGAGCTGATCAGCAGGTATCTGCCATATTGATACAGCAATTCTTCAAGGCCGTGATCCGTATTGTTTTTATATGCCGCCAGTCTTTTAGAAGTCGGAAGCGCCGTCTGCGCAGCTGTTGTACTGCCAAGTTTTAAAGAAACCCGATTGAATAGCGATTGATAATCCATTAAGTGATTGGCTTTTAAAACAGCAAAGGTTTTTGCTGATGCAGCTGCCAGCGAAGTTTTGACTATCGGTCCGGGCGCTGCACCTCTCCAGGACTGACTCCTTTTATTACTGTAATCCGTTGCCGCGGACAGCAATATTGTAAACGAGTCCGCATTACGTACGTTAAATTGAAATTCTCCGTTTCCATCAGGCTCTACAATGTTGGTTCCACCTTCTGTTTTTACGACGATATTGGCCTGGTAAGCCAAGCCATTATCCAGTCTTCCTGCAATTTGCAGACTCAATCCGGATGCAGCCACTTTGGCACCATGGGCATCTTTTAATTTAATCCGGGCGGTGTAACTGCCCTTCTTATTGGCGGTATACCTTAGCACCATCACTTTATCGGGGAAACTACAAAAGTATTCCCTTTGATAGCCTACGCCCTCAGCTGTATAGTTAACCTGCTGAATGGCCCTGCTGAGATCAAGTTCACGTCTGTAGTCTGCAGGCACCTGCATCGATGTGTCAGCTTTGCCACCTTTCTCCTCCTTGCTAAAATCAACGAACAGATCTCCGAAGGCCTGATAAGCGCCTGTTTCCGTCTCATCTCCTGTCCACAAACTGATTTCATTGAACTGAATGTGTTCTTGTTTTAGTCCCCCGTAAACCATTCCACCAATCCGTCCATTACCCATCGGGTAGGCTTCTGTCATCCAGTTGGTGGCTGGTTTATCGGCCCATATTTTCAGCGGAGACCCAGGCTGCACTGCTGCGCTGGCACTCTTTACTTTTTTCTTGGCTTGGGCATACCCCTGTTGTGCGGGCACAATGAGCTGGATGACAGCAAATGCCAGGATCATTGAAAATTGATAACGGTACAATCTCATTCTTAAGCAGGTTTAATTTGAACTTCAATATTAACCAATTAAAGCACAACGATATTCAATAATATTACCATCATGATAAGTTATTTTGACATTGCCTGCATTTAGGCTACCGACTTGAGTCCGATGATGGACGCAATCAGTGTTGTCAGAAAAAAGAGCCGCCAGAAAGTTGCAGGGTCTTTGAATACAAAAATGCCGACCAGCACTGTGCCGACTGCACCGATACCTGTCCAAACGGCATAGGCTGTACCGATAGGCAGTGTTTGTGTGGCTTTAACCAGCAGCGCCATGCTCACGAACAAGGCCAGTAAAAAGCCGCCATACCAAAAATAAGTGTCATTGCCACTTGCGTCCTTTGCTTTGCCAAGGCAAAAAGCAAAAGCGACTTCAAACAATCCTGCGATGATTAAGATGATCCAGTTCATAGTTTTTTCTACTTTATCTGGCAACTGCAAACCGGCTTGCATTGAATTACCGAGCTCCTGGTAATTTCGTTTAAAATTAGGATTACAAAGGTAGAATTTTTAGCAGGATTTTTAACTATTTTAGACCTTTTAGCCTGACATGTATAAACCGGTTACCATCAAAGACATCGCAGTAGCGTTAAACTTGTCCACCTCTACCGTATCCAGGGCCTTGCGTGATGGCTACGAAATTAGCGGGGCCACCAAGGAAATCGTGCTGGACTATGCACGGAAGGTCAACTACCAGTTGAACCCTATTGCATTGAGCCTTAAAAACGGACGAAGTTATTCCATCGGTATAGTTGTGCCTGAAGTGGCCAACAGTTTTTTTTCAGAAGCCATTGCCGGCATCGAATCCATTGCTTATGAAAGGGGCTACCATACCATCATTACGCAGACCTACGACTCGACCGAAAGGGAATTCATCAACACCAACCACCTCGCCAAGCGCTCGGTAGACGGCTTACTGATCTCCATGTCATCCGGAACTACCGACTACAGCTTCCTGGAAACCCTCCATGCCCAGGGTTTGCCGATCGTATTTTTTGACCGGATTATTGATGCCATAGATACATTTAAGGTCACTTCTGATAATTTTGGCGGTGCCTATGACGCGACAGCATCCCTCATCAAATCCGGTTGCAAAAGGATTGCGTTGTTGGCGAATGCCCCACAATTGTCCATTACCAATGAACGGTTGTCCGGCTATACAAAAGCACTAAATGACCACCAGATCCCATTCAGGACCGAACTGGTCAGAAACTGTCTGAAGGGCGGAAGTGATCATCAGGAGGTGGAAAACATTGTGGCCAGTCTGTTGTCAACCGGGCTCAGACCAGATGCCATATTTATCAGCAGTGACCGCATCAGCATGTCTTGTATCCGGGCACTGAAGAAACTGAACCTCAGTCCCACCGACCTGCGGGTGGCAGGGTTCTCCAATTCAGAAGTTGTTGATCTGCTGCACCCCGGTATCACTTATGTCAGACAAAAATCGTTCGAAATGGGCCGTATCGCAATTGAAATGCTGTTGAACCTCATTGAAAGCAAGTATCCGGTCACCGAATTCGAGACCATCGTGCTCAAAACAGAATTACACACCTTAAATAACTAAAAAAGGCGACCGTTGTGCGGCCGGCTCTGCTATTCTCTAATTCTTCACGATTTTATAAACCGTCCCTTTAGTGTTTTCAGGGCCCGTATCCGGATTGGTCAGCATATAGAGTTCACCTGCAGGATCTTCCGCAAACCCCGTTACTTTTAAGTTCTCAGGTATGTTTTGCAAGATTACCTTTCCCCGTATCCAGGCTGATCCTTTCTTTTGCAAATAAAAGAACGGACCGGTCCAGTCGGCAAACAGGTACCTCCCTTTGATACCGGGAATTTGCTTCCCATTATATACATACCCACCAGTCACGCTCACGCCCTCTCTGTGGTTGTACTCCGCTACTGGCATCGTTATTCCGCTAATGTCACAACCAGTCGACGGATTGTAGCAATGCGTTCCCTCTGTAAGTCTCCATCCATAATTTCCACCGCGCTTTACAATGTTTACCTCTTCCCAGGTGTCCTGACCGACATCGCCAGCAAACAATTGTCCGGATGCTTTATCAAAAGAAAACCGGTAAGGGTTTCTAAATCCGTATGCCCAGACTTCTGGTTTTGCATCTGTCCTGCCGACAAAAGGATTGTCCTTCGGCACCTTGTAACCTGAATCCGCATTGATGTCGACCCGCAAGATCTTACCCAGCCAGGTATTGAGGTTTTGTCCGTTCCCAGATTCACCATGCTTATCCCCTTGTCCGCCTCCGTCACCAAAAGAAATGTACAAATAGCCATCCTGGCCAAACTGTATACATCCGCCATTGTGGTTACCATCCGGCTTATCGGCACTTAGGATAACGCGTTCGCTCGAGGGATCTGCCTGATCAGCGCCGGATAATTTATACTCTGCGATAACATCCGTATGGTTATACTTGCCCTTTGGCGGTATAGAATAGAATACGTAAAACTTTTTATTGCTGCTAAATAAAGGGTGCAATGCAATACCAAGCAATCCACGCTCTTCATAACCATTGTTCATTTTTGGCAGCTTTCGTCCAAGGTCCAATACAGGTTCGTCCAGCAATTTACCATTTTTGATTGCCCTTATTTTACCAGATTGTTCAGTAACCCATATACTGCCATTGCCTGGAAAAGCCATTGCAGTTGGAGCCTGAATATTGGTGACGATTTGTTTTACTTTTAGGTTCAGCACAGGAGGGTCCTGAACCGGCGTTTGTTTTTTGCTGCTATAGGAACAAAGTAAGATGGCCGTTGAGGCCAAAATCAGAGATCGCATTCTATTCATGTTGGTTTTCATATTGTTGTTAAAGTTGATGCAGTGCAGCTATCGCTGCTGTCCGCCATTGTCCGCATTTCCCGGTTCTCCAAGAATCTGGATCGAAGTGGCAGGACCAAGATCAGGATTTTCCCAGGAGGAAAGTGCCCAAACAATTTTTTTATCTGCGGTCACTTCAAATACCTGGACGGTACCCACCCATTCTTTTGTATTGTTATTGCCTGCAATCCAACTCGTAATCACGGTATTTCCATTTGCCAAACGCTGTGCGGTCTGTGTGCTGCCGACTTTAAAAGGAGCATCTGCCCTGGTAAACTCCCAAACTGTCTCGCCCTTTGGATTGACTTCGCGGGTATACCCTTCAGAATCACCTGAAATTAAGGTATTGCCGTTGTGCAGCCGGATCACTGACCAGCAAGCTTTAGCTGGAACAGACCACAGTTCTTTACCGTCAAAATCAAGTTCTACGGCCTTCTGCTCATTGAGCAGGCCAACCATGATACTTTTCTTTCCAGGCGTGATGCGCACGTGCCGGAACTGGTAATGGGAACCATTGCCAGTTGTGGGGATATTGATTTCTTTTAATAATTTATTGGTAGCTGTGTTAAAAATCAGCACTTTACCCAGTTTGTCTTTTCCATTGAGCACCATCAGTACGCTGTCTTTCCCGATAGGCTGACAGGAATGAGTTTCAGTTCCAGGCGTACAGGTATACTGCCAGATGATGTTCTTTTCAGGCGTGATGATACCTGCACCAGACATACAGGCGTATACAATATTTCCGTTTGACAATAAGGTGGCATCGTCAAACTCCTGAACAGCTCCTGTAGCGGTAAACATGGGTATGGAATATTGCCAGACCACTTTCCCTCCCCTCACGAGAAACATAGACTGTGCAGTCGGTTTGCGCATGTCCCATTCTCCGGCATATAAAAAATCGTGCTGTTTCAAGCCTTTTCCAGGCAGCTTGTAATCAGAAGCTACTTTTTGTGCGGAGACAAATGAGCAGATAAAAATAAATGCTGGTAAGATGGTGAGTTTTAATTTCATTGCAGGCTTCTATATTGGTTGGATAGGTTGCTTGGGCAACAGTCAGCGATATTACAGTATTGCCCTTGTAAAACGTAAGGTTTGACAATTAAAATCTATGCAATCGTTCCCGACTAACCATTTACAGTCCAAGTTTACGTTCGGTTAAAAGGCGCTGGCTCATCAGCAGTTAAAGCTGCGTGCTGATCTTACTGCCTGGTTCAAAAAATCTTCAGCAATGTTCAGCCGAACCAAACTAAAGCACCTTAGCCGTTGTTCTGTTCTCAAAAACATCGATATGAAAACTGATTTGCATACACCAATTATAGACGGCTTAAAGGAATTGAGTATTAACCCGACAGGAAAAGAAAACATTGACCAGGGTGAAAGACTTGTTTCAGTACTGGCCGGCGGATGGCTGCTTTACAAAAGCCTAAAAAACATCGGCAAACATCCCTTCGTCGGACTGCAAGGGGTAGCCGCCAGCGGCCTGCTGCTATATCGTGGTGCGACTGGTGTCTGTCCGCTCTACAAACAACTCGGCAAAGATACTACTGATCCTCAGGCGATTAATATCTCAGAAGACATTACCGTAAACATCCCAAAAGATAAGGCCTATTCGTATTGGAGAGACTTCTCTAACCTACCCAGGTTTATGAAACACCTTAAAAGTGTTGAAGAGCTCGGTTCGGATATCTCCGTCTGGACCGCCCGTACACCTGGCGGATTAGTGGATCTGACATGGAACGCCCAGATCACACGGGAACAGGAAGGCAGTTACATCGGCTGGCAGTCGCTTGACGATTCTATGATCGACAATGCAGGAAAAGTAGAATTCAAAGAAACTTTGAATGGCACTGGCACCGAGTTGCATATAGAGATCGATTACTTCCCACCGGCTGGAAGCATTGGCAGAGGTATCACAAGCCTTTTCAACGGAGCGTTTGAACGCCTGATCCGTGAAGACATACAAAATTTCAAAGCACATGCAGAGTCGGCTGAATTCAGGAAGTATGCTGGTCTGGAAATAAACTAGTTTAAACGGATCGTTAGCGCATCATGTTAAAGCAAATCAATGCGTAGACTCCTGCATAGAGTCTAAGAAGCTAGCCTGTCCATTTACTGGGCTGAGTAAGCGATAAATTGCATAGCCATCCGGAAAACAAAAAAGCCTGCAATCATTAGATATTGCAGGCTTTTAATTGATTTTGATATAAATTCTTGCGGGCTGGGAGGTATCACAGTCGAACACCTCATACCGATTTTAACTTTTTTTGACAGTCTTAAAATGGTGTAAATCGTAAGAGTGTGTAGATGAGTTTCCGCTTCATTTGCCCTTTAAAAAGAAGCATAAAAAATCACTATAAAACAAGCTTACGATCCCTTAAGAAGAATGGATTTTAATTGATGAAGAACAAACAAGTTAATGGTAAATATTCATATGAGATGGCGCAATAGCTGTAGATCAATGCAGAAATCATTGAAACAAAGTTATCATCTTCAAAAAGGGAATAAGTGCATCCCTTTTTAAAAATAGGCACTAAAATATCTGGTCCGATTCAGTGCTTGGTCACAAAACAATAAGGTCATAGAAAGAAAAGATTTTACTGCGTCCCTGAAATAGAAAACTATTAATACTTTTGCGTAATCAGTTACGTAATTAGAGAATGGTTGATTTTTTTAAAATAGCAGGGATAAAAGCAATAGGAAGCAGATTAAGAATGCTTACCGATAGGATTACTAACGATGCGACAGGTATTTATAACTTATATGACATAGAAATGCAACCCAAATGGTTCCCAGTTTTCTTTGCATTATCTCGGGGTGAAGAAAAGACCATAACCGGGATTGCAAATGAAATTGGCCATTCACATCCTTCAGTAAGCAAAATTGTCAGCGAAATGATTCAAGCGGGGCTTGTTAAGGAGAAAAAAAATGCCGCTGACGGGAGGCGAAACATGGTGAGTCTTTCTGAAAGAGGAATTAACTATACAGAAAAAATTCGGCATCAATATACGGATCTGGAGCAGGCTATAGAAGCAATTAACTCCCA
>JAZKCT010000068.1:0-77411 GCA_040387995.1 Bacteroidota bacterium | reverse complement strand
TTTCATTCCGTGCTTCTTTTAATTGCTTCTCTTTTAAATTGCCTCTCTTTTAAATCGCTTCTTCCTTTAAGATATAGCCCATGCCAAACACGGTATGGATCAGTTTGACGCCATTTGAATTGTCAATTTTCTTCCGCAGGTAATTGATGTATACATCCACCACGTTGGTTCCCATATTGAAATCAATGTCCCAAACGTTTTCCAGGATCTGGATCCTGGAGAGCACCTTGTTCTGGTTTTTGATCAGGTATTCAATAAGCCTGTACTCAGTGGCAGTAAGGCTAACGGGCTGTCCGCCCCTGCTGACCGACTTAGCTGCTGTATTGACCTCGAGGTCGGCAATGGCGATACGGTCTGACGGTGTATTCTGTTTGCCGCTGCGCCTGACCAGCGTCCGCATCCGGGCGATCAGTTCTGCCAGTTTAAAAGGTTTGACCAGGTAATCGTCTGCCCCGCTCTCCAGTCCGGTAACAATGTTTTCTGTACTCGCCAGCGCCGTAAGCATGAGAATCGGGATTTCTGTATTGCGGGTCCTGATTTCCTTGCACACCTGGATGCCATTGATGCCCGGCAGCATGATGTCCAGAATGATTAAGTCAAAATGATATTTGAAAGCCATTTCCAAACCCGTTGTCCCATCACCGGCTACGCTGGTTATGATCCCTTCTTCACTCAACCCGCGCAAGATCACAGATACCAGGTCCGGGGTATCTTCGATCAGCAAAACCTTCATGTCCTTCATTTTTTGAAAATAAAACATGAAATGGGAAATAGGGTTTGATTTTTTATACTTTACTTTTTGATGACTGGTTTGAGGAGGCGTACAACCTGGCGGTGTAAAAATGTAGAAAATCAGATAAATCCCATATTACCCAACGCTTTTGATATTGGTTAAACTATTGCGTAATTTTGCAGCTCAAATTAAATATTTTACATATGTCATCAGTAGAGACAACTTACGTTCCTTACAAAGTTAAGGACATTTCACTGGCAGAATGGGGCCGCAAAGAGATCGGATTGGCAGAGGCAGAAATGCCGGGCCTGATGTCGCTGCGTGAAGAATTCGGGCCATCGCAACCTTTAAAAGGTGCGCGCATTGCCGGATGTTTGCACATGACCATCCAGACTGCAGTTTTAATTGAGACTTTAGTTGCCCTGGGCGCTGATGTGACCTGGTCATCTTGTAACATTTTCTCCACTCAGGATCATGCGGCAGCAGCTATTGCAGCGGCAGGTATCCAGGTTTATGCCTGGAAAGGTCTTGACGAAGAAAGCTTTGACTGGTGTATCGAACAAACTTTACACTTCGGTCCGGAGCAACAACCATTGAACATGATTTTGGATGATGGTGGTGATTTGACCAATATGGTGTTTGACAAGTTCCCTGAACTTATCGCCAACATCAAAGGTCTTTCTGAAGAAACTACTACCGGTGTTCACCGCTTATACGAGCGCATGAAAAACGGAACCTTGCACTTACCTGCAATCAATGTAAATGACTCAGTAACGAAATCTAAATTTGACAACAAATACGGTTGCCGTGAATCATTGGTTGACGCGATCCGTCGCGCTACCGACATCATGATGGCTGGTAAAGTAGCTGTTGTAGCTGGTTATGGCGACGTAGGTAAAGGTTCTGCCGAATCTTTGAGCTCACAAGGTGTGCGCGTGATCGTTTCTGAAATTGATCCGATCTGTGCATTGCAGGCGGCTATGGAAGGCTATGAAGTAAAGAAATTTGCAACAGCTGTTTTGGAAGCTGACATCATCGTAACCACTACTGGTAACTGTGACATCGTTCGTGCAGAACATTTCAAAGTGATGAAAGACAAAGCGATCGTTTGTAACATCGGTCACTTTGACAACGAGATTGACGTTGCCTGGTTGAACTCCAACTACGGAGATACCAAAGTAGAGATCAAACCTCAGGTTGATAAATATACCATTGATGGAAAAGACATCATCTTATTGGCTGAAGGCCGTTTGGTGAACTTAGGTTGTGCTACAGGCCACCCAAGTTTTGTGATGTCCAATTCGTTTACCAACCAGACTTTGGCGCAACTGGAGCTTTGGACAAATACCGACAAGTATGAGAACAAAGTATATGTATTGCCTAAGTACCTGGATGAGAAAGTGGCACGTTTGCACCTGGCTAAAATCGGTGTGGAGCTTGACGTATTGGATCAGCACCAGGCAGATTATATTGGTGTACCTGTAGAAGGTCCGTTCAAACCGGAAGCTTACAGATACTAATCTAAGTACTGATTATCGTTAAAAAAGCTGTTTGCAAATCGCAAACAGCTTTTTTTATTTTTAATATTTGCCGGAAGTGATCATGCATATTGAGCGCTCATAAACGTTATGTATTCGCAGACAAAAACCTCAGGATGAATTCGGTGCCCTTATTTTCCTGACTGCTGACAGCTATTTGGATCTTATTCTGATCCGCAAATTTCTTAACCAGCAACAATCCTAGCCCCACTCCTTTTTCTTGATGCGTGCCGTAGGTGGATATATTTTTTCCACCAGCACTAAACAATCTTGACAATTTCTCATCAGACATGCCAATACCACTGTCTTTGATGAAGAGCAGGACATGCCGCTCCTTTTGCTCAAGACGCAGTTCAATCCTGCCGTTTTCGGCGGTAAACTTAATGGCATTGGAAATCAGGTTTTGTAAAATGATCCGCACATGATCAAGGTCTGCAAAGACCTCCACATCCCTGGTCTCCTGAAATAAGATACTGATCTTTTTTTCCTGTGCAATCAGGTGGAGCAAGGTCAATAACTTTTCGATCAGTTGAGGAAGGTTGACACGCACAGGATTGGCATGGATTCCTTTTTGCTGACTGTTGGCCCAAAGCAACAGGTTATCCAGCATGGCAGATGTAGAGGACAGTTTTTCAAAGAACCTGTCCATGATAAAACTCATTTCTTCCTTATCAATGTCGTTGCTCCTAATCAGTTCCAGCGTTTGTAAAATGGAGGCGAAAGGACTGCGGAGGTCATGCCCGATTACCGAGAAAAGCTGGTCTTTGCTATGGTTCATGTCCGCCAGGCTTTTGCTGAGCTTGCTTTTCTGTCTGTAGTTGCGGTACACCAGAAAACTCAGTACAATCAGAAACACCGAGATCAAACTGATGATCAAAATAATGAGGTTATTGAGCTTGATTTGCTGCCGGCTGATGTGGTTGCGCTTTTTGAGATCGAGATTTTCGATAGATTTCTGCCGCAGCAATAAGGCATTGACCTGCTTCTCTTTGTTTTCGTTGAACAGGCTATCGCTGTAAGACTTATCTTCCGTGAGATATTTGTAGGCATTGTCAAAATCACGCATGCCGGCATAACTCAGATGAAGGACTTTTAAGGCCCGTTCGATATCCCATTTGGCATTCATCTTTTTGGCAAGTACCAGGGATTGTTTCGCATGGCTTACTGCCCTGGCGTATTCTTTTTTCTGAAGGTAAACATTCGCAAGCCCGGAATAAGCGAAACTGTTCTCCCATTCATCCTGATATTTCGGGTTGCCGATTACCAGGAGATAATGCTGTATGGCCTTTTGATAATCGCCCATCTGGGTATAGGTTTCGCCAAGCCGGTTATAGGCCATGGCAAGTAAGTTGAGGTCATTTATCCCGAGACTCAGCCCGATTGACTTCATTAATGGATCGATCGCTTTAGCGGCCTGCTTGAGTTCGCTGTAACAAATACTGATGTTGATGTAATTGGCGGCGAGTTTGGATTTTTCTTTCCTTTTGAAGTTGATGGATTCTGCTTTCTTGAGTTCCTCCAGTGCCGGGGCGGCTTTATTTTGGGCAAGGTAGATCAATCCGATGTCATTCAGGGAAGTTGCCCGCCCTCCTTCATCATTGATCCGCTCACAAATATTTAACGCTTTGAGACTGGCATTGATGGAAAGGTCATAAGCACCCTTAATATAATAGGCTCTGGAAAGCTGTTCGAGGGCACGGGCCTGTCCAGTCAGGTACTTGAGGTTCAATGCGATCCGATAAGCTTTACTGGCATAATGAACTGCACTGTCAGGGATGCGCTGGGTGTAGATCCTTGCAATTTCGGTGATGAGTTTTACCTGTCCGCTGTCTGACTGGGTTCCCTTCTCAGCGGTATTTGCACGAAACTCGGCCAACAAGCTTTTTAACTGGTCCTTTTGTGAGAAAGCCAGGCTGCAGGTAAAGACGACGAGAAAAAATGTAAATAGCCCCTTGAGTAGCATAAAATGATAAATCTATAAAATAATTTTGAGATTGCTTACCTTTACGCTATGGCAAAACTTTCAGTAAACATCAATAAAATTGCAACCCTGAGAAACAGTCGCGGCGGTAATAATCCTGATCTGGTAAAAGTAGCGCTGGATTGCGAGCGTTTTGGTGCGGAAGGAATTACGGTTCACCCCCGTCCAGATGAGCGGCACATCCGCTACCAGGATGTCTATGACCTGAAGGCGGTGATCGCAACAGAATTCAACATTGAAGGCAATTGCCGGGAACAAAAATTTGTTGACCTGGTGTTGGCAAACAAACCCGCACAAGTGACTTTGGTACCGGATGTGGAGGGACAGATTACTTCCAATCATGGCTGGGATACGATCAAACACAAGGACTACCTCAAAGAAATGGTTGCGTTGTTTCAATCGGCCGGCATCCGGGTTTCTATATTTGTGGACCCGGTAGTGGAAATGGTAGAGGCTGCTGCATGGAGTGGTACGGATAGGATTGAACTGTATACGGAAGCTTATGCGCACAACTATTACGACAACCGGGAAAAGGCGGTCCTGCCGTATGTTGCAGCCGCACACAAGGCACATGAGCTTGGCCTCGGCATCAACGCCGGTCACGATCTGGACCTGCACAACCTGAAATATTTCGCAGCATCTGTTCCAGGACTGCTCGAAGTGAGCATTGGCCATGCACTAATCAGCGATGCGCTGTATCTAGGGCTGGAAAACACCGTACAAATGTATTTGAAGCAACTGAAACACGAATTGTAAAATCTGAATCAGGACGTCTTTTTAGGCTTATCAAAAGGGTATTTTTTATTACCTTTGCGCAACTTTTATTCATAAGATTTCATGAACTTAAACATTCATTACCAAGAAGATTTTAAAGACCGCCACATTGCGCCTAACGAGAAGGACACCAATGAGATGCTTAGTGCACTTGGCCTGAGTTCAATTGACGAACTGATTGAACAAACTGTTCCACAAAAAATCAGGTTAAAACAGCCCCTGAATTTGCCTAAAGCGAAGTCTGAGACAGATTACCTGAGCAGTTTACGGCAAACCGCTTCTTTAAATAAGGTGTTTAAATCTTACCTGGGTCAGGGTTATTATGATACCATTACTCCTGGAGTGATCCTGCGTAATGTGATGGAAAACCCGGGATGGTATACACAATACACGCCCTATCAGGCTGAAATCGCACAGGGCCGTTTGCAGGCACTGTTAAATTTCCAGACCATGGTGATTGACCTCACTGGTATGGAAATCGCCAACGCTTCTTTACTGGATGAAGGTACCGCAGCCGCTGAGGCGATGTTTATGCAGTACAGTCTGCGCAAAAATGCAAAAGGCGATAAATTTTTCGTTTCTGAACTGCTGTTTCCGCAGACGATCGATATCCTGAAAACACGTGCAAATCCTTATGGAATTGAGCTGGTGATCGGTGATCACCGGACTGTTGAGCTGACTGAAGAATTCTTCGGCGCAATTATACAGTATCCTGCCGGAAACGGTGAGGTATTTGACTATACCGCTTTTGCACAGAAAGCGCATGAAAAAAATGTGAAAGTGACTGTTGTAGCTGATTTGCTCAGTTTGACACTTTTGACCCCTCCGGGAGAATGGGGCGCCGATGTGGTAGTTGGCACTACCCAACGCTTTGGTGTACCGATGGGATTTGGCGGTCCGCATGCTGCTTTCTTTGCGACCAAAGATGAATATAAGCGTTCGATTCCGGGACGGATCATCGGGGTAACTATCGACAGCAATAACAATTATGCATTGCGTATGGCATTGCAGACCCGCGAACAGCACATCCGCAGAGATAAGGCAACTTCAAATATTTGTACCGCACAGGCTTTACTGGCCATTATGGCTGGTTTTTATGCCGTATACCATGGCCCTAAAGGCTTAAAACTGATCGCAGAACGTACACATGGACTGACCGTTACCCTGGCGCAGTCCCTGGAAAAAATCGGCTATACGGTATCTGCTAAAGCTTATTTTGATACGATACAACTTGATCTTGGCGACCTCGCAGGCGCGATTCACAGCGAATGCCTGAACAACGAGATCAATTTAAATTATAAAGGTAGTGTGGTGACCATCGCATTGGATGAGACGGTTTCTGCTGAAGATGTAAAACTCCTGGTGAAGATATTTGCCAAAGTAAAAGCTATAGCAGCTGATGCAGTGGAACTGGCAGATCAAAATGTGACGACGGTAATTCCTGCGGCCCTGTTGCGTACTTCTGCTTACTTGACCCACCCGGTATTTAATGCACACCATTCAGAACATGAAATGCTGCGTTATATCAAGTCACTGGAAGCAAAAGATCTCTCGCTTTGCCATTCGATGATCGCTTTGGGTTCTTGTACGATGAAACTGAACGCAACTACAGAGATGATTCCGGTAACCTGGCCAGAGTTTGGAAAGATCCACCCATTTGCCCCGGCAGATCAGGTATTGGGTTATTATACGGTATTTAATGAACTGGACAAATGGCTGAGCGAAATCACTGGTTTCGCAGCAATGAGCCTGCAACCGAATGCCGGCGCTCAAGGTGAGTACGCCGGACTGATGGTGATCCGGGCTTACCATCAGGACCGTGGCGATGACCACCGCAACATTGCACTGATTCCTTCTTCGGCACATGGCACAAATCCGGCTTCTGCAGCGATGGCAGGCATGAAGATCATCGTTGTCAAATCACTCGAAAACGGAAATATTGATGTCGATGACCTGAAAGCAAAGGCGGAGCAATATGCCGCCAACCTATCTTGCCTGATGGTAACCTATCCTTCTACACACGGTGTATTTGAAGAAAGCATCATTGAAATCTGCAATATCATTCATGAAAATGGCGGACAGGTTTATATGGACGGTGCCAATATGAATGCGCAGGTAGGGCTGACCAGTCCGGCCAATATCGGTGCTGACGTATGCCACCTGAACCTGCACAAGACTTTCTGCATTCCACATGGAGGCGGTGGCCCGGGTATGGGTCCGATCGGCGTAGCCAAACATTTGGTTCCTTACCTTCCGGGACATGCTGTGGTGAACATTGGTCATGAAAAATCAATTCCTGCCGTGTCGTCTGCACCATGGGGCTCGGCATCCATCCTGATCATTTCTCACGCTTACATCGCAATGATGGGTGGAGAAGGCTTGACCAATGCAACCAAATACGCGATTCTGAATGCGAATTATATGAAGGCCCGCCTGGAGCAGCACTATCCTGTATTGTATTCAGGTGCACAGGGCCGTTGTGCCCATGAGATGATCCTGGACTGCCGCAGTTTCAAGAATTTTGGAATAGAAGTAGTCGATATTGCCAAACGACTGATGGACTATGGCTTCCACGCACCTACAGTATCCTTCCCTGTGGCAGGAACGCTAATGGTTGAGCCTACAGAAAGCGAACCCAAACATGAACTGGACCGCTTTTGCGACGCTTTGATTGCCATCAGACACGAAATCACTTCCGTAGAAAACGGAACACTGGATAAGCTGGACAACCCATTGAAAAATGCACCGCACACAGCTAGGGTTGTAACCGGTGACGAGTGGAACCATGGATACAGCAGGCAAACGGCGGCATTTCCGCTTCCGTATGTCGCCGCTTATAAATTCTGGCCATCTGTAGGCAGGGTAAATGATTCATTTGGCGACCGGTCGCTGGTGTGTGCCTGCCCTCCTATTGAGAGCTATGAAGAAAGCTATGCTTAATTTTGTAATCTTATCATAAACAATTTTACAGTTTAAAACCCAATCAGAATGAAATTGAAAATCACATCACTGGCCCTGATCTTAATCGTTGCCATTTCATCAGCTTTCGCACCTGCGTTTAAGGCGACATCTTATAAAGTTGATCTTACGAAATCGACGATAGGCTGGGCGGGCAAAAAAATAGGCGGTGGACACAACGGATCTATCGCGCTGAAATCAGGCATACTGCTTGTGGACGGCAAAACACTTACAGGCGGTAATTTTGTGATCGACATGACGACCATTAAGGACGTAGAAGCCAGCGCAAAACTGGAAGGACATTTA
This sequence comes from Bacteroidota bacterium, assembly GCA_040387995.1. Classification (GTDB taxonomy): domain Bacteria; phylum Bacteroidota; class Bacteroidia; order Sphingobacteriales; family Sphingobacteriaceae; genus Pedobacter. The sequence continues at coordinate 69,121 of JAZKCT010000068.1, read as the reverse complement.
AAAGCAGAGGACTTTTTTGGTGTAGATAAGTTCCCTACATCGACCTTTGTCATTAAAAAGGTGACTGCTGCGACAGCGGGTAAAGTAAACATCACAGGAGACCTGACGATCAAAGGAATCACCAATCCGGTTTCTTTTCCTGCGGACTTCCAGGTGGGTGCGGACGGTTCGACAGTAGCGGCGAAAGCAAACATCGTAGTGGACAGAACAAAATATGGCATCAAGTTCAGGTCAAAAAGTATTTTTCCGGATGTTGGCGATAAATTAATTGAAGATAATTTTGAAGTGGCGATTGAGCTGCTGGCTAAAAAATAATTGTATATTACACTTGTATAGACAATCTATCAAAAATATTACGTAAAAAAAGCCCCTGACCTTGAAATGGTTGGAGGCTTTTTCATTTAGCGTTACAACTCAAGTGTTTAAAGATTGTTTTTATTTTATAACTTAGTTTATCATACCTTTAGTATTAGTTCGTAAATATGACAGACACAAAAATTAACCTGCTCGTTATTGATGATGATGAAATTAATATATTCATTATCAAAAAGATAGTGGAAAAAACAGGTTACCCTGTCAGCATGACCTCCAAAGGCAACGGACAGCTGGCTATCGATTATCTCAAAACAGTTCTGGAAAGCAACGGGCCTTTTCCGGAACTTATTTTGGTGGATATCAATATGCCCCTGATGAACGGATGGGAATTTCTGGAAGCTTACGAAAAGCTGAATGTATCTTTTAGCCCGCACATGTATATGGTCTCCTCATCCGTTTACGAAAACGACATTGAGAAAGCAAAATCTTATAAGACCATAAAAGGCTTCATTTCAAAACCCCTGTCTATCGACAGACTGACAGAGCTGTTGAAGCTTATCGCTTATAAAGGAGATTAACTTAAGTAATTTTGAACTGTCCGTCTGACTGGCTGACAAATCCGGTTGCTTTGGACTTGGCGTGGTAGAACAAACAGTTCCAGTTTTCTGCTGCGGCCCGAATCCCAAATTCTTCACGCAGTTCCATCGCCTTTCTACCATCGAAATCGTACTTGGCTATAAATTTCCGCAGCAGTTCTTCCGGTTCAGGAAGCACATCACCGCCAAAGAACACTTTATCATTCCCGTCATCCAGTAAAAAAACCTGATGGAAGGGCGTATGTGCCCCTGTGAGCTCATAACTGATCTGATCTGTAAGTTGGCCCGAGCCTTCTATAAACTCCAGTTGTGCATTGCGCTGTAAGAAGTCAAAGATTTCAGTTTTATAGGACGAGGAAGTGTTTGTAAAAGCACTCTCCCACTCACCCTGCTGGATCACATAGGTGGCGTGCGGAAAACTCAGTTCCATTTGCCCCGCCCTGCGGTAAATCATACCTCCCGAATGATCAAAATGCAGGTGTGACATGAGGACCATGCTCACATCATCAGGATCAAAACCTGCGTTCCTGATATTTTCATGTAAGATCAGGCCTCCATCTGCGTTAGTATAACCAAGGCCGGTATCGAACAGCACAAGGCTGTCGCCCAACTGAACCAAAAAAGGCTGAATGTGGATGAACAGCGAGGCTGGCCTGTCTTTAGGATTGTCTTTTGCAGGATCAAAAGGAATAAACTTTTTGTCTGCCGCAACGGAATAGGAACCTTCAAATAATGGGAAAACTTGCAATGCTCTAATATTAATTGGAAAAAAAGAAATTATGATATATTTACGATATCATTGCAAAGATAAGGAACCTCAGGCAACTTATCACCTGCGAAGACGGGCATAAAAAAACAACGAAAATCTGAATGGAAAAAAGATGGGTGCAGGCTGTAAAAGGCGACATGGATACAACAGATTCGCTTGCGCAACAATTGACTATAGACCACAGTTTGGCCGGAATCCTGGTGCAGCGCGGCATCGATACTTTCGATAAGGCACGTGACTTTTTCAGGCCTCAAATGGCTTATTTGCACGACCCTTTCCTGATGAAAGATATGGATAAGGCTATTGCAAGAATAGAAACCGCCATAAATCACAATGAAAAAATCCTGATTTACGGCGATTATGATGTGGACGGCACTACATCGGTGGCCCTGGCCTACAGTTTTTTCAGGAGGCTGACCAGGCAAATAGATTACTACATACCTGACCGCCATAAAGAAGGCTATGGCATCTCTGAAACAGGGATTAACTATGCCGCGGCAAATGGGTTCAAACTCATCATCGCACTGGATTGCGGGATCAAATCTGCCGACAAAATAGCTTATGCCAATACGCTGGGTGTAGATTTTGTGATTTGCGATCACCATTTGCCCGGCGATGAACTGCCAGATGCCGTTGCCGTATTAGACCCCAAACGGGCAGACTGTAACTATCCATTTAAAGAGCTGGCAGGATGTGGCATAGGATTTAAACTGATACAAGCTTATTGCCAGCAGCAAGACCTGCCCGCAGCCGATTATGAACAATACCTCGACCTGGTTATGGTCAGCATTGCGGCAGATATTGTACCCGTAGATGGTGAAAACCGGATACTGGCCTATCATGGACTGATTAAGCTGAATAAAAATCCCTGCACCGGTCTGAAGGCTCTGATGGAGATATCCGGAAAGAACAAAGACTATACATTAACAGATGTCGTGTTTACGCTAGCCCCGCGCATCAATGCGGCGGGCAGGATGGACCATGGCAACCAGGCAGTAAAAATGCTGATCTGCGACGAGGACCTGCTGGCGCAAGAGCAAAGTCATTTCATCAACCTCCAAAATACAGACCGGAGAGCTTCTGATCAGAGCATGACTGTAGAGGCGCTGGCCCTGATTGAAGAATGCGACATCCTGATTAACAAAAAAACAACCGTAGTGTATCACCAAAGCTGGAACAAGGGTGTAATTGGGATTGTGGCCTCAAGGCTGACTGAGAAATACTACCGTCCTACGGTAGTCCTGACTGAGTCCAACGGCCTGCTGACAGGATCTGCAAGATCTGTAGCTGGTTTCGACCTGTATGAAGCGCTGCTGGGTTGCCAGGATTTGCTGCTGCAGTTCGGGGGGCACAAGTTTGCAGCGGGACTGACCATGAAACCGGAAAATATCGACTCTTTTTCGGACCGGTTTGAAAGTATCGTTGCTTCAACCATTACTGAAGATCTTTTATGTCCGGAATTGCAGATTGATGCGGAAATAGATTTCAAACAGATTACGCCAAAATTTCAGCGCATTATTGCACAGATGGCACCCTTTGGTCCCCATAATCTGGCTCCGGTATTTGTGTCCCACAACGTATATGTTACAGCCAGGCCCAATCTGGTCGGCATAAAACATTTAAAATTGTCCTTAAAACAACAAAATTCCATTATTTTTGAAGCGATTGGATTCGGATTAGCAGAATATCAATCTGTTTTACAACCAAACGTACCTTTTTCTGTTTGTTATACGATTGAAGAAAATGTCTGGAAAGACCAGCGACGGTTGCAATTAAACATTAAAGCCATTAAAACCAATATACCTGGATGATTTTACGAGCAGAAAACCTCATTAAAAAATACAAGCAGCGCACCGTTGTGAATGATGTGTCCTTTAGTGTGAGTCAGGGGGAGATCGTTGGATTGCTTGGCCCCAATGGTGCAGGCAAAACCACTTCATTCTATATGATTGTTGGCCTCATCAAACCTAATGAAGGCACCATTTACCTCGAAGACCAGGACATTACCAACGATGCGATGTACCGCAGGGCCCAAAAAGGGATCGGCTACCTGGCCCAGGAGGCATCGGTATTCAGAAAATTATCTGTAGAGGACAATATACTTGCCATACTGGAAATGACCGATATGAGCAAGGAAGAACGCCGTGAAAAACTGGAAGAGCTGATCAATGAGTTTAGTTTACATAAAGTACGCAAGAACCGGGGCGATTTACTTTCTGGTGGTGAGCGCAGGCGGACAGAAATAGCGCGCGCTCTGGCGGCAAACCCCAGCTTCATTTTACTGGACGAACCCTTTGCCGGAGTAGACCCGATTGCTGTAGAAGAAATCCAAACCATCGTCTATAAACTCAAACAAAAAAACATTGGCATCCTGATTACTGACCACAACGTACAGGAAACATTGTCGATCACCGACCGGGCCTATCTGTTGTTTGAGGGCAAGATCCTGGAATCCGGAACCCCGGAAGTGCTGGCTGCCAATGAAATGGTGAGAAGGGTGTACCTTGGCTCCAACTTTGTGCTTCGCAGTAAAACCCTATAAACCCTATTCTTCAAGCATGGCAATCGTAAATTCAATTTTTACCTGGTACATGAAAAAGCGCGTTCACCAGATCGAGCTGTTCATGAAATATCCGCATGATGTTCAAGAAGAATGGTTTCATAAACTGATCTCCAGCGCAGAAGATACAGAATGGGGGGAAAAATACAATTACAGGACCATTGAAACGCCCCGACAGTTCAGAGAACGCGTTCCGATACAAAACTACGATACCTTAAAACCTTATATAGAGCGCATGCTCAAAGGAGAGCAAAACATCCTCTGGCCTTCAGAAATCAGATGGTTTGCCAAATCATCCGGCACAACCAATGACCGCAGCAAGTTCATTCCTGTGTCTGAAGAATCATTGCAGGAATGCCATTATAAAGGCGGAAAGGACCTGCTCTCTATTTTTTGCAACAACCGGCCGGACAACCAGATCATGACCGGAAAAGGCCTGGTGCTGGGCGGCAGTCACCAGATCAACCAGCTGAACGAAGATTCATTTTACGGCGATCTTTCGGCAGTCCTGATCAAAAACCTGCCGATGTGGGCAGAATATTACCGCACCCCAAATATCTCGATAGCACTCATGGACAACTATGAGGAAAAAATGGAGAAGATGGCGGAAGCAACCATCAAAGAAAATGTAACCAGCATTGCCGGCGTGCCGACCTGGACCATTGTACTGGCTAAAAAAGTGTTGGAAATGACAGGCAAGCACAACTTACTGGAAGTCTGGCCCAACCTGGAACTCTACACCCATGGTGCAGTAAACTTTAAACCCTACCGGGAACAGTTTAAAGAACTGATTCCCTCCGACGAGATGTACTACCTGGAGACCTACAATGCTTCGGAAGGTTTTTTCGGCATACAGGATGAGGTCAACTCAGATGAAATGCTGTTGATGCTGGATTATGGTGTCTATTATGAGTTTCTGCCTATGGAACGCATTGACGATGAAAACCCGGTGACACTTTCGCTGGACCAGGTAGAACTGTTTAAGAACTATGCCATCATCATCAGTACCAATGGCGGGTTGTGGCGTTATATGATCGGAGATACGGTTCAATTTACCAGCCTCTCCCCTTATCGCATTAGAATTACGGGCCGTACGAAACATTTTATCAATGCCTTTGGTGAAGAGGTAATTATTGACAATGCCGAGCAGGCCATTTGCAAGGCCTGTGATGCAACTGGCGCGGTGTTTAAAGATTATACCGCCTGTCCGATCTATTTTAAAGGAGAAGAAGTTGGCGGACATGAATGGATTATAGAGTTCGATCAGCAGCCCACCAATTTTGAATTGTTTGTCGATGTACTGGACCAAACCTTAAGGGAAGTAAACTCTGATTATGACGCCAAACGTTTTAAAGACATGGCCCTGCGCAGGCCAAAAGTGCACAATGCCCCTATGCATACGTTTTATAACTGGTTAAAATCGAAAGGTAAACTTGGCGGACAGCATAAGGTTCCGCGGTTATCGAATGACAGGAAATATGTAGATGAGATTCTGCCCTTGATCACTTAGGCAATTTTATTAAAAAAATCGAAGTACTTCATTAAGATTAAATTATTTTTAGTTATATTCCCTTTACAAATAGCTAATTCTTAATTGCTTATGAAGACCGTACAACAAATATTAAACGTTAAGCCAGCACAGGTTTTTTCTGTTACAGCCAGCTCGTCTGTTTTAGAAGCACTTCATCTTATGATGGAAAAGAACATTAGCGCCCTCCTGATCATCGAAGAAGACCAGTTACTGGGCATTTTTACAGAGCGCGATTACGCACGTAAAATTGTATTGCATGGCAAATCATCTGCAGAAACTTCTATCAGGGAAGTGATGACTGCAGATCCCATTACCGTGAAACCTTCGGACAGCATCGAATTGTGTATGCAGATCATGACAGACAAACACATCCGGCATTTACCGGTATCTGAAGGAGAAATTACACTTGGGATGGTTTCTATCGGTGACGTAGTTAAGTTCATCATCGCAGATCAAAAACTGACCATTTCTCAGCTGGAAAGCTATATCAGCAGTTAGATACAGAAAGATTCCTTTAAACACTGCGGGGGACAAAACAAGCAAATCTAAGCTTGTTTTGTCCCCCGCAGTGGCAATGGATTGAATCAAATGACCGTTATGGCCATTACCAGATTTTTACGCGTTTTTCAGGTGCGAGATATAAAGAATCCGTTGGTTTCACTTTAAAGGCCGTGTAGAATTCAGGAATATTTCTAACCACACCGTTTACCCTAAACCTGGCTGGAGAATGGGCATCAGTGCTTACCTGGCTTCTCAAAGCCTCATCCCTGGATTTTCCAAGCCATACCTGTGCCCAGCCAATGAATACCCGCTGGTCACCCGTAAAGCCATCCATTACCGGGGCTGGCTTGCCGTTCAGGCTTGTATTGTACGCCTTAAGCGCAATGCTTAATCCGCCCAGATCTCCAATGTTCTCACCAAGGGTAAACTCACCGTTCACATTCAAGTCAGGAAACACTTTAAAACCACTGTATTGAGAAATGAGTGCGCTTGTCCGTTTTTTAAACTCGCTTTGGTCCTTTGCTGTCCACCAGTTGCGCATCACACCATCACCATCAAAGGTGCTGCCCTGATCATCGAAACCATGACCGATTTCATGACCGATAACCGCGCCAATGCCGCCGTAATTTACGGCTTCCTCAGCCTTCATATCAAAAAATGGCGGCTGAAGAATTGCAGCAGGGAATACGATCTCGTTCATGGTTGGGTTATAATATGCATTCACTGTCTGCGGCGTCATCCCCCATTCCGAACGGTCTACCGGTTTGCCCAGTTTACTGATGGTCCGGTTGTATTCAAATTCAGTAGCACGCTTGTTGTTGCCATACAGATCATGCTTTACAATCTTCAGGGCGCTATAATCCCTCCACTTATCAGGGTAGCCGATCTTTGGTGTAAATTTTGAAATCTTGACCAGTGCTTCCTTTTTAGTCTCCGGACTCATCCAGTCCAGCGCTTTAATGCTCGTTTCATAAGCCTTCAGCAAGTTCTCTACCAGTTTCAGCATGCGTTCTTTTGCTGCAGGCGGGAAATGCTTTTCCACGTACAGCTTACCGACCATTTCACCAAGAGCCCCATTGACCACATCAACTGCCCTGCGCCATTGCGGCCTTTGCTCTTTCACACCATTTAAGGTTTTTGCATAAAAATCAAAATTCTCCTTATCAAGGGCTGAGGTCAGTGAAGTTGCACTGCCGTGGATTACAGACCATTTCAGATAGGTCTTCCAGGTATCAATCGGCGTATTTTTTAAAATGGCACTGAGGTCTTTGGTATAAGCAACCTGGCAAACCACAAGGCTGTCTTCTTTGGCTACTCCAGCTTCAGTAAGTAAAGCATTCCAATCAAAATCAGGCAGCAGCGTATTTAGTTTTTTAACCGCGTATTTGTTATACAAACCCGCCATGTTCCGTGTTTCCTCTTTCTTCATTTGTTTGGAGGCTATTGAGGTCTCCAGCGCTACAATCTGCCCTGCCTTTACTTTGGCATCAGGAATTCCGGCTATGGTCAGCATATGTTCTACATGTGTCAGATATTTGGCTCTGATCTCGACCGACTTTGGATCTGTTAATAGATAATACTCCCGGTCAGGCAAGCCCAAACCACCCTGCCAGCTGTACAACATGTATTTTTTAGGATCTTTAAAATCCTCCAGGACGCCTACACCGAATGGGGCCATAAAGCCCAGTTTACCGGCATAACCAAAATACTTAGCCAAATCACCAGGACTGGCAATACCATCAATCTTTTTAAATTCTTCATTTAAAGGCGCCAGACCAATAGAATCCCGGACCTTGGTATTTAGGTAAGATTCATAAAAATCTCCTATTTTTTGTTCTTCTGAATCCGCCTTTGGATCACCTTTAGCAGCGTTTTCAATCAGCGCTTTTACATCCTCCTGGGCTTTATCGTTGACCATTGAGCCAACGCCATAATTGGATTTATCATCGGGGATTTTGGTGTTCTTCATCCAGGAACCGTTTACATAACGTGTAAAATCATTACCCGCAACAACGGTGGTATCCATATTTTTCAGCAGGATGCCGGACTGGAGTTCCTCTGCATTTCCAGCCTGTTTGCAAGCACCGGCAAACAGCAGTACCGCTGTTGCAAGTGAAAGGCCTGTTACTTTATTAGTATTCTTCATGAATCGTTTGAAATTAGTATCAATTCAAATTTAATCATTCCTTTTTAATACACAGTTAATATGCAGCGGCTAATTTTAGCGCAGCACCAAGTCTCAAAGCAATGATCAGAACCAGGACAACCCACCAGGCAGCACTGAAATCAGAAAAGGTTGATGACCTTCATAAATACCAGGTTTTACCTGCACCTGTGGGCAATTACCCCTATAGATTGTCGCTCAAACTGTCGCAGCCTCAACAGTATTCCAGAAAAATGGTATTTCACATGGTTGGCGATACAGGAGGCGCATTTGCCGCCTTTCAGGACAGAACCGCGTTGCAAATGACGGAACAATGCTACACCACAGATAATGAGCAGGACATCCCTGCCTTTCTTTACCACCTGGGCGACCTGGTTTACCATTATGGAGAAGCAACGGGTTACGAGGCGCAGTTTCTGAAGCCATTTGACTGTTACCCCGCTCCCATCTATGCCATTGCAGGCAATCACGACACCGACATCAACCCGGATAGCACCGAAAGACAAGATACACTGGAAGCATTCTGCAGCACCTTTTGCAACACGAGTCCGGCCACCATTCATTTTGGCGGACAAAGCAGAAGAAAGAGCCAGGTACAGCCCCATATATTCTGGACAATGGAATCTCCGCTGGCAGTCATTATTGGTCTCCATACCAACGTTCCCAAATACGGATATGTCAACAGGGAACAGCGAAACTGGTTTATCAAAGAACTCCGCAATGCAGCAGAAAATCATTCGGATAAAGCGCTTATCGTTTGTATGCACCATGCGCCTTACTCTGCAGATGCCAACCATGGCTCGAGCAGGGCGATGATCGAGTTTCTGGAATCGGCATTTGTAGAATCTGAGGTAAAGCCGGATGTTGTATTTAGCGGGCATGTACACAATTACCAGCGCTTTAGCAGACACTATCCGGATGGAAAAACTGTGCCTTACATCGTGGCAGGAGCAGGAGGATTTGATGAACTCCACCGACTGGCATCTCCTTATGACCCGGCCTATCAATCTGATCCTGATTTGTTCGGCCAGGTACAGCTGGACAACTATTGTGACGACAAGCATGGTTTTTTAAAAGTGAGCATAGAAAAAACCCCTTTCGATTTTAGTATTAAAGGCACTTATTACACCATTTCCGACTTGCCTGGACAAGGGCAGGCCATTCCATATGATCACTTTAGCATAGACCTGACCGGCAGGTAAAAATGTGAAACTTATGACCTTCTGATTTAGGCGCAATTATTGATTTGCTTTTAATTTTGCGAAGCTAATCAGCAAACCTATGACAGAATCAGACCAACAGCGCTCTGTGGTGGCATTGTTCAGCATTGTTATCCTGCTCACCATAGCAGAAATGTATTTCAGTTATCTGCACGACAGAAAACATTATAAAAAAAGCGACACCCTCACGAATGTCTATCTCATGGGCGTGGCATTCGTGATCAACATCCTAATGAAGACCGGAACTTTTTTCCTCCTTCAATACGTTTATCTACACCACCGGCTTTTCCACATTGCCAATACCGTTGTCTACTGGATTGTGCTTATTCTGGCACAAGACCTGCTATACTGGGTTTTACATTATACCGGTCATTATGTACGGCTTTTCTGGGCAATGCACGTTACCCATCATTCTTCGGTATACTTCAACCTGACTACCGGCTTCCGGTCCACCGTATTTGAGCCGCTTTACCGTGTATTTTTCTACCTGCCACTGGCCTTTATGGGTTTCAATGCGCTGGACATCCTTTTTGCCTACCTGATCACACAGATTTATGGAAATATGGTACACACACAGCTGGTCGGGAAATTGCATCCCCTGGTCGAATATATTTTTGTGACCCCATCCCATCACCGCGTCCACCATGCCAGTAACCTAAGGTACCTGGATAAAAACATGGGTATGGTGCTGATCCTCTGGGACCGTCTGTTTGGCACTTTCCAGGAAGAGGTTGAGGAAGAAGAGATCAGGTATGGTCTGACCAAACAGCCGGAAGATACCGGACCGGTCAACATCATCTTCCATGAGTTCGTGTCCTTGTACCAGGACGTGAAGCGGGCACCTTCATTTGCCGACAAATTCAGGTATATTTTCTATCCGCCTGGATGGAGCCACGACGGCAGTACACAAACTGCCCGCGTTTTGCAAAAGGAGCTTTAAATTAAAAAATGGCCTTCCGGTAATACTGGAAGGCCATGGCAATTTATGTTTAGGGATGTTGAATTATTTGTCCCACCAGACCCTGCCGGCAAGATTGTCGCCACCGGTTACAGCTGCAGAAGCAACTTTATAGTTGGCGCCATTTTTTGCTGCTTCATCTACAGGATAAGGGAATCTTCTTGGAATGGTTCCATTGGTCGCATTACCAGGATAGACTACTGGTGTGAGCGATGGAAAGCCGCTTCTTCGCCAATTGGACCAGGTCTCATAAAAATCAAGCATCGTATTGGCATGCAACCAATATTGGGTGTTGATCTGTTTGAGGCCATCTGCTGCGACATAAGGATGTGCGGTCAAGAATGCACTGGCAACTCCATCCGCAATTGCAAGTGAAGCATCATATTGTCCCAGAAAAGTAATCGCAGCTTTGATCCCGTTGCCATAATGATCTGCGGCTGAACCACCAATAGCCCACCTTTGAGCAGCTTCTGCGATCAACAGCTCTGTTTGTGCATAGGTGAGAATAAAAGTAAGCCCATCTCTTTTGATCATGGCCGGATTCGGTGAAGAATAGTCTGGAAAATTCGTAAATGTCGCATCTTGTCTGACGTCACGGCCAGCAATACCGCTCAGGTCCTTACCGTTTGGCATACCTTTTTGAACTAAGGGGTTACTGTCGTATGCAGTACTCTGATCTTTGGACGATTCTGCCGTATACAATTTAGTGACCGCAACCTTTCCCAGGCGCGGATCGCCGTCGGACTTGAGGATATCAATGAAAGTCTTCGACCATTTCACATAATAGTTTTCCTGACCGCCATCTCCCAGCAACACCTGGCTGTTCCTGTTTTGCGTTACCCTTGAGCCAGACACATCATGACGGATAAAGGCATTGTCGCCATTGCTGCTCATGGCAGCTGCAACAGCTTTTTGCGCATAGGCTTTTGCTGTATTCTCATCTACTTTGGTAAGCCGCATGGCCAGACGAAGCAATAAGCTGTTGCCGAAACGTTTCCATTTGGCGATGTCACCCTGGTAAATGGCATCACCGCTGACGACATCGCCGGAAGGATTGAGCGCCGCAGTTGCTTCTTCAACCTCTTTCAGCAGATCGGTATAGATTGCCTGCTGTTTGTCGTATTTGGGATTGAGGATTCCGGTATAAAATCCCAGTCCCGCTTCAGAATAGGGCACGTCGCCATAAAGATCTGTAATGCGCTCAAAAACAAGGGCTTTCCAAATCCTGGCAACCTGGTGTAAATTCGCGTATTTTGCATTTCCTTTGGTAAACTCCACGACGTCCACAATCGGCCTGACTTGTTCGATATAAGCACCCACGGCATTGTTGCCCCAATAGGCTGCAGTATATCCTTCATTCAGCAGGTATTTATCGCCAGCCCAGTAACTGATTACGGTAGACAAGCCCTGCATCATGGTACCTGAATAGATGAGGTTTCCCCTCCAGGTATCGTAGGCAAAATCGGTACTGCCGGTGTAGTTGAGCTGCGCGGTTGTCAGCGTATAGTTGGGATCAAAATTGGTTGGTCCATAAGCTACCGGATTCGTATTGATGTCCTTAAAGTCTTTGGTGCATCCTGCCGCTGCAAGGATGGCAATAAGTAAAAGGCTATATATTTTTATGCTGTTCGTTTTCATTGTCTGTCCGTTTAAGGGATTAAAGTTTAACACTTAGATTGATACCGAAAGTCCTGACCGGGGGCACACCGCCCAGTTCCAGTCCGGGAAAAGTTGCATTGTAGCTTGATTCCGGATCAATATTGTCTGTTTTCTTCATCAGGATGAACAGGTTGCGTCCAACCAAACTGACGTTGAGGCCTTTTATTTTGTTGTTAAACAGTTTCGCAGGGAAGTTGTAGCCCAGCGTCATTTGTCTGAATTTGATAAAACTCGCATCCTGAACGAATTTGTGAGAAGCATTATTTGCCGTATTGAGATAAAAATCTGCTGCTGTGCTGCCCAGTGCTTCCCGGTTTTCCAGAGTAGCCTGATGCAGGCCAAATACATAACCATAATAATCGGTCGCTGAAAACACCTTACCGCCCCATTTGCCATCAATCAGAAAAGAAAGCGTAGCGCCTTTGTAAGTAAATTCATTGTTCCATCCGGCAAACCATTTGTTAAACGCCGAGCCGTAAGACTTTAAATCTCCCCGTTGCGGGGCACCAAGTGCATCTTTCAGTATTTGTCCGTTGGCATCATATTTATAATCGTAGGCCATAACCTGCAAAGCAGGGCTTCCAGGCAGATTCTGTAAAAACCCAACACCGGACCTTGAGGTGGCGACCAGTTGAGATGGCACTCCGTCGGCAAGGGAAAGCACTTCATTTTCATTATAAGAACCGTTTAAGGAAGAAGTCCAGCTAAAATCCTGATGTTTCAAAACTACACCCGAGATCAATGCTTCGAATCCTTTGTTCTCTACTTCGCCCGAGTTCAGTACCGCACCGGCATAACCGGTAGTAGGCGAGGTGGTGGAGAATATGATCTCATTTTTTGATTTCTTTTTGTACCAGGTCATGTCCAGGTTTAAGCGGTCTTTAAAAAACCTGAGTTCCGTACCAATCTCCAGTTCCGTTGCTGTGGAAGCTTGCAGACTGGAATTGGGGATATTAACATTGCTGATATTGCCCATAGGTTTACCACCCAGGGTTTCGCTCCTGAAGGCGTAGGTCAGCAAGGTCTGGTAAGGATCCGTTGACTGTCCCACCATGGCATAGCCCGCCCTAAATTTACCAAAAGAAAGCACCTCTGACTTCATCAGTTCTGAAAAAACAAAGGAGCCGCTGATGGATGGATACACCACATTGAGCTTGTTGTCTTTTCCGGGCGTGGCTAGGGTAGAGAACCAGTCAGAACGTGCGCTACCAGTCAGGTAAAGGATATCCTTGTAGGTCAATTCCAGCGTACCATATACGGCATGTGTTTCTGCTTCGCTCTCGAAATAGTTTACTGATTTGTTTTTTGCATTCAGGATATTGTACACACCAAATATGGCGAAGTCAGTACCATTATTGGTGGTCTGACTGATTTGTGTGTTCCGGAAACTCGCACCGATATTGGGTGTAATGGTAAAGTCGTCGGCAACGGTAAAAGACTTGCCCAGCAAAAGGTCGGCATTGATATCGGCAAATTTGGTCCGCTGCTCGGCTATCTTACCTGCAGCATAATAAGCTGTCCCCGATGGCACCACATTTTTGTAGGTATCGCTATACGCATCCCTTCCGGCCCTTGCCTGCAGAAACAAGCCATTGTCGAACGTGTAACGCGCGCTGAATGAGCTGATCTGCCTGTCTCGCCTGGTATTGTTCACAAACTCATTAGCGGCAAACCACGGATTGGTGGCAAAACTATTTCCTTTATTGTACTGGATCTCATTACCAGCAGCATTTTTCCAGGGTTTGAGCGAATTGATGTCGACACTGGTCGGAAGAAAAACCGTATTGAAGTTGGCATTTCCGGCACCGTCTGAAACCATAGGCCTGTTATTGGCCTGTTCCAGGATGTAATTTACACGCGCGTCTATGGTAAGGCGTTTAACCGGATCAAAAGTACCAACCAGGTTAAAGGATTGCCTGTTCAGCCCCGAATTTGGCACCACAGAATTGCTGTTGACATCATTGGCCGAGAAACGCAATGCACCACCTTCAAAACTTTTGTTCAAAGCAATGGTGTTGGACCAGGTTCCCCCGTCTTTGTAAAAATTCTCTATGTTATTTTTCTGTGCTGAATAAGGCCTAGAAACTCCGTCAAACTGCACCACGCTGCTGCCATCCAGTTTGGCTCCCCAACTTGACCCGCCAACCTGGGCCGCAGCTGCAGCATCAGCAGGTTTCACCCCATTGGCTCCCTGTCCGAATACATACTGCCAGTCCGTACGGTCCATGACCTGTTCCACCACATAATTGCTGTTGAATTCAATCCCATTTCCCTTACCACTTTTAGTGGTGATCAGGATCACCCCTGCTTTTGCTCTGTAGCCATAAAGTGCCGAAGCGGCAGCACCTTTCAAAACGGAAATGCTTTCGATGTCGTCCGGGTTGAGGTTACCCACGGCATCTCCCAGATCAGGCGCATTGTCCCACTGACTTCCGGAATTTCCATTGGGATTGGTATTGTTGAGACCCACTGGTTTGTTTTCCATAGGTACACCATTGATGACGTAAAGCGGCTGGTTGGATTGGTTTAAACTCGATACCCCGCGGATCACTACGCTGGTCGCTGCGCCTGCTCCACCGGCGGTAGAACTGATATCCAAACCGGCTACTTTACCAACGAGTGAATTGGCCACATTAATTTCCCTGGCCTGGGTGAGCGATTCGCCCGCAACCTGGGTAACAGAGTAACCCAAAGCACGCCGTTCTCTCTTGACGCCCAATGCCGTTACCACCACTTCATTCAGGAGTTTGGTATCTGCAGTCAACACCACATCAATAACCAGTTTATCAGCCACAGGAACTTCCTGCGAATTAAACCCGGCATAAGAGATAACCAGTGTTGCGCTTGGTGGTGCCGACAAAGTAAAGCGGCCATTGATGTCAGCGGATACCCCTGCACCTGTACCCTTCACCCGCACAGAAGCTCCTGGCAGTGCTTCCCCGTTTTCATCCTTTACGGTACCTGTGATCCTGACATCCACCCGTTTACTGATGACGATCAGTCCGCCATCCGATATGGAGTACCTCAAATTGGTATTACCGAAGATGGTAGAAAGGACATCTGAAACTAAAGTGTTTTTCACGGCCAGCGTTACATCACGGTTTACCGGTACACTGGATGTACTATACACAAAATGATAATCACTCTGTTCTTCTATAATTTTCAGCACTTTACTGAGCTTTGTTTTGGTCACGTCAAATGAGATCTTCTGCTGGGAAAAGACCGACGCTGAAACATTCAGACAAGTGATAAAAATTATAATACAGGTTAACTTCATTAAAATAATGAATTTTAAGAGCGCCCTGTGGTCAAGCCGCACTTGCAGTAAGTAATAATTAATCATATTTTTGTTTTTTTGGTTGCTATACGTATTTGGCAGCGATCTGTTTCCGCATAAAACTGCCATTTGCTGATCAAAAAAATTATAAGGGACGGTGCGTCAACACCGTTCCTTTTTTATTTTGATATGGTAATCTGTTTTCCTTTTATTTCATATTTAAAATGTTCTGCTTTTTGTAGTGCTGTTAAAACTTCCTCTATTGTTTCTCCGTTGAATGCTGCAGTGAAGCGGTATTTCTCTGTTTCCCTGTCGGTGAGCGTAATGTTTACATCATACCATCTTTCCAGCACCTGTTTCAGGTCTCCGAAACTCTGGTCCAGAATTTCCAGGCGGTCCTGCGTCCATGCCATTTCTACAATGGTACTGTCGTTGACTTTCGTGTATTGATTGATTGCGATCTGGGGATGTGCAGCAACCTGGCGGCCGCCAGGCTTCAGGCCAGGCTGGGCGATCTCTTTTTTATAAAAAGTTACTTTCTGACTGGGTCTCAATGTAATGGAACTTCCCTTGGTGCCCCTTCCTTCCATCACGATCAGCCCTTTGATCAGCACCGCTTCTGAAGTAAGTTCGTCAGGATATACCTTTACGTTGAAACTGGTGCCCAACACATTGATGTCAAAATCAGAGGTATGTACCTGGAAAGGTTTCTTCTCCTGATGTACCACATCGAAAAAAGCCTCTCCTACCAAATGCACTTCCCTTTTTGTGCAATTGAAATCTGTATCTATCCGCAATGAACTTTTAGCATTGAGCAGTACGACTGAGCCATCTGACAAAGTAATTTTTTTCCGTTCGCCGCTGTTGGTCGAAAAATAGGTGACCAGATTTCTCTTAACAGTTTTTTCCTGGAGGCTATTTTGATAGAATAAGGAAACACCCAGCAATACGACAACAGCAGCAGCGACCTGAAGCCATAGATACTTTCTGCGAATTGGTTTTATCGCTGCCTCCTCAGGTGCTGTGATTTGTAGTCTAAGTGCCTCAGTCTGCTGGTTCACTTGTTTCTTATTTCCGCTCAAGATGACGTAGAGCCTTTTGGCCTCAGCGATTACCCGCTCTTGTTCCGGATGCTGCAGGATGTAATTTTCCCAATATGCTGTACAAAGCTTATCTGTTCCCGCACAGTAAAGCTGAAAAGTGTTATCTACCAGGAAGTCTTCGACATTGAAAAGACTGCGATCAATCATAATGTTGCTTTTATAATACCAGTGCCTTAAAAGCGCATCTTTTCCTAAGAAAATTTTACTTTTTTTTCATAAGGCCTATGAATATTTGTAAAAACAACTGCAAACAGCTTAGATTGTTAGTCTTTTAGTTCTTTGCGCAGTACTTTCAGGGCATCGTAAACCGTATTATAGGCGGTCTTTATGGTTTGATTGGTCTGCTCCGCGATTTGTTCATAACTCAGTCCATCAAAAAATTTGAGATGGATGAGCTGCTTTTGTCTGAAAGTCAGTTTTTCGAGCGCTGTTTTCAGTTTGTACCTGACCAGTTCGTCTGTCTGCACTTTGACAATAAACTCTTCGTAAGACATTTCCATCCATTCCCCTTCCGCACCCGCATTGTGCAATGCATCATTGATTTTACGTTTACGTTCCAGCAGCCTTAGGATTTTGCGCTTTAAAAAGGTCCTGATGTAAGCCGGAACATTGTCTACCCTGCTCAGCTGGTCGTGCTTCTCCCAGATGGTGATAAAAACCTGGTCCGTCGCCTCTCCCGCCGTTTCGGCATCACCGCACACACGGATCCCGAAATTGACCATATCGTAATAAAGAGATTTGTACAAATCAAAAAAGGCATCCTTATCTCCTGTACGTATGCGTTCCCACAATAAATGATGTACAAGCTTATGGTCCATTAGTTTGGGTTAGGTTATCGCAATGTTAAGAAAATACTTTGATGTACAATTTAGAGTGGATCAAAAAAAGTCAGGTCTGAATTGAAATTTTCCATAGTCAGTATGCGATCCCCCTCCAGTTTCGCCCTGATCTTTCTGCTGCCATAAGTCAGCACCAGATTTTGCAAAGTCATTTTAAAGCCGATGGTAACCGGATTGTTCATCGGCGGGACTGCAATAAAAAGATAGTTATTGCTGTACGACCAATCTTTCGCACCAGTAAGGGTCAGTGCCGACCGGTCCACAAAGTCAGGGATCCTAATGAACAGCGGTGCTTGTTTTTTGACCGTTACACTCAGCGTTCCATGGGTGTAGGGCGATTTGATCTGAACCGCCTCATTTTCAAAATCAAACAACAGGTTTACATGGTGTGCCCTATTGTGAAAAACGTAGATATTGCGATAGGCCTCACAAAGGGACCCTACTCCACCACCTACAATATCCAGGTTAAAAGAAATGACTTTGTTCCCAACAGGACGGTGGCCATAGGGCGCCGGAAAACCAAAAGCACCAATGTGTCTTTTGGCAACATCACGCTTCGAATCTTCATTTTTGGGATTAGGCGCTTCTTTAATGAACGAAACGTCCCTGAGTTGGGCGGGCAACAAATGGCACCTCAATGTCCGTTCTGCATAATCATAATATTCCGTATAACCCCATTTGCCAAGGATCAACGCAGTTTCCAATATGTCGCCGGTATTGTTGATCTCCCCTCTGTCGGGGTCTGAATTGGTGCCGCAGTTTTCTACCGACCAACCTATTGCATTGCTGATTTCTGTGAGCCCGTTATCAAAAAAGGCCTTCACTCGTTCCAGCAGGTGGATGTCTGAAGTTGCATCAGCCAGTTGCGCCAGAGAGGACATCACACAAGTGGTAGAATGGGTATGGTTGCCAAATTTATTGCTGTCGAAAGCACCATTTGGAAGGAAGAATTCATCAATCGTTTTTTTCTTTAGCACCAGGGCAAGTTCGAGTGCCCTGCCGTAACCCGTAGCCTGGTAGTATTTGACCAGCGGACCAATGGCCCGGGCGATGCCGGTAATAAAAGGGCCGGGCCATTCGATCAGGGACAGGCCCAGTTGTTCTTCTATGAGTTTTTTGTTCCAGCCGGTTTCAGGCGACCAGTTCTCAAAAATAAAAGCAATACTTTGTTCTGCAAGTAACCTCGCTTTCTCAGATTTGCGAAACTTGACCAGGGCGTATAATGCGTGGAAGCCTTCCCTGATGTTGTGCGGTAAAAAATTTAACCGCTCACCGTCCAGCCGCTTTCTATTGAGCGGCATGGGTATTTTACCACCATAAGAATAAAATGCAGCAGCACTGTGTTTTTCAATTACTCCAGCTTCGATCTTTAATCCCAGCACCTGTTCGGCATTGAGGAGTGCATTCAGGTGTCTACCGGGAATGTGCGCTTCGGTGTGTGAGTCGTTGAACCAAAAATCAGATTGTTCGCCAACAGTAGTACCAAAAAAAGGAAGATCATGGTCGTCTGCATTGAAAATATGGCTCATTGTGCCGCAGCCCAACAGGATGGCGCCGGCGATGTCAGTCGTATTTACATCGCTCAATTTTTGTCCCCTTCCTAAGCTCTTTTTGGTTCTACCAGCAAAAACATCTGCGGAGGCAGATAACCATGTCAATGCAGACATTAAGGCTACATGGTTTAAAAACCTTCTTCTGGATGAATTAAAAAACATGGTTCGGTTTACTTGGCAGTCTGTTTAACATATCAATTGAAAATAGGCATGTTTTAGCGGATTCCAAAATGTATCGGCTTTATTATAATGGATCTCTTAAAGGAGGACGGCGCATTGATTGAGGAGCGGTGCCAGAAGCATTGTACAAATCAAACAATCATAGGAAATGATGGTTTATAAATATATATTTTTACGATTATAAACTCAATCAACCTGTTATGAAACTGAAGCTTGCATTTATTCTCCTATTATCAACCGGCATGCTGGTTGCCAAAGCACAACTTATAGCTCCTGATCTTGAAAAAGTTAAGGGTGGCGAACTCAGCATCCAGCCGATCACACACGCAACTCTGGTATTATCATTCCAGAAAAAAAACATATACATTGACCCTACGGGTGGTGCAGATGCTTTTAAAGGTCTTGCGGCAGCAGATCTGATCCTGATTACCGATATCCATGGTGACCATTTTGATCCAAAAACAATAGAAGCCATCAATACATCGAAAACGACCCTGGTCGTTCCACAGGCGGTAGCAGACAAACTGCCTGAAAATATCGACAGGAAGAAGGTAGTTATTTTGCAAAATGGAGAGGCCAAAACTTTGGAAGGTATTTCTATATCCGCCGTTCCGATGTATAACCTGCCAGATGCTGCAAACGCAAGCTACCATACGAAGGGCAGAGGTAATGGTTATGTGCTGACCATAGGCGGAAAAAAAATCTATATTTCAGGTGATACTGCAGACACACCGGAAATGCGCGCTTTAAAAAATATTGACATTGCTTTTGTCTGTATGAACCTGCCTTATACTATGGATGTAAACGGCGCTGCCCAGGGTGTTTTGGCCTTCAAACCCAAAGCAGTTTATCCTTACCACTACCGTGGACAAGATGTCAACCTCTTTAAAATGCTCGTCAACACAGGCGATAAAAATATTGATGTCCGCTTGCGTGAATGGTATCCGGCAGCAAAATAGAGGACTGAATTCCCCCATCAAACTAAGGAAAAATATATTATATAATAAATACTACTAATTTAGTAGTATTTATTATATTTGTATACCGGTTTACAATCGCCGGTGTAAAAATAGAAGTAAGCATGGTGTTCATCCAGCTTTACTAGTTTGTTTAAAATTTAGCAGGCAGGATTGCCTTGCGCAAAACTTTCAGACTGTTTACTCATTGCAGTCTGTTCACCAGGTCCATGCTGTGAAGTACGACCATACTCGTTTAATTTATATTTGGTTTTTGCAAAGGAAGGCACACTCAGCCTTCCTTTGCTGTTTAACAGCTTTAGCGAATGGAAAGGTCAGGTACAAAAATTAATTAATTTCCAGGCTATAAGTAGCCCCTTTCCAGGTGGCCTTATAGTCTTTCCCATTATGCTGACCAGGAGTTTTATCCATATCACTTACTTCAAACACATAGCGGCCGGCCCATAACGGAGTGAACTCTGCAGCGCCATTTTCGTCTGTAACCAGCTCTTTGCTCCAGCCGTTTGGCGAAAACACAGAAACGGTTTTCCCTTTTGCAGCAGCATCTTTTAAAAAGGCTTTCAGCTGCAAGGGTTTATTTGCTTTGGCTGCCAAGGCATTGTCCACGTGCAACTTCAGAGCATTCGGATTGTGGGCCGCTACCGGCAACTGTTTACCAACTGCAACACCGGCGCTAGACAGGAAATGGTATTTTGTAGTACCGCCCAATTCTTTTGCTTCATGGCTCACGACAATGGTATATGGCCCGTTTTTTTCAGGAACAAAACTACTTTCGAAATAATTTACACCTGGAGTAAGTGTCAGCTGGGTTTTCTGCTGATCAGGTCCTAGCAGCCATAAGCTGAATTCTTTCACATCAGAATACCATTTTGCTACGCTGTCTCTTTCATTAGCCACATATTCCCCGTAAAACACTTTTACAGTTTGTTTCTGGCCGATCTTTCCGGCTGATGCCGTTTCAATCCATAAGGCATGGGCAAAAAGACTTGAAGTACTAAACAGTAGGCTAAGTACTAATAATGTTATTTTTTTCATTGTCTGAATTTTCTAATTGTTAATTGAGTTGATGACCTGTTCAAACGAATCACTGTACGGGAGGATTCGACGTCAAAAGCGGTGCTTCCTCTTTTTTAATTACTGTTTTAAACCGTGGTTTTAGCACAGGATTAACAGCCCGCTTTTCTGCCGGATCTATAGGTGCTTTACTGCCTTTCTTCTTTTTGAACTTGCGGCCATACCAGATCAAAAATCCGGTGATAGGAAGCGAAGCGCCAATCAAAGAAGCTAAAAAAGCGAGTACCTTTCCGGGAAAACCCAGTATGCTGCCCACGTGAATGTCGTAATTCATTTTCCGGAGTTTTTCTCCGAAAGATGCTTCATCATAGTCCACAGAATAGGGATCATGGCGTTTCAGTTCTTTCAACGTATGCTGGTCAAAGGTATATCCCTTACTGTTGTAAAACTGTCCGGAACTCGGATAAACCGTAATGTCGATCGTCGCCGCCGCCCGTTTGGTATCAGGAAAAGCATAATAGAAACCGGTAGACTTGGGATTTTTGGCAAGCACTTTTGCCCAGGCAGCATCCATAGCCTGCACCGGTGTATACAATTTACCCACCTGCAGTGAATCGGATTTCAAACGTCTAAACTCGCCAAGCTTTTCTCCTCCACTGGTTACCCAGTATAAACCATTGCTGTACCATTGAATACCGTAGACCATTCCGGTCAGCGCGATGGCTGCGAGGAACAGCAGGGAATAAAAGCCCAATACATTGTGCAGATCCAGGTTTACCCGTTTAAAAGAAGCACCCCATTTGATTTTAAAACTTTTATCGGCAGTAGATTTATTCCATTTTTTTGGATACCACCAGATCAATCCCGTAATCAACAGGACTACGAATACCAGCGTACCATAGTTGACAATTGGTCTGCCGATTGCGAAAGGCAACCATAGAAAACGATGACCATTGAGGATAAACCTAAAAAAATCAACATCCCCCGGCTTACGCACTTCCTTGCTGATGACTTCTCCGGTGTAGGGATTGATTTTTAAAGAAACTCCACCGCCTCTTCTTCCGCCGCCGCCGCCGCGGCCACCCTTTTCGACTTTGTTCCGAAGGCTCAGGTTAATCACCTCTCCCTGGTGGTAATTTGCATACGCAGGAACTTTATCTTTATAAAGTGAGGCTGCTATACTGGTCAACTCTGAAGGGGTCAGGACTGGTTTGTTCTGCCATTCCACCGTATTCTCCGGATGCATCAGGTTCTCAATTTCCTCGTTGAAAACCCAGATACAGCCCGTGAGGCATACAATCAGCACAATGATTCCTGAAGCCAGGCCCAGCCATAGGTGCAGCCATTTGTTGATCCTATTGAAAAGAGAATCCTTGTTCTTCTTTTTCGGGGTTGGGGTGTTGTTTCCGGTAACCATTGTACTGATAAATTAGGCCTTTATAAATGTGGTTGTTTCTTAATTTGAGGTTATTGCAAGTGTTGAATCGCAGTAATTACACCACCTTCAACTTTAATACCCTGAGTAGCAGTTGCGTTGGTTGCATCAATCTTATAAACATATGTCGCGCCGCCTACTAAATTCACACCGACAAAACCGGTTTTACCGTCCATAGGACTGTAGTTGGTGGTAGTGACACTTGAAATTTGAGCTACTTCAGGAAAACCTGTTACTGCTTTTACGGTTTTGGCAACTACGTCAACAATCGCCAAACGCTTACCTGTAACATATTGTCCTTTAGTCGCTTTAGGCTCAATATTCGCAATAAATTTGTTTTGGCCAATGTTCAACCAGTTGGTAATCACATATCCGTTTGAGATTTCCTCAAAATTAAAGAAATAGCTTTGGTCAAATTCTGTAGTACCAGCTTTGATACGGGTGATGGCAGACGGCTTGGTTGAAGTCATTTTAGCGTCTACTGCTACTGTAGCAGGGTCATCATCTGCTGCAACGGATGAAGAAAATGCATAACAATCACCATTTTCTACTACACCTAAACCATCGGTAAAATAGCGTCCGATAAAGCTTGTTCTGGTATCCCTGATGGTTTTCTCATATTGCATTTCAGGATAAGAGAATACTGCAATTCCAGCCTGATCCGGAAACTTAGTGAAAAAGCTATTGTAGATACTGAAGTATGGTGCAAATACTTTATTTCCGACTTGTTTGATCCAGCTCAAGTGTGCAATCTCACCATTACCGCTTGGGGTTATCGCATCGGCAGTACCTTTGGCAACTTCCGCATTGGTGGTTGTACTAACACGGTACCACTCATAAACTGTTGGCGTACCCACTGCAGCAACTCTTCTAGGTACCTTTATTGTTAAGATATCATCGTTTACCGGCGCAAAAGCATGTACAGTTGCTGAGGTAAAATCATTCAGTTTTTTTAATTTACCGTCGGTAATCCCATAAACAGTTACTGCACCAGGACTACCCTGACCGTACAGCATACTAAAGAATTTGTTGTTGGCAGTTACATAATACCTGTACAAGCCATCTTGCTCAGTACCGTTTCCAATGATGGACACTGCACCGCTTTCCAGGCTGCTCGCCGTTAGCAGATAATCTGCCTTGCTCGCAATTGCGCTAGGGGTAACTGCAATGATATAATTTCCCGGATTTGGCGGGATTACTTCTCTGTCTTCTTTCTTTTCACAAGAACTTAAAACACCTGCAAATGCCAGGGCAAGGAGGGTCTTGGTAATAGTTGTTTTCATATTGATTATTTTAAAATTATGATTATGGTTATTATTATGATTTGTTGATGAAGTACCTGAAGTTCAGATAGAATCCGCGGCCTGGCTTTTGCAGAGCATAATTGTCGAAAACGGGTTTATCTGCGATATTTCTTGCTTCCAGGGAGATGTTGTACCTGCCGTTTTTCATGCTGTAGACGAAATTTACATCATGCGTCAACTGTACTTTCGTCATTTTTTTATCCTCCTCGGTAGGATTACCGAAGCTTGGCCAATCCAGCCAGAAACGGTCTACGAACAGCACATTGTAACCAATGGTCAGGTTATTCCCTTTCTGGAACACATTTTTGAAGGAAGCAGAAATATCCCCGTTGCCAAAAAAGTAAGGAATGTTTGACATCTTATCCAGGTACACCAAACTCTCCTGGTCAGAGTATTTACCAGTACTGGGATCCCAGTCGTGCTTCTGCAGATTTATGATATTTTGATAGGTTATCGTTCCCCCTGCGCTCAACCAGTCTTTATAAGAATATCTGACTTCGGCATCAAAACCTGTGGTCCGTACTCCCTGACGATTACTGGAAGTTGTCCATTCCCTCCGCGGACCTGTACCCCCAACCAAATGGCTCCAGATATAATCTGAAGCATGGCTATAAATGGCGTTGGCGGTGACAGAAAAACGGTTGATTTCGTTAATTTTGAATCCGTATATCACACCAAAGTTGAGGTTATTACTCTTTTCAGGTTTCAGTGACGGATTTGCATCCACATTTTCTAAGTTCCCAAAAATCTCATTGGCTTCGGGCATGCGGTTGGTCAGCTCATAGGAACCGCGAAGCTGCAAATCTGGAAGAATATAATAAGTCAGGGCAGTACCATAACCCAGTTTATGGTCTGTACTCTTGTTATTTTCACTATTGATGACACTTTTCAGAAGGATGTATCTGCTAAAAAGATTCAAGCCAAATTTGTTTGCTATATTGTAAGAATATCCAAATCCCAGTACATTTTTGTCCATTCTTTTTGGAACATTTTTCGCATCCAGATCGGGAAACAAAACGTCTTTTTGCTTTCTGTCGAATGTGGAAAACACATTATTTATGGCTAAGCCATGATGTTCACCAAGTTTGTAACTGACCATCGTCGTGGCCAAACCATTGTTGTTCCAGTATTTTCTATGCTGTCCGCTCTCATTCTCACCCATTGACACCTTTGGATCACGGATACCGTCCCAGTCGTAATCTGCCTTAGCCGTATCAATTGTGGTCTCATATCCCAGGTTATAGTTGAAATTGGCGGTCACGTCCAACCCCGGTATCAGATCTGCCTTTTTGTATTTTAATGTCGGCATCACGATATTTCCACGCCTGTGTAATTGTCCATACACCGCAATTGGCCGGGCGGCAGTCTGCATTTCTTTATAGTTTTGGCCTAATGTCACCCCAACCAGGAAATTATCTGCCCAGGATTTTCCGATTACGCCTACATTACCAATCAAGGTTTCATTGTGATAAACATCATGAAATCTCCTCACTGTACCAGATCTTTTTTCAGGCACCATATTGTTTTGAAGCAACTGATCAATCTGTATTTTGTAATCGTTGTCCGAGTAATTCTGGAAAGCACTTAGTTGAAGGGTCAGACCGGATTTTGAAGTAACAGCGGTGTTGACCACACTGCGGTGCGTGTTGAATGAACCGTAAGAATAAGAAGCATCTACATAGTTCTTGTGTTTATCTCCGGTCACAATATTCACCGCGCCCCCAAGTGCATCGGAACCCAGCCACATGGGTACTACACCCTTATAGACTTCTACGCGTTCGGCTATATTGATCGGAATGTTATTGATCTGAAAAGAGGAGCCCATGTTATCCATCGGGATACCGTCAATAAAAAATCGCACGTGCCTGCCCGAGAAGCCATTTAAGGAAACATTGAAATTGGAACCGACACCGCCGGACTCTCTTACCCGGACACCTGCCACGCGATCCAGCGCTCCGGAAATATCTAACGTTGTGTTGTATAACTTAGTGGCATCAATTGCGGTTACATTAAATGCTTGTCTGTTTACCTCCTGAGCTTTTGTACGTCCGATCACATTGACCGTCTCCATTTGTTCAGTGCCCTCCTGCAGATTAAAATTGATTTTGCTATCCTTGCCCTCAGTAACCTTTACCTCTTTTTTCTGACCTCCAAAGCCGACCACATTGACCAGTACAATATAAGTTCCTGGCTTTACGTTACTAATTTTAAAGTTTCCGTTGTGATCGGAAACAGCAGCATAACTTGTGTTTTGAAGTTTCACAGTAGCGGCTACGATGGCTTCTCCGGCACTGTTTTTTAAAGACCCGCTCAGGCCAGAGGGAGTAATTTGAGCTTTTGCAATAAATACATAGGCACATAGAATGCCTAATAGCAAAATTTTCTTAATTTGCATGACTTTTAACTACGATTAAAGGTGACCCGGCTTCGCCGGTTAGCCACACGGGTCCTAAGCCGTGTGGCATTTTTATGTCGCAAATATAGGTTTATTTAGATCAAGTCCAAATACCATTAACAATTAGCGCGCATTTATTATCAATTTTTTTGATTGGTCGGTGAGAAAATAGGCTTGATGGCCACTAATCCGGGATTGATGCTCCAGCCCAATGGCAAATTTTCCGACTTCGTTGGCAGACTCAAAGAATTGTATCATATTTACGATAACAACAGCAAGTTTATCATCGCCAAATAAAATCGTGAAAACGGAACAAAAAATTTATCATACACTCCGGATCGCCTCCGCAATGTGCCTCATCGGACACGGGGCTTTCGGAATCATTACTAAAGCAGTCTGGTGTAATTATCTAGCAGTCTTTGGCATCGGCCAGGAACTGGCCTATCAGTTGATGCCTGTGATCGGAACGGTTGATATTCTAATGGGAATCAGCTTGTTATTTTATCCGGTAAGGGCCGTTGCGTTATGGCTGGTTGTATGGGGCCTGGCAACCGCATCTATGCGTCCGCTTTCAGGTGAGCCATTTGCAGAACTGCTCGAGAGAGCTGGAAATTTCGGCGCTCCTCTTACACTTTTAATTTTATGTCCTCCCGCAAAAGGTTTAAATGAATGGTTCAAAAAAATTAAAGAACCAGTTCAATTTTCAACAGAAAGTTTAAAAAGGATAATGCTTTGTTTGAGGTTAACTGCCTTCCTGCTATTGACGGGCCATGGCTGGCTTAACCTGATTGGCAAAAAAGGCCTGGTTGCACAATATACCTCATTAGGTTTCAATGATGCACATTTGACAGCCCTTATCGCAGGACTTGTCGAAATTGGGGCAGGAACCTTAATCCTAATCCGGCCGTTAAGGCCTTTAGTCCTTACATTTTTGATCTGGAAGATGGGAACAGAACTATTTTATCCCCAATGGGAAATATTTGAGTGGATAGAACGGGGAGGAAGTTATGGAACGCTACTTGCGCTTTGGTTTGCATTAACACCGGCTGCGGTCCATAGCGATGAGCGGATAACAGCCGCTAACCTATCTCCTCATTGATCGCATGATCCAGGCCTAACTGTCCGGAGCCCGGAGTTCATCATCAGCCAGGCTGTTTTTCCAGGGATCATCTGCTGGCACAGCGACCGGTTGATCGCTGTGACCGGTAGCAGCGATAAAAGGTGTCGATTGCCCGATCGTTGTTGCGTGTTCGGCACTGTCTTTTCTCATCAAATATTTGAAGCCTTCATAAAGCCCTATGCCAATGAGTGCATGTCTGAAAAATCCCATATCTATACGTTTATATAGAAATAACAGGGTGGATATTAAATTGTTTAGGCAAAACTGATGTGCGATATCAATAGAAGCAATAAGATGACCGCAACGAATGTAAGCGGTCTGATTAATTTTGTTTGAGTTTTCATATTTTTTTCTGTTTCTAGTAAATAAGCAAGTGATGCGCCATAACATCAAACAACTAACAATCAATAATTTACATTCAAATTAAATCAGCTTACCTACCGTATTTCGCTAATTCAACTCAATTTTTCGCTGAATAAAGTAAGGGCATTTGGAGTCGGATATTCAAAATTTAAATGTCAGCGTACTTCCCGTCATTAAAATATCCTCACCCGTTCCTGCCTGCTTTAAATAGTCGCCCGCACTAAACCAGGTAAATTCCTGCCTGAAATCAAAGTATTTACCCAAAGGAAATTCCAGCGAAGTGCCGAGCTGGCGACCGATCTGCTTTGAAGTTCCCGCCTCACCGGCATAGATAATTTTGCCGTTGACTGCATATAAACCGTCATTTCTGCTCATGCGCCAGAATAAGTCATAGTCTACTACAAATACCACTTCTTTGCTTAAGTTAAACTGAATATAGGGATGGACATCAAATAAATTAGAAGGCCCGATCAAGGCTGCTAAACCGAAGTATGCCCCTCTGGGAAACAGCGGATTGAAAGTATTCAGCTCTCCATCGCTGTTGTTTTTATCACCACTGATTGCCTCAATCTTCAAACCGGCTTGTGGCTTAAACCTGGTTTGCAAAAAAGAATAGGAAACATTGGATGAAAGCGTCCAGGCAGATATACTGCTGGCATTGAAATTCCCGAACTGGTACAGCCCTTCCAGGTCATAACGCCAGACGGGTGAATTTTTAAAGACCCTGGCACCGATAGAATGCCGGGTCTCTACCCCATTTTCTTCATCAAAAGCAGCGGTTTTCTTGTGGATCCCTAAATAATAGAGGTCTAAATTTTGAACGAGGCTTACATTGTTAAATGTACCGTATGTCCCCCAAAATCGTGTAGCATTGCTGAAGCGGTCGTCAAAGATGTTGGATTTTGCGAAAACATAATTGGCGTAGAAAAGGTCAATTTTCATTTTCTCAGCGCCATACATCAGCTTTCCGGCATCAAAAGATTGCCGGTTGTTTGGGCCTTCACGAACCGCCACCAATCTTTGGGATCCATAGCTGAGCTCCTGTCTGCCAATTCTCAGGGTAAATTTTCCATTATCTGATAACGCTGAATAATCCAAATAGGCCTGATGAAGATCAAGTATGTTTTCTTCAACCGGCGATGGCGGTGATAGCTGACCGCTGGATAAACTGCTTTGTAACTCTGCAAAAGCCCGTAGGTGTTTACCGGCATGGAAATCTGCATGCCCTAGGTAACGGGCCAATATAAAGCCGTCTTTGTCTGCCGGAGCCTCGCCCCAATCCTGATCTTTAAAAAAGAAATACTGGTAGCGTACTTCGCCGCCAAATTTGTAATGCGGGTCCTTTCTGAAAGCTTTAGCAGTGGTATCCTGTGCGAATCCGGAATGTGCCACAAGAAGGAAAAATAACATGATACAGATTCTCATCATCTAGAATTTTATTGTTTTCCATGCAATAACCAAGACTCAGGCCTCTTACATAATTATCTTATTATCAACTATTTAATTAGATAGACAAACTGCATTCACTGTATTTCGCTGTTTTGGCATCTATGAATGACGAAATACAGTAAATAAAGCGCTTAGCAAAAAAGCAAATTCACTGTGTATCAATAAATTACACCTATGGATCAAGACTTGTCTCCCGGATACCAGAAAATAACGAACATGAAAATTTTGAAATCCAAAACCATTGTCTTTATCACTGGCGCATTTGTAAGCAGTGACTGCTGGAACCAATGGTCGGCTTATTTCCAGCAGCAGGGATACCATACGATAGCACCTGCATGGCCGCATAAAGATGCCCCGGCATGCACACTCCGCCAACGGCACCCGGATACTAATATTGCCAGTCAGCGATTAGCCTTCTTAACCAGTTACTTTGAAAACATTGTAGCGCAGTTACCTGAAAAGCCGATTTTGATCGGCCATTCCATGGGAGGACTCATCACCCAGCTGCTGGTTCAAAAAGGACTTGCAACAGCCGGAGTTGCTGTTCACTCCCTGCAGCCTCAGGGACTGTTCACTTTCAAATTTTCTTTTTACAAGGCTGGCTGGCCTGCGCTAGGCTTTTTTACAGATACCAAAAAAACTTACCTCATGTCCTTTCCAGAATGGCAATATGCCTTTACCAATGGCATGCCTTATGAAGCACAGAAAGAAGCTTACTATAATTTGCTCACACCTGAATCAAAACTACTGGTTAGGGATGCGACGACCAGCGCCGCAAAGATAGATTTCTCCGCACCCCATGCCCCGCTTCTTTTCATCTCCGGTAGTACCGACCGCTTTATCCCGCCTTCGCTCAACTATGCCAACTACAGAAAATATAGCCATCGCCAATCGGTGACAGACTATAAAGAGTTTGCCGGACGCAACCATTTCGTGCTCGGTCAGCCCGACTGGAAAGAAAATGCCGACTATATCTTGAACTGGCTGACAAAAATTTAAATCTTCAACACCATTGGATATGAAAACTCTATTTTCCAAACTCTGCTTGCTGCTCTGTTTAGTTTCAGCTGTAACCAGCACTTATGCGCAGCAAAAAGCCGACCTGATCATCTATAACGGCAAGATTGCCACCATGACAAAACCCGGCGAATTCAAACAAGCTATTGCGATGCAAAATGGGCTCATATTAGCGACGGGAAGCACGCAGGCTATTTTAAAGACCTACAAAAATACCGCAACAAAACTCATAGATGCCGCAGGTAAAACAGTCATCCCTGGCTTAAACGACAGTCACATCCACGCCATCCGGGAAGGGCTCAATTTCAATATGGAATTGCGCTGGGATGGCGTAAAGACCCTAAAACGGGCGATGGGAATGCTAAAAGAACAGGCAGCAAGAACTCCACCAGGCATCTGGATCAAGGTAGTAGGTGGCTGGAATGAATTTCAGTTTGAAGAAAAAAGACAACCTACCATTGATGAGATCAATGCAGCCGTGCCCGATAAACCGGTATTTATCACCTACCTGTATGGGAAAGCATTTTTAAATAAAAAAGGCATTGAGGTGCTGGGTTACGATAAAAACACCAGCTATCCGGGCAGTGTAGTCGAACTCGATAAAAATGAGCAGCCAACAGGTCTGTTGTACGCCAAGCAAACACCAATGGCCATCTACCGTACACTAGCCCTTACCGGCACACTCAGTCCGGAAGAAAGGCTCAACAGTTCTGAACATTTCTACAGGGAACTCAACAGTTTCGGCATCACCAGTGTAAGTGATGCTGCCGGAGGCTCACAGCATTACGACGAGGATTACCAGGCCTCTCTTGCATTAGCCAAAAGCGGCAAGCTGACCGTTCGTACAGCCTATTATTTGTTTGCCCAGCAAAAAGGTTCTGAACTGCAGGACTATGAACAATGGATTCAGAAAACGTACCCAAGAAAAAACGACCACTTGATGATGGCCAACGGGTACAATATGGAAGGGGCGGGAGAGCACTTGGTTGCCTCTGCTGCTGACTTTGAAAACTTCCTGGAACCACGTATAGCGTTGTCGCAGGAAATGGAAGCAGACCTGGAACCCATCATCCGGACGCTGGTGAAGAACCGCTGGCCGTTCCGCCTTCATGCCACCTATGGAGAGTCGATCGACCGGATGCTGAACGTCTTTGAAAAAGTAAACAAGGATACGCCTTTCAACGGATTGCGCTGGTTTTTTGACCATGCGGAGACCATCACAGATGCTGAACTGCTACGGGTCAAAGCGCTCGGTGGCGGTGTGGCTGTGCAGTTCAGGATGTATTTTCAGGGAGAACTCTACACCAAAATGTACGGACAGCCCAAAAAACAACTGCCGCCGATCAAAAAAATGCTGGCGATGGGTATTCCTGTTGGCATGGGTACCGATGCGCCCCGGATTTCCACTTATAACCCATGGATGGCCCTCCACTGGCTGCTCACCGGAAAAACCATTGGCGGTATGCAGTTCTGGCCTAAGGAACAGGTGCTGGACAAATTTACCGCATTGAAACTGTATACCTCAGGTAGTGCCTGGTTTTCGGGCGACCAGGATCTGAAAGGAAAACTCATCAAAGGTATGTATGCGGATCTGGTTATCCTTTCAGACGATTATTTTACAGCAAGTCTTGAGAAGTTGAAAACCATTACTTCCCTGATGACAGTAGTAAACGGAAAGGTGGTCTACGGTTCGGGTATATATGCCAAACAGAACCCAGCAATTCCGGAAGTCATCCCTTCCTGGTCGCCGGTAAAGCACTTCGGCGGCTATCAAAAATAAACCTCATTCAAAACCCATAAAAATAAACTGAAAATGAAGAAGCTAATTTTAAAACTTACAGGCCTGTGCGTATTGGTGCTGTGCCTGTCCGGCAACCTCTATGCCCAAATGCCAATGCCTCCTGAGGTACCGATCTGGGATGCCAACAAAATAACGCTGAAACTGCAAAAGCTCAGTGCAGACACTTATGCCATTATTCCTGGAACAGCAGGAACGGAAACGGATAAGGGCATTCCGCAAGCCACAACTGGAGGCTTCATTGTTGGCGAAAAAGGCGTACTGATGATAGAAGTGATGCTGACCAAACGGCTGTTTGACCAGCAGATCAAACTGATCCGCTCGGTGACCGACAAACCAATCCGCTATGCGATCAATACCAGCGACCATGGCGACCATTGCTTCAGCAATTACCTGCTGCCAAAGTCAACACTGATTATCCAAAATGAGTTTGCCAATGAAAACCTGGCAAAAAACTATGCGGGGATCAAGCAGTTCATGGTGACCCTATTTGGTGCCGGAAGGGGTATCGAGGACGCGGTCTACCGTCCGGCTGACCTGGTCGTCCCAAAAAACAGTGACCTGAAAATTGATTTAGGTGGCGGCAAGATTGTGGTACTGCGCAATGTAGGTACTGCCCAATCCCCCGCCGATCTGTTCGTCTGGATGCCTAACCAGAAAGTATTTTGGGCAGGCAATCCCTTTATCGCTGAAAGCCCTGCCATTCCCTGGCTGTTCGACGGCTTCTTTTTAGAACCGGCAGCAAACCTGAAAAAGATCTACGACTTCCTCCCGGAAGACGCGGTTGTTATTCCAGGCCATGGTCGCATCACCAATAAAGCAGGTGTAAAATACACAATTGATTATGTAGAGGAACTTAAAAAAGAAGTAGAGGCAGCAGTAGCCAAAGGAATGACGCTTGAACAAACCAAAGAAACCGTAAAAATGAAAGCTTTCGATAAAGGGTACGTGCTTTTCGACTGGCTCCATTACAATTTCAACTTGCCCAATGCTTTTAAGGACATCAGTAACAACCAAAAGAAATAACCAGACTTACATTTTAAAATCAAATCATGAAAACTATCACAACAATTAAGCACCTCATGCTCGTGCTATTATTTATCGCATTTGCCGGAAGTTTATCTGCTGCAGTTGCACCAGCAAATCCTCCCGCCAATTTCAATCACCATTACGCTACAGTTAACGGCGTAAAAATCCATTACGTTTCCGGAGGCAAAGGAGAACCGCTATTGCTGGTTCATGGCTTTGGCCAAAACTGGTATATGTGGAACAGGCTGCTTCCCGAATTGTCCAAACACTTTACTGTAATTGCCCCTGATCTGCGTGGCGTGGGCGAATCGGATAAACCCGCTGGCGGCTATGATAAAAAGAACATGGCCGTGGATATGCACGAATTGATGAAAAAACTAGGCTATAAGAATGTTAACCTGGCCGGTCATGACATCGGTTTGATGGTAGCCTATGCCTATGCAGCTCAGTTTCCCGGTGAAGTGAAAAAGTTAGCACTGATGGATGCGCTGTTGCCGGGCATTGAGCCAGTCTGGAGCCAGGTTAAAGCGCAGGCCTGGTGGTTTGGCTTTTTCGCCCAGCCAAATTCAGGAAAGCTTGTATCTGGCAAAGTTGGGCTGTTCTTTACCGATTTCTGGCCCACTGTAGGCTTTCAGAAAAACGCTTTTACCAAAGCAGAAACCGCTGAGTTCATCAGGGCGTATTCCGTTCCAGGAGCCACAACCGGTGCATTTCATTGGTTCGGACAGTTCAATCAAGATGCAAAAGACAATGTCCTCTTTGCTAAGAAAAAACTATCTATCCCTGTGCTCGCTATGGGCTCTGATCATTTTGCAGGCGCATTCCTGGCCGCCCACAGTAAACTGGTAGCAACCAATGTACACGAATCCATCATAAAAGATTCGGGACACTGGGTGGTACAGGAAAATACCGCACAGGTTCAGAAAGACCTGCTGGGTTTTTTCTTAAAGTAAAGATTTGACTGCGATGAAATATTGTTGGCTGACTCAAAGCCATCAATATTTCATTTTATCCAGGCCGGGGTCAGTTTTACTCGTCATATGGCGAAATATCGTAAATGATGATGATATAAAGTAAAAACGGAAGTTTAACATTTATGTAAATCACTTATCAGCAATTCCTTACATTTAAGGACTGTATTTTGAATTCAGTCAGACATGGAAGCAAAGCACCTGTTCAAATTTCCAGTTCTCATTCTAATGTGTTGCTTGCCAGTGTTGTTGAGGGCTCAGGTTTCTTTTGACTATGGTTTAGGTGATGCCTATATGAAGTCCGCTGAAGTTTGGAGGTTGAAAAATGACAGTATGAGCGCTCATGCAGATATACGCAAAGGTATTGCCGTTTATTTGAAAGGCGGGCAGATCAGAGGCGCCGCCGAAGCCTGGCTCACCCTGGAAAATTACTATGCCTATTTCCATGGTGAAGGGTATGGACCGAGGATCGCTTACTACGAACGTGCATTAGAACTATTTAACCGCGCTCATATCAGGAACCGTGCATTCGACACCCGCCGTATTCTTGCCAACTTTTATATGCAGTCGGCACTGGGATGGAAACAAAAATACGACAGCGCCAGATGCAATACCGACATCAGAAAAGCAATCGAAGTCTATACCCAGAACGGACAGATCAGGGAAGCCGCTGAAACATGGCTTATCCTGGAAACTCACTACGCCTATTTTCAAGGACGGGGCTACGGTCCGAGAATAGCCTATTATAAAAAGGCCTTAGCATTATTTAATCAGGCCCATATTACTGACCGTGCCGCCGCAACACTCACCATCCTAGGTGATTTTTACCAGGAAGATGGTCGCAATCAAGAGGCGCTAGCCGCATTAAACAAATCCCTTGCCTTATACCGCAATACGGATAAGATCAATTTACAGCGATTATATTCTTCCTTAGGAAATGTCAGTGCAAAACTGGGGAATCATGAAAAGGCACTGGAGTATAACTTACTTGGCATAAAAACAGCTGAAATAACAGGTGATACCACGCTTATGGTAAGTAAACTACTTAACAACGTAGGCAATACCTATATGAGTATCAGTAATTTTAAACAAGCATTAGATTATTACAGAAAAGGATTACGCGAAGCGAAGAAAAAAAAAGACATAAGTTCCATCATCATCCTCACCAGTAATGTAGCGCTTACCCTCAGGTTCCTGAACAGACCAGCAGAAGCCTACAATCTCCTGTTGGAAACGCAAAGAATTTATCACCCTGCGGATGTGATAGATCGCGCATCCCTCAACAGGGTTAGCCTTATCCTACTCATAGCCCTTAAAAATTACGGCGCTGCAAAAAGATACTGTGATACTTTGATAAAACTGGAGCCCCTGCTCAATCCGTATAATCCCCATCGGGTTTCCGTAGTGCGGGCGTTAGGCGCTTATTTTTTAGCAGTGAAAAACTACCGCAATGCTCAGGAATACGCTACAAAATTCCAACGCTGGGCCAACGCAAGAGGAGACAGCTCGTCTTTGCTCTATGCGGCTGCCCTTCAGTATAAGATTGACTCCGCACAAGGAGACCATGTAAACGAGATAAAAAATTACCGCCAATATATTAATCTGCGAGACCGCATGTTTAACGAAACAAAAGCATGGCAAATCGCACAATTAGATATCGCCTATCAAACGGAAACGAAGGATCAGCAGATCAAAGCAAAAGAAAGCAATATCAATATGCTGAAAAAGCAGGCACAATTGCAGGCGATCAACATCAAACAAAAGGAAACTACGCAAAGACTGATCCTTGCAGGCATTGTATTGCTCGCCTTGCTGCTCGGATTGGGTTATAACCGTTATCGCTTAAAACAACGTGTGAACAACCAGTTGCAACAACAGCAAGCAGAAATCAATCAGAAAAATCTTTCCCTGATCAACCTCATCGCTGAAAAAGACAACCTGATCGATGAAAAAGAATGGCTGATGAAAGAAATCCATCACCGGGTGAAAAACAACCTCCAGATTGTGATCAGCTTACTGAATACCCAATCCTCTTTTTTAAAAGATGACCTTGCCTACCGGGCCATCAGGGAAAGCCAGCACCGGATGCAATCCATATCCCTTATTCATCAAAAGCTTTACCAGTCAGACAATTTATCACTGGTAAATATGCCGGCTTATATCAGCGACCTGGTACAATATTTGGCCAACAGCTTCGACATTGCCGCCAGGATTGATTTCGAACTGGAAATTGCCCCCATACAACTGGATGTGAATAGATCCGTTCCGCTTGGCCTGATTTTAAATGAATCGATTACCAATTCGATAAAATACGCCTTTCCTGAGGGACGCCCGGGCAAGATAAAGATCAAACTATCAGAACAGGAAGCAGGCAAATATGAGCTGATGATCAGTGACGACGGCATCGGTCCTCCTGGATCGATAGATATAGCCAAAAGCAAAACACTGGGAATGAACCTCATGCGCGGCCTCGCTAAACAATTAAGCGGTCGCATTTCAGTTGAAGCAGATCATGGAATGAGGATTCACCTCAGTTTTAATAACGTAACTACATGAGCACAAAAATATTAATTGTAGAAGACGAATTCATTGTAGCTAATGACTTGTCCATCATGCTGGAAAACGCAGGTTATGATGTTTGTGATATTGCTGATTCAGTGGAAGAAGCAAGAGAGATCATCAGCAGACAAAAGCCGCAACTGGTATTGCTAGATATTCATTTAAAAGGAAAAGAAACAGGAATGGATCTGGCCCGGCAGCTAAGAGATGAGCAGATAGCCTTTGTTTACCTGTCTGCCAATTCCAATCAAAAGATTTTAGAGGAAGCGAAAGCCACAGAACCTTATGGTTTTATGGTTAAACCCTTTCGGGAAAAAGATGTTTTGGTGAGCCTGGAAATCGCCCAGTACCTGCACGAACAAAGCATGCTCACCAAACGCACCAATGAGCAGATGCTGCAAAGTGCGCTAACCGATATCCTGACCGACAAAACTGAATGGAGTCAAAAATTCTTAAAAATGGCAAAAACCATACAGCCTTACCTGCCATTTGATTACCTGTCCATAAGCATGAAAAATCTGGAGGGTCTGCCTGACGATGGAATCAGTTTTTTGCGTACCGGCTTTAACGAATACCAGGTAATCGGGTTTGATGAACTGATGAACGTTTCAGGACTAAGAAGAGCTGAACTGCTCAAAATGCAGGAAGCCTTAGCAGATGATACCCTTACCGCATCCTACAATGATGATAAATTTATTGAAGTCTGCAAGGCCAATGCCGCAAAAAGGTTTACAGCAAAGACTTTTGAGATGAGATCCAACCTGGTGATGTATGTACCGGTTACCGGGAGGCCCGGACCAGGCTTTTCATTTTACAGCCGCAAAAGTGATATTTATACCAACCAGCACCTTGCGCTTGTTGGCAAACTTCAAAGGTCATTGTGCTCTGTTATCGATGGGTTTTTGCGCAGTCAGAAAAACTTAAAACCTGCCGACCGGTTGGCAGCGTCCAAAGACGACCATCGGCCAGCACTAAAAAAAGGCTTTGATGGTATGATCGGCAGCAGCCATCTTTTACTGACCGCTCTCGACCACCTCACGCTGGTAGCACCCATGGAAACCTCGGTTTTGATCCTTGGAGAAAGCGGCACTGGCAAGGAAAGATTTGCAAAGTCCATCCATTTACGGTCATTGCGGAGCAAAAAACAACTCGTCGTGGTCAATTGTGCAGCGTTACCTACGCACCTCATCGAATCTGAATTATTCGGACACGAAAAAGGAGCCTTTACAGGTGCTGTTGAGCGGCGGATCGGTAAATTTGAACAGGCATCGGGCGGCACTATTTTTTTAGATGAAATAGGCGAACTGCCTTTAGAATCGCAATCCAAATTACTGCGCGTATTGCAGGAAAAAGAGATAGAAAGAATAGGCGGAAAGGAAACGGTCAAGGTAGATGTCAGGGTAGTTGCCGCTACCAACTGCAACCTGGAAAAGGAAGTGGCTGCAGGCAAGTTCCGGCTGGACCTGTATTACCGCCTAAATATATTCCCGATTGTATTGCCGGCACTCAGAGACCGAAAGGAAGACATCCCCGAACTGGCCGAATTTTTTGTACAGAAGTACGCAGAACGGGCTGGTAAAAAGGAAATGGGTTTGTCACCGCAGGCACTAAATGAACTTTCGCATTACGACTGGCCGGGCAACATCCGTGAACTGGAACACCTGATCGAACGTAGCGTATTGCTAAGCCGTGGAAACGCAGTAGAAAGGATTAGTCTGCCAACCCTAAAAAACGATCCAAATACTCCCCCAGCTCACGATAAGGTCAAATCTATTGATGATAACGAGCGCGAATACATCCTGAGCATCCTCAAAAAGTGCAATGGACGCATTTCCGGTCCGGGTGGTGCGGCCGAACTGCTGGATGTACCCGCTACAACGCTCAATTCGAAAATGAAGCGGCTTGGAATTACCCGCAAACATGTAGGCGGCTAACTGGCTTAGCCGCAATGATCCCTTCTCTGAAAATGTCAGATTTGACAATTTCCCTGTACTTTTTGACATATTAGCCTCCGTCGAATACTTCTTACAGGGATATAGATTATATTAGTGAAACAATTAAACCGAGACGTCTGACTTTTATGGACACATCTTGTGCTTCCTTTAAGCAACAGTGCCTATCATGATCAATTTTTATAAATATCTGCCATTTAGTAAAGAAGATGAAAGCTGGGGGCTAATGGTACTAAATGTAGGCTGTACGAGTATCGAAGCAGCCTGTGATTATCCTT
Organism: Bacteroidota bacterium; assembly: GCA_040387995.1. Classification (GTDB taxonomy): domain Bacteria; phylum Bacteroidota; class Bacteroidia; order Sphingobacteriales; family Sphingobacteriaceae; genus Pedobacter. The sequence continues at coordinate 30,235 of JAZKCT010000068.1, read as the reverse complement.
ATAAAAACCATCCCAACCATCATAACTTCAATTGGAAAAGCTGGCGCAGGCTGGAAGAATACCAGGTGATATACATCACTAATGGCCAGGGAATATTTGAATCAGAAAGCTGTCCCCAGGTGAAAATAAAAGCAGGTACTGTTATATTTCTTTTCCCCAATGAAAAACATCGATATAAGCCAGACAGCACTACAGGCTGGGATGAATATTGGGTGGGCGTTAGAGGTTCTGTAGTAGACAATCTTTTATCTGCCGGCCACTTATCTGTAGATAAACCATGCCATTACATTGGATTTAACGATGGGATTATCAACTTATATCACTTAATCATCGAGAAAACGAAACAGGAGCAATCTGGTTATCAACCCCTTATTTCAGGAATATTCCTGCATTTGTTAGGTCATTGCCATTCGCTAATCAAGCAAAGTGTTGTTGAAAGCACTGAAGAGGAAATGGTTACGGACAAGGCACGATTGCTATTCCGGGCGAATATCAACAACCCTTACTCGCCGGAACAGGCGGCGCAAGAACTCAACGTTGGGTATTCCTGGTTCCGGAAACGCTTTAAAAGTTATACCGGATTATCTCCCGGACAATATTACCTCCAGTTAAAAATCGAAAAAGCCAAGGAACTATTAACCAACAGTGATATGCAAATCAAGGAAATCTCTATTGAACTTAATTTCGATACCAGCTTTTATTTCTCTAAAATTTTTAAAGAAAAAACCGGTTATAGTCCCACAGATTACCGCAACCGTACCCGTGAAATATAAAGAATTTAGTTGCCCTTTTAGTATTAAAGAATAAATATGATTGAAGAAAAAACATTTTGGCTTTGGGAATTTTTAGGGCATCTGCATCCTCTGACAGTGCATTTCCCGGTGAGTGTGCTCATCATCGCGGCCATTTTGGAATTGTTTACCTTGAGAAACTATGATTCTAAACTTCGGTACGGAATCAATATACTGGTGATTATCGGTGCTGCTACAGCAGCCATTTCTGTGCTGTTTGGATGGTTTCTTGCACTAAGCGGCGACTATGAATCCAGCAAATTAGATTTACATAAGTGGACTGGGATTGCCACTGCAGTTCTGGCATTTTTTACTGCGCTCCTGCTTTACCTGCTTACAAAGAAAAAAACAAGTGCTGCCATCCGGGCGTACCGGTCCGCGCTCTTCTCCACAGCCATTGGCGTTACAATTGCTGGTCATATCGGGGCTGAACTAACCCATGGCAACGAGCTTATGTCCTCCATTTTTTCTGTAAACAAAAAGAAGGAACCCGCATCTGGAGCTAAATTTGATTTTGCATCGTTAAAAAAGGATTCAGCGCCACTGAGCAAGGAAAATGAAATTGCATTGCATGCGGAGGTAGAAGGTATTTTTAGCAACAGTTGTTATAAATGTCACGGTCCGGATAAGAAAAAAGGGGGGCTAAGGCTTGACCTCAAAGCATTCGCTTTTAAAGGTGGCGAAAGCGGACCAGTCATCATCCCCGGCAAGCCTGAACGCAGTGAACTGATGAGAAGAATTACCCTTCCATCAAATCATAAAGAGGCAATGCCAACCAAAGGGAAAAAATTAAAAGATCAGGATATTGACATGATCAGATTTTGGATCAGCAAGGGGGCGCCCTGGCCAGAGGTAGGTGGAGAAAGCAAAGAAATTGAAAAAGTAGATGTTGCCGGGCCACAAGTTGAAGCAAAATTGGCCCTTGTTACGACCAGCAATTTAACGCCTGAAGAAATCGAATTGAATACAGAGGTGAGGGCCATTCTGGCGCACAATTGTTACAGCTGTCATGGTCCAAAGAAAATGAAAGCCGGGCTTAGACTTGACAGCAAAAGCCTGGCTTTTAAAGGAGGTGACGAAGGCCCTGTAATTATTCCGGGGAAACCTGAAGAAAGTGAGCTGTTCAGGCGCATCACGCTTCCGGTAGACCACAAAGAGTTCATGCCTTCGGAAGCAAAAAAACTAAGTCAAAGAGACATAAATCTGGTCAAGCTTTGGATAGCCAAAGGCGCGCCATGGCAGGATGGCGGCAACAATGGCGTAAAAGCACCCGTATACAGGATAGCCGAGTTGGCGCCGCGTAATCCTAAACTACCTGCTTTATCGGGCTCAAAAAAAATAAATAACCCGATCGATATTTGGGTGAATGATTATTTCAGAAAAAGGAAGATAAACTGGCCCGGGAAAGTAGATGACCATATGTATTTGCGCAGGATTTATCTGGACGTCGTCGGGCTTTTACCATCGCCGGAAGATTTTGCAAGATTTGCGAAAGACAGCAGGCCAGATAAAAGAGATTTATGGGTCAGGGACTTGTTGAACCGGCAAGATGACTATGCTTTACATTGGCTAACTTTTTGGAATGATGCACTCAGAAACGATTATACGGGTACAGGTTACATTACCGGCGGCAGGTCCAATATTACAAATTGGCTATATGAGGCTTTAAGAAACAACAAACCCTATGATCGGGTTGTCCGTGAGCTATTGAACCCGACTGAAGAATCAAAGGGATTTATCCAGGGAATTGAATGGCGTGGCGTCGTAAATTCCAGTCAAACCACCGAAATGCAGGCGGCTCAAAATGTTTCTCAGGTATTTTTAGGCCTCAACCTCAAATGTGCCTCCTGTCACAACAGCTTTATTAGCGATTGGAAATTGGACGATGCCTACGCTTTTGCTAATATATTCTCGAAATCCAGTCTGGAAATCAACCGTTGCGATAAACCGACAGGTCGCTTCGTAGATCCAAGGATGCTTTGGAAAGAATTGGGAAAAATCAGCAGTAAAGCCACTGTCGAAGAAAAACGCAAACAACTTGCCGAAAACATGACTAAACCTGTCAATGGCAGATTGTACAGGACAATTGTAAATCGCATTTGGGCGCAAATGATGGGACGGGGATTGGTTGAGCCGGTCGACGTGATGGACAACGAGCCCTGGAATCAGGATTTATTAGACTGGATGGCCTATAATTTTACGAATAAGCAATTTGACATGAAAGAACTGATCTACATGATCGCAACTTCTGACACCTATCAATTGCGCTCTGTAGGTTTCAAAGATGCTGCGCTAATCGGCAGTCCTAAATACAAGTTTACCGGGATGCTGCGCAAACGGATGACTGCCGAGCAATTTACAGATGCCATCAGCAATGTGATTTACCCGGTGTTTGCGGACAATGACTTACGTTATAACCCCTTTAAAAAATTCACCTACAACAATTCAACTGCGAAAACTGCTTTTGTACGGACATCACTGGTTGCCAATAACAGCTACCTGACCTCACTGGGCAGGCCGAATCGTGAAACTGTTGCAACCAGCCGGGATTCGCAGGCCAACTTGCTTCAGGCATTGGAATTTACAAATGGGGCGACCTTCAATGAGGCTATAAAACAAGGCGCCCTACTTTGGAAACCTAAATTTAGAAATAAGAAACAGGCGATTAACGAATTTTACTTAAAAGCCCTGGGTCGCAGCCCTTCAGACAGAGAACTGAATCTGGCAGATCAAGCGCTGGGTGATTCGCCTGACACCGATGCGATACAGGATCTGTTTTGGTCGATCGTGTTGCTGCCGGAATTTCAAATTATATATTAGGCAGGAGTTTTAAATCAATGATATGAATTGGAATAGAAGAGATTTTCTGAAAAACACAAGCGCCGCGGCAATCGCCGCAATGGCCTCCGGCACCCCTTTCACCAATATTTTCGGTGCTGGGAATCTAAATGCCGCGAAGTCAACAGCAGATTCCGTTATTCTCCTTTGGATGGCTGGCGGTATGCCCCATACAGATACCTTTGACCCAAAAAAGTATACCCCATTTTCCAAGGGGATGCAGGCAAACAGTGTGTTGAGTACTTTCAAATCCATGCCGACTGTTCTTGATGGAATTAATTTTTCAGTAGGTCTGGAGTCAATTGGAAGAATCATGAACAAAGGCACGCTGATCAGATCCTATGTCGCAGCGGATATGGGGCACATCTTACATTCAAGGCACCAATACCACTGGCACACTTGCTACAAACCGCCTCAATCCGTTTCCGTGCCGCATATTGGATCATGGATAGCTAAGGAATTAGGTCCCTTAAATCCAGTGATCCCTTCCTTTATCAATATCGGGCAGCGCTTCAACCTGGGCGAGGGAGAAGAATTAAAAGCCTATCATACTGCTGGCTTTCTTGGCAATGAATACGGGCCTTTTATTATACCTGATCCAACGGCCGGCCTGGAATCTGTGCAGCCGCCGGTAGGGATGTCCGCTACGCGGTTTGAGAAAAGGAACCAATTGTACAACCAGTTGATCGGCAACAGTCCGATGGGCGAATACGGCAGTGATTATCAAAAAGAATCTTTGCGCCGGTCTATGGAGCAGGCGTATATGTTGTTAAAATCCCCGGAAGCGAGTGCCTTTGATTTAGCAAAAGAGAAAAAAGAATCCTACGACATCTATAACACCGGCAAATTTGGCCTGGGCTGTTTGATGGCCAAAAGGCTTGTTGAACAGGGAGCAAGATTCGTGAGCGTGACCACAGAGTATGAGCCATTTAAAGGATGGGATACTCATGACAATGGATACACCCGCGGAGTAGGGATGAAAAAAATGATTGATGGCCCCATCGCACAGCTCATTAAAGACCTCGATCAGAGTGGCCGGTTAGATCGCACATTGGTCATTTTAGCAAGTGAGTTTAGCAGGGATATGATGGTGGAAGGCCGCCCGGATGCAAAAGTGCAGGAGCAGGTAGACCAGCCCGACGTGATTCAGGATATAAAAAATTATGGCATGCACCGACACTTCACCGATGGCTGTTCGATGCTGATGTTCGGCGGAGGAATAAAAAGAGGTGCAGTATATGGCAAAACCGCAGATGAAAGACCTTGTAAAACCATAGAAAACCCAATAGTGATCGACCAGGTCCACCAAACCATTTATCATGCGCTTGGCATTTCTCCAGATACGAACTATCTGGTAGAAAAGCGTCCGTTTTATACAACCCCAGATGGACTTGGCAAACCGGTATTGAAACTGTTTTCCTGATTATCCTAAATTTGCCCAGGCGTATTTCGATGATATGCCCGTTAATTTTTAACGCATTTGCTATTTTGAATTAATATCCAAAGACAATTGTCCGGGATGCTCCTGGCTTTGCAGTTTCTCTACTTCATATCCCCTGGCCCTGGACAGCTCGATCAATTCTATAACTTTTGACGGTTCGAGATCCGGTTGCCTTGCCATGATAAACAGATACTTTTCATCAGGATGGCCTACAACCACGTAACTATAATCTGCGGCCAACTCAATGATGCTGTAGCCAATCTTAAACGGCCAGAAAAACTGGGCTTTCATTTCTCCGTCCGGATGCTCGGGATCAAAAAACAATTTGGATGTGATTGACTTTTCTTCTGACTTACCTTCTTTATGGTAGGTCGTGTAGACATCAAAATGATCATCGTCAGCCAGCGTATAAGTTTCAGTAGTCTGTTTCCAGTGCTTATCCATCAGGGTGGGAATGGAATACAATGAATACCATTTTCCTTCGAAGGATTTTAAGTCTATAGTTTGAACAGGTGTATTTTCCATGGCTATTATTTTGGTATAATAACGACCAGAAGCTAATATAGTTTAAACATTATATTAAAACACCCCTGATCTTTGCCCATACACTTGGATTTTTCAGATGTTTGATAGCAGCCATATCTGCAAATCATCCAGGCCATGGCTCACCCAATTCGAAAAAATGAGGGTAAAAAATGTGACAAGGGAAAAATGTACAAGACAGTCGTCTGAATGTCCATTCCCGAGGCCTATAGTTCTGCCCATCTTTGTACTGTCAACAAACAACAAATATTTAAGCAAACAATTTAAAAAATAGAACAATGAAAAATCTAATCTTAACAACCAGCCTGATTATGACCTTAATCACAAGCCAGGCAGCATTTTCACAAACCAGCAGAATTCCAGCTTCTACCGGACGGGCAGAATACATCGAAGTAGAACCAGGAGTAAAGCTGCACGTAACAGACCTGGGAGAAGGACAACCTATCGTACTCATACACGGATGGCCACTAAGCGATGAAATGTATGAATATCAATACCAATACCTGGTAAGAAAAGGATTTCGCGCAATCGGCATCTCACTGCGTGGATTTGGTAAATCGGACAAACCTTATGGCAAATACAACTTCGACGTTTTTTCTGATGACATCTACGCCGTTTTGCACAAACTCAAAATCGAAAACGCCGTACTCGGAGGATTTTCAATGGGCGGTGCCGTTACCCTGCACTATGTCAACAAATACAAATCTGCCCATGTGAGCAAACTGGCACTTTTTGCCGCCGCAGCCCCATCCTGGAAACAACGTTCAGATTACCCATATGGCGCATCTGAAGAAGCCGCAGCCGGGCTGATCAAACAAACCATGATCAGCAGACAAGACCTGATCGCCAGTTTCGGAGCAGCATTTGCAGCTAAAGGAACATCACTATCCAAAAACGTGGAAAAATGGTTGGAAAACATCAATTTATCAGCCGGACCCTATGCCATCACGGAATCCATTACTGCACTTGGAGATTTGGACCTTCGCCCGGTTCTGAAAAACATCACCATTCCCGTAGCCATCTTCCAGGGCACAAAAGATCAACTGATTGACTATGCAATGGCAGAGCAACTACAAAAGGGTCTTAAAAATTCCTACCTCGTAAAATTCGAAAATAGTGGCCACGCCTTATTTGTAGAAGAAATGGAAAAATTCAATACCGAACTTGAAAAGTTTGCAAAAAACTAATCCCCAAAAATTTTATAACTATTGCAATCATCCCACAGATCAGTAATTTTATTGCAGGCTAAGCTACTAACCCATTATGAATCAAAGCATTTTTGACGTTAACCTGAAGACCATCGGCATGGTACACATCGATTCGGAAAGTATTGAGCACATCAATTCCGATGTCTATAAATCTTACATTAAAGTACTCTACCTTACCAAAGGATTTGAAATAAAAGTAGATTTCAACGTTTACAGCACCCAAAGGCCCACACTCTTTTTCATCAGTCCAAACCAGGTGCTGAATATTGAAAAGCTGGGCGAAGAAGCAGGACGCCTGGTATTTTACAACCGCGACTTTTACTGCATCCAGATTCATGACCAGGAGGTTGCCTGCGACGGGCTGCTGTTCAACAACATCAACAACATGCCCATGACCATCATCCCTGAACACGATGCCACGTTTATAGATTATTTGTTCTCCCGGATTGAAGACGAATTTGAACTCAAGGACGGCTCGCTGGAAGAAATGATCAGAACTTACCTTAAACAGCTATTAATCAAATCCACCCGGCTTTGGAAAGTGCAGCACTTAGACGGGGTAATGGCTACCAGGCCCAGCAATGACCTGGAATTTTTCAGGCGATTTACCCAGCTGGTGGAAGCGAATTACAAGGAAAAGCACAATGTTGCCGACTACGCCGACCTGCTGATGATCGCACCAAAAACCCTTACCCACCGGTTCAAGCGGCTTAATCTTCCCCAACCTAATGAGATCATCAAGAACAGGATTATCCTGGAAGCAAAAAGGCTACTGGTACATACCGACAGAACAGCGAAGGAGATCGCCTATGGACTGGGTTATGATGACCCGGCTTATTTCAGCAGGCTGTTTTTCGTAAAAACAGCGGAAACCCCATCCGGATTCAGGTCTAAATACCTGAGTAATCACGAGCCAAACCAGCTATAATATAATTCCATAATACAAAAGCTAGATTCTACTGTGCTGATTGTTGCCGCAAACCGTACGCTCGCCGATGGCACTTCAGTAAGTTATTTGATTAGGGATCTGCTGAAAGCAGTTGGTGGAACAGAACTTAATTTTTTCATCATGTTTATTTGTTAGTTTTGATCTAAGAAAACCACTACGCTTATCCCTATATCATTGGCGGTATTTGCCAAACCGCTTACCTACTGAACATACGACAAACAAAAGAATGAAATGACAACGAAATCAGGCTTAGACATTCATAGGAAATTATACGGACTTGACCACTTAAGAGCAATAGCGATTATAGTAGTTTTCTTTTTTCATTATTTTATAGTTACCGGTGGACAACCGAAATGGTTGCCAGATGTAGCTTCGTTCGGTTGGACAGGCGTCGACTTGTTTTTTGTGTTGAGTGGATTTTTAATCTCTTCTCAAATCTTCTATCAAATCAAACAAGAACAACCCATTTCATTTAAAATCTTTTTTATCAAACGATTCTTTAGGATTGTTCCTGCGTTTTTGGTAACAGTTGGACTTTATTTTTGCTTTCCATTTTTCAGAGAAAGAGAAGCACTGCCACCACTCTGGAAAGTTTTGACTTTTACTCAAAATTTTGGGCTTGATGTAAAGGATTTTGGAACCTTTTCTCACGCCTGGTCTCTATGTGTAGAGGAACATTTTTATTTGTTTTTTCCTATAGTTTTAATCTTCTTACAAAGAACCAAACTATTTGTTAAATCATATTGGCTACTAATAGTGTTGTTTTTATTTGGTTTTGGAATTAGACTTTATTGTTATAACTATCTGTATCTACCTAAAATTGATGATGATTACAGTTGGATGTATTGGCACAAATATATTTATTACCCGACGTATAGTCGTCTAGACGGACTTTTAGTTGGCGTTTCGCTTGCAGGCATTTATGTTTTGTTGCCAAAATTCTATGCTAAAATTTCACACTATGGAAACCATTTTATTCTACTAAGCTTATGTATTTTGACAAGTGCCTATTTTTTATGTGAAGACCAACACACCTTTAGCGCTTCAATTTTTGGTTTTCCATTAATCGCACTTGGCTTTGGGCTTATGGTTTTAGGCGCTATTAGTCCAACAAGCTTTCTGTACAGGTGGAATTCAACAATTACCACCTTTATTGCAAACCTTTCGTTTGCAATCTATTTGACACATAAAGGTATAATTCACGTAACACACAAATTGTTAGATCAATTTAAAATAGAAAGTAATATAATGCTCATAATTTGTATAATGACCTGCATACTGGCAGCATATTTACTACACTTGATCGTAGAGAAACCATTTATGAAATTACGAAGTGTAATCATAAAAGGGAAACTAAAACCTACCGCCAACATTCGTACCACAGCCTATATCTCTATGCCTTGAACAGATCGTCCATAGTCACCTCATTTTGTACAAGACCAGTTTTATATATGTTATCCTTCGTACCATAGGTCGTGACCATTGTCAGGAATAATGTTTTCTTTGTTTTTGTTTCCGCTTTAAAAATATTCAATTTGTCCTGGAGTTCGGCGGCATAGGACTTGTTAATTGCATATTCTTCGTTGGAAAATTTCATTTTGCAAATGTTGATACATACATCTTGCCTATCTAAAAGCAGGTCAACCTGGCCCCCCTTACCTAACTTACCTGGCGCAAACCTCCAGGCCGATTCCTCTGTATAGACGTCGGAGATACCGATGGCCTGCTTGATCTGGAAAGTATGCTTTAGGCAGATACTTTCAAAAGCTATTCCGCTCCAACTTTTCCATGATTGTGAACTCGCCTTCTTCATCCATGTTCCCTGACCTGTTGCCCTGGAATGCTCAATAAATCTTAGGTAAAACAGGCTGTATACACGCTTTTGGCGAGCTATTAAAATGAATAGCTCGCCAAATCTATTATCTTATATAAGATTTCGTCAACCGCCATTTGGTGTTCCGTCCCATAGCTATGCGTAGCTGGGAAATATTTTAAAAATTTAAGAGAACGTTTGATCATCTCATCCATATTACTGTTGCTCATATTCTTTACATTAAATCTGCTTTAACTGCTGCTATTTTTCCCTCTTTGAAAACAAAATCGAATATGCCTCCGATCTTTCCTTCCGGAAAATCGCCTGTAAATTCTACTTCCAGGTGTGCTTTTTTACCATCTACCAACAGCTTCAATAGTTTTGTTTGTGTTTTATATCCAATACAATAACTGGTGTAATATTCTTTGATGCCTTTGTGACCCACAAATTGCCTTCCCACCGAAGGATCATCTAATACAGCGTCTTCCAGAAATTTTTCCAGATACCTTTCGGTATCATAGCTATTGCTTATCGCTATCCAATTTTGCAAAAATGTTGCTATATCCATCTTCATCAGTTTTGGTAAAAGCTTTGTTTATATTGAACAGGTGTTTGATTGGTTTTACTTTTGAAAAGTTTGTTGAAAGACTGGGGGTGCTCAAAACCAAGCTTATAGGCCACTTCTGCAACGGAAAAATTTGTGGTGCTCAAGATCTCCTTCGCCTTATCTATTAACCGGTTATGGATATGCTGCTGTGTATTTTGTCCGGTAAGGGAACGGAACATATCGCTAAGGTAATGTGAAGAGACATTCAGTTCATCTGCAATTTGCTGAACCGATGGAAGCCCCTTCAGCAATGCCCTGTCCTCCTGAAAATAGTTATCAAGCCATTCTTCAGCCTTGGAAAGTAAATCATTACTGGCCGCTTTGCGGGTAATGAACTGCCGGTTATAAAAGCGTTTGCTGTAACTCAGCAATAGTTCCAATTGGGAAACCACCACTTCCTGACTGAACAGATCGATTGCCGTATCCAGTTCCATTTCCATGGTTCTAAACAGTCCCATAATAATCTCTTTTTCTTTTTCTGAAAGATAGAGTGCTTCTGAAACATTATAGGAGAAGAAGCCATAATCCTTTATTTTTTTGCCCAACGGAAAGTTCCGGATAAAATCAGGATGGATAAGCAAAGTATAGCCCCCGTAATCGCCTTCATCTGCTGAGGCTGAGATTAACTGGTTGGGAGATACAAAAGACAGGCCGCCTTCGTCAAAATCATAATAAGACTGTCCGTATTTTACCTTACCGCTGAAGTTCTTTTTGTAGGAGATCTTATAAAAATTGAACACCATGCCTTTCTCAAGGTCAGATGTATCTGTCTTGATATTACCGTAATCGACCAAACTCACCAACGGATGCAATGGCTTGGGCAGGCCAAGTGCCTTGTGCAATTCAGATATGGAGTTGAATAGATAAGGTCGCTTTGCGTTTGTTTTCATCCTAATCGCTATTTATACGGTTTTCGGTTGGTAAGGGCTTTGCAAATTAAAGTATTTTGTGAGATTAATCCGATATGCTTCTGGTCCATCGGCTAAACGTTTGGCATACAGGCGGACTGCATCATTTCCGGCGGGATAGGTCAACTGGTCCTTATTGTCGGTAGCAGCCTGATAAACCACTTCGGCAATAGCTTCAGGTTCGGTAAATTCCATCAATGTGCCGTCATTGAAGCCTTCCATCATCTTCATCATGGTGGCTTCATACGCTTTATCTTCTGTGACCTGCATGCCCTTCATAAATTCAGTTTTTATACCACCTGGCGCGACATTCTTTATGCCGATGCCGAATTGAGCGAGATCGTAGGACATGCTTTCTGCCAATCCCTGCAAGGCCCATTTGCTCGCATTGTATACGGCAGACTGTGGGTTAGAAACTAATCCACAAAGTGAGGTGGTGTTGATAAATAAGCCTTTTTGCTGTTTTCGAAAGTAGGGGATAAATGCACGGATTACCTCAAGGGTGCCAAAAAAATTAGTGTCAAACTGCGCCCTGATCTGCTGCTCGGAATGCGATTCTACAGCACCAACCAGGCCATAACCTGCATTATTAAAAACGACATCAACAGGTCCTAAATCTAGTGCTTTCTGCACCGTATCGTGAATTTGTGCCGCATTGGTAACATCCAATGGTAACAAGACAACGTTTGGCAGTTCATTTAAATCTGTTTCCTTGTTTGGGTTGCGCATCGTGGCAATTACGTTCCATCCTTTGCTCAAAAATAGTTTGGCAGTTGCTTTACCAAGTCCGGTCGATGCGCCGGTAATCAAAATTGTTTTCTTTTCCATTTTCTTTATTGTTTTAAACTGATACAAATTTCAAGAACAATGGCTTAGGCTGATAAGCCGAAATGGATGATGTTGTAGCTAAAATGGATGATGTAAAATGGATGTTAAAAATTTCGGATAATGCGCCGGATACTATAGAAGAGTCGATCCCCCATCAATGATATGTTCCGAGCCTGTAATAAATGACGCTTCATCACTGGAAAGAAATGCTACCAGATTGCCTATCTCTGAGGGTTTACCGATGCGGCCAATCGGTGTAAGGCTAATGAGATAGTCTGTCATACCGGCCAAGGCCTCCTCATCCATTCCCATCTTACTAAATAATTCGGTATCGATGGCCCCAGGACTGATGGCATTCACCCTGATCCTTCTTGGAGCAAGTTCCAATGCCGCTGTTTTCATAATTGAATTTACTGCCGCTTTACTTGCACTATAAACAGACAATCCAGGGCTAACCGTAGAGGCAAGAACAGACGAAAGCAACACAACAGAGGCGCCATCATTAAGGTGCGGTATAAATTTACTTAGGGTAAAATAGACGCCTCTAAAATTAACACCCATCATTTGGTCGAAGTTTGCTGCAGTTTCTTTTTCAATTGGGGAGGTTCCAGATATCCCGGCATTTATAAACAGGATATCAACCTTGCCAAATTTTTCACTGACCTCCCTTACCAGCGAATCTATATCTTCAAGCTTCCCCTGATCTGAGAGCATAGCGTGAACTCCGAGCTCTTTTGCCGCCTGATCGATGGCTTCTTTTCTTCTTCCCGTAATGATAACGATTGCGCCCAAATCTTTCAATATTTTGGCTGTTCCATATCCCATGCCACTATTACCACCGGTAATAACTGCTACTTTATTTTCGAATTTTTTCATCTCTTAATGTTATTACACAAAGGTATTGCACATTTGCTATACATTTGTAAGCGGTATAAAAAAGTATAGCAGCTATAATTATGGTTAAAGATCTTGATGAGGCAACGAGTAAAGAGCTGAACGCTTTGCTCGACACAATTTATGTGATTGGTGGTAAATGGACAATGCCGATCATATTTGCGATATGTAAGGGGCACCAGCATCGTTTTAGAGAGTTAGAGCGAAGTGTAACCGGCATCTCGTCAAGGATGCTTTCCATCGAATTAAAAGAGATGGAGCTGAATAAATTAATCACCAGGACCGTTTATCCCGATACACCGGTCCGTATTGAATATGAGATGACCGAATATTGCAAAACACTCGTACCTATGTTACAAGCTATGGTTGACTGGGGTTTGCTGCATCGCCAGAAAATTAGAGAATACTAATAACCCCGTAATGTATTTGTGACGGTTTTTATTTTGTTGATTTAAAGATTTAGCTCTTATTGAAGAATAAAAGCAACTAACCACAGCTTATATCTCCATGCTTTGAACAAATCGTCCATAGTCACCTCATTTTGTACAAGACCAGTTTTATATATGTTATCCTTCGTACCATAGGTCGTGACCATTGTCAGGAATAATGTTTTCTTTGTTTTTGTTTCCGCTTTAAAAATATTCAATTTGTCCTGGAGTTCGGCGGCATAGGACTTGTTAATTGCATATTCTTCATTGGAAAATTTCATTTCGCAAATGCTGATACATACATCCTGTCTATCTAAAAGCAGATCAACCTGGCCCCCCTTACCTAACTTACCTGGTGCAAATCTCCAGGCTGATTCTTCTGTATAGATGCCCGAGATACCTATGGCTTGCTTGATCTGGACAGTATGCTTTAAGCAGATACTTTCAAAAGCTATTCCGCTCCAACTTTTCCATGATGGTGAGCTCGCCTTCTTCATCCATGTTCCCGAACCTGTTGCCCTGGAATGCTCAATAAATTTTAGGTAAAACAGGCTGTATTCATCAGCGAGCTTATATATTGATTCCTTAACATTTTTTTGAAATGGTAGATAAGTGCTTACAAAGCCGGATTCCATCAACTCATCCAATAATTTGGTTGTCCCGCCACCACTAACTATTCCGCATTCCGATATGATTTCATTTCGCGTTAATTCAGAAGACTTTGCTGCAAGTGCTTTGACAATTGCAATATGCCTATCAGCCATTTCGAACAAAGAGCTATAAAGATTTTTAAATTCATTAACCAATAGCCCATCCTTGGTGAAGCACAACTTATCGCATTCTTCGGGTGATCCTATTATGTAACCCACCCTTATTATTTACAATATTCTTGATCATCCATGAGGCTGCAGAACCGCATATCGCAACAATCAGGTTTTCTTGTTTTGAACCCCATGAATTCCAAAAGTACTCAAAGGCTGATAGAAATCCAGATTTGGGTGATTTGGCGAGCTATATATGTTGATAGCTCGCCAAATCTACGATATCGAATTCTATCTACGTATTGATTTTTAGTTTTGCACTCAGGTCATGGAAATAACTTGGTGACCATATTTCAAGTACTTTTTGATCCTTTATAAATCTAGAGATGTCAGCTTTAACAAAGTCCATTTTAACACTTTCGATCTTTTCGCTCAATAGTTTCCTGAACTCTTCTTCGTTGATGGTCTCTTTTTTCCAGTCACCGCTATCTATCGCTCTAAGCAAAAAATGATCGAGATTGAGGTGATAACCTTTTTTGATGTACCATTCCATATCATACCAGTCCCGCCCCTTTACATTTGTGCCCCACTTGCGGAAAAGCAGCGCATGCATCTTTCCGGCAAAAAGGTCGGGGAGCGACAGACACTTTACGTAAAACGAAAAAGGCTTGACCAACAACTTTTCCTCAGTAGAAAACCCCAATGGGGGCTCTTTATCCACTTCTATCTTAATCTTGATACTGGCCACTTCCTTGAGACCATTTTGTGGGATGACACCTTCGAGCACAAGTTCCCTCCAAATAGTTTCCGATTTTAGAAAGGCAGAGTTGATATTGCTCTTCACCGTCTTCTGTTTTTTCGAAATAGATACCTGCATCCCAAGTGCAGCGAACTCATTTATGATAGCATCCTGGTATTTTTCCAGCGAAAAATCCGGATCAACGGCAAGTAGCGAAAAATCCAGATCCTCTGAAAATCGATCTAGCCCGTAGAATATCCTGAGGGCAGTTCCGCCGTAGAATGCCGCCTTTTCAAAAAAACCTGCACGGTTAAGTCCTGCCAGAGTAATCTCCTGCATGATTTCCCTCAATGCATCTTTGGCTTCCTCCCTATTTGCGGGATGATAACCTTCGAGCCATTCCTTTATCATATTTTTTCGATCATTTTGATTAACATTTCAAGGCTTTCCCTTTTGGGTGCATTTTCAAGCCAGCTTGACATCGCATTCAGGTCAAACTTAGCGAGATCGCCCTCCTCCATTCTCAGGTTTCCAAAAACATAATCCCTTGCAGAAGACTGGCTTCTTAAGGTTATGCCCGCTGTTGTAGCTATTTTATCGCATAGTGCCTTTTCTGGTATTGCCATTATGGCTTGCTGGTCTCTAGACAGGTTCACGGTAGCAAGACCGAATGCATAAAAAGGCAGTGGCAGGTTGGTATAGGTATATAGTCCTATGCTGGTCTGAAATTTTCTCGATGATTTTGTGGTCATTGAAGTTACCGCAAAGACCTTCTCTGGAATTAGTCCGTAATGCGCGAGCGCACTTTCCATTGAAAGATAGCTTGGTCCGAGAATATGGTTGGCGAGCAGTGCGCTTTCAGGTCGTTCGGTTCCAAGGGATCGACCAGCTATATAAAGTCCTTTTTTTATAGGTTCGATCAAACCATCTGCTTTTAAAGATAATATTTTATCGTTTGGTCGTTTATAGTCCTTCAAAAGGCCTGCCAGGAGCTGGTGGGTTAGTGGTTGGTTAGATAGCGCTCTTAGTGCTGTTCGAATATCCATTGTAAAATATCAATAAGATAAACGACTTAATTTCGTTTATCTTATGACAAAACTACATAATATATTTAAGTATGCAAAATATTAATAAGATAAACGATTATAATTCGTTTATCTTATGTTTTTTCAACAATTGTGATGGGTTATAAAAAGAAGCAATTATAATATAACGAAGTAGTTCAGCAATAACCACAATAATAGTAGGATAACAGTTGCCATTTTTCTTGTAGGTTTAAGGATGCCGGAAGCCCTACACAACTGGATTTTTCTGTAACGATTTTTGTAACGATTTTTCGAGAAGTTTAACATTTTTTAGTGTAAAACTTGACGAATAACAGCAATTGAGAAACTGTTCGAGTGGGTCGGAGAATTCTTCTATGCAAACAAAAACCCCATCCTATTGCTAGAAATGAGATTTTTTGCGATTTTCGGACTTGAAAATCTGAGCTCCCGAGACTGTGTATTTTTCAAGAAACTTGCTTGATGATCTTACGAGAATTTCAAAGATTGATGGAGATTATTTAGAATAATTTTAAAGATCTCGAAACTTCTTTATCAGTAATTAATAATCTATTAGATTTCTTTTCTTTCAATAAGCATTGTAGGCGGATACCCAAAATGCTTTTTAAAGGCAAAGGAAAAATGGGAAAGGTTTTCAAAACCGGTTTCGAGGTATACTTCGATTGGTTTTCTTCCTTGTTTTTCCAACTGGTGATGGGCAAGCATAAGTCTTTTTTCGACAAGCCATTTCTGAGGTGTAGTATTAAAAGCCTTTTTAAAGTCTCGTTTAAATGTAGTGAGGCTTCTGCCTGTCATGCGTCCAAATTTTTCCATGTTCATATTGAACATATAGTTTCGCTCCATAAAATCTACAATGTTAATTTTCTCCAATTGGGAAAAATCGGCCAATACGTTATCTATGTTCGGATCAAGTGTCCTAAGAATAGTAATAGCCTCTTCTATCTTAACGGATATGATTTTTTCGGGTAATTGGCTTTCTAGGTCGTAATAGGGAATTAATGATGCAAAAAAACTCTCCAGCATCGGGTGTTTCTCATAGGTTTTAACCTGATGATTGTGAACTTCCGTGAATTGCGGTGCATTGTCTGCATAAAACTCCTTGAGACGATCTGGTCTAAAGAAGATCACAATTGCTTTATAAGGTAATCCATCCTTTGGGTTTTTGATCAGGGTTGATAACTGGTTGCTAGGAAAAAGCAACGTATCACCCGGACCAAAAAGATAGGAACGATCTGCCTGGACAACTTTCATTTCTCCCGAAATAATCCTTGCAAAAGAGTGGTGCTCCATGGCAATCTCATCCTTAAAATATTTTTCCTCTATACAGGATAATAATATTTCGGCATACTCACTTTGTTCTTTTCCAGACATATCTATTAAAAATATAAACCTACGCAATAAAAGGAGATGAAGTTAGTTTCACCTTCATCTTAACTGTTAGGACTTAAATGGCAAAAAGAGCACCTGTCAACTCTTCACTCATTCTCCAAAGTTTTTTAGCTGATCCTTCTTCTAGCGCATAAGGCATTACCTTTTTCATCAATCCAGTGTCAACTGTTTCCCCAAGCAATGAATCATCAAGCTCTGCGATATCATTATCTTCACAATATACGCCGCCCAATTCATTGAGTTTCGGACTTGTGGCACACCAAACCGTTGTTGATGCTCCTTGGGAAAGAGATTTCAATCCTCTTAAAGGATCATTGATAACTTTACCACGCTCATCAAATACGCCATAAGCTACCAAATCTGCATGCGGTACGTTTCTTCCAAGTTCAGTCTCTGAGATAATTCCAGGATGTAAAGAAAATGAACGAACCCCCAGTTTCTTGCCTCTATTATCTAATTCTAAGGAGAAAAGAATATTTGCTGTTTTAGATTGCCCATAAGCAGCGAAGGAATCAAACTCTCGATGAAGATAGTTGGGATCATCAAATACGAAGGGAGAAAAATGATGGCCCCATGAAGAAACATTAACAACTCTCGCTCCCTCAGCTTTGACTAATGCAGTCCAAAGTCTTGTAGTTAGTTGAAAGTGCCCTAAATAATTTGTAGAAAGTTGAGATTCATATCCACGACTATCCCGTTGCAACGGAACCCACATGATCCCCGCATTATTGATCAGCAAATGTAAAGACCTACCAGAAGCTAAGAATTTATCTGCAAATGTGCCAATGGATAGCTGTTCTGTTAAATCCATTGCTTCCACTTCTACATTTGAGATTCCCTTCAAGCTCTTTTTTGCTTTCTCTACATTTCTTGCAGGAACTATAATTGTTGCACCAGCAGACGCTAATGCTTTTACCGTTTCTAATCCAATACCTGCATAACCACCTGTTACTATTGCTATTTTACCTGTAAGTTCAATGCCTTTAATTACATCATTAGTGGTTGAAGCTGCATCAAATCCTGAATGCAAAGGATGCTGCAATGCACCGTTATAATTATTCTTATCCATTGTTTTAGCTTTTATGGACAAGTTCTAATTCATATCCATCGGGATCAAGTACCCATGTAGCATAATAGCCTGGATAATATTCAGGGAAAACTCTTGGCGCATACATCGATTGCGCACCTGCTTCCAAAGCTTCTTTGTAGAATGAATTGATTTGTTCATGGCTTTCAGCTACAAATCCGATATGTACTCCACTTGGATTTAACTCACCTTCTTTAAGCCAAAAGAAAATGGTGTTTCCATCTCCAAAGCCCTTAAGGTCTGCATGGCCATCTTGTCCTTTAAAATCCATAGCCATTGAAATGCCAAGTGGCCCGAAAGCTTTTGTATAAAAAGCGACTGAGCGCTCTAAATTATTTACTGTTAGTATAATATGATCTATCATAATTTCGATTTTTTGTATGATCAAAGATAGGTCTGCAAATTAGCAACAGTTTTGTTTTAAGGGCTTATTTTACTTTGTTAAAAAGGCCAACTCAGGTGAATTGACAAGGAAATGGATAAACTGATGACTAGGTAAAAATTCTTAGCGATAGTTTAACAGCATAGTTTTAAAGAATAGTAATTAGCATTTAATAATTTATACTAATGATTGCTGACAGAACCGTCTTGTGTTATACTGTCAACCAATTTTTTCAACAAAGGAACTACAATAAACCCTGTTGGGATGGAAAGCCATAACTCGACTAAAAAATAATCCCAAAACCATGTCTTTAAGAAATGAGATTGCCATCCAATTCTCGTCAATAATAAGCCGAAGCTCATAATGCCAGACATGGCAATTGAAACGAGTAATGTGAATACGATAATGGATTGTACTTTTGATAATTTCATAATTCTTGTTTTAAAATAAATCTGTTTTAATGAATAGGCCATAATTATTGACATTATAAGCATTTGGTCCATAGAAATCGTGGTTTGAGGCCAACCCAAACTGAAAATTCTTATAAGATACACCTAGCCGCAGATAAATACTGCTGATCTCATGGAAGTCAAGTTTGCTGTTATGGTTATACAGCCCTTGTGCCCTACTATAAATACCCCATCTTTTTGACAATATGGGCTTATATTCCAATAATGCAAAGGTCTCAAAATTATATGTCTGGGTCAGGTCGTACCGTGGCAGAATGAGTATGACAAAATCTTTCTTGATTAACAAATATTGTAATCCCACAGTTGGCCGAACTGTTAAAGGTGTATTTGTGGATCCGATTGCGGAAAGACCAGCTGCTAACGAAACTCCTTTCCACAATTCAGCAGTAAGGAAAGATTGGGAAAGAAATTCTGAAGTTTGATCGGATTCCTTATAGTTACCCGTAAAGCTCGATACATTAAAAAAACCATATCTCGGATTTGACAAAAATTGTTTGCTTACGATCAACTGAAAAGCAAGACCTTTATTCCCCACAAATAATTCAATGGGTATTGGCGCACTACCATAAGTTGGTTTTTGTACTTGTAATGTGTCCTGTGATTGTGCAAATAAACGGCAAAATTGCAAGCCAAGAGTAATAAATAATGATAGTCTGAGTTTCAAATTCTTTCTGTTTTTAAGTTGATCAAAGGTATTTAAACCGACTTTCCACAGAAAGGACAAGGAATGCTACTATTCGGACAATTCAATCCATTTTCTATATTCGGTTGGCGCAGAACCAACATGTTTTTTAAAAAATCTCCCGAAATAAGATATGTCTTCAAATCCTATACCATAGGCTATTTCGCTAATGGCCATATCGCTTTTTTGCATTAATATCTTGGCTTCCAAAATTAACATTTCATCTATGAGCGATGATGCCGATCGGCCCAATGCCAGCCTTACCGATTTGTTCAGATGATTAGCTGTAATATTTAGCTCATCCGCATAAAAACTGATTGAATGGTGCTTAGTTACAGAAATATTTAGCAGTCTTTTAAAGTTTAATGCAATACGTTCATGCGCTGGAAAATTGATTCTCATCTTAAAATCAATTGACTGTTTCGTCTCGGCCAAGAAAGTGGCAAGATATGTTTTTATAATTTCCGTATTTGATTCAACTTCGTTAAGATGCTGCATTCGCTTAAGCAAAATTTCCAAATGGATTGATTCATTTTCATCAAACCCAATAACAGGCTTTAAGAGCCAGTCCGAAAAGTCCATATCTGTAACTGACAAATAATTTGGTGAAAAGTGAAGGTAAAACCCTTCAACATCGGCCGACATGAAAGACAAATTCGTGACCTGTCCGGCTGGGACGGCAATTAGCGAGTTTTCTTTTACAGTATAGTCATCTAGTCCCGAACATGCAATGATTGAACCTTTCGTTACCAAAATAATGGAATGATTTGCCTGCCGATGAGGTGGCAAGGGCATTCTTAATTGATAGGTATCATCGGAAAGTCCGTGGATATAAAAATCATTGATATTCTTTTTATCATATTCCTTGGGATCATAATAAGCCATAATGGTTTTGAAGCCATCTTTCTTTAATGTAATTATGCTTTTTACAGGTTTCAATCTTTAGACACAGTTTTTAAGTTTACCTTGGTAAAGTAAACATACGATATTACCAGCAACAAAAATGTGATCACTGGTGGTATTGCTGAGGATGCTCCATCCACTGCAATATGGGCAATCGTTGCTGATATAAACACTATTGCAAAACCAGTATAAGTCCACTCTTTAATTCTACTTGGCACTATCGGTAATATTAAAGCAAACGCACCTATCATTTTGGCGGTAGCCAATTCAATCCGTAAATAATCGGGAAAACCCAGATGCATAAACTCTTTTGTAACTGAAGGATTGAAAAAATACATTATTCCTGCCATTAGTCCTGATAATGCGACTAAACTTGTCGTAACCCAATAAATTATTTTGTCTCTTTTCATCTTTTTATCTGTTATTAAACATTGGGCAAAAATAATCTTCTCCACACCCAAGCTAAAGGACTAACAAGGCAGAAAATAGGACAATACAATCATTCACCAAAACTTACCATAATGGAAAGTCAACTAACAAGGCCCCTTACCACTAAAAAGGTAATCGAAGACTTTAAAGCCAAAGGCACAATTCTTTCAGAAGAAGACGCGGAGAAATATATTGAGCTAATCTATTTCTTTTCAGAATAGGCATTTAAGCTATATAATGCTAGCAAAACTTGCAATCCTATTGAATTTAACAGCATCGAACCAAAAAAAGTGCAAAATATCAACTATAACTTATTCGCTAAGAAGGTTTTAGTAAAGCAAACTTAAAAATTTTAAAGGCTTTGCACAGTATGGGTGGGAAAATGGGCTCGAACCAAAAATCGGCCTCTATTTCCACTATGCAACGATTTGAAAATCAGCTAAAAACAGAAATGCCCTTCACGATATCGTGAAGGGCATTGGCTCCCGAGACTGTGTACTTTTCAAGAAATTTGTTGGATGATTTGACCAGAATTTCAAAGATTGATGAAGATCCTTTAGATTAGTTTAACAAAACTTAATATGCTTTACGAAAATAACAACCATTAGACTAGCGGTCGTTCACCAAGAACATAGTTTTGTTTGCAATGGGGAATAACATAAATGTCAATATCTTATTTAGGTTGGATCGGAGATGTTTGTTAGTTTAGTCTTTAATTAATGTTTACTATTAACAATAGTTCAATGAAGAAGATATCTGATCTTGTATTTGCAGATTTTTTGGCCAACAAACCCTTGTACTACAAAATAAAAGCCGTAGAGGATCTCAAAGAATTTGACAATACAGCTTTTGTCGATCCATTTGGTTTCAAAGACAAGCCCTTCAAGTTCTCATGTCCTGAAGAAAATAATGAGCAGACCTTCAAAACGGATCTGATTGAAAGCGGTTATCCAAGAATTACCCAATTAATAAGGAGTAATAGTGATGAACTTCCATATTCTTTTGATCCCCAAACTAAGAGATTGGACTTAAAAATACATGTACAGGGAGTTTGCCAATCTTGCAAGGCAAAGATTGATTTTCTAATAAAAACCAGTTCCGATAAAGAATGGGATAAACGTAAGGAAGGGATGACTATAACCATTCAAAAAATAGGTCAGTTTCCATCGTATGACGTTGGCCTCAACACGATACTGAAGAAATATTTGAATGAAGAAGACCAGTCAAATTATAAAAAAGCCTTGATTTGTCTATCTATAAGTTACGGTATAGGAGCATACGCATATCTCAGGAGAGTGATTGAAAATGAGATAAAGAGAATAATCCAAGACATTGCTGAGCTTGAATTCGATGGAGTTGAATATGTCCAGACAGCCTATGAAGCCTTTAAGACAGACTTCCAGATGTCAAAACTCATTGAGGTTGTAAACAAGTATCTTCCCGGATCGTTGAAGGATCTTGGAGACAATCCTGTTAGGCTACTGTATGAACAGCTATCTGGTGGAATACATGAATTTACCGATGAACAGTGCATAGAAAAGGCGCACCATATAGACGTGCTGTTAAATTATGTGATTAGGAAAATAAATGAAGAAAAATACCAATTGAGCGATGTTAAAAAAGCAATGATCGGTCTAAGACAAAATAAATAGACGTTTTTCCAAGCCGGATTTTAAAATATAACATCACTATATAAAGATAATCTTTAAGTGCAATTAAAAAAATGGCACACTACAACTTTTCCTACGTGATTGATATCTTATAAATCATCAATGAGAAACCGGTGCCACTCATTTAGTTGAAGATTATTTTGTACGCTTAATATAAACTCTCTTAGTTTCGTTTCATTAACCCGCCCCTCATTATCTAAAAAATCCATCGTTAAAGGTAAATTCATTATCGCTATTGCTGTTTCGCGGGGCACCCCTAATTCAATTAATGCCCGAACCTTGGTATCATAAGAACCACTTTCAATAAAGCCTAAAAGTGCGCTCACTTTGGTATCATTAATGAAGTCATACATCTGAAAAACAGGCCGTAATAGTTTAGGTATTCCATATATTACTTTAGTATGCAAATCATTAATCCTGTCATCTATATCTTGGCTGTTTGTAATTGGCCAAGTTGTAGGATTTATTACATCCTTTAATGATACTCCAGCACCCCAGTTTTCTGCAAAAATGCATAATGATTGTACTTTTCTACTTCCAAATTCGTCATTCGGATTGATATTAAGATACTTATCAACATAGTAAGGAGCAATGGTTTGGAGCTTTTTCAGTATCTCATGCATAGGATTTGCGCATCCAAAGATTGTTCGAGGAAGATCAGGCCAAGTCTCCTTTTGAATTGAAACATATATGTTATTTAGGATTATCGGATCCCAGTAAAAATTGCCAAAGCATATAATTTTAGGTACCGTTAACTTTTGAACAGAAGCCAAAATCTGATCAAAAATACCTTGAGAGATATTTATACCAACTTCACGAATTCTATTGATACCCTCCTTGTCATATTTAAGTGCCATATTTCTCACATAAACGATAATATCGGCGCTTAGTACATCATCATCACTAATAGGTACGCTTGCCAACAGACAATTTTGGATATTCTCCTGATCTGCGATAAATCTTTCTGAATAGCCAAGTTTCAGATTCTTTTCTTCCGGAACAGTTATCGTAATATCTGCATCACTGCATTCTTGTTCATCGATGATTATAGCTCGTCCGACCAGATCTTTCATTAACCGTCCGGCTCGTCCCTTTAAATTTGTAAATTCATATCCTGTGAGATTTTGCCCCTGGCCAACAGCTGGATTACGAATAAATATATTTTTCGCTGGCAGGTTTACCCCCTGCATTAATGTTGTGGTGGATACGACAGTATTTATGATATGTCTTGAAAATGATTTTTCTACAAGGTTTCGCAAATGTTGTGGGACTTTACTATGGTGAAAAGCGATCTCTTTATCAATTGCAGGAATTAATGAATAATCGGGATGTACAGTGTCTGCTATGAAATCTTTCATAGATATAAGTTGTCCATTTGTAGAATTACCCGTGAACTTAGCTGCTAAAGCTAACGCGGTTTCATTGGCTTGCTTAGTTCTTCCAGTAAATATGATATTACCGGATGCTTTATCTCTCGAGATGAGTTGGAATAAAAAATCGTGAACCTCATCACCATATTCCTTTTTACCTAGGATCTTATCACGCAATAGAAAATTGTCTATAATCGTTATTTCGGTAGTTATATTTAGTGGTAGGTGCTGGGTCATTAACAATTGCCCCTGTCTGTTGTATTTTATTTTTTTAAATGAAAATGAGATATTCAGTACAGATGGGATTTCTTCACTAACACTTTCTCCTTCCTCACCGAACCATTTTTTTACGACCTGATTTATATTTTTTAAACGGGGTCCGCTTATAACTATTTTATCAACTTTCTTATCATTCTTGAATTCCTGAATGGTATCAAAGAGTGTTTTCGCCCTTTCTTCGTCCTCATTAGACACCTTTTCAACATTCTGAATTTCATCAACAACCAAAAGTTTAATATTTTCGAACCCTGTTTCCTGGTTATTTAGCGCATTTAAAGCTCTTTCCTGTGTAAGAACGTAAATTATTTTGTCACCTTTAAACAGGGAAATATTATTTACAGTTTGATATACAGAGACATCATATATATTTAACTCCTTCATCTTTTTTCTCAAGTCGTTACTTACCTGATTGATCAAGCTAATAGTGGGGACTATGAAAATTATAGTGCCTGAAGTCTTTGTCAGAATATCAATAGCTTTGTTTATTAATATAAAAGATTTACCAGCTGAAGTGGGGGCAGATATTCCGAGCCTGCTATAAGTATCCATAGCATCCCACATTCTTTTTTGAAAAGAAGAAAGTATAATTTTGCCTTTACCACATGAAACTTCATGGGAGACTATTTTTAATGTAGCATATAACTCTTCAATATAGCTGCCAAAAGAATTAAATGATGAGGTTTCCAGATCCCAGTTGACCATTTTAGCTGATGTGCTTAAACCAATTCTGATCAATATTCTCGATATAAATGCTTTAAGACCCACCCATTCAGCAATTTTATTTTCCCATAACAGGGCGCAAATTAGCAGACTTTTAATTTTTGCATCATCAGCTGGCTGCACAGAATGATATTCAGCAATATTCAGAAGCTTAGTGGCTTTTGCGTCATCGAGGGTTAATGTAACAGCATCGATAAGCCCAAATTTTAGTGCGGTTTGTTCAAGGTTATATTTGTACAATTCTGTAAGTAGCGTTTCTTCATCTTTATACATTATACACCTAATTTCTTTTTAAAATCTTCAATTAATTTCTCCAATCCGTTAACAGGCATGAAAATGTAGTTGATTCGCGCTAAAATGGGCTCTTGGATATCTGGGTAGTCGGAATCAATAATTTTGTCGACTTCATCGGTTATAGTTGACATGTATTTATCAATTGTCTTTTGCCGATCATCACCCAATGGAACGTCTCCCACACAAAAAGTTACAATGCAGACCATGTGGACTTCGATGTTGTCCAATTCGCTGTTTATATATTTTGTTGCCAGATCAATTAGCTCTGGTTCAAGAAAATCCTCGAATTTATAAAGATCAAGTTCATTGCGGTGCTTACTAAAAGTTTCAACTATACTCGTGAGTGATTTTTTAAAGCCAGCCTTAAAACCAGATGTATAAGTTTTAGCCTCCCCAAGATATAAAATGTATTTATTGTCGCTTGTCGCTACATGTATTGCATCTGCACCATTGCGTTCGAGCTGAACGTTCGTGGTGATTTTCATCTTTCTTATCAGGGGAACGGCTTTAAAATGATATTGAAGTAAGTTAAAAAGCAGTAATTCTGAGAATTGACCCTGAACTGTATATGGCCTAAATTTATCTTTCGCTTGTTGGTTTAATAAGTTGAATGCATCTTCAGTTTCATGATCAGTTTCGAGTTTTTGGACAATCTCTTTTCCTTTCGCTTTAGAATAGACAAATCGAGTTACCGATGCCAGCAGTTCCTTTATAAACTCCTCTTTGAGTTGGATAAGATCATTATAATTTATGCAGGTACCTATATGCTTCTTCTTAGGTTTAATTTCAAGATCCATGCTTACGTGATGCATAGTTCTTATAAACGCCTCCATTTTCGGAAGTAATTTCTCAAAGTCAATTTCTACTTCCATTTTTTTGATATTGGATTAAAGATAGATTTGGTTTATTTCAAATATTGTAAAAGTATTTAATAAAATTAAACAATAAGTAATTCTGTTTTAATGATTTAGCCTTTAATTGATGTTTGGGCATAATAAAAGTAATAGAATAAATGTCGAACTGTCTGCGAATAGGTATATATTTGAAACTTTTACTATGTTTTTATTTTGGCCATTTAGCGGTATTTCGCTTCTTGCATTATAGCTTTAGTAAAAACTCCGAAGTCTTAATTAACATATGTCATTGGGCTTAAAATCTAGGAAAAGCTCTATATTTTTTGGCCTTTCAAATCTCGGAATTCTTCCAATATCTAGATTTACAAAATCGATCTAATTAGAGCGTGATATTTTATTATAGTTCAAGAGCCGATAAAATATAGTTGAAATAGCTCAAAAGCCTTATAGCATGTTTTAAATCAATTTTCGTACATTAATCCCGAATTAGCTTGCTCAAAAATGAAAATCAAACTGGATAAAAAGTTTGCAGAAAAAGACATAGATAAGTTTGTATCTGACATTTACAACACATACTCTACAGACCCAAAGACCAAATTCATATTTGACTTCACCGAAGTCGAATATATTGGCAATCAAGAGCTACTCGTATTTTCCGCCTTACTGAAAGTCTTTGTTAACTCCAATGTTGATTTTGAGGTCGAGTTTTTCCCTAAAGGAGTTTTTCTACAACAGGTTAGCCCTAGAGTAAAAAAACAAATTATTCAAATATGGTTTGTCTGGCGGATCTTTGAAATTGTCAACGAGAAGGATCTTATTAAATGCTTTGGTATTGACGGGAATTCCGTACAACGCCTAGTGGATGAATTGGATTATATTCCAAAAGAATTAGAACTGTATACAAGACAAGGCATTACTCCTTTTGTTCCTTTGCAATTTGTCAATAATTATCGGGAGGCGGAGGTCCAAAAAACCATTGGCCCTATATACAACTTGAACAGTGTTGTTC
Source organism: Bacteroidota bacterium (assembly GCA_040387995.1). GTDB lineage: Bacteria > Bacteroidota > Bacteroidia > Sphingobacteriales > Sphingobacteriaceae > Pedobacter. Next base: position 2,885 of record JAZKCT010000068.1, on the reverse strand, counting down.
AACAGCTTTTGGTTGACGCAAAATGTCACCATCCATTTACTAGTAAAGCATTGAGTAGTATTATTACAGAAGAGCTTTATCTTAACTTTCTTGATCACTCAACTAAATCATCTTTCAATGGTCTAAATAATTTAGCAGCAATGAGTATTTCATTCCGAAATAGACTTGATGAAACGACTCATGATGCGGAAAGAATTCAAAAAATAAAGTCAATGAACTTTTCTTCTGAGTGTTTGCCGGAAAGTAAAAGTTTTTATCATGACAAGAAGCATAAAAAATTTAAAAATATTCCGTTTATTGAGTTTTCTTTTGTCGACTTTGGAGCAGGCATCGCCAACACCTTACGTGAGACATTTAACAAAATATATGTTGGTAGATTAGACCAACCTTCAGACACTGAGATTCTTAAATACGCTTTTAGATACGATTCGTCACGAAATCCTGTCGAAACTGCTGATGCTACGCAAAAATTAATTCCCAGAGGCTTATTCGATGCATTTATACTTGTTAAACGATACCGTGGTCTTATGGTTGTACGAAGTAACTATGGTAAGTTACTTTATGACTTTTCTGATGGAAGCAACACAACGGAAGGCGTTGAAATTAAAACAAAGGAAAACTATTACTTTCCCGGCACCCTTATAAGTATTTATATTCCTGCAATTGAAGACTCTGCGAAATTAAATTTATCCGCGATTAAACCGGAAGTAAATATCAAAACAGGAATTCGCCCTTCAAGAAGATATATAAGCTTCGCTGATGTTTTCGACCGACTGGATTTTGACAAAGCAGAGTTATACAACAGTTTGATTAGAGAGTTGAGAGCGAAGCTTCAACAAAATGGTAAATCATCGTTAATTTTCTTCGATTTTGCGACGACTTACCACATAGAAAAACGCATTATAAAAAAGGTATTATACTTTTTACTATCTGATTACGAGATAAATAACATAAACAATGTTGTAATAATTAATTTCGTACATGAACCCTTGCTACTTGAAATTTCTGAGGAATTAAAGGAATTGGGAAGTGCAATACAGAATTATAAAATTCACCCATTACCAGTTACTTCTTTTGATTCTGTAAGCAAGGAAGTCAAAGTTATTTGGCTTGGTATTTTTGACGAACATGACCGAGAAAAGCTAAAAGATCTATTATTTAATGAACACTCTCTAGCGAAATCTGATTTTGAGCATCCAGAAAATTTGACTGGACACATCATACATTTTGACTTATACGGCAATCTAATTTCCAAATTGCCTAATAGTTCTGAATTAACGGAAATTTATGAGCGACAAAAAGACTTCATGTATAATAAAGAAGTTCGGAGAATATTTGACAAGCATAACTGCATTTGGCAGGAAAGTGACACCTTATATCTCTGTAATGGAAATTATTATAGAAAGCAATATTTAGAAGTCACAGGTCTACTTAATCATCCAACCGATAGTCAAATCATATCTAGACTATTGTTTGATCTTATAGTTAATAAAATTGGTGACCTAGAAGAATACAGTTTTATTGGAGTGACAACTACAAGCCAAAAATTGTTTAAATCTTTAGAAATCCAACATTTATTAAAGCGTTCCGACTATCATGTTTTGGACAGTCACCATATTCTTTATGATCAAGATGGCATGCCGCCAATAAAAAAAGGCGGTAAATATATCTTGATTTGTGATGTAATAGCGACAGGCTCATTAACGCAAAAACTCTATGATAAGTTGAGCGAACTCGGAGCTGAATTAGCATGGGTCGGTGTATTAGTAAATACATTAACTTATAACGAAATAAATGAGAATGCTTTTATAAAAAGTTTTCAGCCTAAAATAATTAGTCTTTATGACTACGGAATTAAGCGTTATCTAAAAGGCGAGATTAAGGCCGAATTGCAAGTTAAAAAAATCGTTAGGGTAAATCCCTTTACTAATATTCCAATTACATTAAGCGTTAATGAAACATATTATAAAGATTCTGTGATATTCGCCTCACAGATTTCTTATGACCAATTAACAAACAGCATAAATGTTCAAAACGATTTTTTATCCGAACTAGACGCGGATGATATCTATGTTGGTTTTTTAAAATTTAACAGTTTAATACACCCATATTTTTTCAATACCGACAATATCTTAGCAAATGTTTCAGAAGACTTACTCTACAGATTGTTTAAGAGAATCAATAAGCCCGCTCTTAGTCTCGAACCGATAAAGATATTCTATCCTAGAAAATCTGGCATCGAATTTTTTGACATTGATAAACTAAAAAATGTGCTTGCAAACCACGATATCGAGGAAATACAAATTGAAAGATTTGGAACTCCTGAAGGTTGGCGCTTCCCTCATAACAACAATTACTTAAGTACTAGGGTTGATAACAAAACCTGCTTTATTTTAGATGACGGTTCGTGCTCTGGTGATTCATTGATTCAGATGATTGACGAGATTGCATTTTACAACGTTAAGGAAATTATATTACTATGTTTTATTGGTAGGGTCGGTGATCATAAAAGAGAGTTTTTTTCTAGACTTTCAAGTCTCAAAGTTCGTGAAAACACGATTGTTGGTACATCAATTTTTTTTGTGAGTCATTGGCATCTACCTACTTACTACATTGATGAAAATCCTAATCTCCACGAGAAACAATGGCTTAGCGAGGTTATTGCTTTACCAAACACCCCATTATCAATTAAACGTATTGCCAAAAATGTATTAGGACAAATTACACCCAAAAGCAAGGCAGAGTTTATAGATTATAAATACCTTCCAAAAATCCGATCTACTTCAAATTTAAAAATCCCAAAAAAAGATTTGTTGATGATACGGGAAGAACTGGGCAAAGTAATTGGTTTTAGGCTTTATAGTGAGAGCTTTACATTTTTTGAT
>JAZKCT010000067.1:0-13899 GCA_040387995.1 Bacteroidota bacterium | reverse complement strand
ACCACAAAACCTCTTCCCATCTTGGGAACAACATGGGAAGATCATCCGGAATATCGGAAGAATGTCTTTAAGAAAAGACCTTTAGATTAATATCTGAAGGCCTTTTTTTTATTTAACGGATTAGAACAGTTCTGGGCCTTAGGGACGACATACATTGTTTCAATAATTGTTTTACAGAAACAAATGTTAAATTATGCACTTTACTGATGCCAAATCAGCTTTTCTTCAATTACCAGACTATTGACGGGATTTACGTATTCCATGGCTTAGCTTTCACTGGTCTATTAGACTTCCATTATAAATCTTTGTACTTTTATAATCAAAAAACATTAATAGTTTTATGAGTGATGGTACAAGCTGGTATAAATAATGAATAATCAAGAGTTAATACAATTAGTTGATGAATTAAGAGCTTTACCAAAAGAAAATGAATGGGTAGAGTTTAAAACTGGTACAGCAACTACGAATGAGAAATTCGGGCAATATGTTTCTGCTATTTCTAATGCAGCATGTATAGCCAATCAATCTTTTGGTTATTTAGTTTTCGGCATAGATGATACATCACACGAAGTCACGGGTACTGCTTTCAAATTTAAGAACAAGAAGGAAGGCAATGAAGAGTTGGAATTGTGGCTTAGAAGGCTATTAGATCCATCTTTGCGTTTTCAGCATTTCACTTGCAAATATGGACAGCTCTATTTGGAGGTATTTAAAATCCCTGCTGCAATTGTTGAGCCTACACATTTTAAAAGAATTCCATACATTAGATTTAATAGCAGTCTTACTGATTTAAGAAATTTTCCCCAACATATTAAAGCAATATACAATTCGCAAGAAGATTGGTCCGCTCAAATTATAGATAAAGCTACATTAAATGATTTGGACGAGTACGCTGTTGTAAAGGCTAAGGAAAAATTCAAAGAAAAGAAAGCAGGATCGCATTTGTATACTGAAATTGACAAATGGGATGATATTACGTTCTTAGACAAAGCTAAAATTACAATTAATGGCAAAATGACTAACACCGCTATTATTTTGCTTGGCAAAGCCGAATCAGCTCATCTTATATCACCTGCAGTAGCACAGATTACATGGAAATTAGATACCGAAGAAAAAGCTTATGAGCACTTTGAGATGCCTCTATTTTTATCTGTAAATGCGATTTTAGCCCGCATTAGAAATGTAAAATATAAGTTTTTCCCTGATAATCAGATGCTTTCTACCGAGGTCAATAAGTATGAAACCAAGGTAATCTTAGAAGCACTCAATAACTGCATCGCACATCAAGACTATGGTCATCACTCACGTATTATTCTAACTGAGCAAATCAATAAGTTGATCTTTTCAAATGCAGGCGGTTTTTTTGAGGGTAATGCAGAAGATTATACCTCGGGGGATAAAACACCTAAAAAATATCGCAACCGTTGGTTAGCTGAGGCAATGGTCAACCTAAATATGATTGATACAATGGGCTATGGTATTTATAGAATGTATATAGAGCAACGTAAACGATTTTTTCCTTTGCCTGACTATACAAAATCAACCAGTGATCATGTTGTTTTAGAAATTTACGGGCATACGATTGATGAAAATTATTCTAAGCTTCTAATTGAAAAGAAAGATGATTTGAACCTAACTGAAGTAATACTTTTAGATAAAGTTCAAAAAAGTCTTCCAATTATGGACGATGCGGTCAAATTACTTAAGAAAAAAGGGCTAATTGAAGGCAGAAAAGGTTTGTATCACATATCTTCGGCTGTGGCCTCTGCAACTGGTATGGAATCGGAGTATATAAAAGTAAAAGGTATTGAAGATGATTACTGCAAAAAATTAATTAAGAATTATATAGAAAAGTTTAAAGCAGGTAAACGTGCAGATTTTGAAAATCTTTTAGACGATAAATTGGCCGGGCTTTTAACTCCAAAACAAAAGAAGGATAAAGTGAAAAACCTCTTACAGGCAATGAAAAGGGACGAAATCATTTATTTACAGGGGAATGAATGGCGTCTAAAACAATAACAATTTAGACGGATTTAGACGTCTATTTAGACGGTTTGTAAAATAGAAAACGATGAGCAACGTAAACTAACAATATAGACTTGTATAATTTTTAGTGGCTCTATCGGTTCACGCAAGAGTTGGCACGGGATGAAAAAGCCAGCAAAGGAGTGCTGGCTTTTGAAGACTTATAAAATTAAAACACTGTTAAACCCGGAGAAAGCGGATTAAACAAATCATCCTCTAGGCCAGCGGCATTCTGCAAATCATCTATAAAAAAGTTCGAGTTCTGTATCGTCGAGACCACTGAAAGGCTAACTAAAACGTTCAAATATTTGTAAATCAATGATTTACGAATATAGCCCTCAAAAGGTAGTGAGCGATTTGGTGAGTCATTGAATTACAAACTTGCAAATGAATTGAAAATCAGCAAGTTACATACGGTATTAGGTTCCCGTCGAGACCACAGAGAAAAGAGAGGGCATTATTTGTTCTCTCTTATTTTGTAGATATAGGTTATTTGTGGATAACTTTCCAAGTTAAGATGGTGCTCTGACTAGTTTACACAAATCTTAAAATCAATCGCATAATCGTTAACAAACATAGAACAAGCGTATCAGTTCAACACACTTCGTTATGAAAAACTTGAAGGCAATTTAAAAGGCAAAAGCTCGGTAAGTGTTAATATGCAGTTCCGCATTATTTTTGAAGAAATTGCCAGTGAAGAAGAACCTTTCGAAATTATTTTATTGTCAATCGAAGAGTTGAGCAAACACTATCAGTAAGTAAATATAATCTTATAAAGGAGAGCTACCTTAAAAAAACGAGCAAGAAACAATGTCAATCAACATCAAAAACCTTGTACCGGCAAAAGCCATACATCCAGGCGAAATATTAATTGATGAGCTAAAGGACCGTAAAATCAGTCAAGCAGATTTTGCACAGCAAACAGGAATTCCTCTTACCCAATTAAATGAAATTATTAAGGGTAAAAGACCTATTAATGCAGACATAGCGCATCGAGTTTCGAAGGCTTTAAAAATGGATGCCATACTTTGGATGAATTTACAATCCAACTATGACCTTGATTTAGAAAAAATTAAGGAGAAAACGCAAAACCATTTAGCCGCAATGGACAAGTGGGATATGATTAAAGATCATATCCCTTTTAGTTTTTTTAAGAAGGAGAAAGTTACAACTGGTAACCCAGTATTAGATATACCTAATGTTTATGCTATTTACGGTGTTCAAAATTTTGATGAATTAATTGGGATATGTAGTAAACAAAGCTATGCAAGGTTTAGAAAGTCTGAAAAACTAACGGTCGATAAAGTTAATGTGATTGGCTGGGTTAAATTGGTCCACTATAAATCATTACAAATAAAAGCGGCTCCATTTAATATTGCCTGCCGTGAAAACTTATTGTTAGAATTAAAACAGGTTTTCAAAGAGAATAAAAATACTATTGAATTAACAAAGGCAATTTTATCTACCTATGGGATTAAATTAATTATTCAACAACATCCAGAAAAATGTGCAGTCGATGGTATTGCTTTTTGGAGCAATGGTAATCCCGCTATAGGTATAAGTTTAAGGCATAAAAGAATTGATAATTTTGCCTTCACTATCTTACACGAACTTGGCCATATCTTTTTGCATTTAGTTAACAACAACAATGCGGAATTTATCGATTTAGAAAATGAGATTGAATATGCTAAAAGTGTTGAAGAGATGGAAGCGAACGATTTTTCTAAAAACACCTTAATACCAATTAATGATTGGAAGGATTTTATGCTAACGAGCGAAGCAAAAATTCATAAGGAGAGTTTTGTAAAAGCATTTGCTGCTACTAAAAATATCCATCCAGCAATTGTTTATGGCAGGTTCTCTAGTGAGACTGGTAATTACAAAATAAAAGCTAAAATCGATAAAGCATTAAATTAGTGGCCAGCCTAGCTACCTTTATATTTCTAAATTTAGGAAATCGGTGAGAAGGTAGTTTTATGTTATAGCACAAGAAACACCGAAATCTGGTTTCGACTAATAACCCGAAGATTCCCAATGCCTTAAAAAACATAGAAACCGCTACAGAAAAGTTTGTCTGTGTAACTAGAATGGATTAAACGGCAAATTACATCACTTGGATGCGTCTATAAGTCTATTGACAATTTTTGTGAAGTAATTATCAGGACTATCTGCGGGAATCTCATTTCGCTGCAGGTCAACCGGATAATTGCCCTGGATGTATCTCACTATGCCATCCTTATCCAGAAATATGTTTCGGGGCAAAGCGGTAATTTTGAGCAGGTGCTTGTAATCGCCGCCGTTTTCCAGTACCGGATAATTGAATCCCTTATTTTTTAAGAATCCGGCCAAGTCGATATCCTTCGACTGGTCATCGGTAACCGATAAAAAGTTCATCTGGTTACCATATTTGTCTTTCAACTTACTGAGCTGTGGCATCTCTGCAATACAGGGCCCGCAAAGCGTATTCCAAAAGTTAATTAGGGTCGGCCTGCCTCGCAAAGTTGCAGAAGAAATGGTTTCCCCGTTCAGGTCCGTCAGTTCAAATTCCGGCAGCGGTTTATTGAGCAGTAAAAAGAGGGAATCCTGCTGGTAGATAATCTTTATGGGTTTGCGGGAATGCCCGTTCAGGTTATCTGTGGTAAATACGAGATAATTCAGCACGGTATCCTTTCGGACAACTTTGTGATAGATGACCGGCACAACCTGGTAGCGCTTCGGTGTTGTCCGCTCTACCGTGTCGATAAAGCCTATCATCTGTTTTTCCGTATAGACGACGCCATTATTGAACGTGTATACATTGGTTTGTGCAAAGCCGGTAAAGGCGGAGATGAGCAGGAACAAGAGAATGTTAATTTTCATAAAGCGCTTTGTGTTTAGATGGGTTTAGTGGAATATATTACAGATTAATTGGTGTGCCTTAATGGTGACTTGCATTTACTAGTAGGATACCGGGATTTACATTCAGTAATCGGTTTGGCAGGTAGAACCTCGTAGGTTGGCTGCTGGTGACCAGTGTGATGAATCCGGTCCATGGGTTTTCATAAAATTACGTCTTTAATGTCCCCGCTGACTGCATCGATGCAATCCTTGAACTGGTGTCCGCCTGTTTCAAACTCCCTGAATGTCGCGCCGGGCAGCTGTTGCCGGTAGAGATCCAGGTGATGGGAAGGAACTTCCTGATCATCTTTGCAATGGTAAAAAACGAGCCGGTCGCTTTCCTGAAGTTGCTTGGCGAAGTCCGCTTTCAGTTTTAGCCCTTCTTTCCAAGCTTCATTTCCCGACCAAAAGGGGGCAGCGAGCAGGAAAATGCCAGCCGCTTTAATCGAAACCGTATGTTCAGAGAGGTATTTAAGCAGCATCGAGGCGCCCAGGGAATGGGCAACTACCACTGAACCCACATTTAAGGCAGCAACCTGCTGGCCGATCTGTAAGGGCCAGCCGAAATCCTGGGCATTTTCGTCAGATGCGATTTCAGGATAAAGCACTTCGTAAGTTTCTCCCAAAACCTTCTTCAGCAGTTTGACCATTACGGCGTCCGCTCGGTATCCGTCATCACCACCTCCCTGTATAAACAGCACTGTTTTTTTCATAGGATTGAAATAGGTTGCTAGTGGTTCTATATAATTCTTTCACAAAGTTACGATCTTCTGCCAGCAAGAGGGCGGGGGTGACTGCGACATTTAGGCGGCATATTTACGGCTTTTCATATGGATATGCGCAGAGTTGCCCAAGCGGCCACCTAAGAAAGAAAAATCAGTATCCGTTCAGAAAAAAAATATACGCCGAACATGAGCAGTACAGTTCACACTGAGGCATGAGATCCCGCCCCGCGGGATGGAAAGTACTGCCTTTGCTAAGTCGGTTTTTATAGGTTTGAATACATGAAAGGTTCGTTAAAAATAAGAGGTTCAGTGGATTAAAAAAAGATCAGTTCGGCGTGAGAAGAATTAGGGGGTGGAGATTGGGAATTTCCTGAGTCGTTTAGTCACATTTTCTCGCAATTTATTATCTGTCCGGTTGTTGATGGGCTGATAGCTATTTCTGTTGCGAATATTTAAAATTGCACTGAATTCAGGCAAAAAAAGTATATGGGGATTAAGACTTAGGCCAGAATGCCAGTCTAAGTCTTAACAGATTTGGTTATAAGGTTGGTTCAGAAACGGTAAGAAAGGCCGACAGTAATTGAACGGTTGTACGATTTGATCTGATCTCCCCGGTCAATAGCCACGTTGTATAATCCCAGACCATATCCGACTTGCACACCGAAACCGTTAGCCAGCCGGTAGCCTGCCAGTCCGTTTACGCCAAAGTCGATTCCTTTCATGTCCTGTGCTTCCGTACCACCAAAAATAATTTTGCCCTCCTCTTTAACGCCCATTTCGGAGACGTTTGATCCGCTTGTAGTCTTTTCCGAATAGTCGATTTTGTATTTGCCGCCGATTCCAAAGCCGATGTAAGGCCCGGCTCCAAAAAACAACTGCCCGCTGCCGACTTTGAGGATTCGCAGCAGGTTCAGGGGAACCTCAAGGTAAAGGGGCGCCAGCTTTGAGTCGCTAATCCTGGTTGTGGTGACGCCGCCCTGTGTCAGGCTGCCCGACTCCTTTTCACGTGTTCCTTTTCCGATGACGGTCAGTCCGGGCTCAAATGATACGGTTTCTCCTAAAGGCAAACTTGCGGAGACTCCTGCAAAAAACGAGGTTAGATTCGATCCCTGAACACCGGAGCGGTTCTCGGCTTTCAAGAGGTAGTTGGACATGGATAACCCTACTTTCACGTTGAAGCTGATTTTTTCCTGTGCAGCCGAATACTGATACATTCCGAGTATCAGGACGGCTAATAAAGATGTTTTTTTCATTGTGGGCGCTTTTATTTAGATGCTGCAAGATAAAACATTGGCTGGAAAATCTGGAGTACCACATATAGAGAATTAGTCATTAAAACTGGACATATACGTGTGATGTGTCCAATATTTGCAAGAATATGAACATGTGTAGTTGATACTTTCATATTTATGCTTTAATTTACATATATGTCCAGTTTTTAACCATTAAGCGAACACGTGTATGAACTATGATAGAGCTAAGCCTTTTAGTGATCTTCCATTGCTTCCTCCATCTAAGGATGTAGAGGATATAGAGATTGCTGCATTACGTAGGTCATCTATAGAATAGTTCAAGTTCTGTATCGTCGGGACCACAAAATTTTTCCCACCCTGGGAATAACATGGGAAGATTATTCGATTATTTATATCGGATAAAATGATTTTAAGTAAAGGCCTTTGGATGACAATCTAGAGGCTTTTATAATTTAAACAGTTCATTAGTTGCCTGAAATGGATATTATTATATCTATTTTAGTTATATTTGGATATAATAATATCCATTATGAAGTCAAGGAAGGTTGTAGTCTTTCCCAAGTATCAAAAAATTTGGGATCAGCTTGGTGAGAATATCAAGCTGGCCAGAAAACGTAGGAAACTAACTGCCATTCAGCTTGCTGAACGTGCGGCCATTGAAAGGGTAACCCTTCGGAAAATAGAGCGGGGTGATCCTAGTGTATCTATGGGGGCTTATTTCAATGTACTCAGGGCATTGAATTTACAGGAGGACTTCCTTAAACTTGCTGTCGATGATGAACTTGGCAGAAAACTTCAGGATCTAGATCTGTTAACCTAATGGCAGCAAGGAAAACAGACATATGGCTGTATGCTCATTGGAAGGGTATGGGTGCCCCGAAATGCATAGGTGTAATATCTGCACAGCAAAGTAAAGGGAGCAGAATATTCGGTTTTGAGTATGATAAAGACTGGCTAAAGTCAGATCAGGTATTCTTACTGGATCCCGAAATTGGATTATATTCAGGAACTCAATATCCGGATAAAAAAGACAATTTTGGTGTATTTATGGATTCAATGCCAGATACATGGGGGAGAAAGCTCATGCTTCGCCGTGCTGCACAAATGGCTCTCGTAAAAGGAGAGTCAACACCAAAACTATATGAGATTGATTTCTTGTTAGGCGTCCACGATGTTTCAAGAATGGGCGCACTCCGATTCAAATTGGACCCGAACGGTCCTTTTCTAGATGATAACAAGGATAATCCAACCCCACCAATAACGCATTTGCGGGAGCTACAGGCCAGTGTTCAAGCATATGAAGAAGGTGAGGATGGAAAAAATGGGGATGAATGGATTCCAATTCTTTTTGCGCCCGGATCATCGTTGGGCGGAGCTCGGCCGAAAGCAAATGTTATTGACTTAAATGGTCACCTATGTATTGCAAAGTTTCCTTCAAAAGCCGACACAACTGACAAAGCAGCATGGGAATACCTGGCATACGAACTGGCCTGCAGAGCAGGAATCAATATGCCTATTTGCACTCTTGAAAAGGTAAGGGGGCCATATCATACATTTTTGTCGAGACGGTTTGATAGGGAAGCAGAGCATCGTATTCATTTTGCATCAGCAATGACCATGACTGGCAACAGTGAAGATACCATTAGAGACGTCACTCCAAGTTACCTTGAAATAGCAGAATTTATACAAAATTATGGCTCAAACATAGAGGAGGACTTACATCAATTATGGAGGCGGATAGTGTTTCATATGGCGATCTCCAATACCGACGATCATTTTAGAAACCACGGATTTCTGCTGGAAGAAAAGGGTTGGAGATTATCCCCCGCCTATGATATTAATCCATCAATAGATAAAGACGGGCTGGCTTTAAATGTTGATATGGATAATAACGCGCTGGATTTCGAGCTAGCTAAAAGTGTTGGTCAATTTTTTCAGCTTAATCACGACCAGATGGATAAAATTCTCGATGAAATCGTCTTGGTAACTGAGGATTGGCGAGTATTAGCATCGAGATTGGGGATCTCCCGCGCAGATCAGGAGACCATGTCTCCAGCATTTAGATTAGTTACAGGATAGGTCTATCATTTTAGGGGCGTTTTTTGGAGGGCTATGGATGAAAAATAGCTTGTTTTGAACAGAGTGTAATCGGCGTGGTGAGCTTACAAAGTTGCTCCTGTTAACTGGTGTTTAACCTTGTCTTTATGTGGTCTGGATACGGGTATTTTCTCTCCAGTTTCTAGCAGCAGCATGCCTCCATCTTCTTTTAACCAGCTTTTTACAAATGTGAGGTTTACCAGATGGCTTTGATGCGTTCTTATAAATCCATTATACTCCAAAAGTTCCGCATACTCTTTAAGCACTTTAGATACCAATATCTTCTCACCATTTTGCAGGTAAAAGAACGTATATGTGCCCGCTGCTTCGCAGCGCACAATATTACTTAGCAACATATATATGATTTCTTTTTGCTGCGGTAAAGCAATTTTGAGGGGTACAGCCTGATCTCGTTTGATGTGATTCACCAAAAAATCCAACTGCATGGTTTGTAGTTTCTCTTTCAGCTTAACTTCTGCCTTATTTACTGCAGACACCAGTTCATCAATATCAATCGGTTTTAAAATGTAATCTAATGCCGCAAATTTGATCGCCTGTATGCCGTAGTGATCATAGGCGGTTACAAAGATCACTTCAAAGTCTTTCTTCGGGAGCAGCTTGAGCAAATTGAAACCGGTATCGTTATCCAGCTGGATATCCAGAAAAATAAGGTGTGGTTTATCTGCTTCAAAAAGAGAGAGTGCATCCTGATTATTGCTTGCAGAACCTAAAATCTCTACCTGCGGACAATACTTGTCAAGCAAAATGGTAAGATTTTTTACATTGGCAGGTTCATCATCAACTATGATCGCTTTCATACATTAGAGCCATTTGGTCAAAGTTATGGTTATTGTTGTTTTTCCTGGTTTGGATTCCATGCTCAAAAGAATTGGATCTTTTTTATAGATTTTGTTTAAAAGCGCTACCCGTTTGGTACTTAAATTGAAACCTAAACCTTCAGAAAATCTGAGGGTGTCAAAGCCCTTTCCATTATCTTCTATTCTAAGAACGAGGTCCGTATAATTTTCAAAGATAGCGATATTGATTAGTCCATCGCTACTTAAACTAGCGACGCCATGTTTTACAGCATTTTCTATAAATGGCTGCAATAACATGGAGGGTATTTCCACATTATCGAGATCGAGATTAGGATCTGTTGTTATCTCATATTTAAAATTGAACCTCAATTGCTCCATTTGAAGGTAATCGTCCAGTAAGTTACGCTCTTCATCCAGACTAATGAGATCTGTGCTTTTTAATACCGCTCTGGTTAGTCTGGCAAACCGCGCTAAATACCTATTGGCCTGTTCTGTTTGATTGGTGTTCATTAGGGTTTGAATACCAGCCAGTGCATTGAATAGAAAGTGCGGGTTTAATTGAGAACGAACTGCATCAAGCTGAAGCTGGGCTTTTTCTTTTTCTTTCTCGGCTTTTACATTCTTCATATTCCTAATGTTGAAGAATATTGGGGGAACCAGTATGAGCAAGGTAAGTGCATTGCCAATCAATCTTCTAACCTCACGGGAATACTGACCACGAGCAAAGAAAGCTGCAGCATTAAAGATTTTTACCGATTTACTTGTTATATGTTTTACACCTGTAGCCGTTTTTAGGGTTGGGATGATAAGCAATTTAAATTCCGTAGCGTCTTTAAAATACTTTACGTCGACAAATAGCTTTGCAACATGCTTTGACTTATCTTCCACCCATTTATTAGAGATGAATTCAAGTTCTTTGGTTTTTAGGTTTTGAAGGTAAACATGATAGATAGCGTTATGGGATGTCTCCTTAATTGTAACCGTTAGTCCCTCATACGTATCTACCCCGAATTCTCGAATTTGAAAAAAATATCTAAAATATTCTGCGGTATGATTTCTTTTATTCCAACCACATACGTAGTTATCTTCATTCTTTAATATTTCAGCTGGTTTAATTTGAGCAGTATCAACAACCTCGTTTGGTTGGGCAAATGAATCGAAACTGCACAAGCAAGCAATAAAAAATGTTAAAAGCGATATCTTCATAAGTCTATTTTTCTGTAAACATCCAGTTTGTTCACCGCCGGATCAACTTGCAATTGGTAAGTTACTAGTATGGATTGGTATCTAACAGAAATTTGCATTGTGTTATTGGTATCTTGAATGTCTGATTTGGTAAAGAGAAAGTCTTTTGAGGTCAAATATAATCTGCCCCAACTGCTGTATTTTTGATAAAATGCAAAAGCAACTTTTATGATTCCGTGTATATTTAAAACAACAGCCCTTTAAACTATGATTTCTTTCAGAAGCACAATCGCTATAGGCCTTTTACTTGTAAGCGGTTTAGAAGTTAGCGGACAACAGGATTTAAAACTACATTACACCAAACCGGCGGTAATGTGGACGGAGGCTTTGCCTATCGGAAATGGCAGATTAGGGGCAATGGTTTTTGGGAAGGTGGACGAAGAGTTGATTCAACTCAATGAGGCATCGCTTTGGAGCGGTGGTCCGGTATCAAAAAACACCAATCCACATGCCTTTGAGAATTTGGCATTTACCAGGGAAGCATTGGTTAGAGGAGATTACAATAAAGCCTATAACCTCAGCAAAAAGATGCAGGGCTTGTATAGTGAGAGCTATATGCCCCTTGGCGACTTAATTTTAAAACAAGACTTTGCTGCTGATAAACCTACAAATTACCATAGGGAGTTAAATATAGAAAACGGTATTGCCACCACTTCTTTTGATGTAGCTGGCGTAACTTATAAAAGAGAGGTATTTGCTTCTGCCCCCGGAGAATGTATTGTAATCAGACTTTCTGCCAGTCAGCCAAACAAATTATCTGTTGTTGTAGACACTAAAAGCAAGCTGCCAAATAAACGCAGGGTTAGTGAATATTCGCTGATATTGAACGGGAAAGCACCTGCGCACGTGGATCCAAATTATGTAGGTTATAACAAGGAACCTATCATTTATGAGGATACTGCGGGTTGTCGCGGTATGCGTTTTGAAACCATCATTAAGCCTGTTATAAAAGACGGAACCATTACCAACACTATTGATCGGGGCATTACGATAGAAAATGCAACTGAGGTAATTTTACTGGTATCAGCCGCTACAAGTTTTAATGGCTTTGATAAATGTCCGGACAGCGAAGGTAAAGATGAGCGCCAGCTTGCTGAAGCCCATCTTTCCAAATCATCTGGTAAAAGCTACGGTCAGCTGGTAAAGGCCCATCTGGCGGATTTTAGAAAGTACTTTAGCCGTGTTTCTTTGAATCTTAATCCTGGAGAGCAGGATCAGTCGGCAAATCCAACAGACAAAAGATTAGAGGAATATGCAAAAGGTAAAAAGGATTCAAAACTGGAAGCCTTATTTTTCCAGTATGGGCGGTATTTACTGATGTCTTCATCACGCACTAAAGATGCACCGGCCAACTTGCAGGGGATTTGGAATAAGGAATTGAGGGCTCCATGGAGCAGCAATTATACCACGAATATTAATGTACAGATGAATTATTGGCCGGTTGAAACGGCTAACCTTTCGGAATTTTTCTCGCCCTTAAATGACCTGATTAAAAACCTGTCGGTAAATGGAACTGAAACCGCGAGGAGTTATTATGGGGCAAGAGGCTGGGTAGTACACCACAACTCTGATATATGGGCAATGAGCAATCCGGTAGGCGATTTGGGTAGGGGCGATCCAATGTGGGCCAATTGGTATATGGGTGCCAATTGGTTGAGCAGGCATTTGTGGGAGCACTACCAGTTTACCGGCGACAAGAACTACCTCAAAACAGTCTATCCAATTATAAAACAGGCTGCTTTGTTTTCTTTGGATTGGCTGCAAAAAGATAAAGACGGTTACCTGGTGACCATGCCTTCAACCTCACCGGAAAACAAGTATTACTATGATGGTAAAAAGACGGGGGCTATTACCATAGCCAGCACGATGGATATGGGGATCATCAGGGATCTGTTTAACAATACGATGGAGGCATCAACGGTGTTAAATATGGACAAAGATTTCAGGGATACTGTTAAAAAAGCTACTGAAAGATTGTTTCCTTTTAAAATTGGTAGCAAAGGTCAGTTGCAGGAATGGTACAAGGATTTTGAAGATGAAGATCCGCACCATAGGCATACCTCTCATTTATATGCACTGCATCCTTCAAATGCAATTTCGCCTTTAAGAACGCCCGAGCTGGCAAATGCTGCAAGAAAAACGCTGGAAATGCGTGGAGATGATGGTACCGGCTGGAGCCTTGCCTGGAAAGTAAATATGTGGGCCAGACTTTTAGATGGCAACCATGCTTACAAGCTGTTTAGAAATCAACTGAGACTTACGAAAGAAAATGATGCGAATTACAACGGCGGTGGTGGCGTGTATCCTAACCTGTTTGATGCGCACCCTCCATTTCAAATTGACGGCAATTTTGCTGGTACCGCCGGTGTAATTGAGATGCTGATGCAGAGCCAGAACAATGAAATACATTTACTGCCAGCATTACCTGATGCCTGGAAAGATGGCGCGGTGAAAGGTATTGTAGCCAAAGGGAATTTTAGTGTTGACATTGAATGGAGTAGCGGGGAATTAAAAGCTGCTAAAATACATTCCAATATAGGCGGAATCTGCACCGTTAGAGCAAGTCAGCCATTCGCAATAGAAGGTTTAAATCTAAAAAGTCAGCGCTCCACTATTGGTTATACCATTAGCTTCAGCTCTAATAAAGGGAAGACATATAGGTTAACTACGGAAGCTAGTTAATATTTAAGCCATTCAGCTAGTCAAATTTTGAGGGTCACGGATTTAATTCCCGTTTATACGATATTGTAAATCGCTATCAATAGGGGAAGATAAATGGTTTAAATAGGTGAATTTGGGTTGCAGTAAACAGTTTTGCTGTTGGAATGTTTTGTGTTAATTAATTTTTTTCTTGTTGTT
>JAZKCT010000066.1:0-59583 GCA_040387995.1 Bacteroidota bacterium | reverse complement strand
AAGGAATGGACAGCGGGTTTCAGAATTACTTGTCTACTATTGCCGAAACCTCCAACTTGAACTGATTTCTTAGGCAAATGTATAAGTGTCGAAAGTCCTGAATCTAAAGCAGATCCGGTATTTCCTATAAATCCTACAGAAATCCGGAAAACCGTAACAGGATTCCGGAAATTCCATTTACTTTTATTATATATTATGGGGGTAATGCATTTCAGCGAATACAAAGAATATGTAATTCTTGCCTACAAAAGGCTAAGAGATAATGGCGATTTGTCTTCTAATTTGGAACGGCCGACGCCGGCACATATAAAGCGGGAGCTTCTTTTTGTCTTAGTTGATAAGCATAAGTATTTAGAAAAAGATCTTGATACAATTAGGTCATTTTTTGGACCCAAGAATAATTTAACAGAATACATTGTAGCAATTAAAAATTCTGGAACAGAAGGCACGGATAAATGTAGGCCGTTGAATACTTTCTTGAGAACACTGGAGGATGATGCTGAAGAGGGCAATACAGACGACAGGAATATTTATCTTCTTGCCATACTGATAAATTTTAGACCTAGGCCTTATGTTTATGGTAAAACTGCCGTTGAAGATTTCGATTCACCCGTACGTGAGGAAACTGCCGGCAGTTCTAGCACACCAGATGCAACACCTCCAAATGATCCTGCAAATGAAACCACGGGTGGCGAAACTAAAAATGGTGATAACAGCCGGGAAGGTGGAGGAAAGACTAAGAAAGGAAACGCTTTATACGAGAAATTAATTTTAATAACTGGCATAATTGTTTTAGTAGGTAGTGGAGCTTATTTTTCTACAGGCAGGACGAAAGTTTACACCTGTAAAAATACGCTTGCAAAACGATACCATTTAAATCCCAATTGCCCATCGCTAAGCAACTGTAGAGATGGTGTGACGGAAACGACAATGAGTAGTGCCAAGGAAAATGGCAGGACATTATGCGGCTTTGAAAGTAAATAATATCCTTACTGTAATTTTAATTCTAGACAAATGACATCATCGCTGTTCTGTCCGATAAGGGATCTGATATTAAGCTGCGAAAAACATCAAGCTGAACATGTATTCCCGCCTTTTGATGCGGCCACTGAAAGAGAAAGGATTTTTAAACATCATGACGCGTTAATTTCAATATTTAGTTTATGTATGTTTCCACTTCAGTACGTTTATGCTTCTTTAAAACCATAGCGATTCCTCCTCCCACCAGTCCACAAAATGCGGCGAGTACAATGTCGAAGACAATGGTAAAGACAAGGTTCATCGGAGTAAAGTCAAAGTAAACAATACCTGTTTTTGCTTTGAAAAAAACGCAAATCGCCCAGCCAGCTGTCGCGTCAAATAGCCCAGCCATTGCGGCAATAGTCAGTCCTTTTTCTATCTTGCTTCCTTTAGTTCCCAGATAACCAAAGCTGCCATAAATGAGGCAGGATATGATGGCTACGTAGGTGTAACTTAAATCAAATTCTCGGGAGGCAATAGAACTAATGGCGTCGAAGACTGCAATAGTTGCAAAACCCGCCAGTATTAATTTATACTCACGTTTCATTTATTGACAGTGTTAAAATTCCCTATTCTTTTCTGATTTTATAATTCCATCTTCATCCACATCGTCTATCGATGGCACATTGGTATCCTCTTCATCATCATAAACCAAGCCCTTTGGGTTGTCGCCATAATCATTAGGCCCTATGTCTCCATCTGCAAAAAGCATCCAAAAACCGTAGAACGGAACAAACATATACCAGCCGCTATTATTTCGGTCGTGACATCTTTTAGCACCTTGTGCGAAATAGAAATAAATTGCTGGAGAACAAATCAAATAGAAATAGAGCAGTTCTTCGTTTCCACCAGACTCAGTCATGAGTCCAAATACCCCCATTAATACAATAGCGATAACAACATATACAAAATAAATAAGGGCACTCAGCCCGTACTCCAGCCGTCTGATCCGGCCATCAAAAGAAAAAGGATTTTGAAACATTTAAGTCCTCCGGTGTTTTTAGTTAAATACTATTCAACCCACAAAAACCTGCATATAAAAAATTGCTAAAACAGACGCATAGCGCAGCATTCACGACCAGAAAAAAAAGGTTGAGTTTAAGCGTTAATCTAATCTGCCAGACTGCATTAAATCATCACGACTTCGCAGCTCAAGCAATGCAATTCCCTTATTGCATTTTTACAGGTATTGTTCGGTTAGTGTAAATGTTATTAATAAAAATCAATTAAACAACAATTGTGAACAAAATATCTTACAAGAAGACGGATTTTGAAAGTAGAAATGAATATTATGTTGATAATAGCGCAAATAACAATGTCATTCGCATAGCGGTTAAATCTTCAGGAAAGTAAAATTCAGGCTATCTACCATTTACTTCTGAGAATAAAGAAATTTTATTAAATTGCAGAATGAACTCAACGCTCCATTCCATTCTCATCACGCTGCTGCCTATAATCAACATCGTATTGCTATTCCTGGTGATTAGATGGGCTTACAGATATTTCAAAAAGAATTCGCTCAACCTAAAATAGGCACAAAGCCAGTTCCCATGTCTTAATGGCATGACTTGCCAGTAAAACTCTGCACGTACTTCTTTGGCTTTTTACCAATGTGCTTTTCAAATACTTTTGTAAAGTGACCCAGGTTATCAAAACCCATTTGATAGCCCGCCTCAGACACCGATAGACTTTCCTCCCGCAACAGTCTTGCAGCTTCTTTCATTCGCAAATGCTGATAGTAATCGTAAATCCCCATGCCAAATACCTGCGTAAAAATTCTGCGCAGCTTCAGCTCATTCATCCCTGCAATTTGTTTCAACTCTGCAATGGGGCTCGGCCGGCTCAGTGAAGAAACAATTTTGTCCCTGACCTGGTAAACCGCCTGGATCTCTTTTGCATTCAGTTTTAGCTCTGCTGGGCTTTCACGCTTTTTCAAACTTTCAAACAGGTAGAAAAGCAATTCCATGGCCTTCATCTTGTAATAAAAACTCTTCATTGCGCCTGGCTCTTCCCTTTTCACAAGGTCATTTACGGTGCGTAAAATGTCATCGGTCATCAGTTCCTCAATCCAGAAACGATTCGCACTATCAAAAAGGTAGGCAAAGTGCTCCGCCTCTTCCTTCAAAAAAGACTTCAAATACTCCGCACTGACGCTGATGGAAACATGCGACACCTGATTGCCTTTTTTGAAGAGCAGGGTTTGACGAATGGCAAAAGGAAAGATCCGCACATAGGGCGGCTCCATTGGACTGCTTGCTTTAGCCTGACCTGTTCCACCGATCCCGGCATCTTCAAAGATGTTGTGAAAGATAAACCCAATGGCATCTTTCATATCCGACTGCCCGGTGACACGCGTAAAATCACTCGTGGTCAGGAACGACCCGAAGTGCATGGCCATATCCGGCAGAAAGGTGAACCCTTTAAAGAAGTTCACCTCAAAATGCTGCATGACATCTTCTAAAACCACCCCGATCCTGTCGGCAAACCGGGCAATATCGCTATCAACAGATCTTTCCGTTTCCTTATTCATTTTTACGACTAAAAATACTAGCTAATCGAATATTTTACTTGTAAAGCTACAATTAGTTTTGCAGTGTTAACAGATTCATGAACATATTAAAATAGAAAACAATGAAAAAGCAAGTCTTAATATCCGGTGCCAGCTTTGCAGGCCTAACCCTGGCGTACTGGTTAAATAAATTTGGTTACCAGGTAACCGTAGTGGAAATGGGTCAGGAACTCCGGACAGCCGGTTCACCCATCGACGTACGCGGCGGGGCATTGGATGTCGCCCGAGAGATGGGCATCTACGACCAGATTAAAGCCAACGAACTGCTGCACACCGATGAGATCGTCGACGCCAATGACCAAACGATCGTGAAGTTTGCCATCAACAGCTTGGCGGAATACCAGGGTGATATCGAAATCCACCGGGGCCTTCTGGTCAAAATGATCTACGACGCGATTCCAAAGAATGAAGTAAAAATCATTTTTGGAAATAGCATATCGACATTGTTGCAGCACGAAGATCATGTGGCGGTAACTTTCGAAAAAAGTGAAAATGAATCTTATGATTTTGTTTTCGGAGCCGACGGCACGCATTCCCTGGTTAGAAAACTGGCGTTTGGCCCTGAGGAAGCCTATAAGAAATCTCTGGGTGTCTACTTCGGATTCGCTGCCGCAGATCAGATCCAAACAGGCAGACATGAATCCACTGGAATTGTCTACCGGGAACTGGGCAAGCAGGCCGTAATCTATCAATTCGAACATGCCTTGAACACGATCCTGGTCTTCCGGGCACCCAAACTGGACTGGAATTACCGCGACCGTGAGCAGCCAAAGCAAATTTTAAAAGACTACTTTGCTGGCAACAACAATTGGAAGATCCCGCAAATTCTAGACGCCATGCTCAGCGCCGATGATCTCTATTTCGATGAAGCATGCCAGATCCAGATGCCGGACTGGACTCAGGGCCGGATCGCGCTAATTGGTGACGCTGCCTATGCGCCCAGCTTTTTCACCGGAATGGGTACCAGCCTGGCGATGCAGGGTGCAGCTCTTTTAGCCAAAGCGCTTAATGCCAATGAAGATCATCAAGTTGCTTTCGCGAAATACAACAACGAATTCAAGCCCTTTGTGGAGAGCGTTCAGGCCAGAGTAGATCGTTCGTTGAAGATTCAGTTACCAGAAACAGAAGAAGAACTCCAGGCTTCTTTAAAAGCATGGGCCGTGGATCAACAATCTTCTTAATTTGAAATATGATTTGTCCGTTTACGGTAGAGTAGGATTAGAATAGTTGACTGCGGGGTACACGGGCTAATTTTTAAGCTTCACCTTTATGTTTTTTTAATTGAATAACATCCTCCAGATCTTTCTTTCGCGCTGTTGCCTTTTTGTCCTCAATTAAATCAGAATAATTCATAAAATGAATTAAGGTATCTCCGAATTCAACCGTCTCTTTTCTTTTATAGGCTTCTAAGAATCTGATGCTAGCTTTTATTTCGGGTAAGATGTCTAGCGAGAAATTGTCAAAATCAAGCTTGAAAAAAGACTTACGTGGGTTTGGATTTTGCTCATTCTTGAAATCAGTGATGTCTTGCCCCAGCTCTTCAATTACTTTCAAAATCAGCGAGTAGTTTTCATAACTTGGCTCAAACCAAAGATCAATATCAGGCTTATCGGCTAATGTTCCGGCACTATTCATTGACATCCTGTAATAACCGTGAAGTGCAACAGCTGTTCCGCCAATGAGCATATACTGAACTTTGTGTTTTTCCAGCAATGTACAAACTGTCAGCAAAGTATCTCTAAGATCTTCCGACATCTCTTATCGTTTAGATTTAGCTTGATTTTTTTGAAGAACTTTTGCTTTACCAACGCTCAATATGAACTTTTCAAAATCATGATGTTTTTCAACACTTCGTTCATGAATAACTGTTTTGTCTTCAACAGATTTCAATTCGTTAAACGTTGTAAATTTTTTTACTGAATTCATATTCATTTACAATTTCTCATGCAACACGAATATAATCATAATAATCAGTTTTACTAAATCTGTTTCTGTCGTTCGACCATTCCGTGCTTTACGCGCTTGGCAATAAGTTCCAAAAAAAGCTAAAGGTCATTTTCCATTTAGCCACTCCCCAGCGGCTTTAAGTACGGCATCATCCTGTCCGGAAGCACTGCTAACCTCTACATCAGGCGTGATTTTCTTCAAATATCGCTTCTTGTTTCTGTCGGCAGTATAACTGGAGGCCAGCAACAGATTTGAACCGTCAGCGAGCTTAAAACTCACGTTCCCCGTGGTGTAACCCCCGCTTGGCGTTCCGAATAGTCTGGCATTCTTTTTACCAATAAAGGAAATGGCGGTCATCTCACCGCTGCTGCTTGTGTACGGGCCGATCAGCACCGCCACCTTAACAGCTTTATTGTTTAAGGAATAAGGCTTTGCCAACTGCACAATGGACCCAGAACCAGCACCAGCGCCGCCCTTTTTGTAAAACCAGGGGCTAATTACCTCTTTTTTATCGGCCCTGCTGATAAAGTATCCTAAGGTTCCCTCCCCTGTTAGCGGACCAAGTCCGGCGATCATAGGATACATATTGCCACCTGTATTTTCGCGCAAATCGACCACCCATCCTTTAATCTGATTTTCAGTATCCAGGTGACGGATCATATTTTGAATGGTGGTCGCAAATTCAACGGAAACTTTTCTGTTGGTGGAACTGAAGCCCGGAACGGAAACATAGCCGATACTTCCGGAAATTAGCTTGCTTTCTGGTTTTGCTGGGTTTGAATTCTCTTTGGTATAGCGTTGTGCAGCGACTTTCTCTTGAATGAACGAATGGTTGTCGCCGGCAGCTTTCAAATATTCCATCACATGATTGATCACCGGTCGTGCCGCTGCCGTTGTATTCACTCCTGCGGACAGTGTGGCAACGTTTTTTTCAATTAAAGGCCAGTTTAAGGAATCGGTAAATATAGAATTTTGCTTCACGATGTCGATAAACTCACGGATGTAAGCCTGAACAGGTGCCGCTGCAGGGGACTTATCCGGATCTAATTCTTCCATCTGAAAATCGTCAAACCAGGCCGTACCCGTTCCGCCCAAATAACCACCCAATTTGAGTTTTCTTGCCTTTTCATTTACCGTCAGCAGCAGTGTAAATTTTTGCCAGTCCAAACTTCCGGAGACCTTCATGCCCAGTGTTCCTAGATTTTCGAACCCGATCATTTTACCGTTTTCGTCCAGCACCTGGCACCAAATCGTTGCTTCGTCCCTGACATCCACGGCCTTGATATAGGCCGTGACCGCGACTCTTGTTAACCCTTGCACCTGAATCGGTACATGCTGTGAAAAGGACATAAAGCTCCCCGGTGCATTTGCTTTCGAGCTGAGCTTCATGGCAGAGGTACCGGCATGTTTCCCGGTCGCATCAAGCGAGGCGGTATAACCTTCCTTAGGCATTACCTTCCAGTTTGCAATGGTATCAACCTGAGGTTCGTCAAAGCCTGGGTTTTTGATCTGGGTCTTGGCAGTACATGAAAGCAGCAATGCCATTAAAAGTAAGACGGATGATTGTATAGCGCGCATCGTGTTTTGACTTAACCCATTTTGATTGGGATGGTGTATTTTACCCGCACTGGTTTACCGTACTGGATTCCCGGCTCCCACTTTGGCATATCTTTTATAACCCGGACCGCCTCGGCGTCCATAAGCGGATGAACAGATTGTGTAACTTCTACATCTGATATTCCGCCCTCCTTATCTACAACAAAAGTCAGGATAATGGTTCCCTTAGGCCTGGCTTTTGCCAAAGACGGCGGATAGACAAAGTTCTTACCAATGTACTTGTACAACTTTGTTATTCCACCGGGATAAGAGGGCTGTTTTTCTAAAGTAGCTTCAGCTTCTGTTTGCGGCGTCCCGTCTTCCTTCCAATATTTAGTAGATTTTGATATATTATTTTCATATACAACTTCTGACTTCGGATTCCCATTGTCGTGATACCATGTAAATACACCATTTTTTATTTCAGGAACAAGAGAAGAATAACTTCCTTTCATTTGGATCTTCCCAGAGTTATAGAAGTCTTCCACCTCATATAGCTTGCCTGACTCAATGGTCTTCGCTATTCTGTAATAGCTGCTATTGTTCTTGGCGGTCACTTTCCAATCCGCATCATAATAAACGGTATCTATCTTTTGGCCATAAGCCAGCACAGTAAAAAGGGTCAGCAACAGTGTCGGGTAAATTGATCTGAAATTCATAGGGGAAATATAAAAATAATTTGATCTAAAAAATCTTGCCTTCTTCTTCATCATAAACCAATCCCTTCGGATTCTCTCCATACTTATTGGGTCCGACCTCGCCATCTACAAAAAGCATCCAGATCACATAAAAAGGGATGGCCTGCCATGTACCGCCTTTGCCTATATCATGACATCTTTTTACACCCTGAGCATATGAAAACATCGCGAGCGGAATGTAGGTTAGCAAAACAATAATGCCAGTCACACTACTGTTCTCACGTGTACTTGTGGCGTTTAACACGAATATCACCGCGATGGCGATCCCGATGACAATTAAATAGCTGAGTCCAAACTCAAGCCGTCTGATCCGGCCGTTAAAAGAAAAAGGATTTTTAAACATAAGAGCGTTATTAGTCGTTGAGTGAGCGTTATACTTGACAAAGGTCGTTGTTTTCCAATAAATATAGACAATTATTTGATCGTCATAAGGTTTTGCCTATAGTCATACTAAATGATATGGGCAGCTAAATCCTAAACTCTTTAAAATTCATCCGCAAATACGTAACGGCTCCTAAAAATGGAAAACATAAAATAATTGCAAACCAATAGATCTTTTCATAAATGGACAACTTCTTATTGCGCAGCATTTTGATCATCGTATAAATGACAAAAGCCAATATCAGAAAGACAAGGAAGAAATAAATCATAACTGTAATCTCCGGTCTTTGCTACCTTTGGGATTGGCTCCGTATTTATTGGCTCGCACTCCGCCTTCCATAAAAAGCATCCGAATGAAATAAAAAGGTATAAACATCCAAATGGCCGTTCTGCCCAGGTCATGACACCTCTTAGCGGACTGAGCAAATATAAACCAAAACAATGCGGCCAACAGTAACACACCAATTAAGCTTTCCGTTCCTCCTGGGTTGTTATTGCCTAAATAGGCCAGCACAAAAATGACCAGCCAGTAGATTATTATCGTAAGCCAAAATTCCGTTCTTCGGATTCTTCCTTTAAAAGAAAAAGGTTTTTTAAGCATGGGAGCGCTAATTGGTATTTGTTAAACTTTATAGATGGCAAAGCATCATGGTTGTAAATATATTATTAATAATTACTGAACGCTTTTAATTTCAAAAAAAGCAATTTTTAAAAAATATTCGTATTTTCACATCATACTACATGCGATAGTTATTCTGTACTAGAAACTGGCTAGTAGGAAGCTAGGCACGGTGAAGGACGCAGTCGGCCAGGCAATGACTCACGGACGACTCTGGGACGACTTTGGATGACCCCCGGTCATTTATAACATATCTAAAAGTTCATCAGCAAAGAGAAGGCAGTCAACCAACTGGTAAAGGACATCTAACTTTCACTATTGATATTCCGGATTATCACCCAAAATTAGCAGAGCTACTGTGCTAAAAATCGTTACAAACCACAATAGCCCCCCAAACACCAAAATCAAAATTTCTGTAATCGTCAGCTTCGTATTTGTGACTACGTTAACTTTTGGAGACTGCAACAACACAAAATTAAAAGCCATAAGTGGCTGCAGGAAAAACAAACCACTAAGGAGCCAAATGAAAACTGCGGGAGCTGGCATTAGCGAGAAAAGACTTGTGGTGAAGACTAGTATGTATATCAAGACAGGACTAAAATCGCGTTGGTAGCCCATACCCTTGGCCAGTTTCAATACTTGGTAACAAAATGGGATGAAATAAAAAACACCAAACATCACTCTGATTGCTGCATTACGGTAAGACTCATCTCTTTGAAACAAGAATCTCCAGGCTTGATAATTCCACCAAAATAAATAAAGCCCCATACTGAAGGTATGTAACATCCAGAATTTTAAAGGACCGATGGTATATTGTTTATCGAATTTGTCATTATAGCCAGCGAATTCTGGCAAAATCTTATTATCTTCTTGAGTCATCGTGATTGCGTCTGATTCAAAAATAACAATTTTAGTGTATACTTTTTTAGTTCTTATACACTTGCATCAATGCTTCGTCTTTCCCTTTTACATAGTTTTTGATCGAATACTTCACATCAATATCCGGCTTTAGAGGCCCTTTCTTTCCTTTCCAGCTCTCCCAATATCTGGTAGAATAGGCAATCACTATTTTAGATTTGGGCAGCGTAAAACCCCTTACTTCACCATAATGGTTGATATTACCACTGGTCGCCTCACCAATTAAAATGGCAGTTGAATTTCTTTTCAGGTCCACCGCATTCATCACGGCTGACGAGAAGGTCTGTTTACCGATCAGAACAAAGAACTTTCCTTTCCGATTGAGGTAACTGTCTTTTATTTTTTCTATAAATGGATATAAAATCCCAGAATTGCCTCCATTATTGTATCGCAGGTCGAGGATAATTTTTTCGGGTTGTTTTAAAGCGATCAGGTTAAACAGTTCACTGTTAAATTTTTCGAAGGGATTGTCTTGCTGATCCCTGCATAAGTTGTAATTGAAATAAAGCGTTTTTCTTTCGAAATCATAGTCACACCAGTAATTTCCTATTTTCTTTTTAGACAGCAGATTGGACTGGACGAAAGCTAATTTTACATTCTCAATATTATTATCCTGAACGGCGGACAACCTGATTTTGACCTGTTTGTTATTTTGATCAAGCAGGGTAAATTCGGCTTCGTCGTCATTGTCAATGATGCCTAAACCTTTTAAAAAAGCAGGGTTATTTAGGTAATGGAGAAGATGGTCATCGAAGTAAGACTGATTTTCACTTTGAATGACTTCTTTAAATAAAGAAATTACTTGAATGATGCTTTGATCGTTAATGGCTACCAATTTGGCTTGCAAAAATGCCGATTTGTTCGAATCTATACCTGTCACGAAAAATCCTTCTTTAAAGAGCCCAAATTGGATGGGAAGCACTTTGGTAAATTTGGGTTCAACAAAAGTATGTTCATCACCAATGCTCAATGTTAGCCTAAAGAGCTCAGTAATAAAAGTCTCGTCATTTAAATTACCGGCCTTGCTGATCATGGCATTCACATTCGCTTCGAAATTCGGCTGCGTGATTTTTGCAAAAAGATTGGTATGCTTAACAGGTAAAGTTTTTTTCAGAAACTCTAAATCTGCTATAAAATCAGTTTTTGATAAACTTTGTGAAGAGATGGCGCCACTGATTAAGGCAAATAGAACAGTAAGAATTGTGGTTTTCATGTCTGGTGAGTAGCGATTACGAATCGGGTTAAGGGTGTCTTTAACAAAAGACAAGCATTTTTTAGAAACGTTGCATTGACACCTTCATTTCTCTAACGTATCCAGCAAGCCCTGAGCCATCGATCTAAAATATCCAACAGTTTCGGAAGATAGGTAAGCTTTTAGTAGCTGCATTTTTTCTGCTGAATTTCGACCTCTAAGCTGAAGCTCGCCAAACCTGCGACTCGCCGTTACTCTTTCATGCTTCAGTATGCGTACTGCTTCCGATAATGAGATTCCGTCAACGGCCGCAGGTATGCCCAGTTGTCGACGAATTTCACTGATACAGGTTTCATAGTCTTTAAGTTGATCTTCTGCATCCCTAAGCGTTCTTGTTATCCAGTAAACCAGATCTAACTGATAATAGGCTTGTTTTTCTATTGCTAAGGCGTTCCTGATCAAAACTCTAGCCTCTTCGTCACGCCCTAATGCGATCAGCACATCGGCACGCTGCTGTGCCCTGAAGGATTGAAACGTATGGTCACTGGCCTCATGCAGTGCTGTGAGGATAACCAAAGCTTCCTCATTTCTCCCCGCATTAAAAAGTGCATCTGCTCTTAGTTGGTCTATGTCAATTTGGTATTTGCTGAGACGCTCATCACCATCGAACTTACGGACAAAGTTGTCTATATATTCTAGCTGTCGATCGCCGGCTGTGTAATGATTAATGTTAAGCTCTTTTAAGCTTTTCATAAATAAGGTCTCGTTTGCCTGCATCGCTTTACTGTTTGGAGCTGTTCAACACTGCCGCCGTCACCATCAGCTGACCTACGTGCCGCATAGTGTGTTCCGCTGCATGAAACAACAATCCGATCACAGTTGAGGGAAGCCCTGCCCTGCCCACACCTCTATATTCCGTCAAAGTAGATTCGTCAGTTTCTTTGATCTGCTGCATGGCCACATCCACTTGATTATTGAAGCGCTCCACCAGATCTTTCACTGTGTAGCCTGCTTCTGAATCTGTACCTTCTTCGGCTAGTTGTTCGAACTGAAAAGCTGACAGGCCTTCTGCCCGGGCATATGTAAAGACACGGTCCAGTACGCCACTTAGGTGCTGTAAGTGAAAGCCAACAGATGCTTTTCCTGCAACGCGCTGCCAAAGCAACTCCACAGGGAAATCTACCAGATACTCATTGATTTCTTCACGGGCTTGCAACAGTGCATGAGCTACGGGTTGAAGTAAAGGAATAATTCCGGGCAATGGGCCTCTTTGCCAAACTTCCAGATTTGTCGACATCGTTTGTTGTTTTTTGTTTGTTTTAAAGGTAGTATTTATATCTTAGGACTCAAATAAACGCTTCACCAGATGTACAACTACACGCTGTCTTTTCAAGATGTCTTGACTTACAACCAGTTTAACCTTTCCTCGACAAAAGGGAAAAAAACGGGGAATAGATTTCGGATTATTGTTTCAGTTTACTTTGTATTGCTAGCAGGAATCCTGTTCTATATTGAAAACTATATAAGTGGAGCCCTTTTGGTTGCAGCTGCAGCAATCTATCCATTCCTGGGTCAGTTGTTAACGAAACGGTTGGTTATGAAAACGCTTAAAAAAGCGATTGTTACGAATTGCAGCGGGATGATAGACTCGCCTATATCCCTGCAACTCTTGGATAATCACATTGTGATCACTGACCAGGGCGGTGATTGTAATTATAAAATTTCTTCTGTGGAATCAGTCAGTGAAATAACTGATCTTTTTTTCTTTAAGATCAAAAACAGTCAGATCATTATCGTTCCTAAATCAGATGAAGGTTTGACCAGTAGCATCAGGAAGGTGATTGCAGATCATCAACTGAACCATATCATTAATTTAGACTGGAAGTATTGAGGTATTAGAACTGCCCGTCCTTCGGACATCGTGAGGGATCTCTTGCTTAAGGTAATCCAAGAGATCTCTCGCTGCGCTCGAGACCGCAAAACGTTTCTAGTGGAGATTAATCCCGCTCAGGTTCCCAATCGGGCACTTCGATCAATTTTGGATTTACGCCATAGCCGTTCCGCCTACGATCTCCTTCGCCAAAAAGCATTCACAAGCCATAAAACGGGATGAATTGCCACCAACCATTATTGTTTAAGTCATGACATCGCTTTGACCTTTGTGCGAAAAAGAACCACATCATAGGGACGGCTATAATAACGAATACGACCAGATCGGTTTTCATCTCTTCAACATTCAGCATCTTGTCTAGTGCAGTGCCTAAAGTAAAGTACAGCAAATAGCTAATTCCGTATTCCAGCCTACGAATTCTGCCATCAAAAGAGAAGGGGTTTTTAAACATGAGAGAGCGGTTGTTTTATTGAATAGAGCCTGTTATCTTTAAAAGATTTATTTGCTTAGTCAAATATTGGTAAAACAACTCAACAAAACAACTGTACTAGTAAATCTGTGAAGAAAACGACTGTGTTTATTCTGTTGCTCTGTATGTATCACGTTACGGTTAGCGCGCAACGGATAGAGTCAAAACCTACGTCGAAAAAGGCCATGAACCTCAAAAAAGTAGCTGAATGGGAACAAGATTTTATTGAGGAAAATAGCGATTGTGCATACTACAATAAATACACACCGAAACAACGTCTTGGGAAATATCCTTTTTCTGAAGCAAGCCAAGTTATGGCTGTTTCTTATAAGTATACAGACCATATAGAACCGGAGGTTGTCTATTCTAATCTTAATTTGATGGAATCAAAAGATTCCATCATCAGTATTGACAAATCTCCTAAGCAAGGATTGATTATCAAAAACAAGATACTGGACACCACTACACTTATTGAGAAAAAGGTCTTGAATCCCCACCAGATTGACATGTTAACCAATCTGATTTTCAATACAGATTATAAGAAAAAAGCAGGGATACACATGCTAGACTTCGGAAAGTGTTTTGAGCCAAGAAATGCATTTATTTTTCTGGACTCAAATGGTCTAGTCCTGGACTATCTTGAAATGTGTTTCACGTGTCTTCAGAACCAGTCATTGTCTGATAAATTTGATATTGGTGTGTATTGCACACAGAAATACCAGATGTTCAGCGATTATTTTAAGCAGGTTGGCGTAAATTACGGCATTTTAGGAAGAGACTATCCCGCCGAAGATATGAAAGAGAAGTCTTCTGAAACTAATAAACCCTAGATCTATTGGGGACTAACTCCACTAGAATGCTCCTAAATCTTCCTAAGCAAAATCTCTCGCTGTGCTGGAGATGACGATGAAACAAATTCAATACATTGATTTAGCCATCAACTCATTTCGAAGAAATAGCTTTATATTTAAGTACACACAAATGCTTAAATTATGAAATCTTCAATTGCGGTATGCCTCCTTGGCATAAGCTTGTGCATGTCCTCATGCATTCTCGAATCCCCCACTTATTTCGGCACCCGGTTACAGCCGACAATCGATGTCCAGGTCTATTATGCGGGCAAAGACATCAATAAGCCCTATAAGGTAATTGGCCGTATGGTATCTGCCATTTCTTCATCTGAGCGTGATCAGGAGCGGGTCAAAAATAGTTTGATTGCCATGGCCAAAAAAGTAGGTGCCGATGGCTTGATCTTTTCAGACATCACCAGAGAGGCGCACCAGAAAAATTCGGACGATATCTCGATCAAAGCAGAGGCCATCGTATTTACTGTGGAGTAACATTTGCCAGCACGAGCTGCCCGACATACTATCAGTATGTTGGGCAGCTTCAAATGAAATTCGTTGCTGATTTCTATTCAAAACACTATTTTGTGGCAAATTAACGCATTCATGAAAAAGCTCTTATTTATTGCGCTACTCCATTTGCCCTTCTGCATTTTTGCACAGACAGTACAGAAAAAAGCAATTCGCATCATTACAAAAATTGAGGGTCTAAAGGAAGGTGACGTTTATAAACTATCTACGGCTGCTGCCGATGGAATCGATTCTAGCGTGGTCAAAAACGGTTTACTTCAGTTCAACTATGCTGCCGATCCGGATGGCTTGATCATCCTGCCCATTAGGGAAACTGAACCTGCAGCTAATTTCAGCATGATGCTATGGGCCGATGTGACGGATATCCGCATTACCGGAAAGGCTTCAGATCCGGCAAGTCTAGTTGTTGAAGGATCTGAGATCCATAAAAACATAATGACTTTTTACAAAAAACTAGACCCGTTAAAAGCACAAAGAAATGCGGCAAACGTTGAACAGAATTTATCTAAATCGGATAGCTTGACACGCGAAATTCAACAGCTATACCGCAGCGAAATCAAGCACTTCAACAACAGTTATTATGGCATGGTGCTGCTTTACTACACCACAAATGGTAAGATATTCGACCCGGCTGAAGGCCTCGCCTTATATCAGAAGTTTGACAAGAAGTGGCAGCAATCTAAATTTGGGTTGATAGTAGGCCCGATTTTGGACGGTGCTGAAAACTTAAAAATTGGCAAGATGGCGCCACTGTTTAGCCAAATGAACTTTGAAGGTAAGGAGATTGCATTGGGTAGCTATAAAGGCAAGTATGTGTTGCTGGACTTCTGGGCTTCCTGGTGCGGGCCTTGCAGGGCAGAGCATCCTGCACTCCGGGAAGTCTATGCCTCATTTAAGGACAAAAACTTTGAAATACTGGGCATATCAATGGATACTGAGCGGAAAGCCTGGAAGGATGCGGTTGCGCAGGACAAACTGGGCTGGCCACAGGTTTCTGATTTGAAAGGTCAAAGAAATGAAGTCGGTTTGCTGTACAACATCAATGCGGTCCCCAGCAATTATCTGATCGATCCAAATGGGATCATCATAGCGAAAAACATTGTGCTGGAAGATCTGAAGGTTTTACTTACTAGCAAATAATGCCCTAGCGGCACCATCATTCTACTAGTCGTCTAGAATAAAAGTCCTCGTCATGCTGCTTTCCGTCATCTCGAACGCAGAGAGAGATCTCTTGTTTAAGCACATTTCAAGAGATCTCTCCTATCGTCGAGATGACGAAAAGAATCGAGACCGGAAAACTGCATGACAAAAAAAAGTTACACCAGAATATGTTAATTTTGAATTAACCAAATAACCCTACCTCATGCGCTCGTTCAAATTCATTGCACTGTTTGCTTTCCTTTTTAGTTACTCCAGCTTATCTTTTGCGCAGTTGAAATTCCTAAAAACGTATGAACAGGCGGTTAAAGAAGCTAAAACCCTGAAAGTCCCGATCTTTATCCTGGTATCTTACAACACCACATCAGAGGCACCTGGTTCAAGTGACGCTGCATTTTACAGGGATAATTTTGCGAACTACCAAGTCCGCTATGATAGCCCTGAAGGCATCAAGCTTAGTGAAAAATACGGGCTCAAGATCTTCCCTGCTTTTGTGTTTGTGAACACTAACGGCTCGCTGATCATGAAGTCGCACTACATGCCGGGAGATGAACATTTTTTCTTCAGTTTGGGATCGGAAGCGATACAGCAGTTCAGAGGAAAAACGGGCCTTTCTGTTTATGACCAGCGGTATGCGCAAGATTCTGTTGTGGACAGGTTTTTTTTGTATGACTACATTTCCCTGCGGATTAGCTCCCGTATGTATGATAACGACAAATTGATAGACCGTTATGTAGATTTTTTGACCGCCCGGGATCAGGATAATTACCACGAAGTCTTATTTATTCACCAGGCCGGTCCAATATTGTACGGTAAGGCCTATAATTTTGCGAATGGAAATGGCAAAATTGTGCATGAGATATATGCAAATGAACCCTTAAGGGATCGCATATGGATAAATGTGCGCATCATCAACAATACACTTGCCGAGGCAATCCGCAAGAAAGACCATGCCTTATATGAAAAACTGTCATCCTTTGTCTACAATACGGTAGCACCGGATTATAAAAAAATCGACAAACAATCGGCACTCAACCGCCTCATCTTCTATAGAGGGATCAACGACACGGCTGGTTTTTATCGCCAGGCGCGGACTTATTATGACTCCTATTTTATGTCCATCAGCATGGACTCCATCAAACTTGCCAGGACAGCACAACTCAGACAAGATCCGCCCCGTGTGATGTCTTACCTGGCAAATCCAGCCTATTTATCGGCTGGTACTATTCACGACAACAACATCTTAAATACTGCTTTTACCCTAAACAATGCGGCCTGGGATTTTTATACCTATGGCACGACGGATCCGGTGCCGCTCAGCAAGGCCTTATCCTGGAGCCAGCGAGCGATTGACATTGATCCAAAGGCAACTCACTATGACACACTGGCCCACCTGCTGTACAGGATGGGCTTGTTTGACGTGGCCTTGTTTTATGAGGATAAAGCGATTCGCCTGGCAAGACGGCAGAAAGAACTATCCAGAGAACAGATCAAGGGCTTCAAGAAGGAAGCTAAAAAGATGAAGGACAGAACACTTTAAGTGGTCAACTCATCACTTTTTATTGCCCTTGACTTCCGGTACATAATCAAATGGCAACTGGTGGGCTACCCTAAACGCCGCCCAGTATCCTTCGTTCATGATCTCATTCGGATCTGACAGATTCCCATGGGCATCAATCAAAAGCGTGGTTTGCGGTCTGAGTAAGGAGATAATTGAGGTGATGTAGGAAGGACGGTAAGCAGCACCATAGCCCCAAAAGTCATTGGCACTTTTTTTCTTTTTGTAGGTAATGAAGAGGAACTGAGGAAAGGAAAGGATCGAATAGCCTTCAAAAGGTGAAGGTTTCAAAATGTAATCATACGGCACTTCTCCAGGATACAGCACGTTGAATCCCGCTTTACTACCCCATTTACCGGTATTTTTCTTCTCCGCTTCTGTCAGGACAGTAGTATCTTGCGCAGTATAATCTAACCCATTCCAGCGCATGGTAACAATCGTATCGGGTGCTTTGTGTTCGTCTCCCTGCCAGCGGTCAAACACGGGATAGTTTTCGGGCGATTTCCGCGTTTTCTCCAGAATCTTGACAACGAAGCCTTCTTCTTTGAGTTGTTTATTGACCAGGGCACGCATGAAATGCATGGAGGAGCCGTAATAGGAATTTTCCCTGTTGACTTTCCATTTGGCCTGCTCTTTCTTGTCTGCAGGTGTCATCTCTTCAAAACGTGTATAACCGGTATAGGAAGTTCGGCCGGCGACATGGGAAAAATTAGTCAGGTCATAATGGACTTTATAGCCAAATTCCCGGTTCTCGATAATTAAAGCTTCCCTCGCTTCTGCAGTGAGGACATAAGTCTTGCTATATTTGAAGTTCAATACCTTCGGATTGACAATTGTGCTCTGTGTACCGGTTCTTCCTAAGAAAAACATCTTGAAAAGCATCAGGTATTCCTGCCATTTTGAATCCGCCGTGATGGTCACTTCTTTCAGGGTATTAGATGGCTGCAATTGCAGTTTCATTACAGGATTGTTTTGCGCATTGACTGGTATCGATAGCGGTTTGTAGCCGACATAGGAAACGATCAGATTGTAATTTCCTGACGGAACTTTTAGTACAAATATTCCATCTGCTGTAGTGGTAGTGCCTTTCGTAGTCTGATCGAGATAGACGCTTGCGCTTGGCATGGGCTGCTTGGTGTCTGCATCGACCACAGTTCCTTTGATCTCCATCTCTGCTTCTTGTGCAAAGCTTTCATAGGGCAGAATAGAATAGCAGAGTACCAGTAGACCTATTTTTAATGTGAGCCACGTTTTTTCCATGCTGTAAGTTAAAACTTATTTTTCAGGTATACAACTGACAAATACGTTCAACAATACTGGCTCACTAAATTTGTTACGAGAGGATCATTTAGTATAAATCGTTAACTTTGAGTATATGATCTTTAGAACAGCTGAACTTTCCGACATTAAGCAGATGCAGGTCGTGCGGCATCTGGTAAAAGAGAATACTTTGAGCAATCCTGATCTGGTTCCGGATCAGGATGTGGCTTTTTATATTACTGAGAAAGGCAAAGGCTGGGTCTGCGAAATAGACGGTCAGGTCGTAGGCTTTTCCATCGTTGACCTGAGGGACCGCAGCGTCTGGGCCTTATTTGTTGATCCGGTTTTTGCAGAAAAAGGCATCGGAAAGGAACTCCACAGACTGATGATCGACTGGTATTTTAAACAGACAAAAGAAAAGCTGGTTTTGGGCACAGCGCCAAACACACGTGCAGAACGTTTCTACAATCTGCAGGGTTGGACCCCATTCGGCAGCTATTCCAATGGCGAGTTGAAGTTTGAACTCAGTTATGAGGACTGGGTGAACAACAAAACTTAATACACCCACTCCGTAGGTGCCTTGCCAAACTTTTTCTTAAAAGATCTCGAGAAATGCGACAAACTCTCAAACCCAAGATCCAGATAGATCGCTGATGGTTTTTTGTGTTTACTTTCAATCAGGTGCCGGGCTTCAGTTAGCCGTTTCTCTTGCAGCCAATGCCTTGGCGACATGTCAAATGTTTTCTGAAAATCGCGCTTAAATCCTGCTAGACTTCTTCCCGTCAGCTGTGCAAACTTCTCGACTGGCACATTAAAATGGAAATTACTGATCATGAACTTTTCCAGATCCATTTTATGCGGTTCTGAAAAATCAAACAGAAAATCCTTGAGTTCAGGCTTGGCGTGCAAGAGCAATTGAACTGCTTCCCGCACTTTGAGCATACCCAGATCTTTCGCTACCTGCGCTTCTGAATGGCGCACATAGGGTACGATGGACTGGAAAAACCCTTTTAGAAATTCATTTTCCGGGATAAGCACATTGGGCAGACCGGTATATTTTTGTCCGGCCTCAATCTGCGCTTCCAGTGCAAACTGCCGCAGTAGATCATCCGTCAGACAGATGATGATGGTTTCATAATGCTCAGCTTCCAGCGGCCTTTTGGTGATCTCTCCCAGCTGATTTTTCCGGATGAGCAACATCTCCCCTGCTTTCATGGAAACCGTCTGATTGGCCGTTTCCATGGTGAACTGCCCTGAAACCTGAAGCACCAGGGTATTGTGTTCAAAAAAACCTACTTTCTCTTTGCGCTGGGCGGAAAAGTAGGCGTAAAAGATGACTCCGGGAATGATTTCTTGGGGATTTGTCATAAAGTAAAGATATAAAATAACCAGGGCTTTGCAGCCCCGGTCCTTATCGTTGCAGGTAGGTGCCGCCCAATATGGCGCCTATAGAAAATTCGGTATCCAGGGTATGGAGTTCTGCCGGACTAAACTCAATTTCCATTGCCGCAATGTTTTCGGGCAACCGTGATCTTCGGCTCATGCTCACCAATGGCATGATGTGATCGCCCTTTGCATTGACCCAGGCAATAGCCAGCTGGGCTGGTGTGCATCCTTTTTTCCTGGAGATGCTTTTCAGCACTTCCACTTTCTCGAGGTTCTTGATCAGGTTCTCTCCCTGAAAACGACTGAAGTGGTTGTGGTAACTTCCAGCAGGAAGTGGCGCAGTCATCTCGCCTGTCAGCAAACCTTCAGCAGTATTGGCAAAGGCCACCACGCCGATACCCAATTCTTTAGCAGTCGGCAACAGGTCAGTTTCGATCTGCCGGTCGGCCAGCGAGTAACCGATTTCAAGCGCAGTTACAGGATGTATATCATTCGCCTGGCGCAGTTGTTCTGCTGTGATTTCTGAAACACCCAGATGGCGTACCTTTCCTTCTTTGATGAGGTCGGCAACCGTTCCGATGATGTCCTCTAAAGGAACGCTCCCATCCATTCTTGAAGGCTGATAAAGGTCAATGGTCTCCACACCCAAACGAACCAAAGAGTAATTAATGAAGTTTTTGATGGCAATGGGACGCAGGTCCATACCGATCCATTGACCATTGTAAAAGATGGCGCCAAACTTGACGCTGATAAAGGCTTCATCCCTTCTGTCTTTGATGGCTTTACCAATCAGCATTTCGTTGTGGCCACTCCCGTAGAAGTCTCCGGTATTTAAGAAATTAATACCCTGATCCAGGGCGGCATGTATGGTGGCGATGCTTTCGCTTTCATCGTTTACCGGGCCACCCCAGATGGCCGACATGCGCATGCAGCCCAAGCCAAGTTTGGATACAAGCGGACCGTTGTTTCCTAGATTTATTTTTGTAATTGCTTTCATAGTTTATGGAATAGACCACAAAGATCGGCGCAATTACAGAGCCGCCATTTCCTGTATAGCTCAATTTACTTGCCCGTGTGGCTCAGACAGAAGCGAAAGGAATTTGGTAATAAAACGTTGT
Source organism: Bacteroidota bacterium (assembly GCA_040387995.1). GTDB lineage: Bacteria > Bacteroidota > Bacteroidia > Sphingobacteriales > Sphingobacteriaceae > Pedobacter. The sequence goes on along the minus strand of JAZKCT010000066.1, from coordinate 38,427 downwards.
GCCACTTCCTTCGCGGCTTTCTACGCGAAGGAGGTGTTTGTTTTGATCGGCAATTTTCTTAACGAGTAGCAGACCGATGCCTGTCCCCTTTTCATTGGAAGTACCGGGTGTCGTTTTTAGTCCGGAGCTGAGGACCTTGTCCAGTTGCGCGTAGGACATCCCAATCCCCGAATCCCGTATACTGAATACATGCGAAGCCAATTGTTCGTCACGCTGATAAGACAAGCGGATATTCCCACCCATTGGGGTAAATTTCAGGGCATTTTGCAGCAGGTTCCTGATGATGAAGTCGAAATGGTTCGCATCCGTTTGTATTTCCAGCGTCTCCGGTACATCCATCTGAAAGGTGATTTCCTTCAGTTCAGCACCAGAAATAATGCCCTGGAGACTAATCTGCAGCGCCTGTAAAACCTGGAATTTGCTACCCGTATCAGCTTTTTGAAATTCCAGTTTGCCCCAGGTGAGCAGTTTATCCAGGATTTCGAGTGCATGTTTCTGCCTGGATTTCAAGAGGTCGACATATTCCATCACAGCTTCTTGTCCTTCAAATTCCATGGCCATTAATTCTGTGACCGACTGTACGTTGGACAAGGGGCCTCTTAGATCATGCCCGATGATGTAAAAGATCTTGTCTTTCATCTCATTGAGCACGGCCAGGTCGTTCTTTTGGGCGACCGCAATCAGGTGGAGCCGCCGTTTTCGTTTATAATAGAGAAAACCGGCAACGATCAGCGCCAACAGCAATAGCGAAATGACTACGACGATCCGCGTATTGATCTTCGAGTTAAAATTTTCCTGCGATAGGGAACGGACTTTCAGTTGCGACTCCTGAAGCTGGTTCACAGCCTTCAAATTCGCGATCTGCTTTGCTTTTTCCAGTCCGCTGACGCTGTCTTTCAGTGCCTCATATCTTTTAAAGGCGTAAAGCGCTTCCTTATATTTGCCCTTACTGGCGGCATATTCGGCTTGGTCCTCAAAGATTTCCATCAGATCGGTTCTTTGCTTACTGGCCAGGATGCTCGCCTTTTTAAAATACGCAAGGCCTCTCTCAGGCAGCGCCTCGAGCATGCCCAACTGCGCATAAATTTTATATTTTTCCCGGTACAGATCGCCCCGCTCTGCCAGTACCATCGCGGTATCCAGCAGTGTCCTTGCTTTTATCTGATCACCCAGATGGCGGTAAACGTCTGCCGCGCTGATAAACAACAGCACGTTGACATCGTAAAAACCGCCCGCTTTACTGGTCTTCATCGCCTTGTCGTAATAGGTCATCGCCTTCGCATAGTTTTTCTGACCGGCAAATATTTCGGCCAGGGTACTGCAAAGGTCAGACAGCACCGTAAGGTTGTAATAGGCCTGGGGTTCGCTGCTGAATTGGTGGTGCTGCTTTAGGTCTTCAGAAAGTTGTATAGCTTTTTCGAGGTATTTTACTGCGTTTACCGTATCGCCCTGATTTTGGTAACCGATGCCGATCATGCCATTGCAAAAAGGCAACTGTTCGACTAGCCCACGTTGCTCTGCCAATTGTTTGGCGGCCAGAATATACTTGAGTGAGTTGACCTCATCACCCGCCTCGGTGTATACTGCCGATATGGCCTGCAGGACATTACAGGCATCTTCATAACGTCTCAGCTTTTGGTGGATGCCCAGCGCAATCCTGAAAACCGAATCTGCCTTCTTATAACTTCCATTGTCCAGATAAAAGGTACCCAGTTTACTGTTGATCAATGCAATACCACGCTGAAAATTGACCTTTTTGGCGAGCTTTAAACCAGCAAATAAATAATGGAAAGCAGAATCCGGGTTACCCTGGTTGTACAGTTGCGCAGCACGGGCATAGTCGATTACCTTTACCGAGTCCTCCTTTTTGTTGCGCCGCAGCACGGTCAATATGCTATCCTTGTTCTTGCTGTATTGTCCCATGGTCAGCGAGGTGGCCAGCAACAGGAAAATCAGGGTAAGGTTGGTTTTAAGAAACATAGCTGCCTGCAAAAATAAGGCAATTCACCATCAGTTGGTAATGGTAAAACCTAAACTTTCTACCCTATGTACACTTCTTTTTATAGAAAGCTTGACATCCCCACCCTCCAGATCTTCAGGCACCACGAAAGAATAAGTGCCATCATACATCCAATTGAGGTAGCGGTTGCCAAGGTATAAATTCAGTTCTCCGGTTTTCATAGGCAAATTGTCACCCGTAAAAGTAACCTTGGTGCCAACTGGACCAGATTTAGGATTGATATCAGTAATTCTACCCCAAATGGTAAAATAAGGAGCCGGATCTACTGATAGTACCCCTGCCTGTATTCTTAACACGGCGGGTTGACCGTGTGTAACAGGTATGCCCTTGGGGACTTCCACAGTTACTGAAGTCTCTGTGGCCAGAATGATCTTTGCGAGCACATCGTCAAAACTAACTTTAAAGTTGCTGGCTGTTAATCCGCGAAAATTACCACTGATAACCACACGGTCTCCCGCCTGCCCTTCCTCTTTATCCATCTTGGGCAGCAGCACTCCTTTATAACCGGCGGTAACAGTATGTCCGTAGAAGGTTCCACTTTTATCGGTCACATAGGCCCTCACCGACATCTGCACCTTGATACCATACGTAGAAGAGACCTGTATATCGCTGATTTTTGCAGTAAAAAATCCACTTACGATACCTGCACCAAGTGATATTTTAGCACTTGTGTTGACATCAACGTCTGTGCTGTAACCATATACAAAGCCATGATCAATGATTTTTTGCTTGCCGTCATTGATGACCTTCCCGGCCACTTCTGCAGTGATTGGAGAAGAAAAAGTCAAGGCTGATGTTTCTGCTCCTACCGGAGCAGGCTCAGGGGTTGGTTCAGTTTTGTCTTTTGCACAACCGAAGGTCAATAATAAAATCAGAGGAAGAAAAGATGCTAAACGGTTGCGATTGAGTAGCCAAACTAAACTGCGCACATTAGGTTCATGATGGAGAGCGTTCATACAGAAAATTATTAGAGCGCTAATATAATATTTTTCTACACTGGATTATAGAGCTCAACGCTCCACAGCTTAGATCAAATCGAAAGCCCGGGCAAACTGGCAGAGCTCAAAATACGAACCGGTACCCAGTTTTTGCTTGATGTTCTTGCGGTGGGTCTCCACAGTTCCATGAGCAATGAACATCTCCACAGCAGTCTCCTGCGCACTTTTACCAAGCGCCATTTGCCGCAGCACCTCACGTTCTCTCTTGCTCAGTTTCGAAAACAGGTGCACGTTTTTGCGCAAAAAGTTATTTTCTTCCAGTAGCCGTTCGGCTTTAACCGTCATGTGGTGCATGGTATCAATCGGGAAAGCCATCGTAATCGCCAATAGCGGGTTGCCAGACGGATCTCGGGCGAATACCATTGTGCTGGCCATGTGCCATTTCCATTCGGTATTGGTATGAAAGCGGACCTGCTGGAAACAGGTACAGATCTCATTGGCAATGTTTCGTTCCATCAGACCCAGTACCTTCGGCGCGTAATCTTTGGAATCTTCCGGATTGAAATAACGGGAATAATAGGTTTCCGACGTGAGGCTGGTAATCTCTTCCAAAGTCACCCCCAGTTCCTCCAGTCCCCGGGGCGACATCCAACCCACACTCCAGTCCCTGAGGTCATGAATAACGACAACTCCCGGAAGTTTATTTGCAATTGGAATAATTTCGCTGATATTTTGATCAATTATTTGTTGAAGAAGAGTTGTTTCTGCCATTTCCAAGAAATATAGGGCTAAAATATCGAATGCAAACAGCATTGAAAAAAAATAACACAATAAAAATACCTGTTTCTGGGTATTTTTAGTTCTTTTTGAGATTTGCAAGTATCAAAACACACAAATCATTTAACATATTTTGCAGTCTGCAGCAATTTATTGTTAAAAAAAGGTTAATAAATTAAAACCTCCTGCCAAAACCCAGACCGAATACCGGAAAAAATCCATGACGATTGATGACTGGGCTGAAGTTAATCTTCCAGGAAAAATTCTTACCGGTGTAATAACGGTAGCCTAAATTACCCACAAAGTTTATGGGCGTGCTTCGCCTTGGCACATAGCCTTCCGTATATTCGGGCCTTACGCCAAAAGTAACATCTGCTTTGGTATAGGTTGCCCCGATTCCGACACTGAGGAAACTGTGCTGACCTCCCAAACCGATCAGATAATTGAGTCCTACCGGGATCGTCAAAAACGTTTTATCGGCGCCATAGGCACCCAGACCAACCCGCAGTTCGAGTCCCGGATTTTTAGTGAGCTGCCGGGCATAATTCACAGATCCTACAAGGCCGTTGCCGCCCAATTCCAAAAAAATCTCGTTTTTCTTGCTTAGATCCTGCGCCAGTCCAGTCGTGGTGATAGCGGTCAGACCGAGTATTAAAAGATATGTGCGCATAGCTATATTTTTGTTATTCCGTTACGGTAAAGAAAAAGCCCGTATCAAAGGTGATCCAGCCGAGATCAAACTTGATTGGATATTTCCCCGGCAAGGTAGTAATGGGGACATCGATTACAATTTTCGTTAGACTTATTGATGAAGCTCCTGCAACAGGTCCACCCAGATTCACACTAAGCTGATTTCCGCCAGTGATGTAAAACCCTTGTCCGGAAAGGGCAAACTTGGTTCCAGGCGGGCCGGACGCCGGCGAGATGCCGTCAAATCGGGTAGTATGACCTTCAAAAGTACCTGGAAGTTTCACGATCCCACTTGCGTCGCGCACGGAAATACCATAACTCTTGGCCGCGATACCCAAGGGGATAGTGGCAATTATTTCGGTTTCAGATACCGCAGTCCCCGGCAAGAAATCGCCACCAAAGTCAACAGTGTACTTACCTCCCTTTGCGAACTTTCCGGTAACGTGCAACTGAGTTCCGGGAAAGCCAGTTGAAGGCGAAAACGAAGTCGCTTCTATATGCTGAATTTCTATGGGTTGCGCTGACGTGACGACATGAGGGCCATAACTTACCTTAACCGGGTAAGTCTGCCCCGCCTTTGAATCGGACTCCAGTCTAAATTCCACATCGCCGTTTTGATCAGGCCGGACATGGGTTGACAAGGAGCCGATCTCGATCAAGACACCTTCGTCGATCGCATTTGGATCTGTATTATCCAGATGCATGGTGACGATTTGCTGGCTTAATGCAGGGTTTGGTGTGATGGATTTGATTATCAGTGGTGTAACGCTAAACTCGAAAGGCAGGCTAATCTGGTTCGCCTCTTTAAAATAAGATAACTTCACTTTTTCTCTATTGATGCCTGCCGGTACACGAACATAATAACCACCCTCATAAAATTCGTGGGAACCCGCATTGTCGAAAGACAGGTTCATTCCATTTTTACTTGCAGGCAGGTTATCACCTGTAAACGTGACTTTTGTACCGATCGGCCCCGACTTAGGATTGAAATCTTTGAGGTTTGCCCAGATCAAAAATCCCTGGACAGGGCTGCTAAAGACTACCCCTACCCTAACCGTGACGCCAATCGTGGACCCATGTCCCGCCGGAATATTGGAAGGAATTTCAGCAGTAAGCTGGGTTTCGGAAATGCTGATTACTTTAGCTATCGTGTTTTCAAAGGTCACTTCGACATCCGTAGTTTTCAAATTACCAAACCTACCGGTAATGCTAACAACATCACCAGATTTACCTTCTTTAACACTAATACCTGTTGTCAATATATCTTTATAATTGGTAGAAAACACCATCCCGTATCGTGTCCCATTCTTATCTGTGACATAGGCCTTCACCACCAGAACAACCGGCTTTCCATTGACAGAAGGAGGAAACTGTAGGTCGGTGACGGTTGCTTTGAAAAATCCGGATACGGCTCCCGGGCCAAGTGAAATTTTTCTGCCAGTGGCGATATCAGCTTCGGAGCCATAGCCGTAAACAAAGCCATGGTCCAGAACTTCTTGTTTACCCTCGGTTTTGGCTTTTCCGGTCAGCTCAGCTGAAATCGGAGTAAGAAAAGATATGCCTGAAGTTTCTACGGCAACGGGTGTATACTCAGGTTCCGGATCAACTTCACCTTTTCCGCAGCCAGAAAAAAGAAATAATAACACAGTGATGAGCATGGAAGTCAGCAGACCAATAGGCCTTACAGATTTATAAGAGAGCGTTTGCATTAATTTTATTTTAGGGTACTAATATAATATTCTTTTTAGTAAAAACAGGACTAGTAGGACTGATACTACTTTCGGACTGTCTTTCCCTTGGGCAGGAAGAGGTCAGGAACTTAAAAGGAACGTGTCAGGTTCGGATAACAGGTACTCTCACCCGAACCTGAGGCGTTCCTGACCTCTAGTTCTTACGTTGTTGGTCTTGACCAAAAAATAGTCTGTAGCTGAACAGGCTCTCTTCCTTATCAATCCAAATAAATTAAAAAATAGTTGCGAAACCGAACAGTTGCACATATATTTGCAACTGTTCGGTTTCTTAAATTGAGGGACCATAAGTAGATATTTTTTCAAGCGACACCTATTACTTACACTTAAAAATATAAAGATGAACAGTAACCTTCAATTTGAATTTCTTGTAGATAAGGAAACAAATACCCTCACCGTAAAACGTGAATTTGCGGCAGACCGTCAGTTGGTTTGGGATGCCTACACCAAAAGTGAGCTGCTGGAGCAGTGGTTTGCCCCAAAGCCATGGAAGGCGAAGACCAAGACCATGGATTTTCGCAAAGGCGGCCATTGGTTGTATGCCATGTGTGGACCGGAAGGCGAAGAACACTGGGGCCGCATGGATTACCTGGAAATTCAGGCCATAGACAGCTATACTGCACTGGATTATTTTTGTGATTCGGACGGCAACCTCAATGAGGAACTTCCACAGGCTACCTGGGATGCGCAGTTTGAAGGCCTTGCTGAAAATACACTGGTAAAGACTGTGGTGACCTACAAATCGCTCAATGACCTCGAAGCAGTAATTAACATGGGCATGAAAGAAGGACTGACTATCGCAATGGAAGGATTGGATGAATTATTAGTAACTTTAAATCAGTAAACCAGTTTTAACCAAACAAACTTAATATGAAACAGAAAATTTTATTCGTAATCTGCCTTTTATTCGGCTTATTAATGATCAATGGAGGCCTTGATAAATTTTTGCATTACATGCCTATGCCGAAGGATATGCCGGAAAGCATGATAAAGGCATTTACAGCACTTACCGCCATTACCTGGCTGATGCCATTGGTTGGGTTTATAGAAATACTGGGCGGGATACTCTTTATTATCCCTAAAACGAGGGCATTGGGTGCAATTGTAATTTTTCCGGTAGTGATAGGGATATTGCTGACTAACACTGTTACAGAACCATCCGGCGCACCAATTGCATTGGTTGTCCTTGCCATAAACCTTTGGGTGATTTTCGAAAACAGGGAAAAGTATATGCCAATGATAAGGTAAAATAGATAGTAAAAGATTAAAGCGCCATATCCGCTTATGAATATGGCGCTTTAAAAAATTACAATTTAAGTTTTACAAAATACAATCTGTTTTTGTCGACTGAATTGGTCAGGGGCAGGATTTTCTGAGCAAAACCGCTTGCGCCGTTGTCTACTACACCGAAATCATCATCGTTGGAGATCACCAGGATGTTTCCAGGAAGTATGGCCAAACCTTCGGCTTTATCATGTGGATATACTGATGGCAGATCCTTCAATAAGTCCAGTACCAGGGTTTTCGTTACCGGCGTAATTCCTGCTGTAGTTAATCCTGCAGCATTGCTCAGTTCCTCTACTGTTTTACCGCCGTACAGTTTTCCAGTTGCGCCGTTGGCTGCATCAGAAATATCGGTCGCGGCAGAAAGATCTATTTTGAAAACTTTCTTGAAGGATGCTGGATTCGTGCTGTTGCCACCGAAGTTACCGTCACGCTCCAGTGTCAAAAATGTGGTGGCATTAACCGCAACAATGTCGCTCACACCAGTCAGGGTGATGTTGTCCATCAGGTAGGCATATTGTTTGGTTGCGCCCGTAGCAATGTCAAAAGTCAGGATGCGCAGCACAACAGAATTGGCCACGGCAGTTTTATTGGGATTGTACATCGGCGATTGCATCATGCCGACCAGGGTTTTACCGTCCGGCGTGATGGCCAGGCCTTCCATACCACGATTGGCGCGGCGCATTGCAAATACGGCAGGGAGTCTGCGTCCGCCAGTACCAGTTCCGAACGGATTGATTCTTTCGATCGTTTTTCCGGTAGCATCAAAATGTGCAATGTGCGGTCCGTATTCATCACTGATCCAGAAAGAGCCATCTGACGCCCTGACCAAACCTTCAGAGTCGATACCGTCCGCACTTGGGGCAATCACCTGTCCGCTCAAATCGTAGGCTGTCTCGCCTGATGCGCCCATTCCTACCGGATTGGGAAGGCCATTCAGTTTAGCGCCAGCAGCGTTCTTCAGTTCAATGACCTGCTCCAATACCAGCTTGCCATCCTTTAACCTGAATTTGCCGATCTGCGGATCGAAATCAGGCTTTCCGATAATAATCGAATTCGCAACCTGACCCGCAACGTTGGAACCGCGGTCAGTCAGCATATAAAATACGTCCGGTGAATTCGGATCTGCGGCAACGGCAGATCCATAACCACCATTATAAACTTTAACGCCTGTCGCAGTGGTAAAAAGAAGAGCCGGATCGCTTGCTTCGGCAACATCCGGATAGTTTATCTCCACAGCAGATTCTCCGCTGTCTTTTTTGCAAGCTGTCATACCCAGAGAAAGCAGCGCGATTAAGCCAAATACTTGTTTTTTCATTGTGTTGGTTTGTTTTATTATTTGGCACAAAACACGACTAGTGATGTGAAATTATCGTTAAGACCACAACAACACTCCGCAACCAACGTTATGTAATCGTTAAGTTTAGGTTAACACCAAATCAATATGATCACACAATGATAATTTACAGTTCGGTTTACATCCTATAATTTTACACCATGAATTATCCGGTTTTCATTTTCCGCGAACTTGCGCTCAGCCTTTCTCTGATTCGTCCAGAAATCGGCGACTACGATTCGATTGTCGTAAACGATGATGTGTTTATGATCCGAACGACCAATGGGCAGCTGTCTGTAGACGGGGACACCATTTCTAAACAATACCAGGACCCTAAACTAATTTCCAGACAAGACCTCGAGCACCTGGCTCAGAGCTTTCGCTGGCTAGAGAAGCCGAAGCTTTCTTTTGGCTGATATCAGGCCATTTCTTCTGCTACACTTCTGATCACCAGGTCTATTTTTTGAATAAGTTCCTTTTCCAGAAATGGCTTGGATGCAATGGCATTGATACCGCAGCCCATGTACAGGTCGTGATCTTCCTGCATTACACTGGCTGTTAGCGCGAGTATCGGTACACTGGCTTTTTCTTTGTCCCTGGCCTGACGGATCAGCGTAGTAAGTTCGACACCTCCCATCTCCGGCATGTGGATATCGGTCAGAATAAGGTCGTAATCGTTCTTTTCGAACAAAGTCAGAGCTTCTCTCCCATTATAGGCCACATCGCAGACCATATGCCATTTCCTTAAAATGGTTTTGGCCAGCATCACGTTCATGGCGTTGTCTTCTGCCAGCAGGATACGTTTGTCTTTCAGCACCTCGCCCAACTCCTGTTCATCAACGACCCTGTCTTTTTCGATTTCCACAACTTTCACTGATTTGAAAGGTATGCTGAAAGAAAATATGGATCCTTTACCCAATTCGCTGGTTACTTGAATGGTGCCGCCCTGTTGCTCAACTATACTTTTAGAAATCGCCAGACCGAGTCCGGTTCCGGCAAGTTGTTGTTTCCGGTCGCTCCCTGCCTGGGTAAACTCTTTAAAGATCAGTGGAAGTTCCGCTTCCTTTATTCCCACACCGGTATCCTGAACAGCGACATTCAGGATCGGATCCTGCCCTTCATCTTCGGTGAGCGATACCTTGAGCACTACTTCACCTTCTTTGGTAAACTTGATCGCGTTTCCGACCAGGTTCATGATCACCTGCCGCAACCGGAACGCATCTCCGCAAAGGTGGAGGCTCTGGTCATAGTTCAACTCTGACCAGAGTTTGATGTCTTTTTGTTTGGCCAGCATGCCCATACTGATCGTAATGTCTGACATGACTTTGTTCACCAGGAAAGTCGAATGGTCAAACTGCATTTTTCCGATTTCATATTTGGAGAAATCGAGCACCTGGTTGACCACATTGAGCAGCATATCAGCGGAACTGCGGACAGCCTTGATCTGCCCTTCTTGCTCAGGGTTGAGCTCACTGTGCTCCAATTGCTCTGCGAATCCCCTGATCGCATTTAGCGGCGTGCGGATTTCATGGCTCATATTCGCCAGAAAAGCAGTTTTCTCTGCAGCAAATTGTGTCGCCTCCTCGCTGTAGGCAATGATGCGCCGGTCATGCCTGAATATTTTCCACAAATTGTAAAACAAGGTGATGAGGAGCAAACCTACCAATACTGCCGTTAATGCCGACAACTCAGTAACACCCAGGAATACGGTCTCCAAAGTTCCCCTAAGTTCTGTTCTTTTAGAAGCTACGTATTGCTGCTCTTCAGCTTTATAACGTTTTAGTACCGTAATCAGTTCTTGTATGATACCAGAATTGATCAGCAGCATTTCTCTTTCTTTATGCTGCATGTCCACACTTGCCTTGAGCAATTTTTTGTAGTAATTGGGATAAGATTTGTTCTGAGCAGGTTTCATAGGTACGCTGGCCGAGGTGGCCGCACTGCTGGCCACGAGCAAAGTATCTTGTTCATCCGCCTTCTTTTTTGAAAACAGGCCCGCGATTTTTCCGAAAAAGCTTTTCTTTTTGGGCACGATTACAGTATCCAGAACTGGGGTATGGGCTGGAACACTAAGTGTCGTGTCGGGCTTTTGAATTCTGCTCAGGCGTGCTGAGTTTGCCAGAGACAGACCAATCAGGCTGTCAGACAATTGCCTCAAACGCAGGTAATCCCATGTTTTGAGGTTTTTACGATCCATCAAATTTGAAATTTTCAAAGAGGAAGACTTGACTGGAGGTTCGTCCATCTCGCGCAGCCGGTTTAACACCGAATCTACGGACTTGATCTGTTTAGAAAAACTAACCAGGTAACGGGTTTCGCCTGTTGCCCCATATAATCTGCTGTCGTTATCAGCACTGTAAAGCGTTAGGATACAGTCGTCTATCTGGGAGGAATTTTCACGGATGGCAACCAGTTTGTTGACATCACTTCGCAGCTGTTGTGCTTTATCGTATTTGAGGTAAAGAAAAATGGTCAGGAAGCTTAAGCAGGAAATCAGAAGGGCAATGAGGCTATAGCGAAATACAGGCGTTTTTGAAACAGTCTTAATCATAAGGGTAACCAAAAATGAATAAAATGAACAGAGGTTATTGGTCTAACCCTCAACAGAAAGTATTGTTTGATGTTTCTCGTTATTACAACTTTTAGGTTTGCGATTTTGAGAAAACAGTGTATTATAAAACAGCCCTTTCCTTTCAGTACGAGTAAGGATTATTTAGATTCATTGCATATAGCAGTATTTTTTCATATGCCCCGCAATTTAACATAGATTTAATGCTGTACTTTTTGCAGAGGGCCGGATTAATGTTTTCAGAAAGTGTTACCAGGATAAAACGCCGTTTTACAGTGACAGCTTTGCTTTTGATGCTGGTTGTCAATGCTATTGAAACAGTTGCGCAGGAAAAAATCAGCCTTACATCTTTCAACAGTCGCCATGGTTTATCACAGAACAGCATTTACAGCTGTTTCAAAGACCGGTTTGGTCTGATGTGGTTTGCCACACAGGACGGATTGAACAAATATGATGGTTACCAGGTCGAGGTCTACCGCCATCAGACCGGTGGAAAATCCTCACTACCTGCCAATTTTATTACCGCCATTTGTGACGAACAACGGGGAGACCTCTGGATTGGGACCAGGATTGCAGGGTTGAGCCGGTTTGACCGGGATCAGGAGACTTTTATCAATTACAGCCATAACCCAACGGATCCCCAGTCCATCAGCAGCAATGAAATTACCTGCGTTTACCGTGACCGGAACGGAACGATTTGGATCGGCACAGCAAACGGCTTGAACCGGGTCAACCCGAAGACGGGCCGTTTTGAACGGTTTATGCCCCGGGAGGGTTCGGTAAATTCCCTCAGCAACGCCTATATATCCAGTTTGCTTGAAGATGCGTCCGGCAATTTTTGGGTAGGAACTGCAGCTGGACTGAACCTGATGAACAGGAAGACTGGCAATTGCAAACGCCTTCTGGACAGTGGAAGGGATGGCAAATTGGCCAATAACTACATTCACGCGCTTTTCGAAGATGCTTCCGGTCACTTGTGGATGGGAACCGGCAAGGGGCTGAAAATGCTGATTCCTGAAACCGGCAGGTTTTCTTATCTGTCGGTGGCCCCCGATCTGCATTCTGCCGATGGTACAAACCCCGTGTTTTGCACAGCGAAGGATAAAGAAAACCGCTTTTGGCTGGGCACGAACACCACCCTGCAACTGTTTGACGCCAACACCCGTAAACTTGTTGAAATCAGCGAGAACACAATAGAAGACAACCTCATGCCCAATGACGGCATTTATTCGCTTTTGCGCGACAATACCGGTATCCTGTGGATTGGAACGACGAGTCAGGGTGTGTTAAAATACGACAAGAACCTGACGGTCTTTCCGGCCTATAAAGGATCAGTGGGCAGTATGCCGGCTGCAGCCAATATCATTAGGGGTGTGGCGGCAGATGCACGGCAGAACCTTTACCTGGCCACCGATGCCGGACTGGACTACCTGGACCGGGCCAGAGGAAAATACAAGCATTATGTTCACAGCAAAGCGGATGACAAGAGCTTGTCCAGTGATTATACCACCTGTGTACTGGTGAGCAAAAATTCCGGAGCGATATGGGTCGGCACCTCTAACAGCGGCCTGAACCTGCTTGATCCAAAATCAGGGAATTTTAAGCGATACACGACACAGCCGGACCAGTTGGCCAGTAATTCCGTTGATGTATTGCTGGAAGACAAAAAAGGTAAAATCTGGGTGGGCACCAACGGCGGGGGACTGAGCGTATTTGATCCGGTAAGACAAAAGTTCAGCACCTGGCAGCACCGGGACGGTGATAAAAACAGTCCTGCTGATGATGTGATACAGGCTCTAATTGAGGATAGCCGAGGCAACATCTGGATTGGTGGGTATTCCAAAGGCATCAGTATTTTTAACCCGGCAACGCAGCAATTCCGGCACCTGAATGCTTCCAGTTCCGGTCTGAGCAGTGATGTGATCAGTACCTTTTATGAAGATGCCCGGGGCAGGGTGTGGGTAGGCACGATGGAGGGTGGCCTCAATCTGTACGACCCTGCGTCAGCAAGATTTTCACCTTACCGCGAAGAAGATGGATTGCTCAACAATGCCATCAATTTTATCACACAGGATAACCAGGGTTTTCTATGGCTGAGCACCAATCAGGGCTTGGTCCGCTTTGAGCCCAACCAGAAGTTGTTCAAAAAATTTGGCTATTTCAATGGACTAAAAACGCTGGAGTTTAACCTCGGTTCGGGTGTAAAACTGTCAAACGGACATTTGGTCTTTGGCAGCATCAATGGTTGTTACCTGGTGGAACCCAGAAACCTGAGTTTCAATAAAAACAGGCCACCTGTGGTGTTCACAGGCTTTCAGTTGTTCAGTAAAACCATGAAGACTGCAGCGCCCAACTCTCCGCTCCTGCATTCGATACAAACCACCAAAACAATCACGTTAGACCACAACCAATCGGTCTTTACCATCCAGTTTGCAGCCCTGGATTATACCGTTCCGAGTATGAACCGCTACGCCTACCAGTTGGAGGGCTTTGATGATCACTGGACCTTCGTAACCAACCAGCGGGAGGCCACCTATACCAACCTGAACCCGGGCACGTATATTTTTAAAGTGAGGGCCGCCAACAACGATGGGCTGTGGAACCCCAGGGAGGCCCGCCTGGTGATCAGAATCCTGTCGCCTTTTTGGCTGACGGCCTGGTTTAAGGTTTTGCTGGTGCTCCTGACCGCAGGCATTTTTTACGTTGCATATCGTTTTCGTGTGAATTTTTTCTATCAGCAAAGGAGGCAGCTCGAGAAAAAGGTAGCCAAACGTACTCAAAAATTAAAACAGCAATCGGAAGAATTGCGGCTCAAATCTGCCGACCTGGAAGCACTGAATGTTGCCCTGAAAAACCAGAAAGAGGAGGAACAGAAAGCGAGAGAAGAAGCCGACAAGGCCAACCTGGCCAAGAGCGTATTTCTGGCAGTGATGAGTCACGAGATCCGTACACCAATGAACGGCGTAATCGGCATGGCCTCACTACTGGCTTCGACCAAACTGGATGCGGAACAGCGTGACTATACAGAAAGTATTTTGTACAGCGGGCAGGCCTTGCTAAGTGTGATTAACGACGTGCTTGATTTTTCCAAGATTGAATCTGGACATATGGAACTTGATTTTCATGACTTTGACATCCGTAAATGCGTAAGGGAAAGCATGGAGATTTTTATGGACAAGTCCCTGGCGCCGCAATTGCAGGTCAGCGCGCATATTGACCCGGATGTGCCGGAATTTATCCATTCAGACTCCCTTCGTCTTCGTCAGATCCTGATCAACATCATCGGCAACGCCATCAAATTTACCGCTAAAGGTGCCGTGACGCTGCAAGTATCCCTGCATAAAGTAACGGGCAGGGAAATGGAACTGAAGTTTGTGGTTACAGACACGGGAATTGGTATACCGGAACACAAACTGGCGAACTTGTTCACCGCCTTTCAACAGGTAGATTCGACCACCACGCGCAAGTATGGCGGTTCAGGACTTGGTCTGGCCATTTGTTCGCGACTGGTGCAGCTTTTTAAAGGCAGCATCTCGGCCAGCAGCAAAGAGATGGAAGGAAGTGTGTTCAGCTTTATCATTACTTGCGCAACAGCAAGCACAGTCCAGTCCACAGCAGTCCCGGCCGGAGCAGTAGCAGAAGGCGTCGGCAAACCATTAATGGAAGACTTTGCCCGGCAATACCCTTGTGAGATCCTCATTGCGGAAGACAACCTGATGAACCAGAAGCTGATCGCCCGGGTACTGGGGAAATTGGGTTACCAGGCCGATCTGGCGCAGGATGGACTGGAGGTGCTGGAGCGGCTCGAGCAAAAAAGCTACGGTGTCATCCTGATGGACATACAGATGCCTAGAATGGACGGACTGGAAGCTACCCGGAGGATCAGGCAATTGTACGGAGACACGATCAAAATTCTGGCGTTAACGGCCAATGCTTTTACGGAAGATAAAAATGCCTGCCTGGAGGCGGGCATGGATGATTATATGACCAAGCCGATTGACCATCAGCTGCTGATGCGCAAACTGGCAGATCTTACTAAAAACAGGTGATGAAAAAAGGGCTGATCTTAGTTTTGCTCTGGATGGGCTTAAGTGCTTCCGCGCAGCGCAGATATGGAGTGATTGAAGGAAAAGTGACCACGATGGACGGATTGGCGCTTTCGGGTGTCAGCCTCGATTTGGTGCCCCTCAAAAATGCGACAGTCTCGGATGAAAATGGCCGGTTCATTTTTAAGATACCTGCGGGAGATTACACGCTTTCTGTAAATGCCCTGGGCTATCAACGGGAGATCCGCTCCATCCGGGCAGAAGCCGGGAAAACAGTTTCTATCTTAATGCAATTGGCATTGCAGGAGAAGATGATGCAGGAGGTAGTGATCAGCGGACTCAGGACGCAGAGCAGAACTGCAACACACATGTTGACCCCGATCCAGGATATCCCCCAGTCGGTGACCGTGATCGGCCAGAAAACCATCAGGCAACAGGCTGCATTTGATCTGACTACGATCAGCAGGAATGTGACGGGTGTCAACTTCAACGGCAATTATGCAGGGGCTGGTTCTGCCCAGTTTTTCAGTACCCGGGGCTTCGAACTCAACAATGCACAAAACTACCGCTGGAACGGCATGATGATCTGGAACTGGGGCAACAACTATTCGGACAACATCGAGCAGGTAGAATTTCTGAAAGGTCCCGCCTCGATTTTATTTGGCGAAGTGGCCCCTGGTGGAATTATGAATTTCGTGACCAAGAAACCGGAAGCGGACTTTAAAGCAGAATGGAGTTTCAAAACGGGTTCATGGGGACTCCTACGACCCGCAGCGGACATAACGGGCTCAATCACGCCCAATAAAAGGCTCCGCTACCGGTTGAACAGCTCCTATGAGCAAAGCAATTCTTTCCGCGAAGAGGTCTCCTCCAACCGCTGGTTCATCGCTCCAACCCTGGCCTGGGACATCAGTCCGAAGTTCTCTTTGCAAACAGAACTTGTATTCAAACGATCTTCTGCCACGGATGATGCGGGACTGGTTTCGCCAGATGGCAGTGTAGCCGGCTTGCGGATGCTGGACCCGGGTTTGTACCTGGGCGATGCCAATCGCAAATACGAATTTCAGGACCAAAGCTATTTTACTGTGCTCAACTACCAGCTGAGCAGTTCATGGCAGTTGAAGGCGACCGCTTATCTGGGGCATTCAACCAATCGTCCGTTTGGTCTGTGGTTCGACCGTCCTCAGGAGAATGGCGACTTCTCCAGGAGGGAGTATGGATTTTACCAGAAAAGCAAAAATGCGACCCTCGCTGCCGAAGCCTCGGGAACTGCCTTTACCGGACCGGTAAAACACCGGTTGCTTCTGGGCTTTGACTATCAATCCAGCCGACAGCGCCTCAGCAATGCCGGGGAACTGCATTTACTGGACACCAGCAATATCTACCATCCGGTTATACGGTCAACTTTTTCCACTGAACCGACCCAGTCCTTATTTCAGCCCTATGCGTCTTTGATTGGCCGTAAGGGTTTTCACTTTCAGGACCAGCTTTCCCTGCCAGACGGAAGGCTTCAGTTGCTGCTGGGGTTCAGGCTGGGCCAGACGACACAAGGCAATGACTACAAGGAGCAGGAATTAAGCGGAACAGCGTACGAAGGTTATGCTGACAACCTGATTTCCAAACACATTTTTACGCCACGACTGGGCCTGGTCTTTAAACCTGGTCCATACGCGACGTATTATTTTTCCTACAGCCAGGGTTATGAGATCAATTCACCGGACCTGTTTGCGCAAAATTACCTGGAGTACGCCAGTCCCCCTGCCACTACCAGCAACCAAGCCGAAATGGGCATCAAGCGCAGCTTGGCAGCAGGCAAATTGGGCATCAGCCTGAGTCTCTTTCAACTCAGCAAACGAAATCCGTACGGGTTTGTCTATTTGGATCCCGAAAATCCAAATTATGACGAATATAAGGTCTATTATGAAGGCAAGCACCGCAGCAGGGGGATTGAACTGGAGGCTGATGGTCAGCTGAGCAACACGCTTTCGCTGCTGGCAGGAATGGCCTACACACGTACCGCCGTAGTGAGTGATCCGGGATACAGCGCGGGCAACTGGCTGCCAAATGCGCCAAGAATTACGGGAAACGTTTGGCTGAACTATGAGCCGGAAGGCAAAGTTAAGGGCCTTAGTTTGGGTACCGGACTATTCTACAAGAGCAAGTCCTACGCCGAGCTAACCAATGACCCGGACTTGCTCATCCCCCAATCCTATAGCTGGGATGCCGCAATCGGTTACCGGTACCGCGGCGCGGGGATACAGTTGAACGCCATGAACATCAGCAATCAAATCAGTTACCTGAATCCATGGCAGTTCAATCTCTTTGATGTGAAACCACTCCGGCAATTTGTGATTAGCCTGAGCTACAGGTTAGGAAGCTTTAAATAGCTTAGCGCCCGCTTTCATTGTTTTTTCCTCTACTCTTCCCCCTCCGTATTGTTGTAGGTACAGCAAAGGACCCGCTAAGGGGTTGATTGGGCCGGCACCCTTGCAAGTCCTATTGGGATGCGCGTCTGAGGCGCAGGGGATAGCTGGAGGCAAGAGTAGATGAAGAGTAGACGAAACCTGTTGCTAGAGATCCTGACAAAGCTCAATCAACACACCGCTCGTTCCCTTAGGATGTACAAAACAGACCAGTTTCTGGTCGGCACCCTGCTTTGGAACATCACTCAGCAGTACAAAACCTTCAGCTTTGAGGCGACCCATTTCAGCTAGAATATTATCTACTTTGAAGGCGATATGATGAATGCCCTCTCCTCTTTTTTCAATGAATTTGGCGATGGGGCTTTCAGGACTGGTTGCTACAAGCAGCTCTATTTTTTGGTCTCCAACCTGAAAAAAAGCGGTATTGACACCCTCTGAGGCCACTTCTTCTGTCTTATAGCAATGAGTGCCCAATAGCTTTTCATAAAGGCCTCCGGACAGCTTCAGATCTTTAACGGCGATGCCAATATGCTCTATATTCTTCATAATCGGTTGAAAAGGTTAAACTAATGTAAAAATGCAGGTTTTACCTATACGGTGATAGCTATTATCTATAATTATTGGCAATCTTTTTTCGTACCTTTGTCTATCAATAAGATATAATAAAACGATGGAACTTCCTATTTACTTAGATAACAACGCTACTACCCCCCTTGATCCAAGGGTATTGGAAGCGATGCTACCCTATTTCACCAATAAATTTGGTAATGCTGCCAGCCGTAACCACGCTTTTGGCTGGGTTGCTGAAGAGGCGGTAGATTACTCACGTGAGCAGGTGGCCAAACTGATTGGCTGTACTGAAAAAGAGATCATTTTCACTTCCGGTGCTACTGAGGCTGACAATTTGGGAATTAAAGGTGTTTTTGAAATGTACCAGGATAAGGGTAACCACATCATCACGGCTACTACTGAGCACAAAGCAGTTCTGGATACTTGCAAGCACCTGGAGAAACTGGGCGCCAGAGTAACTTATCTGAATGTAAAAGAAGACGGTCTGATTGACCTGGCTGAACTTGAAGCTGCCATGACGGAGCAAACGATTTTGGTGACCATCATGTATGGCAACAACGAGATCGGTGTGGTTCAACCGATTAAAGAAATTGCCGCTATTGCCCATAAATTTGGCGCGCTGTTCATGTCAGATGCTACACAGGCAGTCGGTAAAATTCCTGTAAATGTAATCGAAGACGGCATCGATTTGATGGCTTTTTCTGCACATAAAATGTATGGACCTAAAGGTGTTGGTGTGCTGTATGTACGCCGTAAAAACCCAAGGGTTAAGGTAACTGCACAAATGGACGGCGGTGGTCACGAGCGTGGTATGCGTTCGGGTACTTTAAACGTACCGGGCATTGTTGGTTTGGGTAAAGCTTGCGAACTGTGCCGTTTGGAAATGGATGAGGAAGCGAAACGTTTGTCTGGATTGAGAGACAAACTGGAAGCCTCATTGAGCCAAATGGAAGAAAGCTATGTGAACGGAAATACACAACACCGTTTGCCACATGTGGCCAATATCTCTTTTAAATATGTGGAGGGTGAAGGCTTGATGATGGCGATGAAAGACCTGGCGGTTTCGTCTGGTTCGGCTTGTACTTCAGCTTCACTGGAGCCTTCTTATGTATTGAAAAGTTTAGGTCTTTCTGATGATTTGGCACATTCTTCGATACGATTTGGTTTAGGCCGTTTTACTACTGAAGAGGAAATTGATTACGCAATAGAAAATACTAAAAAAGCGGTAAATCACCTGAGAGACCTTTCTCCGTTGTGGGAAATGTTTAAAGAAGGGATTGACTTGAGTAAAATTGAGTGGGCAGAACACTAAAGAAATAGAAAACATGGCATATTCAGAAAAAGTAATGGAACACTATACCAACCCTAGAAATGTTGGTACTTTAAATAAAGACAGCAAATCGGTTGGTACAGGATTGGTTGGCGCACCTGAGTGCGGCGACGTGATGCGCCTTCAGATTGAAGTGGATGCAAACAATGTAATCACTGATGCTAAATTCAAAACATTTGGTTGTGGCTCGGCAATTGCTTCTTCTTCTTTGGCTACAGAGTGGCTGAAAGGTAAGAGCATTGATGAGGCAATGACCATCGACAACATGGATATCGTGGAAGAACTGGCTTTGCCGCCGGTAAAAATCCACTGTTCGGTTTTGGCAGAAGATGCCATTAAATCGGCAATCAACGATTACCGTGTGAAAAATGGTTTGGAGCCAATTGAGTTGGCTAAATCACATCACTAGATAACAAAACAATAACGTTATGATCACGATAACAGATAAAGCGAAAAGTAAAATTGATCACCTGATGCAGGATGCTGCAATGGATGAGAGTTATTTTCTGCGCGTTTCAGTGAAAGGCGGCGGTTGCTCTGGTTTGTCTTACAACCTGGATTTTGACAATGAAACGCAAAAAGGCGATCAGTTTTTTGAGGACAGAGGCATTAAAATTGCCCTTGACATGAAATCTTTCCTGTACCTGGCTGGTACGGAACTGGATTTCTCTGATGGTCTGAATGGAAAAGGATTCAATTTTCACAATCCGAATGCAAGCCGCTCCTGCGGTTGCGGTGAGAGTTTTTCTGTTTAGGGGGCGACAAAATTGTTGCTCATGGCAACTATTTTATATAAGTTTGTACAAGGACGCTAAATGCGTCCTTTTTTTATTGTACAGCTAACCAAAACATCATATGGTATCATTTAACGAGTTTTCTACGGTTCCGGGCCTGCTCAGAAATGTAGTGGAAAACATCCATCCGCTTACGGAGACTTTTTTGATTGATAAAAAGAAAACGGAATGGGAGGAAATCTCTTTTGGAAAAACACTGGACCGTGCGGATGCGGTATCTGCGTTCTTTCTGGATAAAGGAGTTGTAAAGGGTGACCGGATGGGATTGATGATAGAAAACTCGCCGGAATATGTATATTACGACCAGGGTGTGCAACAAATCGGCGCCATCAATGTATCCATCTACCCTACTTTGTCTGAGCATGAAGTAGAATACATCATCAACGATTCGGGGATCAAGGCGATCCTGGTGGGCAATACTTTTCTCTTTAAAAAAATCCTGAAAATAGCGGCCAACTGCCGCGCTTTGCTGTACATCATTCCCGCATTTGAAGAATATACCAAAGTAACGATTCCGGAAGGCCTGAAACAGGATGTAATTAGTTTTGAGCAGGTTCTTGCATCCGCGGGCACTTTGGATGCTGCTGTAGTGGCACAGATCAGGACAATTCGAGAATCCCTTCGTCCCAATGACATTTCTTCGCTGATTTATACCTCTGGTACAACAGGAACGCCAAAGGGCGTGATGCTGTCGCACTACAACTTCGTGGAGAATGTAAAGGTTTGTCTGCAACAGATTCCAGTGATTGATGAGACGGACACTTTCCTTTCTTTTTTACCTTTATCACATGTGTTTGAACGCACGGCAACCTATCATGTCTGCTGCGCCCAGGGTTGTAAGATCGCTTTTGCGCAGAGCCTGGAACTCCTGGCTAAAAACATGGGCGAAATCAGACCAACGGTGATGAACTGTGTGCCGAGGTTATTGGAAAAGATCCACGACAAGGCGATTAAAAGCGGGAGCTCTGCCGGGGGACTGAAAGCTAAGATTTTTCTCTGGGCCCTGGAAACGGGACAAAACTATCGCCGCAAGGCAGCAGATGGGGGTAGTCCGGGGCTGATCTTATCCGCCAAAAAAGCGGTGGCAGAAAAACTGGTATTCAGTAAAATCAAGGAAAAAACAGGCGGACGGTTGAAGTTTATGATTTCAGGCGGTGCGGCCTTGCCTAAAAATGTGGGCGAGTTTTTCGGCAACCTGGGTATTAAAATATTAGAAGGTTTCGGTCTGACGGAAACTTCACCGGTGATGTCGGTAACGGAATTCCACCGTCAGGTTTATGGTACAGTGGGACGGGTTATTCCGGGCATCGAGATCGGGATCCAAAATGTGGAGACCAAAGCGATGATCAACATCCAGACGCACGAGACTTTTGACGAGAATTTTGAATGTGAAGAGGGCGAGATCATTGTGCGCGGACATTGTGTGATGCAGGGCTATTTCAACAAGCCGGCAGAAACTGCAGAGGCGATCGATAAAGACAATTGGTTCCATACCGGTGACATTGGCCGTTTTTACAAAGGGAACCTACAAATCACCGACCGTCTGAAAAACATGATCGTAAATGCTTATGGTAAAAATGTATACCCTACGCCAGTAGAAAACACATATCTGAAAAGTCTGAAGATCGATCAGTTGTTTTTGATTGGCGACAAACGTGAATACCTGACTGCTATCGTAATCCCGAACAAGGAGAACCTGCAGGAAGCATTTCAGTTGCAGGAAAGCTTTTTTCAACAGCCTGAGCAGTTTGTAGAAGACAAGGGAATTATTGACTGGATCGGTCAGGACATCAGAAAGCTTTCGGGCGAACTCGCCAAGTTTGAGCGTATTAAACATTTCAAGGTGAAGCGCAATCCATTCAGCATGGAGGAGGGGGAAATTACCCCGACCATGAAAGCGAAACGCAAGGTCATCGAGAAAAAATACGCTGAGGTGATCAACCAGATGTATGCCGAGGGTGCAGAGGCCGATTAAAATACCTATTTTTGCGCAAATTAATTTTACACCAATAAACTTATACGCCGAGAGCCGTATATAAAAAATATGAGTACAGGATTATCAGAACTAGAGTTGCTGCGCAGAAATTCGCTCAATCAACTCCGTGAATTGGGGATCGACCCCTACCCTGCTGAAGCATTCGAAATCAATGCCAGCGCTGCCGATATTTTAGCGAATTACGATAAGGACAAGACTGCTTATAAGACGATCAGCATTGCCGGCAGGATCATGGGCCGTAACATCATGGGTGCTGCTTCTTTTGCGGAAATTCAGGATGCAAGCGGAAGGATCCAGATTTATTTGAAAAGAGATGAGCTTTGTCCGGATGAAGACAAGACTTTGTACAACACAGTCTTTAAGAAACTATTGGACATTGGTGACTTTATCGGGGTAACAGGTTATGCCTTTACCACACAAACGGGTGAGATTTCAATCCATGTGACCAAATTTACCGTGTTGTCTAAATCGCTGCGCCCTTTACCTATCGTGAAGCGTGACGAAGAAGGCAATGTATACGATGCTTTTACAGATCCTGAACTGCGTTACAGACAACGTTATGTCGATCTGACCGTTAACCCAGGCTTTAAACAGATCTTCATCAACCGTTCGAAGGTAATCAATACGATGCGCAATTATTTTGACAGCCAGGGCTGGATGGAAGTGGAAACGCCAATCCTGCAACCGATCCACGGTGGCGCTGCTGCAAGGCCTTTTGCCACGCATCACAATACATTGGATATGCCTTTGTATTTGCGGATTGCCAATGAACTTTACCTGAAACGGTTGATCGTAGCTGGTTTTGACGGGGTATATGAGTTTGGCAAGATGTTCAGAAATGAAGGTATGGACAGGACGCACAATCCGGAGTACACCGCTATGGAGATCTATGTTGCTTATAAAGACTACATCTGGATGATGGGCATGGTAGAAGAATGTCTGGAAAAAATTGCAGTTGCCATTCACGGTACACCGGTTGTTCCTGTAGGTGAGCACCAGATCAATTTTGAAGGTCCGTACGAGAAACTGACCATGTATGAATCGATCCAGAAATATACGGGCATTGATGTTTCGGCCATGACGGAAGCAGAGATCAAAGAGGTATGTACTTCATTGAACATTGAAGTCGATGCTTCGATGGGCAGAGGCAAACTGATCGATGAGCTGTTTAGCGAAAAAGTGGAAGCACAGCTGATCCAGCCAACTTACATAACCGACTATCCGCTGGAAATGACGCCATTGGCTAAAAAACACCGCAGCAAGGAAGGTTTGGTAGAGCGGTTTGAGTTGTTCGTGAATGGAAAAGAAATCGCGAATGCATATTCGGAACTGAATGACCCGATTGATCAGAAAGAACGTTTGGTAGAGCAATTGAAACTGGCTGAAAGAGGCGATGACGAAGCCATGGCCATGGACCTGGATTTTCTGCGTGCACTGGAATATGGTATGCCTCCGACCTCAGGGCTTGGCGTAGGCATTGACCGTCTGGTGATGCTGATGACCAACCAGTCGACCATACAAGAAGTTTTGTTCTTCCCGCAGATGCGGCCGGAGAAAAAAGCGAAAGTAACCACCGATGAAGATTTTGTAAATGCTGGTGTGAGCGCCGAATGGGTACAAGTGATCCGTAAGATGGGCATCAACACAATAGAAGAACTGAAAGCGGCCAATCCAAATAAGGTATTTAATGATCTGGGCGGGATGCGCAAGAAATTAAAGCTGGATTTAACCATGCCTTCTAAGGAAGAAGTGATGGCCTGGTTTGCCTGAGCCGCATAACATAAAGATAACATAAACTTAAAAGCTTGCTACCTAAAATGATAGCAAGCTTTTTTAGCTTTATAGCGTATTAAAATTGAAACATTATGAACAGTTCATGTCTTGAAATCAACGAAAAAGAATACTGCATAAAGCTAAGCAAAGATGCCTTTGACCTGACCCTGGTTCGCCAGCTGATCACCAGGATCCAATCGGAACAGTCGTTTTTCAGTAAAAAGAAGAACTACATTGAAGATGAAGACATCGTAAGCAGGTATTCACGCTATGAGGTTAATGATAACTTTGACCACTTGAATGAGAAATAAAAAAAGCCACATGTAGTGGCTTTTTTCATGTTAATATCTTTGTGATTCTATCTATATCTGACTTGTTGCTGCTTATCCATCATGCCCAACTGGTCTTTCATCAGTTTGATCTGATCGGCAAGCAGTTTGTTTTTATCGGCTTTCTTAGCCTCCGTCAGGTACATTTGCGCTTCTCTCTTATTTCTCTTCGCCATGGCAATACCTGCAAGACTGAGTTTGGCCAGCGCCACGTTGTGGTCCATATGCAAACCCAGCGTCAGTGATTTTTTGAAATATTTCTCTGACTGCATTGGCGCCCTTCTACTTTCGATCAAGCCGATCAGTAAATTATAATAGCCGTGTTGTACACGGATCAGTTGTTTCTCGTAATCTGTGATCTTGTTTAAAAATGCTTCTGCCTTGGGCATGTCGTCTTTTCTGAGGAACCACTGGGCAAGCAGCATATTTTCATTGTAGAAATAGGTAACAAATACCAGTATGCTTAAAAACACACCCAGAATGCCCCAGCCCCAGACACTTGTGAAAAATATGGCTATAGAAGCCCCCAACACCACACAACCTATAATCAGACGAACAAAATTTGGCATATCCTTTTGTAATTTTTTTTGCAAATATCGTGTTTAAATACCAAAAAGCAGATTTAAAATTCTAATTTCAACGAAAAAAAGATCGTTTGATTTCCAGGTTTTCCAAAGCTATCCAGCTTCTAAGAATGAGCTGAACGAAGCCAGTTACACCATTGCAATTTGAAGATGAATAAAGCGTATTTAGATCCCTTAAAAGGCCGTACCGTGCTGCTCAACCGCTGCGACCGGGCAGGACTGGTTTCCTTTCCTGAGATGAAAGCAGTTTACGATGTAGTTTATCCCGCCTATGAACCAGATCCCGCTGTGGTCACCAAAATTAAACCGCTGGTTGAAGGGATACGGGTGACGCTGGTATTAGGCACCTGGTGTGGCGA
Source organism: Bacteroidota bacterium (assembly GCA_040387995.1). GTDB lineage: Bacteria > Bacteroidota > Bacteroidia > Sphingobacteriales > Sphingobacteriaceae > Pedobacter. The sequence continues at coordinate 12,861 of JAZKCT010000066.1, read as the reverse complement.
CAGCAAAATGCAGGTTCCGCGTTTTTTGAAACTGGCAGATCAGCTGGGAATCGACGAGCGTGCTCTGACTATCATTGCAGTGGATGGCTTTAAAGATGCTGAGGAAGGCTTGCTGGACGGATTGGAGATTGAGTTTGTGCCCACCTTTATTTTTTACGGCAAGGGACTGGAACTGGGCAGAATTACAGAAACTCCCCAAACAACATTGGAAGAAGATCTGTTGAACCTATTGTCAAATCAATAATATGTCTGTAAACCTGGAAGAAAGTTGGCTGAAAGTACTCGGCGAAGAGTTTGATAAAGCCTATATGAAATCGCTTAAAGCCTTTTTGCTGGAAGAAAAGCAAAAAGGTGCTACTGTATACCCCAAGGGTACAGATATTTTCAATGCTTTGCAGCATACGCCCTTTGACCAGGTCAAAGTAGTGATACTGGGACAGGATCCTTATCATGGTACCGGGCAGGCGCATGGTTTGTCATTCTCCGTTCAGAAAGGAATGACTGTGCCGCCCTCATTGAAAAACATCTATAAAGAGCTGGTGGACGATATTCCCGCATTTAAAATACCGGCTCATGGAAATCTGACGAAATGGGCGGACGAGGGCGTACTTTTGCTCAACGCAACGCTGACGGTAAGGGCCCATGAAGCAGGCTCCCACCAGGGCAAAGGCTGGGAGATTTTTACCGATACCATCATCAGTAAACTTTCTGAACAAGGCGAAGGGATTGTCTTTCTACTCTGGGGCCGCTATGCACAAAACAAAGCGGCACTGATCGACAGCAGTAAACATACAGTACTCAAGGCTGCACACCCCTCTCCTTTCTCAGCTTATAATGGATTTCTGGGCTGCAAACATTTCTCCAAAGCCAATGAGGTTTTGGTAAAGGCCGGCAAAGTGCCAATTGACTGGCAAATCGATTAGTACTGTTTAATACTCAAGCGGTACGATTGGCTCCTTTTTAGTAGTCGACATGATCATCATGGTCTGAAAGGTTTTGACCACAGAGATCTTACTGATCTTGTCCATAATCAAACGCTCGTAAGACTTGATGTCGTTGACATAGACCTTCAGCAGGAAATCTGCCTGACCGGTAACGTGATGACATTCAGTAATTTCTTTGATCTGGTTGACCTCATCGAGGAAGATCTGGATGGTATTGTTTTTGTGAAAGTCAAGTTGCACCTGGATGAAAGTCTTAATGCCCAATCCAAGTTTTTCCTCGTCTACCAAAGCATGATAGCTTTTAATAAAGCCGGAGGTTTCGAGTTTGCGGACCCTTTCCAGTGTCGGTGCAGGGGACAATCCTATTTCTTGTGACAACAATAAGTTCGTCATCCGACCATTTTCCTGAAGCATTTTCAATATTTTAAAATCTGTTTTATCAAGTTCTCCTGCCATGTTTAATTTGTATGTAGCGCAAATATAGAACATATAGGCGATCTAAACCAAATTTAATTCTATTCAGGGCGTATTATTTTACACTTTATTTTATATTATTTTTTTTAGATTTGTCTAAACTTATAGTTAGCCATCCAAAAATGCAAAGCTACACCGAAGAAAACTATCTCAAAACGATCTATCATATATCGGCTGTGACAGATGGCAGCGTCCAGACCAATGCCATTGCCGATGGCATGCAGACTAAAGCTGCGTCTGTAACCGATATGATCAAAAAGCTGGCGGACAAAGCGTTGGTAGATTACAAGAAATATCAAGGTGTAAAGCTGACCGAAACTGGCAGACTGGCTGCGGTAAACATTGTACGGAAACACCGGCTTTGGGAAGTTTTCCTGGTCGACAAACTCAATTTTAAATGGGACGAAGTACACGACATTGCAGAGCAGTTGGAGCATGTCAATTCTGCGGAACTGATCGAAAGGCTGGACGCATTTCTTGCGTTTCCAAAAAACGACCCGCACGGTGATCCCATTCCAGACAAGGAAGGAAATTTTGCTGCCGCCGCTTGTGTGAAACTCAACAAGCTGAAGATTGGTGAACAAGGGCTGGTGCTGGGGGTAAGCGAACATTCGCCTGCATTTTTGAGACACCTGGAAAAACTCGGGCTTACACTCGGGAAACAGATTACCATCACTGAAATTACAGATTTTGATGGCTCCATGGAGTTATCGGTAGAATCTAAGACGATCAACGTTAGCCGGGAGGTATCCAAACATATCCTGATAAAAATATAACATGAAAGAAGCCGGTAAGCAAAGTCAAAATGCGCAGTCACTCAGCGAAGTCCACGAAAGTGTAGATACCAGTAAACGCACTGGATGGAAAAGGATTTTTGCTTTTATCGGCCCGGCTTATCTGGTGAGCGTAGGCTATATGGATCCGGGCAATTGGGCTACGGACATTGCCGGAGGAAGCAAGTTTGGATACCAGCTGATCTGGATCCTGCTGATGTCCAATCTGATCGCACTCTTATTGCAATCACTCAGCGCAAGGCTCGGTATCGTAAGGGGACTCGATCTGGCACAGGCCTCCAGAAACGGCTATCCGAAATGGGTAAATTTCCCGTTGTTTGGCCTGGCACAAACTGCTATTGTAGCCTGTGACCTTGCGGAGATCATTGGTATGGCCATTGGACTGAACTTGCTGTTTGGGCTTCCACTAATCTGGGGAATCAGCATTACCATATTTGATACTGTATTGCTATTGTTCCTCCTGAACAAGGGAATGCGCAAAATGGAAAGTTTCATTGTATCGATGGTATTCATAGTGGGCATTTCTTTTCTGGTGGAGATGTTTATCGTAGAACCATCTCTAAAAGAAATTGTGAAAGGTTTCGAGCCTTCCATGCTTTCGGGCGATGCGCTTTACATAGCGATTGGTATTATTGGTGCAACGGTGATGCCCCATAACCTGTACCTGCATTCCTCACTGGTGCAGACCAGAAAGTTTAACCGGGATGACAAAGGAATCCGTGAGGCTATCAAATTCAATTTTATTGATACTGCAGTGGCGCTCAACCTGGCCTTCTTTGTAAATGCCGCAATTTTAATTCTTGCTGCTGCGGCCTTCTTTAAAAACGGACTGCATGAGGTGGCGGAGATTCAGGATGCTTATAAACTGCTGCAAAATATTTTTGGAAATGTAGCCCCTACTCTGTTTGCCATAGCACTGATCGCTGCCGGACAAAGTTCGACTGTAACAGGCACACTGGCCGGACAGATCGTAATGGAGGGACACATCAAATTGCGCATCCAGCCCTGGCTCAGGAGGTTGATCACACGTCTACTTGCCATTATTCCTGCATTTTTCACCATTCTTTATTTTGGTGACGATGCGCTGGGCGGCTTGCTGATTTTGAGCCAGGTGGTGTTGAGTTTGCAGCTGGGTTTCGCAGTCATTCCCCTGATCCATTTTACATCGGATAAGAAAACAATGAAAGGTTTTGCGATTAAACCCTGGGTAAAGGTTCTGGCCTGGGTGAGTTCGCTCGTTATTGTATCGCTGAACGTGAAACTCGTTTTGGAGGAGATCAGTACCTGGGCGGCAACCGGTGGTTGGTATGTCTACGCAATCGTGGTGCCACTGGCCATACTGATTGGCCTGCTCCTGCTGTTTGTGTTTCTCTACCCACTGATCAATTCGCACAAGAGAGAGCTGAATGCTGCGCCGCATGGGAATGCGCTGGATATACATGATGTCGAGAAGATCAATTATACACGGATCGGCATTACCGTGGACTTCTCTAAAAATGACCGCAATACCATTCGCCATGCACTGATACAAGGCGGGAAGGATGCACACTACTACCTGATCCATGTTGTGGAGACTGCTGTTGCACGCTACCATGGCAAATCTGCGCTTGATTACGAAACACAGAGTGATGCCGGCAACCTGGAAAAATACAGGATCAATCTGGCCGAGCTGGGCTACGAGGCGACAGCGCACATTGGCTATGGCGGCACGGTTAATGCCATTGTTGACATCAGCGACCAGAACAAACTGGAATTGCTGGTGATGGGTGCACACGGGCACAAGGGACTGAAGGACCTTATTCTGGGCACAACTGTCAATTCGGTACGCCATAAAGTAACCATCCCTGTATTGATTGTGAGATAATTTTGAGATATTAGCCGATTCTTATGAAGAACGACATCCAGATTAAAAATAAAAGAGCCTACTTTGATTACCACGTTGTGGAGAATTTCAATGCCGGTATCGCTTTACTGGGCACTGAGATCAAAGCTATCCGACAAGGTAAGGCGAACATGTCCGATGCTTTTTGCACGTTCATCGGCAATATCCTTTACGTTCGGAACCTGCACATTTCAGAATACAGCAACAGTTCTTTTTACCACCACGACATCAAACGTGACCGGGCTCTGCTATTGCATAAAAAGGAGCTCAAAAAACTAAAAACAAAAAGTGAGGAGAAGGGATATACGATTGTTCCCTTGCGGATTTTTACCAATGAAAGGGGTTTTGCCAAGATAGAGATTGCACTGGCGCAGGGTAAAAAGGAGTTTGACAAACGGGACAGCATTAAAGACCGGGAATCGAAGCGTGAAATGGACCGCGCATTGAAGGTTTAATTCTTTTTGATCGCCTTTTACCAGGCCTGATCACCGACAAGCGGCACGAAACGGAAGGTATCCAGTTCTATTCTTTCAAAGTCAGTTTCGCTTGCACGGATCACCGTAATCATCTTTTGCGAATGCTCATCTCCTACCGGAATAACCAGTATCCCACCTATTTTCAATTGTTTTAGCAAAATCTCAGGGACAAAAGGAGCACCTGCAGTGACAATTATTTTGTCGTAGGGCGCATGTGTGGAAATACCCTTAGAGCCGTCGCCGAAAAAGAAATGTGCATTATAACCCATTCCAGGCAAAACTCTGATCGTGTGCCGGTAAATACTCTCCTGCCTTTCTATGGTATAAACATTAGCGCCAAGCTCCATCAAAATACAGGTCTGATATCCTGATCCGGTTCCGATTTCCAGCACTTTATCGCCTTTTTTAATGTGAAGCAGTTCGCTTTGGTAAGCTACGGTATAGGGCTGTGAAATGGTTTGTCCGTCTCCAATCGGAAAAGCAATGTCCTTATAGGCCTGGTTCCAGAAAGTCTCATCAAAAAAGAAATGACGGGGAACTTTTCCTATGGCCTTGAGTACGTTTTTATCAGCGATACCCCTGGACTCCAAATGAACGACCAGTTTCTTTCTTGCGCCCTGTTCCCTATAATTGTCAATAAACTTATATGCCATACCATTCCAAAAATAGCTTTTTGAATCCTAATACGGTGAAGAAATCGGCAGCTAAAACTGAAAAAAAACCTAAGCCACACAGAATCAATTGCAATAGATTAATAAGGATCCACATCGATCTGCAGCGTCACACTTCTGAATTCCTTTTCGGTTTGAAACTCCAGAATCACTTCTTTTAAGATAGATTTTACTTTAACAATGGAAGTACTCTTATCACTTTTGACCATGACCTGTTTAATGTAATAGTTGCGCACACGCGAGACCAATGGCTGCTCCGGTCCCAATACCCTGCTGCCCAATTGCGTCCTGAGCATAATTGCAAAGCGCTGAGCGGCAACATTCAGCACATCCGCATCTTTATGCTTGATGTTGATGAAAATCAACCGCGTAAAAGGCGGGTAATGAAACTGACGGCGTTCCGCCAATTCCTCGGTATACATCTCCAGGTATTTATTTTCAATCACCTGACTGATGATCCTGTGGTTGTCGTCATAAGCCTGTATGATCACCTTGCCCTGCTTGTCGCGCCGTCCGGCACGGCCTGCGACCTGGGCAAGCAACTGGTAACTTCTTTCAAAAGCCCTGAAATCAGGATAGTTGAGTAATGTATCTGCATTAATGACCCCGATCAGGGTAACGTTGTCAAAATCCAGTCCCTTGGCTACCATCTGAGTACCAATGAGGATGTCGGTTTTCTTCTCCTGAAAATCCGAAATGATCTGTTGCAGACCGTTTCGGGTTCGGGTACTATCGACATCAAGCCGGGCAATGCTGGCCTCCGGAAAGATCAATTTCAACTCCTCTTCTACCCGTTCCGTACCAAAGCCCTTTTGTTCGATGTGTACCGACCCGCATGCCGGACAGATGTTGATGCTGCTCTGGTGGTAGCCACAATAATGGCAGTGCAGTTTCCCGCTGGTTTTATGATAGGTCAGCGATACGTCACAGTTGACACATTTTGGCGCATAACCACAGGTGCCACAGATCAGGATGGTCGCATAGCCCCTCCTGTTCTGAAAAAGGATCACCTGTTCTTTACTTTCCAGTGTCAGCGTAATTTCGTCCACCAGTTTGCTAGAGAAATAAGCCACCATTTTTTTCCGTTTGGTTTCTTCGGATATGCTGATCACTTCCTGCAAAGGAAGCGCCACACCGCCGAACCGTTCATTGAGTGTAACCAGTCCGTATTTGCCACCCGTTGTAGCATTAAAATAGCTCTCTATGGATGGCGTAGCAGATCCCAACACAACTTTGGCCTGATGCAGATGCGCGAGATATATTGCGGCATCTCTGGCCTGGTATCTTGGGGCAGGTTCCTGTTGTTTATAAGAAGACTCATGCTCTTCATCCACTACGATCAGTTTTAACTCTTTGAAGGGCAGGAATACGGCCGATCTGGCGCCCAGAACTACCCTGTACTTTCCGGTGAGCACTTTATTCCAGATCTCAACCCGTTCATTGTTGTTGAATTTGGAATGGTAAACGCCGATGGCATCACCAAAATAACGTTGGATACGGCTGACGATCTGGGTGGTCAGGGCAATTTCGGGCAACAGAAACAGGACCTGTCCGCCCTGAGCGATCGCTTGTTCGATAAGCTTGATATAAATCTGGGTTTTGCCGGAAGCGGTAACACCGTGAAGCAAGGCGACCTCTTTTTCTGCCAGCGCCGACTGGATCTGTTTCAGTGCATTGTCTTGGCCTGCACTCAATTCAAAATTGAGTATGAACTCATCTGTGTGATCTTGCAGGCGGCTGACCGGCTTTTTGGAAACTGTAAATATGCCTTTATCTGTGAGCGCTTTCAGTGCCCCGGTACCGCAGGCGCTTTCTTCCAGTAATTCTTGTTTGGACACCTGCTTTTGTAATCTGGACAACTTTAGATAGGCCATAAAAGCATTCAGTTGTCTGGGAGCTTTCTCTAGAATACCAAAAAGCTGTCTTAGATTTTCTTCATCCTGGTAAAAAGGGTTCAGTCCAATGAAGGATCTTAACAGTGGTTTGTATTTTTCGATCACTTCTTCGGCAATGTATACCACACCCTTTCCGAGTAATGAATTGATAATCGGATAAACTGTTTTTTGTCCCAAAAGCGCAGATACCTCATCTACGGTAAGTCTTGGCCGGCTTCTAAGTGCTAAAAGCAGGGTCTGTTCTTTTTCAGTGAATACTTCCTCTGATTCACCGACGTCCTCGCGCAGCACGATAATCGTCTCGCTGGCCAGTTTTAATCCGGCAGGTAATGCCGCCGCCATGACATCACCTTCATTGCAGAGGTAGTATCCCGTCATCCATTCCCAAAGCTGCAACTGCTGCGGCGTAATAATGGGATGTACATCAACGACGTCAATGATGTATTTGGCTTCGTACACATCGGGAGCCTGGTTGCTGACGCGCTTGATGAGGGCAGTATAGATTTTATTCTTGCCGAACTGCACGACCACCCGCTTGCCTACTGCGATCTGTTCATTCAGTTCAAAAGGCACACGGTAGGTATAATTTATAGCCAGGGAAAGCGGCAGTACTACCTCGATAAAAAGGGTTTCACGCTCTTCAAAGTCAACAGAGTGAAAATCCAGCATTATTTATTTCTTAATGCCTGAAGAAACAAGCAAAACCAGCCAAGGATCAGGAACAATCCTCCTATAGGTGTAATGGGGCCGATATAATTTACAAAACCAATATTCAGTATACTACGTGTAGCCAGCAAATACAGGGAGCCGGAAAACATCAGGATTCCGAGGCTGAAAAAGATATAAGACAGATTGAGCAGCTTTGGTGTACCTGTTTCGCCCGGCGTTTTAACCTGAGACACAAATAACAGGGCAAAAACATGGTAAAACTGGTATTCCACACCTTTAGCCCAGATCTCCAGTTCAGCTCCTGAAATCACTTTTTTCAATCCGTGTGCTCCAAAGGCACCTAAAATCACGGCCAGGGCCCCGAGCAACGATGCAGTGATCAATATCCGTTTATTCATAATAAACCCGCTTTTAATGAAACAAAATTAACATTTTTTTTACTGCTAAGCGTGAATGCACCGCCAGTTTTATCTAAGTTTGTAAGGACATCAAATGAAAAGGATTCTTGTCTTAATTATTGTATTGCTTACTGCCATTGTCTCAATGGCTTACCTATATTTTACTGGTCTTAATGCCGATAAAAAAAATAATGATTATGCCCTTTACAGTGCTGCTGTAAATTCAGCTTTTATCTTTGCTTTTGAAAATGACAAAAGTGTACTGGATATTTTGGGGGGCAAGTCATTACTCAAAGACCTGATCGGGGAGAAAAAATCTGCAGAACTGCAAAGTCTTCATACTTTTTTGTTGGGGAAAGTCGCTCTGAACCAGTTGACCGACAAACAAAACATCTATATCGGACTGGTGCCGGCAGCGGACAAGACAATTGATTTTCTATATACAACGGAGCTCAGTGCCGGGGCCGACCGCACCTTATTGCTAAGTGCATTAAAATCATCAGGCATCAGCAGCAGGGATACCTTGAAAAACATAGTCAGGCTGAGTCTTCCGGACAGCAGCACATTCTTTTTGGCCTTCAGAGACCAGGTGGTCTTCTTATCCGGCACTGCGACAACAATCGAACAGGCCCTGCTTAGGAACCCTGAAAAGAGCGGCAAGTTTGCAGAATATATTCTGTCTTCGAGCCGGCTGAGCAAAAGCAGCCTGGCTGAAATATACATCAATTATCAGACACTGCCGGAATTGCTAAAAGCAGCCATACCAGGTAAACTGAATGGAGAACTTGGTGTGTTTAGCGACAAGGATGCTTTTGCTATCCTGGTTTACAACTACAGCACTGAGAAAATACTGTTTAACGGAGCGACGAAAATCAATGACCAAAAGAGTTATTTCCAGTTGTACGCCACATTTGAGGCACAAAAGGTAACGATCAGCAATATCCTTCCCGAAAATACGGCCAGTTACACGGCCTACACGATTTCGAACTACCCGCTATGGAAAAAGGCACTGGATCAATGGTTTAAAGATAGAGGTGAAACCTCTAAAACAGCTGCTGTTACCCAAAACATCAACAATAAGTACCGTTTGGATCCGGAACAGGTTTTCCCAAAATATTTTAAAAACCAATTGGTTACTTTTCAGCTTAGCACCGGAGAAAAGCTGGCAGCTATTGACCTGAGTAATGGCGAAAAACTGGCACAGTTGCTGATTGATCTGAGTGTTTTTTACAATGAGGATATTAAGGTATTTAAAGACTCTGAGCTATTGTACTCCTACTTTGGTGAACCGCTTAGAAACTTTAAACGGCCATTTTATGTAATTATTGACAATTACCTGGTCATGGCCAACAATGCTAGCACCCTGCAATCTTTCCTGAACAGCTACAAAAAAGATGACCTGCTGATCAACAACCCAGATTATACCAGATCAGTTAACCAACTGCCCAACAGTTCCGCAATTACGTTCTATATTGATTTGAATAATGCGCAGAATATTTTGCTGAGAAACATTTATTTGCCCTATTACAGACACCTAATGAACAAAAAAGGTTTGGGAGCTTACAGTTCATTTATTTGTCAGCTGAGCGGAGAGCGGGATAAATTTCAGACCAATATCTTGCTGAATAAAAAAGCAGACGCGTTGCCCCAGGATTCTTTGTCCACAGGGCCGGATTCTCTAAGCATACTGCCGTCACAATAAATTTAAATGACTAGCTTTAAGGGCTTAAATGCGCGCTATGATACGGAAATACCTCTTATTTTATCTTTTGTTATTTTGCTTTAGTCAGGTTAGCGCCCAGCAGTACGGCCTGTTTAATAGCAAGACCTTATTTGACGGATTCGAAAATCCAGCTCAAAAAACCTTTGTACTAGATTCCTCCAGACAATTTGCCTCTAGTTTTTTCTTGCCTAATTTTGGTTTTCATGTGGGCATGAAAGGAAATGAGAATGTGTTGCGCACACTTGCTAAGGAGGGTATTTATAGTACAGCGGACGTGGCATTGAACACAGGACAAAAAAACAATCTGTTCCTGAACTCAAACATTTATATACTCAATTTTAAATTGTTTAAGTCTTACAAGTACCACCAGGAGATTGGTCTTTCCTGGCAGGTACGAGCCGATGCACAGGTGAATTACACCAATGAAACATTGGCAATCGTAGACAATTACCTCAGGTTTGTAAATGATGTAAACCCGATATTTAAAGATGCTTTTAATGGTACGGGCTATGCGCAAAGCTACCATCAGTTTAGTTTTACGTACCGTGAGAATTACGACAAGAAGCTGGCCTTCGGTGTCAAACTGAGTTTGTTGAGCGGAATAACCTATAACGAATACAACATCAATAAGTCTTATTTTGCACTGGAATCTCCGGACGGTCCGTTGGTTGCCTCACTGAGGGGAACTTACAGAGCCAGCTTTCTCAACGGTAAGGAACTTGGAAAAAAAACTGCAGCACCCTTTTTTAAAAACCCTGGTGCCTCTATCAGTTTTGGTACCACTTATACTTCCAAAAGCGGCGTATTTATCATGGGAAATATCAAAGATCTTGGTTTTATCAAATGGAGTAAGAATTCATATGTGAATGATTTTGACAATACCAATGATCCTTTGGTATTGGACAACCTGCTGGACAACCGTGCCTCTGCTATTACCAGTAAGGTAAGTGACATTATCAGTGACAATGCGGGCAGGGCAGGATTCTACAGTCCCACCAATGCAAAAGCTGATTTTCTGATCGCTAAGACTTTTGGTTTTTATCGTCCCAGCTTTATTGTTTCGAAAGACCTCTTTCACCAGGGTGGTGATGTTGCGCTGGTCAACAAGTTTTACAACAACGGTTTTTCAGTGAGCGCAATACCGACTTACAACCTCCACAAATTTTTAATGATGGGTGTACAGGGCATGTACCAGACGCCAAATTTTGAAGTATTTATAGGATCAGATAACCTGTTTAGAACAACGTCCCTGCTGACAGCCAATAACGATGCGACCAATGTATCCACTAAATACAACACTGCATCTGTCTACCTTGGGGCAAGCATTAAGTTTGGCTATGTGGTAGAACATCCGCTAAACAGCAGCTATATGCCCGGAGTGGGCGATGACCAACCTGGTTTTTTCAAACGCCTGTTCAGTATCTTTAAAAAAGGAAAGTAAATTATTTCTTTTTAGGTGTAGTTGGCACAAAATCCTTAAGGTAAAAAGGCTCGAAATAGGCCAGATCTTCAAATTTGGAATTTGCAAATGCCTCAGCTGACAACCGGCTCATGTGGGCAGCAGAATTGTAATTTAAATTTGAGAACTGTGCGTGATCGCCAGATATCACTTCAGCACACTTAGCAGCACCATCGCCTATAAAAACAACGTTCTTAGAAGACAGTATGTCCCGATAAGTTTCTTCATCTACTATAGTAGCCGTGGTTGGGGCCGAGTAACGGAGCTCAGCGTCAAACATAGCCGTGAATACTTCCATTCTCCTTGCGTCAATCATAGGACAAATCAGACCTCTGTAACTGGGATTGCCGGACATGTAACCTGCGGCCATCATTTGTAAAGTATCAATGCCAATTAAGGGCTTATCGAGCGCGTAACAAAGGCCTTTTGCGCTAGATACGCCGATTCGGAGCCCTGTGTAAGAGCCAGGACCTTTGCTGACCGCTACGGCATCCAGATCGGTAAATTTTAGACCTGCAGCATCCATAACCTCTTGAATAAATAAAGTCAGACTGCTTGCATGAATGTTACTACCCATAAGTTCTTTCAAGGCAATGGTTTTTCCATCCTTTGCAATTGCGGCAGAACAAACTTGTGTAGCGGTTTCGATTTGAAGTATAATAGCCATTGTTGAAAATTAATATCAGGGAACAGGATCGTGACCATGGGCACCCCATGGGTGACAACGGCCAATGCGTTTTAATGTTAACCAGCCACCTTTAAATGGTCCGTGTTTCTTAATCGCTTCGATCCCATATTGTGAACAGGTGGGGGTAAAACGGCAGCTTGCCCCCAATAAGGGTGAAAGCAGCCATTGATAAAGTTTAATCAGGGCCAGGAAAATCCATTTAAAGAAGGAATTAATGATGAGCATCTTCTCCCCCACTTTTTAGGTCATTGGTTTTTGTCTCAATGATCAGCGTTCCGGTCTCTGGTAGTCCTTGTGAATTTGCCGCAAGCGCCAATGTCAGTTTTTTTAGCGCAGCTACCAGCTTCTTTTCAAAAAAAGAATAGTCGTAGATTTTCTTGCCCACGAACTGAATAGAAAGCAATAAGTGCTGATCGGAATGGGAAAGCGCGGTATAGAGCTCCAGGCTCTTTTGAATACGATAGGCTTCTCTAGTCCTGCGTTTGATCAGATTACGATCTACAGCGCGCTTATACCTCCTTTTAGAGACATTAATAACGACCTGGGCAGGAAACTTAGCGGGGAGATCTATCTGTAGATAGGAGAGCCGAAAGGGGTATAATAAAAAAGAAGAACCGTCTTTAAATAGCAAGTCGATCAACTTCTTGCTACATAACCGTTCTTCTTTATTAAATGTGTTCATCTTTGATCGCAAATTTGCAGATTGTCCTGATCTGCTAACACCCGGAAGTGCTGCAATCAAAAATTATGCTTTATGACGACGCTCGTCAGAAACTGATAATCTTTTT
>JAZKCT010000065.1:0-16328 GCA_040387995.1 Bacteroidota bacterium | reverse complement strand
ATCCGAAACCTTTAGTTACATTAAAAAATTTTACTGTTCCTTCTTGCATTGTATTATTTATTAAAAAATTAAGTGTGCAAGGTACAAATTATTTTTTTATAAAATGCAAATGCTTCATCTTTTGGCAAATATAAAACACAAATGCTTTTTAGGTTATTGCGTTTTTCCAACTACGATCAGATTTATCTCACTGGGATGTGGAATACCTAGAGTCGTGCCGGGCTTTGTGGTCAGCAGGTTTTGTAAATAAACGTCTATAATGGCCTGCAAGGTCTTTTTTCTGGCTTCGCGGTGCTCAGGGATCACATTGCCAAACTTTCCGAGGTGAATTTTTCCGCTGGCATCTACAACCGCTGAAAACTCGAAACCGAAGTCTTTATAGGCTTTAGCGATGTTGATTTTGTATTGCGGAAACATGTAGGCATACATCGTAATGCCGGTGATGGGGTCTGTATTGTCTTTTTTGACGACCTGGATGAGCTTACTGCTCGGGATAAATGCAACGGGTATACGGGCGGCAAAAGCACTGTCGGCATTCGCCGGATTGCGGTTGGCACGCTCGGTCAGCTTTCTTACATAGGCCGAGTCTTGTGGCGTAGGCAATTGCAGCACGCCAAGCGTGGTGTTCAGTTTCTTTTCGATCGTGGCCTTGGTGTACAGCGTCATGTATACGTCCGAGCGGATGTCCTTGGAGATCTCTTTTCTGTCCAGGTGCAGCCGCTGAAAAACCAGGCTGTCTTTACTGATTCCCTTGATCCTGAAGTAATTCTTTGCAAAATTATACACGTCCCCATGATCATAGGTAATGAGGAATGGAAACATCTTTTTTTCCTCCGGACTATAGACTTCTATGGTGTCACTGGATTTGAACTTGATGACCCAGGAGGGTTCCTGCTGGAAGCCCATTTCATTAAAGGACAGGCCGGAACTGAACCTGCGCTTGCCTTCGTAATAGGTAATGTCTTTGATCGTACTGAAATTCAATCGCCCTGCGGAGAATTGTTTGTCTTTATTACTGGTCTCGCTGCAACTGCCGAAAATAAGGAGGGAACTGAACAGGATATAGGTTAAATGGGTTTTCATCGTTTTAAAATTCCGGATCTGTAGGTTTTAGGGTTTCTTTTTTAACAGGATCACATTGGCCACTTTTCGTTCGCCGGCATGGTCCCAAAGTTTATTGTCTGTAGGGTAATTGATAATCCCATTTTCCGGGTAATGCTGTACCCATAGCGCTGTCGAACCGCCGCCATCGAGGTTGATGGAACTGGTACAGCCTAGCCAGCGCATGATTTTACTGAGTTCGAAAATGCTCATGCCGGCCGAGTTCGCATTTCTCCCGTCCACCGTGAGCAGGATGATCTTGCCGCCGGGTTTAATGCCAATGGCCGTTCTTGGATGCCGGGTGATGTTGAAAGAGCTGCTGTCCAGCTTTTCATTCACCTGGTTGATCTGTAGCAGGGGGCCGGTAACCATCACATCTTGCCCTTCCAGGTTTTGCTCCCAGCTTGCGCTGCCGTCCCATTTTTTGATGGAAAGTTTGCCTTTATTGATGACAATTGCCGCTTGCTGGTGCGCTGCGCGCTGTCCATTTTTCTCCAGCCTGTTCTCGTTGATCACTGTTCCTTTTGCCTTGATAAAATCCACAGAACCTCCGTTCTTGATGTCAAAAAAGGTGCCGTTAATGGCTGCCAGAGCACCCGAGGCAGTACCGTAGACACTGGTTGGCTTCAGCACAACAGGTTCAAACCCGATTTCAAACACAGGTTTTTTGCCCTTGTTTTTTATTTCCAGGTAACTGATGTTCTGATTGGCACCAAATAGGTTGCCCGAATTGAAATGATGGGTCAGCAGCCGCACTTTCCGTGCAACACCAGATACCGTCCATTGGCTGTCTGCAAAGGTAGTGGAGTCTGCGTCTTGTCCGAGGGCAATGCCACAGCAAACCCATAGTAATAAACTGAAAATAGGGGCTTTATACATATGAAAGGCTAAAATTAAAGATTTATATCCGTTTCTTCAACTTTATCAATTTCACCAGCAACTCACCCCCGCGGTTCAACGAGAAAAATAGCGCCCGCCCGTCGCCAGACCTCAGCAGCTTGTTCAGCACATCCAGGTCTGCGATCCTGACTTTTGAAAAATTCACGTTCAGCAGTTCATCACCGATTTTTATACCCGCCAGTTCTGCCGGGGAGCCGGGTTCAACACGGTTTACAAAAAATCTTTTCTCACCATCATCTTCCTCGTAGATTTCCATTCCGGACATATCGTGCTCAAACGGACGGTTAAAGTTGGCGTTTCGCTGCAGGTACATGGCGCCTCCGGCATAGTCAAACGTGATGTTAAACCGGCTCAGGACATCTGCACCAAGGTTGCCATTCCGGCCCGTTAAAAAATCCCTGATGATCTCCGCGCTATAGCTGGGGTAGGCCGAGATCGCATTTTTAAACAGGTAGCTGCCTACTTTTAGGCTGTTGATCCTCCCGATACTGCCGCTGATGGGCCCATTGAGGCCAATGCCCAGGTTGGCACTGATCGCGCCCTGTGGCACGGGAAAGGTAGCCATGTCCAGCGTCTCCATCGAGATGGCATGGCTTGCCCCATTGTCCACCACAACTTTGGCCTGTATTTTTCCACGCCCCGGAATGTCGACCTCAACGTCGGTATAGGGCTTACTGTTGAATAGTGTAATGGGCACCCGCTCTCCTTTCGGCTTTTTTCCAATATCCGGCCGGTAAAAGATTACCCGTTTGCTGGAATAATTGATCTTGACCAAAAAACTATTGAAAAAATGATAGCCGAGCAGGCCCGATATCCGCATGCCGACAAAATTAGACAGGCCCAGGACATCTTCTTTCAAAATGGCCGTGGGAATGAAGCTGATGCGGGATTTCCCTACACGGGCGTTGATCTCGTTGGACAATAAGGCCTCAATTTCAACGCCTTGTCCGAGTCCGCTGATTTTGATGGAACGGAGTTTACTAACGTCCAATTCAGCTACAATGGCAGAGTCCGTCAGGATCATCGGTCCCACACCCGTATCCAGGATAAAATTATAAGGCCCTTTTTCATTGATATACATCCGTATGACGACCAGGTTCCGGATCAGCGAAAAGGATATGGCGTCTCTTTTTGTCTTGCCGGAAAACCGGAATTCCTGGGCAAAGCTCTTAGAGAAAGACAGGCATTGTACCAGCGCAACGGCAAGGCTCAGCTTGAAGAAAAAGAATTTAAAGGCTCGCATATCTGGTTCCTGAAACTAATTTAATAAATTAGGCAACAGTATGAATAAATGTATCATTAAAAACCGGAGTGCCGGCCTGATAATTTTAGTCAGCCTGCTGCTGCAGGCCTGTTCGGCAGAGCGCAGGACCGCCTCGGCAATCGACAGGAGGCTCAAAAAAATCAGCGCATTAAACCGGCATTATGTGGGATTGGCGGTTTACAGCGAGGCCGGCAAAAAGATGATCATTGAACACCATGCAGATGAATATTTTACACCGGCATCCAATACCAAACTGTTCACTTTTTATGGGGGATTAAAGCTGATTCCCAACCGGATCCCGGCACTGCGTTACATCGAAAGGGGAGATTCCCTGATCTTTTGGGGCACCGGCGACCCCTCCTTTCTGCAAACGCAGTTGAAGGGCAATGCCGCGTATGAATTCCTGCGCCAGAGCAGTAAAAAGCTGTATTTCGCAGCAGGGAGGTATACCGGTAAATTTTATGGCAAGGGCTGGCAGTGGGACGATTACAACGATTATTACCAGGCCGAGATTAATGAACTGCCGCTGATGGACAACCTGGTTGCTTTTCAGCATAAAAACGGCCAACTCCAGGTATCTCCTCCTTTTTTCAGAGATTTAGTACGCTCAGATTCTGCCAGCAAAGACACGGTTTTCAGCATCACGAGGGATTTCAACAGCAATGTTTTTGTACACCCGGCGGCAAAGTTGCCCCTCAGTTACGCCCAACAAGTGCCATATAAAGTGAGTCTGGCTACTACGCTCGCATTGCTTGCGGATACGCTGCACAGGGAGGTGGGTGTGGCGGACCTAAAAATGCCGAAGGCTGCAAAGACCTTGTATGGACTCCAAAGGGATTCGGTCTTGAAAGAAATGATGCTGCCGAGCGACAATTTCATCGCCGAGCAACTCCTGCTGGTTTATGCGGATGTATTGGGGCAGGAACTGAATGCTGACCTCTCCATCGCACACATCGAAAAGAATTACCTGAGCTCGCTTCCCGACAAGCCCAGATGGATTGACGGTTCAGGATTATCGCGCTATAACCTGTTTACCCCGAGGGACATCATCGAACTCCTCAAACTGATTTACAAAGAATACGAGGATCCTAAGAAGTTGTATGAACTCTTGCCGGCTGGTGGCAACAGGGGAACGTTAAAGACCGCCTATCCCAAAACGGAGCAGCCTTTTGTGTTTGGTAAAACGGGGAGTTTTTCCAACAATTACAACCAAAGTGGCTACCTCATCAGCAAAAAAGGGAAGACTTATTTTTTCTCTTTTATGAACAATAACTTTGTAAACCCGACTGCCGAACTGAAGAAAGCGATGGCAGAACTGATGATCTATATCCATGAAAAGTTATAAGATCACAGCTTTTCAAACGGAATGTCCATCAGTTCATACTTCTGCCAGCCGATAAAATCGAAGTGCCACCATTCGTTGTGGATGACCCTGAACCCGTATTTGTGCATGATTGCGATCAGAAAATCCCTGTTGTTCTTTAATTCCGCGGAAAGCGCCGTATAGGTAGGAGAGGCTTCCGGTGCGAAACTGTCGTAAGGTGTAGGCATTTCCAGTTCCTTACCGGTTTTTAGTGAAATCAGGCTCAGATCAACCGCACAGCCGCGGTTGTGTTTGGAGCCCGACTTTGGATTGGCCACAAAAGCCTTATTGCTTGCTTTCTGGTAAAAGGCCACTGTAATCGCATAGGGCCTGTACGCATCATAGATCTTCAATCCGTACCCAAACGTTTTCAGCTCCGCCTGGATCTTTTTCAGTTGCGCCGCCACCGGCCTGCGCGCAAAAGCCTTCGCCTGCCGGTACATCACCTGCTTCATGAAGTTGTTTTTGGTCGCATAGCGGATGTCCAGCACGATACCGGGAACCACTTTTTTAAGCTCGAGCAACTGTTTATCCGGATTTGTTTTGCAGGCCAACTGGTAGTCTGCATAAGAAGCCATCACCTGCAGTTTGCTGCTGTCGGCCGAAACCTGCGCCTGTCCCCAGAAAGGAGCCAGTAAAAAGAATAAAACTCCCAGCCGGCCCGCCATCACTTATTGATTGGAAACGACCAGCAATTCAATGTCCTTATAAGGCAGACTGAACCTATTCGCCAGGTCTTTATTCGTCAGATGACCCTGGTAAATGTACAGGGCCTCCCGGATTCCCGGCTTGTCCCATAAGACACCCATTAATCCGCCCAGATCGCCCATGTCCACCAAAATCGGACTAAAGATATTGGTCAGCGCATAAGAAGCCGTCCTGGGTACCCTGGATGCGATATTGGGCACACAATAATGGATCACATCATGTTTCCTAAAGACCGGATCGGTATGGTTTGTCACCTCGGAAGTCTCAAAGCAACCGCCCTGGTCGATACTCACATCGATCA
This sequence comes from Bacteroidota bacterium, assembly GCA_040387995.1. Classification (GTDB taxonomy): domain Bacteria; phylum Bacteroidota; class Bacteroidia; order Sphingobacteriales; family Sphingobacteriaceae; genus Pedobacter. The sequence goes on along the minus strand of JAZKCT010000065.1, from coordinate 10,691 downwards.
CGACTGAATTGGGCTTCATCCGGCTCACCGTCTCTTCCATAATGATACAAGGACTGCGTCCGTTTTTAGCCCGGATGGCACCAATCACCACATCACAGGTCGTAATCGCCTTTTCCAGCACGATGGGCTGCATGACTGAAGTAAAAACACGGCTGCCAAGGTTATTTTGTAACCGCCGCAGGCGGTAAATGGAACTGTCAAAAACTTTGACTTCTGCGCCAAGCGATAACGCCGTTCTGGCCGCATACTCACCAACTGTCCCCGCGCCCAGGATCACGATCTCCGTCGGCGGTACACCGGTGAAGCCGCCCAGCATCAATCCCTTTCCGCCCGTTACGTTACTCAAGTATTCCGCTGCGATAAAAATAGAAGTGGCGCCTACGATCTCGCTCATGGCCCGTACCACACTCAGGATATTTCCTTCGTCCCGAAGGTGTTCAAAACAGAGTGCATTCACTTTCTTGGCCATCAGCGCCTTTAGATAGGCTTCTTTAACGCCCCCCATCTGCATCGCCGAAATCAGGGTCTGGCCCTTGTGCATCAGCTCAATCTCTTCCATGGTGGGCGGTGCAATCTTCACAATCACATCTGCCGCAAAAACATCCTTTTTGTTGAAGGAGATCTGCGCACCCTGCTCGCTGTAATCTTTATCCGAAAAATTAGCGCCCACGCCTGCACCGGACTCTAAAATGATCTGGTGTCCATTATTGACCAGCAGCGCAACTGATAAAGGCGTCAGTGCAATCCTGTTCTCCTGGAAAGAAATCTCTTTTGGAATCCCGATATAGAGACTATTGCTTTTTTGCTTGATCTCAGACATGGTCTCTTTGGGTTGAAGCAAGCCCTTCTGAGCAATCGCGGCCATATCTTCTCTTAATCCTGTAGCCATTTTATGTATTGATATTTTGCTTGAATTTAACAAAAATTAACGCAAGAGCTGTCGAATTGAATTTATATTTTTGTGACGCTCAGTACCCTTTCGGTTTCGCTGACCGCCTCGATGGCGATTTTGACGTAGTGGGGAGGTAAGAGCTCCTCAATTTTTTCAGGCCATTCTATAAAACAGGTATTTCCTGAATAAAAATATTCTTCATAGCCGATGTCATACGCCTCAGTTAGATTTTTAATGCGGTAAAAATCAAAATGGTAAAAAACCTGTTCCCCTGCGCGGTATTCGTTTACGATAGAAAAAGTGGGACTGGACACGGTCTCCGTAACCCCTAAGATACCGGCGAGTACTTTGATCAGGGTTGTTTTTCCGGCGCCCATTTCGCCTTCAAAAATAAAAATCCGTTCGGAGCCCGCATGGTCTAAAACCTGGCTTGCTGCGGCATCAAGATCGCCAAGCCCATTAACTGTTATTTTTTTGGTTTCCATTGATACAAAATTAATCAAATCTCAAGAAAAAGACTACATTGCTGTCAACCGGTTTTAGCACCATTTTGCCTTCGTTTTATAAGAACACAGGTTGCCTTCAGAAACAGTCCTGAATGAGTTCAGAACTGTCTATTCAATGCTTTATCCTCATGCTATCATTGACCTATCGTTGATTTATCCAATTAAATAAATTAGTGATAAGTCAGAGATAGGTCAAGGATATATCAACCATAGCTAAATCCAGTGGTTATCAGGTCATAAACAGGTACTGATCCTGAAGTCATCCAGAACCGTCCCTGTAAGATGTAAGTCCTTGTTACCTGCTGCTGTAAGTGGCGATCGGAATGATCATTTCCTCGAGCGAAATACCGCCATGCTGGAAGGTTTCGTTGTAATAGTTTACAAACTGGTTGTAATTGTTCTGGTAAACGAAATAACGGTCTTCCTTGGCAAAGATGTAGTTGGAGCTGATGTTGATCTTTGGCAACTGTGCCTCATGCGGATTTTTGATCAGGAATACTTCTTTGGCGTTGTAGTTCAAATTTCTGCCTTGTTTGTACCTGAGGTTCGTATTCGTGTTCCTGTCGCCGATGACCTTGCTTGGGTGTTTCACGCGGATGGTTCCATGATCGGTGGTAATCACTACTTTCACGTTCTTTTGGGCAATCTTTTTCAGGAGTTCCATTAATGGAGAATGCTCGAACCAGGAGAGGGTCAGCGAACGGTATGCCGCGTCGTCATTGGCCAGTTCCCGGATCATCTGCATGTCGGTACGGGCATGAGAAAGCATGTCGACGAAGTTGTATACGATCGCATTGAATTCGTTTTGAAGCAGGTTGTTGATCTGTTCGTTGAGCGCTTTTCCATCATCGTAAGTCAGGATTTTATTATAGCTGAATTTGCAGTCCTTGCGCACACTTCGTTTGATCTGGTCCGCCAGAAAAGCCGCTTCGTGCATGTTCTTTCCGCCTTCATCATCGTCATTTTGCCAAAGGCCGGGGAAGCGTTTTTCCATTTCCAAAGGCATCAATCCGGAGAAAATCGAATTTCTGGCATATTGGGTGGCCGTAGGGAGGATACTGGAATAAATGTCTTCTTCATCCAGGCGGAAGTGTTCTGTAATCAGGGGATTGATGATCCGCCATTGGTCATACCGCAGGTTGTCAATCAGGATGAAGAACACAGGCGTCGTGCTGTTGATCAATGGGAATACCTTTTTCTTCAGTAAATCATTGGAAAGGAGCGGAGATTTTTCTTTGCCGTTTACCCAGCCCAGGTAGTTGTCCTCAATGAATTTCGAAAACTGCATGTTGGCTTCCGATTTCTGCATGGTCAGGATCTCGTGCATTTGAGGGTCGTCCAGTTTTTCGAGTTCCAGTTCCCAGAACACCAGTTTCTTGTAGACATCTGTCCATTCCTCATAACTTAGGCGGTCATTGAGGGTCATTCCCAGTCGCCTGAAATCCTGCTGATACGCCATAGAAGTACGCTCACTGACCAAACGTTTGTTGTCGATGATCTTCTTGATGGTCAGCAATACTTGTTTGGGGTTGACCGGCTTGATGAGGTAATCGTCTATTTTAGAGCCGATGGCATCTTCCATCAGGTTTTCTTCTTCACTCTTGGTGATCAGGACCACCGGCACGTCGCTCCGGATGTTCTTGATGGCGGTCAGGGTTTCCAGTCCGCTTAATCCTGGCATGTTCTCATCGAGAAACACCAGGTCAAAATGTTCTTTGTCGAAAGCTTCCAGCGCATCGTTACCATTGGTAAAGGTGGTGACATGGTATCCTTTCTCGTTTAGCAGCAGTATATGTGGTTTTAATAAATTGATTTCATCATCGGCCCAGAGTATCTTGGTTTCCTGCATTATGGTTGGTGTCTAATGTGAATTTATGATAAAAAGAGGTCTCTCTTTCTTTACTATGGATAAAAATAGCAATTTTTGTACCGTATAATTTATTTATCCGGATTGAACAAAAAGAAAATCATCAATGACCCGGTATACGGGTTCATTCATATTCCTTCAGCACTGGTATTTGACCTGATCTCCCATCCCTATTTTCAGCGGCTTCGTTACATCAAACAGTTGGGCATGACCCACCTCGTTTACCCTGGAGCACTGCATACCCGCTTTCACCATGCGATCGGTGCGATGCACCTGATGAGCCTTGCAATTGAGGTCTTGAGAGGTAAAGATCAGGTGATCACAGCAGCGGAGGAAGAAGCAGCGACCATCGCGATCTTGTTGCACGATATTGGTCACGGGCCATTTTCCCATGCACTCGAACATTCCCTGGTGAAGGGCATCAAACATGAAGACATTTCGATGTTTGTGATGGAAAAGCTCAATGCAGAGTTTGACGGAAAACTGACTTCCGCTATTGATATTTTTAACGGCAATTACCCTAAAAAGTTCCTGACACAGCTCATTAGCGGACAAATGGACCTGGACCGGATGGATTATCTGAACCGGGACAGCTTTTTTACGGGCGTAAGCGAAGGGGTGATCAGTTTTGACCGGATCATTAAGATGTTCAATGTCTTTGATGATGAGCTCGTGATTGAAGAAAAAGGGATTTATTCCATTGAAAAATTCCTAATCGCGAGAAGGCTCATGTACTGGCAGGTGTATTTGCACAAGACGGTCATTGCCGGAGAGCAGGTTTTGGTGAAGATCCTGAAAAGGGCAAAAGCACTTGCTGTAGAAGGTGTTGTGCTGTTCGCATCCCCGGCTTTGTCGCACTTCCTGACCAAAGAGATCACCGAACAAGAGTTTTTTGCGAAAGAGCAGCACCTGGAGGAGTTCATGAAACTGGATGACCAGGATATTTTTACGGCAGTAAAGGTCTGGCGCGACCATCCGGACCGGATTTTATCGAGGTTGTGCAAGATGCTGACCAACAGGGATCTGTATAAAGTAGAGATCAGCAACAATCCGCCAGATGCGGAAAGGTTTAAGATGCTGAAGGAAAATACAGCAGAACTGCTGAAGTTGACCGCAGCCGAAGCCGATTTCTTTGTGTTTTCAGATGTGATCCAAAACCGGGCCTACAATGCAGGCAATGGCAACATTAATATCCTGTTGAAGAACAATAGCATAATAGATATTGCGAAAGCATCAGATTTATCTAACTTAGAATCTTTGGACAAAACCGTACAAAAGTATATTTTATGCTACCCGAGAATTATTTAGCATTATTTAACAAAATAATTAAATGTTTATCCCGTTTTTAGGTTTTTTATTTCAGAACGGCATATAACACCTGAATAGGTTTATTTGTTCATATCAATTTAACATTTAACTTTGTAAAATGCAATTTACTGCCAAGCAGATAAGCGAATTTATAAATGGCACCATTGAGGGTGACGCGACTGTAAAAGTTGGCGAACTGGCTAAAATAGAAAACGGTAAGGAGGGCTCCTTGTGTTTTTTATCGAACCCGAAGTATGAGAATTTTCTGTACACGACGAGCGCTTCTGTGGTGATCGTTGGTCAGGATTTTGTGCCTTCACAACCGGTGAAAAGTACGTTGGTCAAAGTAGCCGATCCCTACAGTGCATTTTCTTTGTTACTTGAAAAATACAATGAGGCCGTAAACCAGGCCAATTCCAGGTCGGGCATCGAACAGCCCAGCTTCATACATCCAACAGCCAAAATCGGTCAGCATGTATTTATCGGCGCTTTTTCCTATATCGGTGAAAACGCGGTAATTGGTGACCATTCTAAAATTAATCCTCAGGTCTACATCGGTGCTGAAACGACAATTGGTGAACATTGCACTCTTTTTCCGGGCGTTAAGATCTACCACAAATGTGTGGTTGGAAACCGGGTCGTCATCCATGCCAATACGGTCATCGGAAGTGACGGTTTTGGATTTGCGCCACAGGCAGATGGCACCTATTCGAAAATAGCGCAGATCGGCAATGTGGAGATTGAGGATGATGTGGAAATTGGTTCCAATACGACAATAGACCGCGCAACGATGGGTTCTACTTTCATCAGAAAAGGAGTAAAATTGGATAATTTAATACAGATTGCACACAATGTCGACGTGGGAGAGCACAGCGTAGTCGCTGCCCAGAGTGGCATCTCGGGAAGTACCAAACTGGGTGAAAAATCCGTTATAGGTGGACAGGTCGGCATCGCCGGACACTTGTCGCTAGCCAAAGGTACCCAAATTGGCGCCCAGGCAGGGATCAACTTCAGCACGACAGAAGCAAATAAACAATGGCATGGCAGTCCCGCGCAGCCATTGCGGGACTGGATGCGGGCTTCGGTCATCTTCAAGCAGTTGCCCGCTGTTGAAAAAAGAATCGCTGCGCTGGAGGCCTACATATCCGAGTTGAAAGCAATAATTGAACAAAACAGCACACTATCAAAATAGCAATGAACGTTAAGCAAAAAACGATAAAGACCGAAGTCTCCGTGACGGGCGTAGGTCTTCATACAGGAGCGAATGTAACCCTTACTTTTTGTCCGGCCCCGGAAAATCATGGCTTTAAATTTCAGCGCATAGATTTACCGGGAGAGCCGATTGTGGACGCTGATTGTGACAATGTAACGGATACCGCAAGGGGAACAACGATCACGCAAAATGGCGCAAGCGTCAGTACTGTTGAGCATGTGATGGCTTCTTTGGTAGGGATGGACCTGGACAACGTGCTGATGAAGCTGGACGGACCGGAAACCCCGATTATGGATGGCAGTGCAATTTTGTTTTTGGAAGCGCTGGAGAGTGCCGGAATGCAACTACAGGACGTAGACCGGGAGTATTTCCAGATTCCGCACAACATTACCTATACCGAGCCAGACCGGAAAGTCGAGATTGTGGCCATGCCGCTGGATGATTACCGTTTTACCTGCATGATTGACTACAATTCGCCGGTACTGGGCAGTCAGCATGCCGGAATATCGAGCATTGCCGAGTTTAAAAAAGAAATTGCATCCTGCAGGACATTTTGCTTTTTGCATGAGCTGGAATACCAGTTGCAAAACAACCTGATCAAAGGCGGAGACCTGAATAATGCGATCGTAATCGTAGACAAAGAGGTGACCAAGGAGGAGCTGGACCATTTGGCTAAGATCTTTAACCGGACGGCCATGGAAGTCGCGCCTCAGGGGATCCTGAACAATATGGAGCTGCGGTACCAGAATGAACCGGCGAGACATAAATTGCTGGATATGATCGGTGACCTGGCCCTGGTAGGGATGCATTTAAAAGGCCACATTATGGCTGCGCGCCCGGGTCACGCCGCGAACGTAGCTTTTGCGAAAAAGATTAAAGCAGCGATCAAAAAAGAAAAAAACAAAAAAGTGCAGCACGTATACGACCCTTCCGTAAAGCCACTTTACGATGTGGTGCAGATCATGGAAATTTTACCGCACCGTCAGCCTTTTCTGTTCATCGATAAAATTTTGGAACTGTCGAAGACACATGTCGTTGGCGTGAAGAATGTGACGATGAATGAAGAGTTTTTCAAAGGACATTTTCCGGGTGCCCCGGTATTTCCAGGGGTGATCCAGATCGAAGCAATGGCACAGACCGGTGGAATTTTAGTGTTGAGCACTGTTCCTGATCCAAGAAATTACCTTACCTTGTTCCTGAAAATAGACAATGTCCGCTTCAGGGCCCAGGTTTCACCCGGTGACACGATCGTATTCCGCTGCGACCTCATGGAACCAATCAGACGCGGAATTGCGCAGATGAAAGGGGTAGGCATGGTGGCCGGAAAAGTGGTAGTAGAGGCTGAAATGATGGCCCAGATTGTAAAAGTTAAAGATAGCGAAGCAGCATCATGATACAACCCTTAGCGTATATACATCCACAGGCAAAAATCGCAGATAATGTCGTTATAGAGCCTTTTGCCGTGATTCATAAAGATGTGGAGATCGGCGAAGGGACCTGGATCGGGTCTAATGTGGTCATCATGGACGGTGCCAGGATTGGCAAAAACTGCAGGGTTTTTCCGGGATCGGTGATCTCCGGCGTACCGCAGGATTTGAAGTTTGCAGGTGAAGTAACCACTGCAGAGATTGGCGACAATACAACCATCCGCGAGTGCGTGACGATCAACAGGGGAACAAAGGACAAATGGAAGACGGTGATTGGCAGCAACTGCCTGATCCAGGCGTATTCACACATTGCACACGATTGTGAAGTAGGTGATTATTGTATTTTTTCCAACAGCACCACCCTTGCAGGACACATTACGATTGGCAACTATGTGGTATTGGCAGGACTGGTGGCGATCCACCAGTTTGTGAAAGTAGGTGCCCATGCCTTTGTAACCGGTGGTTCACTGGTGCGTAAAGATGTGCCGCCTTATGTAAAGGCTGCAAGAGAACCGCTTTCTTATGCTGGGATCAATTCCGTAGGCCTGAGAAGAAGGGGCTTTTCGTCTGAAAAAATCAATGAGATCCAGGAGATTTACCGTGTATTGTTTGTAAAGCACAACAACGTGACTAAAGCACTGGACATGATAGAAGCCGAGTTTAAACCTACCGAGATCCGGGATGAGATCGTTGATTTTATCAGGAATTCTGCCCGTGGGGTAATGAAAGGCTTCGGTTCAGGAAGCTAGTTCGCCATGACCATTACGCTCGAGAATACTGGCCGGCGGTTCAATAAAGAATGGATTTTCAGGGGACTGGATTATCAGTTTGTTTCAGGTGAGCGTTATGCCGTCCTTGGTCCGAATGGTTCCGGTAAATCGACGCTTTTGAGCATTATTTTGGGTAATTTGTCCGCTTCTGAGGGGAAGATCAGTTATTTTGATCAGCAAAATATTCCGGAGGAGCAGGTCTACCAGTATGTGAGTTTTGCCGCGCCCTACCTGGACCTGATCGAGGAATTTACACTCGAAGAAACGATCGACTTTCATTTTAAGTTCAAGAACTTTTATAGCGGAATGAGCAAGGTAGCTGTGCTGGACTTGCTGGGACTTTCAAAATCGCAGGATAAGGCTTTAAAGTACTTTTCATCAGGAATGAAACAGCGAACCAAGCTCATCCTTGCCTGTTGCACCGACAGTCCGGTGTTGCTGCTGGACGAGCCTACATCCAATCTGGATACCGAGGGGCAGGCCTGGTACCGGAAACTGATTGCGGATTTTACGGCAGACAAGACCGTAATTATCGGTTCAAACCAGGCTGATGAGTATTCATTTTGTGAGCACCTTGTCCATATTTCTGATTATAAATAAAAAATATATCTTTGTGTAAGGCGCGAAAACGTGCTTAATTCAGGCATAAAGTGGCTCTTAAAATTATTTTCAAATAACTATTGTAGGGTTCAAAAATAGTCTTTACCTTTGCGGCACGAAAAAAGGCCATGGTTTGGGCTTTATTTCAATTAAAAATGGCAAAAGCATCTGACATAAAAAGTGGAAACATCCTTCGTTTTAACGGAGAATTGGTACAAGTGGAAGAATTTCTGCACCGTACTCCAGGTAATCTTAGGGCTTTTTACCAGGCTAGAATGCGCAATGTTAAAACCGGTAAACTGGTAGAATACAGGTTCCGGGTGGATGAAGAGGTGGAGATTTGCCGTGTAGAGACCAGCGATTATCAGTATTTGTACGAAGATAATGATGCGTTGGTGGTCATGGACAACAATACTTATGAGCAGTTCAACATCCCAAAGGTGTTGTTTGGTAAAAGTATCCGCTTTTTAAAAGAAGGAATGAATGTGATCATTGCATTTGAAAGTGATGAGCCGATTATGGCGCAGACACCGTCACATGTAGAATTGGAGATTACCTATTCTGAGCCCGCGGTGAAGGGCGATACCTCTACAAATGCATTGAAATATGCGACCTTAGAGACCGGAGTAGAAATCAAAGTGCCGATGTTCATTAATCAGGGCGATAAAGTCAAGATTGATACCCGGACAGGTGATTACGTAGAAAGAGTAAAATAAAGAATTTTCATAGTTTAGTTTTAGGTTTAGGTTGATTGTGGCTTCGGAGTGGTTCCCGAAGCCATTTTTTTTGCTGTTTAATTTTAAAAATAGTTTTACCTTGCACCTTCAAAAAATAAAATTATAATCCAATCTCTAAAAAGGAAATGGCAAAAGCATCAGAAATAAAAATCGGTAACATCCTTCGTGTAAACGGAGAGTTGGTTACTGTAGACGAATGGAATCACCGCACACCAGGTAAAGGTGGTGCATTTTACACAGGCAAATTTCGCAATATAAAAACTTCAAGACTTGTTGAAGCCCGAATGAATACTGATGAACAAGTAGAAATTTGTAGGGTAGAAACCAGTGACTATCAATACCTGTATGAAGACGGAGATTATTTGGTGGTAATGGATAATGTTTCTTATGAGCAATATAATGTGCCTAAAACTTTATTCGGTAACTCAATCCGCTTTCTGAAAGAAGGAATGAGCATTTTGGTATCCATGGAAAGCGATGAACCAATAATGGCCCAAATACCCAACTTTACAGAACTAGAAATTACCTATTCTGAACCAGCAGTTAAAGGTGATACTTCTACAAATGCCTTGAAAAGTGCAACCTTAGAAAATGGCGTTGAAATTAAAGTGCCCATGTTCGTTAATCAGGGCGATAAAATTAAAATAGACACCCGTACAGGTGAATACGTAGAAAGAGTGAAATAATTCTCCCTCTTAAGGAATAGGAAATAGCAGATCTTGATCATAGCCTATTTCCTATTTCTAATTTTAAGCTTCCAATTTATGCTCAAATCGGACATCAGAAAACAAGCTTTAAAGCAACGCGATGAGCTAACAGACTTAAGGCTATCATTGCTGAGCGAAAAGCTGTTAGAGCGCTTTAAAACGCTTGATTTCTCGAAGATAAAAAGCATTCATATCTTCTTGCCAATTGTCCATCGCAAAGAACCTGATACCTTTCTTCTGATCGACTGGCTCCGGGCACATCATCCCGAGATAGAAATCGTTGTCCCTAAAGCAGATTTCACAACAAGTGTAATGAGCCACTACTCATTCATAGATCGAACAGATCTGCTTGACAACCATTACTACATTCCAGAACCACAAAACGCAAAACCATTTGTTGGCACACCAGATATGGTCATCGTCCCACTTTTAGCATTTGACAATGAAGGGTATCGTGTTGGCTATGGAAAAGGGTTTTACGATCGTTTTCTACAAAATATCAATACCCAAAAGATCGGATTGTCTTTTTTTGATGCTATACCTAAAATTATTGACGTAAATTTGAATGACGTGAAGTTGGACCGTTGTATCACGCCAGAAAAAATTATTGATTTTGGCTAAGTGTATTTCACGCAGTCCTGATCAGCAATATTCACAACTTAAT
>JAZKCT010000064.1:0-33576 GCA_040387995.1 Bacteroidota bacterium | reverse complement strand
CCAGTACGACAGTTTAGCAAACTGTTCCTTTCGGCCACTCAGGCATCCCTCCGAATTCTCAAAAGCTCCCTTTCGAGGTTGCAAATATAGCAATTCATTGATATTTGCAAAAGAAATTTACAGTGTTTGCTGATAATCTATACGCACATGATAGATACTCATGAGCATAGTCTTGAAAATCAGCTTTATAGTTTCCAGATCTTTTAACGTAATATCGCAATTATCCAGCTGGTTTTGCTCCAGTTTGTAATCAATGATGCGTTCCACCAAGTCTCCGATCTTCTGGGCGTCCGGATTTTTCAAACTTCTGGAGGCTGCTTCCACCGAATCCGCAAGCATTAGGACTCCTGTTTCCTTAGAAAAAGGGATCGGTCCCGGATATCGGAAGATGTTTTCATCTACAAACTTCTCCGGAGAATTTTTCAGAAAGGACTGGTAAAAATAATCCACACGCGTATTGCCATGATGCGTACGGATAAAATCGATCACAGTTTCTGGCAATTGATGCTTCCTGGTGATTTCTATCCCCTTGTGTACATGTTTGATGATGATCTGTGCGCTTTGTTCGTAAGGTAGTTTATCATGCGGACTCAAAGCTGTATTTTGATTTTCTATAAAGTATTGTGGATTTTCAATCTTGCCGATGTCATGGTACAGTGCCCCAGCTCTTACCAATAGTGAATTGCCTCCGATCTTAAAGATTGCAGCTTCCGCAAGATTTGCAACCTGAAGGGAATGCTGAAAAGTACCCGGCGCCTTGAACGCCAGCTCCCTCAATAGCTTATTGTTCGTATTGGTCAACTCAATAAGTGCCACATCTGAAGTAATGCCAAACAATCGCTCAAATGCGTAGATCAGCGGATAAGCCAGCAGGGAAAGCAATACACTAATTACAAAAGGCACGAAATTCATCCATTCAATCTGCTGCAGCGAGCCTTCACGGAGCAGCGCTATGCCAATAAAAGATATGAAATAGGCCGATAGAATAAATAGGGCTGACAGCAGCAGCTGTTCTCTTTTGATCAGGTTCCTGATACTGTAAATAGCGACCATCCCTGCCGTAGTCTGATAAAACACAAATTCAAAGCTATTGGGAACAAAAAATCCAGCAATCAGGATCACCAGCAAATGCAGGTATAAAGCCAGCCTGGTGTCAAACAAAATCCGGATGATGATCGGAACGATACAGAATGGGATATAATAAAGGCTGGGCAAATTCAATTTAATAGCCCAGGTGAGGGACAGCAACATGGTGGTTGTCACGAGCAAGAGCAACGACAGCTGCCTGTTGTCAGCAAAGATATCCTTCCGAAACAGTTTCAAAAACACCATCAGGAGACTCACAATGAAACCAACCAATAGGATCTGTCCGAAATATACCAGTTTACTATCGCCTATAGTCTTACTCTGGGCCTCGTACGTTTCCTTGAAAGACTGCAACTTTTGAAAAGTCTCTTCATCGATCACATTGTTTCTGGCGATGATCAATTCTCCTTTCTGCACCATTCCACGGGTAGTGGATAGGCTATTTAAGGTACTTTCCTGAACAATAGTGGTCAATTTTTCATTGAAGGTAATGTTCGGGTGCAGGTGGTCTTCAACCAAATTCACCACCACATCTTTAACCCTCAGGTCTATAGACGAAAAGTCTTCCTTAAAATACTCCAGGGCAGTTGGGACCGTAAAAACGTCCTGTGAACTGTAAGTCTTGCTGACGTTATCCGTCATCAATGAGAAATCATAATATTTGCCACCTTTCTGGTGTTTGGCATTCACTGCAATAATCCCCTTTGCATAAATCGACCGCAGTAACCTGAAGGATAGTTGCTTATTCGGTTCTTTATCTGCCTCCGGCAATGCACTCGCCCGCCATTTCACGTCAAATTCGTTCACAAAAGCCTCCTCCACCTCATTGATCATCTCTTTATCGAAATTATAAATGGGCAGGAGGTTTTCAAGTGCATCCTTTTTATCCGTGCTCAACTGCGGATTAGTCTTTAGAATCGCAAAATTGAAGGGCGAGATCAGATCTTTATTTTTCCAGATTTCATTCTTTTCAAACTCGTATCTGAATCTGGGTTGTTTTGGTAAAAACAGGGTGATGATCAATACAGAGAGCACCATCATCACATACTTGATATTCGATGAATATTTCCGGTAAAGGATCTTGTGGGAATTTTTTTTGATTTTAGCCAACGTTAATACCTCTTGATTTTATTCAAACTTAGATAAAGTTAGTTAAGTATTCACAATTCCACTGGTTTTTTATCGAAATGAACGACTCCTGAGTATTCACTATCGCCTTACATGCACCTCGTTTCAACTCGATAAATCAGCACATTGTACCCGAACAGGATGCTGACTATAGCAACGCAGCCTATCTGAAATACTTAAAATATGTTAAATTAAATGTCTTGCAATTACCTGTGCCAGTAATTACATAACTTTGCTTTCACTAACTTAATATAAACATGAAAGAAGTAGTTATAGTTTCTGCTGTAAGAACGCCAATTGGCAGTTTTGGAGGTTCATTATCCGGTTTTTCTGCCACGCAGTTGGGTGCATTTGCAATAAAGGCAGCAGTTGAGCGTGCAGGAATAAAACCTGACGCGGTGCAGGAAGTCTATATGGGCAATGTTTTGTCGGCCAATATTGGTCAGGCCCCGGCTACACAGGCTGCAAAATTTGCGGGTCTGCCCGACGTTCCGGCTACAACCATCAATAAAGTCTGTGCTTCCGGCACTAAGGCCATCATGCTTGCAGCCCAAAGCATTGCGCTCGGACAAAACGAGATTGTCGTGGCCGGCGGAATGGAAAGCATGAGTAACGTTCCTTATTACCTTGATAAAGCGCGAAATGGCTACAGGCTTGGTCATGGTCAATTGACAGATGGGCTATTGAAGGATGGCCTTTGGGATGTTTATAATGACTACCACATGGGCGCCGCTGCAGAATTGTGTGCTGCTGAATGCGGAATCAGTCGCGAAGAGCAGGATGCTTTCGCCATTACTTCCTATCAAAGAGCACAGGCTGCACAAAGTGCCGGCAAATTTACAAGCGAGATTGTGGGCATAGAAATTAAAGACCGTAAAGGTGAGGTGACACTCGTAGACAAAGACGAGGAGCCTTTTGCCGTTAAATTCGATAAAATCCCGGGACTAAAACCAGTGTTCAAAAAAGACGGTACGGTGACGGCCGCCAATGCGTCGACTTTAAATGATGGGGCCGCAGCACTGGTGCTGATGAGTGCTGAAAAAGCAGCGGAGCTTGGAATAAAGCCCATGGCAAGGATCCTGGCTTACGCAGATGCCCAGCAGGCGCCGGAGTGGTTCACAACCGCACCCTCCAAAGCAATTCCGCTGGCGCTGCAAAGGGCCGGACTGGAGATTGCTGCGGTAGATTTTTTTGAAATTAATGAAGCTTTTTCTGTAGTTTCACTTGCAAATAATAAAGAACTGCGATTAAATGCGGATCAGGTAAATGTAAATGGCGGTGCAGTCGCAATTGGTCACCCACTTGGTGCTTCTGGTGCCAGGATTGTGGTCACACTATTGGCTGTAATTGCCCAAAATAAAGGCAAGATCGGCGTAGCCGGAATTTGCAATGGTGGTGGTGGTGCCAGTGCGATTGTAATTGAAGCCTTATAAATGGGTTTTATTTGAAAATGAGATAAATGTATAGAAAACTGAAAAGTTTGACCATATGCTTTTTGTTGTGCCTGGGGTTTCTCAACCTCAGTGCACAACATAGTTTTTCCTTTAACAATGGTCCGGTAATGCGTAAATATCAGGACTCGCTCCAAAACCTGAGTAATTTTACCTTTGAGGCGAAAAACAATACCGAACGTTTTGCTTTGAATGCTGCATTCATAAAAACGCTGGTCAATTCATTGAAAACACCCCACTCTTTTCATTACAATTTCGATTCCCTTCAAAAGGTCTCCATTCTAAAATCTCCAGATAACTCTTTTCGCATACTTACCTGGTACCTACCAGTAGACGACGGAAGCTACCGTTTCTTCGGCACCATACAAATCGCCACGAGTGACGGCAAATTGAAGCTTTATCCACTCGTTGACAATACGGAACAAACCAAGGATGTCAACGCTGTGACAGGCAACAAGAACTGGTATGGCGCAAGGTATTATGAAATAGTTCCGGTTGTTGTGAGCGGCAGACAGCCTTATTATGTGCTGGTGGGCTGGAAGGGAAACAATGCCAAAACTTCCAAGAAAGTGATCGATGTGCTGTCCTTTGAAAAAGGCGAACCGGTTTTTGGAAAGGCCGTCTTTGATGGATTGAAAGGCTCGGGCGTCAAAAACAGGGTCATTTTTGAATACAACAAACTCAATTCGATGACGCTGACCATGGACAAGTCGGTTAACATGATCGTATTTGATCACCTGGCCCCTTTTACGGCAGATATGGAAGGAAATTTTGAGTATTATGCATCCGATCTCAGTTTTGATGCCTATAAAATAACAAATGGGCGACTGAAGCTGGTAGAAAATGTAGAACTGAAGAATGATCCGACGGTAATGGACGATTTTTACATAAACCCAGAGGACAAAAACATCAAGCCTGTAAAGAAATTATAGCGCATTTGGGAGTTTGCGTCCATGTGCCTATATTGCGAAACAAACAAACTAAACTTAATACACAAAAAAACTAACATGAATACAAAAACTTTGGATACCCCAAATGATTTCTTTGAGAATAAGGTATTGGGGCACCCGGCGGGACTGTTCGTGCTTTTCTTTACGGAAATGTGGGAACGGTTTTCTTACTACGGGATGCGTGCTTTACTGGTACTTTTTCTAACCTCTTCTCTTACTGATATCAATCCTGGTTGGGGATGGCCAAGAGCTCATGCACTCGCTATTTATGGCTCTTATACTGGTCTGGCTTACCTGACTCCCATTTTGGGCGGTTATATTGCAGACAGAATCATTGGTTACAGATGGGCAGTAATTGTTGGTGCCTTGTTAATGACCTTAGGGCATTTGTCGATGGCCATAGAGATTGACCATAGCTTTATGTACCTGGGACTCTGTTTGCTGGTGATCGGAAATGGGTTTTTTAAACCAAATATGACTTCTATCGTGGCCCAGATGTATAAAAAACATCCTGAGAAAAAAGATGGTGCATACACGATATTTTATATGGGGGTAAACTCAGGGGCATTTTTAGGGATGTTGCTTTGCGGTTATATTGGTGAAAATCCAAACTGGGGCTGGAGCTGGGGATTCGGTCTTGCCGGTATTTTTATGTTTATCGGTATGCTGCAGTTTTACTTTACCCAGGGCATTTTCGGCAATATCGGTTTGAAACCCCTTAAAAATGCTGTTGCAGACGAAACAGAAACTCCTGAAGAATCTACTAAAAATCCTTTTTCTAATTTTGACCTGGTATTGATCGGCTTGATTTCAGTGATCGGCCTTTCCTGGATCATCAATGATCCGGTTTCCAAGATTACTTCGTTCAATCTGTTTGATTTTAAAGTTGGCGGTTTTGATGGCAGTAACTTCATGATTGTGATTGCTTTGGTATTGTTCTTATTTATATTAGTCAAGCGGGTAGCCCAGTATACACCCGTGCTGCGCGACAAAATGATCGCTGTAATTGTACTTGCTTTCATCACGATTTTCTTTTGGGCTTCTTTTGAGCAGGCAGGTGGCTCGATGACTATTTTTGCGAAGGATTATACACAAAGGTTACTTACAGGCGATTCCAAGATCATTTTCAATGTGGTCAACACCTTGATTACCGTAATTCCATTGGTTATCATTTCTTATGTACTGATCCGTTTGTTTTCGAAGACTTTTGGTAAATATTCTTTAGGGAATATCATTCTTTCGCTTGGTTTTGTCATTATCTGGGGTATTGTGATCTATATGCTGAAAAACCAGTACGCTGAGGTAAAATCTGAAGTACCGGCAACCTGGTTCGGGATTTTAAACTCCTTGTTCATCATCAGTCTAGCCCCTATTGTATCCAAACTTTGGGAAAGTAAATACAATCCTTCTGCTACGTTTAAAAACGGTTATGGAATGATTTTGCTTGGCATCGGCTTCGCTGCGCTGGCTTACGGTTCAAGCACCATTCCTCAGGGAGCGACTGTCGCCTCCGTGAGCATGATCTGGTTGGTTTTGGCTTACTTATTTCACACCTTGGGTGAGCTGTTCATCTCTCCGGTTGGTTTATCTTATGTCAGCAAACTGGTTCCGGGCAGGATGATTGCCATTATGTTTGGGATCTGGTATCTTGCGATAGCAATTGGCAATAAAATAGCTGGTACGATGGGTGGTATGATCGACGAGATCACTGCTAAATATTCAATGACAACCTTCTTCCTCATTTTTACCTTTATCCCTGTCGGACTGGGCTTAATCATCATTTTGCTCACTCCTATTATGAAAAAATTAATGCACGGCGTAAAATAAGGCAATTATGGCATCGAACATCAGTTTGGAGCAGATCCAAAATTTTAAGGGCAAGTATCCAAAACAGCTTTGGTCGCTGTTCTTTTCTGAAATGTGGGAGCGCTTCTGTTTTTACGGAATGCGTGGGATGCTTACCTTTTTCATGGTCACAGAGTTGTTTATGAACGACAGGGACGCCAATCTCCAATATGGTGCTACCCAAGCTTTTGTTTATGCTTTTACTTTTATCGGCGGTCTTTTTGCAGATAAGATTTTAGGGTTCCGCAGATCCCTTTTTTGGGGTGGCATTTTGATGATTGTCGGCAGCGGCATTTTGGCGGCCGACCCGCACCAATTCTTTTTTCTGGGAATCAGTTTTACGATCATAGGTACAGGCTTCTTTAAACCGAACATTTCCACCATGGTTGGCAGTCTCTATAAGCAGGACGACGGACGCAGGGATGCTGGATTTTCATTATTTTATGCTGGTATTAACATCGGTGCGCTGCTTGGTGGTTATGCCTGCATCGCAATCGGAAAAGGTGAACTGTTTAGTACATTGATACCCGCAGGAAATACCTGGAATGTTGCCTTTGGCCTGGCAGCAGTTGTAATGACCATCAGCTTGGTGACCTTCTTATTTACCCAGAAAACATTAGGCCCGATAGGCTTGCCTCCAGGAGAAAATGAACTTTTTGATGAGGTGGTCGTGGACGGCATTGTCGCCAAAGTAGCACCGGAACCAGTAGTGGTCACGCAAAAAGCCATGCCAAAAAAATGGTATACCTATGCCGTTTATATTGGTTCACTTGCCGTGATACCTGTTATCATGACGATGGTAGCCAAAACTGAATACACAGATTATTTCATGTACATCATTGGCCCGGCTACGCTGATTTATCTTTTCTATGAAATGGCTAAATACAATGTGGCCGAACGCAAGAAACTGATGGCGGCATTGGTTTTCATTGTCTTCTCCATTATTTTTTGGGGCATTTACGAGCAGAGCGGGGGCTCATTAAGCTTGTTTGCTGCCAGAAACCTGGACAACAAGATCCTGGGCACCATCACTTTGGATCCCAATGGCGTGAACAATTCTGCCAACTCTCTATTCGTCATTATCTTTGCTTTCATATTTAGCGTGATCTGGATTGGACTGGCAAAGAAGAAAATAGAACCCAATACCTTAATCAAATTCGGGCTGGGCTTTATACTCCTCAGTGCGGGTTATTTCATTTTTTACCTGACCCGTTTCTTTTCGAACGGGGCCGGAATGACCTCGCTGGACATTTTCACAGTAGCCTATCTTGCTGTTACCTTCGGTGAGCTGTGTTTATCGCCCATTGGACTTTCCATCATGACCAAATTGTCGCCAAAAAAACTGCAGGGCGTGATGATGGGGATGTGGTTTTTAGCCAGTGCATACGGTCAATACGTGGCCGGCATCCTCGGTGCAGGCTTATCTACTGCAGATGAAAACGATACCCTGCAACAGAAACTGATGACTTTTACCGACGGCTATAAACAGCTCGCCATCTATGCTTTAATAGCTGGCGTGGTATTGATCGTCATTTCTCCCTACGTAAAGAAACTGATGCAGGAGGTAAATTAAGGCCTGCTAAAAAGCAATTATGGGCGATTATTTGACATTTTAACACTATTTAACCCTTGGCGAAGTAAACATGCTGAGGGTTTTTAAATTTATAATCAGTATTTTCGGCCAAAACTGCGTAAGCAACCAAAATAAAGATCAACGTGTCAGACAGCTTAGTAATTATCCCGACCTACAACGAGAAAGAAAATATCGAGAAGATCATTAGAAAGGTATTCTCCTTAAGTTACTTTTTCGAATTGCTGATCATTGATGACGGATCACCGGACGGAACTGCTGAAATAGTCAAAAAGCTTCAGTTAGAATACCCAGCCCTGCACCTGGAAGAACGAAAAGGCAAGTTGGGTCTCGGCACCGCCTACATACATGGCTTTAAATGGGCTTTGGAAAGAGGCCAGTACGAATACATTTTTGAAATGGATGCTGATTTTTCTCACAATCCCAACGACCTGATAAAACTGAGACAAGCTTGTTTAGCGGGTGCCGATGTTGCGATTGGATCTCGCTATGTCAAAGGTGTAAATGTAGTAAACTGGCCGATGAGCCGCGTACTGATGTCCTATTTTGCTTCTATGTATGTGCGACTGATCACCAGAATTGACATACAGGATGCCACTGCCGGGTTTAAGTGCTATACGCGAAAAGTACTGAACAAAATTCCTTTTGAGAAGATCAGGTTCGTGGGTTATGCCTTTCAGATTGAAATGAAATTTACGGCCATTAAATATGGATTTAAAGTTGTAGAAGTACCGATTATATTCACCGATCGTACAGAAGGTGAATCTAAAATGAGCACCCGGATCTTTCGTGAGGCTTTTCTGGGAGTCATCCAAATGAAGGTCTGGAGCTGGTTCAGGAAATATAATTAGTTTCGGACACCAATTCTGGATTTGGCGGCTTATCGAAGCTTTTTGTCTTCCCGCATCATTTCACCAAATGTCATTCCCCTATCCATTGCAGACACAATTTTAATGAGCCTTTTGGTCCGGGTTGGCTCTGTCTTAGCTGAGTTCAGCCAATTGATGTACCAATTGCGGTGTGACATCGGAAGCGCCATGAATCCTTCCATCAAATGTGTTTCATCTGAAAGGCAGAGTTCCAAATCCTCCGGGATTTCAATTTTAAAGTCTTTGTCTTCTTCCAGTTCCAGATTCAACACCGCACCCATTTCTTTCCTGAGCTGTTTGCGGAGGCTTGCTTTCAGCGCAATAATGAAATCCCCTTCGCCTATGGGAACCGTAGCCATCCCGCCAATTTCAAGTTGATCGATCTTTCCCTTCACCCGGAAACTTTTTTTGCAGTCTGCCTTGATCTGGTTCGCCAGTTCCTTTGGAATAAAAACATAACTCCACCCTGTCTTTTCGCCCATCTCACCGTACCGTTCTATTTCTGCTTTAAAAGTTATACGCATTTTTGAAGTTTTAAAAATCCAAAGATTCAAGACGAAGATAAATAAATGCAAGAATTTTTGACCAGCAAATGTTTCGTTTGGAAAATAGAAGCAGGATTCATTTACCTAAAAAAGGTGAGTTAGGTTGACCAGGCAGGAAAAAGCAGGTTAAGATAAGGACATAGGAATTGTGCCCTTTTTCAGGGCGCAAGTTCCAGTCCGAAGCTAACCTGCTTTTTTAAATAAAAAAACGGTTAAAATTTTTCTTCAATCCCCAATCCAAACAAAGCAAAATCATACTTCACAGGATCCAGAGGATCAAATTTGAGCAGCTCCTGTGTCAATTCAATAGCTGTGCGCCAGTCGGTCTGTTTCCTCTCGATGAGCCCTAGCTTCCTCGCTACCCGATCCACATGAACATCGCAAGGACAAATTAAATCCGAAGGCTTAATCACGTTCCAAAGACCGAAATCTACACCCATGTCGTCTTTCCTCACCATCCACCTCAAGAACATATTCAAACGCTTACACGTAGACTTCTGCAAAGGCGAAGATACATGCTTGATCGTTCTGCGCGGATAATCCGGTAGTGAGAAGAAATAGCTACGAAAATAATTGAGTGCAAGTTCGATTTTGGGAGGTCGGATTGCCATGGCGTCAAGTATACAAGGAGAAGAACTAACCGTACCCGGCGTACCTTTAGACCCAGTTGAAGACGACAAGCCAGCCACCAAACGATCATCGGCATAGCCATCAAGGTAAGTTTCACCTGGAGAAAGAAAAGCAGATTCCAGGCTGTCGTGCTGCTGGTAATGCTGCCGAAAAAAAGAGACAAAATAGAGCAGGTCCGTATCATTGAAAGTGCGGTGCTTAAAACCCAAAAGTTTTTTCAGGTCCTGATCCCCATGATGGAGCATAAACTGGTATGGCGCATGATCCATGCGCTGGAACAATTCCCGGCATTTGTTAATGATCGTCTTCCGTTGCCCCCAGGCCAAAATTGCCGCAAAAAATGCGGCAATTTCGATGTCCTGTTTCAGGGTATACTCATGTGGAATGCAAATCGGGTCATTGGCGATAAAATCAAATCTGTTGTACTGCCCCGATTTGATATCCAAAAATTCCTTTAGTTCTAAAAATTCCAAGTTATAGAGGTTTAACTCAGTGCCTGTGCCAGATCCTCGAGAAGATCGTCTATATCCTCCACGCCCACACTCAGGCGCAGCAAATTATCCGTCACCCCAACTTTCTCGCGCTCTTCCTTTGGGATAGAACCGTGGGTCATTGTGGTTGGATGATTGATCAGTGACTCTACCCCGCCCAGCGACTCTGCCAAAGTAAAGACTTTGAATGAAGACGCAATACGGAAGGTCTCCTGCAAATCGGCATCCTTCAACGTAATGGAAACCATGCCCCCAAAACCACGCATTTGCTTTTTGGCAATGTCATGATTTGGGTGGTCTTCAAAGCCCGGCCAATAAATCTTGTCAATCTTTGGATGGTTCTTTAGAAAACGGGCTACCTTCTCCCCGTTCTCACAGTGTGCTTTCATCCGCAGGTGAAGCGTTTTGATGCCCCTCAACACCAGAAAAGCATCCTGGGGACCGGGTGTCGCCCCACAAGCGTTGTAGATAAACCACAAGTCCTTGTACAACTGGTCATCATTAACCAATAGGGCACCCATGACTACATCAGAGTGGCCACCAATATATTTGGTTACCGAATGCATCACAATATCTGCACCCTGATCCATCGGATTCTGCAGATAGGGAGACGCAAAGGTATTGTCGACCGCCAGCAACAACTGATGAGCTTTGGTAATATTTGCCACTCCTTCAATGTCGATGATCCTCATGGTAGGATTGGTCGGTGTTTCGATCCAGACCAGTTTGGTTTTATCGTTTATGAAAGACAGTATATTTTCTGGCTTGGACAAATCCAGAAAATGGAACTTAATGCCATATTTTTCATAAACCTTAGTAAAAATGCGGTAAGAACCCCCATACAGATCATTTCCCGTGATAACCTCATCACCAGGCTTTAACAATTTCAATACAGCATCCGTAGCACCCATTCCACTTGAAAAAGCAAGACCATATTTGGCATTTTCCAAAGCAGCCAGGCAATCCTCTAATGCTTTTCGTGTCGGATTGGTACCCCTGGAATACTCATACCCCTTATTGTCACCCGGCGATTTCTGCCAGTACGTAGAGGTTTGATAAATAGGCGTCATGACGGCTCCTGTAGTTGGGTCAGGTTCCTGCCCTGCATGAATGGCTTTAGTTGCGAATTTCATTTCTTTAGTATCAAGTAGCAAGAGATTGGTATCAAAAAATTTCTAGTAAGCACGGGCAAACAGTACCCGCTGCGTAGAGGGCTTACCAGAGTAAATGCAAACCCCATCTTCCAATGGGTTATCTAAAGGAACGCAGCGAATGGTCGCTTTAGTCTCCTCTTTGATTTTTTGTTCTGTTTCCGGAGTTCCATCCCAGTGTGCAGCAATGAATCCTGCTTTGCCATCCAGCAGTGCTTTAAACTCTTCGTAAGAATCAGCCGGCGTAATGTGCTCCGTGCGGAAATCTGCTGCTTTCTTGTAAATGTTGTTTTGGATATCTTCCAGTAGTTGGGCGATAAAGATGTCAAGACCTTCCTGGGCAACTGTCTGCTTTTCCCTGGTGTCCCTGCGGGCCAGTTCGACAGTTCCATTCTCCATGTCGCGCGAACCAATGGCCAGGCGTACAGGCACCCCTTTCAGTTCGTACTCTGCAAATTTGAAACCAGGGCGCTGAGAGTCACGGTTGTCATATTTGAATGAAATCCCCAGCTGTTTCAGCTTGGCAGTCAGGGTGTTTACAAAATCGCTTATTTTTTGCAGTTCCTCGTCCGTTTTATAGATCGGTACGATCACCACCTGTATCGGCGCTAGCTTTGGTGGCAATACCAATCCGGCATCATCACTGTGCGCCATAACCAGTGCACCCATCAAACGGGTAGACACCCCCCATGAGGAAGCCCATACATACTCCTGTTTGCCTTCTTTGCTGGTAAACTTCACATCAAATGCCTTCGCGAAATTTTGTCCGAGGAAATGAGAAGTTCCTGCCTGAAGCGCTTTTCCATCCTGCATCAATGCTTCGATACAGTACGTATCCAATGCACCCGCAAAACGCTCATTGGGAGTTTTAACTCCTTTTACAACAGGTAAGGCCATCCAGTTCTCTGCAAAATCAGCATAAACATCCAGCATTTTTCTCGTCTCTTCAATTGCCTCATCAGCGGTAGCATGCGCAGTATGACCCTCCTGCCACAGGAATTCTGTGGTTCTTAAAAACAATCTTGTACGCATCTCCCATCTCACCACGTTGGCCCATTGGTTGATGAGCAGGGGCAGATCTCTGTAAGACTGGATCCAGCCTTTATAAGTGTTCCATATAATGGTTTCAGAAGTCGGCCTTACGATCAGTTCTTCTTCCAGCTTGGCAGTTTCATCTACAATGATGTTTCCATTGCCATCATTTTTAAGACGATAATGTGTCACAACGGCACATTCAGTCGCAAAACCTTCAACGTGAGAGGCTTCCTTTGAAAAAAATGACTTAGGGATGAATAAGGGGAAATAAGCATTGCTGTGGCCGGTATCCTTAAATTTTTGATCTAAAACTGCCTGCATCTTCTCCCAAATGGAGTATCCATAGGGCTTTATGACCATGCAGCCCTTTACTGATGAATGCTCTGCCAGGTCAGCCTTGATAACAATATCGTTATACCACTGGGAATAATCTTCGTTTTTACTTGTGATGCCTTTACTCATATCTGAATGGAACGTTTTTTGTGTTAAATACCTTGTATAGTAGGTTGCAAATTTATAAATTTATACCTACAAAAAAATTGAAACACACAAACATCATATAGTTATGAAAACTAACCATTTATTCACCAGTATTCTCGCGCTGGCAGCGGTAGTTGCCACCTCGTGTTCTGCGCCCCGGGTAGCGCAGCAAAGTACCAATGATGATGACGTTTATAACACAACGGCGAAGGCAAAAGTCTATACGCCGGCACCTGTGAAGCCGTCTCAAAATACTGCAAATACTTCAGATACCTATACCGATGAGGATTATGCTGAAAGCGATTACTATGGAACCAGTGACCCATACTACGATATGGATTATTCGTCCAGGATCAACAGGTTTTATTACGCCTCACCATTTAGAAGTTACTACGATCCTTATTTTTATAGTGGTTGGTCTGTTGGTATTGGCTACAGTCCTTTTTACAACAGTTACTGGAACTCACCTTACTCAGGATGGGGTAATGCCTATTCACCTTTCTGGGGCTACAATAACTTTGGCTGGAACAATTACTATTATGGAGGCGGCTACTATGGCGGTGGTTTCTTAGGTGGTGGATTTCTGGGTGGAGGCTATTACGGCGGTGGGTTCTATACAGGCAGAACGACTAATGTACCCGATTACAGATCAAGACCTGCAACTGGCAGGGACAACGGTGTTGGTTCTTACCGTTCCGGATATGGAAGAAATGCGACTTCGGGCGTGACACGTTCTGATGCAAACGGACGCGTGGTATCGAGACAGAGACGCGCAGAAGAATATGATGCCAATGGCAACAGCACCACGAATACCAACCGTACTTCAAATGCGAGACCTGCACGTACACAGAATGACGCACCAGCACGTCCGACCAGAACTGAAAGTAATGCTCCGGCACGTCAGCCTGAAGCAAGGCCAACCTATACACCTCCTGCAAGAAGTGATGCCGGCAGCGGTAGCCGCGGATCCTCAAGTGGAAGTAGCAGCAGTGGCAGCAGCAGCGGTTCAAGACCTACAAGAGCCGGAAGGGGCTAATTTCATTACCCCGGAATAGCGATATTCCGGGGTAAATCATAAACGCTAATCATTACCAGGATGAAAAAAATAATACTATCCCTGGCGGCTTTGGTGGCTGCTACAGGAGCAACATATGCACAGACTTATACCCCAGATGTACTTAAAATCTCACAAAGCAATTTCGGTAGTACTGCCAGATTTAAAGCAATGGGCGGTGCACAGATCGGCGTAGGTGGAGACATGAGTTCGTTGGGTGGCAATCCGGCCGGACTAGGCCTGTTCACCAAATCAGAGTTCAGTTTAACCCCGGAGTTTAACGGAATGAAAGGTAAGGCCAGCTATTTGGGCAATTCTACCAATTCAAGCAAAGACGGACTCAACCTGAACAACCTCGGCGTGGTTTTATATAGCCCTTCATTAAGAACAAAAGGAGAAAGTACACAAACTGGCGTAATCAGTTCGGTGTTTGGTATTGGCTATGTTAGAAATAATGATTTCAGCAGTAGCTTTGATTATTCCGGAAAAAATACAAAAAACTCCATAGCTGACTTCTTTAGTGAAGAAGCAAATCGTGCTGGTGTTGCGCCAGGTAGCCTGGATCAAGGATCGCTAGCTGACATGGCCTATCAGGGATTTATCATCGGATATGGGCCAGCTGTTCCCGGGGCTAAATCAGATTATTTTCCGCAGACGGAAGCATCAGCCACAGTTCCGAATAACCAGAGACAGACGGAAATGAGAAGTGGTTCTACCTCTGAACTGACCGTTGCAGGTGCGCTAAACATATCCAATCAGGTTTACATTGGAGCGAGTATTGGCCTGGTGAACGCACGGTATATGAATGACAGCGAGTACACAGAGTCAGGATTCAATGTTACTGAAAATTCCGACTACAACCTTTCATTCAGAAAGAATCAGGAAACTAAAGGATCTGGGTTCAACGCCAGACTGGGTGTTATTTTTAGACCGGTAGATAACTTCCGGATTGGTGCGACTTTGCAAACACCCACCTGGATGCTGATTGAAGACAACACAACATTTAGTCTGGATTCGAGGATATTCAGCGGACCTAATGCAGACAGCTACAGCAATAGTCCGGCAAATTATCTGTTCACCTATCGTGTCAAAACGCCACTGAAAGGTTCATTAGGTGCCAGTTACATTATTGGAGGAACAGCATTGGTTTCAGCGGATGTCGATTATGTGGATTATTCTTCCATTCGTTTTTCTACAGATCAGGGAAATGAGCCCTCGACCATCGCGGCAGAAAACAATGCGGTAAGGGACAATTACAAATCAACAGCCAACTATAGGTTTGGTGTAGAATTTAAAGTAAATCCGGTTTTTAGCTTGAGAGGCGGCTACGCACTTAATGGTAGTGCCATAAAAACTGATGACAGTGATTATTTTGCTTCAAAATACTACAGCGGAGGCTTTGGATACCGGGTCAACAACTATTATTTCGACCTGACTTATCAGCGCCAGGAGACCAATACCGAATTGGCACCATATGAATTGGCCGACTATAGTGAGCCTGTTGCTAATATCAAAACCGCTAGAAACAATGTATTTCTTACCTTTGGTGTAAGATTTTAAAGAAATAAGTTTTAATTCTGTAGGGTTGGCGATTCAGTTCGTCAGCCCTTTTTTATTGATGTCTGGGATTGCATGATCTGTTCGACGATCCGGCCTGCTTTTATTTGAACTGCCGCATCTTTGATCAATTCAGGTGCATGGTGTGGCTTTTTCCGCGCATCGATGATCACAGGCCCATTGCATCCCCAGTGTTTGTCTTTGATAAACGCCGCAATACCATGGATGTCCGTAGCCGGGTTGCTCCGGGTAAACGTAACCCAAACCAGGTTATTGATACTTGCAGCGGTAAACTCAGCATCATCGCAAATTACCATCATGGCTATACCGGTTAGTTCATCTGGTGACAAAGACTGATTTAATAATGCGATTTCTATCTCCGCCTGTTGCTGATCAACATATGGCTTTGCTTGCAAGGCCATCACACCGGGAATGCCCATGCTGGCCTTACTGAACCCTTCGGGAAATTTCAATCCCACAGGCAATACATTGGTCAGCTTTCTTTTTTCTGGCCCGGCCGCTGCAAAAACAACTTTAGAGCCACTATTTAGTCCGCTCCCGCTGTAGTCCAATGTGTCCATGGTGGTCTGCGTATGAAAGTGCAAATCTCTTGTAAAATCAATTCTGGACAGCACGTGTTGCATAAAGGCAGAGATGTCATGCGTATCCAGCTGCTCGTCATCTTCCCTTGCCGCAATAAATAAGTACTTGGCGAGGCTTAGTTGATTTTTGCCGAGAATGTGGTTGGCGATAGTCAGTACCTCTTGCGGTCTTCTTTCATCGAGATAGGGTGTATAGCGTTCACTACCGATTGCGAATAGCAATGGGTGTACACCGGCGGCATCAACGGCATTGACCTCTTTTAAGCCATGGATTTCTTTAGGAAGGGAAGATCCGGCAATCTCATGGATCAAAGCGCCAAAGCTTGTATCTTCCTGAGGAGGCCTTCCAACCACAGTAAAGGACCAGATGGCATCTTTGCGGTGGTAAACGTTGTGCACCTTCATCAATGGAAAAGGATGCGTGAGGCTGTAATAACCCAGGTGATCCCCAAACGGACCTTCTGGTTTATTTTCCTGCGGATATACCGTACCTGTAATGATGAAGTCTGCATCAGCCGAGATACAAAAGCCCTCCTCATCGTAAAAATACCGGAACCTTCTGTTGCCAAGAGCCCCGGCAAAAGTCATCTCGGATAGACCTTCCGGTAATGGCATCACCGCTGCCAATGGGTGCGCCGGCGGACCGCCAACAAAAATGCTAACCTTGAGGGGCTGGCCTTTGGCATTGGCCTTCGACTGGTGCACCCCGATGCCCCTATGAATCTGGTAATGAAGTCCAATTTCCTTGTCCTGAATATAGTCATTGCCCGCCAGCTGGATCCGGTACATGCCCAAATTGGCATTCAGTACCCCCGGCTTGTCTATATCCTCGGTGTAGACCTGCGGCATGGTCACAAAAGGGCCGCCATCCATGGGCCAGTTAACAATCTGCGGCAATTCACCAATTGTAGTTTTACTGAACGTATTTTTAAACATCCGTTGTTGCATTGGCAGGGCTGTCAGTGCAGTGAAACCAATACCCGGAAGTTTGAACGGGTTTTTTAATGCTTTTACAGGATCAGAGCGCAGGCTGACAAGTTGCTCTACTTTGGGCAGGCTGTCCCTGAACATGAATTTAGAGCGCTCTAGTGTCCCAAACAAGTTGGAAACGGCAGGGAACTTGCTCCCTTTTACCTTTTCAAAGTATAACGCCGGACCTTGCTGTTCGTACACACCAAGGTGAATGGCTGCCATCTCCAGGTAGGGATCTACTTCGTCCTTAATGCGGACCAGGTGTCCATGTTTTTCAAGGTCTTCAACGCAATCTGCTAAACTTTTATATCCCATTGTGCCGCAAAGATATTAAACAAAAAAGGAACCCCTCCTACAAGAGATTCCTTTTTTATCAAGGATGGATGCTATTATTTCTTTCCTGCAAATGAGCGCAGCATCCAGGTTGTTTTTTCTTTGAACTGCATAAACCGGTTCACCATGTCATTCGTTCCGTCATCTCCAGCATCAGCAGATGCATCGAGCAATGTTCTTTCTATCTGGATCAATTGTGCCATATCTTCTAAAATAGCATCCACCATATCCAGATCTTTCAAGCCGATAGTATCAATTTCCTTGATGGTCGATTCCTTGATGTAATCTGCAAAACGGCTATGTGGTGCCTTGCCCAGGGTAAGTACACGCTCAGCGATTTCATCGATGGTCAACTGTGCGTTGGTATATAACTCTTCGAATTTAATATGTAAAGTGAAGAAATTCTGCCCTTTGATATTCCAGTGGCAGCCTCTTAATTTCTGGTAGTGTACATGGTAATTGGCCAGGTACTCATTCAGCAGGTCAACAACAGGTTTTACTTCTTTTTCATTTAAACTAATTTCTTTTGCGTCCATGGTATTTATTTTTTTATTTTGCCACTCCAGGTGAATTCTGGTATATAACAAAGATAGTTCAAAATGGTTTAAAATATGATAAGGCGGACAATAGCGATAGCCAAAAAGCGTTTATATTTACAATTCAATGGGGTTATCATATTATTCGTATTATTGCTTATTCATTTTTTAGAAAGACATTAATGTATAAATACTACAAGATGGCAGCTATTGCCATCCTTTTAAATATATCTGCAGCGTCAGCAATCACAAGAGATTCAATTGGGGTCGAAAACAATAACGGTAAGAAGGTGGTCATCCACAAGGTGGCTGCAAAAGACACCTATTATTCTATTGCCAGAAGATATAACGTGAATCCAAAAGAGGTAATGACATTTAATGACAGCAAATACCTGCAAATCGGTGTCATCATAAAAGTACCTACAGCGATTCCTTTTACCGCAGCCACCAATTCGTCTAATGAGGTAAAAGTAAGCCAGACACCTGCAAGTTCAGCCAATGGTGACGTTAACACAGCTACTCCGAACATCATTGAACATACCATTCAGAAAAAAGAAAACCTCAACATGCTGGCCGAAAAGTACGGCACTACGGTAAACGAGATCAAACGGATCAATAATCTCAGAAGCATCAATCTTCAAATCGGACAGGTACTAAAAATTCCTGCGAAAGCGGAAGCACAGGATGCACCGGAAGAAACAACCAGCGCCACGGTGGAGAAAATCAGCCCGGTTGTTCCGCAACCGGTCATTCAGACCAACATACCGAAGGCGGTTCAACCCGCCGTTACCGACAAAAAAGAGCTCAATAAAAATATTGACCTGAATGCAAAGCCGCAGCCAAACCCGAATGAGGAAGAACTGATTGTACATACTGTGGCTTCTAATGAAACGATCTATTCCATCGCCAGCAAATACAAGCTCACCATTGATCAGCTGAAAGCGAAAAACGACCTGACCAGCAGTTCATTAAGTGTGGGACAGAAATTGCTGATCAAGGGCCAGTACCCTGTTAAACCAGTCGAATTACCGCATTTACAGAATGCAGCAGATTCGCTTGGATCTATTAAAGACCCGGCATTAAGGCACCCTGCAAGCCGTTATGGACTCAACCAGATCGAAGAAAAAGGCACGGCCGTTTGGATCGCCGATCCGGATCTGGACCCTTCAAAAATGCTGGTCCTGCACCGCACTGCTCCTATCGGTGCGATTATCAAAATTACCAACCCCATGAGCAACAGGTCTGCCCTGGCCAAGGTTGTTGGTAAATTTACCGAGAATGAATCTACAAAAGATGTTATTATTGTAATGACAAAAGCAGTTGCTGATGCACTGGGTGCATTGGATAAGCGTTTTTATTGCAATTTAATATACGGCGGACAGGAGAATGAACAGTAAAAAACCTTTCATTATTGGCATAGCAGGAGGCAGCGGCTCCGGCAAGACCTTTTTTTTAAACTCATTTCTACACCATTTCAAAAATGATGAAGTAACACTGGTCTCACAGGATGACTATTATTTTCCTGCGGGCGAAATGACCCAGGAAGAAAACAAACTGTATAATTTTGACCTGCCATCTACCATTGACAATGAGCAGTTTCTGATTGATATCAAAAAACTGGTAAAGGGCGACGTGGTTTACAAAAAGGAATATAATTTCAACAATCCACTGGCTGTTGTCAAAATACTGGAAGTAAACCCTGCCCCGATCATTATTGTCGAAGGCCTTTTCATCCTGCATTTTGAAGAAATAGCAGCTTTGCTTGACTACAAAATATTTGTAGAGGCTGACGAGGCTGTTGCCTTGCAACGCAGAATCAGAAGAGACGGTATGGAGCGCGGCTACCCTGAAGATGATGTGATGTACAAATGGCACCACCATGTGGTGCCCGCCTACAAGGAATTTCTTTTGCCTTATAAAGACCAGGCCCACAAAGTCGTAATCAATAACCTGGATACGCCCGAAGATATCATCAAAATAACTGATGAGATCTCCAGAGACCTGAGACCAAGATATTGCAAGTAATCCCCCGTCGTAACACTAATCCAGAATCATCTCCGGCACCTCATCATCGGCATAGAGCTTACCCAGGGTAACCTGCCTGATGTACTCCACACTCACTCCCGGCGCACGTTCCAGTAACTTAAATCCTCCCTCCTGCAACACATCTAAAACCGCAAGTTCTGTAACCACCTTCTTGATGCAGCGGACGCCTGTCAGCGGCAAGGTGCAAGACGGAAGCAATTTGCTCTCCCCTGCTTTATTTACATGTTGCATCGCCACGATGATGTTCTTCGCAGAGGCCACCAGATCCATAGCACCACCCATCCCTTTTACCATTTTCCCCGGAATCTTCCAGTTGGCAATGTCACCGTTCTCTGATACCTCCATCGCACCCAAAATAGTCAGGTCAATTTTCTGACTCCTGATCATCCCAAAGCTCATCGCCGAATCAAATATAGAAGAACCTGGCAAGGTGGTAATGGTCTGCTTTCCGGCGTTGATCAGGTCGGCATCTTCCTCTCCCTCAAAGGGGAATGGCCCCATACCCAACAAACCATTTTCTGATTGTAGTACTACATTTATTCCCTGCGGGATATAATTGGCCACCAGCGTAGGGATACCAATTCCCAGGTTGACATAATAGCCGTCTTTTATTTCTTTGGCAATGCGTTTCGCAATTCCGTTCTTATCCAGCATATCAATCAGTTTTTAGGTCTAACAGTCCGTTGTTCAATTCTTTTTTCATAACCCGCGCCCTGGAAAATCCGGTGTACGTATACGCCAGGCGTATGCACCTGGTCAGGATCCAGTTCGCCAGCCTCTACCAATTCTTCTACCTCGGCGATGGTCACTTTTCCTGCCATGGCCATTACCGGGTTAAAATTGCGGCTGGTAGAACGGTAGATTAAATTCCCGGCAGTATCCCCTTTCCAGGCTTTCACCAGGGCAAAATCTGCTTCAAAGGCATATTCCATTAAATAGTCTTTGCCATTAAAATTTCTGACTTCCTTTCCTTCGGCCACTTCAGTGCCTACACCTGCCGGAGTGAAAATTGCTGGCATACCATAGCCGGCAGCCATACACCTTGTTGCAAGTGTTCCCTGCGGAATCAGTTCGACTTCCAGTTCACCGCTCAGCAACTGTCTTTCGAACTCAGCATTTTCACCTACATAAGAAGAGATCATTTTTTTTACCTGGCGCTGTTGCAGCATCAACCCGATTCCGAAATCATCTACACCAGCATTATTGGAGATACAAGTCAGTCCGCTGACTCCTTTTTTGACCAGTGCCTGAATGCAGTTTTCAGGAATACCGCACAGCCCAAAGCCACCCAGCATCAGGGTACTTCCGTCTGTGACATCCTGAATCGCTTCTTCAGCACCAGCAACCACTTTGTTTATCATGAGAATAAGTTTTAGTGCTAAATTATGTTATAATTTAGCTCAAACACAAACCCTGATGTAAATAAATTTATGGTTAATTGAAATAGACGTACGAAATACCATCTCCGCCACGGTCTGCATGCTCATCTTCCACCCGGTTTACCTGGCTGTACTTCTTCAGGTATTCACGGATCAGTTTACGCAAAATACCGTCCCCCTTGCCATGGATGATCTTGATGAACGGAAAACCAAGCATCAGTGATTTATCCAGGTATTTCTCCAGTTCATACAAAGCATCATCGCCACGTTGTCCCCTCAAGTCCAATTCTGCATTGAAGTTGGATATGGCTTCTGAAATACTTCCGGTAAAGGAATTGCTTTGCGCAACCTTTTTTGCCTGCTTGTTGCTGATTTTCTGCACACGGTTCTTTTTCAGTACCGACCGCAGGTCACCAAGCGCAACCACCAGATTGTCCCTATTGATCTCCAGCACCTGTCCGGTAGTTTCGCTGTTATTCAACTGCACCCAATCGCCCACCTCAATTGGCGTATTTAAGGCAGTGGCAACCACAGGTTTGGGTTTCACAGGCTCTTCCCGTACCTGGTTGTGCACCAGTTGTTTTTGAAGGTTCTGCCTCAGTTCTTTAGCTACAGCCTTATCCGCATTGCTTTCTTTGATTTCCGCAATGGTATTTTCTACCAGTTTATTGGCGTTTTTAATGATCGTCTGCGCTTCAAGCTTGGCTTCCTTAATGAGTACCTTCCTGTTTTCATCCAGGAAAAGCTTCAGTTTCTCGTTTTCAGCTACCAGGTTTTTCACCTTGTTCTGCTGGTTAGCCAGGCTGACTTTATTATCATAGATCTGTTTCTTCTCCCTTTCCAGGTCTACCAGTAAACTATCTATGCGGTTCTGGTTGGTACCTATTTTAGCCCTGGCCAACTCCAAAACCTCTTTCTGCAAACCAATATTCTGGGCGATCTCAAAAGCATAGGAACTACCTGGCTTTCCAATTTCCAGCACATACATCGGCTTCATGCGGTCATTGTCAAACAACATGGAGGCGTTTTCAAGTCCTGGTGTATTGCCCGCAAATAGTTTCAAATTTGAATAGTGGGTTGTAATCACCCCCCGCACCTTTTTGTTGTTCAGCACTTCCAGCACCGCCTCGGCCATTGGTCCGCCAAACTGGGGATCCGTACCTGTACCAAACTCATCAATCAGCACCAGCGACTTGGGTGTAGCATGGGCTACGAAATAACGCATTTTGGTCAGATGGGCACTGTACGTACTCAGGTCACTTTCTATCGACTGATCGTCGCCAATATCCGCAAAGATCTGGTCAAAAATACCAACCTCAGAAGACTCATGCACGGGAATCAGCAAGCCGGATTGCACCATGATCTGCAGCAGGCCTACAGTTTTCATGCAGACCGATTTACCGCCGGCATTCGGGCCGGATACCAGCAAAATCCTCAGGTTCTCGTTCAGATGTGCATTCAACGGCACTACCGTTTTCCCATCTTCTTTAAACGACAGATAAAGTAGTGGATGTGTAGCATTTACGAGTTTCGTTTTTGCTTCCTTAATCAACACGGGCATATCGGCCTCTACCTCTATCGCAAACAGCGCCTTGGCCCGCACAAAATCAAGCTTGGTCAGAAAGCCATGATAAGACAGCAACAGCGGCGT
Organism: Bacteroidota bacterium; assembly: GCA_040387995.1. GTDB lineage: Bacteria > Bacteroidota > Bacteroidia > Sphingobacteriales > Sphingobacteriaceae > Pedobacter. The sequence continues at coordinate 10,194 of JAZKCT010000064.1, read as the reverse complement.
ATAAGGACGAAGGTCTGTGGTCAGGGCAATCAGGATCTTGATGATCTCCCTCCGCTTGTCAAATTCCAGATCTCGCAGTTTGTTGTTCAGCGCAAATACTTCCTCCGGTTCAATATACACAGTCTGACCGCTTGCAGATTCATCGTGAATAAATCCCCTTAATTTTCTCTTATTTTCGGCCAGCACCGGAATACACATTCTTCCATCCCGGATCGTCAGACTACCATCTGCCACCCAGTTGTTGCCCACCGCCTGCTTATAGATAGAATCCATTCGCTTCCGAACATCCTGCTCTCCCTTGGCTATATCACCAATAATTTGCTGCAACAAGGGTGATGCATTGGGTTTGATCTTTCCCTTAGGATCCAGCACGGTCTCAATCCTTTTCAGGATGTTCTTCTCTACTGGCAAATGCTCAAACAATGCTTCCAGATTTGGATAAATCTCTTTTCGCTCGTCAAAAAAGCGGAGTACAGAGAAAACCGTCTGAAGTGACGCATACATTTGATGCAACTCATCTTCAACCAGGTACGTCCCCTCCACCTTAATCTTGTCGACCAAGGACTTTATGTCAAAAAATGTACTGATCTGCAAAGGCTCCTGGTTTTGCAATATGCTTTTAAACTCATGCGTCTGGCGCAGAAATTTATTGATCTGGTCAAACTTCGTCATGACCTGCATTTTGCCAACCATCTGTTGTCCCATCGGACTCAGGCAATGTTTGTGAATAAGTTGTCTGATCTCATTAAAACCCAACCGCTCCAAACAATTCTCCGGATATAACATACTTATTTTATTGAATTCGCTTATCAAGGCGTTTTATTAACTGTTGTACTTTTTTCAATGAATCGCTGTGTTTCCTCACAGAATCCGCGCGCTTCTTTTGCAAGACCAGTTTTTGCTTGCGCAATTCTGCCTGCTTCTTTTTCTTTTCTTTTGGAGAAAGCCTGCTGTCCCTCAACGAATCCAGCTGTCTTTTCAATTTCTCCTGTTCTTTTACAATCTTAGCAGCTTCGGCTTTTTTGATAGAATCTGTCTTCATTTTTGCCTTAGCCGCCTTGGCCGACTTCACACCCAGTAGCGAATCGGTCTTTATGATCTTATCCTTCTCCTTTTTAAGCTGATCCGTTACGTCCTTATAGATCAGATCCATTACCTTCGGATGTGCAGTATAATAGGACAGGCTTTTTGAATAAAGAGCAGAATCTATTCCAAACTTCTTATAAATGGCATTGTAGTAAGAGGCCGCGATCACCAATGCAGTATCCCTGTTCGTTTCAGTAACTATATAAGAATCAAATATGTGGATATCATGCAATACCAGGGCCATTTTATCCGGTTGGATCAGGTCCTTGGGTACTCCGGGTTTACAGCCTAAGATGAGCAGAACGAAAGTAGTGATGTAGATAAAATTCTTCATTATAGGCTAAAACGTCATTATTTCTTATTTTTACCAAAAATAGGGATAAATGAGTATAGCCAATAACTTATTAAAATATAAAAGCGAAATCGAGACTGATGGTGTGCAGCTGATTGCGGTATCCAAATTCCAGCAGGCAGATGCAATAAAGGAAGCTTATGATGCAGGGCAACGTATTTTTGGAGAGAACCTGGTGCAAGAGCTTGTAGAGAAACAGGCACAATTGCCCTTAGATATAGAATGGCACCTGATTGGCCATTTGCAGACCAACAAAGTAAAATATATTGCGCCATTCATCAGCGTCATTGAATCGGTGGATAGCCTCAAACTATTGGTCGAGATCAACAAACAAGCCCTGAAAAACAAGCGTGTAATTGATTGTTTGCTGCAAATTTATATTGCTGATGAAGACACCAAATTCGGACTGGGCTTTGATGAGGCCATCGAACTCCTTAGATCCGAAGAGTTTGCCACACTTCAAAACGTCAGGATTGTGGGCCTAATGGGTATCGCCAGCAACAACGCTACTGACAAACAAACTACAGATGAATTCACCGAACTGAAGGTGTTTTTCGATGGATTAAAAGTCAGCTTTTTCAGAAAAGAGGATTCCTTTAAAGAGGTGTCAATGGGCATGTCGGGAGATTACAAACTGGCCATAGAAGCGGGCAGCACCATGGTCAGGATCGGAAGCAGTATTTTTGGAAAACGAATCATCAAACACTACAAAGCAGAATGAACATTGAAATAAGAGTCGCAGTTCAGGAAGACTGTCTGCGCATCATGGAACTGATCCATGAACTGGCGCTGTATGAAAAAGCACCGGAAGAAGTAACTGTCACCCCGGAAGAATTTATAGTAGCTGGTTTTGGAGAAAACCCTGTCTGGAAAGCTTTTGTAGCGTCGGACAATGGCCTGATCGTTGGCTTCGCCTTGTACTACACCCGCTATTCTACCTGGAAAGGTTGCCGGCTTTACCTCGAGGATTTCCTGGTTACAGAATCTTACCGCGGCAAAGGGATCGGAAAAATCTTGTTTGAAAGAGTAATGAAGGAAGCCCGCGACAAAAACTACAACGGTATGGTCTGGCAGGTGCTGGACTGGAACCAACCCGCCATCAATTTCTACAATAAATATGCCGCCGGAATCGAGACTGGCTGGTTAAACGCTTCTTTTTCAAAGGAACAAATTGCGCAATAACATGAAAAAAACAGTACTATTTTTATTCATGATCAGCCTGATGGCTTGTCAGAGTGAAAACAAAACAAACAGCAGCAACGCAACCGATACACTTACTTTCACCTATGATTCTGTGAAAGTATATACCAAAAATCCAAAACCGAGGAACGAGATTACCTTGGATACCGCAAAAGCGATAATCACCTACCCTGTTTTTAAAGATAAAGTTGTCAACCAATTTATTTTAAACAAGGTCTTGCATACTGCCGATTCCGGAAAGAATTACACATCTTACCAAGATTATACAGCCGGTTTCATCAAAGGATTTGACGATTTTCAAAAGACCGGACCAGACTGGCCGCAAACCTGGTTTTTACAGATTAAAAATTCCGTAGTGCGACAAAAACCGGGATATTTGTCCGTCCTGAGCCTATATGTCGATTATATGGGCGGTGCACATCCCAACACAGTCCTGTCTTATCTAAACTACAATACGGCTACCCAGCAGGAGATTCCCTTGGATTCCCTGATTCTGCCAGGCTCTTTTCCCAAACTGAACGCCATAGCGGAACAGATCTTCAGGAAAAACGAGAAGCTGGATCCTAAGGCGAGTTTGAAAGACAATTACTTTTTTGAGAATGACACGTTTAAGCTCAACCAAAACTTTACTGTCACCGAACAGGGACTAAAATTCCTGTACAATCCATACGAAATCAAGGCTTATGTGTTTGGTACGACCGAACTGACCATTCCTTTTTCTGAACTGAAGGGCATAGCCCAACCCAATTCTTTACTTAGTCCGCACCAATAATGCAGGTATTCAAATTCGGGGGCGCCTCCGTAAAAGACGCAGATGGCATTAGAAACCTGGCTTCAATCATTTCTAAACAAAAAGATGCAGAATTACTGATCGTAATTTCGGCAATGGGCAAAATCACCAATAAACTGGAGGAACTGACACGGGCCTACCTTTTCGGAGAAAATGATGCCCAGCAGATCTTTGAAGAAATCAAAAACTTTCATTTCGGTGTTCTTGGCGAACTTTTTAGCGACCACAGCAATGACATATTCAACGATGTCGCCAATTCTTTTGTAGAAATCGACTGGTTGCTGGAAGATGCACCAGATGATGCGCCTGATTACATTTACGACCAGATCGTCTCCATCGGTGAACTTGTATCTACTAAAATCGTAGCTGCTTATTTAAAGGAGTCAGGCTGCAATGTTAAATGGGCTGACGCGCGCAATTACATTCATACCGACAACAATTACCGGGAAGGAAATGTAAATTGGCTGAAAACTGAACAGGAAATCCAGGAAAACCTGCTGCCCTTGCTGGAAAAAAACATCATCGTTACCCAAGGCTTCATTGGCAGTACCAGTGAGAATTTTACTACAACACTAGGCAGGGATGGCTCAGATTATTCTGCTGCTATATTTGCTTCTTGCTTAAACGCGGCCTCTATGACCATTTGGAAAGATGTACCAGGTGTACTCAATGCAGACCCGAAATGGTTTGACGAGACAGAGCGCATCCCGCAACTCTCTTATCATGACGCCATAGAATTGGCCTATTACGGTGCAACGATCATCCACCCTAAGACCATCAAGCCAATTCAGAACAAGAACATTCCGCTCTTTGTACGTTCTTTCCTGCAACCGGATGCTCCTGGCACCGATATCACCGGTGTCAACAACCACCTGCCGGTCCCCTCATTTATTTTTAAGGTCAACCAGGCCCTGATTTCCATTTTCCCTAAGGACTTTTCCTTCATCATTGAGGAGAACCTGAGCGACATCTTTAGTTTATTTCATAAGCACAAGATCAAGATCAACACCATGCTCAATTCGGCGATTAGTTTCTCTGTGAGCTTTGATTATGATGCAGGCAAACTACAGGAACTCATTGCAGATCTTTCGATCCACTACAAAGTAAAATACAATACCGGACTCGAACTGGTTACGATACGGTATTACAACCAGCAGACGATTGACCGGGTCACAATCGGCAAAAACATATTACTGGAGGTCAAAAGCCGCAACACCTGCCAGATCGTGATGCGGGATAAAGTATAACACCTTGGCGTTGAACAGGCACATTTTAGACCCAGAGGTTCAGGACTACATCAACAGTCATCTGTCCGCAGATGTGCACCAGTTGGCGCTGTCCAAAAGCCCTTTTGAGGGGGTAACTGTTGCCGAACTGGCCAACCAGATCAGGGCCAAAAATAAGGCAGCAAAGAAATTGCCCAGCTGGTACATGCGGGAAGGGATCTTTTACCCTCCTGTTTTATCTATAGAACAAACTTCTTCAGAAACTACTGCAAAGTACAAATCCACGCTTGCCATTGGCACCCATTTATTGGATCTTACCGGAGGATTTGGGGTCGACAGTCTCTATTTCGCCAAAGTGGTGGATACTGTCACGCACTGTGAAATCAATGAAGAGCTCTCGCAGATTGCCGAGCACAACGCAGGAGTTCTCGAACAACACAACCTCACTTTCCATTCCGGAGACGGTCTTGACTACCTGCATGACCACAAAAGTAACTTTGACACCATTTATGTAGACCCCGCCAGGCGCAGCACTGCCGGCAAGGTATTTATGCTCAGAGATTGTACGCCGGATATCACTATCCATCTTGATTTTCTATTGAGTAAAGCCCGGCGGATCATCATCAAAACCGCGCCTTTATTAGACATTACTGCCGGATTAAAGGAACTCTCCAACGTTTCTGAAGTTCACATAGTAAGCGTCAAAAACGAATGCAAGGAACTGCTCTGGCTCATCGACAGGGACAAGTCTGCCGACAAACCCGTCAAAATTGTCGCAGTAACCCTCAATGAAACTTTAAAACAGTTTAGTTTTGATAAAGAAGATGCTGAAGTACCTGCTGTTCTTGCCGAAGCGGACCTGGAAAAATACTTATACGAACCCGATACTGCTTTACTAAAAAGCGGAGCTTTCAATTTGATAGCCAATACCTATCAATTGAAAAAACTAGACCCTCAGACACAATTGTACACCAGCGACAATTTCAATTCCACCTTTCCCGGAAGGATCTTCGAGATCGTCAAACTCCTCAGCCCTGCAGAACTAAAAAAACAAAAAGCACTAACCGGAAATGTCATTGTCCGAAGCTATCCAGATAAAGCAGAACTATTGGTCAAAAAGTACAAGATCAAACCCGATCATGAGAAATTTCTAATCTTTACCAGGAGCCATGCATCAGGCAACATCATCATCGAAGCCACCATCAGGCAGCACTACTAATGCCATACCCTGCAAGCCATTTGCCTGAACTCTTTCAGCGCCTCAGCCATTTCTGCTTTACTTCCCATCCAAACAAAACAAAGGTTCAATTCATACTTATTGACCACCTCCTGAACTTTAATGGCAACCCTGGAGCCAGTTAAACTAAATTCGACGATACGATGCCGGTCATGTACACATTCTACTCTAAAAACGAACTTGTGGCTGGCCATATGATGCTGCAGATTCAGCTCGTATCCCTTCAACATCCCCACTACCACCATTGCATTGACTAGAGTTGGCAACCGGTAAACCCTTTTATTTGATTTGAAAACTAATGTAGCATGAGTTCTCGATTTGCGGTAGAAATTAATCGACAGCGGTTTTAAGATGATCTCCTCATCCATAAAAAAATATAATTAGCCAGAAATAAGTTAGTTCAACATTTAACTACAGCAATTAAATGTCGAGCCAAATATAGTAACAGTTTACATATTACCAAACAATTAATATTCTTTTGCATTACTACCAAAATGTTGATTAAAAATTCAAAATATTGACAACATGCACTACCCATTCAAACTGCCTAAATACACACTATTTGCAACTGCATTACTCCCAACAGCCACAAAAGACAAATAAGCCTCCACCCTATGCCCCCTCAGATCCGCGGACAAAAGCAACTTATCAGCACCATCATATCTGCTGGCGCCATTCATACGATATACAGCCCTTCCCAAATCAGGAAAATAAGCCATGATCATCGCTATGTGCCTCCTCTCCGGATAATCCATCCACGAACCAGTAGCCCAGCTAAACAACAATCCTTCAGGCACCACAGAAACCGCAGCACCAACAGCCACAGGTAAATTCCCCCGGGCAACCAGTACCTTCGCATAATCTAAACGAACATCAGGATACAAACCAGTCAGCGCGTGTTGCTTATTATAAGAAACCGCTTTATTGTGCGGATATACCTCCGCTTTCGCCGCCTCTACGTTAAAACCCACATTAATAAACTCACAAATTGGCTTCAAAAATCCAATAACAACAGCCATCTCCTGCCTGCAGGCCAACTGCTTTACAGATGGCGGCTTGTTAATTTCCCCCACCATCCGCACCACGTCCTTATTCAGCAACCTGTATGTCACCAGATTACCCACCTTACCATACACAGAACCAATAGGCCCTCTCCTTACAATTCCCATATCTTTTTTTTTATTTACTCACCCATTATCTGGATTCCTGCATTTGTGCAATAATAAATGTGCTTCTAAGAAAAATGGTGTCTTAGAGAAGACATCAGCGCCCTTGTTGCGAAGCTTCAAGGGATGCAGTCTTCGAAAAGATCACCATTTTTTCTTAACATTTCATTATTGCACAACCGTAGCCCCCAGATAAGCACTTGTGCTTACAGCTTTGCCTCCAATCGCCACAAACATCATGTACACATGTACATTCTCAGTGCTCCAGGATACCGGCAGCGCCATGTCATAGCTCTCTACAGACCTGGCAGCCGCAGCCGATCGCACCGCAAACGCCCCTTTAGATGGATTGTATACCACAAAAGTTGCCTGATCAGTCAGCGACCCGATGGTACTTTCAATCACATCAGACCAGGTGATGTCCAATTGCGCATCGACAGTAGTCGCCACTTGCGGATTGCTCGGCCCACTCACTTTGCCCCGGCTCAGCAGCACATTTGGATAGTCGATCGCCTGCATCGGATACGAACCCGTCACGGCATTCTTGATGTTGTACCCCACCGCCGCATTCATCGCCGATTGGTCACCGTCATAATCCTGAAAACCAACCTCAATAATAGGTGAAATCCAGCTTAGCCAGGCAGTAAAGAAGCCAAAAGGCACCCTCACGGCCAACTGCGCCTCAGTTGCTGGCTTACTGCTTGGGCTCGGGCGCATCGAAAAGGTGTTTTTACCTTTGTGTACCCGCCCAACGTTGTTACCCGTCCGGCCTACCAAAAAGTAGTACGGACCTCCCATCAAACGTCCCATAAATCATAAAATTAAATTGTTATATACTGCTTTACCCAATCCGTTGAACAGTCCCATCGAGGAACTCCGGAAAGTGATGCCTTAGAACCAAAGGCGAAGAACTATAGACTAATTAATACCTACTCATGAATGCCATTACCGTAAACTGACGCATCGAATTTACCAGATCCATTTCACTGCCCCGCCATTTAAAGCACAAATCCATAGCACTACCAGCTTTTTCAAACACGCAGCAAGACGCCATGCCTTTCAATAAACTGATTTCCAGTACCCGCTGCCTGTTTCTGGGACAAAGCACTTCAACCACAAACTTTGGATCAGCCAGGTTCTTATATAGGTTATGCTCATAAACCCTAAGCGCATTCACCAGTACCGGAGCATCAGTTATCGCTGTGATCCTATAGATCATCTGATTACCCTTTCTAAACACCAATGAGGCCTGCCGCCCAGATCTCCTGTAGATACCAATAGTCAATAAATTGTTCATACATCAATATATTTGGTTGATGATTCAAAACTAGGGAGACTTCAATAAACAAGAAAGAAAATATGAGCTGTAAAAATTGATGAGATTTTAGCACAAAGGCATTCAAAGCACAAATAATTTTCCTTAAATTCATTAACAAATCAATACCATGCGCTCAATGAAACCTAAAAGGCTCCTAATCTATATCGTTTTAATAGCCCCTATATTGAACACCAACAATCTACAAGCGCAAAAAATCAACTTAAACGACCTTGCAAAAATCGAATTGACGACCAGTGGCAGCTTTACCACCAGATATTACAGGAAGGTAGAAGTAGTGTTAGAAAACAATTCCTGGAACAGTTATCAGACCAGGCATTACAATGAACCCTACACTAAGCCCACAATCAAAGACTCCACCAGAAGGTTTATCAAGAGCATTCCAGCAGCGACATTGGATCAATTTTTAACCTGCATTTCCATACCTGACACTGTAGTCAAATTGGAGCAATTTAACATTGACACAAAAAAATTATCGCTTTATATAGACACCGTCATTCCAAATCTGCCACCTAAGCAAAAAGCCGAATTTGTGGGCCTGTTACAATCAAAGGCGATCTTACAGGAGCGGCTGGCGAAAATAATCGACCCGATTGCCTGGGACGATAGAACCTATTATGAGATCAAAGTCACGACTAAAGAAAATAAAACTGACACCATCACCGCATATACTTTTTCTGCAAAATATCGCTTGCCTTGGACAAACAGCCATTGGAAAAGCTACAACCCCGCAATTGCCGAGCTTTTTGAGCACATAGGCGGCAATACTAATTTCGAAAAAACAGAAAAAATTGCGGTCTATAAGGAGTTAATCAAAGCCATCCACAGAAAATACATAGAACCAAAGCTGGGTTGGGATGCCTATAAAAAAGACCACCCACTTGCCAGTTCAGGCCTCAGCAGCACACTATCCCCAAAACGATTTTATCAACACGGAGACGGCTATGTCACACTTTATTTTTCATCCTCAAAACTGCCCTCCCATATTCTGATGAAATTTGGATTCCCAAAAACCGACACCTTGCACAATCGGTATACTAACTATGAACAGATGTTGGTCAACGCCTACAAGACAGGTAATTTTTTGTTCAATCCTGTGAAACCAAAACCAGATCTGATGACAATAGCTTCTCCCGGAGAATTAAGCAAGCAGAATTACGACATCATTGCAAAACACTATCCAGAGATAGCAAATTTTGACATCCGTGAGATTCTATCACTGTACAGGATGTATGGCTACAACGACATGGGGGCTACCGAAAATGTATCCACTTGGCTGATACTGCCAAACAGCAGGTCAATATTACTCCGGTATACCGGGGATATCATAAAAAATAAGGATCAACAATTCACCGGCATTGTAAAAACCAGGAACTGGGCACAAAATAACGTATGCATCGTTTTCGACAGCTCAGGTAAGCAAATAGCCGGGAATGATGACCCGGTGGATCTAAAGGAATACTAGCATAATTCCATACATCTAGGGGATTCCGGTAAAAAGATCAGATATTTTAGCCGCGTTTTTTCAAACGCTCATCTTTTAAAAGATCAGCGGGAAAACCTACCCGAATTATAGTATTTCTAGCTTCTTCGCCCTTCTTAACAATAAACGGGTCATTACTATGATCCTTCATATTGGGATCGATTGTTATTTTTGAATTTTCAAAACCTTTAGATTTCATAATTCTCTCCATTTACATTCAAATTTAATTATAATTTACGATATACCATAAAAGCCTCATAATTTGGAGGTTTCGGCAATAGTAGACAAGTAATTTTGAAGCCCGCTGTCCATTCCTTT
>JAZKCT010000063.1:0-6020 GCA_040387995.1 Bacteroidota bacterium | reverse complement strand
GGAGATGGCAAAAACGAAGCTACTGATTGTTACACACGAGATGTCGCCTTTCCTTGAACTCACAAAGATTTCAGAAATTACCCGCCAGTTGCCCCAGGCGATGCAGGACAAAGGATTTGAGATCCGCATCCTGATGCCCCGGTTCGGGAACATCAACGAAAGAAGGAACAGATTACATGAGGTGATTCGCCTTTCAGGGATGAACATCATTATTGACGACAATGACAATCCGCTGATCATTAAGGTAGCGTCTATCCCGGCAGCACGCATGCAAGTGTACTTCCTGGACAATGAAGACTATTTTCAGCGCAAGTATGTGTTCAGAGATAAAGAGAATAAATTTTACGCCGACAATGACGAGCGGACCATCTTCTTTTGTAAGGGAGCATTGGAAACCGTTAAAAAATTAGGATGGTCTCCGGATATTGTACACTGCCATGGCTGGATGACCGCATTGGTTCCTGCTTATATCAAAACAACGTATAAAAACGATCCTACTTTTAAAAATTCTAAGGTTGTTTATTCCGTATACGAAGATTGCTTTTCAGAGAGCCTGAATCCTGATCTTTACAAAAAAGCGGTCATGAATGCAATGACCATCGAGGATACAAAAGTATTTGAAAAAGCCAATTGCAACGCCCTCCACATCGGGGCGATTACCTACTCTGACGCGGTGGTTCTTGCAGACGAAAAACTGGATGCAGATGTGTTAAAATTTGTTAAAGATTCCAATAAGCCAACTTTAGCTTTTAATTTAACCGAAAATTTCGACAATTTCTATTCATTGTATGAAGAAATATCGAATGAAGATTTGGTTACAATAGCATAAACTCAGGTATTTAAATATGAAATTCATTAAACAAGACTTATTGACCCTGTTGATAGGTCTTTTTCTTTTTTCCGCTTGTAAAAGCACAAATTCTATAGGCCTTGAGCCGGATGCTGATGATGCGATACAAGGAGATATGACCGTTTTAGCGGTAAATCCCAGTACAGTTACCGATGATCCGGCTTCTAGTCTTGGCCTGAACAAATATCCTTTGGGATTCATCCGTGAGGATAAGACATTCGGCAGTACTGAAGCCAGCCTTGCACTTTCTGTATCACTCCCTAGCAGTGGTTATAGTTTTGGCAGCGATCCTATAGTAGATTCTGCGGTACTTGTTTTACCTTATTATGTACAAACGGATTCGTCAAAGAATTCCCGTTTTTATGGTGATACTGTTACTTCTAAATATAGTTTTAACGTACAACAACTGGAGGAAGACCTTACTTTACAAAAAGGATTTTTGAGCAACAAAGAATGGGCAGTAAAATCCCCCGTCATAAGCGATTTCCCGGCATCAAGCTTGAGACCCAATACCCGCCCTACAATAATAGATCGTGTACCCGGAAAAGCGGATACGAGCCGGCAGGTTCCTACAGGTCAGATCAGGATCAGGTTGAATAACGTTTTTATCCAGCAAAACATCCTGAATCTGGATTCTGCGACACGTTCAAAAAACTCGAAATTTACCGGTTCATTTAAAGGACTCAGGGTTTCGATAAACAAGAATGCCTCAACCGGAACTGGTGGGATTGCATTCCTTGATTTTGCATTAACAGATGAACTAGCCCGCGCGAACATCTCCATTTATTACCGGAAATTGCAAGACAACTCCGTTGTGCAAAGGGATACGGCTACGGTATTTTTTCCTGTGGCATCTGCTCCTATTGGTGTCACCACCAAACATGATTATACAGGAACGCCGGTCAAAGATCAATTTGACGTCCTTAATCCAGTCAAGCCTTATAATGTTACCTTTCTGCAGGCTGGTGGTTTGAGAAACAAGATCTCTTTCCCGGACATCAAGAAGTTTACAGATAGCGTGAAGGGCGGTAACAGTAAGGCCAAAGTTGTCATCACACGTGCCGAACTGGTCGTCAACCTTAGCAATGGAACCGATGTGGCACCTTTCGTCCCGGCAGAAAGATTGTCGCTTTACCGGCTTGATGTAGCCGGACAGCGCATCAACCTGACCGACAATCTGGAGGGCATTGGCAATGTGGTTAATCCACGGTATGCGGGGTCTCCTCAGGCTTTTGGCGGTTATTATGACAAGAAAAATAAGCGTTATGTTTTCGTGGTGACAGCTTATCTGCAGGAATTGATAGACGGAACAACACAGGATTACGGGACTTTTCTTGCCCCAACTTCTTATTCCTTATTTTCGATCACTCCGGCACTGGGTTCGGCTGAAAGAAGTGTGATCTCCTCAAGAAATCCGGCAACAGGTGATAAGGCCATAAAGTTAAATGTTTATTACACCAAGGCTGACTAACAATTTAGCCTCAGATATCTTATATTAGTTCCCCGAAGAATCATTACTTTCGGGGAATTTTTTTTTAAAAAATCCCGTTAACATTATGTGTGGAATAGTTGGTTACATTGGCCATAGAGAAGCTTGGCCCATCATTATAAAGGGCTTAAAAAGGCTGGAGTACCGTGGTTATGACAGCGCAGGAGTAGCGCTCATCTCTTCGGGCGACTTAAATATTTATAAAAAAGCCGGAAAGGTTTTAGAATTGGAGAACTTTTCGGAAGACAAGGACCTTTCTGGTTCAATAGGCATTGGACATACGAGATGGGCAACCCACGGCGCGCCTTCGGACCGCAATTCGCATCCACATACCTCCAATGATGGAAACCTGGCCATTATTCACAATGGAATCATTGAGAATTACGCCGTATTAAAAGAGGAGCTGCTCAGCCGTGGTCATGAGTTTAAAAGTGACACCGACACCGAGGTTCTGGTACACCTGATAGAAGAGATTTACAAGAACGAACAAATTGATCTTTTAGAAGCGGTCAGATTGGCACTTCATGAAGTAAATGGTGCGTATGCAATTGTATTGATGGATAAAAATCATCCTGATCAGCTGATTGCGGCAAGGAAAGGAAGTCCGATGGTGATCGGTGTTGGAGAAGGCGAATATTTTATCGCCTCTGATGCTACACCGATTGTAGAATACACCAAAAATGTAATCTACCTGAATGATAATGAAATTGCTTTTGTTAAACGGGACAATCTCGTCATCAAGCGCCTAGACAACGTTGTCCAGACACCATATATCCAGGAACTGGAACTGAAGCTTGAAATGCTCGAAAAAAGTGGTTACGACCATTTCATGTTGAAAGAAATTTACGAACAGCCGCGGTCTGTAAGAGACTGTTTGAGGGGCAGGATTTATCCCAATGAAGGACGTGTGCAACTTGGTGGAATTAGCGAATATTCCGATAAACTAAAAAACATCGACAGGATCATCATCGTAGCTTGCGGAACCTCCTGGCATGCAGGTCTGGTAGGCGAATATCTGATTGAAGAATATGCAAGGATCCCTGTAGAGGTAGAGTATGCCTCTGAATTCAGGTACCGCAATCCGATTATCACAGAAAAGGATGTGGTCATTGCCATTTCACAATCTGGAGAAACTGCAGATACGATGGCCGCCATTGAGATGGCGAAGGAAAAAGGCGCAACTATTTTTGGTGTCTGCAATGTTGTGGGTTCCTCTATACCAAGGCTGACACACGCCGGAGCCTATACGCATGCCGGACCAGAAATTGGCGTTGCTTCTACGAAAGCCTTTACCGCACAGGTTACAGTGCTTACTTTGATCGCTTTTCATTTGGCGCAACAAAAAGGAACACTGACCAGCTCCAAACTGGCCGAGTTGTTAACCGAGCTCGATAACATTCCAGCAAAAATCGAAATCGCATTAAAGTCAGATTCGCTGATCAAGACGATAGCTGCCAAATTTAAGGATTCGAGAAACTGCCTGTTTTTAGGTAGAGGAAGTGGCTTTCCGGTAGCACTTGAAGGGGCATTGAAACTTAAAGAAATATCTTACATCCATGCAGAGGGATATCCGGCAGCAGAAATGAAGCATGGGCCAATTGCATTGATCGATGAGGAAATGCCTGTTGTGGTTATCGCAACCAGGAACTCCTCGTATGAAAAAGTGATCAGCAACATTCAGGAAGTTAAAGCACGAAAAGGTATTGTTCTAGCGATTGTAACTGAAGGAGACGTCGAAGTCCGGAAAATGGCCGATTATTGTATTGAGATACCTGACGCGAATGAGGCATTTTTACCATTGTTGGCAACCATACCGTTGCAGTTGCTATCTTATCATATTGCCGTGCTTAGAGGATGTAATGTAGATCAGCCAAGAAACCTGGCCAAATCTGTTACCGTAGAATAAATTAAAAATAAACGGAGGCTGAATTAGCCTCCGTTTATTTTTAATTAGAAAGGAAGATCTCCTGAAGGGTCTTCATGATCCGTATACTCATGCTCTCCTTTTGGAGTTGTATTTTCATTACTGACCGGGCTTGGTTCGAAATCACTTCGCCTCCCAAGGATGGTGAAATTTTCCGCTACGACTTCTGTAACGTATTTTTTGATCTTCTCGCGGTCTTCAAACGAACGCGTCCGGAGTTTACCCTCGATGTAGACCAATTTTCCTTTTTGCAGATACTTGGATGCGACCTCAGCAAGCCCCCTCCATAGTACAATATTGTGCCACTCTGTTTGCTCTACCCGCTTTCCATCTTTGTTATAGGTTTCGGAGGTAGCCAAAGGAAAACTGGCAACAGTAACACCCCCGTCTAAATGCCGGACCTCCGGGTCTTTACCCAAATGTCCCACTAAAATAACTTTGTTAATACCTGACATGAAAATTTGAATTACTTGTTTAATGAATAATTAGTCATAAAATCTGTTATCACTTTGGGTTGCGGCAACTCCTCAAATTCTGACAATGAAACCCATTTTATTTCTGCATTCTGACTAAAGTTAATGATATAATTATCTAAAGCAAAAAATTCAACATATATAGTTTGGTGGGTAAGTAAATGTTTTTTCGAGGTCAAAGCAGCAATTTGAACACCGCTTCCAAAGTTCTCCCGAATATTTTTTTCAAATTCCAAGCCTTGCTCAGTGAAGGGATGCGCGGTCTCAATAAGCGGAAAATCGTACAATTCCTGCCAAATATCTCCTGGTGTTCTTTTTTTTACGAGCAGAAGATCGGGCTGCTTTGTGCACACAAAGTAGTTAAAGTAACGAATCCGCTTTTTCAGTTTCTTTTCCTTGATGGGCAGGTTGTCAACTTTCTGATTGCGATAGGCAAAACAATCGCTCTGAAGCGGACAGACTGAACAGACAGGTGTTTTGGGCTTGCATTGCAATGCACCAAATTCCATGATGGCCTGATTATAAACCGAAGGTTTGTGTCCAAGGATAAGTTCCTGTGCCAGGGAGGCAAATTCCCGCTTTCCTGCCGTACTATTGATGGGCGTAAAAATGCCGAAATATCTAGACAAAAGACGGTAAACATTGCCATCCACAACAGCCCTGGACTCGTCGGAAGAAAAAGATGAAATGGCTGATGCAGTATAATCGCCAATGCCCTTTAAGGAAATCAGCTCTTCATATTTTACCGGGAAAACACCCTGATGTTTTTCCATAATTTCTCTGGCTGTATAAAGCATATTTCGACCACGGGAATAATAACCCAGGCCTTGCCAAAGTTTAAGAATCTGCACTTCAGGAGCAGCCGCGAAATCCTGAACTGTGGCAAAATTTTCCAGAAATCGGTTAAAATAAGGCAGTCCTTGTTCTACGCGTGTTTGTTGCAGGATCACCTCGGAAAGCCAAATGACGTAAGCATCTGTAGTATGCCTCCAGGGCAAGTCTCTTTTGTTGTTTAAATACCATTTTATAACCTCGCTTTGAAACGCCATATCTGCAAAAATACATTGTTAATCTTTGTTTTTAATAAAACTTGCAATAGGCTGATACAATGCTCTGTAAATAAATCATCTTTTATTTTCCTATCTCATTTAAAAGCAATACTTTTGCAACCCCAAATCACCTATAAAGTAGAATACATTATAAATTAATAATAGAGAATATGACTAAGGCAGATATTATTTCAGAAATATCAACAAAAACAGGAATTGAAAAAGTAGATGTGCA
>JAZKCT010000062.1:0-15500 GCA_040387995.1 Bacteroidota bacterium | reverse complement strand
GTCACGTCGATCACGGTAAAACTTCATTGCTGGATTATATCCGTAAAGCAAATGTGGTTGCTGGTGAGGCCGGGGGGATAACCCAGCATATTGGCGCCTATATGGTGACAACACCGACTGGTAAAAAAGTAACATTCCTGGATACACCAGGTCACGAGGCCTTTACGGCGATGCGTGCCCGTGGTGCGAAGGTAGCAGATATCGCGATTATTGTTGTAGCGGCAGACGATGCGGTGATGCCCCAAACGAAAGAGGCCATCAACCATGCACAAGCCGCAGGAGTACCATTGGTCTTTGCATTTACAAAAATTGACAAGCCTGGTGCGAACTCAGATAAGATTCGTGAGCAGTTGTCGATGATGAATATTCTGGTAGAAGATTGGGGCGGTAAGTTCCAGTCGCAGGAAATTTCTGGTAAGAGCGGTCTGAACGTAGACTTGCTTTTAGAAAAAGTATTGCTGGAAGCAGAATTATTGGAACTGACGGCGAATCCTGATAAACGCGCTACTGGTAGTGTTATAGAGGCTACTTTGGATAAAGGGCGTGGTATTGTAACTACTGTTCTTGTTCAGGCAGGTACATTGAAAATTGGTGACCCTATTTTGGCTGGTAGTTATAGCGGACGTGTAAAAGCATTGTTCAATGAACGTGGACAAAAAGTAAATGAAGCAGGCCCATCCGTACCTGTACAGGTATTGGGTATGCAGGGTGCGCCAACTGCGGGTGACCGTTTCAATGCAATGGAGAGTGAAGTTGAGGCTAGGGAAATTGCCAATAAGCGTCTGCAACTGATGCGCGAACAGGGTCTGCGTACACAGAAACACATTACTTTGGATGAGATCGGTCGTCGTTTGGCTATCGGTAACTTTAAGGAACTTAACCTGATCATCAAAGGTGACGTGGATGGTTCAATCGAGGCCTTGTCAGATTCACTATTGAAACTGTCTACGCCAGAGATCCAGATCAACGTAATCAGCAAAGCGGTTGGTCAGATTTCTGAATCAGATGTATTGCTGGCATCAGCATCTGATGCGATTATCGTTGGTTTCCAGGTACGTCCTTCTCCGGGAGCACGTAAATTGGCGGAAGCTGAACAGATTGACATCCGTTTGTATTCGATCATTTACGACGCGATCAATGAGATCAAAGCGGCGATGGAAGGAATGCTTGCACCAGAGTTTGAAGAGAAAATCACTGCCAATGTTGAAATCAGGGATACCTTTAAAATCACGAAAGTGGGTACGATCGCTGGATGTATGGTATTGGATGGGACGATCACACGTAACAGTAAAATACGCATCGTAAGAGATGGTGTGGTAATTTATACCGGAGAGCTGGCTTCATTGAAACGTTATAAAGATGATGTGAAAGAAGTATCCAGAGGTTACGAATGCGGATTGAATATCCACAATTTCAACAATATTGAAGTTGGAGATATTGTGGAAGCATACGAGCAGGTAGAGGTGAAACGTAAATTGTAATGATTTAAAATATTTAAGAAAAGCTGTCTGATTTCCGGACAGCTTTTTTTGTAGTTATGAATTTAAAAAGAAGTTTGAAGAAGCTTTTTGGTGGCAAAAAGAGAGGGGGTGGCGGGCGCATCATTAACCTCTATGGTGTAAGTCGGCCTAAAAAAGTCTGTATCTCTTACATACTTCAGCCATTTAACAGGCCCAACGAATTTAAACATCAAAACTACGTTACTTCGCATGTGGTAGCAGAAACCTTTCACGAAATGGGGTATCAGGTAGATGTTTATGATTATCAGCACAATAATCCAATTTCCTACAATGAATACGATGTTATTTTCGGAATTGGGGACAATTTTGAAAAATCATTTTATTGCGCAAACCGGAGCATTCCAAGAATTCATCTGATTACGGGCATTCATGAAGCGCTCCACAATACAAATGCGCTTAGAAGCATCCGGGATTTTTACGGCCTCACAAAAATCTGGTTGCCGGAAGAAACGAACATCACCCCTGTAAATCATTATTATGCCATGCATGAAGCGGATGTCGCTTTGATCATGGCAGAAGGATATGTGTTCGATCACTGTAAAGAAGTTTTCAAAGAAAAGTTGTATACACTGAATAATAATATTCTGGGTGTGTTTTCAGAATTTGAACCGAAGAAGGAGAGAAATTCCAATTTTTTATTTCTGAGTGGAGGTAAGCAGTTGACCAAAGGACTGCCAATCTTATTGGAAGTGGCTCGCTTAAATCCACAATTGACTTTTTATGTTATAGTTCCAAGGCTTAATGCTGTTTTAGAAAATCATTATAAGGATTTGTTCGTGGGTGGGAATGTATTGTTGTTTAGAGACCTTAGGATGGATTCTAAAGAGATGAGACAGATTGTGGAAGCTTGCAGTTACGTCGTGGCGCCGAGCTATGTAGATGGCATGCCAGGCGGTACCATAGAGCCCATGTCAGCCGGATTGATTCCGATTGTCAGTAAATATTGCGGTTTTGGGAAAGCGGATTTTATACTTGAGTTTGAAGATGTTTCGGTGGAGGGGTTGAACGAAATGATTGAGCAGGTGTTGAAACTGGATGATGGAGTGTTTTTCAATTACAGTAAATTGGTAAAAGAATATGCGTTAAGTCGATACTCTAAATCTAATGTGAAGGCGCAATTGAAAGACATTTTGGATCGTCTATTAACGATGTAGATAACAATTCATTTTAATTAAAGATCGATATTTATTTCTCTCACAATGGCTTTTTCAATTACCAAAGATTAAAAGATAAATTAAGAAATGCTAAATTACCGATTAATTGAAAAAAAAAGTTTGTATGGTTTGTATCCGTCAACTAGGTAGTAACTATCTTTTTAGAGTTGATGGCAGGTAGGCGAGATATATTCAGTTATGGTAATTGCGAGAATTGAGGAGAGGCTGGGTGATTTTTCAGACAGCTTTTTGAAGTATTTAATGATAATTTGCCTATTAATGGCTTTAACTTCTGATCGATAAATGAACAATGCAACCGGCCCGCTCCCGAAGGGTAAGCCTTTAATTTTGCTTACAGGATGTATCAATCCTATGGGTATGACCTTCACTAAATTACAGAATCCTGAAGTAAGACGTGAACAGTATATCGAAGCGATCAAGTTTTATTTGACGACGACGGATAACAATATTGTTTTTGTCGAAAATTCGGGTGTAGATATCTCCGAAGAATTTAAGGAGCTAAATAAGCGATTAGAAATCCATACCTTTAAAAATAATAGCTATAACAAAGATCTTGGAAAAGGTTATGGAGAAATGATTATTCTTGATTACGCATTTAAGAATTCTACATTAGTTCAGTCGACTTCATCCATTTGTAAGATAACCGGACGATATAGAATTTTAAATATCGTCCCAATTTTGCAATCGTATAATGATGCGGATTGTGAGATAATGGCAGATCTGCCCAAGCGGCTTACTTATGGAGATTCCAGGATTTTTATTGCGGAAAAAGCTTTTTTTCTTAACTTTTTGCTGCCATCTGCTAATCTTATCAATGATTCAAAAGGGGTTTATTTTGAGCATGTTTTATGCAGGTGTGTGCTTTATTCGCTTATGGAGAAACACGCTTATTTACCTTTAAAGTACAAACCAAGAATAATTGGACAATCTGGTACAGACGCAACGAGTTACGACCATTCGTATTGGAACTGGCTCTGGAAAAATGTAAAGAAAAAGATAATGTTCCGTCTCTTCATGGACGAGTCTAAATTTTCATAATGGAACCCCTTGAAATATTGACAATATCGATCATTACAATCAATTATAATAACGCAACCGGATTAAAGCAAACTATTACATCAGTTTTAGCTCAAACTTACCCGAAAATTCAGTACGTGGTTATTGACGGTGGATCAGATGATGGGAGTAAAGAGGTTTTGGATTTTTATCAGGATAAGATTTCTTATATTACAAGTGAACCTGATAGCGGAATATATAATGCAATGAATAAGGGCATAAGGGCTGCTTATGGTGATTATTTGCTGTTCATTAATAGTGGTGATCTATTGCTAAATAAGAACGTGATTGAGGATGTAGCCGCAATGAAGCTTGACAAAGACCTCGTCTATGGAAATATTGTTCTAGTAGAGAACGGGGAATCAAAAGATTGGATAATGCATGATCAGTTAAGCTTCGAAACTTTTTATCATTCAACAATTCCTCATCCCGGTACTTTTATAAAAAAGAATCTTTTTGACGAAGTAGGTCATTATAATGAGACCTATAAAATCGTATCAGACTGGGAGTTCTTTTTAATTGCGCTTTGTAAGCATAACTGCAGCCATAAATATATCAATGTAAAGATATGCCGCTTTTTTCTCGATGGAATAAGTGCAGACCCCAAGAATTATAGCCTTTTGCTTTCTGAGCGAAATGAGGTATTACAAAAGCACTTTCCCTTGTTTATCAAGGATTACGAGAATTTTGATAGATTAAAAGAAGACTTTAGGAAGGTGCGGAAATATTTAATGTTTAAGGAGCGAATCAAACGCTTTTTTAAAGGTAAACCTTAATTTAATCAGCCATATCTTGCACTGATAAGTTTGAGGAGCAAATTTATACCCATTAACCGATTATGAAAAAGAGAATACTGTTTATTACCCAAAGTCTGGCAAGAACAGGGTCTGAAGTATTACTCTGGTATTTGCTAGGTACACTGGATCCTGCTAAATATGAAATTTTCGTCTTTTGCAGTAATAAAGGTGAACTGTATGATTTGCTGCCAGAGTATGTTCAGAAGAATGTACGGTATAAAAATAGCCCTATATTTTTAGAAAGGGTATTGCGAAGGGTGGTTAGGTTTTTAGGGCAAGATCCACTGTCATATCAGCTTAATTCGATACATAAGAAATTTAAACCGGACATCTGGTACATCAACACTATTGCACTTTCAGATGTGTATGAAGCTGGAAAGGTATTAAATGTTAAGATGGTTACGCATATTCATGAATTATTAAATGCATTTACTTTGATTAGCCGGGATGGGCTTAGCAAGATTATAAGTCATTCGGCGACTTGTATTGCCTGCTCAGAAATCGTGTCCGAAACGCTGATAAATTTGGGGCATCCTGACGTAAGGCTTCAGTATAGTTTTGTTGATACAGATGCAATTGCAACAGATGCAACAAAGATTTCTCACATAAAACATGATCTAGGGATTTTGCCGGAAGATTTTGTCTGGGTATTGGCTGGTGGGGCAACCTATATGAAAGGCCTTGATCGTGTACTTCCCATTCTGGAATATTTCAAGGATACAACTATTAAAATTTTGTGGCTGGGCGCGCAGTTCGATAGTGGATTGGATTTTTATGTGAAAACAGTTGCCGATCTAAAATATCCAGGACGATTAATTTTTGGGGGTGTGCAAGGTGAGGATTATTATAACTACCTATCTGTTGCAAATGGTTTTTTACTGCTATCAAGAGAAGAATCCTTTTCTATGGTGATGGTGGAAGCCGCTTGGTTGGGAGTTCCTGTTGTTGCATTTGATGTCGGTATAGCGCAACGATTTATAAGCAGGGATATGGGTTTTGTGGTAAATGAGGGGGCTTTAAAGGAGTTCATCTCATGCATGCAAACTGTCCAGACCAATCCGAATACAATTGATCGCGCCGCTCTAAGACAGGCTGCAGAGAATTATAGCCTGAAACAACAGTTACCAAAATTTGAGGCTTTACTGGCTGAATTGTGTAATTAAGCCCCATATCCAAGTTCCCTGAATTTATCCCTCCAGTAATCGAAATGTTTGTCCCATGCGTGACAGCCAAACGGGAGCCGTTTATGATTCAATCTGTAAGCGAGCTCAGGGCAAGTCTCTATAGAGAATTTCAACGCTGTTCTGTAGGAGGGAATGTGCAGGTTTTTTTTCTTCCGGTTGATGGCAATTGACCAGAATATATCTTCATTAAACTCGGATTCGACCTGGCTGATATACATTTCGGCGAGCCCTTGAAATTTGATGCTTAAGTCATGAAACTTTCGTACACGACGGAGCGAAAAGCCACCGTTGCCTACACATTTTACCAACTGTTTAGAGTTTGGAATGCCGTCTTTTGTAATGTTATACCGCCTGTAAAAATTGCTTTTTAAATGTAATATAAACCTGCTTACTGCATTCTTATCCTCAAGAGGACGGAGCCAGGGTGCACCTATATAGTCGTATTTTTTGTTGCACCAGTGTGTGAGCTGATCAGAGAAAACGAAAGCATCGAGCTGATAAATAAGCATAAACTCATAACGAAGAAATGCCTGGTACAAGGGCGGAGTAAGCATCAGTTGGTTGTAGCCGTCGATCGTTTTAAAATAATGATCGTCAAAAGAGATGACGCTGGAGAATACATATCGATCTGTTATGAAAGAAAGATCGAGGGCATCAGGCTTAATTGCAACAATATCATATTTTGTCAGGATTTTGAAACATTGATCCAAAGAAAAATATTCATCGTAGTTAAGATGGTCTTTATAAAAAGGGATAACCACGACAGCTTTAAGCATCTTTTTTAAATTTTAATTTGGACCTTAAGATTCGGAACGTGTACCGTAACCAAATTCTAAGACCGTAATTTTTATAGATTAGTTGACTCTTATCGGCCTCAAATGCTTCATCGCGAACTGATGCAGAAATGCCAGTGTCGTTGTAATTGGCAATTACATAGTTCTTGTAAACAAATTTATAATTATTATCGCTATGCAGCCGCATGTTCAGTGCATAATCTGCTGCAATTCTGTATTTTAACTGATAGGTATATTTTTTAAATACTGTTGCCGGATAGATGATGCCTTGGTGAAAAATGCCGAGTTTGGCCTGGTGCCAGGGTGTTGTAGAGCCAGAATGTCTGGCGCCTTTGTATAGCACGTTGGCATAATAAATACAATCTGCATTTTCAAGCTCAGGAAGCATTTTTGAGAAGTCGGACAGCAAGGTGTCATCTGAACCAAGAAACAGCACCCAGTCGGTGCTAATGTGGTGTAGTGCCTTGTTCATGGCATCATAGATGCCTTTGTCGGGCTCACTTTTCCAATAGGCAATAGAATGGTCATTTTCCTGAAGGATTTGAACAGTGTTGTCTGTACTATTTCCGTCTATAATAATGATTTCAATGGCCTTGCAGGATTGGCTGTAAATACTTTGCAAACATTGTTGAAGGGTTTTGTCCGCGTTATAAGTAACGATGACTACAGAAACAATGTGCGTTTTATCCATTTAATGTGTTCTTGTAGGTTTCCCAATAGGCTTTTGCACTGTTGCTCCAATTAAACTGACCGGCGTGCTGTCTGATCCTTTCTGCGGGTTGAAATTGGTGGTAATGATCCATCCCTGCCACAAAAGTATGTTGCATATCTACAGGATCAAAAGTGTGAAAATAATAAGCGCAATCTCCCCCAATTTCAGGGAGCGAAGTTTTGTCGGACAAAAACACTGGTTTTCCAAAAGTCATGGCCTCAATGGGAGGGATGCCAAAGCCTTCCGCCAGCGATGGGAAAAGAAATGCTTCGCAGTGCTGGTAATACCAGCATTTCTCCATGTCCGTCACCGGGCCGGTTATTTTTACACGCTGTTCAACGCCATGTTTTTTGGCTTCATTGAGAATCTTCTGTACATAGTCGGGCTCTGTTTTCCCGGAGATAATCAGTTCGAAGTCGTTATTGTGAAGCAAGGCCACCAGTACGTGGAAGTTTTTTTTTGGATTAACTGTTCCCAATGCAAAAAGAAATGGTTTTAGTGGCAAGTAAGCAGGAGTTGCTTCTGGTAAAAGCAGAGGTGGGGCGCAACCGTTATATATCACGGAAATCGGTTTATCTCCTATTCTAAGATGCTTTATGATGTCCTGTCTGGTGAATTCGGAGATCGCAACGATATGGTCACAGCGATCGATATTTTCCTGATGTTTTTGAAGATATTTTTTGACTTTCGCCGCGGATTTACCCTCGTAAAGAAAATTCAGGTCATGAACAGTAAGCACGCGTTTAATTTTTGAACTTTGCGGGACGTACCTGGAGAGCTGGTAAGTCGTGTGCCATAGATCAATATTTTTAAGCCTTGGGAATAAAAACTTTTGCAGGCCGTGTTGGTCAACAAAAAAATCATTTTCATTAAAGTGATGCCTTAAAGTAGGGTTGAGATAAAAACCAAGTTCGTCCTTTGGCTCTTTTAATGCCTTAAGTGCATTCCCGAGTTGCTGACAGTATTCGAATAACCCGGTGTGGGGGTATTTCATTCTTTCGCAATCGAGTATTATTTTCATACGTTGGCAGGTTAAAACTTAATCAATAAAGGACTGCATGTCTATTAAACGTTTATAAAGTCCGTTTTGCGACAGTAGCTGGCTATGGGTACCGGTTTCCATCACCTGACCCTTATCGATCACTACAATCTTATCTGCGTGCTGAATGGTGCTTAAACGGTGTGCAATGATAATGGAGGTCCTGTTTTCCATCAGACGATTTAAAGCTTCCTGAACTAATTTTTCGGATTCTGTATCTAGTGCAGACGTTGCTTCATCAAGCAGCATAATTGGGGGATTTGCGAGTACCGCCCTGGCAATGCAGATTCGCTGTTTTTGTCCGCCAGACAGTTTGTTCCCACGATCGCCAATAGAGGTTTGATAGCCCTGTTCAGTATGCATAATGAACTCATGTGCATTGGCAATTTTAGCGGCGGTAAGCACCTCCTCTTCTGAAGCATGCGGTTTAGCGAATGCGATGTTGTTGAAAATGGTGTCGTTAAACAAGATCGACTCCTGGTTGACCGTACCCATTTGTGCGCGCAAGCTGTCCGTCATGACGTCCTTGATGTTGATGCCATCAATCAGTATTTCACCAGATTTTGGGTCATGAAACCGAGGGATTAAGTCCATTATAGTACTCTTACCGCCTCCAGAAGGGCCGACAAGTGCTACTGTCTGGCCTTTTATAATGTCAAGGTCGATGTTCTTGAGGATTTCTTTATCACCGTAATTGAAACTTACATTTTGGAAACTCAGCAGATCATTGAATCCTGTGATGACTTTAGCGCCTTTTTTGTCTGCCAATTCAGGCTTGGTGTCGATCAGTTCGAGCACCCGCACACCGGCTGTAATTCCTGAATGAATTCCACTAAAGGAGTCAGCCAAAGCTTTTATAGGCTGCATTACTTGGGAAAAAGTAGCCAGATACACCAGGAATTTGGCAGGCTCTAAACTACCCTCCTGCTTGCTGAGGATCATGGTTCCACCATATAAAACAATAAAGACGACAACCAGTACACCCAAAGTTTGGGATACCGGAGAGGCCAATTGTTGTCGACGGGCCATTTTTTTATTCAGCATGGAATAAAATACATTCTCGCTGTGAAATTTATCTTTAATTCGTTCTGTTGCATTGAATGCTTTGATGATTCTGATGCCGCCAAGCGCTTCATCAAGAAAGCCGATCATTTTTGCAAAACTCTCATGGGATTCTTTGGCCTGTTGTTTCAAGCGTTTCACGATTTTACTGATGATGAATCCCGATATAGGGATGACTAAAAGCGAAAAAATAGTCAGTTTTACAGAGATCGATAGTAGAACAGCTACATAGAAAAGCAATTGCATGGGCTCTTTAAAAACGACCTGCAGGGTATTGGTGACAGTGGCCTGCACAACCTGTACATCTGCCGATACTTTGGACATGATGTCTCCCTTCTTTTCGTTGCTGAAATAACTCAGGTGCAGATTCATGACATTGTTGAATACCGTTTTGCGCAGGTTTAGAAGGGTATGAACCCTTAAATCTTCCATAAAACGTTGTGAAAGGTAACGGAAAAGGTTGGCGAGAAATACCGTAATTACGATAATAACGCATACCAATTGCAAGGTGTAGACCGTGCCATAGGTATTGATGGACTCCTTGATAAAATTACTGAATTTTGCGATAACGTCAAGGCTGGATGCTTGTTCCATCATAGTCGCGGGCGCAGCAGTTCCTTTGTTTACAGAAAAAATGGTTTCCAGCAGAGGGCCAAGTAGTGTAAAAAGAAAAGTATTGAAAAATATGGCTAGAATGGTTACAAGTACATAGGGTATTGCGTATTTTTCTATGGGTTTGGCAAAGGAAAGTAATCTAAAATAAGTCTTCATTCAAAGTTTGAAATTTTTCAAAGTTACGGATTAAAAATTTGTTTACGAGTAGGTCGAAAATCCTTCCCTGACAGACAAGATGAATTAAAATGTGTTTATTTGCGGCAGATACAAATGATTATGAGTGATTATTCTGATTTGATATTGGGATTAAAGCAGGGAGATTTTATTGCTATAGCAAGATCGCTGACCATTGTTGAAAATGACATATCAGGTAGTGTGAATTTGCTAAGGACGATTGAAATCAACCAAGATGTTCCGGTCATTGGAGTCACCGGCCCCCCGGGAGCAGGAAAGAGCACCTTGGTAAATGCAATGATTGACCAATTGTGTCTGGAAGGTAAAAAAGTAGCTGTAATAGCCGTAGACCCAACCTCTCCATTCAACCTGGGTTCTTTGCTGGGAGACAGAATCAGGATGGCTACCCAGTTTAATAAGCCAAATGTGTTTATACGATCAGTGGCAACAAGAGGTTCAGTGGGTGGCTTGTCAGCCAAAATCATTGAAATGACCGATGTGTTGAAGTCGGCAAATTTTGATTATATCATTGTAGAAACCGTTGGTGTCGGACAATCAGAGATAGAAATTGCAGGACTTGCAGATCTGACCATTGTACTTCTTGTGCCGGAAGCGGGCGATGAAATTCAGCACATCAAATCAGGTCTAATGGAAATTGGGGACATTTTTGTCGTCAACAAATCCGACCGGGATGGGGCGGATGCGTTTGCGGCCAACCTGAAAAAATTCTTTCATCAAAGTTCCCGAAGCACCCCGGTTTTAAAAACTATTGCCGATAAAAATATTGGGGTTAATGAATTGCTGTCGCTACTCAAATCTGCCGCCCCTGGAAATGACCGCAGACTTTTTCTTTATGCAGAAAAAGCATACAAGCTGATACAAAATCATAAGATGAAAGACCTGAAAAAAGAGGAAATCCATGAAAAGTTGAAGCAGGTAGTTAAAAATGAAGGCTTTAATCTTCACAGATTCGTCGAATTATATCTCAACTGACACCTTATTTTTCAGGTTAAGATTTTAATACGGTGGAGTGAACCTGCAATTTTTTCCAATGTTCTGATTTGTTTTTGTAGAGGAAAAACTTAGCCAGCTTATATTTATCCTTGATAAAACCGCCAAATTCAACGCCAAAGACACGGTGTGGTATTGCTGGATTTTTCTCCAGACATGCTCTTATCGCCAATGAGTACACAGCAGGTCCTGTCATTTTGTGGACATCGTGAGGGAATTTGTTGTACCGGATATTGTCCAGCATCATTTCCATTGTTTTTTTCAAAAAAGGGTGTTCTGGTTCATACATCATCGCCCATTGAACAAACCAGGTTGGGTTTTTTTCTGGCGAAAGCAAGGCCGAGTCACCCTCTAAAATCAATTCCCTCAAAGGTCTTTGTACTTTGCAATCAATATCCAGGTACACGCCACCTCTTTTTAGCAAAACTGCATACCTGAAAAAGTCGGCTTTCGCGGCGCCAATATTTAGTCTGCCGTATAAGCGTAAGGTTTCCTCATCGAATTCTTCTGCAAGAAAATTCTCGATCCTTGAATCATTATAAAATTCATATTGATATTCAGGATTATTTTTTCTTAATTTAAAGATGTGCCATCTCGTTAAAAATGGTAGATTTGAGGACTTAAAGGTCTGGTGTATGATCTTAGGTATCGGCATTTTTGTAAAACTCGATAAAAATATTGTTTTTTATGGTATGTGATCAAAAAAAGCCGACTGTCTTAAAAACAGGACTTATCGTCCCTGGCGACGTTAAAAAAGGACTTTGAAAGCATAGTTTTTTGGGTTTAAAACACCAAAAAACGCTCATGAAAAAGTTTGGAACGGAGTTTGCAGAAGTGTTTTGAGAAATTAAAAATTTGTTTAATTTTGCTACACAAAAAAATTATACGATTAAAATTTGTTTAACCTTAAAAAAGAAAATTATGAATTATTCTACTTTAAAAAAGGGTCTTGCAGTTTCTTTTGTTGCTTTGATGGGAGCTTCTTCCATCGCTAGCGCACAAGATGCAGCTACGACTTCTTCTTCTTCCAAGGTATTTGGAGGAAGCGGGCAGTACAGGACTTGGTCCCTTGGCGTAAACGCTGGTGTTTTGTCACCAATGGTTGCTTCAGGAGGAACCAATGACTTTAACCGCGGTGACTTTCAGTTGGGCTATGGTATCAACCTGAGAAAACAGTTTGGACATGTGTTTGGAATTGAGGCAAATGTTTTCCGTGGAAAATTGAAAGGCCATTACGAAGACAAGTTTGACAATGTGATCACAGTAAATGGCATTAAGCATTTTGAAACTGAAATCGCTTATGCTTATGACTTGAGAGCTGTTGTAAACATTGGTTCTATTGACTTCTTGCGTCGTGCAAACTCTGTGAACTTCTTCCTGACTGCAGGTCTTGGTATCACGGCAATCAATCCGATGGTGAATGATGTTGACAACAAAGGTAAATTCGGTAAAAATCAGGATAAAGAATATGCGAGAGCAGGTTATTTCCCGGTTGGAGCTGGTGTTAAATTTAAAGTGTCTGACCGTGTTGCCTTTAACTTAGGTTATACTGCTCACTTTGTTGACGGAGATCACATGGATGGACTTTACAGATCAACTCCTTCTCAAGATAAATTCTCTTACGGTTATGGCGGTATAGAGTTCTCTTTGGGATCAAGTGCTAAACAAAACATTGACTGGGTTAACCCACTTGCTGTGATGTATGATGAATTGAAGGATCCTTCATTGCGTCAGGAAGTTGAAGCTTTGAAAAACCGTGTTGCAAACGTTGAGAAATCAGTTGAAGATTTGAAAAAAGATTCAGATGGTGACGGTGTTTCTGATCAGTTTGACAAATGCCCAGGCACTCCAGCAGGAACTGCAGTTGATGGTTCAGGATGTCCGCTACCTAAAGCTCCAGAGCTTACAGCTGCTGCTAGCACTGCAACTGGTTTTGAAACTATTCAATTTGAATTTAACTCATCAGTTTTAAAAACTGAGGCTTATCCAACTTTAGATAAATTGTCTTCAGTGTTGCGTGAAAACGGTGGTAAAGTAACTGTAAATGGTTACGCTTCAAGCGAAGGTACTGCTGCATACAACTTGAAATTGTCTAAAGACAGAGCAAACTCAGTTAAAACTTACTTAGTAAACACTGGCGTTAATGCTAGTCAAGTTGCTACTAAAGGTAATGGTGAAGCTAATCCAATCGCTTCTAACGATACTGAAGAAGGTCGTATCCAAAACCGTCGCGTTGAAACTGCTAGAAACTAAGCATTTTTAACGAATAAAAAAGGGGATCCAATTTGGGTCCCCTTTTTTTGTATATGCGATTGCCGTATATGCCTTTAATTGTTTTAAAAATATCTAAGTTTGCAGCTATGTATCTGTTCAGAAAAAAGGAACCGACCCGCCCGGATAATATTAATATCAGGATTATGCATTGTATCAATGCGTTTGCGATCACTGTTTTTCTTTCAGGTGTACTTTGGAAATTAATACATGTCTTTTTGCGATGAACAAAATAGTGAATACAACAAATGCTCCGGCTCCAATAGGTCCATACAGTCAGGCTGTCATTGCGAATGGGTTTTTATTCCTGTCTGGTCAGGTAGCAATTAATCCCGTTAATGGAGAGGTGGTGCTGTCTTCGGTTGCTGAAGAAACGCAACAAGTCATGAGAAATATTAAGGCAGTCCTGCTGGAGGCTGGTTACGGTTTTGAGGATGTGGTCAAAACAACTATTTTTTTGTCAGATATGACTCTTTTTGGAGAAGTTAATGACATTTACGGATCTTATTTTGAAAGCACTTTCCCAGCCCGCGAAACAGTTGCCGTAAAAGGCCTGCCAAAGGGAGTGAATGTGGAAATCTCGATGACAGCTCATAAGGCTTAATCATTGGCTATCAACCATTTCGACAACTGAGCTAAGTTTTGTTTGCTTCGACCTTAAATACGGCCATTGAATTTCTAAAAGGAGTAGGGCCGAAACGTGCCGAGCTTCTGCAAAAGGAATTGGGGATTTTTACTTGTGAACAATTATTAGACTATTTCCCGTTTAGATACATAGACCGGACGCGGTTTTATAAGATTGCCGACTTGGACCCTGAACTTCCTTATGTCCAAATTCTTGGCAGAGTGACCCATAAAGAGGTGATTGGTGAAAAGCACAAGAAACGGTTGGTAGCAAAGTTCTCTGACGAAACCGGAACAATTGAGCTGGTTTGGTTTCAGAGCTTGAAATGGGTAGATGAAAATGTCCTCCGTGGGAAGGTTTATATTGTATTTGGGAAGCCATCCATTTTCAATGGCACCTATAGTGTTTCGCATCCCGAGTTGGAAAATTATCCGAGACCTGCAACGATGACCGGAAATTTGCGGCTGCAGCCCGTCTACAATTCCACTGATAAACTAAAACGAATATTTCTGGATAGTAAGGGCATTCAAAAACTTCAGGAAGCCATTTTGTCGCAGTTTTATAACGAGGTAAAGGAAACGGTTCCACTGACCATTCTTGGAAAATACAACCTTGCTAGTCGCAGGGAAGCTTTGTTAAACATCCATTTTCCTAAAGATGTAGAAGCTTTAAAACAAGCTGAACGGCGATTGAAATTTGAGGAGTTATTTTTCATTCAGTTGCAGATGCTCTATACAAAACAGCTACGCGAACTTAAGTTTAAGGGGCAAGTGTTTAATGTCGTTGGACCACGGCTGAATACCTTCTATAAGGAGATACTTCCTTTTGATTTGACTGGCGCACAGAAACGCGTCATCAAAGAAATAAGACTGGATACACAGCGCGGTTGCCAGATGAATCGTCTGGTGCAGGGAGATGTTGGGAGTGGTAAGACCGTGGTCGCATTAATGAGTATGCTATTGGCTAATGATAATGGTTTTCAGGCCTGTATTATGGCGCCGACGGAGATATTGGCACGTCAGCACTATGAATCTATTACGTCTCTGCTAAAGGGCCGTATAGCGAACGTAGCAATATTGACAGGAAGTACGACTAAAAAACAACGGAAGACACTACATGAGGAACTGGAGACCGGTGAAATAGATATCCTTGTTGGCACCCATGCGTTGATCGAAGATAAAGTGATCTTTAAAGAACTGGGCTTGGTGGTAATCGACGAACAACATCGTTTTGGTGTTGAGCAGCGCGCCAGACTTTGGAGAAAGAACAGCATACCACCTCATATACTTGTCATGACTGCAACACCTATTCCACGGACGCTTGCAATGACGCTTTATGGGGATTTGGATGTATCTGTGATAGATGAACTCCCCGTGGGCCGAAAACCAATTGAAACCAAACACCTTCATGAAGGCCAGCGTATGCGCATGTTTGGATTTATGAAAGAAGAAATTGCCAAAGGCCG
>JAZKCT010000061.1:0-115050 GCA_040387995.1 Bacteroidota bacterium | reverse complement strand
ATCTCCTGCTACTGAGAATTCGAAGATCTTACCCCTGATCGTTCCAAAGTTGGTGTTTAGCGTCTCAAAACCTGAATTAGTCGCAATGGGCGAAGTCAAAATCAAGTCTTTCGTGGTGTTCACACTGTAATCAGCCGTGAAGTTCAATCTCCCTTTCAACAAGGAAATGTCTGAACCTACGTTTGCCGCAGTGGTTTTTTCCCAGCGCAGGTCCACCAATTGGATGTTGTCGGCCGTAACACCCTGGATGTCTGCAAAAGGAGCATTGGCACTAAAGGTAAATGCGCTGGCAGCAGAAACCTCCGGCGCACGACCGGTGATGCCCAAACTGCCCCTGAATTTCAGGTCGTTCAGCCATTTGTCTTTAAATGCCTGCATAAAACGTTCAGAGGATGGTCTCCAGTAAACTGAGGCTGCCGGAAAAATGGCGAACCTGTTGTTTTTCCCGAAGGCGGAGTTGCCTTCTCTTCTTAGGTTTGCGGTAATGCCATAACGGTCGTCGAACGTATACTGGGCCTGGCCGATGACCGAAAGCGAACGGATTGGCCTTTGCAATGAGGTCAGGTTGTTGTAAATGTCGGTCGTATACGGACTGGTCAGATACTCTGAAGGTGTATTGGTAGATTCCAACCGCAATTCCGTGGAATTCTTTGATTCAATGACGGTAAACAAACCCGTTCTTAAGGTATGTTTTTTCGGAAGCGTGAAGGTATAGACGATGTCGTTCTTGTAATAGAGCGCCACCCCGTTTTTCGGAACGGAAGAGGATAAATTATACTGGTCATTAATCCGAAGATAAAGGTTGCTCTGTCTGTAAAAATCCCTTCCGGAAGCACTATGCGGCAAAAACTTGTCTGCTGTAAAGGCTTCATTGGTTACTGAAAAGAGGTTGTTCAGCTGAAAGCCCTTAAACGGATTGTACCGAACAGTCAGTTTGGCATCCAGCCGCTGGTTTCCTTCTGTAAAGAGTGCCTGATCGATCAGCGCCAGCGGGTTCCTCACATCGTTCTGAAATCCGGTGGTACCGGGAATAAAATAAGTGGACAGCGAATTGCCAAAGGCATCCTGTGTGAAAACCGGCAGGACGGGCGATTTGGTAATCGCGATGTTTCCTACGTTGTCGTAGTTGTTGGTTTTTTTGTTGTCGGCCAAAGCAATATCACTTGCAAAGGAAAGCTTGTTGGAAATCCGGTAATCAAAATTGAACCTGCCGGTCAGCCTTCTCAGACTGGTGCCCTTTGTCGGACCGATTTCATTGACATAACCCATGCTCACGTTGTATTTAGCGGATTCACCGCCACCCACAATGGAGGCTGTGTAATTCTGCAAAAGCGCTTTAGAAAGCGTTACTTCTCCGGGCCAGTAGGTATTGTTGTTGTAATTCTCGTAGTCCAGCGCACCGGGCAATAAAAAGAGATTGTTGACCACATCTGTTGAAGGCAGGCCGGTCGTACCGTACCTGTTTTGGTAACCTTCCAGGATCATGGTCTTGTATTCATTACCGTTCAGCAGCGGAAAGGGCTGCTGCGGATATTTCAAAGAAAGCATCGTGTTGAAATTAACTCTTGGCTTCATGTTATCGCCACGTTTTGTAGTGATCAGGATTACACCATTCGCACCGTCAGAACCATACAATGCCGTAGCCGCAGCGTCCTTCAGGATGTCGATAGAGGCAATGTCATTTGGCGAGATACTCACCAGTTCACTTAAGGCGTCCGGATTGTTCACGTCTACATTCGCCTGGGATTTGAAAGGCACATCATCGACCACAATCAGCGGCTTGGTACCCAGACCTACAGATACCGAGTTCCTGATCTGTATGGACGACCCGGATCCGGGATTACCTGAATTCATGGAGATCAACAGACCTGATGCTTTTCCTTCCAGGATCTGATCGATTGAGGTTGCCGGAATGTCCTCCAGATCCTTCATATTGATCGTGGTATGCGCATCCGTACGGTCGCGCGGTTTGACACCCAAAAAGCCGCCCACATTGGCCTGGCGCTCTGTGACCACCGCCACCTCATTGAGTGATCTGGCATCCTCCTGCATGACGACATTGATGACGCGCTGCAGTTTAATGGCCCTGCTCACTGCCTTGAGCCCGATCTGACTGAAGTACAGCGAGTCGTTGACATTGGTTATTTCCAACTGGTAATTTCCGTTGATGTCCGTAACGACCCCGTTGACCACCCGGTTTTCCTTATTCTTCTCTGTAACATTGACACCCGGAACCGGTTTCCCGCCTTCCTTATCGGTGACCCGCCCGCGGACTATTGCAGTCTGGGCGCTCAGCCGGGATGTCATTGACAATAACACCATAACTGTTATTGCAATACCAAAATATTTCTTTACAATCATTGTCATGAATCGTTTAATATTGTGAAGTGAATGCGTTATTGATCACCTGAACCACGCCATCCCTGGCGATCACGTTTTGCGGATAGTTACCCGGATTGCTCAGCAAAACCTGCCCTTGCGCACCATTGGTGTCGGTAACGGTCAGTGTACCGCCACCATTAGCCGAAACGGTGAGGCTCAGGTTACTTCCTGCTGCATTCGTTTTGCTGGTCTGGAAGGATCCGGTCACTTTGCCATCTGTAAAAATCTGCTGCTGCGCGACAAAAAAGTACTTGATGTAGGAAAACAAACGTGCTTTACCTGCCACATCCAGTACAGTTGTACCCTGAGCGCCGGTCTTGGGCAAAATATTTGCATTCTGAGCCGCGATAATGGCTTCGTTGGACGGTGCAAACAAGGTAAATTTCTTATTCGCATCGGCCGATGTGATGTTCACAAAATCCTTGCTGTCTACACCTGCCAGAACGCACAGCTCCCTGAATTTCAGATAGGACAAAGGCGTTGGGTTCGGACTGACACTTAATGCCACCAATTCGTTGATCGACAACAGCGGGTTTAACAGGGCTTTGTCTATACCCTGGAAATAGCCGTTGCTGCGTTTGATATTCGGATCCGTAACCGTTGCCTCAGTTCCCCGTACCGCAGCTTCAATCTTCTTATTTTTGACTGCGACAAAACTGCCGTTCTTGGTTTCATAAAAACCGTCAGCCAGGTCGCTGACCGCATAGGCATTCAGGAGCACATGATTGCCCACCACAAGGGCAATTTCAGAATTGTTCATTTCTGTAGGTCCCGATCCCGTTCTCGTCCTCATAAATGAAGGGTTGGTCCCGCTTGTGGTATAGGTGATACCCGCAGCGTTCAGCGCATCGTTGGTCGGACACAGGATGGTGTAATTGACTCCCGCACTGGTCAGCACAGGAAGCAATCCCGATCTCGACAGCATCTCAGAAAAATAGGTATAATTGGGCGAGAAGAAAGCTGGTCCTGTTACAGCCGTAAACGCAGCCGGTTCAACCACTTTGTTCAACTCGTAAAACAATCCGTTGCTGGTCATCTTTACGCTCTTGATCTCCTCTGTGCCCAGCAATACCTTATCTCCGCCTACGCTGACCGCCTGGCCTCTGGCCACTTTTGAAGGCCAGTCCAGCGAATTCGTAAAATGGCTGTTGTACAACAGGGTAAATGTATTTGAAGGCACAAAATCCAAACTGGAGAAGGTAGAGAACCGGCTGCTCAGATAGTCAGAGAAAGCCGTCTTGGAAGGGACAAAAGCCGTCATCGACAAAGCCGAAGTTCCCTTTACTGCATTTTCATTGTCCATGATCTCATTGATCGAATACTGCCGGTTCCAAAGTGAATCAACCACGCCATCTCCGTCTATATCCCCGTTATTGCCCAAGGCCCTTGTAGCCGCCTGGTTATAGGCATAGATCATAAACCTTTGTTTCAAAATTTGATTGTAGCCCGCGTATTCGGGATTGGTGTCCAGTTCCTGTGCAACATTCAGTGCAGGCAGCAACACCTTATTGATGATGTGAATGGCACCGTTGCCCGCAGCGATGTCACTTTCCACCACCGCAGCGCCCATCACATTCAATTTGATGTCGTTGCTGATCTCGGCATCGTTTCCGTAAATGGTCTTGTAATCTGCTGCAGTTACCCCATTGCTGGTAAAATAGAATGGCGTGTATACCTGCAATTGTTTCGGCGTATAATAAATTGATCTGAGCCGTCCGTTCGCCAGCTTGTCTTTGTAAACCGTAACCAGCCTCGATTCGTATTTGAAAATCTCGTAGTTCAGTTTGGTTACCCCGGGGTTCAGAAAGTTGACCTGGAACAGCATGTATTTCAGGATGTGGTACCGGATCATATCCGAAAGCTGGGCTTCCGGCACATCCGCTATGGATTTATAGACAGTCTGGCTGGCGAAAAATTTCTCAAAAGCATCGTTATCGGGTGCCATAACAGTAAAAAGACCAGAAGCTTCCAGTTCGTCCTTCAGGCCGGGGACCCGGTCGATGGCCGATACAAAAATGGATAGTTTTGGATTGGCGGCCAGCTGGGCATATATATAGCCTTTTTGACCTTTTGGCGGATCATAGATATCCCCATAATCTTTCTTGCAACTACTTCCTATTATACATAAAATGAATAAAAAAAGTACACAAATTCTCATGTTCATTGGTTTATTTGGTTAGTTCTATTTGGTTAGTGTAATCTGTTTCGTGCTACAGACATTGATCGGTGAAGCCTAGTAGCGGTACTAGGTGGAAGGTAAAGGTATCCCCATGCGCGTCGTTTATTTGGTTCGTATATTTGGTTGTTAAATCAGCTGAAGCTTGCCTGATTTATAATCCAAGATAGCCCCAGCCAATTAAGAAATGCATAACAGATGATTAATACGGTGGTAAATCCGAAAAAAAAGCCTTAATCTTCATAAAAACCAGCATTTTCTATAGATTTAAGTTTTGCAGATAGGCCATATTGATTTTCATACTGGCGAGCGGAGACTCCGTATATTCTTCCTGCTCAATGAAAAAATACTTTAGTCCGGCCTCTTTTCTCGCCTTCAGCAATCTGGTGATGTCCAGGTCTCCGGTGCCAAACTCAGTGCTGCGTGTGCCCTTCATATCTTTCAGATGCCACAGCGGAAAACGTCCTTTATAGTCCTCAAAATATTTAAACGGATCCTTCCCGCCGGCGACTACCCAGCCCAGGTCCATTTCGAAACCTACATATTTTGGATCGGTGTTTTGCAGGAGCACATCGTAGAATACCTGTCCGCCTTCCGACTGAAATTCTGATGCATGGTTGTGGTAGCCAAATTTGATTCCGGCTTTTTTACAATCTTCTCCGGCCTTGTTGAACATTTCAGCAGCGCGCTTGTACGTATCTACTGTCTGTCCTTTGATTGGCATGCCAGAGCTGATCAGATATTCCTGGCCCGATTCGGCAGCCTGCTCCACGGTGCTTTCCCAGTTGGTGCTGATGTTGCAGTGTCCGCTGCGAAGCGTCATCCCCAGATCCTTGCAGGTCTGTTTCATTTCTTTCGCAGTCAGTCCGTAAAACAGTCCAAAACGGCTGGATGCAGATTCGATTTGATTAATTCCCAGCTCCGAGATGAGCTTTAAAGTACCCTTAGGATCACCACTCTCCATTCCCTTACGAAAGGTATACAACTGTACCCCGATCTCTTTTATCTTTTTCGGCGCAGCCGATGCCAGGTAGGAAGGCAGCATTGAAACTGCAGTCAGCACACCCATTTTTTTTAAGAATTCACGTCTTTGTTTCATTGTTAGGTCTTGATTTATAGATTATCTGTTATTGAATTTGACGCCGTTCACCCGCATGGAAGAACCATTAAACACGATGCACAGGTCTGTGATGCCCAACCCTGCCGTAACTGGGATTTTAACACCACCCGGCATGTTATAATTGCCCGAAAACTTACCCAGTGATTTGCCCTGCGGTGAACCGGAAAAAAGCTCAACAACACCGTTCACTTCTCCTGATCCTGCGCTAACCGGTCCGCCTTTTACTTCGATCAACCGCACTCCTGTGAGGTCAATTTTGTTAAACTTTAACCAGCCACCCGGGGCACGCACAGTGGCATAAGTGCTGTCGGTATTAAAACTGGTTTCATAGGTTTCAGCAACTTTGATGACAGGCATCAGCGAGTTGTACAGCAGTACCACACTTTCGACAGTCTGGGCAGATGCGGTTTTTGTCGCCTTATCGGTATAGGCAGCGCGGAAGATAAAATTGCCATCGGTGTTTTCATCCTTTGGTACCTCGGTCTTGTAATTGCCCGCAACTGGTAAAGTTTTTGGCAAACGCGGCGGTTTGGCCAGGCTTAAGATGTATTTGACAATCGCTTTGGCATCGGCATCCACCATATTGGGATGCGCAGGCATCATGGCATCGCCCCAGACACCGGCGCCTCCGCCTGTAATCTTTTTGGCCAGACGGTTCGTCGCGCCCAGATCTCCTTTATTTTTGAGTGCCACCTCCATAAATGCCGGACCAAGTACCTTCTCTTTTATGGCATGACAAGACTTACAATCACTTTTATTGATCAAACCAATCGCAGTTGCATATTGTGCAGATGCATCGACACCCATTTGCTTTTGTGCTACCGCAGTTAGGTTGTACCCTTCCGAGAGGTAATTGGCGCTGACCGATACCTGGGCAGGCTGGATTTTCCCGTCAGACAAGCTGCCGTCTTCTTTATCGCTCACAAGCACCTGGTATTCAATCGTGCTGCCCGGAAAAAAGAAGCTGGTATTTCCTGCTGTAATGTTGAAATTCACCGCCGGTGGTTCGTTGCCCACTTTAATCCATACCGCCTTGCTATTCTTTGCACCTTTCAGATCGGTCACGGTCAGATTCGCTTTATACGTACCCGGCATAGCGAGCGTCAGTGAGGGGTTGACCTGCTTGATCGTCTTGAAGGGGGCATTGCCCCTGGTGATGGTCCATTCGTATTTCAACACATCTCCCTGGTCAAAATCCATCGTTCCCGCAGCCGATAAACTAACAGTCAGTGGTGCAGCGCCTGCCGGTTTATCAATGGATGCCTGCACCTGAGGTTTGCGGTTTCCGCCGTTGTACTCAATGCGAATCAGTTCCGCTTCAGGATTATCTTTGAAATAACCGTTTCCATACTGGATCACATAAAGGTCTCCATTCGGACCAAATTTCATATCCAGCGGTCCACGAAGACGCAAATCGGGCAGGAAACGTTCCATACCCTTGTATTCGCCTTTTTCATCCATGCTGACGACATTGATCCAGCCCCTTGAAAAATCGGTGATGAACCATTTGCCTTCATAGTAGCCTGGATATGGGCGTATGGCCTGTGCAAAGTCCGCGCGGTGGAAAACAGGTCCGCCAACGGCACTGTTGCTGCCACTGCCCAGTAGTGGAAATTCGCTGCTGATGCCCTTGCCATACCAGATCCAGGCGGGCGTAGCGGCCGGCAACTCGATCTTACCCGTATTGTTGGGCGAGGTGTTGCTTAGTTTTTCAGGCTGAAAAAAATCTCCTGATTGCCCGGTCGCGAAATCATATTTGCGATAGGCTTTGTTGTCCGCCACAAAATAAGGCCAGCCAAAATTACCTGCCTTCTTGGCCCGGTTAAACTCATCATAGGATTGAGGTCCCCGTTTTTCAAAATCATCCTTTCCACCATCCGGACCCACTTCTCCCCAGTATAGCCAGCCGGTTTTACTGTCGATGCTCAGTCGCCACGGGTTGCGATTGCCCATCGTATACACTTCAGGACGCGTTTTTGGTGTTCCTTTTGGGAAAAGGTTTCCCTGGGGAATGGTATACGTACCATTTGGTTCAGGGTGAATCCGCAGAATCTTGCCTCTAAGGTCGTTGGTATTCGAGGAACCTTTTTGTGAATCCTGGGGAGATTTTCCCGGGCGCTCGTCCAGGGGACTAAATCCGCTGGATGCCCTGGAGAAGGTATTGTCGCCGGTACTCAGGTATAAATTCTTATTCTTGTCAAACACCATCCCGCCGCCTACGTGGCAACACTCAAAACGTTGTACCTCCACATCCAGCAACACCTTACGGCTGCTTTCTGCCAGTTGATTACCGGTCCAGGTATAGCGCACCAGTGTATTCTTAGATTCATCGCCCTGTGGTGAATAATACACATACACCCAATGGTTCTTTTCGAAATCCGGGTCAAGGATCAGGCCCTGCAGACCATCTTCCCCTTCACTCACTTCGCCGGTCTGACTCACATATTTGGTACTCACTGCCAATTGTTTGATGACGATGGTCTTACCTGTTTGGGGATCATATACTTTAATTTTCCCTTTTCGTTCTGCAAAGATCACACGACCATCTTTCAGGACCTGAAATTGCATGGGCTCTTCCAGCCGCTGCGCCAGTACCACTTTGGTAAAGCGGTTGTCATCTGGCTTTTTTGCTGTCTGGGCAAAGCCATTTGCAGATACCAGAAGTGCAAGTATTGTTGTTATTAAGCAAGCGTATTGATATTTCATATTTTATTATCTCTATCTGTGTAATTCATGAATTCCGGTATCGTCCTATTTTTTCACCGGAGCTGCCGGCTTGATCGCGTTTAACTCAGCTACAGTCCAGCTGCTGGTCCTGCCCGCCGTTAAGGCCCTTACTTTTTTTACATCCGCGACAGTTATTGTGGCGGCTTTATTGCCAAGGTCATTGCGGATATAACTGAGCACTGAAGCGATGTATTCGTCATTGTTGCTACCCAATGCAGGCATGACGTCTGCGTAGGTATTGCCATTTACGGGACCAGATAGCCCATGCAATAAAATCCGGATCAGCTTTTCAGGATCACCGTTTACATTCGCAGAACCGGCAAGTGGAGGCGCTGGCATGTCCTTTCCACCGTTGCTAATGCCTTTACCGTCACCACCATGACAAGTAGCGCACAGCCCCTTGAATATAACTGCACCGTTGCTAACCAGCTTTTTATCGGTTTCCTTCAACAGGCGATCTGCCTCTTCCTTCTTTTTTCTGTAGAACAGTCCATCTGTATATTTTTTATTCGAGGCAATTAATGTTTCATCACCCGGGTAATTTTTGACCAGATATTTAACCATTTCCTGGGCCCTGGGATCGCCGTTGAACCTTAACGACAAGGCAAGCTGCAAACGCACATCAGCACTTGCATCATCTTTAAGGGGCTCAAGGCGACTGATCAACTGCTGATCAGTTTTCATTTTCGCTTCACTGATCCAGACCGCAGCTTTGCGTACCTGTGCATCGGGATCTCTGAAT
Source organism: Bacteroidota bacterium (assembly GCA_040387995.1). Classification (GTDB taxonomy): domain Bacteria; phylum Bacteroidota; class Bacteroidia; order Sphingobacteriales; family Sphingobacteriaceae; genus Pedobacter. The sequence goes on along the minus strand of JAZKCT010000061.1, from coordinate 105,903 downwards.
GCGTCAAATAAGGTCTTCTGGTCCACTGAACCAAGGCCATCCAGTGTCCAGAGTGCATGAATCTTTGCCAGCGGATTTTTAGATTCCGCAGCGAGTTTTTTTAATGCGGGCACAACGGATTTATCCCCCCGGACGACCATCAGTTTCTGTGCATTGTCCCGCCACCAGCCATTGGAGTGCGACAGGTAGCTGACGAGTTTTGAGCCGGAGGCACGGAGCAGATCCGGGCGTAGTTTTTCTGGTTTGATGCCATCGTAAACAACCCGGTAGATCCGGCCACGGCCTATATTTTTTTCCAGTCCCCGGGCAAGGATCTGTTTCCTTAAAAACCCACCTTTTGGCACCCAGGTCGTTTCCTGTATGATGCCCCGATGCATGTCGACGATGTACAGGCAGCCGTCGGGACCTGTAGTTGAATTGATGGGACGAAAGTTCATGTCTGTAGAAGCGATGAACTCCTGTTTGTCGTACGCATTTTCCATCGTGATTTTTGCATTGGTATTCGTCACCTTTGCGCGTCGGATTAACCGGCCCACCGGTTCACACAGAATATAATCGCCTCTTAGGTCAGCAGGCAGCCTGTCACCCCTGTAAATGGACTGGCCACTGCAGGCGGTAAAGTGATTGAGCGTGCTGTCCGGCCTGAGTCGCGGCGGGCCGCCCTGAACATCTGGCGTCGAGATGATTGGCCAGGGCTCTAAAAATTCCGGACTATACTGGTCCTTGAAATCTATTCTTCCGTAAAATGGATTTTGCTGAAAGTTCAGCGCCGGTGTTTCACCACCCGCTGCCGAAAAAAACAAACGTCCATAATCGTCGCTGGCCACACCCCATTGTCCGCCGGGGTTTTCGTATAAAGTTTCGGCTTCCAGTTTGCCATTCACATATTTATAGCGCAATTCTTCCTTGGTAATGTAAATGCGGTTGTCCATGTTCCACACAAAACCGCTTTTCTGATGTTCCAGGTTAACTTTATTCACGTCATTATTGCTGTATACCAAGACTTTTTCATCAGCATGACCTGTTCCTTTGGTGTCCCGGTAACTGTAAATGTTATTGGAGTAGGTTTCATTGACGAGCAAACGGTCGTCCAGGGTCAATATCATTCTCGGCAAAAGAAGGCTGTCAATAAACACACTGGCCTTGTCCATAACTCCATCCCCATCCGTGTCGTCCAGTTTTTTGATTTTGCAGGTCCTCTGGTCCTGTCCTGAGCCATCTGCGTCCTGCATATACGTATTCATTTCTGCGACATACATACTGCCGTTGCCATCCCAAACGATAGCCACAGGTTCACTGATCATGGGCTCGCTGGCAACCAATTGCATTTTGTAGCCCTTTTGCATCACGAAACTTTTAAGGCTTTGTGCAGGTGTCAAAAAACCGGCACTGGGTTTGGTATTAACAATCACCCGGCCGGTGACGGGATCTTTTTTAATGGCAGACTGATAGCTTCTGCAGGCAATGAACACTAACGGCCCCAACAACGCACAGGCAATCCACTCTTTTTTAAGATTCAAAAACTTTAACATACAAATTTATACAAGGTTGAAACCTCAGCAGATGGCAGCATACCGATTGTTCCCCCGGTATGCCATCGCTGATGTAAGAACAAATAAAGCGGAATGCCTTAAGAGAACCTTAAAATATCCTTAAAATGAAAAAAGAAGCGAAAATCATCCGGATTTTATGTAGAAAGAGCATTTGCTAATTTGAATCCGGAACGTTATATTGATCTGTCAATGCTATGAACCGAAGATCCCTTTTTGCCAAGCTGTTTTATGTCATCCTTGCCGTTTTTTTTGGAGCCGAGAGCAAAGCGCAGTCCTATGGACTGGGTTTTTACAGTCACGAAGTTGAAGCAGGAAAAAGGACGACACTCGAACTCTTTCCAGGTAAGGGATTTGAGGCGAGGGAGGGCTTCGAATTGTCTTTTGAGGTCTCTTTTCTTGCCAATCAGGCGGACTATTTCGGCACCATATTCCATATGGAAAGTCCGCAAAGAAACATCGACCTGACCTATACTAAATCCCGCCTGGAGCCGGATCTGGCAGACCCTTTTCTATTCAAACTGATCAACGGAGACCATCCCTCAAAAATCAATTTCAATATCGTTAAGGAACAAATTCTGGGACAATGGAACAGGATAAAGTTAACGGTAGATTTTACCCGTGACCGGTTGATATTGCAAGTCAACAATAAAAAATACGTGGAGGAGCATGCCCAGCTGGTCAGGAGCACTTATGAATTTATTTGGGGGATCAGTGGAAAAAACAGCGACTGTCCGCCCATGAAAATCAGGAACATACGACTGGAAAACAATAAGCTCAAGTACTTCTGGCCGCTCAATGAGGTTTCAGGTAGTCTTGTCCGGGAGGCCAACAATGAACAAAATGCATCTGTGACCAATCCTTCATGGATCCGTGCCATGCACCGGAACTGGAAATTCAGGGAAAAGATTAGTGTACGGGGCAACGCCAGTATCGCTTTTAACGAAAAAGATGCGGAACTGTACCTGATCGGGCCGGATTCACTGATCACCTACCAGGTAAACCAACAAAAAGTCAGCGCGCAAGCCTACCGTTCAGGCCGGCAGATTTTGCCTTTGAGCAACCAGTCGATCTATGACGCCCGTGAAGGCAAACTGTATAATTATTACCTGGACCGGGATCTCAAACAGGTAAACACCTACGACTTTAAGCTGAATGCCTGGGATAAAAACTATCCTGCGAACATCATGAAGGTTGATTTTCAAAATGCAAGCAACTTCTTTTCGCTGACTGACAGTTCCATCTATATTGTTGGCGGATATGGCCATTTCCTGTACAAAAATGAGGTGCAGCGTTACAATACCAAGACCAAAAGCATCACCGGGGTCAAGACAAAAGGCGATTACCTCTGGCCGCGTTATCTTGCCGCCGCGGGTACAGCAGATAGTGGTCGAACAGCCTATATCCTGGGCGGATATGGCAGTTACACAGGACGGCAAGTGGTGAATCCTCAGAACCTGTATGATCTGGTAAAACTGGACATCAAAACAGGCACTTTTAAAAAGATTTTCGACCTCAAGCCAAGGCAGGAACAATTTGCTTTCGTCGGCTCCATGCTGATCAATGACCGGGAAAGAACGTTTACCACACTTACTTTTCCGAATAACCGGTATAATTCTTACTTAAGATTATTTCAGGGCAACCTGGACAAACCGGATTACCAGCTCGTCGGCGATTCCATTCCTTATAAATTTCATGATGTAAGAGGTTCTGCCAACCTCTATTACAACCGCAAAAACAAAACGTACATCGCAGTTACGCTGCTAAAAGGAGAGAATGACTTAACAACAGCCAGCATTTACACGCTGCTGGGCCCGGCTGACGGAAGTATTGCGGACGAAAAAAATGCAAACCATGCACTTGTGTTCTGGCTCATCGCCATAGGTCTATGTGGTATAGCAATGGCAATTGCTTACCGGATCTTCAAAAGAGCAGGTCAACCAAATCCGGACATTACCCCTGCTGCTGAACCCGCCAGGGCTGAGCTTACCCTACCTGGACCGGATTTAAATCCCGGCAGGCGCAACGCCATCTTCCTGTTTGGAGACATGCAATTGATCAATCAGGATGGGATTGACATCACCGGGCAGTTCACCTCCCTGCTCAAAGAACTATTTCTGCATATCCTGATCAGCAGCTTAAAATCCGCCCGTGGCATACCGGGTGAAAAACTTGCCGAACTGTTATGGCCTGATAAATCTGAATCAAGTGCAAAAAACAACCGGGACGCCAATCTTTCCAGACTGAAGGGCGTCCTAAGTCAGGCAAACGACATCTCACTGTCCAAGGAATCGGGTAACTGGAAAATTAACATTGATGATGGAGTGATCTATTTCGATTACCATCACTATTTGCAAATCGTCGCAAACCGCAAGCACATCGATAAAGCGCAAATCTGTCAGTTGATCGGAATCTCGCAAAGGGGAAATTTTTTGTCCGGCTTTGAGTACCAGTGGCTGGACCAGATGAAATCTGAAATCTCCAATGAAATCGTGAACATCTACCTGGAATATGCCCAAAACAACAGTACTCAGGATGATCCTGAATTCCTGATTAAAATCGCCAACAACATCTTCTACCTGGATTCGGTCAACGAGGAAGCACTGGCCATTAAATGCAAAGCCTTGTCGTCACTGGGAAAGCACTCACTTGCCAAATCCTCATTCGAGAATTTCACGAAGGAATTTAAAACTTTATACGGAGAAGATTTTAAAAGGGATTTTAATTCAGTCCTGGAATCCTAATCTTTTGCAAGCGCAAAGTATCGGTAACAGGCCGTGTCGCGACTAACGACACGGCTCTGGCTTGGTTAAATCAAAATTCCTGCACTGATCGCTTCACGTGCCTGCCTGGCGGCAGCAACCATATTTTCCAGGGCAGCCCTGGTTTCCGGCCATTTGCGGGTTTTCAAGCCACAGTCCGGATTTACCCATAAGTGTCTGGCGGGCAACAAATCTGCCGCTTTAGCCAGCAGGGATGCCATTTCTTCAGTTGTTGGTACGCGTGGCGAATGAATATCGTATACCCCGGGGCCGATTTCGTTTGGATAACTGAAATGAGCGAATGCCTGCAACAATTCCATTTGTGACCTTGAAGTTTCTATCGTGATCACATCCGCATCCATGGCAGCGATGTGCTCAATAATGTCGTTGAACTCACTATAGCACATGTGGGTATGGATCTGCGTCCGGTCCTGAACACCGCTTGCGGTTATTCTAAATGCACGAACTGCCCATTCCAAATAATGTGGCCGCCTGGCCTTGCGCAACGGCAAGCCCTCGCGGATCGCCGCTTCGTCTATCTGAACAATGCCAATTCCCGCTTGCTCAAGCGCCAGTACTTCATCCCGGATGGCAAAGGCAATCTGATTGGTGGTCAACTCACGCGGCTGGTCGTCACGTACAAATGACCACTGAAGAATGGTGACCGGACCGGTTAACATTCCCTTCATGGGCTTGTCGGTCTGTGCTGCTGCAAACTGGCTCCAGCGCACGGTCATGTCTTTCGGGCGACTCACATCTCCATAGATCACCGGAGGTTTAACGCAACGGCTTCCGTAACTCTGCACCCAGCCATTTTTTGTAAATAGAAATCCATCCAGTTGTTCTCCAAAATATTCCACCATATCATTTCGCTCAAACTCTCCATGGACCAGAACGTCCAGTCCGATCTCTTCCTGCCAGCGGATCGCATTAATGGTGGCCTGCTCAATGGCCTCGTCGTATTGTGCGACAGTTAATTCGCCCTTCTTCAATTTGGCACGCAACTGCCGGATGTCATCCGTCTGCGGGAATGAACCGATCGTCGTGGTCGGAAATGCAGGGAAATTAAACCGTTCGTTGTGCAACTGCTGGCGCACAGGGAAGGCACTTTTGCGGGCTGCATCGGCTTCTGAAAGCGCCGCCACACGGTCCTTGACCACCTGCTTATGTACCTTTTGTGACGATCGCCGGCTTGCAATAGCTGCCTGATTGGCCCGCAACAAACCGGTGTTTCCTTCGGCAATTTGACGGAGCTCATTTACTTCGGTCAACTTTTGCCTGGCAAAAGCCATCCAGTTCCGGATCTCCGGATCAAGCCCGGTTTCCAGATCAAGATCAATCGGGCTGTGTAAGAGCGAGCAGGAAGGCGCCACAATTACACGCTCAGCACCCAACTTATCGACTACTTTGCGAATCAATTCCAGTGACTTGTCGTAATCATTCTTCCAAACATTCCGCCCGTCTACCACACCGATAGAAAGCAGGAGCTGCTCCGGAATCAGCGCCAGAACCTGATCCAACTGATCAGGAGCACGGACCAGATCTACATGCAGGGCGTATACCGGAAGGTTAACCGCCAATTGTGTATTGTCCAGCAAGGCTTCAAAATAAGTCGCAACGAGCAGTTTCACCCCACTTACCCGGTTTGCAATGCTGCGGTACGCATAATCAAACGCTTCCTGCTCTTTTTTCGAAAGATCAAGTGACAGGCAGGGTTCATCCAGCTGAATCCATTCAGCACCTTGCTGTTTCAAACGGTTGATAATTTCGATGTATACCGGAACCAGTTTTTTAATCAAATCTATGCGCTCAAAACCCTCCTCTTTCTCTTTACCGGCCAAAAGGTAACTTACAGGACCCAGAAGCACTGGTTTTGCTTGCTGTCCGAGCAGTTGTTTGGCACTATTGTGTTCAGCAAATATGTTTTCATGAAAAATCCGGAACTCTTGCTTCGCTGTAAATTCGGGCACAATGTAATGGTAATTGGTATCCAGCCATTTGGTCATTTCCATCGCGGTAATGTCCAGTCCATCTTTTTGATACCCACGGGCCATGGCAAAATAAAGGTCAATTTCCCGGTTGTCTTTTACCTGGGAAAGTACGGGCGTATACCGTTGTGGAATGACACCCAGCATCAGGCTCGTATCCAACACCTGGTCATAAAAGCTAAAATCATTACAAGGAATGAGGTCAATACCGGCATCCATTTGGGTCTGCCAGTTCTCCTCCTTGATCTTGCGGGCAACCCGGTTCAGTTCGCTAAGGTCAATTTTTCCTGCCCAATACTGCTCGCAGGCTTTCTTCAGTTGTCTTTGGCTACCAATGCGCGGATAGCCCAGATTTTGTGTTAACATATTTTGTAGTTTAGGATAATCACTTGATTAAAATTCCAAACAAAACTAACTACATAGATTATAATACCTTTACATCAACATTAATTAGGAATTAAAAACTAATTTTGAAAAATAAACAGACAATATCACTTCTAATCGTAAACGAGCACCCCTCAAAAAGTAAATTATTCTATGGACGAACCTGACGAAATAGACAGACACCTGCTCAGACTGCTGGGGGCAGATTCCAACCAGACAGTAAAAGAACTTGCAGCGAAGGTAAATCTTTCTGCCACGCCGGTATTTGAACGGATTAAAAAATTGGAGGCCAACGGGTATATTAAAAAGTACATCGCATTGATCGATGCTGAAAAGCTGAACCAGGGGCTGATCATTTTTTGCAACATCAAACTCAAGCAACACGACAAAAGTATAGGATATGATTTTGTGAGCGACATCATGCGCCTTGCGGAAGTCACCGAATGTTATAACATATCCGGCGACTACGATTTCCTCCTGAAGGTTTATGCAAAAGACATGAAGCATTACCAGGATTTTGTGTTCAATAAACTCGGCTCCGTGAAAAGCATCGGCAGTACGCATAGCACCTTTGTAATGTGTGAAAACAAGAATACCTATAACATCAGCCTCTAACTTACTTTTGTCTTTCTGCCCATAAATCCATTTTGGCCTCGAAAACTGACAATGGCAAGGAGCCGTCCTTCAAAACTTCGGTATGGAAAGCTGCCAGGTTAAATTTATCACCAAGTTGTTTGATGTATTTCGCCCGGAGTGACCTGATTTTCATGGCCCCTGTTTTATAACCCAGGGCTTGTGCCGGAATGCCCATATAACGTTCAATTTCCGCGGTGGCGCCCTCCGTGCTGATCGCTTCATTGTCAGTCAGGTATTTGATCGCTGCCTCCCTGCTCATGTTCTTGGTATGTATGGCCACGTCAACAACCAACCGGATAGCCCGGTGCATCTCGTCGCCCAAAGCACCCATGTGCTGGTACGGATCCTGGTACAATCCCAGTTCCCTGCCCAGCGACTCGCAATACAAGGCCCAGCCCTCTACATAAGCATTGTGACCGCCAAACCTCCGGAAATTCGGAAGTTTGGTATTTTCCTGGGTCAGGGAAATCTGATAGTGGTGCCCCGGAATTGCTTCATGCAGAAAAAGCGACTCCATTCCCGAGGTGGTATTAAAAGTGCTTGCGTCTAAAATAGGCACATAAAATATACCAGGGCGTTTACCATCTGCCGAGCCCTGGTTGTATTCAGCGCTTGCTGATGCAGCACGGAAAGCTTCCGTTTGACGGATCTCGAAAGGCGTTTTAGGCTCGGTGTCAAACATCTTTTTCAGATTGGGCTTCATCCGCTGGTTGATAGCCTCAAAAGCATCCAGAATTTCCTTAGGACTCTTGTAGGGCATAAATTTCTTGTCCGTCTTCATGTAGTCGAAAAAAGCAATCAAATCTCCTTTAAACCCGACCAGGTTTTTAATGCTGTCCATCTCCAATTTGATCCGCTTGACCTCCTCCAGTCCGGTCTGGTAGATTTCTTCCGGTGTTTTGTTGGTGGTAGTCTGCTGCTTCACCAAATAGGTATACCATGCGGTACCGCCCGGCATGGCTGAAAAACCAGAGCTGGCCCTGGCTTTGGGCAAATATTCTTTCTGTAGAAAATCACCCAGTCTTTTGTAGGCCGGAACAATCACCTTCATGATGGCTGTGCGGTAGGCTTCGGTCAATCGTTTTTTGTCTGCAGCAGAAAAGCTGGCCGGCATCAGTTTTACAGGTCCGTAAAACAGGCTTTTTTCAGGACTGCTCACCACCATGCCCTGCATCTGGGGAATCATCTTCACAACCAGGCTCTTCGGGTGCACAATACCCGCTGCGGTACCTTTTCTGAAGTTCGCAATGGCCGTATCTGCCCAGACCGAAAAGGCCGAAACCCTTTTTAGCCAATCCTCATAGTTCTTTACTGTTTTAAAGGGCTGTATGCTGGTACCGGAACCGAACTGCCCAATCGTGAGCGGCAGGGCAAACATCTGGTTGAAAGGCAGGTATTCAATATGGTATTTTAATCCTTCGAGGTTCATTTCCAATTGGTCTTTGAGAAAGTCATAAGACAGTTTATCGTTGTCATCCAGCTGTTCCCGCCCGTAGGTTTTCAAACTATCCAGGTAACGTGAATTAAAGTCTTTATAGTCTTTCAAATAGGCCTGCGAACCGTCGTTTGGCAAAAGGTCATTGTAGCGTTCATCTCCGATAGAGGTCGCATTAATGGGATTCATCTTCAGTCCGTCCTGGTAATATTGCTCACACATGGCCGCAAATTTTTGATTGGCTGAGATGTGGTCTGACAGCGGCTCCTGTTTACAGGATAACATCGCGGTGATACAGGCAGCGAAAAGAAGAAGACTCTTTTTCATTTTGTTCCGGTCTAAAAAGGTGATATTCAAAAATAGCAAATATATAGAACGATGTGTTGTGCTGACCGTGGATCAAGCATTTTTTTCCTAAATTTGCGGTCACTATGGCAACACAACTCAAAAATCTATCTGATTTTTCTCATACCACGGTACCGGACGGCGGGGCTTACAAATTTGCAATCGCGGTAGCGGAATGGAATGCAGAGATTACCGGCAGCCTGTATAACGGCGCATTGCAGACGCTGATCAAACACGGCGTAAAAGAAGAAAACATTCTTTCAGTTGCAGTACCGGGAAGCTTCGAACTTACAGCTGCAGCAGACTTGCTGCTAAAAAAACACCAGGACCTGGACGGGGTGATCTGTCTCGGTTGTGTGATCCAGGGTGACACCAAACATTTCGATTTTATCTGCGATGCGGTCGCACATGGCATTACCAATGTCAGCGTGAAATATAGCAAGCCCGTCATATTTGGTGTACTTACGACCAACGACCAGCAGCAGGCCATCGACAGGGCTGGCGGCAGACATGGCAATAAAGGCGATGAAGCGGCAATTACGGCCTTAAAAATGGCAGAACTGAGTTCGTCTCTTTAATTCTTTGATACTTTCTTCAAAAAACTGTAGCTTAGTAGTATATAATATCAAAAATCTCAGAAGATGAAGAAAGTAGCTATCTTATTAATTGGCGTATTTTTTGCCATAACTATTTTAGAAGCATGCTCCAGCCGTCTTTGCCCTGCATACAGTTCGTATCCTGAAGGCAAAAGAAGAAGGGCATAATTCTGCTTAACTATAGAAAGATATCAGATGCAGTGGAAAAATCTAACTGATCCAACTCAGATCAGCGACATACAAAAACAGGCCGGTTATAGTTTAATCTTCAAGCACAGCACCCGCTGTTCGGTAAGCGCTATGGCAAAAAGACGGTTTGAACTCGATTGGGAAGCGATTCCGGCAGACACTTCACTTTATTTTCTGGACCTCATCAACTACCGGAACATTTCTTCGCAGATCGCGGAAACCTTCCAGGTACATCATGAATCTCCTCAGATCCTGCTGATCAAAAACGGCGACTGCATCCTGGATGCATCGCATAGTGACATTTCTGCAGAAGAAGTGGCTGAGGTGATTACCACCAGCTAATCAAAAAGCCATTTCCGCAAACAATACTCCGGATTGTTGGTTTAATATAAAAAACAACATCATGGGACTATTAAAAACAGCAATCCTTGGTGCAGCTGTATATGGCGCATTCAAGTATATCACTAAAAAAGATGAAACCACCGGCCGCTCTGTAGCCGACAACATCAAAGAAAAAGCTCCGGAATGGATGGAGAAAGCAAAAAGCCTTAAAGACGATTTTAAAGTAGAACTGGAGCGCCAACGCTATTGAGCGCCCCAGTTCTAACTGTAAGATTATTCGTTCAACCTGAATTCGGTCACCCGTAACGGCGCTCCGCTGAATACAAAATAAAGGTCGGTGACCCCAACTTTTTCGGGTAGTTGAATCTTAAAGGCCTTCTGACCGGCATAATTGCCGGAAAACTTACCCAGTGATTTTTCATGCGCAGCATCTGCAAAGACTTCAATGTTGCCCGTTGTGCTGTTTGCGGCATCAGCAGCAGTTCTATTGCCTGTTTGCGCAATCACATTTACCGTCTTCACATCGGTCAGGTCTACACTATCGATTTTTAACCAGGACCCTGCGGTTCTGATCATTGCTGTGCTGCGGCCACCACCAAAAGTTACCTCTTTGGATCCTGTTGCTTTGCTGACCGGAATGACCGGCGGTGTAAGTACCAATATACTTTCAGATAGCTGGAAAGGCGCATTTTTTGCCCCTTTATCTTTATAAGCAGCCCTGATGATAAAATTACCATCCGGCAACTCACCTTCAGGAATCTTTGCGGTATAATTTCCTTTCACCGGTAAGGTTTGTGCTTTCCGCGGAGGGTTGGACAAACTCAAAATGTATTTTACGATCGCACGCGCATCACTTTCAGCCAGGGTCGGATGCGCTGGCATCATGGCATCGCCCCAGACACCCGAGCCTCCATTAATGATTTTGCGGACCAGCTGGTCTGAAGACGATGGGTCGGTCTTGTATTTTTTTGACACTTCTTTAAAAGATGGGCCCAGGATCTTTTCATTTACTGCGTGGCAGGACTTACAGTCGCTCCTGCTGATCAGCGCTATGGCACTGGAGGACTGCGTGGCGGCATCTACGTTCAACTGGTTTTGCACTACCGTGGTCAGGTCATAACCCTGTGCCAGGTAATTGGCGCTGACAGAGACCTGTGATGGCAGGATTTTCTTATTGGTCAGGCTTCCATCCTCTTTATCATTTACAGTCACGCTATATGCTATTTTTTGACCAGGGAAAAAGTAACGCGAATTTCCGCCCGTGATGCTCAAATTCACAACAGGTGGCTCATTACCGGCTTTGATCTCTATCGATTTACTGTTTCTCGCACCCTTGCTGTCCGTCACAGTCAGCGTAGCTTTATAAACACCCGCAATGGTGAAATTAACAGAAGGGTTGGCTTCTTTTAATGTTTTAAAAGGCGCTCCCTGCTTGGTGATTTTCCATTCGTAGGTCAGCGCATCTCCTTCATCAAAATCCCTGGTTCCGGCTGAAGAAAGGCCGACGGTCAGGGGTACTGCACCGGCAATTTTACTCGCGGCTACCTGCACCTGCGGTTTGCGGTTATTGCCGTTGTATTCTATCCGCACCAGTTCTGCTTCGGGATTGTCTTTAAAATAGCCGTTGCCGTATTCCAGTACGTACAGATCACCCTGTGGTCCGAATTTCATATCGATCGGGCCCCGCAAGCGAAGATCAGGCAGGAAGCGCTCCATGCTTTTATAATTGCCTTCGTCGTCTATGGTAACCACATTGATCCAACCTCTCACCCAGTCGGTAATGAACCATTTGCCTTCATAATAGGCGGGAAAGGGACGCTTAGGATCTGTAAAATCATTCCGGTGATAGATCGGACCGCCTACAGCGCTATTGCCTCCGCTGCCCAGCAAGGGAAATTCAGCGCTGGCCCCTTTCGGATACCAGATAAAAGCCGGCGTAGCCGGAGGAAGTTCGGTCAAACCCGTATTGTTTGGCGATTGGTTGACCGGCTTCAGCGGATCAAAAAAATCACCTGATTCTTTGGTTTCAAAATTATATTTCCGGTAGGCTTTGTTATTGCCCACAAAATAAGGCCATCCATAATTGCCAGGTTTTTTGGCCTGGTTGAACTCATCGTGCGATTGTGGACCACGTTTTTCAAAATCGTCTTTTCCACCGTCCGGACCCACCTCACCCCAGTACAGCCAGCCGGTCTTGCTGTCTATGGTTAACCGCCAAGGGTTGCGATTGCCCATGGTATAAATCTCCGGGCGGGTCTTTGCCGTGCCTTTCGGAAACAGGTTGCCCTCCGGAATGGTGTAGGAACCATCCGCTTCCGGATGAATCCGCAGGATTTTACCCCTCAGGTCGTTCGTATTAGAAGATGATTTCTGTACGTCACGCGGCGATTCCCCTGGTCTTTCATCCAGTGGGGTGAAGCCATCAGAAGCACGGGAAAAAGTATTGTCTCCTGTACTGAGGTACAGGTTTTTCTTTTTGTCAAACAGCATCCCACCACCCACGTGGCAGCATTCCTCCCGTTGAACAGCAACATCCATGATGACTTTGCGTGAACTTTCAATCAGCTGTTTGCCCAGCCAGGTATAGCGGACCAGGGTGTTTTTAGATTCGGTACCTGCGGGTGCATAATAAATATAAACCCAGTGGTTTTTATCGTAGTCGGGATCAAGGATCACGCCTTGCAACCCGTCCTCTCCTTCGGTAACTTCCCCTTTTTTACTGACATATTTGGTGCTGACATTAAATTGTCCGATCACCGTGGTGTTGCCTGAAACGGGGTCGTAAACTTTGAGCTTACCTTTGCGCTCGGCATACAATACCCTACCGTCTTTGAGGACCTGAAATTGCATTGGTTCTTCAATGCGCTGGGAAAGGACCACTTTTGTAAAGCGGTTGTCGTCAGGCTTTTGATCCGTCTGCGCATTTGCTGCCAGCACTGAAAGGCCCATCAGTACGGCAAGAGATGTGATTTTTAAGTTCATTGGTGTGTGTGCATATTTGGAACACGATAATAAGCATATTCACACACTTTATAGTGTAACAATCCCTATATATTAACCCACCGTAAAGTCCATGCATTGCCTTGCGATCTCGTACTCTTCGTTGGTAGGAATCACCAGAATTTTGACCTTTGAACCTACAGCATTGACCTCTAGCAATTCTTTTTTGTAACGGGTATTCGTTTCTTCGTCTAAAATAATACCCAGATAATCGAGTTCCTTGCAGACGGCTTCGCGCATGGCCACATCGTTTTCACCCACGCCTGCAGTAAAGACAATCGCATCCAGTCCGTTCAGCACTGCTGCATAAGCGCCGATAAACTTTTTGATCCGATAAGCGTAGAGCTGCAACGCCAGTTTGGCTTTTTCATCACCCTGCTCCAGTCGCTTACGGATATCCCGCATGTCGCCCGAACCACCTACGCCCAGCAAACCCGATTGTTTGTTCAGCAGGGCGCTCAACTGTTCCAGTGTATAACCGGCATGTTCCATCAGGTGAAAGATGACCGAAGGATCAATGTCTCCGGAACGGGTTCCCATCATCAGTCCGCTAAGTGGCCCGAAACCCATCGTGGTATCTACCGACTTGCCGGAATTGATCGCCGTCATGCTGCAACCATTGCCCAAATGGATGGTAATCAGTTTGGCGTCAGGCTTGCCGAGCCAGGCCATGGCCTGTTCGCTGACGTATTTGTGACTGGTGCCATGAAATCCGTAAACGCGGATGCCATGTTCCGTATAATAGCTTTCAGGAATCGCATACCGGTAAGCCTGCTGCGGAATAGTCTGGTGAAAAGCAGTATCGAAAACCGCAATCTGCTTTGCATTGGGAAAAGTTTCTTCAGCTACTTCAATGCATTTGTAATTGGCTGGATTGTGTAGTGGTGCCAAAGAAAACAACTTCCTGATCTGCGCTTTGACTGCCTTGTCGATAATGGTTGGGCCGGAAAATTGCTCGCCACCATGTACCACCCGGTGACCTACAGCAACGATATCGTCGGGACTGTGGATTACCGGATGTTCGCCTTCAGACAGCATCGCCAGTACTTGTTTCAAAGCTACCCCATGATCTGCTATGGCACTGCCCTGCTCTCCGATCCGCTCTACAAGTCCACTGCAGACCGGTTCTTTGGCAGGCATTTTAAACAATTGGTATTTGAGGGAACTGCTCCCTGAGTTAATGACTAAAATGTTCATCTTAAAATTAATTGTCCTGGCACTGTATGGCCGTGATGACTACTGTATTAAAAATATCGTCGACCGTACAGCCCCTGCTCAGGTCGTTAATAGGTTTATTTAAGCCCTGCAACATCGGTCCGATGGCCAAAGCCCCGGTTTCACGCTGAACAGCTTTGTAAGTATTGTTGCCGGTATTGAGGTCGGGAAAGATCAGCACACTGGCCCTTCCTGCTACTTCAGATCCGGGCAGTTTTTGCTGTCCGACCAGCGGATCTACAGCCGCATCATATTGGATTGGCCCTTCAATTTTCAGATCGGGACGCCTTTCTCTTACGATCGCCGTGGCCTCCCTTACCCGCTCTACATCTTCACCCTCCCCTGAGGTACCTGATGAGTAAGACAGCATGGCAATGCGTGGTTCAATGCCAAAGCGGGCACTGCTTTCTGCCGATGAAATGGCGATCTCGGCCAACTGTTGTGCCGTAGGGTTGGGATTAACAGCGCAATCGCCGAATATGGCTACCCTTTCCGGCAGACACATGAAAAAGATGGACGAAACCACCGATACACCGGGTTTGGTCTTCACAAACTGCAGGGCCGGTCTGATGGTATGCTGGGTTGTGTGTACCGCTCCGGAAACCATCCCGTCCGCATGTCCTTTATAGACCATCATGGTCCCATAGTAAGATACATCGGTCATCATGTCCCTTGCCATTTCCATGTTGACGTTCTTAGCCTTACGCAATTCGTGCAAGGTTTCTACATAGTCGTCATAGCGTGCCGAATGTTTTGGATTGTGGATGTGAATGGCATTGATGTCCAGGCTGAGTCCCAATCGTTTAATGCTGCTGCCAATTTCCAGCGGGTCACCCAGCAATGTGATTTCCACAATGTCCTGGTTCACCAGTTTTTCAACTGCCTTCAATATCCGTTCATCGTTTCCTTCAGGCAGCACAATGTGCTTTTTCTGGCTCTTCGCCCATTTCAGCAGCTGGTACTGGAACATGTGCGGGGTAATGCCCTGGTGACTGAAAGTAATGATCTTATCGTCCAGGGCCTTCATATCTACATACTTCTCAAACACTTCTATGGCCAGCTCGATCTTTTTGCTGTTGTCGATGGTGATTTTGGAATGGATCGAACCGATCGTGGTGGTTGTCTCAAAAGTCCCTTTTTGTACAGAGATGATCGGGATTACGGTCTGCAATCCTCTGATCAGCCTAAGCATCGGTTCGTCCGGCAAACTTCCCGCGGTGAGGACGATCCCGGCTACTTTAGGATAATTGGCAGACAGGTTGGCTTGCAGGGAACCAATAATGATGTCTCCGCGATCACCCGGCGTAATAATCAGCACATTTTCCTTGATGTGGTTCAGAAAGTTCGGCAGCATCATCGCCCCGGTCACGAAATTATCCACCTGGTTGTCCATCAAATCGGCTCCAAAAAGCACATCTGCATTCAGCGCGGCTGTAATTTCTTTCATCGTTGGACTTTGCAGTCCTTTTTCCGTAGGGATTACGGCAATGAGCAGTTCGGCCGGCAACTGGTTCACCAAAGCCTGTTTGATGCGCTCGGCCTCATCGGGGTTGACCATATTGGCCACTACGCCCAAAACCTGCACATCTCTGAGCAGGAAATTGCGGTATACATTGATCGCTGTTTTGAACAGCTGACTGGCAGTTTTGTTTTTTCCGGAGATGACGATCAATACCGGTGCGCCCAGGTTTTTGGCCATCAGCGCATTGGACTCGAACTCAAAGGCAATGCCTTCGCCCAAAAAGTCACTGCCTTCTATAACCGTGAAGTCGTACTTATCTTCCAGCATTTTGTATTTGCTGATGATGGTATTCAGGATGTCACCTGAGTTTTCAGAATGGTTGAGCATTTCCTGACGGGTGAAGGCATAAGCGTCTTCATAGTTTACAGGCAATTCAAAATAATCGAGCATGGCGGCTACATGCTCGTCTTGTTGCTCGGGATCTTCCCGGGCAATGATGGGCTTAAAATAACCGACTTTCTGTGTCTTGGCCAGCAACATGTTGACCATTCCAAAAGCGATAACAGACTTTCCACTATAAGGTTCTACGGAGGCAATAAAGATGTTTTTAGTCATATAGCAGGATGTTGAGGTGTACTAAATAACGATTCGGTGCCAATATAGTTGGAAATTTCCATACAAATAATAATGTGCGTCATACTTATTCAGGAATTGATATATTTAGTGTCTCCGGGCGACTGGCCTCAACAATATTGTCCTATGATAGATTCTCCATGGTCATTCAACAGAAATTTCGCTGCAACGCAACTCAAGTCTGACGGCCTTTGGGAAGTCCTGATCATCGGCGGAGGTGCAACCGGACTGGGTATCGCGCTTGATGCTGCCTCCCGTGGCTACAAGACTTTGCTATTGGAACAAAGTGATTTTGCCAAGGGAACTTCCAGCAGGAGTACGAAACTGGTCCACGGTGGGGTCAGGTACCTGGCACAGGGCAATTTTAAACTGGTACTGGATGCACTCCGGGAAAGGGGCCTGTTGCTGAAAAACGCCCCGCACCTGGTAAAAAAGCAAGCCTTTATCATCCCCTGCTACAGCTGGTTTGAGGTTGCGAGGTATCTGACCGGGCTGAAAATATACGACTGGATGGCTGGAAAATACAGCTTTGGCAATTCCCGTTTTTTGTCCAGGGACAAAGTCCTGCAAGAAATCCCGGAAATCCGGAAGGAGGGTCTAAAAGGCGGGGTCTTATACTATGACGGCAAATTTGATGATGCACGTCTGGCAATTGCCATTGCGCAAACCGCTGCGGCGAAAGGCGCAGTGCTGATGAATTATGCAAAGGTGACAGCCCTGCTGAAAACAGCAGAAAGGATAAGTGGTGTGCAGCTGGAGGATCTGGAAACTGCAGAAATCTTTGAAATCCGATCCAAAGTAGTGATCAATGCCACCGGTGTGTATGTCGACCAGATCCTGAAGCTGGACAAACAGGACAACCATCCCATTGTAAGACCAAGTCAGGGTGTCCATATCGTACTGCACCGCTCGTTCATGAACACAAAGCAGGCCTTGTTGATCCCCAAAACGTCTGACGGCAGGGTCTTATTTGCCATTCCCTGGCATGAGCATGTTTTGATCGGCACCACCGATACGGCCCTTGAAAAAGCCTTTTTGGAGCCTGTCGCATTAGAACAGGAAATTGATTTCATTTTAAATACAGCGGGACTGTACCTCAGCAAGGCGCCTAGAAGAATTGACATCCTGAGTATTTTTGCCGGCCTGCGCCCGCTCGCAGCGACTCAGGGAAATCAAACCAGCACCAAAGAAATCTCCAGGGACCATAAGCTGATGGTTTCAGACTCAGGCTTGATCACCATCACCGGGGGCAAATGGACCACCTATAGAAAAATGGCAGAAGAAACAACCGACAAAGCCATCGTAACCGGAAACTTATCGCCCGCCCTTTGTGTGACCAAAACAATCCGTATTCATGACCTCAGGAATGAAGAAATACTTCAGCAGTTGCTGACGCAGCGACCTGAACTTGCGGAGAGACTGGATCCCGGACATCCCGATTTGCGGGCAGAAGTAATTCTTGCGGTCCGCTACCAGATGGCCAGAACAGTGGAGGACGTGCTGGCCAGACGGCTCCGTGTACTATTCATCGATGCCAACGCCGCCATACGCATGGCGCCACTGGTAGCTGAACTGATGGCAGGCGAACTTCAGCAGGACAAGGGCTGGCAAGAGCAGCAGGTTGAACTGTTCAGCAAATTAGCGGCTAATTATACAAGCCCTTAGTAAAGCTACTAATGTTTATATTGCAACATAATCTAACCAGATATGTGCCCTACCCTCAAATACCTGATCGTACTGCTCTTTGCCCTGCCCGTGCAGATACATGCCCAAAACAGATCAACACCAGCGGAAATAACCGTAAACCTTAACCAGGAAAAAGCAGCTATGACACCAGTATGGGCCTGGTTTGGCTACGATGAGCCCAATTATACTTATATGAAAGACGGCAAGAAATTGCTCACAGAACTTTCAGCATTAAGTTCAACGCCGGTTTACGTGCGGGCACATAGCCTGCTGGTAACCGGAGACGGGGAAGCTGCCCTGAAATGGGGCTCTACCAATGCCTATACTGAGGATGCCAATGGCAATCCGGTGTACAACTGGTCGATCATCGACAGCATCTTTGATACGTACGTGAAGCGGGGCATGAAACCTTTCGCGCAGATCGGCTTTATGCCGCAGGCTTTGTCTACCCATCCTGAACCGTACCGCCACCACTGGAAGCCTGGCGACAATTATGGCGACATCATGACAGGTTGGGCATATCCGCCTAAAGACTATAAAAAATGGGGAAACCTGGTTTACAACTGGGTGAAGCACAGTGTAGCCCGCTATGGAAAAAAGGAAGTGGAAAGCTGGTATTGGGAAGTTTGGAATGAGCCGAACGGTTATTGGAAAGGTACACAGCAGGAATTTTTTAAACTGTACGACTATGCGGCAGATGGGGTGAAACGGGCATTGCCTACCGCGCGCATTGGCGGACTGAACATTGCCGGTACGGGCAGTAAAGGCGCACAACAATGGCTCAATGCTTTCATCAAACATTGTACAGTTGACACCAATTATGCTACAGGAAAGATCGGCGCGCCGCTCGAACTGCTTAGTTTCCATGCCAAGGGATCACCCAGGCTGATTGGGAAAAAAGTGCAGATGAACATGGCGCCGCAATTGAATGACATCGCGACTGGTTTCCGGATTGCGGCCGCTCATCCGCAGACCAAAAACATACCGCTGATCATCGGGGAATCTGACCCCGAAGGTTGCGCAGCTTGCGGAATGGCCACCAACCCCTCCAATGCCTACCGCAATGGCACCATGTATTCGAGCTATACCGCAGCTACTTTCGCCCGTAAATACGAACTCGAAGATCAATATGGCATCAATTTTAAAGGAGCGGTTTCCTGGTCTTTTGAGTTTGAAAACCAACCCTGGTTTTATGGCTTTCGTGATCTGGCGACAAATGGGGTAGACAAACCGGTTCTGAATGTATTCCGCATGTTTGGGAAAATGGGTGGTAGCCGGGTTGAAGCAAGCAGCAACCGCATGTACCCCCTCAAAAAGGTGTTGGACTCCAGTATCAGGGGGGCGCAAACGGACATCGGGGTTTTGGCGGCTAAGGACAAAAAATCTGCGGGCGTGATGGTCTGGAATTATCATGATACAGACGAACAGGGTGCCGCAGAACCAATCACCGTCAACATCAATGGCCTTACAGTGAAGGCCGTTACGTTTACCGAATATAGGATCGACAATACGCACAGCAATTCCTACGAAGTCTGGAAAAAGATGGGTTCACCGCAGCAGCCAACTCATTCGCAGATCGCAGAACTGGCAAAGGCCGGGCAATTGGAGACCATGGGTGCCTCACAAAAAATACAGGTTAAAGGAGGGAGTCTGACCTTACACATTGACCTGCCCAGACAAGGGGTGTCCTTGTTAAAACTGGATTGGTAACCAGGCTTACCAGTGCTTGATCTTTTTGATCGCGGCGCTGAGTTCAGCAGCAATCTCCCGGTGTTCATCCAATGAAGGGTGACTGCCGCAGCCTTTGTCCCAGCGCTTGGAAAAGTAATAGTGGTTCACATTTGAATCACCCGAGGCATTCACATGCGAGACAATCCCGTCCAGATATTTTTTTTGTACTGCCGCAAGGCCATCATCGGCCATGGGACTGGTCAGACAAATGATCGTAGCTTTAGGGTAGACTTTTCTCAGTTGACCGATAAAAGAAACATAGGCTCCGCAAAACTTCAGCGAATCCTGCACGCCATCGTTCTGACCCAGGCATACGGTCAACACATCAGCCTGATATTTTGAAAAATCCCATGGCAGGGCATTGTCCCGCAGGTTGATTTTATCGTATACATCCGGCATGGTCAACTTCATATCGCAGCAACTGTGGATCAATCCGATTCCCGAAACGGCTGTTAACTGCCATTGCGCATTTAAAGCACGTGCCGTAAGCGGTCCGTACGCCATGTAGGCATTGTGCTGGTCGAACCAATCTGCTGTCGAACCACATGGGATACTCAGGTCACTCCCCATACCACAGGTAATGGAATTACCGATAAATTCAATTCTTCTGGAGGGTTGTGTTTTAGGTTTCAGCAAAGCTTCACATTTAATCCCGATAAATTCAAGATAACCGATCCCGGATTCTGTGCTCTTGCATATCACCAGTGTGTGGGGTCCCTTGCCCAGATCGTGACCGATATTGATGGTATTGTTCTTTTCCTGCAACTTGATTCTTTTGGCTGGGCGGTCATCCACCACCACCGAAATGTAGTTGTGGTTCTTACCATATAGTTCTTCATCGTTGAGCAGGATCTCGCAGGTATTTCCTGAAAAAGATGCTGTTACATACACACCAGGTGCATAAAAACGAGTTAAGGAGGGATTTGAAAAATCCACCCTCCCTGTATATTGAAAATTGCTATGAGCGGCACCATAAAAATTGAGTACCTGTGCGTTCCCCCGCATTGGGAGACCAAAAAGGCCAGTCCCAATGCTCAGAACGAAAACCCATAAGCCAATTATTGATTTCATTTGTTGAGTTCTATCAGCGTTTTACGGATGTAAAGACCTGCCGGTGTGAGTTGCGACAAGGACCATGCGCCCTTGGCATTTGCCCCTGGCATCAGTAAAGCCGTCGTTTCTTTTTTATCGGAAATGTTCCAGTTGGCCGAGCTCAACTTGTTCTTTTCCATCCAGGTCAGCCATTTGTTCGTTTTTTCCAGGTCAAAAACGCCGTCTCCATTCGATTCGCCTACCCCCCATTCGGTGACAATCAACGGCAGTCCAGCCGCGATCGCAGCATCTGCTTTGGCCATCAGTTTCTCCTGATGGTTCGAATCAGATGCATAAAAGTGAAAAGAATAGGCGATGTTATTGAATCCGGTGATCCGGTCTTTTGCCGTGACATCCACGTTTTGGTCCCAACTGGATGAACCGACCACAATCACATTATCTTTATCATATTTGCGGATCGAGGTGATAATTTCTGTAGAATAAGCTTTAATTATGGCCCAGTCGATTCTTTCCGGTTCATTCCAGATCTCATAGATCACATTGGGTACGCCAGCATATTTTTTGGCCATACGGATGAAGAAAGACCTCGACCGCTCCTGGTTCACATTGGCATGGTGGTCGTGCCAGTCCAGCAGCACATAGATTCCGGCCTTGACCGCCGCATCGACAGTTGAGACAATCAGCCGCTCTTGTCCGACAGAATCCTGGAGGTATCCGCCATTGGGTTCAATGCCCATAGCAACCCTCAGCAAACTGATGTTAAAATCTTTCACCAGCCATTGCACCACCTCAGGATTGTAATATTTCTTGCCACCCCAGATGCTCCAGGACATACTGATGCCCCTGAGTTGCGGTGCCTTTTGATGCTGGTCTACCAGTCTGCCATTCAAAATACTTAGTTTGCCATGCCTGCTTACAGCCGTTTGCTTTTGCGCAGCGGCTGTGAACCCAAGAACACATAACAAAGCGATAAAGGTTGTTTTCATTCGGTTGGATTTGATAACGGTCCCGGCATAGACCAGGACCGCTGTTAAAGATTCATAAAGATAGCAGATTACTTGACCAGGATCACATCATCAAAGTAAAAACTCTCGTCTTGTTTCTCCGGTCCTTCTATCCAGAAACCCAATTGCTTCATCGGGCCTTTTCTCCAGAGATCCAATGTAGTCATTGGGATCTTGAAGTAAGTCCACACGTTGGCAGGAATGATAATCGGCACACTCCGGTCTGAGTTTCCATAACCTCCGGCCCTTGCATCGCCCGTCACATAAAGTGTATAATCCAGCGAAGCACCTTTTACCCAGAAAGAAAGGTAATTGTATTCCGGCATGCTCGCTACGCCATTCCAGTTGGCAAATCCATCTGCACTCCAGTTGCCTTTGTTATAACCCGCTTTGAAAGATTTAGTACCGGTCTTGGCAAAAGCTGTCGAGACAGCAGCCGGACCCCATGAGCCGTTCTCGAATCCGTTGCCATAGTCATCTGTAAAGATCTTATAGGCATTATCCAGGTTGACAAACACCTGACTGGTGGTGAACGGCCCGGTGGAATTGGTCACCACCAGCTTGGCACTGTTGGCCGTTGTTGCCGGCATTTTAATGACCAGTTGCTTCTTGCTTTTCGACACAATCGTCACCGCGGTTGAGGTACCATCCAGCGTCACTGTGGTCACGTCTGCCAGGTTGTTACCATCCAGCGTAATCTCTGTACCGTTGGTAAAGTTGTAATTAGATGCCGTATTTACCAATGGAAGTGCCACTACGTTGAACGGCACTTTGACCTGCACACCCAGCCTGTTGGTCAGGATGATGTTCTGCGCACCGCCGTTTGCGGTATCCGGTACACGGAAAATAACTGCATTGTCCGTATTCAGCACCGGATTGAAAGATGCCGGGACATCCCCCTTTTCAAAAACAATACTGGTCATCCCACCCAATCCGCTTCCGGTAATGGTCAGCACGGTGTTGCCGCTTGCCTTTTCAGGATCAAGTTTGTTGGCCACAGGACTGTTAGAGGCTGTACTTTCTGACTGCTCCTCTTTGGTACAGCTGCTGAAAGTCAATACACCTGCCATACCCAACAACAGGAATATTCTCAATTTTTTGATCGTTCTCATCTCTATTTATAATAAGCTACTGCCGGTTGAAGCAGTAAAGGATTAATAACTGTTTCTGGTTGCGGTACCGGAAGGTACAGCTGTTTCGCCGAAGAAAGCGTGGCCTTAAAGCTGGTCAGCTGACCGTTTCCGCCTACCGTACCACGCTCCTGTGCGGCTATCATTTGTTGTGCTTTTGCAAATCCCTGTCTCTGGATGTCAAACCAGTAATCGCCTTCAAAGGCAAACTCTACTTTACGTTCGTGCAGGATGATATCCTGGGTGATGCTGGTCAGGCTCACAAGACCTGCACGGTTGTGCACCTCATTGAACGCCGCCAGAGCTGTTGCATCACTGGTTGATCCGCCTCCGGCCAATACAGCTTCGGCATAGATCAGCAATATGTCTGCATAACGCAGCATATAGGTACAGATGCTATTGTGGCTGTCAGGCGTAACCAGTTCTGAAGTCCTGTTCGGCCCTACCACATATTTCTGGATGTTTGACCTGGTTCCGGTCTGGATCTTAAAATCACTGGTTGTACCGGTGGTATCATACGTAAATCCATTTGGGAAATTGTCATTGACCCAGTCTGCCTTATGAAAACCTTGTTGCATGACCGACCAGTTTCTTCTTTGATCGCCCGTAGCATATCCTGTCGACGCGTTTAGCATGTCGAATGAAGGAACAACAGCTGAATATCCGTTGCCACCAGTTGGTTTTGGTTTCAGGAGGGGTTGCGGACCAACGTACAACATGTAGCGGTTACCACCGTTCCAGCCCATGGCTGCC
Source organism: Bacteroidota bacterium (assembly GCA_040387995.1). Classification (GTDB taxonomy): domain Bacteria; phylum Bacteroidota; class Bacteroidia; order Sphingobacteriales; family Sphingobacteriaceae; genus Pedobacter. The sequence goes on along the minus strand of JAZKCT010000061.1, from coordinate 82,009 downwards.
AGCCACCTCAGGGAGAACAGCATCTCTTTGTTGTTGTTATTGGCAATGGCCGATGAGGTGAACATCCCCTGGAAATCAGGATTCAGCCCGATCCTTTTGGTCGAAGCCGCATAGTCGATCACTTCCTTTGCTTTCAGACGAGCATTCTCATAATCCTTTAGGTATAAGTAAACTTTGGCCATCAATCCTTTAGCCGCGTATTTGTTCACACGTCCGTCCTGTGCAGCGATTTCCGGCAGGTTGGCCTCTGCAAATTTCAGGTCTTCCAGTGCAAAGCGGAGTACATCTTTTTGCAGGTAACGAGGTGTTTGCGGAGCGCCTGCTTTAGTGAGATCTACCGGATTCTCCACGATCGGCGCATCGCCGAAGGCACGACCGATATAGAAATAAGCAAAGCCCCGGATGAATTTCGCTTCAGCGATACCCACATCCAGGTAAGCAGGATCTGCAACAGTAGCCTTTTTGTCCATAAAGGTATGGATCAAAACAGAGGCCTGTCCGGCTGCTTTATAGCAGGATTTCCAGGTATCCATCACCAGTCCGTCGGTACTCTGGATGTTGAAATTGTAAAATGAATTGTATTGTGCATTGCCCTGTACACCGGTCACGGTACCGCCCAGTACATCTCCGACAGAGATGAAGGCTTTGTCCGACCAGTCGTTCCATACCGAATTGTACAGCAATCCGGTCGCCCCGTTTACCTGGGTGGCATCCGTATAATAATTTTCAGTCGTAGGCCCGGTCTGCGACGGGTTGTCCAAAAAGCTCTTTTTACAGGCCGCCCCAAATAAAGCTACCGCAAAAAATATGATGGTGAGATTAGTTCTTTTCATTACTTTAATTTTTAGGCGTTAGAATTCAATATTGGTTCCGATGGTAAATGTTCTTGGAACCGGATAGTGGCCATTGTCAATATTCATGAACCTGATGTTGTTGTTGGTTGCGCCCAACTCAGGATCATATCCAGAGTAGTTGCTGAAGGTATACAGGTTCTGTACAGATACAAAGAAACGCGCGTTGCTTACTTTTACCTTGCTGATCAATGATTTAGGCAAACTGTAACCCAAAGCCACATTCTGGATTCTGAGGTAAGAACCATCTTCTATATAGCGGTCAGAAATCCGGTTGTTGTTGTTGTGCCACTGGTTGTACCGCGGCAGGTCACCATTGGGATTGCTGGCGCTGTACCTGTTCAGCACGGTGCTCAACTGGTTGTTGTAGGCCGAACTCAATGCCTCTGTCTGCCTGCGGCTATAGTTGAAGATGTCACCACCCTGACTACCATACAGGAAGATGGACAGGTCAATGCCTTTCCAGCTAAAAGTGTTGGTAAAGCCGTAGGTAAAATCCGGATTCGGGTTACCGATCACGGTTACATCCTGGTCGTTCACCACACCATCACCGTTGAGGTCTTTAAAGCGGATATCGCCCAACCATAAACTGCCCGGAGCTACCGGCAGACCGTAATCTATGCCGTTGTTCAGTTCTTCCTGTGACCGGAACAGGCCATCGGTGACATAACCATAGAAAGTACCCAGCGGACCGTTGCGCTGTGAAACAGTCACCACCGATTTTGTACCATATTCATCATAGTTACCGATCAGGGTCGCATCCGGTTTGTTCAGGTAATTCAGTACGTTTTTGTAGCGGCTAAATACAATATTTGTTTTCCAGCTGAAGTTTTTGCTTTGGATGTTGTATGAAGTCAACCCGATATCAAATCCGGTATTGGTCATCTTTCCATCGTTGGTAGTCGGCGTCTGGATGTCGTTCCAGGCAGTACCCAAACCAGAGAAGGCCTCCAATTGTGTAGCCAGCAACATATCTGAAGTTACTTTCTTGTATACATCCAGACTGAACTCCAGTTTCTTAGACCAGGTAGTCAGATCCAAACCTGCGTTGTATGTTTTTACCGACTGCCAGGTGATGAGCGGGTTGGCCACATTGGAAGGCAAACCTCCTGCACCGAAAGGTGCGGTACCGAACAGCGTGATGTTGGCCGAGTACAAATTGTTACCACCAGCATCTTGTCCGCCAACCTCCCCGTAACCGGCACGCAATTTCAAATAATTAATGTATTTGATATCTTTTAAGAAGGATTCGTTGCTCAATGTCCATGAAGCAGAGACTGCAGGAAATGTCCCCCATTTGTGTCCGTCACCAAAACTGGATGAACCATCCCGGCGTATGGTTCCGCTAACTGCGTAACGGTTGTCGTAGGTATAGTTTAACCGCGCAAAGACCGATTCCATGCTCCAGATGCCAGCACCGGCGCCAATTCCCTGGGTCAGTCCTGCATCCCCGGCATTCAGGTTTGGCAGGTTCAGCACCAGGTCATTCCGGTTGGCATTGATGTAATCGTATTTGGATTTTTGTGCCTCATGGCCAACCGTAGCACCAACGCTTTGTTTACCGAAATTCTTGTTGTAATTGGCATAGTTTTTCATAGCCCAGTAGAGGCTGTTATTTCTTTGCTCGCGCAGCCTCGACGGACTTAGGATCACGGCTTTGGTGGTTGCATTTTGAATATAAGGCTGATAAGCTTTATCGCTGCTCAGGCTAAAGTCAAAGTTGCCTTCAGACCTGATGGTCAGTCCATCAATGATCTTCAGGTCAGCATATACCGTTCCGAACCCCTTAGAGGTCTGGTTGCTCACGTCTCGCAGACTGGCCAGCGCTACCGGGTTGTTCGGATTGCCGAAGGTACTGCCGCCGATCACGTTAGTAGAAATGAAATTACCATTGATATCGCGCACCGGGGTAGCCGGACTATTGTACAAAACGGTACTGGTCACCGCATCAAAACCATCCGAAAGGCCGATCTGCTGGTCGCTTCTGGATAGATTGGCCGTAATACCGGTTTTCAGCCAACTGGTAGCCTGGTGATCGATATTGGCTCTCAGGGTTACCCTTTCAAAACCGGTCTTGATCAATGTACCTTCCTGGTTCAGATAACCTCCTGAAAAATAAAACTGCGTTTTCTCTGATCCGCCTGAAAAGGACAGTTGGTGACTTTGTGTAAAGCCCCTTCTATAGATTTCATCCTGCCAGTCTGTACCATTACCCAACAATGAGGGGTTTTTGAATTCCGTAATGCTGTCGAGTCCGCTTCCGGGTACTGCCCTTACCTCATTCACCAGGGAATTCATGTATTCCGCATTCTGACGCAGATTCATGATGTCCAGTTTCTTTGGAATTTCAGCCATACCCACGTAAGCATCGTAAGTGACCTTACCTTGATTGGCCCTTCCCCTTTTCGTATTGATCAGCACTACACCATTAGCACCACGGGCTCCATAAATGGCCTGTGCAGATGCATCTTTCAGGATGTCTATCGTTTCAATATCAGCAGGGTTCAGTGTAGCCAGCACACTCTGGCCAGTCTGCCCTGAACCACCGCCCAGGAAGTTTTGCTCCAATGAAGTGCTCTTAGCACCCATCGGCACTCCGTCAATTACATATAAAGGTTCGTTGTTCGATCCTGTAGAGGTTAGCCCCCGGATCCGTACAGAAACACCGCCACCAGGCTGTCCGCCGTTATTGCTGATGGTCACCCCGGCTACTTTTCCCTGTAGCGCCTGGTCAATACCCGCCACAGGCAGGTTCTTGATGTCTTTCTGCGATACGGAAGAAATGGCAGAGGTCAGTTCAGATTTCCGCAGCGTACCGTAACCGATCACCACGACATCTGATAAAGTGGAAGTGGATGACTGAAGGGTAATGTTGACTACAGCATTGCTGCCTACCGTTACTTCTTTGGTGGTCATCCCCACATAAGAAACCACCAGTACGTTGTCATTTGAAGTTACTGCAATGGTAAATTTGCCATCTCCGTTGGTCAGCGCGGTGGTTTTGGTTCCCTTGACCATTACCGCAGCGCCTGGCAATGTTGTTCCGCTTTCATCGGCAACAACACCGGCAATAATTCTGCTTGCACTGGTCTGGGCGTAACTGGAGTTTGAGATTCCGCTTAGCGTAAAGATCATGAACAGGATAAAAATCCATTCACTACAACTCGTTCTTGTTGTTTTCATGTTTGGTCGTCATATTTGGTTTAATTACAGAAGCCCATGGGATGGGTTTCTGAATGCTAAACTAGAGACAACCAAATGCTGTATTGCTAAAAAAGGGGGACGCAAATGTTAATGCTTCATTCAGACGGCCTATTTACTGGTTTTGATTCAGACCGGGCAGTAGCTCAGTAGCTAGCCACTATAATCAATGTCTAGGTTGAAGTGATCCAGAAGTCCTGCCAGATGATCCGAAGAGAAACGTGCCCTTTTAAGGTTACAAGTTGATGGGTCAATGCTGAAATTAATTGCTGTTCTAAAATCTGCTTTTTCAAGATTGGCCTTTACAAAAGAAGTCCGCAAAAGATCACAGCCAGAAAAAACTGCTGCACTGAGATCACAGCTTTCAAAGTCAGTTTCTTTCATTGAGCAATCGACAAACACTGTCTTCCTGAGTTTAGTACCATAAAAGGTGGAATAGTCCAGCGCACATTTTTTGAAAGAGAAGGAAAACAAAAACTTATTGCAGGTGGCAAAATCTATCCCAAGTACCTTGCAGTCTGCGAATGAGGCATTGCTAAAGCCAGTGCCTATGACCTTGGTCAGTGAAAAATTGCAGTTGAAAAATTTACAGTCTGCAAAATCATTTCCACTGAGATCACTATTAGAGAAATCGCAATTATGGAACTCACATCTTAGAAATTCACGGTTTTTTAAGCCTTTATCTCTATAATCAATATGACTGAAGGTTTTTTCCTGATGCAGGGTCGTTTCGTCCGAATTGTTCATATAGGATCAGTTAGCTAATGTAAAGCGGGAATGTATTTATTAATTTAACAAAGCTTTTTCTGCAGGCTCCAGCATATCGTCAACCACCTTTGTCATCTCTATCAGAAAAGCGTCCAGGGTTTCAGTCAGTTGCAAATTGGCATACCTGACACCTGCCGCCTTATTGATCTCTTTGTTACGTGCAGCAAGCGCAGCCAGTTCTTTAATAAATTGTCTTAACCGCCTCATGCGGTTCGGGCTCTGTTTTTCTCCCAAAGTAGATGCAATCTCCGTCATCACAAAAATCATCTGATGGCCGGCCACCTGGTTTACCCATTTATGATGCGACTCGATATTCATCTCCGTTCTGGCCTTATCGTAGACAGAATATTCTATAAAATCACGCAAAACATCTATGTTATCTGTTGTTAATTCCGGCCTCATCTCTTTTCTATTTCACATTAAACTAACTAAACTTTTCCAATATTTCTACATTTGTTTTCATTTTTTTGTGATTTAGATTATTTTCAGACCATGTAAAGGGATAATGGCCTGAATTTCACTTGCGACAGTTTAAACATTACTGCCCTCACCGTGTTTAATGATAAACACCATACGATGAACAATTTTTTCAGAACAATTATTGCCGGCTGGGGAGCCAAAAAACTTGGTGGAGGCTGCCTTTCCACTATTGTTATTTTTGTCATCATTTATAGCCTGCTTGGAAAATGCAATAACAACAACACCAAGGCAGCAACAAAAACAGGCTCAACGGTGCTGATTTCAAGGTAAAAATGAACGACATTTAATATCTTTGCATCATGTTAAGTAGTGAACTGTTTCAATTTGAAAAAGACATAGAGTGGGTGATTCCAGGTAAGGGTATTCAGCGGCAAGTATTTGGTTATGATGACAAAATCATGCTGGTTAAAGCAAAGTTTGAAAGTGGTGCAGTAGGCGATCTCCACCAGCACCCCCACAGCCAGGTCACCTATGTGGAGAGTGGTGTGTTTGAAATGACCATTGGGAATGAAATAAAACTCATCAGGCAAGGTGACGGCTACTATGTACCTCCACATGTCCTTCACGGTTGTTTGTGCCTGGAGCCTGGAATGCTCATCGATGCCTTTACACCCTCCAGAGAAGATTTCTTATAGTCGGGAGATAACCAAAGTATACCCTTTACAATTTCTCTATCTCTTCGATGGAAAGACCAGTGCCTTTAGCGATGTCGATAACAGGAACTCCCATAGCTTTAAAATTACGGGCAACTTCAAGAGACTTCTTATAAGATCCCTTCTCGATACCTTTCTCTTCGCCCCTACGGTAAAAAATATCGTTTTCTTCTTTAAAAAAAGTACTTACTGACTGCATAGCTTCTAAAAATTGTGGCTCTATATGAGTTCGCAACTGCACAAAGATACGCAATTGCTTTAAATCAGATAGCTCATGCCGGAGTTTGATCCCGGTGTTCTGCATATTTGGACGGCAACACATCAAACTCTTCTTTAAACGACTTCACAAAATTCTTGGTGGTCTTGAAACCAACCTTATAGCAGATTTGCGACACCGTAAGCTTTCCTTGCTCCAGCAATTGCGCCGCACGTTTCAACCGGTAGGATTTGATAAATTCCAGCGGGGTCTTGCCCGTTAATGCTACAATCCTTTTGTATAAAGTTACCCTGCTGATTAGCATCAGGCTGCTGAGCATGTCGACTGAAAAATTGCTGTTGTCAATGTTCTTTTCGATTTCCTGCAATACCTGCTGCAGAAACTGTTCATCCGGACTTTCCATCTCTACCGCAGCAGGGTGTACTTCAACCTGCTTCTGATAGAGTTTCCGGTACGACTCCTGCTGGATCAGGATATTCCTGATCTTGGAGTTCAGGATCTCGAAACTAAATGGCTTGGTCATGTAATCCGTAGCTCCGGTTTCCAGTCCCATGAGTTCCTGTTCTTCTCCTGTCAGGGCGGTCAACAAAATCACCGGGATTTGAGTAGTTCTGGAATCGGCCTTGATCTTTTTGCAAAGCTCCGTTCCGGTCATTTCAGGCATGGAAATATCGCTCACAATAATGCTTGGATGGTAGAACAAGGCCTTTTGCCAACCGTCCTTGCCATTTCCGGCTTCGATGACATTAAAATCCTCTTTCAAATTGTCCTTCAGATAAAAGCGGAGATCAGCGTCATCTTCAACAAGTAGCACCGTCGCTTTTTTAGCAGATATGGTCACGGTTGCGGACTGCCCGTTCAGGTCTTCTTCGGCAATCAGGTTATCCACAAAATTCTCGGCAGTCTGACTCTGATTTCTCAATTCTTCAAAAGGAAGCAGGATCGTAAAACAACTGCCCACTCCTTCGTCACTTTCCAAAAATATCTCACCCCCGTGCAACTTGACGAATTCCTTGGTAATGGCCAGTCCAATACCACTACCCTGGTTGATGATGGAATCGGGTATGTCATTCTGAAAGAAACTTTCAAAGATCTTTTCCTGCTTTTCCTTGGCCACACCGATTCCGGTGTCACGTACACGGATCTCAACCATGTACTGGTCAATCATGATACAATCCAGCGATACGTTGACTTTCCCGTTGTCCAGCGTGAACTTAAAGCTGTTCGACAACAAGTTAAACAAGATCCGCTCAATTTTGTCGTGGTCAAAATTTACCTTAAGCGTTTCATAAGCAGCGTTAAAGGTCAACTGGATATTTTTTTGCTCTGCAATGTCTTTGAACGAATACGTAATATCCCGGCTGAATGAAATGATATCCCCCGGCCGCTTCTGCAGTTTGATCTCTTTAAGTTCCATCTTACGGAAGTCCAGCAACTGGTTCACCAGGTTCAACAGGCGCTTGGCATTTTTCTGGATCAGGGAAACTTGTTCCTTCAACTGGTTATCATAACCACCTTTCAGCAGTTTGTCGATCGGCGCCAGGATCAGCGACAGTGGGGTTCTGAACTCATGGCTTACATTCGTAAGGAACTTGATCTTCATGGCGTCCAGCTCACGGAAGCGCATGGCCTCGAGCCTTTCATTGTCCAGCAATCGTTGCGATTCGACTTTCTCCTGCTCAATCAAACGCTGCACTTCTTTCTTTTCCTGCTCAGTGGCAAACTGTTGCCTTAGCTTTTGGATCCCCCTGTGCCTGAAATAATACAGTGCTCCAGCGATCATTAGGAAATATACAATGTAAGCCAGCGTAGAGGTATACCAAGGATGAAGAATCTGAATGCTCAACACTACCGGAACTGCTTTAGCGATGTCTTCGGTACTGGATGCCCTGACTTTAAATACGTAGGTTCCGGGGTCAAGATTGGTATAGGTAGCCTTGCGCAGATTATTGTCGGCCGTAATCCAGCTCTTGTCAAACCCTTCCAGCATGTACTGGTGCTTTACTTTATGCGGACCGATATAATTGAGCGAGGCAAATTCGATAGTGAAAACATTTTGATCATGATCCAGTGTAAGCGACCTGGTATCAAAAATGGATTGTTTCAGGATTACCCTCCCATCTACTGCAGCATTGGCGGTTACGCTTTTATTGAACAACTGGAAATCGGTAATGAACAATTTAAAAGGCTGACTATAAGTCTTGATCAGCGAGGGTTGAAAAATATTAATGCCATCGGCCCCGCCAAAAGCCAGTTCACCGCTGCGCAACTTTACCGAGGCGATCCTGTTAAATTCCTTGCCCTGCAGACCATCGTTCTCATCAAAGTTCTTAATGACCAGGCTTAATTTCCCTCCATAGGTTACCGAGATGCGGGATAGGCCATTGGACGAGCTCAGCCACATATCCCCATGATCGTCCTGCTGGATGTCCATGATGTTGTTGTCCGGCAAGCCATTCTCCACCGTATAATTCTGAAATACCTTGTTTCTGGGCTTGTAAATGCTCAGGCCGTCACGCGTACCGATCCATATATAACCTTTGCGGTCTTCAATAAAACTATTGATGTTGTCGTTGACCAAACTGTTTTCCTTATTAACATTATTGATCATGCGAATGAAATGCTGTCCACCTTTGGGCAATACGTTCATGCCATAAGATGTCCCGATCCAAATATTATGGTGCGAATCTTCCAGTACCTTAAATACATAATCCGAACTGATCAGTTGCTCATGCTGGGTATAACGCCTGAACTTCTTTGTATTGCGGTCAAACAGGTTGAGTCCGCCACCCATGGTGGCAATCCAGAACCTGCCGGATGAGTCTTCCAGAAAGTCAGATACTTTGTTATCACTCAGGCTTTCCGGATCTGCGGCATTGTATTTATAATGTACAAAGCGGCCATTGTCGAGGTAATCAAAACCGCCGGTATACGTACCAATCCAGAGTTTTTCGAAACGGTCGATATAAATGGCCACAATGGCATCGTGCGAAAGGCTATTCTGATTGGCCGGATCATGGCGGTAAGAGGTAAACTGTCCGTTCTTCCGGTTGTAATACACCAGTCCTTTTCCATTGGTACCAATCCAGATGTTGCCGGCCTTATCTTCCACCATCCTGTTGATGTCGCTATAGATCAGGCTATTTGGATCAGACGAATGCTTGATCAGGTTGAACTTGATGATATTTGGATGGTAAAAATTGACCCCCTTGCGGAAAGTCCCGATCCATACCATGCCCAGGTTATCATAATAAATGCTGGAGATGCTGTTCTGACTCAAGCTTTTGCTGTCGTTTTCATTGTTCAGGATATAGCTGACGCTGAAATCTTTTTTATCGATCAGGTTGATGCCCCCATGGTCTGTACCGATCCAGATCTTATCGTTGTTGTCTTGAACAATACCAGTCACGATATCGGAATTGAGCCGTACATCTGAAGAACTCTTGCTGATCTTTTTCAGTACACCTTTCAGCGGATCAAAATAATAAATCCCGGTGGAGGTAGAAATGTCGTAGATCCAGACCAGTCCCTGACGGTCGATGAACAGGCGGTAACTGTCGCTCTCCCTGTTGGAAAACTTAGAAGAAAGGTCTATCCGTTGCGCTACAGTTTCGGTATTGTGACTGACCACCTCCAGTGTGCCATCCGCATGGATCATCCAGGCATTGCCTTTCTGGTCTTCCGCCAGGTCTATAATCGGACTTGCGGATATAGAATTATCGCGCCTGACTTCATGAGAAATCCGTAATGTTTTTCCGGTACCCGCATTGTACCTGTATGCACCTGTGGCCGCAGATACAAACCAGAAATTGCCCGATCTTCCCTTTCTGAGCAGACTAATCTGGCTTTCGGAAACCCCAAATTGATGCAGCTCCGGCTTGATGTCATGATCGAACTGTTCGGTAACAGGATCGTAAATATCCATCCCGGCACGGGTCTCAATCCACAGCTTCTCATCCGGCCCTTCGGTGATGGTCCTTACATCACTGTCGCTAATGGTCGACTTGTTCTTGATCCGGTGACGGTAGACCTTAAAACTGTATCCGTCATAACGGGCCAGTCCGCCCATGGTGCCCAACCAAAGAAAACCTTTGGCGTCTTTATAAAAGCAGTTGACATCGTTGTGCGGCAATCCGTTATTGATGTCAAGATGGGAAAACTGGTATTGGTTGTACTGCGCAAACGCAGAACTGCCAAGGAGCATTCCCAGCACAGCGCAAAACCATATTTTTAGATTCCTTCCCATCCTTTTCTCCATCAATATACCAATCCTTATTTATAAATCCCTTTCAGGTCCTTTTCAAAAAGCGTATAGGGGTCTTCATAAAATTGTTGAAAATCAGGAACATTCGGGTGACCGGGATATGGCGCATAAAAGTGTGTCGGACTGCGGGTATCGTTGCGCCAGACCAACACATAACTCATCCTGATCTTGTCGCTCTTCATCACTTTGAGCAGCACATCGTTCCACCAGTTGGGGTTCACCAGCGACTCCAGCCCGGTTTCTGTAAATGCGGCCAGTTTGCCGTTCTTTTCCGCCAAACCGGATACGATTTGCAGTTTCCTTACCGCAGCATCCAGGTCATATTTGCCATAACGGCCCATGTCGCCATAATTGTCCATGCCCAGCATGTCTACATAATCATTGCCTGGGTAACGTTCCAGATAATCCGCTTCTGATTTAAATGTATTGTCTGGCGAAAAGGCATAGATAAAATTATGTACCCCAGCCGTGTCCTTCAGGTAGGAAACCGTAAACTTCCAAAGAGATTTGAATTCTTCAGTTGTACAGTGTGACTTACCCCACCAGAACCAGTCGCCGTCAAACTCGTGAAAAGGACGGAAAATCACCGGTACCAGTTCGCCATTCTTGCCCCTCAGACTTTTGGCCCAGTCGGCCACTGTCTTCAAAATGGCTATGTACTTATCATGTGCCTCCCCTCCGGGGATGATGTATTTCACCGCGGGCAGGGATACTGAATCTTTCCAGTAAAAATCACCCGCCGAAACGGGGTTGTTGAAATGCCAGGCCAGGGTGACCACTCCGCCTCTATTATAGGTATCCACGACCAGCTGCTGCAACCTTTTTTTAGTCTGCTCAATCTGGGCGGCCGGTCTGCCGGACAACTCCGACAGGTCAAAACCAATTACTGCCGGATGGGAACCGGTGACGGATTTCACATCAGAGCGGTCCGCATCGCCAGACCAGCCATGCCCGTATTCCGTGGCATGCTGGTGCCCAAACAAGGTATGCTTTGCGGACAATTTATAGAGATTTTGATAAAGTGCCCTGGTTTCTTTGGTGGCCAGCGGATCAATGGGCATACGCTTTTGGGCGTTCGCCAGGCTTCCACAAAACAAGCCGATCAGAACTAAAAAATATTTCATGCTCATATTCATTTTAAACTTACTAATTTTTTAAGGATGGCATCTCATCCAGGGTGATTACATAACTGCTGGCAAACATCTTTTTCCAGAGCTCCAGGGAATTGTGTTTACTGTAGCGCGTATAGTCTCCATACCATGGCATGAACCAAGACCAGGCCGCGGCATCTTTGGTCAGGTTGTCGACATCAGGTATCGATCCGCATTCGCTCAGCGTGATCATCTTTTTACTGCCGTAAAGGGTATTCATGGCATTAAACTCGGCCAGCTGCGAACCATGGTCGCCTTCTTTATAAATGTCCCTGCCGATGATGTCAACATAAGCATCACCCGGATACCAGGCTTCATCATTGGGCTCGCGTGTCCAGACCCAGATCAGGTTGTTGAGCTGGTGGTAATTCACCATCCGGTCGTACATCAGCTGGTACAATTTCTTGCAGGGTGCAGCGCCTTTGGCACCCCACCAGAACCAACCACCTGCCGCTTCATGCAGGGGTCGCCAGATGACCGGAACCTTGGCCACCTGCAATTCCTTGAGCAGTCCGGCAACATAGTCGATATCGGCTAGCATGGCCTTGTATTCCGTTGAAGCGGGATCATTGATTTTAGAAATGTCAAAAGTCGTTTTATTGGAATAGAATTCTTCGGTGGTTCTGGACGGATCACGCCAATGCCAGAGCAATACCGGAATGCCATTTTTAGCCCAATAAGTTTTGGCATCATTGACCGGTGCTTTATTGTCGTACCAGGTATAACCTCTGTTGCAATGCATAAAATCAAGTCCGATAATTGCAGGTTCCTTTCCCGTATTTGTCTTCAGCCAATTGGTTTCATCAAAACTATTGAGCGTCATCACACCTGAGAGGGTCTTCTTTCCGTAATTTTCCTTCAGGAACTGATATAATTTATTGGCCTCTGCACTTGGGTTGGGTGTCGTCAGACTGGCATTGATGTTGAAACGTTGCGGAACAACCACTTCCGGTTCCGTTTTCTTTTCCTCTACTTTCGACGTTTTTTTACAGGCGAAAAAGGCCGTACTGAAAATACAAATGCCGAAAAGAAGTTTTCGCAAAGGATTAGGGCTCATGTTTATATTGGTTTTAGGCTATGAATTCGTAAAAGTATCCCATGCACCGTTCCTTAATGCTAAAAAAGGGGGTCTCAAATGTTAAGTCCTCATTTCATCCCCTACTTTTCATCGGGTACATGCGCTCCACTTGAGGCCAGGGCCAAAAGCGGGGGCTCTTGGGGCTTGCTGCGGTTGGAACCGGATCAAGCCCTATTGGGAGCCTGAGCTGTTCCTAAAGGATTCAGTGAAGGCAAAAGAAGAGGAAAGGAAACAGAAGATCAGAACATTACACCGCACTAACATTTCAGGTTTAGAACAATTGAATCCTATTGCTTAACTTTGCTGCATGATCGCACTTCCGGTTGTTTCAGCAAACCCCGTACAACGTAAACCAGACTGGCTTAGAGTAAAGCTGCCTGTAGGTAAAGAATATGCACAGGTCCGCAGTCTGGTTGACACGCATAAGCTTCACACCATTTGTGAAAGTGGCAATTGTCCGAATATGGGTGAGTGCTGGGGTGCGGGTACTGCGACCTTTATGATCCTGGGAAATATCTGTACCAGATCCTGTTCTTTTTGCGCGGTAGCGACCGGCAGACCAAAAGCGGTAGATACCGATGAGCCCAACCGCGTGGCCAACTCTGTAAAACTGATGCAGGTGAAACACTGTGTGATTACCTCGGTGGACCGTGACGATTTAAAAGACGGCGGTTCGATCATCTGGGCGGAAACGCTGCAGGCCATCCGCAGGGAGAGTCCTGAAACTACACTTGAAACTTTAATACCTGACTTCAGGGGCCAGTGGGACAACCTCTACCGTGTGCTTGAAGAAAGGCCTGAGGTGGTGTCACACAATATGGAAACGGTGAGGCGACTGACCAAACAGGTACGCGTGCAGGCCAAGTACGACCGGAGCCTGGAATGCCTGAAACGCATTTCGGAATTTGGATTGCGGACCAAGACCGGAATCATGATGGGCCTGGGCGAAACAGAGGATGATATCCTGGAAGCTATGGACGACCTGGTTGCCAATGGTGTGCATATCCTTACCCTCGGACAATACCTGCAGCCTACCAGAAACCACCATCCTGTAGTTGACTGGATCCATCCCGATCAGTTTGCCAAATACAAGGAGATCGGTCTGGCTAAGGGATTGAAGTATGTAGAAAGCGGCCCGCTGGTGCGTTCTTCTTACCATGCTGAAAAACACCTGTTCGACTTTAACCCCGTCAATACGCTTTAATATTTCAGAAGGGAGCAGGCCAGGCAACTCTTATTGCTGTTGCATAGCGCTTTTATAAAAGCATTCCCCAATGAAGTAACAAAAACAATTTTGTATATTGTTGTTGTTGTACTTTCTGTATATTAGCATTCCATTGGCACCGAATAAAAAAATATCGCTATCAGAAGACGAGCTCGTTAGTAAACTGAAATCTCAGGATACGATAGCTATTCGTGCACTGTATGACATGTATTCCGGTGCATTAATGGGGGTAATTTCAAGGATTATTCCGCAAACCGAGGTTGCTGAAGATCTTTTACAGGAAACTTTTATTAAAATCTGGAACTCCGGTTCAAGTTACGACAGCAGCAAAGGCCGTCTGTTTACCTGGATGATGAACATCGCCCGTAACCTCTCAATCGATAAGCTGCGTTCTAAAGACTTTAGAAATGCCGGTAAAAACCAAGATATAGAAAATAACGTAGATTTCATTGATTCGCAAAAGGAGGTTGTCTTCAATTCGGATCTTCTGGGACTAAAGGATATGGTGACAGCACTTAAACCAGAATTTAATGATGTTTTAGATATGGTGTATTTCAAAGGATACACACATGTCGAGGCAGCAGAGGAGTTGAATTTGCCATTAGGCACGGTGAAAACCCGGATCAGGATGGCCATTATGGAATTAAGAAAGCATTTTAATTAAGGTGGAAGAAGGAAAAGCATATATTGAATCTGGCATACTTGAACTTTACGTTCTGGGGCAGTTAAGCGCCCCTGAGCAAAGTGAAGTTGAAGCAATGGCAGTCAAATATCCTGAAGTAAAACAGGAGATTGACGCCATTGAGCTTGCTATGGAGCAATATGCGTTGCAGTATGCGGTGCATCCTGCGGAGGGATTGGAAGATAAAATACTGGAAAGCATTACAGGAACCAAAACTCAGCATATTGAACAGCTCAGTGGATTACCTGCAACTGAGCAAGCATTACCTGAAATAAAATTAATTCCACCCGCAGCCGAGCCGGTCGTCGTGCCCTTATATTCTAATTACGAATCTAAAATCAGGACCCTTCGGATTGCGCTGGTAGCTTGTGTGGCTTTGCTGATCGTTAGTGCGGTGGCCTTGTATTCAGCGCATAATGAACTCGGAAGTGCTAAAGTACAGATCGCGGAACTGAGCGTGGACAAAGAGAAATTTACCAGTACCGTGAATTTCATGAAGGAGACCAATGCGCAACTGCAAAAAGTGGCCGATATGGCTGTTGATCCGGACTGGAAGTTTGTAAAATTAGCGGGAACTCCTATGGATCCAAATGCCAACATGATGGTCTACTGGCATATCAAAGGTAACCATGTGATGATGGACAACTCCAAAATGCATCTGCCTGCAACAGATAAAGCGCACCAGTACCAACTTTGGGCATTGGTGAACGGCAAACCAGTGGACCTCGGTGTATTCGATGTAGATCAGGACGCTTCTGAAATACTGGTGAACATGAAGGACGTTGCTTCGGCACAGACCTTTGCGGTAACGCTTGAAAAAAGAGGCGGAAGTCCAAGTCCTACCATGGACCAGATGATCGTTGCGGGCAACGTATCCATCTAACCTTTTCTAACCAATAAATGCCTTAATTGTCTTCGGGACTTGCAGCGCCAATTGCGATGCAGTGACACTGAAACTACTTGCGGCGAGTTCATCGCCTGCTTTACCATGAAAATAACAACCTAAAATAGCTGCTTCAGCAGCGGTGTATTGTTGTGCCAGATACGCTGTAATGACGCCCGTTAGTACATCACCCATGCCACCCTGCGCCATGGCCGGGTTTCCTGTAGGATTGATGCTAACCCTTCCTTCCTGATCAATAATAAAAGTAAACTGGTTTTTCAGCACAATGACAATGCCTTTTTTCCTGGCCTTCAGTCTTGCGGTTTCCAGACGTTCCCACCAGGTTTTATGTGTTCCAAACAAGGCATCAAATTCTTTCATGTGCGGAGTCAGCACAGAATCTTTCGCTAAAGAACGAAATTGGCTCTTCAACAAAGCCAGGGCGTCTGCATCGGCCACCATACTGTGTTTCGATTTGATGAGTTGCTCGAACAGCCGGATGTCATCCATCGCATGGCCACCACCTGCAGAAAGGCCCGGTCCTACACCGATGGCCGTATATTTCTTTAATAAGGTATTGTCGGCCAATAAATCGGTTTTGGAAACATACATGACTTCCGGCAGTGCGGTGTTTAAAGCAGCTAATCCGCTTTGCGGAATGGCCAATGTGGTGAGACCGGCACCGGCATGCAGACAGCCCATTGCGGACAGCAAAGCCGCTCCCATGGTTTTTTCAGAACCGGCTATCATCAGCGCATGGCCATACGTACCTTTGTGACTAAACAGTTCCCTCTGTTTGAACAGCGCTTTGATGTCTTCCGGGAGAACAATTTTGAAATCACCATCGCTGTCAAGCCCTTGTGTTGCATACAGGTCTTGCGGTGCCGAAGCATCCGGCAGAAAATCGTTTAGCCTGGTTTTCATGGCATTTCCTTTTTTAGAAACTTACCGGTCAGACTGATCGGATTCTGGATCAGTCCCTCAGGTGTTCCCTCAAAGATGATCCTGCCACCCCCAGCGCCACCTTCTTCACCGAGATCGATGACCCAGTCGGCCACCTTAACGACATCCAGGTTATGCTCAATCACCAATACCGTATTTCCTTTATCTACCAGTTCATTCAGCACGCCCAGCAATACATTAATGTCTTCAAAATGAAGACCTGTAGTCGGCTCGTCCAGGATATAAAAGGTACTACCTGTATCTTTTTTAGAAAGCTCTGTCGCTAGTTTCACCCGCTGCGCCTCACCGCCCGACAAAGTAATAGACGATTGTCCGAGGGTAATGTAGCCTAGTCCGACATCCTTCAGGGTCTTGATCTTACGGTAAATCACCGGCATGTTTTCAAAAAACACACAGGCATCTTCAATACTCATGTCCAGCACATCACTGATCGATTTGCTCCTGTAACGCACCTCAAGGGTTTCCCTGTTGTAGCGTTTGCCCTGGCATTCTTCACATGGCACTTGTACGTCGGGCAGGAAATTCATTTCGATGACCTTCATACCACCGCCCTGACAGGTTTCACAGCGTCCGCCCTTTACGTTAAAGGAGAAGCGACCGGGTTTGTAGCCTCTAATCTTCGCTTCGGGTAATTGCACATATAAATTGCGGATGTCCGAAAACACCCCTGTATAAGTAGAAGGATTGGATCTTGGTGTACGCCCAATCGGCGCCTGGTCGATCTCTATTACCTTATCTATATCTTTCAGTCCGTTGATCTTCTCGTAAGGCAGAGGATGTTTCTTGGCCCTGAAAAAATGATGGTTCAGGATCGGGTACAGCGTTTCAGTAATCAGGCTGGACTTGCCACTGCCGGAGACGCCGGTAACAGCGATGAACTTGCCCAATGGAAAATCTACCGATACGTCTTTCAGGTTATGTCCGCTGGCTTTGATGATCGACAGTTTATGTCCGTTGCCCTTCCTCCGTTTCTTAGGGATTTCGATCCCTTTATCGCCATTCAGATAGGCAGCAGTCAGCGTACCAGACTTCAAAATCTGCGCCGGTGTACCCTGCGCGACGATTTGTCCGCCATGTACACCCGCAGCCGGACCCACGTCGATCACATGATCTGCCTCCAATATCATGTCTTTATCGTGCTCCACCACCAATACGGTATTCCCCAAATCCCTTAGGTTCTTGAGGGCATTAATCAGACGCTCATTGTCGCGCTGGTGCAGACCAATGCTCGGCTCATCCAGGATGTACATCACATTCATGAGCTGCGATCCGATCTGTGTAGCCAGCCTGATGCGTTGTGCTTCACCGCCCGACAAAGTCCTGGCTGTACGGTCGAGCGACAAATAATTCAACCCAACATCAGTCAGGAAGCCTAACCTGGCCCTGATCTCTTTCAAAATCTCTTTGGCAATGGTGTTCTGTCTTTCGTTCAACCTGCTTTCTACATCCGTATACCAGTTCTTCAAACTATTGATGTCCATATCGGCCAGTTCGAAAATGTTCTTGCCGTCTATTTTAAAATGGAGACTTTCTTTTTTAAGCCGTGCCCCATTGCAAACAGGACAGGTTTTCAGTTTCCGGAAAGCTTCCATATCGTCTGCCGCTCCTTCTCCCTTGCGTTCCTGCTGCTCTTCTAACAATTTAATGATCCCGTCAAACGTAATCTGGTAGTTCTGAACATTCCATTTGTTGTACTCTACCGCCACACTAAGCAGTTCATGCGAACCGTTCAAAATGATATTGATGTGCTCCTCGCTCAGTTTCTCCAGCGGAGTGGAAAGCGAAAAATTATATTTCTTGGCCAGGGCTTTCAGCACCTGGAACATCCATACATCCCTGTATTCACCCAATGGGGCCAGTCCCCCGTTGACAATGCTCAGTTTTGGATTGTGCATCACCGATTCTTTATCGATTACAAAGATATAGCCCAGTCCGTCGCAGTTCTCGCAAGCCCCGTAAGGCGAGTTGAACGAAAAGCTATTGGGCTGCGGTTCATCATAAGAGATCCCGGTAGTCGGACACATCAGGAACTTACTGAAGTGGGAAACATTGTTTTCCTTATCACTGATCTTGATTACCCCTTTACCCAACCGCATGGCTGTTTGTAAAGAATCCTGTAAACGCTTCAGGTCTTTTCGGTCCACCAGTAACCTATCCACCACAATCTCAATGTCATGGATTTTATACCGGTCCACCTGCATTTTGGCCGTAATATCCTGGATGTCTCCATCCACGCGCACCTTTACATAACCCTGCTTGCGGATTTGTTCAAAGAGCTCACGGTAATGTCCTTTACGACCTTTTACGACCGGTGCCAGGATGTTGACCGGCATATCACCGTATTTCTTGAAGATGTTCTGCAGGATCTGGTCCTCACTCATACGCTCCATCTTCTCCCCTGTATTGTAGGAATAGGCATCGGCGGTACGGGCGTACAACAAGCGCATAAAATCGTAGATCTCCGTAATGGTACCTACGGTAGAGCGTGGGTTTTTACTGGTTGTTTTTTGCTCTATGGCAATCACCGGACTCAGTCCTGACACTTTATCCACATCCGGTCTTTCCATACCGCCCATAAACTGTCGGGAATAAGCGCTGAATGTTTCCATATACCGGCGCTGTCCTTCGGCGTAGATCGTGTCAAAAGCCAGTGAGGACTTACCACTGCCACTCAGGCCGGTAATCACAACCAATTTATTCCTCGGAAAAGAGACGTCTATATCTTTAAGGTTATGTACCCTGGCCCCGTATACTTCTACATCTTTTTGCTCGCCAAGGTCTATGGTCTTTTTACTCATATCTATTTAAAAACTTGAAGTTTTTTTAAAAGTTTCTGCTCGTTGTTCATTTTTCTCAAAGCATTTGTCCGCCAACTCCATTACAAAACAAATCTAACCTATCCAGAATTCTGTCTTTGTAAAGGTTAACTGTTACTATCATTTGCTTTTCCCCTCCTAGCAGACCAAATAACCTGCTTTTAGAGCACCCGGAATACACCCGGACGGACATCAGTTTTAAGGAGGGCAAAGGTAAGCCAATATCCTTAAAAAGTATCTATCTTACTGAATTACAAAACACAAATTACACCCATATGTTTCAGTCTTACCATACTATTGTGGTCTCATTTTCAGTAGGATGTCCGGTACAGATCAAAACCCGTCCCGCAGCAATCTCCTGATCCACCAAAACCTCATTATAGTCCATATGTACATGGCCCTGGGTGCAGGTAGCCGTGCAGGTACTGCAAATTCCGGCACGGCAACTGTAAGGCACTTCGATCTTCTGGTCCAGCGCCACCTGCAGGATCGTGCGGTCGTACGGCACAGCTATCCGGTGTTCCGCTCCTTTCACCTTCAAAATCACCGCGTAGGTATTGGTGTCTTTAATTACTTTTTCAGTCATGTCGTCCTCATCCACCTCATCTTCCGGCAGCACAAATGTCTCCCTTTTAATCTGGGCCAGCGCAAACCCAAGTTCCAGCAACTTGATCCGGCAAGTGACCATGTAGTCGATCGGTCCGCAGGTATAAAACAAAGCATCGGCTTTGTCGTATTCCAGATACTCGTGTACTACTTTTTCAATCAGGAACACATTGAGCCTGGCCATGAGCAGGTTCTTAGCGCCACTGGAAACATAGATGATCCTGAACCTGTCCGGAAACGCTTCCTGCAGAACGTTTAGTTCCGCATAAAACAAGGTTTCATCCACCGATCTGCTGCTGTAAATGAGTACGATTTTTGACTGCCTTTCTGCGTATAAGGCGGTCTTGACAATCGAAAAGAGCGGCGTAATACCCACTCCCGCACCAAAAAGAAAGATTGTCCGCTGCTTTTCTGCCTGCGGCGGATAAGTAAACAGTCCGTTGGGCGGCAAGGCATGAAGCACATCTCCTACCGCAGTTTTGTGGTGCAACAGTCTCGAAATCTCCCCGTTTTCCACCCTTTTGATGGCAATGGACAGCGGTTCATCCAGTATTGGAGAACTGCACAACGAGTAAGAACGCCTTAGTTCGCGATTGCCTATTTTGAACACGAGGGTAATAAACTGCCCTGCAAGATACGAAGGCCTTTCCCTGCTCAGCTCCCCCGTTTCGCTATCGAGAACATCGAAAGTCAGCAGCAAAGTATCCCCCTGTCCAAATTTCATCTCCCGGATGCGCAGCCTGATCATTTCCATAAGCGCTCAAAATAGCAAAATATAGAGAAAACAAAAAGCCATTTCGATAACGAAATGGCTCCCCACAAATAAACGTCTTTGTTTTAATAAAATGTTATGCAGGCGCAATACCGCGCCCGGCTTATTAATTATAGGCTTTAAAGCTGCTCTCGGCGTTATAGGCCATTAATGCTTTTGGTGCCCTATAGCCATAACGGACCGGGTCTTCCACGATCTCCTTTACAGAAATCAGTTTGTAGACATAGCCCCCGGTCTCCCGGTTCAGTTTCATTTTGAAATAATTGTCCTGGTTTTGGCGGTCAATCTGCTTTCTCATGTGGCTGTCGCCAACATTGTAAGCCGCTGCCACCAAAGTCCAGCTATCGAAAATACCATAAAGTTCTTTGATGTATTTTGCTGCAGCGATGGTCGATTTGCGCAGGTTCTTGCGTTCATCGACTTTGGAACTGACCCGGAGGCCATAATTGCGTGCCGTTCCGGGCATAAACTGCCAGAATCCGGAAGCACCTTTATGCGAAGTTCCTTCCTGCAGACCCGACTCGATCAGTGGAATGTATTTGAAATCTTCAGGAATGCCGTAAGCGGCAAGGATTGGCTCTATTACAGGAAACCATTCTGCTGCTTTTCTATGCAAACGGTTGGTCTGTAAATGACTGTAATTGAATGCAGTAAGAATCATCTTCATTTTACGCTCCACTCTGGCATCACCCAATGGAAGTGTTTCTTCTGCGAAATTTAACTGGGCCATCAAAGACAATGGCTTAGTGATTTTTTTTGTTGTTGGTATTGTACTTTTTGACGTTGTTTTGTTCTCTTCCGATGAACTTTTTGCTTCGTGGGGCATGTTGTAAGCAAACACTTTTGCCATAACCAGTAATGCAATTATTACCGTACATGTTATTATGTGTTTCTTTATCATTTTCCTCCTTTTTTTGGTTAACAATATTAAACGGCTGCAAACATACAATATATAATCCTTATTATCAAGCATTTACAAAAATAGCTTCCAAAATCGTGGTTTACGTAGTCAAAAACAAGGATTTCAAAAAGCCATTTTGGGGGTAAAAACGGACTAGGTAGAAATGAAGAAACATGCTGCTTTGCGCTATAAATCCACCTGGTATCGTCCAGCAAATAACGGACAAAACACCAGATTGACATAGCCCATGAGCTATAGCGAGGCTATGTCAACCCCATAACAAGGCCATGTCAATCTGATACTTTCTCAATAATTTAGTGCGGATTTTGCCGTGATTAATTATAACGAGCCCTATGCTGTTCTGTAATTACACCTGTGTCAGTATACTTATGTAGCTATGTCGCGGTCTGGCATTGCTGCGGAAACGACTTAAAATTGTGGATGAAAGCAAAAATACGTAACTTTGCCAACCCCGCATAATTTTGCGGCTAATAGCGTATCATGACAAAAGACAATAACAGGAACAGTCGGGATGACAAGTCCAAACCGGGAAACCGGAGCACAGCTGGCAGAAAACCAAGTGGAACAGAACGTTCTTACAAGGACAAAAGCAAGTTTGACGATAAAGAAGGGAAGGATAAAAAATTTAGTACTCCGAGAGAAGGCGACAGCCGCGGGTTTAAACCAAGGACTGGAGATTCGAGAGATTTCAAACCAAGGGAAGGCGACCGTAAAGATTTCAAACCGAGAGAGAGCAGAGAGGGGGATTCAAGAGGGTTTAAACCGAGAGAAGGCGACCGTAAGGATTTCAAACCGAGAAGCGGCTCAGGAGATTTTAAACCAAGAGAAAGCCGGGACGGGGATTCAAGAGGGTTTAAACCGAGAACAGGAGATTCAAGAGATTTCAAACCGAGAGAAGGCGACCGCAA
This sequence comes from Bacteroidota bacterium, assembly GCA_040387995.1. Classification (GTDB taxonomy): domain Bacteria; phylum Bacteroidota; class Bacteroidia; order Sphingobacteriales; family Sphingobacteriaceae; genus Pedobacter. The sequence goes on along the minus strand of JAZKCT010000061.1, from coordinate 59,569 downwards.
AGACTTCAAACCAAGAACTGACTCAGGTGACTTCAAGCCAAGAACCGGTTCAGGTGATTTCAAGCCCAGGGCACCGAGAGATGGGGATGCCAAAGAATTCAGGCCAAGGGCTTTTAAAGAAGGCGGTTCAAGAGATACTCCGACGGGAGAAAAACGGAGCTACATTAAAAAAGACAATTTCAGTTCCGAGGGTGATAAGCCTTTCAGGAAATTCGATGATAAAAAAGGTTCTGCCTCAAGAACTACAGACAACAGACCATTCAGGAAAAGAGATGATGAGCAATCCAAACAGGGCTTTAAGCCTTGGGAGGGACGGCCAGAACGTTCTGAGCAGGGAGAAAGCGGCAGTCGCCAGGAACGTAACAATACCTGGAACGGACCTGAAAAAGCCCCAACCATGCGTGGGAGGAAAAATGCAGCTGTAGTAGATGATGGCCTGATCCGTTTGAACCGTTACATCTCCAATGCGGGTATTTGTTCACGCCGTAAGGCAGATGAACTCATCGCAGCAGGTGTAGTTTCTGTAAACGGGGAAGTGATTTCAGAGCTTGGCCATAAAGTAGATCCTTTCAAAGATGAAGTGAGGTACAATGGTGAGTTGCTGAAAAGAGAAAAGAAAGTGTACGTGATCCTGAACAAACCAAAGGATTATATAACTACTACCGACGATCCGCAGGAACGTAAAACGGTGATGCAACTGGTAGAAAAAGCCAGCCGCGAGCGCATTTACCCGGTAGGACGTTTGGACCGCAACACAACCGGACTGTTGTTAATGACCAATGACGGTGACCTGGCGGATAAGCTGTCGCACCCAAAAAACGGAATCACTAAAATCTATCATGTAGAATTGAGCAAAAGTTTGAGTCAGGGCGATATGAACAAGATCCAGTTTGGACTGGAACTGGAAGACGGGCTGATCAAACCGGATACGGTGTCTTATGTGACGGGTGGTTCGAAACGCGAAGTGGGCATCCAGATTCATAGTGGCAAGAACAGGATTGTGCGCAGGATATTTGAGCACCTGGGCTATGAAGTGGTGAAGCTGGACCGTGTGGTCTATGGCAACCTGACCAAGAAAGACCTTCCACGTGGAAGATGGCGCTTTTTGGAAGAACATGAATTGATCCAGATCAAACATTTAATTAAATAAACTGATATGAAAAATTCCCCTCTTATTGCGGTTGTTTTGTTGGCAGCGGTTTTATTGTCTGTGCTTAAGAGCAAAGCACAGACAGGCAGCTTGAACCTGTTGATTGGTACCTATACCAATGGCGGCAAGAGTGAGGGGATTTATACTTATACTTTTGATGCAGCAAGTGCTGATTTTAAGCTGAAAAGCGTGGCAAAGGGCGTGGAGAATCCAAGTTACCTGACGCTGGGCGAAAACAATAAATTTGTATACAGCGTTAACGAATCGGGCAACAAAAGTACAGTAAGTGCTTTTTCATTTGATGGTGCCAAGGGGGAACTGAAATTTCTAAACAAAGAGCTTACCCAGGGCGCAGATCCCTGCTACATCATTGCCGATGGAAAAAATGTCATTTCGGCCAATTATTCGGGCGGCAGTGCATCGGTATTCGGCATTCAAAAAGACGGTTCGCTGGGGGCGCTGAAGCAATTGGTACAACACAAGGGCAGCAGCGCAAATAAAGGCAGACAAGAGGCTTCACATGTACACATGGTGGCTTTTAGTCCGGACCGCAAGTATGTGCTGATTAACGATTTGGGTACGGATAAAGTTTACCTGTACCAGTACAATCCAGACAGCGAAAAAAATGTATTGGTTGCAAAAGACAGCGTAGCTATCGACGCTGGCGCCGGGCCAAGACACCTGACATTCAGCAAAGATGGTAAATATGTTTACCTGCTTCGGGAACTGGATGGTGGTGTAACAGCTTTTAGCTACAGCAAGGGTACGCTTAAAAATATCCAGGAGGTTAAAATCACAGCAGAAGGCTTTACCGGAGAAAATGGCGCTGCAGACATCCACCTTTCTCCTGACGGAAAGTTCCTTTATGCCAGCAACCGTGGATCTGAAAATAAGATTACCATTTTTGCGGTGGAAAAAGGCGGCATCCTGAACAAAAGCGGACAGGTCAGCACCGGCGGGAAAGGCCCGAGGAATTTTGTGATTGATCCAAGTGGTAAATTTCTTTTGGTAGCCAATCAGGGAAGTAATCAGGTGGTTATTTTTGAAAGGGATCTGGGGACAGGAGCTTTAAAAGACACCGGAAAAAGAATAGAGATCGGCTCTCCAGTTTGCCTGGTGTTTGCGCCGGTAAAAGGTTAGCCTGTTCGTCATCTCGAACGCAGAGAGATATCTCTTGGTTTTGTAGGATTCAAGAGATCTCTCACGATGTTCGATGACGAATTGCTTAAAGACGAATTGCTTAAAAGCGAATAGCGGCCTGATGACGAATCGTAAAGAACTTCTTAAGCTTCGTTCAGTTTCAGCTGGGCTTCAATTACTTTAGTATAATAATCTACATACATCGGCAGGATCTTTTTCAGGTCAAACTCTTTTGCCCTTGTCAGTGCATTTTCTTTAAACTGCTGTAAAACCGCATCGTCACTGAGGATAGATATGGCTTTTGCTGCCATGTCATCTACGTCGCCAACATTGCTCATGTACCCACAAAAGCCATCGATATTCAGTTCAGGTAAACCACCTGCATTGGAAGTGATGGCCGGTACTTTGCAGGCCATGGCTTCCAGGGCTGCCAAACCAAAGCTCTCTGATTCAGAAGGCATCAGGAAAAGATCGGATACAGAAAGGATTTCTTCAATGGCATCCTGCTTGCCCAGAAAACGCACATGTTCACAGATGCCCAGGCTGCGGCAAAGCTGTTCGTCGTAAGCCCTTTCCGGACCGTCGCCCACCATCAGTAACTTAGATGGAATGACTGCCTGGATTTTTTGGAACATCCGGATCACATCTGCAGTATTCTTCACCTTCCTGAAATTGGAAGTATGAATCAGGATGCGTTCATTATTGGGTGCAATTGCTTTTTTAAAATGATCTTTAGGTTTTAAGCTGAACCTGTTGAAATCGATAAAATTCGGGATGACCTTGATCTCGTTGGTGATCTCAAAGTGTTTTTCCGTATCGTCTTTAAGGCTCTGGGATACGGTAGTCACGCCGTCAGATTTGTTGATGGAAAAGGTAACTACCGGCTTGTAGGTAGGGTCTTTTCCGACTAATGTAATATCAGTACCGTGCAGGGTTGTTACAAACGGGATGTTGATCCCATAGGTTTCAAGGATCTGTTTGGCCATAAATGCTGCAGAAGCATGGGGGATCGCATAATGCACATGCAGGATGTCCAATTGCTCAAAACGGACTACATCTACCAGTTTACTGGCCAGGGCCGATTCATAAGGGGCATAATCAAATAAGGGATAATCCCGTACAGAAACCTCATGATAGAATAAATTGGCAGAGAAGAAATCGAGTCTGGCCGGCTGGCTATATGTGACAAAGTGTACCTGGTGACCTTCATCTGCAAGCGCTTTACCAAGCTCTGTGGCGACTACACCGCTACCTCCAAAGGTGGGGTAACAAACAATACCTATCTTCATTAATCTAGTTTTATGATGCAAAGTACTGTACTTAAAATGAGGTTTGTGTTAAACAAATGCAATTATTTGCAATCACACGGGCTTGTTACCCTATCCCCTCATTTCGGCCTCAAGGACGAGGTACATTTCCGTTGGACGCTGGGTGCCGATATAGTACTCAAACCCATCATTGTCCGTTAGCACCACGCAGTCCTTGCCGGAGGAATAGAACCGGATGCTGCCCTTGCGGTGCAGGTTGTAAACGGGATTGTTGAAGAAATAATTGCTGTAGGTGTCTTTTCTTATTTTAGTGATCGTATTGAGGTCGATCACTACCCTTTTGGCCGACCAAAGCCCGTCTATGATGAGTTTCTTCTGATCGATGATGGTCTTATACTGGATCAGAAAAAGGAGTATGATCGATATGCCGATGATACCAAAGCCCACAATCAGAAAAAGATCCTGGGTATTGTCACGGTCCCGCTCGTACACATAGGCCCCAAAACAAAAAGCCGCCATGATCAGCCTGATGCAGATCCGGATGTAATCCCGGCCAATGTACTGTTTTTCAAGATAGGCGTAACGCGTTCCCATTTAATTTAATTTGACTATAAAGTTACTTGTTTTTTGATTGTGTGGCTACACCGAATCGTTTATTCTTGTTTATGAAATGTCAATTGAGGGAAGCAACGCCAAAATCGCTACTTTTTTGGTACTGGCAGTTACTTTATAGCGGTCGTCCTGCCGAAGTCCCCCGATCCAGATCAGTTCACCATTGCCATTAACCAACACCGGCACACGGTCTTTCTCGCTCAGCGGCAACTTCTGGTCGATAAAAAAATTGCTGAGTTTTTTATGCGTTTTCATGCCGATGGGGATAAATTTATCGCCCGGTTGCCGGTTCCTGATGATCAGCGGGAAAATAAGCTTGCCCGCATCTATAAACGCCTTGCTGTTGTCTTTTTCAAAAAAAGGCTGTTCTTCGTAAGCGATTGATAAAATATGAAAGGGCAGTTTTACTAGCTGGTCCTGGGGGTGGACAAAAATAATCGGCTGATCCTGCTCCTGGACTGCGCTCAACACGAGGTGCTGCCGATCGACTATAATGCAATGGGTAGCGCTGTAAAAGGAAGTCCCGCTTTGTTTGTCCAATGCCTTTAAGAGGGCCGCAACGACCATCTCTGAAAACCCATAATCCCTGAGCATTTCAAAAAGCAGTAGCTGTTGCGGCTGAAGTGCTTTGATCTGGGCAATCGCCAGGTACCAGGCACTGCCTTTTTGAAGGAAAATGGTCTGCTTTAAGGAGGAAATGACACGTTGCAAAACCTGTTCCGTTTCTGCAAAACGCTGTACATTTTGCCTGAAGGTTTGCGCCAGGCTTGGATTCAATTCCCTCAGTTGCGGCACCACATGGTGCCTGATTTTGTTCCTGGCGTAATTGGTGCCCAGATTGGAACTGTCTTCCACATAAGAAAGGTCATTGGCTTCGATGAGCCCGTCAATCTCAGATCGGGAAAGGAACAACATGGGCCTGACCAGGTTGCCCCTTTTGGGCATAATTCCATGCAAACCCGCTATGCCTGTCCCCCTGGTCAAATTCAAGAGTACAGTCTCGATCACATCATCCTGGTGCTGTGCCAGTGCAACTACTTCGTAATCATGTTGGTTTCGGATCTCTTCAAACCAGTCGTAACGTAAAATCCTGGCCGCCATTTGTGTGGAAATCTTATGTTCCTCGGCATACGCTTTTGTTTTAAAATGCGTTACATGAAACGGAACGCCGAGATTGGACGAAAGCATCCTGACAAAACTTTCATCTCTTTGCGACTCATCCGCCCTCAGATTAAAATTACAATGCGCAATGCCAAACGTAAAGCCCGACTGTGCAAACAGGTGGGCCATGAGTACAGAGTCCTTCCCTCCGCTTACCGCAAGCAGGATCTTTTGTCCCGGAAAAAAAAGGGCATTTGTACTGGCGTGGTCTTTAAACGATTGCAGGGGTAACATCTTTCAAAAATAACAACTAACTTTGTAAAGTGCAGAAAATACACCTTTTCTTTATCTTATTTATACTACCATTCTGTTTGCAGGCGCAGCAGAAAACAAAAATTATACTGGAGAATTCAGAAACCGGGGGACTAAACGGATCGAGTAAAATTTCCTACCTCAGAAAGCCAGTATTCAGACACATGGGCGCATTGATGAGCTGCGACAGTGCCGTGCTTTATGAAGATAAAAACGCCTTTGAGGCCTATAACAATGTTCATATCGTGCAGGGTGACACCATTAACATTTATTCTGACCACCTTTATTATGATGGTAACACCAGGATTGCACACCTGACCAACAACGTACGCATGGTGGATAAGGAATCTGTGCTGACCACCAATATCCTGGACTACAATATGGCAACTAAGGTTGGAACCTATGTGGAGGGGGGGAAATTGGTGACTAAAGATGTGACGCTTACGAGTAAGAACGGTTATTATTTTTCCAACAGCAGAGATGCTTATTTCCGTTATAATGTGCTCGTTGTTTCTAAACAGAGTACCATTACCTCCGATACGCTAAGGTACAACACCCTGACCAACTGGGCCTATTTTTACGGGCCAACCAAAATTAAAAGTAAAGACGACAACCTATACACCGAAAACGGGGCCTACAATACCAAAACCGAATATGCCTACTTCGGTAAGAAAAATCTGTATACCAATGCGGCCAAATCGCTGAAGGGAGATAGTTTGTATTATGATGGAAAGGCCGGGTATGGTAAGGCGGTGCGCAACATCATTTTTAAAGACACGACCGATAAACTTGTGCTATACGGACAGCTTGGCTATTATTATAAAAAAGACGAGCGCGCGGTGGTGACCCGCAATGCCTACGTGGGTATGGGTACGAAGGATTCTGTTACCATCAACAAAAAGCTGGTACCGGACAGCATCTGGATGGGTGCAGATACATTGGAGACGCAGATGGTATTGCAGAGAACACTGAAACTGATCGAATCTCCGGTTCTTAAAAAAGACAATGAACTGGGTGAAGAGGAAAAACCGGTAGTCAAGGCCAAGGTAGCAGGATCTGGTTCTGCCGCAGCAAAAAAAGGTGCTTTTCCAATACCTGCCGTAGTTGCGCCTGCGAAGAAGCTGACGAATAAAGAAAAGAAAGCTTTGGAAAAAAATGCCTTGCTTCCGGACAGTTTAAAGCTCAAATTACCAAAAGCTGACAGTCTGTTAAAAGATAGTCTTGCCCTAAAAAAAATCCTGCCGGCGGACAGTCTCGCGGCATTAAAGAAACTGACAGATACGCTGGCCGGGAAAAAAGACAGCACACTGTTGAGAGGGCTTCCTGTCAAGGCAGATTCTTTACTGAAGAAAGCAGGCCCTGGACTGGTTAAGGCAGCGACCGATACCACCCTGCTGAAAAAACTGGCTTTGAAAGATAGCCTGCCCTTTAGTCCCGCCGATACGATTAAAACCAGGGCAATTAAGGCTTACCACAACGTGCGGGTTTTTAAGGCCAACATGCAGGCTGTATCCGATTCGCTCTTTTATACCAGTGCAGATTCGACTTTGCGCTGGTATAAAAAGCCGATGCTGTGGTCACAAGGCTCCCAGCAGACCGGCGACACGATTTACCTGAGGCTAAGAAACAACAAACTAAATACGCTGCAGGTCATTGACAATGGCTTTATCATCAATGTGAACGCCGACTCCGCCAAATACAACCAGGTGAAGGGAAAGTTGATCACAGCGTTTTTTAAAGACGGGCAACTGAGCACCATGTTTGTAGACGGAAATGCAGAAAGCATTTATTATGTACGCGATAAAGACAGCGTGTATACCGATTTAAGTCAGACCGTAAGCGCCAGGATCAAAATCCTTTTTAAGAACAAGGAGATCCAGGATCTGCTGACCATCAAAGATGCCGAAGGGGTAAAAATACCAATGGCAGAGATAAAGGAAGATAAAATGCTGACTGGTTTCAATTGGAAGCCGGAGTTGAGGCCCTTATCTAAACAAGAAATCATTAAAGGGAAGGCCAAGCCAAAAGCTGCTGCTTCGACTTCGGCGAAGGGTAAAACGACCGTAAAGAAGATTTCCGTGAAAGATGGCAAAGTGCTGGAGGCCGTGAGCGACCAGTTCCTCAAACAGCTAAAGGCACGGGCCCAGAAAGACAGTGCTCAAATAGATAGCATTCCGCTGAAAAAAGCGGCAGCCGATTCATTGGTACGCAAGTTAAAACCAGCGGCTGGCAAAGCCGATTCGCTGCTCAGGAAGCTGCAGCCTGCTCCTTTAAAAAAGAAATAAGCTTCTTCATGGCGATGGCACGGTGACTGATCTCATTTTTTTGCGCCATGCTCATTTGGGCAAAGGTCTGGCTGTAACCATCCGGCTGGAAGATGGGATCATAGCCAAAGCCCTGATCGCCAAGAGGCTCTTCCAGGATTTGACCATAAATTACGCCTTCAAAAAATACAGGCTCAGCATTGCGGACCAGGGCAACTACTGTTTTGAAATTTGCCCTTCTGTTTGCCAGCCCTTTCATTTTTTCGAGCACCAGTTGCAGGTTGACCAGATCGTCTTTTACGCCAGAGTACCGTGCCGAATAAATGCCAGGCTCCTGGTTTAGCGCCTCGATTTCCAGTCCGCTATCGTCTGCGAAACAATCCAACTGGTAATTGTGGTACACATAATTGCTTTTGAGCGCTGCGTTCTCTTCAAAAGAATCTCCTGTTTCAGGAATGTCTACCGTACAGCCAATATCAGCCAGCGTAAGGATGGTGTATTGATTGATTAATAATTGCTGAATCTCCTGTGCTTTATATTTGTTGTTTGTTGCAAAAACCAGTTCTTTTATCATAACCCCATTTGTTTTAAACTGCCCCAAAGTGTTTTCTTTGCCTCCATATCTTCTTCCAGTTTTCGCAGTTCTGCAGAAAAGATCAACTTCACAGAACCAATCGTGACCACCTTGTTTTGAGGATGATTGTCCATGCCCAGATGCTGTGGTGAAACACCAAAAGCAAATACAAATGCACATGAAAAGTACTGTTTCAGTTGCGCGAAACTTGTATTGTGATAGCCTGCATAATTCAACAAGGCAAAATCAGCAGCGGTCAGGTTGACCGACTTAACAATCTTCCGAAGCAATTCCCTGCCCTTTTCGTCGCTCACATCATGCGCTGCGTCATTTACCAGGATCAGGATATTGCGCTTGTTGTTGCCCAAAAATTTATAAACCGTTGGTGGAGCGACTGGCTGGGAAGGCGCTACCGGTTGCAATACTACTTCCTCCAGAACTATTGTGGGTTGTGGTGCGATTGGCTGTTCGACAGCAATTGCTGAAGCATTAACCGGCGAGTTTTCTGTACTAATTTGTTGAGCCGCTATCGGTTCCGCTTCGGCAACAAGATAAACATCATCTGTAAAAAATAGGGGAAGGGCCTTTTCGTCGGCAGTAAGTTGGCGCTCCATGAAGGACAATTAAATTGGAAATCTTTTTTCTGTTAAAATTAGTTAAATATCTCATTATAGTGCCTTTATTTATTACTTTTATGCCTTAAAATTTACAGGATAAATCCGTTTGAGAACAATCTATTGCGCCATTATATTATGCTTTATCATAAGTGCGGTCTCTGCGCAGCATGTAGCTGTCATCAACGGAAAACCACTGAGCAGTAAAGAGTTTATGTGGTTTTACAAGAAAAATCATGCAGGGAATGCGAATGCTTCGGACAAGGATCTGGCGGCCTATTTGAATCTTTATATTGATTTTAGGTTGAAGGTGCTGGATGCAAGAGAACTGGGTATGGATCAGGACACCACTTACCTGGCAGAGGTAAAGGAGTATGAATCGTCGCTAAATGCACAAAAAAGAGTGACCAAATCCAAACCTGAGTATACGTTTATGTTGAACGAGTATCAGGATGCGGTATTGATGTTCAACCTGACCGAACAAAAAATTTGGTCCAGGTCCCTGAATGAAGAAACTGAACTGCGTAATTTTTATGGCACCCATAAAAATGATTATCCGGAGGGTTCGTTTGACGATGTGAAACTGCAGGTGATCACAGATTATCAGCAAAGCCTGGAAAATAAATGGGTAGCGGAGTTGAGAAAAAAATATACGGTAAAGGTGAACCAGGATGAATTAAGAAAACTGGCCAAACCTTAAGTTGCCGTCAATAGAATATATAATATTAGATTTGCAAAAGAATACAATAGAACAACTATAGAATGAGGAAATTTTCAATAATAGCATGCGGACTGATTTGTTTATTTACCAGTACGCAGGCACAAAAGAAAAATATAGATAAAGTGATCGCTGTGCTGGGAAACAACATCATCTTGTTGTCTGACCTGAACCAGCAATATGCACAGTACCTGAATTATGGCAATCCTGAAAACCCGACGGTAAAATGCTATATCCTGCAGCAGATCCTGACCCAGAAGTTATTGAAACAACAGGCCGAGATTGACTCGATCGTGGTGGAGGAATCGATGGTGGACGAAGAGGTGGACAAACGGATGCGTGCCCAGATTCAGAAAGCGGGCGGACAAGAGCGACTGGAGCAATTCTTAAACCGCTCTGTACTTCAGTATAAAGATGAAATCAGACCTGACATCAAGGAGCAATTGATTTCCAATAAAATGCAGCAAAAGATTACACAGGATGTAATTGTAACGCCGCTGGAAGTGAAACGTTATTTTGACGGCTACAAAAAAGACAGCCTTCCCGATATCCCTACAGAGTTTGAAGTTGGAGAGATTGTACTTCATCCAAAATTAACTAAGGCTGAAAAACAAAAATTCTACGATAAGATCGATGCTTTGAGGCTCAGGATTAAAAGTGGCGAAGACTTTGCCTTTCTGGCAAAATCTTATTCAGAGGATCCGGGTTCTGCACCTGATGGTGGTGATCTTGGCTTTTTTGAGCGTGGAGGTATGGTAAAAGAGTTTTCTGCATGGGCATTTAAACTTAAACCGGGAGAGATGTCGCCAGTATTCGAAACGGAGCACGGTTATCACATACTTCAGGTTATTGAACGCAGAGGTGAGCAGGTACAGGCCAGACACATCCTGATCCGTCCGCAAAATACACCACAGAGTCTGGATCGGACAAAACTTCATGGGGATACCATTTACAAATCCATCGTTGACAAGAAATTGCCGTTTTTCACCGCTGCTTCTTTGTATTCGGACAATAAAGACTCACAATACAATGGGGGAATGCTGCTGTATGCCGATCAGCAAACAGCCAGAACAACCTTCATTCCTGCCGATAAATTGGATCCAAAGGTGTTCCTTGTCGTAGATACCATGAAAGTAGGCGAAGTTTCCCAGCCAATCTCCTTCATAGGAGCAGATGGAAAAGAAGGTTACAAAATCCTTTTCCTGAAATCAAAAATCCCACCGCATAAAGGAAGTCTCGAGCAGGATTATTCGAAGTTCAAAGAAAGAGCTCAGCAAGAAAAGGTTGACCGTACCCTGAGCGACTGGTTTACCAAAAGAAGAGAAGATACTTATATCAGAATTGATGAGGAATATAGCGGCTGTGAGGAACTAAAGATCTGGACAAAAAACGTAACTGCTAAAAAAGAATAATTATGCAGTTCGAAAATGACATTAAAGCCGTAGATGCGCTGCATCAGGCCTTTAACAAGATCAAAGCTGAGATCAGCAAAATCGTTATCGGTCAGGATGAAGTGGTAAAATCAGTCCTTATTTCGATCTTCAGCAACGGGCACTGCCTGTTGGTCGGAGTTCCGGGACTGGCCAAAACGCTGTTGGTACAGACTGTGGCGAATGTCATGGACCTGGAGTTCAACAGGATCCAGTTTACGCCGGATTTAATGCCCAGTGACATTATTGGTGCAGAGATCCTGGGAGAAGACCGCAACTTTAAATTCATACACGGCCCTGTTTTTTCAAACATAGTCCTGGCAGATGAGATCAACAGGACGCCACCTAAAACACAGGCGGCTTTACTGGAGGCCATGCAGGAAAAAGCAGTTACCGCTGCAGGCCAAAGACACGTACTCCCGAATCCTTTCTTTGTGCTGGCTACCCAGAATCCGATAGAGCAGGAAGGTACCTATCCGCTGCCGGAAGCACAGCTGGACCGGTTTATGTTTAACGTACACCTGAGTTATCCTTCTTTTGCCGACGAACTGACCATCGTAAAAAGCACGACCAGCAACAACGATATCAAACTGGAAAAGATCATCAACGCCAGCCAGATCCAATATTTTCAGAAGTTGATCAGAAATATTCCTGTAGCAGACAATGTTGTTGAATATGCCGTAAAACTAGCCAGTAAAACCCGTCCGAATACAGAATTGGCTACATCTGACATCAACAAATACGTCAGTTGGGGTGCCGGACCAAGGGCCTCACAGTTTTTGGTAGTAGGCGCCAAATGCCATGCGGCCATTTCTGGCAAATATTCTCCGGATATTGAAGATGTGCAGGCGGTTGCGGAACCCATTCTGCGCCACCGAATCGTTAGAAATTACCGTGCTGAAGCTGAAGGACTGTCTATTGAACAGATCATCCGCAATTTGTTCTAAAACTCATCAATTACCTTTTTATAAAGGTTTGGATAATCTGTAACCACACCGTCTACGCCAAGCCCCATCAGGTACTTCATGTCTTTTATGGAATTGACGGTCCATGGAATGATTTTAATGCCGGACTCATGACAGCGGTCCACCAGTCCCTTGCCCACAAGGACGGAATACGGACTGTACACGGTGGGCTTAAAACCCAGGTCACTGATGTTGACTTCGAAGTCTACTTTTTCATCGATTAACAAAGCCGTTTTGATTTTAGGGTAATATTTATGAAGGTACTGCAGGGTGCGTATGTCAAACGACTGGATGGTAACTCTTTTTGCCAATTTCTTTTTGTTCACGACCTCCATGATCAGCTCGACAAATTCAGCAGGTTCAGGCTGAAATACATTGTCGGCCTTTGGGATGGTTTTTGTCTCAATGCTATAATTGGGCTTGGCCAGTTTCTTTTGCTTCACATATTGCTCTACCGAATCTATGGTTTCCTCCAGCAAAGGCTTATAAGCAACGAATTTTTCCTGGTAGGGAAACCTGCTATGCACCTTGCTGCCGACGTCAAACTTCTTCACCTCGGCATAGTCCATCTGGTAAATATTGAAATTCTTCTGTTCTTTTAGCGTAATTGCTTTGCCATCGGGCTTGAGGCTGAATTCATGATTAAAATAAGGCTCCTGAGACAGGATTACCTTTTTGTCTTTGGTAATCACAGCGTTCATGGTCAGTGTTGTAGCGCCAAGATCCAGTGCCCTGGTCATGCCGGGAATGGTATTCTCAGGCATAATTCCGCGGGCACCGCGGTTACCCTGTAAATCAAAATCCGGGGTCTTTTGACCATGTACACGTAACATGACAAACAGCAGCAACAATAGGGAAAGGTGTTTTCTCATAGCTTTTAATGCATAAAAAAAGGGCTCTTAATGATTAACTTAAGAAACCCTTTTTTATTTTAAAATACCGTATAGTTTTTAACGCTCTGCAGGAGTAAATACCAATGCGATCAGGTTCCAGTTGTGGTCCGCCTGGCGTTCGTAAACGAATACATAGTTAAAGCTCTCTCTCAGATCTGCTTTATAATCCAGGGTTGCCAAACCATAGGTATAGGCAAAATCACCACCATCTGCTTTATTTACTTTAGTCGTTTTTAAGGTTGCTTTGCTGATCATACTGTTGAAAAAAGCCAGGGCTTTGTCCTTACCTATAATCGGCTCATAGCCGGGGAACAGAATCCTGACATCAGGATTGATGAAACCGGCAAAGGCAGAAATACCATAAGATTTCAATGTTGCATTGAGGGTGCTTTCAGTGGTACTCACAATGCTCGCACCTGCCTCTCTCTGTTTGTCATTCAAAAACTTAGGCTTGTAGGAATCCTTAGGCTCAATAAACGCAGTCGTTACCTTATTCAAAGGTTTGTTGTGGGTGGTTCCAAGATCAAGTACCAACTCCCATTTACCATCTACCGCTTTCCAGACAGAAAAATACTGTCCGTAAGATGTTTCTTTTCCATTGTAAGTATATGGACCTGTCGTGAATCCCCAGTCACCGCTTCTCGATACCCTGGCATAAACCGGTGTCCAGCTCAGGTCTTTTGTATCCTCAGCAGTGGCATAATAGGTTTTGGCATTTACAGGATTTGGCCTGAAAACCAAAGTCTTATCGCCTGAATAGGTAGCGAAAGCAGTTTTCGCGCCTGTCTTGGCCAGCTTTTCTGCGAAATCCTGTTCCGCTTTAACCAGGGATTTAGTAGTACCGTCTGATTTCTGGGCATATGCGCCAATCGTAAGCGATGCGGCAACAATGGTATAAATAAATTTATTCATGTTTTAAATAGTTAAAGTACTAATATAGGGGTTTGATTGGGTTCATCATTTCAAAAAGTAATCAACAATTGCACAATACTAGATTTTAGTCCATGTGGTGCCTTCTTTGCTGTCTTTTAACTGGATGCCCATACTCTGCAGGCCAAGACGAATCTTATCGGAGGTTGCATAATCTTTGTTTTCCTTGGCTCCTTTTCTGATGTCAATGACCAGTTCAAGCACACCGTTAAGTTCGACATTGGATGACTCTTCATCCTTAAGACCAAACACATCAAATACAAAATCATTCATCAGTTGCTTTAGTTTGTCCAGTTCCGATTCCGAAATGGCCGCTTTTCCGTCATACACTGTATTAATAGCCCGTACCGCTTCAAACAGCTCTGCAATGACAACAGGGCTGTTAAAATCATCGTTCATCGCCTTGATACAGTTTGCCGCGATCGCATCAATGTCAAAGTCATTCTTTTCGGAAGGCACCAGTTTATCCAGTAAACCGACAGCATTCATCAATCTTCTGAATCCTTTTTCTGATGCGTCTAATGCCTCATTTGAAAAATCGAGGGTACTGCGGTAGTGTGCCTGGTACATGAAAAATTTAACAGTCATCGGACTGAAGCCTCTGGCCAGCAAAGGATGGTCACCTGTAAAAAGTTCACCTGGTAAAAATCCGTTTCCTGCCGACTTTGACATACGTACTCCGTTTACCGTAAGCATGTTGGTGTGCATCCAGTATTTTGCCGGTTGTTTATGGCTGCAAGCTTCAGACTGGGCGATTTCATTGGTATGGTGCGTAGCAGCCAAATCCATCCCTCCTCCGTGAATGTCAAACTCTTCACCAAGATATTTGGCACTCATTGCAGAACACTCAATGTGCCAGCCGGGAAAACCGACACCCCATGGTGAAGGCCAGCGCATCAGCGTTTCAGGTTTGGCCTGGATCCACAAGGCAAAATCAAGCCGGCCACGCTTTTCGTCCTGGCCACTCAGCTCTCTGGTATTCGCCAGCATGTCCTCCAGGTTTCTATTGGTCAGTATGGTATAATTGTACTCCTTACTGTATTTCTCTACGTCAAAATAAACCGTTCCGTTGGCCACGTAAGCATAGCCATTTTTAATGATCTCGCTGATCATTTCAATTTGTTCACTTATGTGTCCCGTTGCTGTTGGTTCTATACTCGGTGGAAGCGCATTAAATATCCGCATTACATCATGAAAACCGATCGTATACTTCTGGACGATTTCCATCGGCTCCAGCTGTTCCAGTTTAGCTCTTTTCGCAAACTTGTCATCGCCCTCATCCCTATCGCCCTCCAGGTGTCCCGCGTCTGTAATGTTGCGTACATAACGCACTTTATAGCCACTATACTTCAGGTATCTGAACATCAGGTCAAAAGAGAGGAAAGTACGGCAATTGCCCAAATGCACGTCACTATAAACAGTAGGACCGCAAACATACATGCCAACATTGGGTGCATTTAGCGGTTCAAAGATTTCTTTCTTACGTGTAAGGGTATTGTAGAGCTGCAAGCCTGTATTCATTCTGCAAATGTAAAAATTTTAAGGATTTAATTTTAGATCGCTGCGAACAGGAAAATGATCTGACAATTGTGCCTCGGTTACCCTGTAATTGAGTACCTTAAAATCTTTAGTGGCGGCAATATAATCGATCTGAAAATTAGGAAATTTTCCATTGTACGTCCGGCTCAGTCCGGTTCCCTGTTCTTTAAATGTATTGTAGAGGGAATCCGTCATCCGCCTTACCGCATAGGATGCAGGCGTATCGTTAAAATCGCCTGCTATAATAAATGGCGTCTTACAGGTTTTCATGTGCTGTTTCATGATGTCTACCTGCTGACTCCTTTTTAAAAATGCCCTTTTCAACATGCTCAGGATCCGCTTTGAAGGCACCAGGTCGGGATCCATTTTATGGGCGACTTTATCTATGTAGTTGTAATCCTGTTCCTGAAATGCGATGGACTGCAGATGTACATTGTAGACCCTGATCCGTTGGTTTCTGACCTGAACATCGGTATAAATACTGGTATTTCCTCCAGGCTCTTCATTGAAAATAATGTGGCCCTTGTCTTTGATCGGATAACGTGAAAAGATCGCCAGACCGTAGGACTCATAATTGTTCTTCATAGTAGGCTCAAAATAAAAATAGGATGTCTTAAGAATTCTCTTCAGGCTGTCGGTCATGTCATAAGGACCCTTTTTGCGTGTAAAATATTCCTGAAAACAAATGATATCCGGATTTTCCTTCCCGATCAGCTCAAGCATCTGTTGCTTAACAGCCTCTACATTATCGGTTCCGTAAGGTTTAAAACTATGAACATTGTAGGTCATCATCCTGATGTACTCCTCGTTACGCTTAGGACCTTCCCCCGAGTTTCCGATCAGGCCGAAAGTGGCATGAAAAGCCTGACCGCCAAGTACAATCAGCACAACAGTGGAAATGGCGAATACCCATCTTTTTCTGAGGCACCACCAAAGGATCATCAATACGTTCAGGGCAAGAACAAAGGGATATGCCAGACCAAAAAACGGAAAGTATTTATATTCCCTGGGATCAAACCTGCCAGCTAAGAAGCCGAGCACCAGGGCAATTGCCAATACCAGCGCAGCCGAGCGGACCAGCTTGTCCAGAAATGTAGGTTTAGATCTCTTCTTTATCATGGCTAATGCTTACTTGCCTTAAACAAGGTCTCCTTTTCCTCCCGCGTCAGTTTGTCGTAGCCTGACTGGGAGATTTTATCCAGGATCTCGTCTATTTCTCTTTGATTCACAGTTGCACTGGCTTTACGGACCGGCCTGTCGCCAGCATCATTTTTAACCACCCTCAATTTAGGTTTCTTCTTAAAAATGTTGCTCCAGTCTGTTCCGTTCTGCAGCACTTTGATGTAAACAAATCCAAGCAAAGCACCTCCAAGATGTGCAAAACTACCCCCTGCATTTGCGGAAGCAATACCGATCAGGTCGAGCGCCACGTAGGCGAGGGCCAGGTACTTCAACTTGACATCTCCGAGAAACATCAACCGGAGCGTATAGTCGGGAACTAAAGTCGCAGTAGCAACTACAACAGCCATTACAGCAGCAGAAGAGCCAATAACGGTTGCACCTGCTCTGGCACCTTCAAAAACCGGAAATACATTGTAGGCCAGCAGGTAAAGCAAAGCGCCGGCAAATCCGCCGGCCAGGTAAATGAAATGAAATTGTCTTGGTTTGAGGAAATCCAGAAAGATCCTGCCCATCCAGAATAGCCAAAGCATATTGAACAGCAGGTGCAAAAGCCCCTCATGAAAAAACTGGTACGTCAGAATCGTATAAAATCTTTCGGGAAGCTTACTTATTGAGGCTGGGAAGCCCGCATATTCCCGGATAAAAACCTCATAAGTTGTACTATTGCCCGATAAAAATAAAGGCAGGTTGATCAGCGCAACCGCTACGAAGATAATGACATTGATGCCGATGTATAAATAAGACGGATTACCAGACTGAAAAACCTTATATCTTAAATCCTGAAACAGTCCCTTATTCATAATACGTATAAAATCTATTGTTGTCCTTATCTTTCCAAAGTTTCACTAAAATAAAGCCGACCAGCGCACCACCGAGATGGGCATAATGGGCGACTGAATCTCCAGGCGTTTGCGCCACACCGGAATACAATTCAAATACGATATAAAGCGGGATAAAGTATTTGGCTTTGATGGGAATTGGAAAAAAAATCATCATCAGTTCGGTATTGGGATAGAGCATACCAAAAGCAACCAGGATGCCAAATATTGCACCTGATGCACCAACCATAGGGCCACCATATATCCCTGACAAAGTTTGCATCTGAGCCTGTGACAAATGTGCTCCGAGTCCCGGTATGTTTTCTATGTTCACAACATGCCCAGTTATCTGATAAATTTCATAAGCCTGCACACCCATTTGAAGCGCCAGCGCACCCAATCCGCAAATCAGGTAAAAATTTAGAAAACGTTTTGCACCCCACCTCGTTTCCAGTACACCACCAAACATGAAAAGGCCGAACATATTAGAAAAGATATGCCCAAGATTGGCATGCATAAACATATAGGTGACTGGTTGCCAAACTTTGAAAAACGGAGAGTCAAAATAAAACACACCAAGGTATTGTGAAAGATTCACTCCAGCGCCCTGGAACACATATGTGGCCGCAAAAAAGAGCACATTGATGATCAGTAGATTTTTTACTACCGGAGGTATGTGGATGTTGTTCATTCTATCTATTTGTCAAATTTCTTATCCAGTTCTGTCAATCCTATGGTTTGTATGACCGGCTTTCCGCTGATGCCAAAACCCGGGGTTTTGCAGGAGAAAAGCTGCTCGATCAGTGTATTCATTTCCGTTTGCCCCAGCACTGTTCCGCTTCTGATGGCACTGTTTCTGGCCATACTCCTGGCCAGCGCATCTCTTCTATCCAGCTTCAATTCCTGCTGTGAATTTTTAAATCCTTCAATCAGGTGTTCAAACAACTGTGTCTCATTGATGTTGCTGCTCCCTAAATCTACGGGTATCCCTTCAATTACCAAGGTATTTTTACCAAATTCCCGCACTTCAAAACCCAGGCTTTTGATGTCGTCCAGTAAACTTCTCGCCAGTTCATAATCATTTGGACTTAAAGTCACCGTTTGCGGGAACAAACTTTGTTGCGAAGCCCCTTTCCGGTCTTCCAGGTGTAATAAAAACCGCTCGTAAAGAATTCGTTCATGTGCAGCCTGCTGGTCAATCAGCATTAAGCCCGACTTGATCTGCGATATGATGTAGCGGCCGTGCAATTGCATCAATTGTTTTTGTACAGGTGCCAGCTCATCGTCGCCCGACCCCGAAAGCGCCAGAGCAGATTGTTCCGCCACGCTATGGTTCGCAATCTCGTACAGGGAACCCCAATTCTTAGAACTCGAAGGCATACCTGCATTTCCTCCGCCATTGTAACTCCTTGCAAAACTCGCGTAAGCATTTTCCCTTGCCGCCGCAGGACGTTCCTCCGCAAAGGGATTAAAATTGGGGTTAAAGCTGATGCTTGGCGGTACAATTTCCTCGGGTGCGATGGGTGTAATCATATTGCTGAAGCCTGTTTCCTGATCAAAATCGATGGTGGGACTGATGTTGAACCTGCCAAGGGAGCGTTTTACAGCGGAATGAAGGATTGCATAGATCGATTTCTCATCCAGGTATTTGATTTCTGTCTTGGTCGGGTGGACGTTCACGTCAATATTTGCGGGATCGATCTCAATGAACAGCACATACAGGGGGAAATTTTCTTCAGAAAGCAATTCCTCATAAGCCCTGTTGACCGCATGGTTGAGATACGGATCCTTGATAAACCGGTTGTTGACGAAAAAAAACTGTTCGCCCCGCGTCTTCTTAGCAAATTCCGGTTTGCCGATATACCCTTTCAGGTTGATGATGCTGGTCTCCTCTTCTACCGGGATCAGCCGTTCGTTGTAATTGTTGCCCAGCAGATGGACAATGCGCTGTTTCAACACCGAGACTGGTAAACGGTAAACCTCTACGCCGTCGTGATTAAGGCTAAATGCAATGGCCGGATTGGCCAAAGCCACGCGTTGAAATTCATCAATAATGTGGCGCATCTCTGCCGGGTTGCTTTTCAGGAAATTGCGGCGGGCAGGTGTATTGAAAAAAAGATTCTTGATGCAGATGCTGGTGCCAACTGAAGTGGCAACCGGCTCTTGTTTGATAAACGAGGAGCCTTCTATTTCAATCAGCGTACCCAATTCATCTTCATGCCGCCGCGTTTTCATCTCCACCTGGGCAATAGCTGCTATGGATGCCATGGCTTCACCTCTGAAACCCATGGTACGGATGGCAAAAAGATCTTCTGCCTTGCGCACTTTTGATGTAGCATGACGTTCAAAACACATTCTCGCATCAGTGACCGTCATTCCGCAACCATTGTCAATAACCTGGATCAGGGCTTTGCCCGCATCTTTAAGAATCAACTGAATTTTATTGGCCCCCGCATCAATGGCATTCTCTAAAAGTTCTTTTACTGCTGAAGCGGGGCGTTGTACCACCTCTCCTGCCGCAATTTGGTTGGCGACACTATCGGGTAAAAGCTGTATTATATCTGACATCTAAACTTCCTCAAAAAGATTGCTAATTTAGGCAAAATAAGGCTCAACTCTTTGCATCTTTTAGATTATTAAGGCCGCTTATTCACAAATTACCGTAAAATTACGATCTTTAAAGCGCATCAATCATCTTAGAACTTCCCATGAGAAACATCCTTATTGTCAGTCTCCTTTCCTTATTTTCCTGTGTCGCCTGCGCGCAGGACCACAAACAAAATGAACAGACCATTGCCCAGCAAAATACCGTCAGCAGCAATACCGTATTGCTAAATAACCATGAAAAAACAATCCCGCTGCTGGAACTCGATAAAAAGAACATTGCTTCGGTCAACCTGGGCTTCGGCAATCAGCAAGTATTCGACAGCCTGTTGAACAAATACACCAAAATCACCGCCTTCTCAGCTGCTGATTATCAGAATGCCAGTACCCTAAACGACCTGGAAGACGATCTCAAATATTTCAATACCGTCATTGTCAGCATTCCTTCTACCGCAGTAAACGATTCAAGGAATACCAGTTTCATTCTTAGTCTGGCCAGGAACAAACAGGTGATTGTCTCCCTATTTGGTGACGCCCGCATCCTTTCTGCCTTTGACGACCTGAAAGCACCCGTGATTTGGACCGATCAAAATACCCCGGTTGCTGCAGGTATTGTACCGCAAATCATTTTTGGAGGTATCGCAGTCAGTAAAAAATTAGCGGCCACTTATTCACCTAAATACATCGCCGGCTCGGGATTCAGCACTGTTGCCACCCGTCTGAAATACACGTTGCCAGAAGGGGCAGGGGTTAATGCAGACAACCTGCGTGAAATAGACAACATTGCCGCCGAGGCAATCAAAGCACAGGCGGCTCCCGGCATGGTCGTGCTTGTTGCCAAAGACGGTAAAGTAATATTCAATAAGGCTTATGGCCACCATACCTACGGTGGTCTGCCCGAAAAAATAACAGATATCTTTGATCTGGCATCTGTGACCAAGGTGACAGCTACAACGCCAACCGTTATGCGGCTGGTTGAACAAAATAAGCTTAACCTGGACACCAATATAGGTGCCTATATTCCAAAGGCCAGGACACTGCCCATGAACGGCATTAAAGTACGCGAAGTGATGCTGCACCAGGCGGGCTTTATTCCGTACATTCCTTTTCACAATTCTATTACAACCAGCGACTACAGCAGGGATTCTAGTGCAGCTTATCCAACCAAGGTGGCCGATAATTATTACATCCGGAAGAATTATTTTAAAGATGTGATGTGGCCAAAAATGTTGAATTCTCCGATCAAAACACATGGACAATATGTTTACAGCGACATCAGTATGTATGTAATGAAAGACATCGTTGAGCGCATCAGCGGCACACCATTGAACATTTATACAGCCGACAATTTTTATAAACCATTGGGTATGCAGAGCGCCGGATTTTTGCCGCGCAACCGTTTTAGTAAAGAGCAAATTATCCCGACAGAACAGGATACTTATTTTAGAAAAACCTTGTTGGAAGGCTATGTACACGACCAGGGTGCAGCCCTTGTTGGTGGGGTTTCCGGTCATGCCGGATTATTTTCCAGCGCCAATGACCTGGCTATTATCTACCAGATGCTGCTCAACAAGGGAAGTTATGGCGGTCAGGAATATTTTAAACCGCAAACTGTAGACCTATTTACGGCAAAGCAGTCGGCTGTAAGTCGCAGAGGCCTCGGCTTTGACCGCTGGGATCCGGATCTGACTAAAAAATATCCATCCGAACTGGCCTCTCCGCAAACATATGGACATACCGGTTATACGGGAACCTGTGTATGGGTAGACCCGTCAAGAGGTCTGGTTTATATATTTCTTTCCAACCGCGTCAACCCAACGGTGACAGACAAGCTCGGCAATATGAAAATCAGGGGCAGAATTGAGGACGTAATCAATAAAGCGATTGATAAGGGGCTATAACTCTGTCTTTTGTTTTGGAAAAATTGAGTGATCTCTTCGAAGACGGAGTGATCAGGCGCTACGCGCAGATTCCTCAATGTTTTCTATGAGACACTAAATTTTTCTAAAAAAGCAGAATTGGAAAATTTCAAATATTCGTCGCCATATTGACTAAGTCCTTCATTGTTTAGGTAGTCAAGGAAAGTAACGACCGTAGTTAAAGTTTAAATACTGAATTGTTTATTAATGATATCCTCGTTATCAGGCTGGGAAAGGAAATATATTTAAAACTTAGATATAGTATTGCTTATCAGTGATATTCTTCATTGTCAAATTAGACAGATAGAAAAGTAAGCAACAACAAGAATCTAGACCCCCGACCCTTATCCTATAAGTTGGACGGAAACCATGTCGCCTGGTTTTGGGCGGAGAATTTTTGATGTCTCAGAGAAGACATTGAGGAATCTGCGCGTAGCGCCTGATCACTCCGTCTTCGAAGAGATCATCAAAAATTCTACCCGCCCAAAACATTACATTTTTTTCAAGCCAATCTCCCTCAATCTTTCATCAAGGTATTCTCCGGCAGTCATATCTGTATACGCTTTAGGATGTTCTGTATCCACACAAGAATCCAGGCAGGTTAGGTCCATACTCATTCTTGGGTGTAAAAAGAACGGCACAGAAAAGCGCGAAGTCTTCATCAGTTCGCGCGGTGGATTGACAACCCGGTGTGTGGTAGACCGCAGTTTGTTGTTGGTTAATCGCTGCAGCATATCGCCCACATTTACTACAATATCGGTATGCCCGGCTTTGATTGGCAGCCATTCGTTGCTGCGGGTCAATACCTCCAGTCCATCAGCACTGGCACCGATCAGTAAAGTAATCAGGTTAATATCCTCATGCGCCCCAGCCCGGACCGCATCATCAGGAAGTGCGTCTGGATCCTGGATCGGGAAATAATGTATCCCCCTTAGAATTGAATTGCCATTATGGACAAAGGGATCAAAATAATTGACAGGAAGTTCAAGATAGGTAGCGATAGCCCGGAGCAGGTGTTTGCCATTGGCTTCAAGCCGCTGATAGGTTTCGCGTGTTACCTCGTTGAACTCCGGGAGCTCCACCACATATTCATTATCCGGATAATCAGCTTTAATCGGATCAGCATCCATCACTTCCTGGCCAATCTGCCAGAATTCTTTCAGATCTGCCGTCTTAGCACCCTTAGCAGTTTCCTTACCCGGACTGGTATATCCCCTTTGACCCGCCAGTTCTGCTCTTTCATATTGTTTTTTCTGATCCGCAGTCAGGCCAAACATGGCCTGAATATTCTGGTACAGTTTATCAATCAGTTCCTGATCCAGCCCATGATTGGTAATGGTCACAAAACCGGAGTCGTTAAACGCCCGGCCCAGTTCATCAGAGAATTTCTTTTTTTCTTGTTCAGAGCCGTTGACATAAGAGCCCAGATCCAGACTTGGAATATAAGGTGCAGACATATTGATCGTTTTTTAGGAGTAATGAGACCTAATTTAAGAAAGTATTGTTAATAAACCTCCGCAACGGAAACTTAAGCGGACTAACATCCTGAAAATAATTTATTTAAGTTATTCACACCAATCACCTTTTATCAGACGATTGTCAACTTAAAGCAAGTCCTGATCCACATCAAAACTATAGCGACTGTGCTTACGTAACTTTACTAAATCAGATTCAAATTTTTATAATTATAAAGCACGACATGAAAAATATATTAGTGGTTATATTCCTGATGTTATCAATCGGCAATGCCAATGCCCAATCTTCAAAACTTCAAAAAGCTACTTTTGGCAACGGGTGCTTTTGGTGTTCCGAAGCAGTCTTTCAACGTTTAAACGGAGTAACAGCAGTAAGGTCCGGCTATGAAGGCGGTTCTGTGGTCAATCCGAGTTACGATGATGTTTGTACCGGTACTACCGGACATGCAGAAGTAATTGAAGTAACTTATGATCCTGCAAAAATAAAATATGATGAGTTACTGGAGGTATTCTGGAAAACACATGACCCGACCACCTTAAACCGTCAGGGAGCGGATGTGGGTACACAATACCGTTCGGTTATTTTTTACCACAGTCCGGAACAGAAAACCATTGCTGAAAAATATAAAAAAGAGTTGAATGACACCAAAGCATTTGGCAACCCCGTAGTCACTGCAATAGAGAAAGCATCACCATTCTATGTAGCAGAAAGCTACCATCAGAATTATTTCAATAGAAATGGCAACCAGCCTTATTGTAAAATGGTTATTGTCCCTAAACTGGATAAAATGGAAAAAGTATTTAAAGCGAAACTGAAGCACTAAAACTTAACTGAATTTCCATTCGAACCCAATTGTTTCAATCTTATTCAGGAAACATGGTTGTCAGACTCCTTATCTTTCAACAGGATCAATATAATTAACGATATCACTGGAAGAAAAAACGATATCCCAAACCAAACCCAAAACCTCCTGCCAAACTGCCGCGCTAAAAATCCTGCGGCAATTTGGGGAAGAAGTATTACTGGGAGCAGGAATGAAAGTAATATTTCGATCATACTGATTCTGCAATTTAAAAAATAGTTTGTTTATTAGCTTTGAGGACGATTAGGAAACCAATTCTCATAGGCCAACGTACTGAGTTGAGCATCATCACCTGGAATAAGTGTCCTCATGGATATAGGTAATCATAAGCGCCTTTATCGGGATCTGACTGGAGTCGAACTTAATTCAGGGGTGCTTCAGTATTGTTTCAAATGGAAGTATCGGTGTTAGGAAACCATCATTTTAAAGTCATAAACCTACTTATGCGCATACATATTCTGCTAACATATTTACATTTGCTAACACTGTTATTTTTTTCAACCACAGTTAATTAACAGATTAAAAAACAAGGAATTAAAAAGATAATCCATGAGCACAATAGATGCGTTAAAATGGCGCTATGCCACGAAAAAAATGAGCGGTGAGAAAGTTTCACAAGATAAAATTGACCAAATACTAGCTGCCGCTCATCTGGCTCCCACTTCATCAGGTTTACAGCCGTTCAAAATTATAGTAGTCACCAACCCTGAACTGAAAGAAAAAATCAAGGCCGTATCTTACGGACAATCACAAATTACAGACAGTTCTCATTTACTGATTTTTGCCGCCTGGGACAGTTACACAGAAGAACGAGTAAGAGCCGTTTATACCCATGCCAATAAAGAACGTGGCCTTCCGGATTCAGCAAATGTTGATTTCGTAAACCAAATGGTAGCCGTTTTCACTGCAAAAACTCCTGAAGAAAGTTACCAGCATGCAGCCAAACAAGCTTATATTGGTTTTGGAGTAGCCATTACAGAGGCAGCATTGTTAAAAGTTGACGCAACACCAATGGAAGGCTTTGATCCTGCGGCACTTGATGAGTTACTTGGATTAAGAGCACTCGGATTGCGCAGCACCACTTTGCTTCCTTTGGGATACAGAGATGCAGCGGGCGACTGGCTGGTTAACCTTAAAAAGATACGTACTCCGCTGGAAGATTTTGTAATCACGTTCAGCTAACAACTGTCAAAATATGTTAAACATGTATGGTATTTAAACAATTGCTTCTATAAATGAATATATTAGCAAGCTTAAATACCATACATTGATTTAATGAGACCATACCTAGTTACCCTTCTTTTCCTTTTCCTTGGTTTGCATTTTTCTGCCAGTGCGCAGCAGGACAGCGTTATTCTGGACAACATCATCGGCAAGTCGAAAAAGTTATCGGATGAACGTCCTGTTGAGAAGGTCTACATACATTTCGACAAGCCTTTTTATGGCGTGGCCGACACCATTTGGTTCAAGGCTTATGTGACCATGGATCTCAATTTACCCTCGCAACTCAGCAAAATAGTTTACCTGGATGTAGTCAACAACCGCGACTCGTTGGTGCAAACTTTGAAAATGCCAATAGTTGACGGCATAGCTACAGGAAATATTCCACTTACAAAAGGTACTTATCTGCAGGGAAACTATTCATTCAGAGCCTATACTTTGTGGATGAGCAATTTTGATCCCTCTTACTTTTTCAGCAAGAATATTGCTATTGGCGAAGCGATAGACAAGCAAGTCGTTACGCACTTTAGTTACAAAACCACTCAATCGACAAAAAGTCAGCTGATAGATGCCGTTGTTCAGTTTAAGAACAATGAAAACACAGCAATCGCCAACAAACAGGTAACCTGGGAGGTGACCTCAAACTTTGACGTGGTGAGCAAAGGAAAAGGCACCACTGATCAAAATGGTATTTTAAAGATCAAGATTGATCCCCGGAAAGCGGACCCAATTACAAACGGTGAACTTAAAACCAGTCTGACGCTTGCCGAAGATGACATACAAACATCCATTTTCAAACTCCGGCCTGCAAAAAGTGCTTACGACGTTCAATTTTTCCCTGAAGGAGGTGAGTTAATCGCTGGTATTGCAACGAGGATTGGTTTTAAAGCAATCAATTCAACAGGTTTAGGTACGGATGTTAAAGGGAGTGTAACCGATAATTCGGGCACACCTGTCACGACTTTCAGTTCGACCCACCTCGGTATGGGTTCTTTTTATCTGAATGCAGACGCTTCAAAAACTTATAAAGTCAACATTACTTTTAAAGACGGGTCTGTTAAGGATTTTGAACTTCCCAAAATACAGGCTTCCGGGGCCACAATTCAGGTAAACAATACTGATCCGCTGTCAGTTGCCGTTAAGATTCTGGCCAACGAACCCTATTTTTCTGTTAACAAAGGCAAGACTATTTTTGTAGTAGGCACCAGCGGCGGAGTAATCTGTTATGCAGCAAAAACAAAATTGAACAACCAGTTGACCAATGCCAAAATGCCTAAGGATAAATTTCCTTCCGGCATTATGCAGATTACCTTATTTTCAGAAAACGGTGAACCTATTGCAGAAAGACTGGCCTTTAACAACGCTCCCTCTACGGCAACTGTATCGCTGAAATCGGATCTTGCGGCCTACAAGCCAAGAAGCAAGGTCAAGCTGACCGTTACCGCCAAAGACGCCACTGCAGCACTGGAAGGTAGTTATTCCATTTCGGTGACCGATGATCAAAAGGTACCGGTAAATGAGGATACTGAAATTACCATACTGAGTTCATTGTTACTGACTTCCGATATTAAGGGTTATGTCGAAAAACCCAATTATTATTTCAATAAACCCGATGAAAAAAAACTGGCAGACCTGGATGTCCTCTTGTTGACCCAGGGCTACCGCAGGTTCAACTATAAGGATCTTTTAGCCGGTAACTTTAGTCCGCTGAAGATTTTTCCGGAAAAGGACATGCGCCTATCGGGTACATTGAGAGACCGGACAGGAATGCCGGTAAAAAAAGGTGCGCTTCGATTGACCGTAACGGGAAGCCGCTATGCGGCTGAAGCAGTGACCAGTCCGAGCGGAACTTTTGTGTTCCCGAATCTTAGCCTCCCTGATTCTTCAGAAGTGTTGATCAATGCCAAATATTCTGCAAACGGATCAAGTTTGATGATTTTACTCGATGGACAACCGGGTGCACCACTTGTTAAAGATGCCACAATTGTCGACGAAATCACCAATATTGATAGCGCGATGGCACCTTATCTGGCCAATAGCAAAAAGCAATACAGTTATTTGAGAACCTTGAAAGAGGTGAAGATTGAGGGTGCTAAAGTAAAAAGGCCAAGCCATTCTGACCACCTTTCTCTGGCTGGTC
Organism: Bacteroidota bacterium; assembly: GCA_040387995.1. Taxonomy (GTDB): domain Bacteria; phylum Bacteroidota; class Bacteroidia; order Sphingobacteriales; family Sphingobacteriaceae; genus Pedobacter. The sequence continues at coordinate 31,837 of JAZKCT010000061.1, read as the reverse complement.
TGAGCAACATCAGCGGACGTCTGATCGAAGGCGATCGTTTTAAGGGCTGCCCCAATTTTGCGATCTGCCTGCAGGGGCAGGCTCCTGGCCTCACCTATTTTGAAAACAACTTCTATGTAACGCGTGATTACCAGCAGGGATCCAGAATCCCGATCCAGATTTTCATGAATGCCAGTCCGATCGACTACTCGACACTAACTTCCATTGTGCCGGAAGACATTGAATCTGTTGAGGTATTCCTTAAAGATGAACTCGGAACCATCGACCGGATGTATGGCACAAAGGGCGTAATGGTGGTGAATACCAAAAAACCGGTAAAGGGCACCAAAATAACACTTGCTGAACTTAAGGCAATGATTCCACAGGCCAACCTGGCGAAATTCAAACCGAAAGGGTTTGCGACACAACGGGAATTCTACGCTCCTAAATATGTGAACCCTGCCAATACTTATAACTTTAATGACTTGCGTACCACCATTTACTGGAATCCGAAAGTAATTACCGGAGCAACTGGTCCCTTAACACTGGAATATTATAATGCAGATGGCAACGGAACTTACAGAGCGGTAATTGAAGGAATAGACAAAAACGGGACTGTATCCCGTTCTGTCTATCGATATACCGTTAAATAGTTAGATTTAGTTGTTTTCAGGATTAATTACTTCGTGCCTGCATTTGATGCCTTCTTCAGTCATGATCCATTCTGTGAAACCTTCCTGACTGCCCTGCTCGCAATCCCAATAATTGTTTCCGTTGAGGTATCTGTTCAATTCTTTACTGATATTGAGATGGGTACCAACCGGAACTTTTACAGTAAGCTCCACTTCCTGCCCACGCCATCTTACGTTTTTAGTTAGATGAACCATAGGATTGAAATTAATCAGCGCATCTTTTTGTTGGAAATCGTAATGTATTCCTTGTGCATTTTTAAGTGCAGTCTCAAAGTTTTTGCCCCGCGATTTAAAATTCTGTGTAAGCGAAGCCTTTCCGCTTGCACTCTTTTCAATCCATAAGCGAATACTTCTCGGTGCCTTAAATTCATCGTCCAGATCCGTAAGAATTTTCCGGCCTTTATAATTCTCCGCATCTATCTGATAGGAAAGACTATCCTCTTTACTGAAAAAACGGGTTCTGTCCACAGTAAAGGTATACTCCGGATAAACCTTTAGTTCTGTAAGCTGGGTGAACTCTGCCCCCTCTTTAAATTCTGATGAAATCCGTGTGATGTAAAAAATGAGTGGGGCCACACCCCCCAACCAAATGATGAGCAACACAAAAGATAAGGTTTTGTTGACGTCCCTGTTGCTGAAAGCCACTCTTACCGAAAACAAGATCAAGGCAAGTAAAGGAATGCCCGCAACCAGAAAGGAAGAAAAAGCAAGGGTGTTGAAGTATTCCTGGTTGATGATGCTAAAAGGAAAATAATTATTCACATCAGCATCCCATATCCCCAAAAATGCGACAAGCGCAATAAACAAACTGATGAGACCAAAAGATGCGCTGACAATGATAAAAATAGCAATGATCTTAAAAACTATCCTGCCTGTTCCGCCAATGAAGTTGCCAATCACTTCAAAGAATTCAACCAGGAAGCCTTTTGACTGGGCAACGAAAGGCTCCAGTTGACTATTGGCAAAACCTCGCAGGGTCGTTTCCTGACCCCGCATGTTCATCTTTTCGGTCTTGGTTTCCGCTTTCGGAATCATGATCCAAAGGATAATATATGCAAGCACGCCTGAACCGGCAAGCAATACAGTAAACAACGCGATCAGACGTATCCAACGGATATCCACATCCAGGTAATGCCCCAAACCTGAACATACGCCTGCGACTGCAGCCTGATCGGTATCCCTGTACAGTTTTCTGATCGACTGAAAGATGGGCATGACCGGCGGCGCATCGACAGGCAATCCTTCTTGCCCCGGTTCAAAGTCTTTTACCGAGCCCATTTGTTTGATGACAGATTGCACGTCAAAGATGCTGACAACCTGCTTTTGCTGTTCGATAAGCATTTCAGCAAACATTTCCGCGATCCTGTTTTCAATATCTGTTACGATTTCAAAGTCATCTGCATTCCTGGCAAAATGTTGTTTAACCTCGTTGAGGTAAACGGTAAGCATTTCGTAAGCATCCTCTTCTATGTGAACGATGGAGTTGCCAATATTTATGTTGAGTGTTTTCTTCATGGTTTGTTTTTTGAGGTTTCTATAGCGTTTGAAAGTTCCTGCCAGGTGTGATCAAGCTGGCTTAATATGGTCTTTCCTTCATCGGTAAGTACATAATACTTGCGCGGGGGGCCGGAAGTAGATTCTACCCAGATATAACTGAGCAGGCCGTTATTTTTGAGGCGGGTAAGCAGCGGGTACAAGGTCCCCTCTACAACAAGCAGCCGGGCAGATTTGAGCTCAGCAATAATATCCGAAGCATAGATCTGCCCCTTGGATATGATCAGGAGCACACAATATTCCAGTATGCCTTTCCGCATTTGTGTTTGCGTATTTTCAGCTATCATAATAATACAAAGATATATGCTTTGTATAGTAATATGCAATACATAGTACTATAAAAAACACCACATCTACTTTAGACGTCTGATTACCAATACAATAATTTACGTGTATTGTCCTGAATTGTGATAAAAAGTGAGTTTTTTTGTAAAAAATAGAAAGTTATCCACAATCGTACAGCAGCATAAAAATATGGCGCAAGGTTTGTTATCTCATTGATACACCTACCAATACATCTACCTATGTTAATTAAATTACATCCGATCATTCACGCTTTTGCAAGGCAAAAGGAAGAAATTGAGCAAAAAGAACTGACCAGGCAACAGCGTATCGCTTATGACAGGATCGTAATCATGATTATGTTTTTAACAGTGATCGTTGCAGCAATTACATTCAGTTAGAGCTATAATCCACTAGGAAATCTCGAATTGTAAGGTAACTAAAGCAATAGGGTGTCTATGCGCTGTGCCTGAACCCGTTGCTGGGTTTCAGACCAGGTATAAATGGTGAAATGGCCATCCTGCGAGGCGACCAATGAAGTGGCGTCCCGTTGATCATGAACAAACTGAGCCGCAGAAAGATGCCTCGTACCGCCCACTTTTGCCGGATGCACTACAACCGCGTCCCCTCCTGATATGGGTTCTGAAAAAGCGAGTTCATCAATATTATCTTTCCCTTTGGCCCTGCCAATTTTAGCGCCAAACGCAAGCAATTCATAGTTGCTGCTAATTACAGTGGCCCCATCGATAGCTGTGAGTCCGGCCAAGTGATCCACTTCACGTTTTAAAGCAGTTTGCCAAAAAATCTGACTGGATTCTTTTCGGTCCTGCTGCAGCAATTTGGACAATCCGCTAAAGGAGGGCTGCACATAATACTGAATAGGTTTGATGATGGACTGAAGCCAGTTGTTATTTTCGTTATCCACGACTAACAATGTTCCTCCACGACCATGGGCGCGCATGGAAACAGCAATCTGGATGAGTACATTGACTGAATCATTCCAATAAGAAGGTGCGGTCAGGTCGAGCAATGAAAGCAGCATCGGCGGACAATCCGGAATACTCGTGCTGTTACCGTCCACCATTTTTACCTGGTCACCTTTCAATACAGCAACGTTGGTAAATTTGCCAAAGCCATAAATCCTGCGGTGTTTGATCACTAGCAAAGCTGGTTCAGAGACATCCACTACAAAACAAAAATTCGGAATGCTTACGGTAGTTCCCCAAATATACAATTCACCTTCTTCTACCCAAATACCCAAATGGATACCCGCACGTTCTATACCGGGAGCGAGTTTCGTTAATATGCCTGGATTCAGCTTAAAACGCTGTTTAAACAACAGAGGATTACCGGCCTGTTGTGGTGGTAAAAACGCAAGAGAAATTTTTGGAGAGTGCCCTTCCTCCTTTCTCAGGCTTGCCCAAAAAGTGGCATCCAAGATGGCTTCAACAACATTTGCAGTAGGTAATGGCGCAAGATCTTCCTCTCCTTTTTCCCGGGCCGCAGCCAAGTGCGTGGCAAAAATTGCCTCAACTTTGGGAGCGATGAGTCGCGCTGCCTGGTAGGTCGATGGATAGATCATGCCATAAAGTTAAATGATTTATGGCAAAGAACCTCATCATTTAATTGTCAATCTAAGGCCCAGAAAACCCCTGATATTTTGGTTGGGACCATACACATAAGTCGGATCGAAAGTCAGATTATACGGATTATCCACCTCAAGATGTTTGTCGAAGGGATCGTTTGCACGGGCGATAATGAAAGGATTTCCTCTGTTTGGCGTCCAGTTGAGCAAGTTTTTAACACCTCCATATACTTCAATGCTTTTCAAGCCGGCAAAGGTGAGCTGGATATTCTGGATACTCCATACCGGAGAGTAGGGCTCGCGGGGATCCAGGTCACTCAATAGTGGAAGCCGCATCGGGCTATAAACATTACCGGTGTAATCAACCGACAGTTTAAGGGGCTTAATCTTGTAAGATATAGCCCAGTTTCCCGAGAACTTTTCAGTCAGTATCTGCTGCTGTTTAAGTCCATTTTCGTAAATGGCAACATCCTGAAAGGTCGCCCCCACAATTGCCTTTATCCCATTACTAAATGTAATGTCGACATTGGCATTCAGGCCCTTGCTTACCGCATATCCATTCAAATTATTGTAGACAATCTTGTTAGGATCGGCATCAAAATCACCAATAATCCGATTGTTGAAATGCGTGTAGAACGCCGAGGTTTCGATGCCAATGAAAGTTCCATCTGGAGTATACATTTTTTTCAGGTAATTGAGGTTGACATTGTAAGTCTTTTCTGGTCTTAATTTCTCAGGAATCTCCACTGTTCTCGCCCCGGTAAGCGCAGCGTGGTCTTCCGTAAATATATTAACCACCCTAAAGCCTGTACCTGCATTCAGTCTCAAAATGTTGTTTTCATTGATGCTCCATTTGTAAGCGGCCCTCGGCGTAAAAATATTTCCGTGTACGGAATTGTAATCGTACCTGAAGCCCATCAGAAACTTATGCTCCGCGCTCAGGGTAATCTCGTCCTGGATGAAAAATCCTGGCAACCAGGTGTTTTTAGCAATGGCCTGGTTTAAACCGGTTGTTGCCGGCGTGTTGTCATCATAAAAAGTGTAGCGCAATGCCCCGCCCAGCAATAAATCATGGTTACCAAGTTGTTTGTCCCAGGTCAGCTGCCCGAAACCTATTCTTTGGCGTGCAATATAGGAGGTTGTGCCGTAACGGCTATCCTGATCGTGGTCGTTGTAGGAGAATGCAAACAGCAGTTTTTCTTCTACAGGCAGCTGGTAGTTGCCGATCAGTTCCCAGCGACTCGTATAAATACTTTCTCCATAAACCTGATCACCGCCCCGGTAAGATTTATTCCATTGCATTTCACCGCCCCACCTGTCTTCATACATATACCTGCCGCCCAAAGTAAATATGCGCTTGTCCTTTCGTTCAAAATTCCATTTCTGAAACAAAGAAATGCGGTCTGACAGTGTAACATCTGTAAAGTTGTCGTGATTGTGATCTACAGGATTTCCATATTTAAAGTAATTCAGCCCCGTCAGTACAGTTGCCTTCTTTCCTGCTTTGAATTTAAAGCTCAGGTCTGTATTGTACTCTTTGTAACTAGTAGCAAAAACATCGGCCGAAAACAACGGAGCATTTTGGGGCTTTTTGGTAATGATATTGATCAGTCCCCCAACAGCCTCACTGCCATATAAGGAAGAAGCTGGTCCTTTCACAATCTCTATTTGTTCAACCAGGGAATTGGGAATTCCAGATAAGCCGTATACACTCGACAGACTGCTGACGATGGGCATTCCATCGATCAGGATCATGGTATATGGCCCCTCAAGACCGTTGATGTGGATATCACCTGTGTTGCAGATGTTGCAATTGAGCTGAGGCCGGACGCCATTCACATTCTGGAGCGCCTCAAATATATTTGCTGTAGGATTTTTTTTGAAAAAAGCAGACGTATAAACTTCAACAGGAACAGAACTCTCCAGCCTGTTCACTTCCTTGAGCGTTCCGGTGACGACCACCTCATTCAAATCATTTTGGAATTTGCTCAAGTCAAAATTAACTTCTGAAGACGCGCTGTCTTTCAATATGAGCGATTTGGTTGTCTTTTTAAATCCGACAGCAGAAGCCTCGATGGTATAGCTGCCTGCATGAACTTTGTCAAATGCATAATTTCCCGCACTGTCTGTTTTGGTTTTGAGGCGCAAAAACGGAATACTAATGTTTACATCCGACAACACCTGAGTTGCGGAAACCACCTTTCCTTTTACTATGAAATGCTGTGCAGGAGCAGCAAGCGCAAAACAACAAAGCAACACAAAAGACAAGGCAAAGGAATATGTTTTCATAGATCTAATTTATTAAACAACAACACAAAACTACATAAGTTAGACTAATCTAACAAATTATATTCGACATTTATTATTTGTTGCTTTAGCTAACAATTTCATCTAAGTTTGTATGATGCTATCTTATACCGAAGAAAACTACTTAAAGGCTCTACTGAAACTAAGCTTCCAAAACGAAGACAAGCCTGAAGCAGGTACCAATGAAATGGCCGCCTATTTAGGCGTAAAGCCTGCTACGGCGACCGATATGCTTAAAAAGCTGAAAGAGAAAGAACTCGTCTCCTATAAAAAATATGGAAAGATCCTGCTCACCGAAACAGGCAAAAAAAACGGCATAGCCATACTCAGGAAACATCGTCTCTGGGAAACCTTTCTTTATGAAAAGCTGGACTTTAGTTGGGATGAGGTGCATGAAGTAGCAGAGCAGCTGGAGCACATCCAATCGGCCAAACTGGTGGATAAACTTGAAGAATTCCTGAATTTTCCTGAGTTTGATCCGCATGGAGATCCAATACCCAAGGCCAACGGCGACATGCCCGTTATCGCGAAAACTTTGCTATCTGAGCTGCAGGCTGGTGATGTTTGCCATGTAGCGGCAGTTAAAGATACCTCAACCTTGTTTTTGCAGTACCTGGAAAAACTTCAGATTACGATCGGAACAAAGATTAGAATTACAGAGGTGATTGATTTTGACGGTTCTCGTTATGTCGAGATCAGCGACGCTGCGGTCAGAAATGTCTCCATGAAATTTGCAGAAAGTTTGTTTGTACAAAAATTGTTATAGAAAAGAGGATATGTCAACAGAAATAAAATGCCCTAATTGCGCCCACACCTTCCCAATTGAAGAGGTAATGGCGGAGGAATATAAAAAAGACCTCAGGGAGAAAATGGTATCCTTTACGAAGCAGAAAGAAGAGGAGTTTTTAAAAAAACAAACCGAGTTTGCCGTACAACAAAAGCAACGCGAAGCCGTCTTTGAACAACAGCAGAAGCAACAGGCATTGGCTTACGAACAAAAACTTACGGAAGAGAAAAAGCAGATACACCTGACGGTGGAGGAGAGTCTCCGCAAAAGTATTGCGAACGATTTTGAGAACAAGTTGCAGATGCTGGACTCGGCCAACAAGGAAAACGAAGAGCGGCTGAAACAGGCAAGGACCAAAGAACTGGATTTTCTGAAGAAAGAACAACTGATGAAGCAGAAGGAAGAAGAACTCGAACTGCAATTGCAGCGCAAATTGCAGGAACAGCGGGCGGAAATGACCGAGCAAATCAGAAAGCAGGAGGCAGAAAAAAACAACATCAAGGAAACAGAGCACCAGTTGCGCGTAAAGGAACTCGAAAAACAACTGGACGATCAGAAAAAACTGGCGGAAGAAATGAAACGCAAGGCCGAGCAGGGGTCTATGCAATTGCAGGGAGAGGTACAAGAACTGATCTTGGAGGAATTACTGAGAAATACCTTCCCTTTCGATCTCATTAGCGAAGTTGGTAAAGGCGTAAGAGGGGCTGATTGTGTACACCTGGTACGCAACCAATTTGGCCAGGAATGCGGCAAGATTATTTATGAAAGCAAGCGCACTAAAGATTTTTCTATGGAATGGATAGAGAAATTAAAAAAGGACATGCGCAGCATGGGTGTTGATGTTGCCGTTATCGTAACCCAGTGCTACCCTAAGGGAATGGATTGTTTCGGAGAAAGGGATGGCGTCTGGATTTGCTCATTTGATGAGGTCAAAGCAGTTTCTTACATCCTGCGTGATGGAATTGTCAAGTTATTTGGCGCCGCTAAATCACAGGAAAACAGGGGAGATAAAATGCATATGTTGTACGATTACCTGACCAGCAACGAATTTTCCGAGCAATGGAAAGCCATAAGAGAGGGTTTCATGAGCATGAAGTTATCCATCCAAAGAGAGCGCGATGCGATGGAAAAACTCTGGAAAGCCAGAGAAAAGCAACTCGAAAAAGTAATGTTGAATGCTGCACACATCAGAGGCTCTATAGAGGGCATCGCAGGTACGGACAGCATCCAGTTGAGCCTGACTGATGATGAGGATCCCTTAATGCTGGACTAATCATGATCTACGCAAAGAAGAAAGTACAGCAGACTGCTAACCTGGCTGCACAAACGGCAAAAATAATTGCCAACGTCAAAGAACTGGAAGAGAAACACCTGATCAGAACGGAAGAAAAAGCGGTATTTATCTATCCACAAATCTGGAAGGACAAGGCCACTGCTTTGAACTGGATCAAATGCCTGCATTTGTATTATATGCTCAAAAAGCGTTTCAAAGAAAGCGATACGCTCGATTTCAGACATTATGAAAGCGAAGAATTAATTGGTTCTTTCAAGCACAAAAAGGCCGCGGTATACCTGGAGTTTAAATAGCCGGAACTTTCTCCCACCTACTGCGGGCCCAATCTTTCTGCGCTTCCGCATCCAAAAATGTCCAGGCCACAAACCGGCTGATCTTTTGTCCCTGTGCCATTTCAATTGTTTTGACTGCTACCGGTTTGAGCGCACTGAGCATACTATGGATGAACGGCAGATTACTACTCTTGGAAATGAGCGTAGTAAACCAAAAACACTGCTGCCCTATTTCCTTACTTTCCATAATCATGTTCCGGACAAAGACTGCTTCTCCTCCCTCGTACCAAAGTTCTGTATCTTTGCCTCCAAAATTAAGCACCGGCGATTTGCCTTTGTCTTTGCTCAGGTTTTGCACTTTGCGTTTACTACCAGAACGTGCTTCTTCGGCTGAACTGTGAAAAGGGGGATTACACATGCTGAAATCATATAACTCTCCTGGCTTGACGATGCCGGTAAAAATGTGTTGCCTATTGGGCTGATGTCTGCAGGCAACAACGTTACCAAGATCAGGATTTGCCGATACTATTGCCCTGGCTGCCTTAATTGCCGTAGGGTCTATATCTGAGCCTAAAAAGCTCCATCCGTATTCACGTTGCCCGATAATTGGATAAATACAGTTTGCGCCTACCCCAACGTCCAATCCCTTGATGTTTTTACCCTTCGGAATCACTCCGCCATTTCCATCAGCAAGCAAATCTGCCAGGTAATGCAGATAATCTGACCGCCCTGGAATTGGCGGACAAAGATAGCCCGCAGGGATGTCCCAATGATCTACGCGATAAAAGTATTTCAACAACGATTTGTTCAGCGCTTTCACAGCATCCGGATTGGAAAAATCTACAGAAAGATCACCGTAATTATTGGTAAAAACGTAGACCTCAAGCTCAGGGCTGCTTTTGATGAGTTCGGGAAAATCATATCGCTCACGATGTCTGTTCCTGGCGTGTAGGTTTGTTTTTTCTGTTGACATGGACTTAAAAAATAAACCAAAGGTAAGGGTTCTGTATAAACAATTGGATATGTAAGAAAGCATGACGTAATTTGCCGGATCAAATAATTGTTCCGCTGCTTATGTTACAGAGAATTAACCCTGATTTCATTTCTAATAGGATCACCTGATGTTGTTTAAGACCAGGGGGATTGTATTGAAAACAACGTTGTACAGCGAGAGCAGCGTTATTGCTCAGATTTTTACAGAGAAATTTGGGATCCAGTCGTATATGATCAACGGGGTAAAGAAGCCCAAAGCCAAGATCAGCATGAATATGTTGCAGCCGCTGCACCTGGTAGAATTGATTGTTTATCATAAAACAAACGCAGGCATTCAGCGGCTTACAGAACTCAGGCCCAGTCCGGTATTTAAAAGCATCCCATATGACGTTGTCAAGCGTACAATGGTGCTATTTCTGAACGAGGTGCTTTATAAAAGCATCCGCCAACAGACAACCGACGAAAATCTATTTGAATTTATTTACAATGCGATATGCTGGCTGGATGAATGTGAGCGGGCCGACGTAAATTTTCATCTTGCATTTTTGTTAAAACTGTCCCGCTTTCTCGGGTTTGCACCAAGTACGGCAACTAAAAGTGATGAAAGCTATTTTGATTTACAGGAGGGGGAGTTTAAATCAAAAATACCTGCGCACGCGCATTTCCTCAATAAATCAGAAGCCGCTATATTCATTTCCTTCTTTATTTCACCTTTTGATAAAATCGGAGAAATAAAAACGGGAAACATTACCAGAAGACACATTTTAGATAAAATACTGGTTTACTACACTTTACACACCGCATCTTTTGGACATATACACTCACATCAGATATTAGAAGAAGTGCTCTCGTAAAATCTGATAAAAGTTTTGGAGATTTAAATTAGAGGTGTATATTTGCACTCCCTAACATTTAGGGTACAGCGTGCTCAGCTGTATAAAAAGAGCAGAACCAAAGGGAAATTAGCTCAGCTGGTTCAGAGCACCTCGTTTACACCGAGGGGGTCGGGGGTTCGAACCCCTCATTTCCCACCAAAAACAGTTGACTCTGCTGTTTCAAAATAAAGAGAGTAGAAACAAAGGGAAATTAGCTCAGCTGGTTCAGAGCACCTCGTTTACACCGAGGGGGTCGGGGGTTCGAACCCCTCATTTCCCACCAAAGTGGACAACTTCATTAAATCCGAAGTTGTCCATTTTTTTTGCCCCTCTAATTCCCTGTTAATCAGCGTAGTTGCATAGCAAACGTCATTCAAGTGGGCGGTTCGAACTAACCCATCTGCGAAAACCATATTTTGGGTATAACATGCACCAATAATCTCCCTCTTCTTTACAGTATTTCCCTCTCCATATATGCGTCGGGCCCGAAATAGGTTCGAAATACATACGTTTAGGTCGGCTTCTATATTTTTATGGGACATGACTAGTTGCGGAATTTCAGATTCCAGGCGCTGGATTTGTTTTTCGGCTGCCCGCTTGACCCCCATGTAATCGTCCTCATCAAATTTTCCGTCCAGTACAAGTTCCCTCGTTCTGGTTATTTTAGCATTTAATTCCCGTATCTGCTCAACCAGCTTCTTTCTGCCCTCATCTTCATCCTTATGTTGCAGTTTAAATGCTTTAACAATACATTCCCTGTAAAACTTGATGTAGTTCTCTTTGGGAAACAACCCGGATAATTCTTTTTCAAACACATCGTTTACCTCTTCCGCTTTATACCTGACAGAACATCCTTTGAAGCAATGGTAATAATGATAATAGTTTTTGCGGCCTTTAGATGCGCTGCCGGATAGCATTTTTCCGCACTTTGGACAAATCAGAAATCCACGAAGGGGCAGCATATCCGTTGACCTGGTTTTTGTTGCTACAAGTCGCTGATTTTGTTTCCTGCCATCAAGAATGTCCTGTACTTTATAAAACAACGCTTCGGTGATCAGTGGCTCATGGAGTCCGTCCACCAAATAGGATTCTTCATCCTTATGCTTTGGGACAATGATCTTCCCGCAATAAATAGGATTGCGGACGATCTGATAAAGATTTGCCTTTCCGCATACTAGGCCACGTTCGAAAGCAATGTTAAAAATTTGTTGAGTGGTAACGACATCTTTAGCGATCTCTCTGAATACCCACTTCATTATCGAAGCATTGGGCTCTATCGGGGCAATATATTTCCTGCCATTCTCATAGGAAAGATTCACATATCCAATAGGTGCACGATTAACCCACCTACCCTCTTTACGGGCCTTTCTCTGCCCGTTAAATACATTCAGTGACCTTCGGTCATTCTCTACTTCAGGAGAGGCCAAATAAAAGGCCAGCATAAGCTTATTTTCAGGAACTGACAAGTCAAGCGGTTGTTCTATCGCCTGGGGTTCCACACCGAAACGTCGCAAGACATTGATCATGTTGTACGCATCGCCTGCATTACGGCTGAACCTATCCCATTTGGTAAAAAGAATCAGATCTGATTTATATTTACTTTTACGCAGGGCAACCAGCAGCTTTGTCCATACCGGCCGTTTAAATGTTTTGGCAGAGTGATCTTCCAAATACACGTGTCTTACAGTAATGTGTCTCAATTCACAGTAGCGCCTGAGCACCTCTTCCTGATTGCGCTGGGAGTACCCTTTTTCGGCTTGTTCGTCGGTACTTACCCGGATGTATAAATCGGCAATGTTCATAGTAATAGTTGTTTTATGAATATCTAAAATACCCAAAAAGTGCGATTTTAGCAAAATTTGAGCGGTTCATTAACCGTCCCAATCATCGATTTGCGAATTGTCCTCGACAATCCCCCGTTCAATCATTTTTCTAAAATAAGGTACGGCCTCAGGTTCAATACGGCTACCATTTGACATTTCAGGACAATCAAAAGGCTGTATAATTAATCTGGCGTCAAAATATTCTTTGAATAAATTTAATGCAGCTGTGCCAAGACCTCCTTTAGTTTCTGGCGGAAACATATGTACAATTAAATAACCGCCAAATTCGGTTTCTTCAAATGCGACGTAATTTAGAGGGTTGATTTCACACCCACTCTCATAAAACCTAATTTCTAATTCATCTTCATGCAAAGCCACAACTATTTCTCTTCCATCTGCGAGTGTGACTGTTTGACTAGGCAGATCATTATTTAATATATCATTCATAGTTAAAAAATACCTCATAAAAGTCTCCTTCTAAAGGCTATAATTTTTTATTTCCAAAAAAATGATTACTTTTTAAAAAATAATTCTCCGTGCCTAACCAAATACCGGAATTCAAGAATATAGCATATTTTAAGTTTATAACCTAAGGGAGATGGATTGGACATTTAGTAACGACCGCCAGTCCATTGAAAATAATGAGCCTATAATTAACTATGTCTCCATTGACTTCGCAAAAAATTTTCATCTGGAAGTGGATAAGGTGAAAGCAGCATTCGATGTAGATTATATCCATACCAATAGAAGCACAGAAGATGTTTTGCTACTTTACACTAATAAGGATGACGATGAAGTTTTCCGATATTTCACAAACCTAAATATGGAGACTTATCGGACATTGGCCAAGTCTGAAGTGGGTCGATAAAGAATATCCAAAATAGTACTGTTGCCGTGGGTGATAATTACAGATTGGTTATAGCTTAATTTTTTAAACATCTTGCTGATCATCCTGCGCTTAAATTCTGTATTTGCTTTCTTATAAATGACATCCAATTGCAGTAGGTGGGCACTACGCCCTGATAACAATTCCCCTAGCAATTTTTCCAAATCAGGCAATTTTTCCAGTTTGATCTGAAACGCATTCATTTTGACATTACAATCATTTTTGATTTCATGGAATTCCGGTGGCTCCAAATCTCCTGAGATCATTAGCTCTTTAGCTTTTGCTAACCGTACATTAATCAACTCCATTTCCTTTAACACACTAACGCGATGATTGTCATTTACGCCCAGGTAAACCGACAAGCGGTTTTTTAAGACTTTTCTAAATAAAGGATCATATTTTTTATCGGGCACCAGTGTTTTCAACAGTAGTATAAATGCAGAATTCACTTCTTCCGCTTTGTACCGGCACTTACAGCCCCTAAAGCCATGATAATAATAGTAGTAAGCACTACGTCCCTTACTGGCGCTGCCTGATAGTGGCAGATCACATTTACCGCAATAAATAAAGTTTCTTAATGGCAATTGATCTGGAACAAATACCTTTCTCCCTTTCCGGCCCCTACCGTCCAGTATTGCCTGGACGCTTTTGAAAAGCGTTTCAGAGATAATTCCCTCATGCTGCCCTTCTGCCCAGAACGCTGGCTCATCTTTAAACGCTGGCACTAGTATTTTGCCGCAATAGACTGGATTACGGATTAATTCATAAAAGTTATTTCGCCCTGTCTTTAAGCCCTTTTTGCAGGCTAGTTTCCAGATTTGTTCGGTGTTGAATTCCTGTTTGCTGATTTCCTCAAATGCCCATTTCATGATATCAGCCTGCGGGTATCTCTTAGCAATGTACTTTCTACCGTCAATGGTGGAGCAGTTGGCGTACCCTGCCGGAGCAGAGGATACCCACCGACCCTCTTTTCTTGCACGGCGCATGCCGTGAAAGATATTTAATGCCCTGCGATCATTTTCGACTTCAGGCGCGGCAAGATAAAACGCCAGCATCATTTTGTTTTCAGGGATATCCAGGTCCAACGGTTGTTCTATCGCCTGCGGTTCTACACCATAACTTCTTAGCTGGTTGATCATTTGGTAAGCATCACCTGCGTTACGGCTGAAACGATCCCACTTGGTGAAGAGCACTAAACCTTCGTAATTGTGCTTATGACGTTTCAAGCTTAATAGCCATCGTTTCCACGTGGGGCGGTTAAACGTTTTGGCGGAATGATCTTCATACAGCACTTCCCTTACGTCAATAAAGTTATTGGCGCAGTATTTCCTGAGCACTTCTTCCTGGTTTCGCTGGGAGTATCCTTTATCTGCCTGTTCGTCGGTACTTACCCGGATATATAGATCTGCGACTGTCATTCCGTAAATTCCTCCACCAGTATATCCGCGAGCAGTGCAAAAAATTCTAAAATCAGCTTGGCTTCATCAGGACGTACCTCCACACCCGCTTTTTTTAGCAAGTTCAGCATGCTAGCCGACGTTATTTCTTCACCATTATTTCTGATTACTTTCATTGGCTTATTTAAAATACAAACCTAGGCGCTCCCTGAAAGCTAATGTCTCTACTATATAAAAATCATTGATTGATCTAAGTGCTATAATTTTTGCAAAATAGTGTCGCTAGATAAAATATACAAATGAATTCAATGACAGCCACTAGAGGATAGAACCAGTTTGTTTCACCATGATTAATAAAAAATGCAAAAATCGAGACTGAAGAAGACAGGCAAAATAGTGAAATATCTACACCAAGTTGAATCGATTTTCTTTCAATCCTGTCTACTTCCAGCTTTCTAAACTCTCCCCAGGAACAAACTTCATCATTATCTTTTAATATAGGTATCAGGTGTTTATTGAGATACGCGCCAATGGTATTAACTTTTTTGTCGTTGTTAAAGTATGTCCACCCCATTATGATACAAAAAAAAGGCAAGACAAGTAGCCCAAAATCATATTCAGGTTTTTGTAGACAAAATGCAAAAACAGTTCCAATTGCAACTAATGATATATATATCATGTTGTCCCTAAATCCAATTCTGGTCAGTTCCTCTGTTTTTAATACTTTGAACTGTTCTAAGTAAAATTCTCTATTATCCATGGCAATTTAAATGATCGCTAATTTTTAAGCAATATATGCTTTTGACAAAAATTATCATTAAAGCCACCATTAATTTACTCTACTAGAGAACACCCTCTTTTCCGGCTTCCCACTTTTGACCCAACAAAGATTTAAGCCATGAAAGATCGACAATTCGAAGCGCTGGAAGAACGCAGCACCAATACTCGTAAAGTTGGAACACCAAACGTAAAAGGTGGTAAGTATAAGGGCAATCCCTACATGAAATTCAAAAAAGTTAAGACGGAGCCCAGGCAGAAAATTCGACAACTTTTACGGGCTTCTATCCCGCTGGAAGAAGTACAAAACTTGCAAAAGGTTAATAAACTTTCTGACCCAAATTAAAAAAGATCAAAAAGATTTCATTCACCATTTAACCGAAGTTCGACACCACTTCTGAAGGTAGCTTTCTGGCCCACGTGGGTGCGCAGCAAGATGGATTTTTGTAGACAAAAACATCTTGCCATCCTTACGGCTGGGGCAATCACTCGGAACTCGTGATGCCTTACCACATTGAAATAAGCGCCTATGTCAAGACCTAAAAAAGCAGAGCAAGAACAGTTCCGTCACCTGATCAGGGTGCGCGTAAACGACGCTGTTTTCCAGCGGCTGACCAGCTTGCAAAAACAAACCGATTGCCGGAGCATCTGCGAAATGGCCAGGAAGATCTTGTCAGGTGAACGGATCAACCTGTTTCACAGGGACCTTTCCCTGAACGGCCCAATGGAAGAGCTGGCACTGATCCGTAAAGAATTGAAATCAATTGGCATCAACATCAATCAGCAGACCCATCATTTTCACATTAGTGAGAATGCAGCCGAACGGGCTTTCTATGTGAATAAAACCGCATCACTGTATAAAGCGGTAGATGTGAAGGTTGATGAATTGCTTTTAATCGTGTCCAAACTTGCAGAGCAATGGTTGCCAAAATAGAGAGCGGTAAAAGTATCCGCGGCATCCTGCATTACAATGAGGATAAAGTGGCCATTGGTGAGGCCTCACTGATTTTAGCAAGCGGCTTTGCAAGTGAAATTGAAAAGATGAGCCTGGTGCAAAAGCTGGGCAGGTTCCAGCACTTAACGATGCTGAATGCCGCAGTTAAAACCAACGCATTGCACATTTCTTTAAATTTTGACGCATCCGACAACCTGGATAACCGCAAGTTGCAACAGATCGCTTCCGAATACATGGAGCGTATCGGTTTTGGTGATCAGCCTTTTCTGGTGTACAGGCATGATGATGCCCACCATCCGCACATTCATATTGTTACCACCAACATCCAGCGCAGTGGTGAACGGATCGACATTCATGGCATTGGTTACCGCTTATCTGAACCTGCAAGAAAAGATTTGGAAATAAAATACGGCCTGGTACGGGCAGAAGGCCGGGAAATCAGCCAGGGACAAAGTATCCGTCCAGCCATATATGGAGACAAGCCCACAAAACAACTGATCAGTAAAACCGTGACTGGGGTAATGCGCCAGTATAGGTACACCTCTTTTGCAGAGTATAAGGCCATTCTCGAACAGTTTAATATCAAAGCTGACCGTGGCGCAGAACACACCAGGATGTTTCAGACCAGAGGCCTGCAGTATGCGATACTAAGCGATAAAGGAGAACCAGTTGGGATACCGATTAAGGCGAGCGCGATCTACTGCAAACCGACGATAGATGAGCTGGAAAAACGCTATGAAAAGAATAAGGAGAAGCGAAAGCCACTTAAAGAAAAGTTAAAAAACGAGTTGGATAAAATGCTTTCTAGATTTCCTTACCTCAGTAAAGAAACACTGGAAAAGGAATTAAGTAAATGTGGGATTGGTGCGGTGTTTCGCCGCAGCGAGCAGGGTCAGCTTTACGGGATCACTTTTATTGACCATCGGAATAAAACAGTGTTTAACGGTAGTGATTTGGGTAAGGCTTATAGCGCGAAAGCATTAACCGAACGTTTTGAGAAAGCAGCTTCAATGCGACAAAACCAGGCTAGACGCCAATTAAAACCTGCCCGTCCAAAACAACCCGAACAAAATATTGCTGTTAAAACCTATTTAAAAACAGTGGAACCTACAAATTTCCTGGACATTGCATTGGGCAAATCGCAGACAGAAAGCGGCATAGCAATCCCTAAACGAAGAAAGAAACGCAGGAAAGGAAAAACCATTGAGCAAGATCAGCAGCTCACATTATAATTCATTACCTATTAAAAGACAATTGATATGAATACCGGAGAAGATACACAAGGACTACGCAAGATCATCGACTTTAGCCGGTTGATCAGCATCTTTATTTTAGCCATTCATTTTTATTTGACCTGTTATGGCGCTTTTAAATATTGGGGCTTTACTGCCGATATTACTGACCGAATTCTGGTCAATCTTTCAAAGATTAGCTGGTTTACCGGCATACTAAAACCCAAATTTGCAGCACTGTTATTTTTACTGGTTTCCCTGGTTGGTGCTAAGGGCAAAAAGGACGAGCAGGCGGATAAGAAAAATATAGCAGCCTATCTGATCAGCGGGCTATCTTTCTATAGCCTATCCTTCCTGGCGCTTTACCTGCATGGTGGCTACCGTATAGTGGCCGGAATGTATATCGGGTTAACGGTAATTGGCTACCTGCTCATCCTAACTGGCGTTACCAGGTTGTCAAGGCTGATCAAACTGAATCTGAGCAAGGATGTGTTCAATTCAGAAAACGAAACCTTCCCGCAAGAGGAACGCTTACTGGAAAATGAATACTCGGTAAACCTGCCAACCAAATACCAGCTGAAGGGCGAAACCAGAAGCGGCTGGATCAATGTAATCAACCCATTCCGGTCGATTCTGGTAGCTGGAAGTGGTGGTGCCGGTAAAACTTATTTTGTGATCCGCCATATCCTGGACCAGCAAATCAGAAAGGGTTATAGCGTATTTTTATATGATTTTAAGTTCGACGATTTAACGAAAATGGCTTACAATAAGCTGCTGAAATACCAGGGGAATTATAAAGTCAAGCCCAGCTTTTACATCATCAACTTTGAAGACCTGAACCGCACGCATCGATGTAATCCCCTCTCTCCTTCCGGCATGGAAGACATTACCGATGCGACCGAAGCCAGCCGTACCATCATGATGGGACTCAACCGGGATTGGCTGAAAAAGCAGGGAGACTTTTTTGTGGAATCACCGATCAACTTTTTAACGGCGGTGATCTGGTATCTGCGAAAATATCAGGACGGCCGGTATTGTACCCTGCCCCATGTGATTGAGCTGATGCAAACCGATTATGACCGCTTGTTTGCGATTTTGGAAACCCAGCCGGAGATCCGGGTACTGATCAATCCTTTTATATCGGCCTGGCAGAATAACGCCAAGGCGCAACTGGAGGGACAAATTGCCAGCGCCAAGATTGGACTGGCCAGACTCGCCTCCCCTTCATTATACTATGTGCTGACTGGAAATGATTTTACTTTAGATATCAATAATCCCAAGGCGCCTAAAATAGTTTGTATGGGCAATAACCCGCAAAAGATTGAAACTTATGGCGCGGTGTTATCGCTGTATGTAAACCGGATGTTAAAACTCATTAACCAGAAAGGCAAACTCAAGTCCACCCTGATCTTTGATGAGTACCCGACTCTGGTCGCCAACCTAATTACGACCATCAGTACAGGACGCAGTAATTTGATTTCCTGTACGCTGGGTATTCAGAGTATTGAGCAGGTGAAAAAGGAATATGGCGCAGAGCAGGCGGAAATTATTGCGGGAATTTGCGCCAATATCATTTGCGGGCAGGTCAGTGGGGATAGTGCGAAAAAATTATCAGAAACTTTTGGCAAGATCATGCAGGACAGGCAAAGTGTGAGCATCAATAGCTCTGACACTTCTATTTCCCGTTCGACGCAAATGGATTCAGCAATCCCGGCTTCTAAAATTGCTACGCTATCTTCGGGTGAGTTTGTGGGTCTGGTGGCAGATAGCCCGAATGAGAAGATCCCGCAAAAAATGTTTCATGGAGAAATCCAGAATAATCACGAGGCTTTGGCAAAAGAAGATGCGGAATATGTGGACCTTCCAGAGATCGCTAAGGTGACTGCTGAAGATGTACAGGTGAATTATGAGCGGATCAAAAAGCAGGTGGCTGAAATTGTAGCAGCTGAACTGGACAAACTGGATCAGATTGAGCAAGCAAAGAAGAAAAGGTCTGAGAAAGCGGATAAAAGCAAGACGATGGAAAGGAAACCCCGCACGCCCAGAAAATCAGTACCGAGGGGTAAAAAAAGTATGAGCAAGGACATAGAGCAGGAAAAGAGCCTATCGATGTAGCTAGATAATGTGGCGCATTAGAAAGAATTTAGATTTCAATTAACCTGGCTTTATCCCAGCCTAACATGCAACAAATGCTAGCAACCGGTTGAACGCTAAATTATAGCTTTTTAGTGTGAAACGCCTGTTGAAGCAAACATATGCGCCAAATATGATTACTTTAGTCGCCGATTTAGTATCTTGTAATAGGATAAAATGACATGGATGAGTATCGTAAATTTTCAGATCAGGAGCTGACTTCGCTGCTAACAGGCGGAGACCAGAAAGCCTATACGGAAATTTACAACCGGTACAAAAAGCTGCTGTATACCTTTGCGCTCAAGCGCCTGGATGATGAGCAGGAGGCTGAGGATATCCTTCATGAATTGTTTTTAAGCCTTTGGACCAGGCGTGAACAGTTTGGCGCCGAGACTTTGCTTGCCCCTTATTTATACAACGGGGTAAGGTATCAAATCATCAATATTTTATCGAGAAAAAAACTAAACCTGCGTTATCTGGATTCCTTTAACCAGTACCTGAAAGAAGAACTGACGACTGAGGAAACTGACCATCTGGTCCGGCACAATGAACTTGCGGAATTAATTGAAAACGAGATTGCCGCTTTACCGCTGAAAATGCGGGAGGTGTTTGAGTTGAGCAGGAAAAGCGGCTATAGTCGTAAAGAGATTGCCCAGGAATTGGGGCTTTCCGAGGAAACAGTTAAAAGCCATATGTATCATGCGCTTAAAATCTTGAAGGTTAAGCTGGGTACCATGTCCATATTGCTATTTTTATAAATTCATTAAAATTATTTTATTGGTATTCAGATAGTTACATATTTCACTTAAATATTTAGGATTTTTATTTAACCCTTTTCTATTGGTTCATTGACTATGTGTCGTATCCCACCCTAGGAACGATGATTATGAACGAACAAGAATTTAATAAGCTGCTTGAAAAATACCGTGACGGCAACTGTAGTGCTGAGGAAAAAGTGCAGCTGGACAGCTGGCTAACTTTCGGGCATTTCTCAGCAGGCACTTATTCAGACCAGCAAGTCGATGACCGGTTAAGCCGATTGGCAAAACGCTTGCCCCTATTCCGCAAAAGAATTTCTTTATGGCCGCGTATTGGAATTGCCGCAGCGATCGCGACGATGGTTTTTGGCGCTGGACTTTTTTATTACAGGTTGAATCAGGATCAATCTAATGTGACCGCATACAAAAATGATGTTGCTCCTGGTAAAATGGGTGCAACATTGACGCTGGCCAGCGGCAAGAAGATCCGTTTAACTGATGTGGTTAACGGTGAATTAGCAAAGGAGGCGGGGGTAACGATTACCAAGTCTGCTGACGGGAAACTGGTTTATGCGATGGGTACTGACGCAGAGCAGCCAGACAAAATTAATACCTTATCTACTGCGAATGGGGAGACTTATGAGCTGCGTTTACCGGACGGTTCCTCGGTTTGGCTCAATTCTGCTTCAACGCTGACTTACAATGCTTCGTTGAATGAGAATGGTAAACGGACGGTTAAACTGAGCGGAGAAGCCTATTTTCAGGTGGCTAAGGACAAGCAGCATCCTTTTATCGTTCAAACTGGTAATCAGCAGGTGGAGGTTTTAGGTACGCACTTTAATGTGAATAGTTATAGTGATGAGCCTTTTGTGGCAACCACCCTGGAGGAGGGTTCAGTGAAAGTAAGTTCGGGTGCTATGGTTAAAATGTTAAAACCGGGTCAGCAATCATTGAACAATGGAACGGAGATCAGTGTGGCTGAAGCGGATCTGGAAAACATTACGGACTGGAAAAACGGGGATTTCTTTTTAGATGGGGTGGATTTCAAAGTTGCCATGCGAAAAATCGCCAGATGGTATGATGTGGAAGTCATTTATGACGGTTCTGTTTCAGACAACATTAAATCCGGGGGCTGGGTATCCAGGAAAAACCCCCTATCTGCAGTACTAAAATCTATTGAATCTTCAGGCTTGGTCCATTTTAGGATTGATGGCCGGAAAATATATGTAAGTAAATAAAACGATTATCCCAATGCGTAGAGAATTAACTGATTTATTCACCAAAAACCACACCATGATGGAAAGAAACTTACGACCGGGTAATTAAAGGATAACCAGGAAGATACTAAAAATAGGGATTCCTGAAAAAAACGAACCAGAAGTGCTTCGAACACCTCTGGTTGCAGTTTGGACCAATTGAATGAACTGTTTAACCGCAGTTGCCTTTCCCCTGGAAAGTTGAGGCTGCTGCATAAACCAAACCAAGAACTAATGTATAGAATTTTTACCAAGAAACTAGGTATACCTGACAGGCTATACCATAAAATTTTGCTAGTTATGCGATTAACCACCGTGATATTAATAGCATCCCTAATGCAGGTCAGTGCAGCGACATTTGGCCAGCGCATTACTATGAATCAAAAGAATGCTTCGCTTTCTGTTGTACTGAAAGAGATCAGAAAGCAGAGCGGTTATGATTTTTTCTATGATTTTAATAAAGTACCCCGTTCGCAGAAGGTTAGTGTGAATGTAAACAATGCAAGTTTAGATGAAACGTTGGTGAGCGTTTTTAAGGGCTTAGATTTTGAATATGCGATCGAGGGGAAAATAGTGACGATTAAGCAAAAGGCCTCTTTAATTGAATCTGTAAAGGAGAGAGTGTCGAGTTTTTTTCAGCGGGACTCGACTGTTTATTTTGGCAAGGTACTCGATGAAAAAGGCCTACCATTACCTGGTGCCACAATATATTTAAAAGGAGCTACTAAAGGGTCTGTTAGCACTACAAATGGCGACTTTGCAAGATTTGGTACATCGAAAAGTATCATGGTAATAAAGTACGTTGGTTACCAAACCAAGGAGATTTCTCTAGCAGGGTTGGATCCAAAGAACGAAATTATTATTAAAATGATACCGGGAGCGAATGATTTAGGAGAAGTATCAATTGTTTCCACAGGATATCAAGATTTGCCTAAAGAAAGAGCAACTGGGTCATTCGAGGTGATAACTAAGGAGCAACTTCTACATAGCACAGATCCAAATCTAATTAAGAGGCTTGAGGGTATTACAACTAGCATGAATTTTAATAATAATTTGATTCAAATTAATTCAGCGAACTCAGGTGCAGCTTCAATTCAAGGACGTTATCTAAAGTCACCATTGGTTAATTTAACAATAAGAGGTAAAAATACTTTGCAGCCAACAACAGATCCGAGTAATATTACGGGTCAGGTACTGGTAGTAATCGATGGGATTGCTAGTCCGTATTCTATTGACAATATTAATCCTAATGATGTTGAAAATATTACGGTGTTAAAAGATGCTGCTGCAGCTTCAATATGGGGATCCAGAGCTGCGAATGGTGTTATTGTAGTCAAGACTAAAAGAGGTCAATACAATAGCAAAGTTAACATATCATTAAATTCTAATTTCAATACATCGAAAAAGCTGGATTTGTTTTACAGGAAGGTGATGAGTACCTCTGATTATATTGACGCACAAATTTTTAGATTTAAGATGTCTAATAATTCAATAGGCGATCCTGATTTAAGTAGCGCTCAGGCTGCAAATACTCCTGTTGACGAAATCCTCAATCAACAGAAAAGTGGTTTAATCGATCAAGCTCAGGCAGAAATGCAATTAAATGCTCTAAGAGGAAATGATATTCGGAAAGATTTTGAAAAATATATGTTGCGTGATCAATTCACTCAAAGTTACTCATTAGGTATTGATGGCGGATCAAAGAGCGTAACTTATAGGTTGTCAGGAGGATACGATAGAACTAAAAATAATACAGTAGCGTCCGGAGGGGATAGATTAGTTTTGACATATAATGGCTCATTTCGGCCTTTAAAATTTGTTGAATTTAATACAATTGTCTCCTACTCAGAACTTAATACAGCAAATCAGGCGCAAGAAGGGTCAGTTTCCTCCGAAGTAGGTACCCCATTTTACCCTTACACTAGATTAGTTGACAATGATGGTAATCCAACAACTATACCTTATCAATATCGACCACAATTTCTTGATCTGTTAGAAGATACTTACGGAAGTAAAATTTTGAATTTGCGATATAATCCCCTTGAAAATATTAAAGAGGGATATACAAATACAAATTCCAAAAACCTGAATTTCAATGTAGGAACTAAAATTACAATTAACCCTATTTTCAGTGTGGATCTGCTATACAATTTTAGCACAGGACGATCTACCCAAGATCTGTTGTATGGACAGAATTCATTTTACATGAGAGATCTTGTAAATCTTTTTACAGCTCCACCTGGGTCGATTGATTATAATACTGGTGAAGATATTTCTTTTAGGAGACAGATCCCAATAGGTGACTATTATAATTCGACAATAAGTTCGTCAAACAATCACACTGCCAGAGGTCAATTCAGTGCGAATAAGACCTGGAATGATAGACATACATTGAATGTAATTGGAGGTGTTGACATTAATCAGAGTTACACAATTAATCAGTCAAATGGATATTATGGTTACAACGAAAAGAAGCAATTCGTTAATAATCAACTTGACTATTATAATATGCTGAATACGCTGTATATAGGACTTCTAGGTGCATTTCAAATGAGAATACCTGGAACAATTTCAAATTTTTATGATTATAAAATTCGAACTTACAGCCTATTTTCAAATGGTTCCTATACGTATGACGGCAGATATACAATTTCAGGGAGTGTTAGGAAAGATGCATCCAGTGAATTTGGTGTAGGGACCAACAAAAGTGGTACTCCATTCTATTCAATTGGCTCCGGATGGAGTATTTCAAATGAGGACTTTTATAAGTTATCCTGGTTACCGAGACTTCATTTAACTGCAACTTTCGGCTATAATGGTAATGTAAATCCTTATGTTATTCCACGCCCTGTTATTACTTATTCAGAAGAAGCAGGAACTAATCAACAATTTTATGCAACCACGACAAATAGAAATGCTACAAACTCAACTCTAAGGCCTGAGAGAACCGCATTTCTGAAACTTGGTCTTGATTTTGGCTTCAAAAATGGTAGGATAAATGGAAATGTAGAATATTATGATAAGAAGACGACAGATTTAATAGCAGATAACAGTCTTGATCCAACAACAGGATTTAGTTCTCTGGCATATAATACTGCAACTTTGCGTGGTAGGGGTGTGGATATAAATCTTAATTCTCAAAATGTGCAATCTGGACTTTTTAAATGGTCAAGTAATTTTTTAATAAGTTATAATAGGGTGATGGTGACCAAACTTAATAGTAAAGCACCAAAAACAGCAGAGCAATTAATATATGGTGCCCCAAATTATAGTGAAGGATATGATTTATCTAGATTATTCGCATTTCGTTGGGCTGGTCTAGACCCGCAATCAGGTAATCCCAGAGGATATGGAGCAAATGGTGAGCTAGTAACCATAACAAATTCAATAGCCCCAGTGGCAAGTCTACCTGAGTCTACTGCGCGATACTTTGGCTCAGCGGTACCTGTGTATTATGGTTCTGTTAGGAATACATTACACTATGGCTCGTTTTCTATTTCCGCAAACGTACTTTATAAATTTGGTTATTATTTTAGACGACCAATTTCGAATATAGTTCGTTATTATCCTTTATTCAATGGAAGTCAAGCGCCACAATCAACCGAATATGCCTTAAGATGGCAGAAACCGGGTGATGAGTTATCTACAAATGTTCCATCACTATTCTATGCTAGGAATACACAGAGAGATAACTTCTACCAATATTCTGAAATTAACGTTCTTAAGGCCGATCATCTTAGACTACAAGAAATAAATCTTAGCTATTCTCTAAGGAAAATCACAAAGGCTATTAAAAATTCTAGAGTCTATTTTAATGTATCTAACCTAGGTGTTCTTTGGCGTGCTAATAAGTTGGGGATTGATCCTGATGTAGCAGATTATCCAAATCCTCGGACGTACGCTTTTGGGTTTAGTACAAATTTTTAACTATGAAAATTATGATTTTGACAATATTTAATACTAAAAAAACTTTTGTAGCCGCGGGGATCATTCTTATGTTATCGTCTTGCCAAAAGTTTTTAGATATAAAGAAAAGTAGTTCACAAAGTTTGATTGAGACATCAAATGATTGCCAGCTTATTTTAGACAACTACAGTGTGATGAATCTTAACTATCCCAGCGACGGTGAGGTCTCAGCAGATGATTATTATTTGACTTCTCAAAGTTATCAAGCAACTAATATGACCATTGCAGATCAGGATTTATATATCTGGGCACCTAAAGCTATTAGGTTATTAGCTTCTCCCCAGTGGACCCCCGGCTATTTTGGAATTTATTATTCAAATTTAGTACTTGAGACCGTGGCAAAATTGCGGGGTAAAGACAATGATGCAGTCTTAAATGATTTAAAAGGCCAGGCTTTATTCTTTAGAGCTTATCGGCACTGGTGCCTCGCACAAGTTTATTCGAAACAATATGTAAGTTCTACAGCATCACAGGATTTAGGAATTCCGTTACGTCTAACATCTGATATTAGTGTAAAATCGGTAAGATCAACAAATGAACAAGTTTATAATCAGATAACAAATGATCTCAAAGAAGCCACTGATCTTCTGAATGAAACATCGCCGATCCAATCGAGACCTAATAAACTTTGCGGATATGCACTTTTAGCCAGAATATACAATTCAATGCAAGAATATGCAAAGGCGCTCGACTATGCGGATATTGCCCTCAATTTGAACAGCGAGTTAATTGATTATAATTCGGTAAATAAAAATTCATTCACTCCTTTTCCACGGTTCAATAAGGAGGTGATTTTTCAATCAGTTCTTGCTCAAAATGCTTCTTTGGAGCCGGGATCTGCTACAAATAATCGAGCGAAAATTGATCCTTTATTATTAGCGCAATATGAAGCGTCAGATTTAAGACGGGACATTTTTTTTAAACAAAATGCAGGCTTAGACCTTGGCACATATCGATTCACCGGTAATTACGAGCCTGTAACAAATTCATCTCTCTTTAATGGCCTCGCGGTTGACGAGCTATATCTAATAAGAGCAGAATGTTTTGCGAGAAAAGGAAATATAGAATCTTCAATGAATGATTTGAATGCATTGTTAATAAAACGTTATAAGTCAGGTCAATTCGTTACGAGGACTGCTGCAAATGCTGAAGAAGCATTGATTACTGTTTTGAAAGAACGAAGAAAGGAGCTGTTGATGAGAGGTCTGCGTTGGGCAGATTTAAAGAGGCTAAATCTGGACAGTCGTTTTGCTAAAACTCTCTCGAGAACCGTGAATGGAAATGCTTATAGCCTGCTAGCAAACGACCTGAGTTATACTCTCCTCATTCCAGATGAAGTAATTGTAAACGCAAAAGGATCTATAGTACAAAATCAAAGATGAGTCAATCTAACCTATTAAATAATCAAATAATTAAGCTAAAATGAAAAAGAAAATATTGATTTCGTACATTTTTGCAATACTATTTGCAATGGCTTGCAAAAAGGATGATCCAAAGTACTATGCTACAACAAATTTAAATGTAGTCAATGCTGCTGTAGGCGCAGGTGGAATAAAGGTAAACTCAGGCATTAGTTCTGGTTTTTTATGGAGTAAAACAGCTAGTGTCGCATATGGTGCAAGCGCTTTATATGGTGCGACCCCTGAAACGCACACTATCATTGTGGTGCCCGCATCTGATACAACCAAAGTTCTATTTAATAAAACATTTAAAATGCAACCAATTAATACTTTGTATTTCGCAGGACAGTACCCAAATATCGATACATTGTTCAGGGTTGAGCATAACCTTCCGGTTGTTTCTGTTGGCGCGGTTCCAGACGATTCAATGTATATTAGGTTTGTAAATCTCTCCCCGAATAGCCCGAGTCTAAGTATTAATTTAAAAGCTGTTACTAGCAAAGAGATAAATGCATTAGATTATAAAAGTATCTCTGAATTTAAAAAGTATTCTGCGTTAGCAACGACGTCCAATTATGTTTTTGAAGTCAGAAACGCAACTACTAACTTGATACTAACATCTTTTACGGTAAACGTAAGTAATAACAGATATAGAACGTTAGCTCTTGTAATAAAGGGATTAGTGGGCGCCAGTGGAGCAGATGCCTTAAGTGTGTTTCAGGTTTCTTACATCTAAATTATATGATAAGATACTTATGTAGTGCAGACTGGCATTTCGCCAGCTCTGCATTATACTTCCATTAATAAAAAATATTATTATGAATAAAAAACAATACTTAATATTGCTTCTTCTTTTTAATGTACTATGTGTAAATGCACAGGTAGATTCTACAGCTTACCCCTATGGCAAAGCACTTAATCATTTTGATTACAATAAGCCAGTTTTTAGATTAGACAGTGAGCAATTAGAAAATAAAAATAGATTTTTGCGTTTTGTTGCTTTATCGGGATATCGCCCTGACCTAAAACCCATAAAGGCAGAATTAGGGTCTACTTGGAATGTTTCTTTCGACAAAGCAAACGGAACGGTTCGGGCATATTGGATAAATACATCCATAGAAGGTATCCTTAGCAATGGGATGCCAGCTAATAGAGTTTTGTTGGAAGTAAATGATCCGGAAAAATTTAGATATATGCCTGCATATGGTGATCACGAAATTTGGTTCCGAAAAAATAGTCGCTGTGTAGAGATGATGTTTCCAAATGGGACAATGAATAGCAAAGTCCTTAACATGCAACTGGCTAATTTATTCAACGTTAAATGTTTCCGAGAAAAGCGTTCAATAAATGTACTTGTACTTTTTAGAACATCTTCGATAGATAAGCTAAAGTCTAAACAGCTAGGCGACCAATTAAAAGGTATTGATGGAATTTTCAGTAATGTGAGTATCGATTGGTTGGGTGAAAATATGAGCGATGCTAATTTACCCTTGTTTGTTGATGAGTCAGGATATTCTGGCCCAATAGATATGGATTTGCATTTGACAGACTATTCTAATTTGATGGTATTACGAAAAGCGCTGCAAGCCTATGACCTTGATTTGAAGGAAGAGAAACGCATCACAGAAGTTTTTGTAATAAGGGACAATGATTTTAAGGGTAATTAAATAGTATGCAAATGAAAATAAGATATGTTATATCATTAATTCTTTTAGCCTTTGTAAGCAAAGGTTACACACAAAATGCTAATTCTAAAATGAATGTTGATTCATTTAAAAATATTTCCAATTTTAGAATAGGAGAGAATATTCCCGATTTTGAGTTAAACAAGATCATCAATTTTAATAATCCTACAGCAAATTTAAAGCAATTTAAAAACCAATTATTAATCTTGGATTTTTGGGCACTAAGTTGCAGTTCATGTATCGCTGCATTGCCCCATATGGAAGAATTACAAAAGCAATTTGGGAACAAAATTACTATTCTGCCCGTGACAAGTAATCCTGAAAGTTATGTAGCACCCTTTTGGAAAACTAATAGGTACACAAAATCTTTGAAATTACCGACAGTGGTTGACGACGAAGTGCTAACAAAGTATTTCGAGAATATTTATGTACCCCATGAAGTTTGGATTTATAAAGGCAAAGTTATTGGCATTACAGATGCGGAACGTGTGACTAAAGAAAGTATTGAAAAAGTTTTAAACGGGGATAAAATAAATTGGCCTGTGAAGAATGATTTTTTTGCGATAGATGTCAGGAATGCCCATTTGTTTAAACCTGATGCTAATCAAATCGATACGACTGCGACTTTTATAAATTATGCTGCTATATCAGATTACAAGGAGATTAATGGTGCAAATGCTGGAGGATCACAAGTAAATAGTCCTAAAATAATTAGAGATACCATTAGAAATGAAGTGAGAGTGGCTTTTCTTAACTCATTTATATTGGACGCATATTTTTTGTTATGGAATAATCAGGGAAACTCAATAACTAAAAAAGTACTACCACCGAATTCTGGACGAGGAAATGGAATTGAGTGGCGCGTAAACGATAAATACCGTTATTATTTTGATGAAAAGATGGAAATGTTTAGATCCGACGAGTTGAGAGATAATGGGATTTGTTTTGAAGCAGTCTATCCTGATTGTTCGATGTCAGATTCAGAGATTTA
The DNA here is from genome assembly GCA_040387995.1 of Bacteroidota bacterium. GTDB lineage: Bacteria > Bacteroidota > Bacteroidia > Sphingobacteriales > Sphingobacteriaceae > Pedobacter. The sequence continues at coordinate 1,958 of JAZKCT010000061.1, read as the reverse complement.
CGGTAAGGCAATTCGAGATTTAAACAACCTTTTAGGTTTAAATATTCATTGGGAAAAACGTAAGGAGAAGGTGTTGAAACTTATAAACTCGGGAAAAATACTGAGCTTATCAAAAAAATCTAAAGCAGTCGACGCTAAAAAGGTTTTCAACACTTCTTTTTTGGTTAGCAAAATAAATGCTCAAAATGAAAATCCATATGTTTTTGATGAAACTAGATTAATAGGTGAGATGTCCATTGAGCTACCAGATTGGCGGGATATTTCTACCATTAAAAAGAAAATTGCGCCTTATGGCTTAATTCTTAAGGAAGAAGAACTTTTGGTTGATAAGTTAATATTTGAAGAAATCGATGGTGGACTAATGGTTGATGCAAAATTGCAAGCACAGCTAAAAGAAAAGGCAGATAGTCAGAAATCCCTATCTATTCCTACAACTGAAGAAAATGATCAGTTTTTAAAGACAAACAGTATGGTGGCTGATGTAATTACTTTGCCATCAGGATTGCAGTATAAAGTTATAAAAGCAGGCAGCGAAAATGGGGCCGAACCAAGTATTAGTGATAAGGTATTTATAAGATTCACAGGTACACTTATAAACGGGAAGATATTTGATAGTTCAGATGAAAAGGGTAAGCCTGTTATATTAAAAGTTAAAGACACCATAAAGGGTTGGCAAGAAGCTCTACAAATGATGTCAGTTGGCGCTAAATGGGTAATATATGTTCCCGCAGAACTAGCTTATGGTACACACACTGCCGCTGGAAAGGTTCCGCCAAATAGTAACCTCATATTTGAAATCGAACTTTTAGCAATAGGTAATTAAATTTTAAGAAAGAAAAATGAAAACATCAAATATATTTATGCTCATTCTAGGGCTGTCTGTACTATCATGTAAAAAAAATGAGCTACAAATAAATAATTCATCGACTATCAATGTGATTAATGCGGGAGTAAACGCAGGTTCCCTTAAAGTTAATCAAGGCGCTGGTGCCCAATTTACATGGTCGAAAACGGGTGATATAATTGCTTATGTGCTGTTCGGAGTATAGCTCGACACTAGGAATGAACAGTGTACAAATTGTTAGCGCAACTGATACTTTAAAAACGATTTTTATAAAATCAGTTTACTTAGGTCCTATCAGTACTGTTTACGTCATAGGTCAATCACCGGCATTGGATACCATATTTCGGGAAGAGAAGAATCTGCCCTTCATCAATGCAGGTAAGGTTAAAACTGATAGTGCAGCTTACATCCGTTTCATCAATTTATCCCCGAATAGTACTCCTCTGAACATCTCAATTAAACTGGCCACAACAAATGATATTAATAGATTGGGCTATAAAAGTATAACAGAGTTTAAAAAGTATCCGGTAAAAGTTAGCGCAGGAAATTATGTGTTTGAAGTGCGGGATGCAACTAATACCTTACGTACTACCATTACTTTGGCGCCAAATAACATCCGACATAAAGCCCTGTCTATCGTCTTAAAAGGATTAATGGGTACCACTTCCGGAACAAATGCCTTCGGATTTTTCCAAATAAACTATTTTAATTAGCTAACGCTTTAGTTTGATCAGTCCTATGAAAACAAAGAACTATCTCAAAATTCTCCATGTGGATCATGATGTGATTACACCGATATACCGCCAGCTTGCTGATGGTATATTAGATGGTATTGATAAGGGTCAAATTGTTAAAAATGATATTCTGCCTTCGCTGCATGATTTATGTGTGGCGTTTAATATCTCTAAAAATACTGTAGAAAAGGCTTACTTTACCTTAAAGCAGATTGGAGTTGTAGGTTCTGTTAAGGGAAAAGGCTTTTACGTTAAGGCCACTCTGCTTCAGTCGCAGGTATCTTAGCATCAGCTATATTTCCTGCCGAACTGTAAAGTCCCGAGGTAGGGCGTATTGACAATTTGACTAATAATTAGTATCGATTTTACAGGCTGAAGCG
>JAZKCT010000060.1:0-59838 GCA_040387995.1 Bacteroidota bacterium | reverse complement strand
CGGTCAAACTTTTCTTTTGCCATGTTTTTATACTTATTAGTAGGTTAACTTTTTATTTTATTTGTTGTTTTGATACAATTCAATACAAAAAACCTTGTTCACTCTGTTTTTAACCAGATTTAACAAAGCATTTATTTTTTTGAGCCAAAGATGGGACTTGAACCCACGACCTCTTCCTTACCAAGGAAGTGCTCTACCGCTGAGCTACTTCGGCTTTTATTCTCAGCATGCAATCCGATTGCCCACCTTTTTATTATGAGCGGAAGACGAGGTTCGAACTCGCGACCTATAGCTTGGAAGGCTATCGCTCTACCAACTGAGCTACTTCCGCTTCTTTATTGTGGGGAGAGAAGGATTCGAACCTTCGAAGTCTTGCGACAACAGAGTTACAGTCTGTCCCATTTGGCCACTCTGGTATCTCCCCAAAAAAAGAGCCTCCTATCGGGATCGAACCAATGACCTACTGATTACAAGTCAGTTGCTCTACCAGCTGAGCTAAGGAGGCTTATAAACACATTGCTAAGCGAAAGCAAGGCATTTTATAATATTTAATCTTTCATAGAACTTTCCATTTCGCTTTCTGCATCAACGCCCTCTCTGAAATGGAATGCAAATCTACAAGAATTATGTTTCTACGCAAAATTATTTTCAAAAAAAAATTGGCGGAAACTATCCCGCCAATCCATTATCTAAAACCTTAGAAATATATGCTTAGTAATCAGACACTTCATCAGCGTTCAAAAGCGCTTTGTGTTCACTCAGCTTTATTCTTGTCTTGTCTTTATGTTTGGTAATTTGTTTTCTTAAGGACTCTATCGCCAAATCTGTTGCTTCTTCAAAAGTTTTACATTGCTCTTTTGCAAACATCGTCAGCCCGGGAACAATCAACTTAATCTCGCTGATCTTGTTCGCCTCGTCTTCTACATTCTCTAACTTCAGGTATACCTCGCCGCTAATGATCTGGTCAAAAAACTGGTCGAGTTTATCTACTTTTTTCTGGATGAAATCTAATAACTTGATGTCCGCAGTGAAATGGATCGATTGAACTGTGATTTTCATATTGTCCTCCTTTTTTATGCCTTTGGATGGGCTTGTTTATATATTGATTTTAATCTTTCTACTGAATTGTGTGTGTAAACCTGTGTAGCTGCAAGGCTGGCATGCCCCAGCAGCTCTTTAATGGCGTTCAGGTCTGCCCCCCTGTTGAGCAAGCTCGTCGCATACGAATGGCGCAGTACGTGCGGGCTTTTCTTGTCCTGGGTTGAGATATAAGTCAAATAACGCTGCACGGTCTTGTAAATGAGATCAGGATATGCATCTGCTCCTTTATTGGTAACGAACAAGCACCCGCTTTTGTTATTAAAATTCTGAAATGATTTTAGCTCAAGGTAGGTTTTGATCTGATTTACAAGGGGTTTATTTATTGGAATGACCCGCTGTTTGTTTCGCTTACCTGTTACGAGGATACTTTCCTCGTAAAAATTGACATCGCCCTCTTTCAGCGACAGCAGTTCGGCGAGCCGCATACCGGTACCAAACAGCATCTCTATGACCAGCTTGTCCCTTACAGAACTGAAACTCTCGTCAAAAAACTCCCCGGAATCAAGTAAGGTATCCAATTTTTGTTCTTCGATGAATACCGGGATCCGCAACGGAACTTTGGGTGCCCGGATCATGGCCATCGGACTGGCTGCAATAAGTCCGTTCTTTACCGCGTATTTATAAAAGCTCCGCAATGTGGACAGCTTCCGCCCTACCGAACTTTCTGTCAGACCTTGTGTTTCCATCAGCCACACCACAAAATCGCGGATCTGAAAGCGGTCCGCAGCCAGGACATCCAGTTCAAAAGTCTCCGTCATAAAGCCCGCAAACTGGGCCAGATCGCTTTCGTAAGACTGAACGGTATGGATGGAATAGCGCTTCTCGTGTTGGAGATAGATTAGAAATTGATCAACAGCCATAGGAAACCATTTGTATTGCTCGATAGGTCAATATACAAAACATTAACTTAACAATAAATTTTCAGGAAAAAATAAAACATAAAAAAAGCGTCCAGGTACTTATACCTGGACGCCTTATATCATCGAAACTTTTCGGGAAACTAGATTGTTCCTTCGAGTTGCATATTTTGCTTGTAAATTGCATGTTTAACCTGTGTGCGACGAGCAACAGATTTTTTCTCGTATGCCTGACGACTGCGAAGTTCTCTCAACACACCTGTTTTCTCAAATTTCTTTTTGAAACGTTTTAAAGCTTTATCTAATGATTCGCCGTCTTTAATATTAATTATGATCATAACGTAAAATACCTCCTCTCGTTGTTTTTAAGGACTGCAAAGATACGGCTTTGATTTGATTATCAAAAGAATAAATTAAAAAATTGATATCTTTGTTTCATAGGCCTATTCCCAATGCCTAGGTGCAAAATTTCCAACAACTTATTAACCGCTATCCAGCATACACTTGCGATCTCCTCCTGATGCTGCTTTTTATTGAGTGCACCCTGAGTGCACCATGAGTCCACGGTGAGTGCACCTTTTTACTGTAAAAAGGTGCACTCACCGACCATTCAATGCTTTGTCATGGTGCAAACAAATACTATGCATATAAAGTCAGCATCAGATCAGCTGAGTCTGCATTTAACAGGTTCATAAAAAGAAAATAAGATTTGATTTACTCAAAGCATAAAAAAATCCGGTGTTCTTGTCAAACACCGGATTCAGAGAAATTATATTTGGTTAGAATATGCTATGGATGGTATGATTATACTAATCTAGTCTTTTAATATTTCTCTTGCAATAACTATTTTCTGAATTTCTGAAGTTCCTTCGCCGATTGTACACAATTTGCTGTCCCTATAGTATTTTTCCACCGGAAAATCCTTGGTATAGCCATAACCGCCAAAGATCTGAACAGCTTCTGTTGCTGTCCGCACTGCCACTTCTGAGGCAAAGTACTTAGCCATTGCCGATTCCTTGGTCATGGGCAAGCCCCTGTTTTTCAGGTCCGCCGCCTGCCGGATCAGCAGTTCAGCCCCTTCTATTTCAGTTGCCATATCTGCGAGTTTGAAACTGATTCCCTGGAAACTGGCGATTGGTTGTCCAAACTGGTGCCGTTCTTTGGCATAAGCCAGCGCAGCCTGGTAGGCGCCTTTGGCAATACCCAATGACAGCGCTGCTATCGAAATCCTGCCACCGTCCAATACCTTCATGGCCTGTTTGAAACCCTCCCCTTCTGCACCGAGCAGATTGGCAGCGGGTACGCGGCAATTGTCAAAAATCATCTCTGTCGTTTCAGAAGCACGCATACCGAGTTTGTTTTCTTTCTTTCCGGCTGTAAAACCCGGGGTACCGCGCTCAACCACAATGGCGCTGATGCCTTTGGCGCTTCCTTTTTCGCCGGTTCTGACCATGACTACGGCTACATCGCCGCTTTTGCCATGGGTAATCCAGTTTTTGGCACCATTAATCACATAGTCATCCCCTTCTCTTACTGCTGTAGTAGTCATTCTCAAGGCATCAGAGCCCGTATTGGCTTCTGTTAGTCCCCATGCCCCGATCCAGTCAGCACTCGCCAGCCTGGGCAGCCATTTCAGCTTCTGTTCCTCATTGGCAAAGGCCAGAATATGGCCGGTACACAGCGAATTGTGCGCAGCTAGGGATAAACCGATCGAACCGCATACTTTGGCGACTTCCACGATGACATCTACATATTCCTGGTAGCCAAAGCCCGAACCCCCATACACTTCCGGTACAAGCACCCCCATTAATCCCAGCTCACCTAATTGTTTGAATACCCCAACAGGGAAATGCTGGGCCTCATCCCAGTCCATCACGTTGGGGCGTATATTTTTTTCCGCAAAATCGCTCACCATTTTTCTGATCAGCTCCTGATTTTCGGACACACTAAAGTTAAATCCGACAGAATTGTCCATTGTTTCCAGCATAGTTTTTTTATTTGAATAATGGCAATGTTAATTAAATAATACCATACAGTGCTAAACCAAAAGCCGGCCAAAACATAGAACGGAATGGTATTTAGTTCAATAACTTAACTGCTTGTTTTTAAGCCGATCAAATCGGCAGAAAAGTTTTTTAATTTTTTTTAGCTTTAGACATTAAAAAAAATCTAAAAGCTCCAGTTTATGAATTTTATCAATAGAAAAGCAGTGATTGCCCAGCTCCGGGCTGACCTGATTGGCAAGGACTCTTACCGCGGTGTAACACTCACTTATTCCTGGCTGGCCAACCAGTTCGGCCACTTTTCATTGGGTTTTATTCCGACTATCCTGATTTATCAGCTGCTGCTTTCTTTTCCTTCCGTAAAACACCCCGAACTCTGGGCTTCATTTGGCGTTTGGACCGCCTGGATTTTATTTGAGGCCTACAATTTCCTGGGTCCGCTGCTGCTCAAGGTGGGCACCAAAAGAAAGGCGCTGAGCAAGGGTGAATATACTTTTAGCCCGGCCTGGAAAAATATCGCCTTCGATACCTTAACTGACCTGGTTTATTTTGGCATTGGTGCACTGGCTGCAAGCCTGATCTGCAAATTCCACCCCGAAATGCTCATTGGTGCAGGGGCATTGGTGGTGCTTGTTGCCTATCCGGCCTATTATTGGTATACCACAAAAATGTACCTGCAAAATGCGGACTACCCTTTTCAACTGAGGTTGAGTCAGTGGAACCAGAACATCAAAGAGGCGGACAAACAAGCGGTAATGCGCTTTCTGGATCAACAGGATCAAGGCAGGCACATGCTGCTGTTCGGCACGCGGGGCAGCGGAAAAACCATGCTTTCGGTAGGGATTGCCACGGAGGCTTCTATTAGAAATGGCTGCTGCAGTTACATTACTGCGGTAAAATTGCTGAGTTTATTTTTTGAACCAAAAGACACACCACAGGCAATAAACAGGCTTTGGAGCTGGAGAAACTGCAATTTGCTGGTCATCGACGACATCAATCCCGGCAGACCGGTGAAGGGCGACATCATCACCACCAAGCTTTTTTATGACTTGCTGGACAATGTAGATTGTGGGCCGGACAACTTGAAACACATCCGGGAAAAGAACATCATTTGGGTGATGGGCAGCGATGACCCGACCAGTTTACTGGAACAAAAATGGCAAAGTCTGCTGGGGCAGATCGGCGTCAAACAGGAAAACATCATTACAATCAACCTCGACTGACCTTTTCCAAACAGCGAAAAATTAAGGCAGGATGTTGTTGTCATACGCAAAACTCACCAGGTGCGTCAGACTTTTGACGTCAAACCTTTTGTATAGCGGAATGATCCGTTTTTCAATGGCAGAATGCGATACGTTGAGTTCACGGGCAATCTCTTTGAAGGAGTAACCCTTTGCGACCAGTGAAAGCGCCTCTTTTTCTTTGTTGGAGATGGCCAGGTGGTAGAACAGCACTTTATTAAGTTCCTCTTCAAACTTCTCCTTTTCAGGTCCATAAGCCGCATAGCGCATGATTTTGCCAAAAATGAGGTTCCTGTTGATCTGAAAGCGGCCAATGATCGAGGTGACTTTGCCATTTTCAGAAGCAAATACCCCCACCCGGGCTACTATGGGCACCTCATGCCCGTTCTTATGTATTTTTTTCAGTTCAATCGTAAAACTATAACCCTCCAGGTTTTCACTTTTATTGTGGATGAACTGCAGGGCTTTATCATTGAGGTCATGAGAAAAGGGTGCAAAACCCGGGGCTGACATATTGACGATGGCGAGCATGTTGATCTCATCGTCTGCATAACCAACCAATTCATCCCAGCCACTGGCAAAGATCATCCGGTTTTCCTGAAAAGAATAAATATAAATCGCCTCCTCCGCAAACCTGGGAATGGTCTTTTTAAAAAACAGGGCTTGCTCAGATTCCAGATCAGCGGGAATATCCGTGATAAACGTTTTTACATAATCTCCAAAATTCTTTTTCATTTCAATTGATCCCGGTTCATGCGGCGAAAAGCCCACTGCGTATTTTCTCAGTTGATGCGTCAGGCCCTGCGCATTAATTTTGTAACAAGTTTAAAAAAAATACTGCTGATTATCAGCATAAGTTTTAAAAACCAGACAAATTAATTCACTTAAACCCAAACAAAATGCAAACTAACGAAATGAACCGACTCATCACCCCGCATTTCTCACGATTCGTGTTGAAACTGATGGCTTTCGCCCTCCTAATGCTGTTTTTATACCAAGCCACCGCCTAGACCCCAACCCTCAGTAAGATACCAGGGAAAAAATTTGATTGGAATATGTTTTCAGACGCTCTCTTCCATTCAAAAAATCGAGCAAAACAACAAAAGAAAAACCAGCAATACTCGCATCAAGCTGGCCGACCAGTTCAGATGCTGCGCAGACAGTTCCACCGGTAGCCAGCAAATCATCGTGTACCAGCACCCTTTGGCCTTTGAAAAAGGCATCCTGGTGACATTCAATCGTGGCGCTGCCATATTCCAGATCATAGGACTGCTGCACAGTTTTGTAAGGCAATTTACCTGCTTTTCTGATGGGTACAAAAGGCAACCCAAGTTCCTGGGCAAGGGAAGGCCCAAACAGAAAGCCGCGACTTTCAACCCCAGCCACTACATCGATTTCCATGCCCTCAACCTGTGCAGCCAGGGCCAGCACAATTTCCCGGCAAAGCGCAGGGTCTTTTAGGATCGGGGTGATGTCTTTAAATAGGATACCAGGTTTGGGAAAATCCTTTACATCTCTGATGGCCTGTTTTATTTTTGCTTCGATCATTGCTTACCAATTAAAAGGTTAGATAAGGTGCAATCCGGGCCAGATTGTCAGGATCCAGGATGAGTACCTTGCTTAAGTCTGCAATATTACTATAATTCCCGTGTTGTTTCCTATAGGCTAGCAAAGCATTGATCTGTTTGTACCGCAGGTAGGGATGGTTTTTGAGTTCCTCAAACAGCGCGGTATTGATGTTAATCTTTCTGATCCTGCCGGCTTCTATACTGAGTTGGTCTTTGATCTCCTGATACTTCGCAGAATCCAGTCCGAAAACCTCCATCAGCTGGCTCTTGTCGTAAAAGCCACCGATGCGTTCCCGGTATTTGACAATGCGACGGGCAAAAGCAGGGCCGATGCCCCTGACCTCGCACAATTGCACACTATCTGCTGTATTGATTTCAATGATCTTTAGCAAAGGCTTTTCAGCGCGGGGCCGGGCCGGATATTCCTTTTTATCCGGGGAAACTTCCCGATCCGTCTCTGCTGCGATCCTGACATACGGGGCCAGTCGCAGGTACATCTTTTCACTGATGGTGTACATCCTGCCCAGGTCTTCTTTTTTCCTGAACCGGCCTCCTTTGGCCCGGTACCTCAGGATTGCGGCCGACTGTTTTTCAGACAGGCCCAGCTTTTGCCAGTCGTCGATGCCGATCGCATTGGGATCAAAGGTGAACAAAGCTGCCTCCGGTTTATCATACGGGCGTTTTATTTTGCTGCTTTCAGCCCTGTGTGCATAGGGATTTTCTGACATCAGCTTTTGAATGGCCAGTTGTTCCGTAGGGCGGTCACCGCTGCGGCCCGGATCAGACTGAAAAATGCTACCCAGGGCTGTGACCAGTACAATCAGTCCCACAAGTACCAACAGGCCATTAAATTCACGTTTACTCAGGTTAAAATATAGGTTTAGCCAATTTCTCATACGCCACCAAATTGAGACATTTTTACCAAGCAACATGAAAACCGCAGCAATTTCTATATCTGCGTTGTGGAGAACCGGACAAACGATTATTGAAATAATAATCTTATTTTTGGGGTTGGATTGTAAGTCATTAAATCAAATTTTAAATGAAGATCATAACCACCCAAGAGTTTGCAAAGGCTACAAAAATAGACAAGCTGGGCGTACCCGGCCTTGCTGCTTTACTCATGGAGATCATGAAGCTGAATGATATCAATAAGGTATTTTCACAGAACGAACATTTCAGCGGTCTCGAATTTGTAGATAAGATTTTGGAAACCATTGGGGTGAGTATAGACTTTGATGAAGATGACCTGAAGAATATACCTAAAACCGGCGGTTTCATTGCCATAGCCAACCATCCTTATGGTGGTATTGAAGGCCTGGCGCTCGTTAAACTCCTCTGCACCGTACGGCCTGAAGCAAAGGTGATGGTCAACTTTATCTTAAAAAAGATCCCCAACCTGAGCGAATTCTTTGTGGCGGTAAATCCTTTTGAAAATGTACAGCACTCGTCCAGCATCAGCGGGTTAAAAGCCACTTTTGACCTGCTACAAAGCGGCACTCCGATTGGCATATTTCCGGCCGGAGAGGTTTCAACCTTTAGTCTGGACAAACAGGAAATCACAGACCGCTTATGGCATCCGGTTGTCGGCAAACTCATTGCACGGGCAAAGGTACCTGTTGTACCCATCTATTTCCATGGCAACAATGGCGTACTTTTTAATATTCTGAGCTTCATCCACCCAACATTGCGCACAGCTAAGCTGCCTTCAGAATTCCTGAACAAACAGGGCTTAAAAATAAAAGTAAGGATCGGCAAGCCCATCCACATACAAGATATCTCCTACCATAAAAACACCAATAAATTACTGGATTTTCTAAGGGCGCGGACTTATGCCCTGGGCACGGGACTGGAAGAGGAAAAGAAACTGTTCAACCCGATCAGCCTGTTTAAAATAAAGAAAAAACCAGAGGCAATCATTCCAGAAACAGACCGCAGACTGATTGTAGAAGAGGTCGGTCAACTGGAAACCTTTAGGGTATGGCAGGAAAAAAATTACGAAGTCTACATTACCCCTACTGCCAGCATTCCTAATATTCTGCGTGAGATTGGCCGTTTGCGGGAGATCACTTTCCGGGAAGTAGGGGAAGGCACCAATAAGAAAATTGACCTCGACAATTATGACATCTACTACAGCCACCTGTTTATCTGGGACAAAGACCTGCAAAACATTGTAGGGGCTTACCGCATAGGAAAAGGGGACGAGATCCTGAACACGATGGGCAGACGTGGTTTTTATCTTTCTGAACTGTTCAAAATCAAGGAGCCTTTTTATCCGGTACTGAGAAAAGGCATTGAGCTGGGAAGGTCCTGGATCCGGAAGGAATACCAGCAAAAGCCACTGCCCTTATTTTTGCTATGGAAAGGCATTTTGAAATACCTGCTGGACAATCCGCAGTACCGCTATATGTTTGGTCCGGTGAGCATCAGCAATAACTTCTCGAAATTCTCCAAGTCGCTGATCGTAAATTACATTACGAAAAATCACTTTGATTACGAGCTGGCGCATTACGTAAAGCCGAAGAATAAGTTTAAGGCCGACCTGTCCGCCATAGACAAAGACCTGTTGATTGAAAGCAGCGAGTCGCTGAAAGATCTGGACAGCCTGATCTCGGATATTGAAAACTCACACATCAAGATCCCGGTATTGCTCCGTCAGTATATGAACCTGAATGCCAAGATCATCTGCTTTAACATCGATCCGAAGTTTTCCGATTGTCTGGACGGCTTCCTGGTGGTAGACATGCAAAACATCCCGGCTGAAATGCTGGAAAAGGTAGGTAAGAACTTTTAATCTGCGCTAGAAAGATCTGCGGGTGCTGTGGCCATGGTCCAGACGGACACAGATCCTGCGTATACTTGAAATGCGCCAAACCCTTCCTCGTCGACTACGACCTGCTCCGCTATCCTGCCGAGGTGGTCGACGAATACTTTTCCTGCAAATTGTTTCCCGATCTCCATAACCTTGGTTTGCCCGATGCCGTTGCACATCAGTATCGCGCAACCAGAGCCCGGGTGACTGTCATCTCCCGCACGAGTCCAGCCGATGCACTGGGCTTCCTCAAAATAATCGCGCTGAAGCCCATAAGCCAGGTTTTTCCTGATGTACAGCAGGGCCTCCAACTCTTCCATTTTATGCATCGTCACCTGACGGTCCAGCCCTTCCTTATCCTTATCTTCATAAGCTGAGCCATAGATATCGGTGTAAAAAACACAGGGGTAACCGGCCTCTCTCAATAAAATCAGCGCATAGGCTAAGGGGCGGAACCAGGGCTCTACCGTTTGCTCGAGCGATTGCAGCGGCTGTGTATCGTGATTCTCTACCAGCGTTACCGCCAGTTCCGGACGCGCCTGAACTAAAGTATTGTCAAAAATTGTCCTCAGGTCATAATCCTTGCCCTCCACAGAGGCCCTGTGCAGGTTGGCCTGCAACGGCGCATCAAAAAGGGACATCCTTCCGCCGGTTACGTCCAGGTACCTGAGCATGACCTGAAGATCTGATGGCGCCCAGTACTCCCCAACTGTATAAAATTCCTGTCCATATTCGGCACGCATAAAATCCAGCCACTCATTGAAAAAAGTCGGATCCATGTGCTTGACCGCGTCCAGGCGGAACCCGTCGAAGCCGGCGATTTCGTAAAACCATTTGCCCCAGTTGCGCAATTCCTGCCGCACATTCGGGTTTCGAAAGTCGATATCAGAAAGCATCAGGTAATCATAATTGCCCAGTTCGTCCGACAATACCTCCTGCCAGCCACCGCCCTGTTCATGCTGTATGTTATAAATTGCCCTCTCCTCCTTGCGGGCATCAAAATCTACCCCTGCGAAACAAGTATAGTCCCATGTAAAAGCAGAATACTGCCCTGCCCGACCAGGAAAAGTAAAGCGGGTAAAGGCCTCAATTTCGTAAGCATCACTGGTAAACTCGAGGCGGTTATCCGGGTTTACGGTTCGCACCATGACTTCTTCTTTCTCTTCTGCCCCACCCATATGGTTGAGCACAATATCGGCATAGACCTTGAGTCCGGCCTGCTGACCGGCCTTTATGGCGTCGACAAACTCCTGTTTGGTGCCGTATTTCGTCCGGACACTACCCCGTTGGTCAAACTCACCCAGATCATAAATATCGTATGAATCGTAGCCCGCAGAGCGTTCGCCCCACATCCCTTTATGTGCCGGGGGCAGCCATACGGTGTCAATCCCAATAGCTTTTAAACGCTGCGCTTCCGATGAAAAGTGTTTCCAGAGACTCCCGTCCGCAGGATAATACCATTCAAAAAATTGCAACATGGTAAAGTTTTCCATTGGTTTGAGGTTATTTAAATAAAGGGTAAATCTCCGTAAATTGTTGTTCAGGGTCAAGTATAAAAAAATGCAATTGACCGGTGTTAACAAGCCTTTCGATTGTTAACATAATGATAATATTAAACCAACAATAAATTAACCTAATATTGCAATTGTTGGACGGGGCAATAAAAAAACAGGGGTTCAGATTCCACATTGAAGCCCAACTCTGTCACAAAGTATACCAAAAATCAATTTCATGAAAAAAGACGCCGGCAAGCCAGTTAAAAAAGAGAAAAAAGAAATCCGTAAAAATCTATTCCAGCAGTTTAGCACTGAAATCACCAAGCTTGTTGAAGCAAGCGGATATGAGTCTAAAAAAGCAGCGAAAGAAATTAAAAAAGTAGCCAATCATCTGGCGAAGAAACTAGCTGCTAAACCACTGCAGACTGACAAGACATCGAAAAAGGAGGCTCCTGTTGCAAAGGCCCCGGCCAAAGCCAAGGCTCCAAAAGCGGAAACTGAGCCAGCTCCGGAAAAATAAAATAAAAGAGGCTGATCATAATGATACAGCCTCTTTCTGTTTATTAGAATAGGGGGTTTTTTCTAAAATACGTTGTTCCTGCAAAACTGACCACATAGTCAGATTTGAAATGTGTGCTTTTTTTGTAGTAATCCGTAGTGATGACCTGCGCACCCGAAGCACAGGCAGCTTTGAAATCGGCATCATCATTACTGCGCGCTTGTTGCGTATCCGCGTCAGCACGTGTACGGATGATATACCCCTTTTTTACCAGCTTCGGAATTTCCGGATCCTTTGCATTGTTTCTGATCATCATGGCTGCTTCAGGACTTCCGGGATCAGCATTGGCAAACAACACACGGCCTTTTAATGAGGGATGCCCTTGGATATAGCGTGCTCTTTTGGCACCCTGGGCATCAAAAATAAATGCAAATTTCCCCCTGGACGATTTCAACGAAGGCCAGTTGCCCTGCAGTACAGCCTCTTCCAGCGATTTGTATTTTCCCCGGACCTGATCTGGGACAATCAGGTGGTTCAACCCAAGTCCCTCAATTATTGCGCGGTCCACCTCATCAAAAATAGTTGCCGTAAACGGTTCAGGCTGGGTAAACCCTGTGCGCTTGATCGAATCATCTTTGGCTTCCAAAGTGATAAAAACAGGCGTATGGTCAGGGTGCGCTTCAGACCATTGTCTCAACTGCCGCAAGGTGGCACTGAACGTATAGGTATGGCTGCGGAAGTCCAGATCCGGGATGTGCAGGATCTTGAATCCCGGCTTATCCATTTCATGATCCGGATCGTAAGTTTCCTGATCCTTTGCCCATTCCAGACCTTTGGGGTGGCTGTATCTGCCACCCCTGGCGTCTGCATAAATATCTATCTCCAGGTTGCGAAGGCCCAGATCCAGTTGCTCGCTGAAACCGATGTGCTCATAATCGAGCTTACTGGCAGACACTGAATCTTTTTGCTGCAGCATCTTGAACAAGGCCGGCGCTATTGCTTTTTTAAAACTATTGTGCGACCCGATGACCTGTATCTGGTTAATAGGCAAGTCATCTTCCTCTTTTTTCAAGAAAAAAGAGAGCAACAGCAGTACGATAGCACTAAAAAATACCTTCATCTTAATTCGGGTAACCGAAGTTCTGCTGAATTGTTTTGGTTACATCACGAGTCGACTGAGGAATCGGGAAGATCCTTCTGAAAGGCTGTGTGGTTGGTTTGGCACTAAACGGTTTCTCAAACTTACCAAAGCGGATCATTTGCGGACGTCTCAATAGCTCCCAATAGGTTTCAAATGCGATTTCCTTGTACAAAGTTGCCTCATCCAATGAACCTATTGCTACACCCGGCGCATTGCCATAAAGCGATTCCCGGGTTCTTGAAGTACGCAAAATGTTGATATCTGCCAATGCAGCAGGAACCAGCCCTTTGCGGAAATTCGCCTCTGCACGCATGGTGTAGATTGCACCCAAACGGAACAACGGGATATCTACATTGCTGCTTCCATTGCCTTCTTCCGGATCAAATTCATATTTAAAGCAACGTGCACCACGGTTGATCTCGTTTTGCGCAAATACTGCCTGAGAAGGATTGGTAAAATTGAGTTCAGGCGTGAAATTCATTTTGGTACCGGTACTTTTTTCCATCACCAGTTCAGAGACCTTAATCCTGCCATCTGCCGTCAGTTCAAGCGCACCTGCAGAGGTCAACTTTGGACCATACTGCTGACCAACCATAATACCACGATTGAAGTGGAACCATGGATTGGTAGTTCTTGGAACAAGATCAGTTGCAGGTACACTGCCCGGGCCATCATTCATGAACCAGGTTCCGTCTGCATACTGGTATTTTCTTTCAAATCTCGGGTCGTCGTGATTGCCGTTCCAGCTGGCGTAAAACTCAGGACTAATGCAAGCTGCATTGGTGCCCCTATTGGCCGCTGAAGGTTTTTGGTTACGCTCCACGCATACATAAGCAAATGAATTAGATCCATTCCTGATGTAGTCGATCTTTTGTACAATCGCAAAAATGAGTTCCGGTCCACCGTTGTTTTTGATGGCGAAATTGTCGAAATAATTGCTGTTCAAGCGGAATTTAGGAGAGCTGATCAGCAGTGAAGTATAATAAATCACTTTGTCCATATCCGTATCGTTGCCAGTTACCGCTTTCTCATTGAAATTAAAAGTAGCCGCATACCTGTCTTTGAATACGGCACGGTTCAGGTACATATTGGCCAGTAGACCATAAGCCGCTTCCTTGGTAAACCTGCCGTTGTGTGTGCTTTGTTTGCCAAGTTCCGCAAGATTAGGGATTAAGGCTTCTACCTGAGTAATCAACTCGTCGATTCCAGATGCAGCCTGTTTGATTTCCAGCGGGCCAGATGGGTTCAATGGATCACGGTAAGGTGCCTGTCCGAACAAATCCAGTGTAGTGAAAGTATAGTAAGCCAGCAAGCCTTTAGCTTCAGCCAGAAATAAATCCTTTTGAGGTGCTGTGCTGTTGCTGATTTCCCGAATGGCAGTAAGGGAACGGGTGATGCCATTGGTCAGCATGTTCCAGTTGTCCGTAACAATCGGATTGTCTGAAGCCCAGGTAAATTCATGCATTGAGCGCCATTTACCACCGTCACCCCAGTCACTGCCACGGGTGCCCAGGATTGCCTCGTCAGTAGTATATTCCTGTAAGGCGAAGACCGCCCCGTGGTCTACAAAAGTTCCATCACCCAGCCTGTCGTAAGCAGCGGCAAGGGCACCTGCCGGACTGGATGCATTATTGCCCAGTACCTCATCGTATAACGTTTCTTTTAATTTTGTGCAGCCGGTAAGGACCAGGACTGTAAGTAGAAACAAGATATTTTTTGCTTTAAAAAGTTGATCTATTTTCATCATTATAGTTTTAAGGTTACGCCAAAAATGATTGTTTTCGCACTCGGATAAGCAGAGTAATCGATACCCAGGGATTGGTTACCTTCGATTGCTTTTGGACTGTTGATTAATGGGTCGTATCCACTGTATTTGGTGATGGTCAGTAAGTTTTGCCCCGTAACGTACAAGCCAAGACCCTGAAGCCAGGTTAGTTTTGCCAGTTTAAGGTTATAGCCTAAGCGGGCAGAGTTCAACCTTAGGAAATCTGATTTCTCCAGGTAAAGTGAAGACAATTGCGGCGGATTGGTCGGATTGGCACCTGAAGACACGAAACGCTGCGCAACGTTTCTATCGGATGCCAGGTTATTGATGTTCAATGCATTCAATGCCGTATTGTTCACAAGATAGCCACCAGTCTGACCGATGATCGAGAATGAAAAGTCAAAGTTCTTGTAGTTCATCTGGCTGTTCAATCCGTAGGTAAACTTAGGAATGGCACCCTGGTAAATGATCCTGTCACCGTTGTTGATCGAGCCACTATTGTCTACATCGCGGAAAATATTAGCGCCTTTTTCATCATAGCCCATGTGCTCGAGCAAATAAAATGAGCCGGCGGCATAACCGTTCTTGTAAATGTTGGCGGTTACACCAGACAATCCAGGTCCTGATATACCTCCGGAATAAATTTCGGAAACAGGCAGGTTCTTAACTTTGTTATTGAGTGTAGCACCGTTTACATCAGCCGACCAGGTAAAATCTCCTGTATTGATGATCCTGGAGCCCAGCATAAATTCGAAACCTTTGTTTACGATCTCACCATCAATATTTACCCAGACATTGGGCGTAGGACTCAATGGCGGCGACGGAATAAACAGGATCGCATCAGTGGTCGTTTTATTAAAGTAATCTAAAGTTCCGTAGAATTTACCTTTCAAAAGTTCAAAATCCAGACCTACGTTATATTGCGTAACCACCTCCCATTTCAGATCCGGGTTTGGCGTACGCGTAACAGAGATGCCGTTGATCAGGGCGAGGTCATCGTATAAATAATATCCGTCGCCGGTTGTCAATGCATAGCTGGCTTTTGTGATCTTATTTTGAACCTCCTGATTACCGGTTTGTCCCCAGCTGGTTCTCAACTTCAATTCATTGATTAAATTGCTGCTTTCGAGGAAACTTTCTTTGGCTACATTCCAGCCCAATGCGAAAGAAGGGAAATAGCCGTATTTTTTGTTTTCACCAAAACGGGTCGATCCGTCTGCACGAACAGAAGCTGTCAATAAATATTTATTATCGTAGGAATAATTAACCCTTGAAAAATACGACTGCAGTTCATTTTCCTGTCTGAAACCAAAAACCCCTGTTTGCTTTCCTGCATATCCAGGATTATCTTCAGGCAAAACTCCGGTTTCCAAAGTAGCAATACCATCGATGTTAAAGTTGTTTCCGCCTCTTTCAAATTTTTGATAAGAAAACCCGGCGATCGCTTCCACTTTGTGTTTGTCGGCCACAAAGCTATAGTTCAGGTAATGTTCTAAAAGTGTGGTTTTAGAATCCAGGTTGTACTGGATGTATTTACCAGTTGGGTTGATGTCCGTAGTATTCGGGAAAATCGTTGTATTTCTTTCTGCTACCGAACGGTCGAGGCCCAAATTCATTTTGTATTCGAGTCCTTTTACAATACGGAAAGTAGCATCCAGATTGCCCAGGGTCCTTAAAGTGCGTGTCCTGTCGCGGTAAACACTCAGCAGATAAGCAGGATTATAGTGCGCATTCATGTTGAAATTGGTGTATTTTCCGTTTTCGTCAAACACATTCCTGGTCGGATTAGACATCAAAGTCTGGATGATCAGCTGTCCATTAGATCCGCCGTCGTCGCTGGTCGGCACACCATTGTCTCTGGTTTCACTAGCAGTCAGATTTACGCCGATCTTTAAGCGCTGGTTGTCCAGAAAAGATTCAGAAGCATTGATCCTGGCTGAAGTTCTCTTGAAATCACTGTTTTTAACAATCCCTTCCTGGTCCATTTGGGCAGCTGATACATAGTAATTGCCTGAAGTTGTTGCTTTAGAGAAGGAGAAGGAGTTGTTCCGGGTCTGCGCACGACGGTAAATGAAGTCCTGCCAGTCGGTGTTGCCTTTATGATCGAAAGCTTTATCGGGCACCGCTGCGCGGTATTCATCAGCAGTAAGGATGTCCAGTTTGTGAGCCAGCATAGAAAGACCCAGGTAGGAATCTGCCGTAAAGGAACCTTCGCCTTTTTTGCCTTTCTTGGTGGTCACAATCACAACTCCGTTTGAACCTCTTGCCCCATAAATCGCGGCAGCGGATGCATCTTTCAAAACAGAGATGGACTCAATATCACTTGTGTTTAAAAAGTTTAAGGGATTTTTAGCCTTTGATGATCCGAATCCAACATTTTGGCCCGTTGGACTGACATCATCATTGGTCAGGGGTACACCGTCGACCACAAAAAGCGGAGTGCTTCCGCTTCGGATCGACCCGACGCCACGAATGGTGACATCAACACCACCGCCTGGCTCACCAGTACCGGCTACTACGCGTACACCGGCAATTTTACCCTGCAGCAGGTTGTCGGCCGAAGTAACCACACCCTGTCTGAAATTCTTTTCGTCCAACTGGGCAATGGAACCGGTTACATCCTGTTTTGCTTGTTTTCCGTAGCCCACAACCAGCACTTCGCCGAGTGTGGAATTGTCAGGTTCCAGTTTAACGCTCAGCGTGGCGCCACTGATAGTGACCAATTGGTTTTTGTATCCGATAAAAGATACTTCCAGTGTGTTGCCTTTTACAGCACTGATGCTGAATTCGCCTTTACCGTTGGTCGTAACCCCGTTCTTGGTACCCGGTTCCTTGACAGAGGCGCCAGCCAGTGGACCATCGGTCTCATCGGTAACACGTCCGGTAATGGTTTTGCCGGACTGCGCAATGGCAGTCAGCGAGAAGACCATCAGCATCAAAGAAAAAAAGATCTTTAATGAAAAATGATCAGGTAAACGATTGTTTAGAAAATAGATTTTTCTCATAAACGTGATTGTTAAAAATTAGATGTTTAGGTTGCTTGTTGTTATTTTCATTGTCTCCGGAAATCGCACAAAGATGACCTTCCTGTATGAGCACTAGAGGGCTGACAGATTATGAAATTGTTAAATCAAAATCTGGCAAATGAAAGGGCTATTCTGGCTCTTGAATAGCTTTTTCAATCCTCAAAGCGCTACGGTAGCAGGGAGATATTTAGCGATCAGGTCTTCATAATAGGGCTTTAATTCACTGACTACCGGTGGCTTCGGACTTTTGGAATACAGATCATAGGGATTGAATTTGTCTACCCATTTGAACATTTCCTGATCGTGGGCATTCAGGATATGGTCATACTGGTGTTCGCGGTGTTGTGAATAAAAAGAATGGTAACGGATCATGTAAAGTGCCGGTTCAGGCAGGTAGTTTTTGGTGAGGTGGTAGAGGTATTCGTCGTGGCCCCAGGACATGTGGATGTTTTCTAACCCGCATTGGTGGCTATAAACGCCGTATTTGGTGTTGTACCGCTCGTCTGTGGAATCCGGGTTGTCGGCAAAGAATTCAGGAAATACGATCTTTTCCGAAAATTTACAGCCGACGGGAAAGGAGTCGCCGACCACATTCCATTGCGGTTCGCCAAACAAGCAAAGTACCTTGCCCAGGTCATGGATAAATCCGGTCAGGACGAACCAGTCCGGATGTCCGTCTGCACGGATCGCCTCGGCAGTTTGCAACAAATGCTGGAGCTGGTCCAAAGAAATATCCGGATCCGAATCATCAATCAAAGTATTCAGAAATTCCATAGCCTGCCACCAGGGCATTTCCTTTTTGTCGAACTTTAGAAAGTTGGCCTTCTTTGCCAGCACATTATCATAGGTCTGGTATTTGTGGTTTAGCCGGTAAAACTCCCTGACTGAATCAATTTCCGGGCTGTCATAATTACGGAATTCCTCCTTGCTTTTGGCAGGAACACCTGGTTCAGGGTATCGTTTCAACACATCGTCCTCCCACTGGTCCAGACTGGAGAGGGGGTTCTTTTCCTCGTTATTTTGCGCTTCCATAAATTGTATATCTATTTGATGTTAATTACCAAAAAACTGTATAGAGTGCTGCCAGGATCCCGCAGATCAGGACAGAAGACACGATAAATGAAGGACTGACCTTGAACATCCTGGAGTCGATCTCCAACCCCTGAGGATTGTTTTTACTCTTCGGATCCAGCAGGGTGATGGCTGTCATCAACACGAGGATAATGCCGAATACCCAGGTCATACGGTGCAGAAAAGGAATCGGCTCAAAGAATCCCTGGCTCAACTCAGGCAGGAACTTGAACAAGGTGGATAATGGAATGGTCAGCAAGGCCGCCGTCAACGCCGCTGCTGAAGTTGTCCTTTTCCAGAAAAAGCCCAGCAGGAAAATGGCGAACACCCCGGGAGAAATAAAGCCCACGTATTCCTGGATGAACTGGTAGACCTGGTCAAAGCTCCTTAGCGCAGGTGCAATGACAATGGCGATCAGCGAGGCAATGATGATGGACCAGCGGCCTACATTGACCATCTTCTTCTCAGAGGCATCCTTATTGATAAATTTCTTGTAAATATCCAGTGTGAATATGGTGGCAATGCTGTTGCACTTGCCCGCAAGTGAGGCGACAATAGCTGCCGTGAGTGCCGCAAAGGCCAGCCCTTTCAGACCAGTGGGCAACAGGTTCATCAGTACCGGATAGGCATGATCGGGTTTCAGGTTCCCAGCGGCATCCAGCATTTCCTGCTGAAAATACCCTTGCTGGTAAAGCACATAAGCCGATATGCCTGGTATGACAACGATTACAGGAATGAGGAGTTTGAGAAATGCGGCAAAGATCAGCCCGTTGCGGCCTGTCTTCAGGTCCGCACCCAAGGCACGCTGAACGATGTACTGGTTACAACCCCAGTAGTTGAGGTTATTGATCCACAAGCCACCCGCAAGCACCGCCAGGCCAGGCAGCTCGCTGTAAAACTTATCCCCTTTGGAGAAAATCATATGAAAATGATCACCCGCTTGGGCCCTCAATACTGGTAACGCAGCGAGGACAGTGTCTAGTTCGAACTTGTCACTCACCATACTGAGGGCCATATAGCAGGTTACTAAACCACCGACTACTAAGACCAGCACCTGGATTACATCTGTATATCCGATCACTTTCATCCCGCCAAGCGTGATGATGACAGAAAATACGGCCAGGCCGATCAAGCATATTGTAAAAGACACCCCGGTAATGGTCTCTACCGCGAGGGCGCCTAAAAAGAAAATCGAAGTCAAATTTACAAAGACATAAACCAGTAGCCAGAATACGGTCATGAGCGTGCTCACCGTATTGTTGTACCTTTGAGAAAGGAACTGCGGCATGGTATAAATGTGGTTCTTGATGTAGATCGGTAGAAAATAAACCGCAACAATGATGAGCGTAGCCGCAGCCATCCATTCGTAACTGGCAATGGCCAGTCCCATTGCAAAACCGGAGCCAGACATGCCGATAAAATGTTCGGCTGAAATATTGGAGGCAATAATGGAAGCCCCGATTGCCCACCAGGTCAGCGATCCTTCTGCGAGAAAATAATCCTTTGTATCTGTCTTCGCCGACCTCTTACTCCGGTATACCCAATAGCCGTAAACGGTAATAACGATGAAGTAGATGAAAAAAACGACATAATCGGAGAACTCCAGATGATTCATATTTGGTTTAGGCTAAATCAGTTTGACCCATTTGAAATGAGTTAAATTAATTATATATATTTGGTTAAAAGCCGGACATTTTGGTGTCCGTACTTATCAAAGCTGTAGATTAAAATATTAAATACGGGTTCTCAGAGATATTTTATTTACGAATACGTTTAAGTGAACGCAGGCTTTTTAATAAATTATTTCGCTCAACCAATATATAAATGAAGGGTAACGTTACTGTTAAAACATTAGCTAAGGAGCTGAATATATCCATTGCAACTGTCTCAAAGGCCTTAAATGACAGCTATGAGATTAGCGTGGATACCAAACAAAAGGTTTGGGACCTGGCCAAAAAACTGAAATACGAGCGCAACCCGGCAGCGAGTAATTTGCGTAGTCACAAGACCAGGACCATTGCGGTGATCATTCCCGAAGTGGCCAACAACTTCTTCTCTTTGGCGATCAATGGCATTGAAGAAATTGCAAGAAAACGGGATTACCATGTGTTGATTTACCAGACCCATGAAAACAGTGAAACCGAAACTGCTTTTACAGAAAGCTTGTTGAGCGGCCGTGTAGACGGCATTTTGATCTCCGTATCCAGCGGCACAGAAAATTACGACCATTTCAGGGAACTGGTGGACAAGATTCCCGTGGTGTTTTTTGACCGGACAATAGAGGGCATAGACGCGGTTAAAATTACGACCGACGACTATGAGAGTGCCTATCAGGCAACTTGTCACCTTATTGAAAACGGTTGCAGCAATATCGCTTATCTCTACGCCCTGAGTAATCTTTGCACCGGACAGAGGCGCCTCGAAGGTTATAAAGACGCATTGGCTGCACATCAATTAGCGATCAACAATGACCTGATCATAGGCTATGATAAAAACCCTGATCAAAATTATGAGAACATAAAACAACTGATCAGTGTACAAAAACCGGATGCTGTCTTTTCTTCTATAGAGGAGTTTGCCCTGCCCTGCTACTATGTGTGCAGGGAACTCGGTCTAAATATTCCGAATGACCTGAAGATCATTAGCTTTTCCAACCTCAGCACTGCCCCGCTTTTAAGTCCATCATTGACGACGATTACCCAACCTGCGTTTGAGATCGGCAAAGAAGCCGCTGGTTTTCTGTTCAAAATACTGGATAAGAAACCATTCGATGCAGATGAAATTCCCATCCTTAAATCTACGCTGATTAAGCGGGAGTCGACAGGCCTCTGTTAAAAAAACAAAGCCCTGACATCCATCGGGGCTTTGCGTTTATCAACTAAACCTAAACGTATAAATACTAACCAAATATTTACGTCACAAAAGTAGGATGGCCATGTTAAGGTGTTGTTAAACATCTATTATGATAACAATCAGCGACAGCAAAAACTTAATATCACATTTATATTAATTTTACGTACATTCAATGTTATCATATTGTTAAATATTCCGGATATGAAGAGCCTTTGGTCTAAATTTCTTGGTTCCCTGATTTTAGTGTTTGCCAGCACATTGCTGCATGGCCAGGGCAGGAATTACCAGCTCAGCTACGAATTTTACAACCGGACTTTCAACCTTAACATTGATTCCGCTTTTATTGTAAATACTCCCGATTCCCTCTCTGAAGATTACATCAGATCTGCCTATGCAAAAGCAGACAATAGCGCTTATGCCGCCATAGTCGACACCCTGCTTGCGTATAAAAACCGTCATGAGCTCAACGATTGGGTGTACTATCAGTTAGTAAGAAGAACAGCACAGGCCATCAGTCCAAAGAAAGACAACTATGAACGCTATACTTTTTACAAATGGTTTCTGATGGTCAAATCCGGCTATGACGCCAGACTTACCATCGCAGACAATAGAATCATTTTTTATGTTTATAATGATGAGGACATTTCTGACATCCCCTTTCTGGTGTTCAAAAACAAAAAGTACATGTGCCTGAACTACCACGACTATGCCCATGCAGACTTAAACAAGGTACCGCCGCATGACATGATCGGCATTCCGGAGGCGCACAAAGCCTTTTCCTATAAGGTGACCCGGATGCCGGATTTCAAACCCGGCGACTATGCCGACAAAAAGATCGAGTTTAGTTACAAGCACAGAGTCTATCACTTTGATGTGAAGGTAAATGCCGAAGTGCAGAACCTTTTCGCAAATTATCCGGGGGTAGATTTTGAGTCCTACTTCAATATCCCGCTAAGTGGGGAAACTTACAGTTCGCTGATCCCTCTGCTCAAAAAAAATGTAGGCGGTATGAACCAGAAAAAAGGGGTCGATTACCTGATGCGCTTCACGCGGTATGCTTTTCTCTATGAAAATGACGATGAAAACTTTGGACGGGAAAAACGGCTCTCACCTGAAGAAACACTTTTTTCTAAATATAGCGATTGCGACGACAGGGCTGCGCTGTTCTTTTATCTGGTCAAAGAGATTTACAACCTGCCCATGATCGCCCTGCTCTACCCGACGCACATCACCATGGCGGTACAGTTTGACAAACCGGTGGGAACGCCAATCCTGTACAACGGCAAGATTTATTCGGTATGCGAACCGACTCCACAAAAAGAGAACCTCAATATCGGACAGCTTTCCGCAAGTCTCAAAAACACGCCGTATAAGGTGGTTTATAATTATGAGCCTTTTTGAATTTTAAGTTAGACTTCCAGACGCCCCAGGTACTGACTGTCGCTTTGCCGTGATCTGTCTTTAGCCACAAAACCGATATAAACATCCACGCTTCACACTTACATCCCTCTAAAAATCAAAAGCGGGTGTCCAAATTGGACACCCGCTTTTGTAGAGTATAATCTAGTAAATTAAATGTTATTTTACAGCTCCTGGAGTAGTATAAGCTAAGGTTTGAGGATCAAAATGAGCCCAGCCAGTAGACCAGTCAGTTGTTCCAAAAGCACCTTTATAAGTTACGTTCTCAAATCCTGAAGTAAGTTTTGCATCAGTGAAAGTTGCACCAGTAGCTGCTGCAGAACCCGCTTTAACTATAAAGTTAGGCGTACCTGCGTTTGCATTTCCTGTAGCCTTGAAATCCAATCCGTATTTCAAAGGATCAGTTACCAAATCAGTTACTGAACCAGCAGCCAAAAATGCATTATCAGCACGTAAGCCTACTTCGATCAGCGCTTTTGTTGCAGCTGAAGAAGCCTTGATTTCGTTAGATTTAACATTCAGACCATAGAATAAGTTATTCTTGATCACACTTGCTCCAGAAATGTAGTTTGATGAAGAGTTAGCAGTTGAAGGAGCAGCAGGTCTCTCATCATCAAAGAAAATACCTTCTGTATAGTTGGCAATGATAGAGTTAAAAATGCTTATCGAAGAATTCCGGCGAATTTGAATTGCATGCTGATAATTCGCATTGATATTACTAGTAGAAGTAACGTTCAACAGCGGGCCAACGATAGTAATGTTGCTAAAAACAGCAGAGGTTAAAGGTGTTACATTTGAACCAGCAGAGTTATTATCTGATTCAAAACCGTTTGAGCCACTGAAATCAGCAACAACTTGAGCACGTTGTGCAAGTGCAAACTGGATTTTTCCTGAATAACCATTGTCTGTATCGAAGTCATCATCCCATGTACCGATTGCCAGTAAGTGTTTAGCATTCACACTTCCACCAAAAAATTCAAAGGCGTCGTCACCTGAACGATACACTTCAATGTAATCCAATGTTGTACCTGAACCAACACCAGCAAGTGTTAGGCCGTTGATCTCAACATCCGGAAGCAATGGAATACCTGCGAACTCAATACGAACATATTTCAAAGTACCAGAGTTATCAGCATTGTCAGTTCCGCCGTAAAGTGCTTTATCACCTAATGAAGCAGGGATGCCCTCTACCACATTGGCGGTGCCATTATTAGCCACACCTTTACCAAGTAAAATCACACCACCCCAATCGCCAGGAGCACGTGCACCAGAAGCTTGAGAAGATGTAAACACAATTGGTTTCTCTGCAGTACCTGTTGCATCAATTTTCGATCCTCTGGCAATGATTAATGAGCCTTTGGTGGCTTTATCACCTTTGATAATAGTTCCGGCTTCGATTTTCAAAGTTGCGTTACCAGTCACAAAGACATTACCTTTTAACAAATATATTTTATCGGCTGTCCATGTAGTATTGGCAGTGATATCTGCTGCTACATTGACTACGTTAGATTGTGGCACTTCTGGCTCAGGTTCTTCTATTACCGTTGGATTTTTTGAACATCCGGTAATTCCGATTACCAATGCAAATGCGAATGTTAGGAATTTATTTTTCATTGTTGTTATGTTACTTTTTTAGTTGTGTTATAATGATACAAAGGTGCGTGGCCAGTTTTAGTTTAATGTTATGTATGTATTAATTAATTGTGACCCATCAATATCTATTAATACTTATTTAATATTAAAAAGTGTAACTGAATGATAAGCTATAATTACTTCCGGGCTTATACCTGCTTATAGTTTCATCCGTTGAATTTCTATCATATTTCTTGTTCAAATCTCTGTCCCAGTAAAATGTAACGTCATTATTTAAAAGGTCACTGGCGTTAAATTTCACCTCTCCTTTGTTCCTTAAAACTTTATAACTCACTTGAAAATCTACCAGATCACGTGGTGCTTCCCATATACTCGGGAACAGCACTCCAGAGGCTTTATTGATCCTTCTGCCAATTCGGTTGTAAAGTGCATTGAAAGACAATTTGTTTTCCAAAAATGAAGACTGCAGACCAGCATTGACCACATACGGTGCCTGCCCAACCATTGGTCTCTTTTTATCTATATAGTTCCTTTCAGTTGAGTTGGTAACCTCAGATTTGACAAAGGTTAAATTAGAATACACGCTCGTATTCTTGAAGAAATTATCAGGGTTTATAAAATTCAGGCTCTTCCGAAGTTCCAATTCAACGCCATATACATTGGCTTTATTTGAATTAAAGTAAGAAGTATTTGGAAGCGAATTGGTGTCATCCAATACACCTTCTATTGCATTCGTAAATTTTTTATAGAAACCTGATATGGATAAGATCTGGCCTGCCTCAGGAAAAATCTCATAGCGGATATCAAAGTTGTCTACATCTGCTGTTTTTAGCTGTGTATTTCCAGAGAAGGAAGATGAAAATTCGTAATCATAATACTGAGCTGGAGCAATCTCCCTGAATTCTGGTCTCGCTAAACTGCGGTAATATGATGCCCTCAGGTTACTTTTTTCAGTTAATGCATAAGTTAAATTTGCCGATGGCAATACTTTAAATTCACTTCTGGTAACTGAAATTGGTTCCCCCCGCTCATTGGCTGTGTTTAGATCGAGATTAAATTGCTCTGCTCTAGCTCCCCACACTACCCTAAGTTTTTCGCCGATTTTATTATCGAGCATCGCGTATCCCGCATTGATAAATGAAGTTCCATCATAGTTATCTGAAGGAAGCGCAAGATCATTTAATTGATAAACCCCACTGTTTATGGTGGCTGGTGTAAACAATCTTTGAATTGGCCTCTGACCGATTGATTGATACTCGTCCGCGTGAGCGACAGGATCAATGGTCAGTGTAAGAAACCTGGAAGCGAAATCTCTGCTTCTGTATTGGGAAGTTCCACCGATCTTAAAAGTGGAAACTTTTTTAAACATGGTCAAAGGTATACTGTAATTTACACCACCTGAGTAGATGTCTTCATTCAATTTGGTAAACAAACGTGCATTCTCTTTACTTGGGGCTGATATGGCCGCATTATAAGGAACAGATTCAGGATCGGCAATCCCTCTTGTATATCCCATCTTACGTTGATCCGGCTGATCATTGATGATATTGCTGTAAGCTAAATTCCAAACTAATTTGGAATTTTTCTTTCCAATTTGATGCGTACCTTCCAAAGTCGACTTTAACAAAGATTTCTCCATCAAGTCAAATGCATAATATTTATAGGCAGAAGTTCCGCCAAAACTACCTTGACGATATAAATACTGATCGTCAAGTGTTTTGTTATAGATATTCTTGAAAGTTATTTTGTTATTGCCAAAGTTGTAGGCAAAATTTGCAAGTCCACCTAAATTAGTCGAAAATTTGTATGAATTATCTATGTACCTGTAGGTGTTATAATCACGGAACAAATCTTCATTTTTCGTCTGAGAATTACGATATGTAATTGACGCAATTGCCCCCAACTTCTTGTTGTTTTCTAAATCTTTTACCCGTCCAATAGTGAACTGATAATTTTGTGAAGGTAGGGCGTTATTGTTATAAATATTCCAGTCCTGAGGTAAAGTTTTGATTGCGCTCAATTGCTGCGCTGGAGTTAAAGTTCCGGCAGCAGCCCTAGTCCTTGATGGGAAATTTGGGCTTAGATTCCGGCTGCCATCATTGAATCCAAAGAAATCCGAAGCCGGTCTTGGTCCGCTTTCGAAATTATTGAAAGTTGTTACCGAATTATAGCCTGTACCTGCACTTACTGTAATAAAATTCTGATCAGGGATATCCTTGGTCTGAATTTGAACCGCTCCTCCTGTAAAATCACCTGGAAGGTCAGGAGTAGCACTTTTGCTGATGATCAGATTGTCTACCAGATTAGAAGGAACAATATCGAAAGAGAAAGCCTTCCTGTTTGGCTCCGTACTTGGAAGTGATGCGCCGTCAAGCAAGGCAGTATTGTAACGGTCGCTCAAACCACGAACTACTACAAATTTATTATCCTGTATAGTTGCACCGCTCACACGTTTCAATACATCAGATGTATTTCTGTCAGGTGAGCGTTTGATCGCCTCAGAAGAAATACCGTCTGAGACTACAGCACTATTTTTTTGTTGCGCATATAAAGCGTTAACGCTTTCTTTTTTGAAGCTTCCTTTGATCACCACCTCGGTCAGGCTCTGTCCGCCGGCTTCGTCAAGGATCACATCAAAAATTGTATTTTTTCCGTTAGCTACTTCTACATCGCTGATTTCTTTAGTGGCATAACCGACGTACTGGAAGGTCAACGTGTATTTTCCTGCTGACAGTCCTGTTAAGGAATATTTTCCATCTACATCTGTACCAACACCTTTAGTTGATCCTTTTATCCTTACTGTTACACCGATCAGTGTTTCACCGGTCTTCTTGTCAGCTACCTTTCCTGAGACTTTGCCTGTTTGTGCAAATACTGCAGAGCCTATAATTACGAATAGGAGTGTAATTAGCGCCTTCTTTAGATTTAGTTGTGATTTCAATTTGCTGTATTTTAATTTCCAGCAAAGCTATTACCACAATGTTAGGTCTATGTTAGATGTAAATTAACATTCGTTTACCAGCGCGTTAATTTAGTGTTAACACCTCTTGGACTCAATACTTCAACCCTATTCTTTTGCAGATAAAATGCAGGAGCCATATCGGCCCGATTAACAGGAATTTAACATCATCCAGAA
The DNA here is from genome assembly GCA_040387995.1 of Bacteroidota bacterium. Lineage (GTDB taxonomy): Bacteria > Bacteroidota > Bacteroidia > Sphingobacteriales > Sphingobacteriaceae > Pedobacter. The sequence continues at coordinate 32,257 of JAZKCT010000060.1, read as the reverse complement.
ACGATGGTTTTTTACCTTCTATCTTATGGCCGACGAATTGTCCGGCCCAGGCCGCAATAAATATAACGAGACAGGATAACCAAAGCGCTGGTCCGCCTCCAGCTTCCCATTTCTCCAATTGCACGACCCCCATGCTCATCACAAAAACTGTAACCAGCATCAGGTAAGACATAATAGGAGAAAGACGGTAATAGTAGTAGATAGAAAAAGCAATCAGGAAAGACGCCCAGTTCACATACCCGTTATATTTCCCTAGAAAGTCCAGGTGGGGAAAAGGAATGGCCCAGATCAAACCCAATAAACTAAACACTATAGTTGGCACGCAAATCCAGTGGATTACTTCATTGGTATGGTTTTGATGACTTTCAGCGTATTTGTCAAAAAGAACATCTATTTCCTTTTTAGGCTCCAGCTTAGCGGCCTTGTTTTGCTCCTTCTTCATGACGTTTGGTTTACGTTGTAAAAATAAAAAAAGCGATGGGATTACCCACCGCTTTTTTTTATGCTTAACGTTTTGATTCTATTTTGCAAAAGCAACCGACCTAGTTTCCCTGATAACCGTTACTTTAATCTGGCCTGGATAAGTCATCTCCGTTTGGATCCTGTTGGAAATATCTGCAGCCAAAAGTTCCGCTTGCTGGTCTGTTACGCGTTCACTTTCTACAACCACCCTCAATTCCCTTCCAGCCTGTATGGCAAATGTTTTCTCTACACCAGGATAAGAAAGTGCCAATTCTTCCAGTTCTTTAAGACGTTTGATGTAGCTTTCTACCACCTCGCGCCTTGCACCAGGACGAGCACCTGATATGGCATCGCAAGCCTGGATGATCGGTGAAATCATGGAAGTCATTTCGATCTCGTCATGGTGGGCGCCGATTGCATTGCAGATTTCCGGATGTTCTTTATATTTTTCGGCCAATTGCATACCCAAAATAGCGTGAGGTAATTCTGGATTGTCATCAGGCACCTTACCTATATCGTGCAATAAACCCGCTCTCTTAGCCATTTTAGCATTCAGGCCAAGTTCAGCCGCCATGGTTGCACAGAAATTCGCTACTTCACGGGAGTGATGCAGCAAGTTCTGTCCGTAAGAGGACCGGTAACGCATACGCCCTACCATCCTGATCAGTTCAGGATGCAGACCATGAATACCCAGGTCAATTACCGTACGTTCGCCGATCTCTACGATCTCGTCTTCGATCTGTTTCTTTGTTTTGGCCACGACCTCTTCGATACGTGCCGGGTGAATCCTGCCATCCGTTACCAAACGGTGCAATGCCAGACGTGCAATTTCTCTTCTTACCGGGTCAAATCCTGAAAGGATAATTGCTTCCGGGGTATCATCCACAATGATTTCGATACCGGTTGCTGCTTCAAGGGCACGAATGTTACGTCCTTCCCTACCGATCACACGACCTTTGATCTCATCACTTTCAATATGAAAAATGGATACTGTATTTTCAATAGCCGCTTCTACCGCAGTCCGCTGAATGGTCTGAATGACGACTTTTTTAGCTTCTTTAGTTGCGGTAAGTTTCGCCTCGTCAACAATGTCCTTTACCTGGATCATCGCCTGGGTGCGTGCCTCAGACTTCATCGTCTCTACCAACTGGTTCTTCGCTTCTTCAGCACTCAGTCCCGCTATTGTTTCGAGTTGTTTTACATGCTGATTTTTCAGCAGTTCGACTTCCTCCTGTTTCTTTACTGCAATCTCCGTTTGTTTCTCCAGGTTCTTTTTATGGTTATCCAGTTCCTGCTCTTTACGGCTCGCATTTTCAATTTTTGAATTTAAAGACTGTTCTTTTTGTTTCAACGAGTTTTCACGTTGGTTGATCAGGTTGTTTTTTGAGTTGACCTCTTGCTCATGCTCGGACTTCATCTGCAAAAATTTCTCTTTCGCTTCCAGCATCCTGTCCTTTTTCATGATCTCGGCATTGCTTTCTGCATCCTTAAGGATCTTCTTTACTTTGTTCTGTGCTGCAACTTCCTGTCCTTTGAGCAGGCTGCGGAGCAGGTACCTGCCTACCACTACCCCGATTACCAAACCGGCGAGTACGTAGCCTATTATTCCTAATATTTCCATTTTTTCTATAATTCCCCTATATCAAGCCCGGGCCTGGCCTTTAAAATAATGTAAAAAAAAACCGCAACTAACTTTAATGGGCTTCAGTTTTAAAAACCTCAACGAATTATAATTAGGATTTAAGTCATTTTCAGGTGCCAATTAAATGCAGATGAAATACACCCTCTCAATCCTATAAATATTGAAGTGTTAAGTTTTAAAAAGTGAAACCCAAAAACCTAGCTGCGGCTAATATCTTTGTAAATTCAAACTAAATATAAAGAACTTTTCTATTTCGTGAAAAAATCATTCAATAAAGTATCCAACTCATCTACCTTGCCCGCCAATGCAGTGTCCTGATTCTGAACCTTGTTTTCTACCCTCAATACTGCTGTTGCATAGTGCAATACTGCCATAGAAAGCAAATCCTGTTTGTCTCTGACCGCATAATTTTCCTGGTATTCTTTTATGCGTTCATTGATAATCTTAGCTGCCCGCCGTACAATTTCTTCCTCTTCCGTACTTACCTTTAAAGGGTAGATGCGGTCAGAAATGGTTATTTTTATCGAGATTTCTCCCATTTTTTAGCTTTGTTTCACTGTACCTTTACTACTTATTTCTTAAGTAATACCACACACTTATCTATCTCACGCACAAAATCGTTAATTTTTTGCTTTATATCAAGAGACTTTTCACTAGTACCTTCAATACTTTTCGCCAGCTTCAAAACCCGCATCTTTTCCTCCATCTCTGAATTCTTAGTTTTGAATCCTTCCAGGTTTTTTTTTACTGCGTGATTCTCAAGCTTTAAAAGATCATTTTCCTCCTGCAAGGCATTACACAACTCGATCAGACGGGCTGTCTTCTGCAATACTGAATTTAACTGGTCTGCAACTAACGACATTTTCTTATGATAATTAACAGTAGCAACTATTTTCTAATTTCGGCTTTCGCTGTTTGCGCTAAGTTATATATAATCTTTTGCATAACGGAATCAATTTGTTTATCCGTCAGGGTCTGTTCCTCGTCCTGCAGGGTAAAGTTCAGCGCATAGGATTTTTTGCCTTCAGGGAGCTTATCACCCACATAGACGTCAAAAACCTGTACGTTTTTGATCAGCTTCTTTTCGGTATTGAATGCAATGGTTTTCAGATCTTCAAAACTCACGCTGCTGTCCACCAGCATCGACAAATCTCTCCGCACTGAAGGGTACTTTGATACTTCTTTGTTAAGGATCCTGTTTTTCTTAACAATATCCAGCAACAGCGCCCAATCAAAGTCCGCATAATAAACTTCCTTGTCTACATCCGATTGCTTCCGGTCTGCCGCAGTTACCGCACCAAATAAAACAATCGCTTTATCTCCCCTGAAATACTTAAGTCCAAAAGCGAAGTTCTCGTCACTGATCTCTTCTGTCTGGTAATTGTTAATACCCAAACGACCGATCACTGCATCTACAGCCGCCTTTAGGTGATAAAAGCTTACCGGTGAAACTTTGTGGTTCCATTGTTCAGATTGGCTGGCCCCCGACAATACGATCAGCAAACGCGGGCGCTCCACATATTTTTCATTGATCAGATGGTAGGTTTTACCAAACTCGTAAAACTTGATATCTGCGATCTTACGGTTCTGGTTATAAGCCACGCTTTCCAAAGCCGGCATTAGCAGACTTTGCCGCATCACATTCAAATCCGAACTCAAAGGGTTCAGAATCTGCACGGCCTCTTCCGGCTTTTTAGAATAGGCGCCTTTTGTTAGTGAGTTGCACCAGATTTCCAGGAAACCATTCGCCGTCAGCAGGTCGGCAATGACATGCTGTGTCTGTTCCCGGTCCGGCTTCGAGGTATAGGACAAAGAAGCATTGATCTTGCTCGGGATTTCGATATTGTTGTATCCATATATCCTCAGTACTTCTTCGGTGACATCACATTCACGGGTTACATCCACCCGGTAGGCAGGTACTTTCAAGTCAACCAAATCGTTTTCTTCTGAAGTGATTTCAATGCCAAGGGCAGTGATGATCTCTTTAATTTCCGCTTCCGGAATGCTGGCCCCGATCAGTTTATTAATATTGCCGTAGCTTACCTGTACATCAAAAGGCTTTGCCGGATTGGGATAAATATCTGATACAGGTGATGAGATCGTCCCGCCTGCCAGCTCCTGAATCAGCAGCGCAGCACGTTTTAGTGCAAAAACTGTCATCTCGGGATCCGTCCCCCTTTCAAACCTGAATGAGGCATCGGTTTTCAAGCCGTGTCTTTTGGAGGTCTTGCGTACAGACACTGCATTGAAATAAGCACTCTCCAAAAATACATTGGTCGTAGTCTCACTAACCCCTGAACCTTTACCACCGAAAACGCCGGCTATACACATTGGCCCTTCAGCGTCGCAGATCATCAGGTCTTCGGCCGACAATTTGCGCTCCACACCATCCAGCGTTACAAAAGGTGTTCCTTCAGCGCATTGCTTTACAATCACTTTTCCGCCTTTTATCTGGCCGGCATCAAAAGCATGAAGTGGCTGGCCCAGGTCATGCAACACATAATTGGTGATGTCTACAATATTGTTGATTGGCCTGATGCCAATTACTTTCAACTTGTCCTGCAACCAATCTGGTGAGGCTTTCACGACAACTCCACTAATAGTAACACTACTATATCTCGGACAAGCGGCTTCCGCTTCTACGGTTACATCAATCACCAGGCTGTTATCACCTGCTTTGAACCCGGCAACGTCCGGCAGTTGTATCTCTGTCCGAAAATAAGCAGCAAGATCTCTTGCAACGCCCAAATGAGATGCAGCGTCTGCCCTATTGGGGGTAAGCCCGATTTCAAACAGGTAATCATCTTCCAGCTTAAAATATTGTTTTGCAAGCTGTCCGATTGCAGTATCTTCCGGCAAGACCATGATCCCGGCATGCGAAGCGCCAAGACCGATTTCATCTTCTGCACAAATCATACCCTCAGAGGCCTCGCCCCTGATCTTTGATTTATTGATTTTAAAAGGCTCCCCTTCGTTCGGATAAACCGTGGTGCCCACAGTTGCTACGACCACCTTCTGACCTTGTGCGACGTTAGGCGCACCACAGACAATCTGCAGGATTTCCGGACCACCTACATCAACCGTAGTCACCCTCAGGCGGTCTGCGTTCGGATGCTGCACACAACTGAGCACATGGCCAATCACCAATCCTTCCAAACCTCCGGCCACAGCCTGTACAGCCTCTACGCTTTCCACTTCCAGTCCAATGTCCGTTAGTATCAATGAAAGCTCCTGAGGTGTCTTATCTGTTTGAATGAACTGCTTTAGCCAGCTATATGATATCTTCATTTTTTCAATTCCTGTATAAAACGCAAAGATATAAAATAAAGCTTTCCTGTTAAATCTTAAATCAGGCCCTCATCTCCAAAACTGTAAAATAACTTGTTGGCAATAATCAGGTGGTCCACCACGTACAGGTCCAGCATTTTACCGGCCTCCACCATTTTTTTGGTGATGCTGATGTCCTGCTGGCTTGGCTTCAGGTTTCCCGACGGATGGTTGTGCGCCAGGATTAAATTTGCAGCATTGTGTTCCAGGGCTGTCTTAAAAATGATTTTGGGATCAGCAACCGTACCTGCTTGTCCTCCTTTGCTGATCAGCGATTTGCCAATCAGGCAATTTGCACGGTTCAGCATCAGTATCCAAAATTCCTCATGATTGAGATCGGCAAACACTGGCAACAGCAGATCGAAAGCATCCCTGGAGCTTTGGATTTTTAACAGCTCAGTCCCGGCAACCGCACTCCTCCTCCTGCCCAATTCCAATGCAGCCACGATACAGATTGCTTTCGCTTCCCCAATCCCCTTGAATTTAGAAAGGTCTTTTACAGAAACTTTACCAAGTGCGTCCAAATCGTTATGGTAGGTAGTCAGTATCCGCCTGCTCAGGTCCACCGCTGTCTCCTCCTTATTTCCGGAACCGATCAATATCGCGATCAGCTCTGCGTCCGTAAGGTGTCTTCTGCCATTCAGCAAAAGCTTTTCCCTGGGCCGGTCGGCCTCTGCCCACAATTTAATACCTAGTTTTTCCTGATATACATCCATGCTTGTTCCGTTTAATTTTAAATTTCAAAGCAAAAAAAAACGGGATGTGCAATGCACATCCCGTTTTAATATCTTAGGTAAAGCCTAACTATTTCAGGTTATTTACAAATTTAGTCAGTTTAGACTTGTTATTTGCTGCTTTGTTTTTGTGAATTACATTCTTTTTGGCCAAACGATCCAGCATAGAAACTACTTTAGGAAGTAATTCTAACCCTGTTTTTTTATCTTCGGAAGCACGCAGTCTTTTAATAAAAGTACGTGTGGTTTTAGCTTGATATCTGTTACGTAAACGTTTAGTAGCGTTTGCTCTGATTCTCTTTAATGAAGATTTATGATTTGCCATTTCTTATTGTTAAATATTTTATAGTTGGGACCAAGCCCTTTTCTTTCTTTATTTTTCGGACTGCAAATATAGAACTAATGTTTTTAAAATACAAAATCATAATAAAAATATTTTCAAGCATTTAGCTGAAATCCCAAATACAATCAAACATCAGCATTCGTCTGACAACAACTTCCCTATTTCAGGAGCTCAGGTATGATAAAATAAAAAGTAGTTCCAGACCCTTCCTCACTCTCTACCCAGAGTTCGCCACCGTGCTTCAACACAAAATCATTGCACAGACTCAGCCCAAGTCCGGTTCCTTTTTCACCCGCTGTGCCAAACGTAGTATAGTTAGCACTTTTATTGAACAGGTCAGGAATTCGCTCTTTTGGGATACCTGTGCCATTGTCCTGCACCATAAACAAAGTCCCCTGCTCTCCAGGTTCGGCCTTGACTAAAATGGATCCGCCGGGTCTGCTGAATTTCACAGCATTGCTCAGCAAATTACGAACGATGGTTTCCAGCATACCAATGTCAGCATACAGCGAAATGCCACTATTCACATGCGCTACGATGGACACTCCTTTCTTATCCGCAGCCATGCTTACCGTTTGCAAAGTTTTGTGGATCAGACCCGAAACATCTTCAATCTCAACAGGATTGAAACTTACGGCATTAAATTGCGATTTCGCCCAGGTCAGCAGGTCTTCCAGCAGGGCATTGGCGCTCGACAATTCTTGTTTCATAATCGAAAGATAAGAATGTACTTCATCGGCCGAACTGGATTCAAAATCATTGAGCGTCAGGTCCAGCAACTGCAGACTCCCTGATATCGGATTTCGAAGGTCATGGCCAATGATGGAAAACAACTTATTTTTCTGTTCGTTGGACGCGGTCAGTTCCGTATTTAAAGCCTGAAGTGCGTTTTCATGAAATTTCCTGGTTGTTACGTCCCGCATGCTGCCCTCCGTACCCGTGATCTCATTTCCATCAATGATGAGCCTGGCATTTACCGAAGCGTAACGCAACTCTTCATTCTTCGTTTTTAACCGAACTTCAAAATCAATCACATAACCATTGATGCGCAATTGCTCCACAATCCGTTCCCGGTCCTGGGTAAAATAATAAAAATTATCTACCGGTCTGCCGATGATCTCCGATCTTGGGTAACCAGAATGCTGTTCTATTGAAGGGCTGATTTCCGTTACCGTCCCTTCCTTATTGGTCTGATAAAAAACGTCCTGTACATTTTCAAAAATGGTACGGTATTTTTTCTCACTCAGCACCAGGTCATTTTCAATCTCTTTCCTTTTGGTAATGTCTTCGATCTGCGATACATAATGTATGGGCTTGCCCTTACTATCGTAAAGCATCGTAGCAGCGATGATCACCCAAATTGAGCTCCCGTCTTTGTGCACATACCTTTTTTCGTACTTCACTTCCTCTATTTCGCCCTTAGCCAGGCGCCTCAGCACATCCACGCTTTCACCCAGATCATCCGCATGGGTAATCTGCTGCACGCTCAGCTGCTTCAGTTCCTCTTCGGTATAACCCAGAATCTGGCACAGACTTTTGTTTACCTTTTTCCACTTCCCTTCTGGACTGATCATCGCCATGCCAATCAGCGAATGCTCAAAAGCTTGTTTAAACTGCGCTTCACTTTGCTGCAGTTCCTCTTCCAGTTTCAGTCTCCTGGTAATGTTGAAAGCCACGGTACCAACAAGGTTGCTAACGCCGTCCAATCCACGAAAAGGAAATTTATAGGTTTTATAATATTGAGGATGTCCGTACTTATCCCTGAGCATCTGGTGGAACTCCCTGTTCTCGCCCGACTGCATCACATCCAGGTTTTTGTGCTGCGCGTTGCGCGCGATATCAGATCCAAAAATCTCCTCAAGCGGCTTCCCAACGACATCCGGCAGAAGATTAAAAGTCTCAAAAAAGCACTTATTGGCGTAAGTCAACACATTTCTTTCATCAGTAATCCAGCTAAGCCCAGGCAATTCGTCCATAAACCGCTGAAACAAACCTTCATTCATATATGTAGCATCCTTCATGTCAAGTAGCATTTGATAAAAAAGGCAAACACCTTTGATAAAATATAGTGTTTATTATTTTAATAACATACAACTCATGGTTTTTGATTTTTAAAAACAGGAGTCATGCTGCCTATTTTTTTAGAACGCAGAAACCTTGCCGTTTTTTACAACCAGCAAGGCACTAAAAATAAAGTCGCGGTCCAGTCTGGCTGCGGTTCGCTCGATAAGCGCTTTGCTTCTGCTCAGTTTTTTATTGAACAGCACCTTACCGTTCTGGCTTACTTTTATTTTTTTATCAAGATCTGCCATCTGATCGTTCAGGTAAATATACAATACGGTGTTCTCGTTTTTTTCGATCGTGATCTCATTGCCCGATCTTGAAACAATAGATTCTGCGCCAGTTATGGCCTGGTCAACCGGAACACCCAGCCAATAAAAAGTATCATGATGCCTGTCGTCCTGATGCCATGCCACTTTTTGCGGCAGGGGATTCCTCTTAAAACCTGCCATCCACGGCACAGCAATGGTATCCTTCCTGCTCATCCAATGCGGCATTCCGTCGTAAATGTGCACGTCATGTATATAGCTGCCCGGATTTGCGGCCTGCAGACTATCCAGCCTTTTGCCCCATACCCCCGCCAGTTCATTTCTTTTATAAGCTGCATCTGCCCCACCCATATAAATTGCGAAAGGCAGGTTTCTTAGGTTCAATGCCGCGGCATCACCCGGATGCCCCGCCATCATCGCCGCCGCAGCCCAGTGGTCTGCCATTCGGGGGGCGATCTGAAAGGTTCCGTCACCACCGGCCGAATAGCCCATGATGTATACTTTATTTGGATTGACATCTTCCATCAAAACAGCGGCCTTAATAATTTCCAGGAACATCGTATCAATATGATCCTCATGCCAAAGGTTCCAGGTATTGGTCGGTGCACGCGGCGCGAGGTATACACCCTCGGCAGGCGTGTACAACGAGATCTGGTTTTTCCACTGCTGGTCATTGGCCTTTGGTGTGGTATTCCCGCCGCCATGAAGAGAAATGTACAGGCTTCGTCCGTCAGCAGGTTTCGCACCAAGAATGCGGTATTCAAATTTCATTTGGTAGTTGCCGAAAGAGACTTGTTTTTGCATCCAGTTCCCTTCAGCCTCAGATTTCTGAAGACCCAGCTGCCTCGCGTATTCTTTTTCAGCCAGCTCCCCGGCACCCTGTTTACTAAGACGCTGGGCATATCCGTCCGGTCTGTTAAAAAAGAGTGCAGTCAGCAAGCACAATAAGGGCAGAATTTTATTCATTGAACAGTTTTATCAGTTATGTCTCAAATATAACTAACCAATTCCGCTTTCCATTGCAAAATTTTAGTTGTCAGCCACCTATATACCACCTATCCTGCCTTTCATCCACTGTTTGTCGTTTGTTTCCTCTCCGCCTCTTAAACGCCCCAACATGGGGGTCTCTAGGGGGTTGCATGGCCCCTTTAGCCTTGCAACCCCTTAGAGACCCCCATGGTGTGCCCAAGCTGATATGGCAGCGGATCAGACTATGAAGAGAAGAACTGATCTCAGCGAATTCTGAATAAAAGACTTTCGATAACCGCATAAAATCTTATTTTTGACGGCACCTAGCACAACCTATGAAAAAACGTATTGCCATATTTGCCTCGGGATCAGGTTCCAACGCACAAAAATTGATGGAATTGTACAAGCGCCATCCTGAAGTTGAGATCGCACTCGTTCTGACCAACAATCCTGATGCATTCGTATTGCAGCGTGCCGATAACTTTGAAATTCCATCCCATATTTTTGACAGGAACGAGTTTTATCATACAGCGCAGGTCATTGACCTGCTAAAAAATCTGGACATTGATCTTATCGTTCTGGCGGGCTTTTTATGGCTGATCCCAAAAAATCTGATTGCTGAATACCCTGGGAGGATCGTCAACATTCACCCGGCATTGCTTCCTAAATTTGGGGGAAAGGGCATGTATGGCGACCACGTACACCATGCGGTGCTTGAGGCAGGAGAAACTGAAGGCGGAATTACCATACATTATGTAAATGAACATTATGATGAAGGGGAATTCATTTACCAGGGAAAATATAAAATCGAAAAAGGTGACAATCTGGAAATGATCAAATTCAAAGGGCAGCAACTTGAACACCTGCACTACCCAAGGATTATTGACAGCATTGTAAAAAAGCTAAAAAAATAAGCGGACTGTTAAGACAACTTTAAGGCGCCTTGTGATGAAGCGCGAAGCGCGGCGTACACCAGCAGCAAAGAAGACAGCAGGCAGGTAAAGGCCAGTAAATAACCCATCATAAAATCCGTTTGAGAGGTGCCTGTTTCCTTTACAAAGTTAAAGACGAGACAAGCAATGCCGATGTAGACCGACATAAATCCGGCAATCAATCCGAACAAAAGTGTAAATAACCTTTTATTGACCAGTAAAGGCAGTGCAGAAAGAACCAGGATCACAACATCCAGTGGTCTGAAATGACCGTTTAGAATCGTGAAACCAAAATTGCTGAATCCTAAAGCTATAAAATAAAGGGAGCCGGTTAGCTTTGCCTTATGCGGATTTAATGATTGAAGCGCCATCCTGAAAAATTCTATTTTTGATTTGTTATCTGTTAACTGTCACCAATTTAGTCAACTTTCGCTACGTTTCATAATAAATTTTGGAATTAAGAAAACACTGGCAAATAAAGCATTTGCCATTAAAAGAAAAATAGGTACTTTTGCGGCTCAAAATTTTTCTCTGATGAGTCAATCTATAAAGATCAAAAACGCTTTAATTTCAGTTTATTACAAGGATGGTTTAGCGCCTTTGGTTCGCTTACTTGCCGAGCAAGGTGTCCAATTGTTTTCTACCGGAGGTACGGAACAGTTCATTAAGGATTTAAATTTGCCGGTTACGGCAGTAGAAGACCTGACTGGTTATCCTTCAATTCTTGGTGGAAGGGTGAAGACCCTGCATCCAAAAGTATTTGGTGGTATTCTGAATCGCAGGGCTTTAGCATCAGATCAGGAGCAGATTGCACAATATGAGATCCCGGAAATTGACCTGGTGATCGTAGATCTCTATCCTTTTGAAGAAACCCTCAAAGCAGGCGGCTCTGAAGAGGAGATCATTGAGAAAATAGACATCGGCGGAATTTCACTGATCCGGGCGGCCGCAAAAAACTTCAACGATGTGGTGATCCTGGCTTCCAAAGATGATTATGCTGTATTGCAGGGCCAACTAGAAGCACAAAATGGCGAAACTTCACTGGAGCAACGCAAAGCTTTTGCAAAGAAAGCTTTTCATACTTCGTCTAATTATGACACTGCGATTTTCAATTATTTCAATACTGAAGAACCGCTAACGGTCTTCAAACATAGCATCGCACAAGCGCAAACTTTAAGATACGGGGAGAACCCGCATCAACAGGGTGTATTTTTCGGTAACCTCGACGAGATGTTTACCAAACTCAACGGTAAAGAGTTGTCTTACAACAACCTGGTTGATGTCGATGCAGCGGTAGCACTAATTGACGAATTTGAGGAACCGACTTTTGCCATCTTAAAACACACCAATGCTTGTGGCGTGGCGTCAAAGCCTACCGTACTGGAAGCCTGGAACGTGGCACTGGCCTGTGATCCGGTCTCTGCTTTTGGCGGCGTGCTGATCGCCAATCGTGAAGTAGACCTGGCGACTGCAACAGAGATCAACAAATTGTTTTTTGAGGTGCTGATTGCGCCTTCTTACGCCCCGGAAGCTGTCGAGCTTTTCCGTGCAAAAAAGAACCGGGTAATCTTGCAGCGTAATGAAGTGGAATTGAGTAAAAAACAATTCAAAACTTTACTGAACGGCGTGATTGAGCAGGACAAAGACCTGATCATTGAAGGCCCTGAGCAAATGACTCCTGTAACGACAAAAACAGCTACGGAGCAGGAATTGAATGACCTTCATTTTGCCAATAAAATTGTAAAACATACCAAATCAAATACCATCGTTTTTGTCAAAAATAACCAGTTGCTTTCAAGTGGTGTTGGACAGACTTCAAGGGTTGATGCTTTAAAGCAGGCAATCGTCAAAGCAGATGCATTTGGATTTGACCTGAAAGGTTCTGTAATGGCTTCTGATGCGTTTTTTCCTTTCCCGGATTGTGTAGAAATTGCTGCTGAAGCTGGAATTACTGCTGTTTTACAGCCGGGTGGTTCTATTAAAGATGCAGATTCTGTAAACATGGCAAATGAAAAGGGAATTGCGATGGTTACCACTGGTGTAAGACATTTTAAACACTAATTTATTTCACAGCGAATACAATAAAAAGCTGTAGTTTTACATTAGTATAGTACACAGGATTTATAATACTTAATTATCACCTATAAATGGGTTTATTCAATTGGTTCACACAGGAAGTTGCTATCGATTTAGGTACGGCAAACACCCTGATCATACATAATGATAAAGTAGTAGTAGACGAACCTTCAATTGTTGCCTTTGACAGGCAGACCAACAAAATCATCGCCATTGGCAGACAAGCCATGCAGATGGAAGGTAAGACTCACGACAATATACGTACGGTAAGACCATTGAAGGATGGTGTTATCGCAGATTTCAACGCTGCTGAGGCCATGATCAAAGGTATGATCCGCATGCTGAACGGTGGCAAAGGATGGATGTTTCCCTCACTAAGAATGGTGATTTGTATTCCCTCAGGGATCACTGAGGTAGAGAAGCGCGCAGTGCGTGACTCTGCTGAGATCGCCGGTGCCAAAGAAGTTTACCTCATCCATGAGCCTATGGCTGCCGCTGTAGGTATCGGCATTGATGTGGAAGAACCGATGGGCAACATGATTATCGATATTGGTGGCGGTACTACTGAGATTGCGGTAATTGCCTTATCGGGTATTGTATGTGACCAGTCCATCCGTGTAGCGGGTGACAACTTTGACTCGGATATCGTCAATTACATCCGTCGCCAGCACAACATCATGATTGGCGACCGTACTGCTGAAAAAATTAAAATTGAAGTTGGTGCAGCATTACCTGAATTATCAGATCCGCCTGCTGATTTCGCGGTGCAGGGAAGAGATTTGATGACAGGTGTACCGAAACAGATCACGGTTTCTTATACTGAGATTGCGCATTGCCTGGATAAATCCATCTCTAAAATAGAAGAAGCGATTTTGAAAGCACTGGAAATCACCCCACCTGAGCTTTCAGCTGATATTTACCAGACCGGGATCTATCTGACCGGTGGCGGTGCACTGTTGAGGGGACTGGATAAACGTGTGGCTGCTAAGACTAAACTTCCGGTTCATGTAGCGGAAGATCCACTTCGTGCTGTAGTCCGTGGTACAGGTATTGCGTTGAAAAATATCGGTACTTTTAAATTCTTAATGCAGTAAGGAGTACATAGTATCAAGTAGCTAGTACTTAGATGTGGCGCTTAGTCTTGATACTGACTACTTGATACTAATTACTCTATAAAAAGATGCAGATATATGCGTAACCTTTGGATTTTCATCAGCAGATACAACGCATTCTTCTTTTTCATCATTTTTTTTATTACTGGGATTGTGCTCACTGTAAAAAACAACGCCTATCAGCACAGTGTTGCGCTTAATTCTACCAATCAGATTGTTGGCGATGTGTACAACAATTTGAATGTGGTGAAAAAATACATGAACCTTGGCGCGGTAAACGATAGTTTGTCAACTGAAAATGCAAAACTGAAAACTGAGTTGCTGGCGCTCCGGAGTATTGATACGGCAAAGGACCTTACCGTCAGGGACACGTCTGGAAATCCCCAATATACCTATCTTGCAGCACGGGTGATCAAAAACTCCATTACGCTGAGAAATAACATCATCACCATCAATAAAGGTAATCTGGATGGCATTGCGGTGGGCATGCCGGTAATTTCTCCTGTAAAAGGTGTGGTCGGTTACATCAGGGATGTCTCTGATCATTTGGCAACGATAGAATCTTTGCTGCACCAGAAAACCTTCGTCAGTGTGAGCATTAAAAAAAACAATGCATTTGGATCGTTGGTATGGGGTGACAGAAATTTTGATTATAGAAAAGCGTATATCAAAGAAATTCCGAATCACTTCAAAATCAACCTGAAAGATACTGTTGTAACCTCCACCTATTCTAAATTTCCTGCTGGCATCCCTGTAGGTGCTGTGAGCAATACCGGCATCGCGACAGGGGGAAATTTTATGACCCTGGAAATCAACTTATTTAATGATTTCAGTACTTTGCAGTATGTCTATGTGATTAAGAACAAATTTGCGAAGGAACAAGAGCAACTAGAAGCGAAACGACCGGATGAACAGTAAACTGATATTGTCAAATGTAGTCAGGTGGCTGATCCTGATGCTGGTTCAGATTCTGCTGCTCAGAAACCTGGGCTTTTACAACATGGCCAATCCCTTTGTTTATGTGCTTTTTCTATTGCTGATTCCATTTGGCACACCCAATCTGGTACTTTATCTGATCGCTTTTCTAACCGGCATCACACTCGACGCTTTTTATGACACACTTGGTGTGCATGCAGCCGCATGCGTGATGCTCGCTTTTGTCAGGATCCTGTTCATATCCGTAACGGTAAGCAGGGATGGCTTTGACGAACCGGAGCCAACACTGGGCAACATGGGCTTTAAATGGTTTATTCTCTATGCGGTACTTTGCATATTTTCCCATCATCTCGTTCTCTTTCTGCTGGAAACATTCCGGCTCACTGAATTAGGTTATACCTTGCTGAGGTGCTTACTGAGCGGACTATTGACCTTATTTACGGTGGTACTGATCGAGTTCGTATTTTATAACCGGAAAATGCGCTAATGGACAATTACAATCTATTTAACCGGAAATATGTGGTTCAGGGATTGTTCATCGTGGTGGGCCTGATCCTGCTCGGCACTTTATTTTACATCCAGGTTTATAGTGACAAATATTTTCTTTCGGCCAAGAGCAATGTCTTGCGACCGATTTATACATTCCCGGCAAGGGGAGTAATTCTGGATAGAAATGAAAAAGTGCTGGTTCAAAATGAGCCGGTATACGATCTCATGGCGATACCAAATGATGTAAAACCTTTTGATACGCTGGCGCTTTGCAAGATCATCGACGTAGATACGGCGAAGTTTGGAAAACACATGCGAAAGGCACGCCGCTTATCCAGATTTCAGCCGAGCATTATAGAAAAACAACTCTCTGTACAGATTTACCAGTCGCTGTCTGAACAACTCTCCCGTTTTCCCGGGTTCTTTGTCCAGAGCAGGACCATCAGGCAATATCCGGACAGCATAGCCAGTCAGTTTCTGGGCTATATCAAGGAGGTTACACCTAAAGATATTGAGCGTTCGGAAGGATACTACCGTTCCGGAGACTACATCGGCAAGTCGGGCGTAGAAAGAGCTTATGAACGGCAACTGCGTGGGGAGCGTGGAGTAGTCAATATGCTTTATGATGCGCACAACGTTCCCAAAGGAAGTTATGCTGAAGGGAGACTGGATACCGCAGCTGTTTCCGGTGAACAGCTGGTTTCTTCTTTAGATGCGAAACTACAGAAGCTCGGCGAAGAGCTGATGCACAATAAAGTAGGCAGTATCGTCGCCATAGAGCCGGCCACTGGAGAAATCCTGGCTTTTGTCAGTAGCCCCGGCTATGATCCGAACCTTATGGTTGGCAGGAATCAGGGAAACAACTACATGGAGCTGCTAAAGAATCCGAACAGGGCGCTTAACGTTCGCCCTATCATGGGTTATTATTCACCAGGTTCTGCCTTCAAGCCGCTGGACGCACTAATAGGCATGCAGGAAGGCGTAATTGATGAGAATACTACCTTTTTTTGTCCAGGTTATTTCAAAGTTGGAAAACATACTGTAAAATGCGAACACCGGGATGGAAACGTTGCGGTGAGAATGGGACTGGCAAGGTCTTGCAATACCTATGCTTGTTACGTATTTCAAAAATTGCTGACGCAGAGAAAATTCAAAAACCAAAAGATTGCCTACGATGCCTGGAGGGACAAAGTAAAACTATGGGGACTGGGTGACAGTCTGGGGGTTGATTTGCCCGGAGAACGTACCGGGAGACTTTATGACGCGGCGTATTATACGAAGAATTACGGCAAATACTGGGGTTATTCGACGGTTCTCTCACTGGCTATTGGCCAGGGGGAAATGGATGCCACCCCTTTGCAAATGGCAAACATCATGGCCATCATTGCCAACCGGGGCTATTACGTCAAGCCGCACCTGATTAAATCAATCGGGACAAACCATGTCATCAAAAAAGAATTCGTCAGAAAAAATTACGTGGGTGTAGATGCCCGGCATTTTACATCCGTGATTGATGGGATGCAGGATGCGGTCAATGCATCATGGGGAACAGCCATTCTTTCGAGGATCCCGGATATTGTGATGTGCGGTAAGACCGGAACGGTACAGAACCCAAGGGGGAAAAACCACTCGGTATTTATCGGCTTTGCCCCCAGGGACAATCCGAAAATAGCCATTGCGGTGATCGTTGAGAATGCAGGTTATGGCAGTACCTACGCTGCGCCTATTGCCAGTTACATTGCAGAAAAGTATCTGAAAGACAGCATCGGCGGATACCGCAAGGCGCAGGTAGAATGGATGAAACAGCAGGTTGTACTGCCACCCCCACCAAAACCAAAAGTAAAACCTGGCTATAAGCCCGGCGACACCACTAAGATCAGTCCATTGCAAAAATTACCGCAGAAGCCCTTAGTGAATCCAGTAACCAACAAACCAGCGACCGTCACAAAATAATGGGGTATCAACAAAGCAACAGGTTCTTTTTTAATGTAGACTGGATTACGGTACTGGTCTATATGCTGCTTTGCGCTGTAGGGTTTGTCAACATTTATGCGTCTATTTATACGGCGACCGGTGACACGTCATTTTTTAATTTCACGACCAACTCGGGTAAACAGCTCATGTTCATCATATCCGGACTTGTACTCGGATTATCCATCCTGTTATTCGATGCAAAATTCTTCAGTATCTTTTCCCCCATTGTATACGGCTTAACGCTCCTATTGCTGATAGCGGTACTGGTGGTCGGTAGAAACGTAGGAGGTAACCAGGCCTGGATCGCACTGGGAAGTTTTAGGTTACAGCCCTCAGAACTTGCTAAATTCGGGACGGCGCTACTGCTTGGCAGGTACGTCAGCACCTTCAATCCTAAATTCAGGGACTTCAAGTCAATTATGTTTGCCGCACTGATCATTGGCATGCCCCTGTTGCTAATCCTATTACAACCGGATGCTGGTTCTGCACTGGTGTTCTTATCATTTATGTTTCCACTATATAGAGAAGGCTTGTCTGGCTATTTTCTGCTGATCTTTTTGGGAATGATTGTACTTTTCATCGCCGATTTCCTCGTTCCCAGCCAAATACTGATCCCGGTGATCCTGCTGATCGGAGGCTTCTTCATTTACAGCAACAGGAGAAAACAGAAGGCCATGTTTTCAGCGATCATCGTTACCATTATAGCCATAGCTTATCTTTTCCTGGTTAAGTTCGCTTACGAAAAAGTATTAAAGCAACACCAGCGCACCAGAATCGAGATCATACTCGGACTCAAAACAGATCCTAAAGGGGTGGGTTATAATGTAATTCAGTCCAAGATTGCCATTGGTTCTGGGCAACTCACAGGCCGGGGATTCCTGGAAGGTACACAAACCAAATACGGCTATGTGCCAGAGCAGAGTACAGACTTCATCTTCTCTACCATTGGTGAAGAATGGGGCTTCACAGGATGCTTTGTGGTCGTCGGACTTTACGTCTTTTTATTACTTCGGCTCATCAATATGGCCGAACGGCAGCGCTCCAGTTTCTCAAGGGTGTATGGCTATTGCGTAGCCTGTATCCTCTTTTTCCACGTTTTTATAAACATCGGTATGGCCATTGGTATTGTACCCGTTATAGGCATTCCCCTCCCCTTTATTAGTTATGGAGGATCCTCGCTATGGAGCTTTACTGTGCTGCTGTTTATTTTCCTAAAACTGGACTCTAATAGAATGGGCTTTATTTAAGCCTCCTCAGGAAACCTGCGTTTTAGTAAACTATAAAACTGATCGACTGTATTCTCCTTCGCCTGCCAATTGTTTTTTTCAGCATAACTGTTCTTCAGAAACGCATCAGCAGTTTTAAGGTCAGGCATTTTATTGATCAGATCTATTGCCTCTGAATAGGCAAGATTATATCCGTTAAAAAGATCCTTGATGTACAGCAGTTTTTCATTAAGTGTAATGGCACCTTTCAGATCAGCAATTGGAGGTTTGGTATTTTCTTCTTTCGCTTTGGAGGCGTTGTTTTGTTTACCGGCCAAAAGATCGTTCAATGTCGGCCTTGGAGAAGCCGCAGCAGGTTCAACAGGAGTAGCAGTCTGCTGCGTCGACGTAACAGCTGCTACAGGAACCGGAGGCGCAACAGGTGCCGGTTCAGCCGTAAATGTTGGTTCAGGCACAAATACAGGTTCAGCTTGTGGAGGTGCAGGTATACTTACTGGCTGCACCACTTTTCGTTCAATGCGGTCCTCGACCAGTTCAACTGAAGGCTTAGGAATTTCTTTTTCGGGGATCGGATCAGGTAGCAGTTCCGTTTTAGGCAGAGCAGGAAACAGTTCCTCATATCTTCCGGTCAGGATCCTTTGTTTCGAAGCGATGATCTCCGCTTCTTCTTTACTCAAGGGACGGTCAAATATCTCTTCAACAGGCTTTTCTTCTTCAAAATCGAAACGGTCCGACTCCGGTCTGTCATTTAATATAAATTCAAATGTGGGTGCGGTACTTGCAGGTTCTTCAGTCACATAAGCAACCAGATCCGCAGGCTTATCAAAAAAACTGTAGTCTTTAGGTTCAGGAAGGTCATCCACCACGGGCTGTTTTTCAACCACAACAGGTTTAGCCGGGATCTGCTCTGCTTCCATTGCCGACACTTTAGTTTCCAAGGGCAATTCTTTGAGTTTCTTACTCGCATTCAGCTTGCGGACAATCTCTACATGGTCAGATAAGAAACTGGCATTGGCAAGAAACAGTTCCAGTTCCAGTTCATTCAGCAGTTCAGGATTTTGGGCCAAAAACTCATATTGTTCCTGAAGTTCATTCAGTATTACGCCTATTTTTTTGAAGATATCAGACTGGTTCATCATAGTATTATAACGGTAGAATTCCTGTTTTATGTTGGTAACTTGACACTCAAAAGTACTACAAAATTCTGATATTTGAGGCTTTTAACCACCGCAAGCACATGTTATTCAGTGAACAAAATTTCAGAAGAGGAGAATATTGCGGCAGCATTGAGGTGATTTGCGGCTCTATGTTTTCCGGCAAAACTGAAGAATTATTGAGGAGACTCAGGAGGGCACAGATCGCCAAATTGAACGTTGAAATATTCAAACCAAAGACGGATACAAGATATGACGAGACTGCTGTCGTCTCCCATGACCTCAATTCCATCCAGTCAACTCCCGTTCAACATTCCTCTGCCATTTTATTGCTGGGGTCAGACACACAAGTGGTTGGCATAGATGAAGCCCAGTTTTTTGATGATGAGTTGCCCGAAGTTTGCAATAAGCTTGCCCAAAAAGGCATCCGGGTAATCATAGCCGGTCTCGATATGGATTTTTCAGGAAAGCCCTTCGGCCCTGTTCCTGCATTGATGGCTATTGCAGAGCATGTAACCAAAGTAAATGCTGTTTGCATGAGGTGTGGTGCCCCTGCCATGTATTCGTTCCGGACGGTAATAGGCGAGGCAAAAGTAATGCTCGGTGAAAAAGAAAGTTATGAGCCCCGCTGCAGAAGGTGTTATCACCACAATGACACGGGCATCAGTCTAAACTAGCCATTCGGGCAATTGTCGCAACGCTTACCCTTCAGGAATTTGAAACAACATTCCTTTTTTTTCTTTTTATCCTTCTTCTTGCCGGACTTTTTGTCTTTATCTTTTTTTGACATAGCAGTTGATATTGATAACAAAAAAGGGTACATACTGTTTGTCAGCATGTACCCCCGTATGACTGGATAAACTGGCTATCTAAAATGATTAAGCCTCGCTGTCGTATTTTATATCGCCAACGTGCTTGTCAATTTGCCATCTGCCGGTACCTTCTTCACCGATCACATCAAACAGTTCCAATGCGCGGCGTGCTTTGTATTCTTCTTCACGCTGCTCTCTGAAGAACCAGTTTAAGAACTCTAAGGTCACGTAATCCTGCTCTTTATGGCATCTGGCTGCTATGTTTTTAATAGATTGTGTTACACTGATTTCCTGCTCTAAAGCTTCTTCAAATACTTCACGGAACGAGTTGTACTCGCCTTTGATATTGCTGATGTCCGGTGATACTGCATTACCGCCCATATCTAATACATATTTGAAGAATTTCAGCTGGTGCACTCTTTCTTCTTCTGCTTGTTTAAAAAAATACTCAGATGAAAAATCATAGCCATTACGGTTGCACCATGAAGCCATAGAAAGGTAAATCGATGAGGAATGGGCTTCTTTTTTTATTTGTTGGTTGATAAGTGCCTCTACATCTGATGAGATTAAGCACTTTGCGCGAATGATATCTTTCATGTTCCTAATGTTTTAATGGAATTAGTACATCAAAAATAATGCAATAAACACATTTGAAAGAATATTAGGGCAATATGGAAAGATTCTAATTCTAAGTTAATCAGGCTACTATCCTGTGCAAACGATCGTGGATGATGTGATTGAGTTCCAGCATAACAAAAGTACCGGCCAACAATTCCTTCATCGCGATGATCTGAACCAGCGAAAGCACGTAGCAATGGTCACAGGCACAGATAAAGATGATTTCAAGATCCGGCGCTTTTTCACTGCTCAGCAGCAGGCCCTCAATGTCAATCTGGTAGACGGCTTTTTTAAGTTTCAGCAAATTGCGGTAATCGAAACGCGCCAGCTTTCCTGCAAAATCAATATACCAGCAATTCTCACTGTCAGACTGGTAAATTGCACCAGCATGTACACTAAAAACTTCAGTAAAATCAACAGCAGGTAAAGTAGCCAATTCTTGCATATTTGCGCTCAAAAATTATGATAGGCAAATATTGCCATTATTTAGAATTAATCCAAATCGATTGGTTCTATTTTTTAAAATAATTATTAAAAGACCTCTTCAGACCCAAACTTTATAAAGAAAATTCAACCAGTTCTGGTGAAAGATCCGCTGAAGGTCTTCCGGACTGTAACCTCTTGAAGATAGAATAGCGGTCAACTTTTGAAGATCAGAGATGTCGTCCAGATCAAATGGCGATTGCTCTGTACCAAACGCTCCGTCCAAGTCAGATCCTATTCCAATATGAGCGGTATTTCCGGCCAACTGACAAATGTGATCGATGTGATCTGCAGCCCGGGCAAGCCCGCAGTTCGTGCTCAAAGGGGTTGAAACCCCTCTTTGCCAACCAGGAACCATCATCCAGGCATCCAGCGCAGCACCGATTACCGCTCCGCGGCCGACCAGTGCCTTGATCTGTGCATCGCTATATTGCCGGTTATGGTCGACCAGTGACCTGCAGTTGTTGTGGCTCGCCCATACGTGTCCTGAAAAATGATCCAGTGCCTGCCAGAATGCATCATCACAGAGGTGTGTGGCATCCAGGATGATGTTTAGCTTCTCCATTTCACGAAGTAAAGTAAGCCCCTCAGTCCCCATTTTACCGCTGGAGTCTGTCCCGTTTGCATACCTGCCAGGTCCATAGTGTGCAGGCCCGATCGCCCTCAGTCCGTATGCATATGCCCTTTGGAGGTAAGAAATGTCAACCAATGAATCTGCGCCCTCCAGGCTCAGGATATAACCAATGGGCTTTTGAAAGGTTTCTCCCCCATCATCCCAGAGTTTATAGTGGCTTTCTAATCCCGCACGGTCGCGAATCTGTACCATTTCTCCCGCAGCTTCCATTTCCCTGTACCAGCACAGCTGCGCTTGTGTCTGCGCCCAGGCCTGTTCCGGTGAATGCCAGCCCGGAATGGCACTGCCGGGCTTCACATATCTGGCAATTTGGGTGGCCACCACAATGCCGATATTCCCTTTACGGAGTTCCGGAAAGGACACGGTTCCCTTTGAACGGTCAGGCTTATCGGTCATGCCCAACTCTCGCTCACGCAGTTCCGATACGGGCAGGCGCAGGTCCCTGTTCCATTCCATCGCGTTCATGCTCAGGTCCAGATGTGCATCGATTATAAACATAACTTTCTCCCCCTGGCAGCAACCTCCCATTGTCCGGTGATCAAATTGTCCTTCACTTCGAGCAGTTCATCATACAGCGCTACGGCGGGGCATACATGATGAGGAAGCCCGTACACCAATGTCCCAACTTCATATTGATCAGCTATCGAGCTACGGACCGTCAGGTGCTCTTCAGAATGAGATACGGTACTTAAATCTGGATTCCAGGGAAAAAATACCCTTTTATCAATTGGATTTTCAGAAGAGACCGATTTATATCCAAGATCCAGACAGAGCAGCCCTGCTGCTGGCTTAGAGATCACAGTCGTAACCAACACGGCTGCGGGCAGGAATTTTAATTCAGGTAGTTTGAGACTGTAGTTCTGGTCCCAAAATACGAATGTACCCGGACTGCAGATCACCTCTTCCTGCTGCGCATAAAAGGCAAAGGTATTGGAGCCGCCGGCAACAATCACCGGACGAGGCAACCCAGCCCAAGTTATCGTTGCTACATCAGCAAGAACCTGGCTAAACACCTTCTCCACGGCAGCGAAGCGCGAACTCAAATCAGTACCATGTATATGACCGTCGTAAATATGAAGCCCTTTCAAATCAATACCCGGCACCCTGGACAACCGCAGGTAAAAGTCCGGCACGGCATTCAAATGGGAATAACCCGTCCTGTCCATCCCGGTATTGAGATCCAAATAGATACCCAGCGGTCTGCCTGTCAGCGATAACATTTGCGACCCGATCTGCACAGCCGAAGGAAGGTTGTCGACCAGGCAGTAAAAATGAACCTGGGGATAGGCCTTGACCAAGCCAGCCAGACGTGCAATCTTTTTACCCGAAGGCTGGTAGGCCAGAAATACATCAGCTATCCCTTGCTGTGCTGCCAATTCCGCCTCCGCAATGGTGGCACATTTGACCTGACGGATACCCTGATCGCGAAACATCCGGAGCACTTCGGCCGTTTTATGGGTTTTGATGTGCGGCATTAAACGTGATACATCACCATTCAGCATTTGCAGCGCCAGCGCAATGTTTGTTTTGATCCTGTCGGGATACACGGCCATCAACGGGGTATCGTATTCCGCCAGGTTGGAGATCTTATACCAGTCCCCGGCTATCATAAGTGCAGTTCAAAAACAGCCTCCACCTCTACCGGAATGTTGTCCGGCAGCGAGCCCATCCCTACAGCGCTTCTTACACCGATACCGTTTTCCTGTCCCCATACTGCGGCAAACAACTCGCTGCAACCATTGATGACAAAAGGATGCTTTTCAAAATCTGCACTGCAGTTCACCATTCCCAATACCTTAATTACCCTCTTTACGACATCAAGGCTGCCGAAATTGGTAACGATGGTAGAAAGCATGGTCAGTCCAACCTGCCTGGCAGCCAGTTTACCTTCATCAATGGTCATTCCCTCACCGATGCGACCGATAATCAGGGAGCGGTCGGGCAGTACCGGGCCATGCCCCGACAGGTAAAGATATTTGCCGTCCACCAGGAAAGGCTTATAAATTCCCAGCGGTTGCGGTGCTGGAGGAAGTTCGAGGTTTAAAGCTGAAAATGCTTGCTGAGGAGATGAATTCATTACAAAAGAATCTGATTTGTCTATGTTCAAACTTAACAATTTTATCTAAGTTTGGGTAAAACCTAACCAAATGACTATACTGATTGTTGTCGGCTGCATCATCCTGCTGGTCCTGCTCATTACCTGGGCGAGGCTTACACCCTTCATTGCCTTTCTGATTGTTGCCCTGACCTGCGGCATTTTACTGGGTATTCCGCTAAAAAATGTAACTGCCTCAGTACAAAAAGGAATGGGTGACATCATGGGTTCATTGGTATCCATCTTAGTCTTTGGCGCAATGCTCGGCAAACTCGTTGCAGAAAGCGGTGCTGCGCAGAAAATAGCGGCTACAATGGTCGGCTTATTCGGAACAAAATACATCCAGTGGGGTTTGGTGCTAACCGGTTTTGTAGTCGGGATTCCGCTATTCTATAATGTGGGCTTCGTGCTGATGGTACCCCTGATCTTTTCCGTTGTTTACAAATACAAATTACCTGCTGTGTATATCGGACTCCCCATGCTGGCCGCACTGTCTGTTACGCACGGTTTCCTGCCACCGCACCCCTCACCTTCTGCGCTGGTCCTGCAGTTCAACGCCAATATGGGCCTGACCCTGCTCTATGGGTTTGCCATTGCCATCCCCGCAATTATACTCGCGGGACCGGTTTTTTCGAGCACTTTAAAAAACATGGTATCCGTACCGCTCAAGGCTTTCCAGTCCGAAGATCTGCCTGAAGATAAATTACCAGGAACCTTCAATAGTCTCGCTTCCGCTTTGCTACCCGTGATCCTGCTGGCTGCTACCGCACTTTATGGCCTAACCAAACCGAATGAGGATTTTAAGAGTGTGCTGACGTTTGTATCAGAACCAACAATTGTAATGCTCATCACCCTGATCGTGACAACCTTTACGCTGGGCCTGAACCTGGGCAAATCGATGAAGGACATCATGGCCACCTACGGATCGGCAGTTAAAGACATTGCGATGATCCTCTTGATCATTGCAGGCTCTGGTGCTTTAAAACAGGTTTTGGCAGATAGTGGCGTAAGCAATCAGATCGCGGGCTCGCTCAATGAACTGCATATCGAGCCTTTGTTTTTGGGCTGGCTCATCGCCGCACTCATCCGGGTTAGTGTGGGCTCTGCCACCGTAGCGGGACTTACCGCAGCAGGCATCATGATGCCTGTAATGCTGCTAGGGCACACCAATCCAAACCTGATGGTGCTGTCCATAGGCGCCGGAAGTCTGATGTTTTCACATGTGAACGATCCGGGATTTTGGTTGTTCAAGGAGTATTTTAACCTGAGCATCAAACAAACGATTATGTCCTGGTCAATCATGGAAACACTGGTCTCTGTAATCGGATTGCTGGGTGTCCTTTTGCTCAACCTGATCGTTTAAGACCAATTCATTTTTGGTATACCCGCACATAATCTACCTCAAAACGGTTCGGAAAGCGGGTATCTTTCAGATCTCCGCCGTTCATTCCGCCCATAGCCAGATTGAGCAACATATAATGCGGTTGCCTGAAAGGATTGAAGCCGCTGCCATCCTCATTGTGCAACTTGTCCATGGGCACTTTGATCAACTCCACATCATCCACAAATAAGGCAATTTCCTGATCGGTCCAGTCCATGCGCCATTCGTGAAATTTGGATGCCCACTCCTTCCCGCCCAGTTCGGTTACCGGCGTCTTTTTACTGTACCATTTGGCGTTGTACCGTTTAGAAGTCCCCGTCGCAATATTGGCCAGGAGCATTCCACGGTAGTATTCCATAATGTCAATCTCTCCATTGGAAGGCCATTCTTTAGACATACCGAGTGTCCACCAGGCTGGCCATAAACCCGAACTGATATCGATCTTGCCCCGCATCACAAAGCGGCCATACTGCCAGGAATGCAAACCTCTGGTATTGATACTGGATGACGTATATTCGATCTGTTCCCGCTTAGCTCCCCATTGATTGCTTTCTTGTTTATAAGTTGGGTTGGGCTTTTGCTCTTTTCTTGCTTCTATGATCAGCAGGCCATTTTCGCACCATGCATTGTCAGACTGGTACCACTGCAATTCTTCATTACGTACAAAACCTTTCTCAAACTTCCAATTTTGGACAGCTGGTTTACCAGCTTCAGTAAATTCGTCTGCCCAGACCAGTCGGTAGCCATCTTTAAGGTACAGACTGGTCTGAGCAGCGTTCATTTGGGCAAAACTAATGCTGCAGTTCAACACCAAAGCCAGCGATAATAATCTTCTCATACCTGAAAGCTATAAATTTTCTGGTGCATCCACAAAAACCTGTTGTTCAGGCTGCGTTTAGGCATCAATTTCGAAAGAAAAATCTGCAAAGGTACCCTCTTCGAGTGGCTGGTGTGTAACAACAAGGCAAGTGGTACCCAGTGTTTTCAGTAAAGTCCTTAGGTCAGCGATCAGCTCTTGCTTCAGCGCCTTGTCCAATGCTGAAAAGGGTTCATCCATCAGCAACAATTTGGGTTTTGTACTGAGCGCCCTCAGTATCGCAAGCCGCTGCTGCTGACCACCCGATAACTGCCTGGGCTTATGTTTTTCCAGTCCTTTCATTTTCCCCATTTCCAGTAAATGCTGAATATAACTTACCTCATTGCTGCCGTAGCTAAGATGCTGCGCAACGGTCATATTCGGAAAAAGGGCGTAATCCTGAAAAACAAAGCCCAGATTCCTTTTTTGGACAGGCAAACTTATTTTCCGGGCGGTATCCAGCCAGACCTGTCCGTCCACTGTAATCAGACCCTGTTCCGGCACGGCCAGTCCTGCCAGTATTTTGAGAAGGGTGGTTTTTCCAGAACCGGACGGCCCAAAAATCTGTGTATTGGCCCCCGACATAAATGAAGTATTGACCTGTAGTACGTCGGTAACAGTACTGATTTTCTTGTGGATGTTGACTTCTACCATTCCATTGGGCCTTTTGCTGATTTCCTGTTTAATACAAAAACAGCGATAATGATTGAGAAACTAATCGCAAATAACAGCAGGGCGTAATTGCCTGCACTACGATAATCCATGCCTTCCACCGCATCGTAGATGGCTATAGAGGCTGTTTTTGTCACGCCCGGAATGTTACCTCCAATCATCAGTACTACACCAAATTCACCGAGTGTATGGGCAAAAGTAATGACAGTTGCCGTGAGCAGGGAATAGCGGATGTTGGGCACCAGGATTTTAAAGAAGGTTTGCATTTCTGACTTCCCCATCGTAAAAGATGCTTGAGAAATGGAGCGTGGCAAATGGTTAAAAGCAGCCTTTACGGGACTGATCATAAAAGGCAGGCTGTAAATCACTGAAGCTACGATCAACCCCGGAAAAGAAAATACCAGTTGCAAATCGAAGGTTTTTTGAAGGAATTTGCCCAGGGTGCTGCCGGGATTAAAGGCCAGCAGCAGGTAAAATCCGAGAACCGAAGGCGGAAGAACCAGGGGCATGGTAAACAGGGCTTCGAGCACAAGTTTTAAAAGAGAACTCTTCTTGGACAGCCAATAAGCAATTGGCAAGCCCAGCACCAACAGGATCACTGTGGTAATGAGAGCGAGTTTTAAGCTGAGCCAAATCGGGTTCCAGTCCATCGTTGAATTATTTAGGGCAGACGGTATCCGCTTTGCTTTAAGATTTGCCCAGCCGAAGCGGATGATACATAATTGAAGAACTTCATTGCAGCTGCGTAGTTTTCTTTTTTGGCATGACTCAGGACAACCATGCCCTGCTCAATTTTCTGGTAGACGGCCGGATCAACTTTAGTCCAGTATAACTGCCTGAATTCGGTATTGCCCTGCTGCGCTTTCAGTTCCTGTATTAAAGCCTCTGTAGTAAAAGCTAGGGCAACTGAACCTGTGACCACATAGGTGTTTACCTGTGAAATGCTTTCGCCAAGCACCAGTTTAGGCTGAACCTGCTCCCAAAGTTTATAATATTTCAGGGCATCCTCTGCCGCTTTGCCATAAGGTGCAAGGGCAGGATTGGCGATAGCAATTTTATTAACAGCCGGCAAGGGCAGCAAGCGCCGCCAGTTTTTTATATCAGTTCTGGATCTGCTGCAAACAATCAGACTACCCAATGCGTAGATCTTCGGCGCATTCAGTGCAAAGCCTGTCTTGTACAATTCTGCGGGGAAATCCATGTCGGCAGAAAAAAAAAGGTCATAGGGAGCACCATTTTTGATCTGGGCAGTCAGGTTGCCGGATGCTCCGGTGATGACTTCGATGGCAATACCCGTTCTCTTCTTAAAGTCTTCCTGAAGTTGTTTCATCACAAACCTTGTGTTTGCAGCGGCAGCAATCCTCAGAGTCTGGCTTTGTCCTACAGTGCTGCCTATTCCAAAGAAAAGCAACAACACCAAACCGAAAAACCTCTTTACCCCCATGCTATTGTGCAGATTTAACGGTAATGCGAATTGCCTGTCTGACGAAACGGGCTTTCTTCTTTTCCCCTTCGATGATAATTTGGAATGGCCCAATTGCCTCTGGCAACAAAGCACCGTCCATGCGATTGGCCAATATAATTTTCCTTTCTAAAAAAACGGGATCGGCCTCTGGAAGGGCAAATACCACTTTATAATTATCAGAGGCTTCGACCAACAAGTATTTTACGAGGTTAGCCCCCTTTAACTCCTCTCCCAAAGTAACCCCGGCTTTTTTCAAAAGATCAGACAACAAAACACCTGAATAACGATGGGCTTTGTTTGCTTTATCTGTTGACACAACAGAAACGGTGTCCATTTTGTCCAAGTCCTGAGCGAGCAGATGAAGGGTCGTTTTTACCGCTCCATCAATCGTGAGCGATGCCTTTTTTGATTCGGTCTGGGCGTGAAGAGTGAGCGAGAGGCAGCATAAAACGAACAGTATCTTATAAATCTTTAACATCAGGATAATCTTTTGTTGAACATAAAACCAAATATAGTTACATCTTCCGCAATTTCAGGATGATGTAAAGTTTTTACAGGACTAAGCAAACTAACTCTGCATAGCGTCCTGGCTATATCCAGAAACGTGAAAGCTTCGGGTCAACAACGCAGGAGGTTCGGGTACAGGTACCTTTTACCCGAAGCTTTCACGTTCTTTTTACGTTTCTGTCGTGTTCCGGGCCTTGACTAGTATAGTCCGCTTGCTTTGGACAGATAGACTGGTTATCAGATCAGATTTATTTTTTTGATTATTCCTGTAACCTTTTTGACTTTCCACTCATCTTATCTACAGTTAAACGAAATCACAAAAACAATTTACCTACCCTAAATGATATGCTCAATAGCGTATAGGGGAAACTATGTCTTATGAAAACCAAATTATACCAGATCATTGTTGCTTTATTCATCCTCTTCACCAGTCCCTGTCTTTATGCACAATCGTCTGGTGGCACTGGTGAGATTTCCGGGAAGGTACTGGACGAAACTTCCAAAGAATTCCCATACGCAACGGTTAGTTTACTGAACACCAGGGATTCCACAGCGGTAAAAGGCACGCTGAGCATTGATAATGGTGCATTTATGTTTAAGGATGTAAAATTCGGGACTTACCTGGTAGCGGTGTATGTAGTGGGTTACAAAAAAGCGGTCAAAGGTCCGTTTGTTGTTGATGCCGCACACCGAAAATATATCCTTGATGCTATTCAACTGATGGTTGAGAGTCAGACACTGAAGGGTGTAAACATTGTGAAACAAAAGCCGCTGATAGAGCGGCAGATCGATAAAACCGTGATGAACATTGAGAACAGTACGCTTGCTGCCGGAAATTCTGCGCTGGAAATTCTGGCTAAGGCTCCTGGTGTAACGGTGGATCAGGACGGAAAAATTAGTCTGAGGGGCAAACAGGGTGTACTCATCATGCTTGACGGAAAGCCTACCTATCTTTCGGCGGAGCAGCTAACTAACTTACTTAGGGCTACAGAGGGCAATGCGATTCAAACTATTGAACTGATTACCAATCCTTCTGCAAAATACGATGCTTCAGGTAATTCGGGCATCATCAACATCAAACTGAAAAAGAACCGCAATTATGGCACCAACGGCTCCTTGCTTGCCGGCGCAGGCTACGGAAAATATGGTAAGGCCAATGGAGGCTTAACGCTGAATCACAGAGAAAAAAAGATCAATGTATTTGGCAATTTCGACTATGGACGCAACAAAAGATTTGGCAGTACAGATATCATCAGAACCAATCAAACCACTGCCAATGCGACCTACTTCGACCAAACTGGCACATCAATACGCTATAGGAACAACAGCAATTACAAAGGAGGTCTGGATTATTTCATTAATGACAAAAACACGATCGGTTTTGCAATGAACGGGTACAACAGCAATGGCGACAATAAAGCGGAAGTATTGACATTGATTGGGGACGGACCGGGTAAGACAGATTCTTCTGTAGTGGCCAAAAACCCAAATTCCTTTAAGTACAACGGAATATCGTACAACCTGAACTATAAGGGTACATTGGATACGATGGGTCAGGAGATTAGTGCCGACGCAGATTACTCGGTCTACAAAGGCCTTGACAACAATAACTTTAACAATAAATACTTCGATGCCCAGGGGCAGATGTCAAAACCCGATTACCTGTTTAGAAATGCGGCGCCTACCACGACCCGGATCTGGTCGGCCAAAACGGATTATGCCTACCCTTTTGCCAAAGACATGAAACTGGAAATGGGGCTGAAGACCAGTTTTGTAAAGACGGACAACAATTTTTCTTTTGAAAATTTCGTCAACGGAGCCTGGACAAATGACATCAAACGCAGCAACCAGTTTCTCTACGATGAAAATATCAATGCCGCTTATACCAACGTCAATAAAAAGTTTGGAAAGAATACCATTCAACTGGGGCTTCGTGCAGAACAAACCAACTCTAAAGGCAATTCGATTACCGAATCGAAGATTGTGAACCGTCATTATTTTAATCTTTTTCCCAGTGTATTTATCAATCGGGAGTTGTCTAAAAACCACGACATGGGCTTCTCCTATAGCCGGAGGATAGATCGGCCGGATTATGGCTCGTTAAACCCTTTTCTGGACTTCCTGGATTTATATACTTACCGATTTGGGAACCCTTTCCTGAAACCTCAATACACCAATTCCTTTGAGCTTTCTTATTCCTATAAGAAAAGCCTGAATGTCACATTGGGACACAGCCATACAACGGATGTGATGTCTGATGTATTGCTAACGGATACGGCAACTAAAACGATTTTTATTTCGAACCAGAATCTGGCCACACAGGATTCTTATAATCTCAACATCAGCTATCCCATTCAGTTCGTTAAATGGTGGAACAGTTCGAATAACCTCTCTGCCTATTACAATAAATTTAAAACTGCAAATTTGCTGGGCAAACCTTATGAGAGTGGCAGGCCTGCATTTAATTTTAACAGTACGCAGACCATTACCATCAGCCCTTCAAGCAACATGGAGTTATCTGGCTATTACCAATCCAAACAGGTGTACGGCACTTTACTGCTCGATCCTCAGTATGGCGTAGATTTTGGATTTAGTAAATCATTTATGAACAAGCAGTTAAATGTAAAGCTCGCAGCGAATGACATTTTTAAACTTCAGAAGAGCGGGGTTACCAGTGCGCTTCCCTCACAAAATTACGTGATCAGCGAACGCTGGGAGAGCCGGGTATTCCGGTTTACCTGCACGTACAGGTTCGGCAGCAATGAAATTAAAGCTGCACGCCAACGTTCGGGTGGTTCGGAAGCAGAAGGAAAACGCGTCAAATCAGGAGGTTAGAAATTAATTGAAAAAAAGATTTTGATCTTCAAAAAAAGAAACTACATTTGCAATCCCAAACGGGAAGTAGGTACGGTAGCTCAGTCGGTAGAGCAATGGACTGAAAATCCATGTGTCGCCGGTTCGATCCCGGCCCATACCACTACTTTAAGAAGGCCTTTATCGCAAGATGAAGGCCTTTTTTGTGTCTGAA
>JAZKCT010000059.1:0-41335 GCA_040387995.1 Bacteroidota bacterium | reverse complement strand
ATCAATGGCTTTTGATATAGAAATGATCAAAAAGGTGTATGCAAACTTTGGCCCCGCAGTTGAAGCGGCGCGAAAATTAGTAGGCAGACCCTTAACACTTTCAGAAAAAATACTTTACGCCCATCTTTGGGATGGACATGCAAGCACCGCTTATGTAAGAGGTACTGATTATGTAGATTTTGCTCCTGACCGTGTGGCCATGCAAGATGCCACTGCACAAATGGCCTTGTTACAATTCATGCAAGCCGGCAGGCCTAAGGTAGCTGTCCCTTCGACGGTACACTGTGATCACCTGATCACTGCTAAAAACGGCGCCGCAATAGATTTACCTGCTGCAAATACCGAGAGTAAAGAAGTGTTTGACTTCCTGGCTTCGGTATCTAATAAATACGGCATCGGCTTCTGGAAGCCAGGTGCGGGTATCATCCACCAGGTTGTTCTGGAAAACTATGCGTTTCCGGGCGGTATGATGATCGGAACGGACTCACACACGGTGAACGCCGGTGGTTTGGGTATGGTGGCGATCGGCGTAGGTGGTGCCGATGCCTGTGATGTGATGGCAGGTCTTCCATGGGAACTTAAATTCCCTAAACTGATCGGTATTAAGTTGACCGGAAAGCTAAGCGGCTGGACTTCTGCCAAAGATGTAATTCTTAAAGTAGCAGGTATCCTGACTGTAAAAGGCGGTACCGGAGCGATTGTTGAATATTTCGGTGAAGGTGCCACGAGCATGAGCTGTACAGGTAAGGGAACCATTTGTAATATGGGTGCGGAAATTGGCGCAACGACCTCAACTTTCGGCTATGATGAAAGCATGGAACGCTACCTGCGTGCTACGGACAGAGCGGAAGTGGCAGATGCTGCAAATGCTGTGAAAGAACACTTAACCGGTGATGCGGATGTTTACGCTGATCCTGAAAAATATTTTGACCAGGTCATTGAGATTAACCTTTCTGAACTGGAGCCTTATCTGAACGGTCCGTTTACACCGGATCTGGCTACTCCTATTTCTAAAATGAAAGAAGTAGCGGAAGCAAATGGCTGGCCACTGAAAGTGGAATGGGGACTGATCGGTTCTTGTACCAATTCATCTTATGAAGATTTGTCGAGAGCGGCTTCTATAGCGCAACAGGCGATTGACAAAGGCTTAACCATCAAAGCAGACTTTGGTATTAACCCGGGTTCTGAGCAGGTGCGCTATACCGCAAACCGCGACGGCTTATTGGGAACGTTTGAAGATTTGAATGCGACCATCTTTACCAATGCATGCGGACCATGTATCGGCATGTGGGACAGGGTCGGTGCTGAAAAACAAGAGAAAAATACCATTGTACACTCGTTCAACAGGAACTTCGCCAAACGTGCGGATGGTAACCCAAATACTTTTGCTTTTGTAACTTCTCCGGAAATTGTAGCTGCAATTGCTATCGCTGGTAATTTAGGTTTCAATCCGCTTACAGATACCCTGACCAACGATAAAGGTGAGCAGGTGAAATTAGATCCACCGAAAGGTGATGAATTGCCGGTAAACGGCTATGCTGTGGAAGATGCTGGTTACCAGGCACCGGCTGCAGATGGCAGTGGCGTACAGGTATTGGTATCTCCTACCTCCCACCGTTTGCAATTGCTGGATCCTTTTACCGCATGGGAAGGCACAGACCTTAAAGGCCTGAGGTTACTGATCAAAGCGAAAGGAAAATGTACTACTGACCACATCTCTATGGCAGGACCATGGTTGAAATTCCGCGGTCACCTGGACAACATTTCCAACAACATGCTGATCGGTGCAGTAAACTACTACAATGAGAAAACAGATGATGTGAAAAACGCGCTGACCGGCGAATACGGACCTGTTCCTGCTACTCAACGTGCGTATAAAGCATCCGGACTGGGCTCGATAGTGGTAGGTGATGAAAACTACGGTGAAGGTTCAAGCCGCGAGCATGCAGCTATGGAACCACGTCACCTTGGTGTACGCGCCGTATTGGTGAAATCATTTGCACGTATCCACGAGACCAACCTTAAAAAACAAGGAATGCTTGGTCTGACCTTTGCCAACAAAGATGATTACGATAAAATTCTGGAAGACGATGTGATCGACATCCTCGGACTTACCACTTTTGCCCCTAATGTTCCGCTGACACTGGTTCTGAACCATGCAGATGGCACTAAAGAGGAGATTTCCGTGAACCATAGCTATAACGCCCAGCAAATTGACTGGTTTATCGCAGGTGGCGCACTGAACATTATCCGCCGCGAAGCTGCTGCAAAAAATGCATAACTATAAAAACTAGTTTTATAAATGGAAAACTCCTGCCAAAAGCAGGAGTTTTTTTATGGGCTGGATTTTCGTTTAAGTGTTCAGGAAATTCTTAAACCAGTGACCTGAATCTTTGATCGTCCGCTGCTGGGTTTTAAAATCGTTGTAGACCAGGCCGAACCTTGCATTGAAACCCTCTGCCCATTCAAAATTGTCCATCAGTGTCCAGACCATATATCCGGTTATGTTGAGCCCCTCCTGTTTTGCCCTCAGTAATGCGGTAAGATACAGTTCAAAATACGCGATCCGCTCTGTATCCTGCACTCCTTCGCCGGTCAGTTTGTCGTGATAGGCTGCCCCACCCTCGGTAATCATCAGGCTTTTGATATTGGGATATGCAGCAAACTGTTTGATGATGTTGTAAAAACTATCCGCATTTACTTCCCAGCCCATAGCGGTATGGGCTTTCTTGCGACTCTTAGCCTTCACCTCCCAGGCCTGTAAAATCGGGACAAATGGATTGTATTTTACCGTTATCGGAAAATAATTCTGTAGACCAATGAAATCGAAATCAAAGCGGAGACGCTCGGTATGACGCCAGGTAGAATGCTGAATACTAAACTTTTCCATCACCTCCCATTCAGTCTCAGGATAACCCATGCCCAGTGAAGGTTCGATAAACAAACGGTTCAGCAGGCAATCGAATCGCCTTGCAGCCATCAGATCGGCATCACTGCCGGTGTAGGGAACTACTTCAGAACAGGAAAAACTGGTCCCGATATTGGCTTCGCTTACTTCCGCCCGTAAAATCCTTCCCCCGTCTGCCTGGGCTATTGCCGCATGGTGAACGGCGGAAAAGAAATTGCTGAGCCCCGTTTGGCCAGGCGCATGAATCCCCAGCATATACCCCAACGAAGTAAACCCAAAGGGTTCGTTCAAAACGATCCAGTTCTTCACACTAGCCCCGTACTCTTTGGCACAAAACAGCACAAACTCGTTGAAAGATTGGTTGATGCTATAGGCCGTCCAGCCACCCTCCTGTTCCAATGCATCCGGCAAATCCCAGTGGTAAAGTGTGACATAAGGTACAAGGCCCTGTAAAAGGCACTCCTCGATCAGCCTGTGGTAAAAACTGACGCCTTCTTTGTTGATCTTACCGGTACCAAGAGGCAAAATTCGGGGCCAGGAAATAGAAAAACGGAATATCCTGAATCCGAGCGTCTTGACCAGCAGGATGTCCTCCTTATAACTGTGGTAAAAATCACAGGCGACTTGTGGATGGTGTCCTTTCCTGATCTTACCGGAGCGTTTGGAGAAGGTGTCCCAAATGGACGGCCCTTTACCATAGAGCTCTGCTGCGCCTTCAATCTGGGCTGCGGCAACAGCAATACCCCAGGAAAAATCAGGACCGAAATCCGATGCTTTAATCATCATTTACAGGTTTGCCGCACAAGATGGCATTTAGTTATTAACTTAATGTTAAGCCAATCTGTTTCAGCAGCAAAGCCGCATTGAAGGTCTTGCAGGGTCCCTGCTTTAGTTTATAATCAAAGTCCATCTCCCCCTCATTGATCTGAATGTCGAAATGGAAATTTCTGATTTGTCCGGGATACAAGGCCGCCATTTCTGACAACTGCAAGTCATGCGTGGCGAATAAGGCAGGGGTGCCCTGCGAGATCAGTCGCTCTATAAATACTTTGGAGCCGAGGTATTTATCCTTGCTGTTCGTTCCCCGCAGCATTTCATCAATCAGCACAAAGGAGGTCGGGTACGACGCAGTAGCATCCAGGATCATCTTTAACCTGTTTAACTCTGCCTTGAACGTTGAAGTCTGGTCGTTGAGTGAATCTTTGATCCGCATGTAAGACAGCAGTTGGAAAATGGACAACCGCAGTTCCCCGGCGCATACCGGAGCTCCCGCAAAGGCCAGGACCATATTGGTGCCCACTGTCCGCAGAAAAGTACTCTTGCCAGCCATATTCGAACCGGTGACGATATCTGTCGTGCTGCGTGTTTCCAGATTAAAGTCATTGGCCACGCGACTTTCAACGGGTATCAGCGGGTGAGCCAACCCTTTTGCATGGAACTGAAAGTTTGTTTCCAGATCCGGAAAAATCCAGGCCGGCTGGTTGTAATGCAGGGTGGCCAGGGAAATCAGTTCTTCGAACTTATTGATCCGTTCCAGTCCCCGCATCAGCGGCTCGGAAGATTGCTGGTGCCAGTCGCTCAATTTAATACAATGCCTTAAATCCCATAAGAAGAAGAGATTCAGCAACCCACCCAGAATGATGTTTAATCTGGCGTCAAAGGACTGGATGATGGATGCCAGTTTCCTGATCTGGGCGCTGACATCAGCAGCAGTCGCGGACTGATCAAAAAAACCGCTGATGTACGTGCTCTTCCAGCTTATTCCTTCCGTCCATTTTACCGCAGCGGCAAAATCACCCAGCGAGGCCGAACTGCCACTAAACCCTGCGTACAAGACGTTGATTCTTTTCATAAAACTTAGGGTTACGGCAGCATTGAGAAGTCCGAACAAGAGCAGGAATTTCCAAAGCAAGCCGCCAAATACAACCGCAGCAGCGAACAGCAAGAGCGAAATAAAAGGAATCACGCGAACAAACAATCTGAGCAGCTTATTTTTAGTGAAATCCAGTTGCTTTTGCAATTGGTTTCTCAATTTTCCGGATATGACCTGCAACTGATCCGGCTTATGGCTTTGCAGTAAGGCCCTGAAATGAAAAGTTTGGTCGATGTGTGTGGTCAACTCGCCAACAGCCTCCTGCCTGGCCCTTATATTCGCTATTTCACCAGGAGCTTTCAGGCTTTGCGCCAGCAGGTCCATACCCGTAGACGTATTACAACGGTTGATCAGGGCGTATAAAGAAGAAGGTCCGAAAACATCAAGATCAGAACTATAGGGATGGGATTCATCACCATACGCTTCCCCGTTGCTATAACCATTTTTCCCATACAGCAATTGGTTTGCCTCATTCTGATAAACCCAAAGCAAATGTTGCGCATAACTAAGTTGCTCCTGGGTTTGCGCCTGGCGCTTGACCAGCAGGGCAAAGAAAAGTACCGGCATCACCATCAGGACCCCAAATATCCAGGAGAAACCCACATTGATCATCAGGGCGATGATCAGTATCTCCCCCACGAAGGCGCCGAGCCTGGAGAAAGATATGGTGTTCAGTTTACTTTTTAGTTGCTCAATCTGTTGCTCCTGTATAGCAATGTACTGCTGATAAGCATTCAGGATCTTATTGTTTGTTGTTACCATTATCAGTCAAATTTATCTAAGTTTGGATAATAATATGTTTGTTGTGCCGAAATAAATTCAGCATCAAAAAGGAATTAGATGAAGATTACATTACTTGTTACAGGAAAAACCGAAGAAAAATATCTCCTGGAAGGTATAGACAAATATTTGGGCAGGCTAAAGCATTACATCGGTTTTAATATGATCGTAATTCCTGAGATCAAAAACACCAAAAACCTAACGGAGGCGCAGCAGAAAAATAAAGAGGCAGAGTTGATCCTGAAACAGATCAGCAATACAGACACGGTGATCCTGCTGGATGAAAAGGGCAAAAAATACACCTCTGTATTGTTTTCAAATTACCTGAACAAACAGATGATCGGAAGTGTTCAGCACTTGGTGTTTGTGATTGGCGGACCATATGGTTTTGACGAAACCGTATATAGCCGGGCGAACAGCAGCATGTCCCTTTCTGACATGACCTTCTCTCACCAAATGGTCAGGTTGTTTTTTGTAGAACAACTTTACAGGGCCTTTAGTATATTGAAAGGTGAGCCTTACCACCACGAGTAAATATGGAATTTTAAACCGATGAGCATCATTAAAGAAAAGACATTATGCGTTTACCTTCAGATTTTAAAAGAGACTATAAATTTAAAAGCAACCCAAAAAAAGACCGGCTGAGTTATCTCATTGCCATTGTGATCTCCATAATTATTGTTGTTTTGTTTTTTTATTTCAGCTAGCCCGAATGGTTTTCCGAAGCATTATCCCCCGCCTTTTAACCTTGCTCATGCTGCTTTCTGCAACAGGTTTTGCACAGCAGGAAAAATCAGCTGCGGAGCTGGCAGATCTGATCAGGAAATACAATGCGGTGGGCCTCTCCGTAGCCGTAGTCAAAAAAGGCAAAATCATCTATACCCATTCTTTCGGGATTAAGGACCTGGAAAACAGCATCCCGCTTCAGGACAATGATTTGTTCAGGATTGCTTCTATTTCGAAATCTTTTTCCGCAACGGCAGTTATGCAACTGGCAGAAAAGAAACAACTGTCGCTTGACGAGGATTTCAGTAAGCTGGTGGGTTTCAAAATCCGCAATCCAAAATACCCGGAGACGGTGATCACCCTTAAAATGGTGATGTCGCATACGTCGAGCATCAACGACAGTCAGGGCTATTTCAATCTAGACGCCATCAATCCGGAGCGCAATCCCGACTGGGCAAAATGTTACAACGATTATGAGCCTGGAAAGGGCTACCAGTATTGCAACCTCAATTACAACATGATCGGGACCATTGTGGAAAAACTGGGCGGAGAGCGGTTTGATCAATACATTAAACACCACATTCTAGATCCGTTGAAGTTATACGGCGGATATTGTGTCGACTCGCTTGATAACAGCCGTTTTACGAAGCTTTATGAGTACAATCCGGTATCTGGCAGTTTTACAGCCGATCCGCTGGCCTATGCGCCCAGAAGAGCTGAACTGAGCAATTATAAAATGGGTTACACCACCCCGGTATTGTCCCCAACAGGCGGCATGAAAATCACAGCTGCTGACCTAGCCAGGTATATGACCATGCACCTGTACCAGGGTAAGTATCAGGGAAAGCGGATCATTTCGAAAAAGAGCGCGGCACTGATGCAGACAAAAATCTCTGATGAGGAAGGCTACGGACTCGCGATCCGCACGGTAGACAACCTGATCCCTGGTAAGGTGATGAAGGGACATACCGGATCGGCCTACGGCCTTTACAGCATGATGTTTTTTCAGCCGGAAGAAGAATTTGGCTTTGTCGTGATCACCAACGGTTGCAGGGCCACCTACACCAACGGCTTCAACGACCTGTTGGCCGCCTCGGTCAACGTACTCTACCGCAATTTTATTAAGAAAAATTAGGAGGTCTAAAAAGCACTTATAAGGCTGAATTACAACACTTTAAACGGTAGTGTAATTAAGACAATAAGTAAATTTTTATGCGCTTTGTTGCAATCTGCGATCATAAAGTTGTATAACTTTGCCGGACTAACTTATTAAACATATGCGCAAAGTGTCTATGCCTAAGCCAGATCTGGCTTATTTAAAGATGGATTCGGAACAGGCTTTATACCAGCTTTCCGTTGCTGAATTAATCCTGGAAATCACAAAAAATGCGGAAGGACTCGTACTGGAAAATTCTTCAGTCGCTGTGGATACCGGCCAATTTACCGGGCGTTCACCCAAGGACCGTTTTATTGTTTCTGATGAGCTGACCAGGAATACTGTATTCTGGGGAGATGTTAACTTTCAGTTCGAAGCAAATGATTTTGACAGGCTTCTGGAACGGATGACCGCATTCCTGGAAAAGCAACCTTTTTATGTGCGTGACGGTTATGTCTGTGCACATGAAGCTTTTAAAGTTCCCATCCGCGTCATTACCGAAACGGCCTACCAAAACTTGTTCGCACACCACCTGTTCCTGCGCTATACAGATTTTGCGGGCAACAACCCGGATCCGGGTGGCTGGAACGATCCGGAATGGACCATCCTAGCCGCGCCATCTTTTTTGGCCGATCCCCGGGTTGACGGTACGCGCCAAAGCAATTTCAGCATTTTGAATTTTACAAAGAAAATCATCCTGATCGGTGGTACAGGTTATACGGGGGAAATCAAAAAGGGGATATTCTCCGTCCTCAACTTTATCCTGCCGGAAAGCAAAAATGTACTGCCTATGCACTGTTCCGCAAATGTGGGCAAAAACGGAGATACGGCAATATTTTTCGGTCTGTCGGGTACAGGCAAAACGACTTTGTCGGCCGATCCGCAGCGCAGCCTTATCGGAGATGACGAACACGGCTGGACAGAAAACGCGGTGTTTAATTTCGAAGGCGGTTGCTATGCCAAATGCGTTGACCTGACACCAGAGAAGGAGCCGCAAATCTTTAATGCCATTAAATTTGGCGCATTACTGGAAAACGTCAGTTTCTACCCGGGCACAACAGAGGTAGATTTTGGCAACATCAGCAAAACCGAGAATACGAGGGTGGCCTATCCCCTCGAATACATAGAAAATGCGGTGATCCCTTCCGTTGCCGGAGCGCCAAAAAATATATTCTTCCTGACGGCAGATGCCTTTGGCGTATTGCCTCCAATATCCAGGCTGGATACCGGACAGGCGATGTTCCATTTCATCTCCGGGTATACGGCCAAAGTAGCGGGCACCGAAGCAGGGATCAATGAGCCACAGGCTACTTTTTCTGCTTGTTTCGGCAAGGCATTCCTGCCACTGCACCCTACCCGCTATGCCAGCCTGCTGGGCGAGAAATTACGAAGCCATGGGGCGAACGTGTGGCTGATCAACACGGGATGGACTGGCGGGCCCTATGGTACCGGACAGAGGATGAAACTGACTTATACGCGTGCAATGATCTCAGCAGCGCTTGATGGTGCGCTGGACAACTCAGACTACCAGACCGATCCATTTTTCGGCCTGAGCATCCCGCTCCACTGCCCTGGTGTACCGGATGAGTTGCTGAACCCAAGAAATACCTGGGCCTACCAGGGCGCTTATGATGCGAAGGCCGCCGAACTGGCCGCCGCTTTCCGGGGGAACTTCAAGGCTTTTGAAGCCATGGCAGATGCCGAAATCCTCAGTGCGATGCCTGGAGTGAATCCTGTTAAAACACATTCATCATGATCGCAATTACCACACTTGGACAATTCATCATAGAAAAGCAGAGCGATTTCCCTTATGCAAAGGGCGAACTTTCGAGGTTGCTGCGGGACATTGGCATTGCGGCCAAGATCGTAAACCGTGAAGTCAACAAAGCCGGACTTGCAGGGATTTTAGGATCTGCAGGCACCATCAACATCCAGGGAGAAGGCCAGCAAAAACTCGATGTATTTGCGAATACACAATTTATCTCCGCACTGACCAGCGGCGGAGAATGTTGTATTGTAGCTACAGAAGAAGAAGATGAACTGGTGATGATTGATTCGCCTGTGTCTAAAAATGCAAAGTACATTGTTTGTATTGATCCGCTGGACGGCTCGTCCAATATCGACTGCAATGTCTCTGTAGGCACCATATTTTCCATTTACCGGAGAAAGTTTGCGGAGGGCATCCCATGTATAGACGACGTATTGCAACCCGGCACTGCTCAGGTTGCAGCTGGCTATGTGATTTATGGCTCCTCCACTATGCTGGTCTATACTACAGGAAAAGGGGTAAATGGTTTTACACTGGATCCCTCCATTGGAGAGTTTTGCCTTTCCCATCCGGATATGAAGATTTCGGAAACGGGTACCATTTATTCGCTTAACGAGGGCAATTATGTGCATTTTCCCGAGGGTGTAAAGCGTTATATCAAATATGCGCAATTGGAAGATGCATCAACCGGACGGCCATTTACGTCCAGATATATTGGCTCTATGGTGGCAGATATTCACCGTAACCTGATTAAAGGAGGCATTTATATCTATCCAACAACAGCTGCATCGCCAAAGGGGAAGTTGCGTTTGATCTACGAGTGCAATCCAATGGCATTTATCATTGAACAGGCCGGTGGCAGAGCTACGGATGGGTTTAGAAGGATCATGGAAATTGAGCCCGAATCGCTGCACGAACGCTGTGCGATATTCATTGGCTCTAAACAGATGGTGATGGTAGCCGAAGGCTTTATGAAAAACGAAAAAGCCAGACTATAGCCTGGCTTTTTCATCAAAGGGCAATTTCTTATAC
The DNA here is from genome assembly GCA_040387995.1 of Bacteroidota bacterium. Lineage (GTDB taxonomy): Bacteria > Bacteroidota > Bacteroidia > Sphingobacteriales > Sphingobacteriaceae > Pedobacter. Next base: position 31,092 of record JAZKCT010000059.1, on the reverse strand, counting down.
CCCTTTCTTGCTGGTCATACTTGCCTTTTTGGCAGGCTGGGCAGTTTTAGCAGGTGCTTTTGCATTGGCCGGTTTTGGCGATGCTTTGGCTTTTTTCTCTACTTTTTCTTCTGGTTTTACACCTTCCTGTTCTGTACCTGTAGCTGCATTTTCAGTGAACAAAGGCAGGTCTTTAAGCAAATGGTACCAGGTAATGATCTTCTTCATGTCAGATGCATATACCCTCTCCTGATCGTGATCCGGAGCCACTTCAATAAAGAAATTCCTCAAAGCAGCGCCATCTGATTTTGCATCAGGAACTGTCCCGGTGTTGGCAGCGATGTTTGCAAGCACGTCAACCAGTTTTAAATCATCATCCTGACCATAAATCGTAATGTCTTCCAGGGAAGCTAATTTAGTGGTCGTAATACTGGCTATAATCTTAACTTTCTGAGCATCCAGGCTTTCCAATACGTATCCACCTTTGTTTTGGCCAACTAGTTTGAATAAACCAGGTCTGCCAGATACCGCCACTATTCCTCTTAAATTCATATTAATCTTCTATTACTTCTATTCCTAAAATCCTGTCACCTTGCTTGATATCGTCTACAATATCAATATTTTCTACGACTTTACCGAAGCAGGTGTGGTTTCTGTCCAAATGTGCAGTATTGTCTCTGCTATGGCAGATAAAAAACTGTGATCCACCAGTATTTCTTCCTGCGTGAGCCATAGAGAGTACGCCACGGTCATGGTATTGGTTTTCTCCGGTTAATTCACAATCAATTTTATAACCAGGACCACCAGTACCCGCTAAATGTGCTCTGGAAGGATCTTTAGAGTTGGGGCATCCTCCCTGAATCATAAAATTAGGAATGACCCTGTGAAAGGTAATGCCATCATAAAATCCTTCATTAGCTAGTTTTTTGAAATTAGCTACTGCTATTGGTGCATCCTGTTCGTAAAACTCAACAGTCATGTCACCTTTCTCTGTCTTAATTATTGCTTTGCTCATGGTATTTTTTGTAAAAGGCCAAACTTAGCTAAAATTGCTATGATTTGCAAAATCAGGTGTTTAAGCCTATAGTTTTTACGCCGCTATTTATATAATTTCTGATGACCCTCCACAAAATAACTGCTGCGTTTGGTCTTTCCTGTTTCCTTTCTGATCACTTTTTTAGCAGAATCCCTAAGTACCTTCTGCTCATAAACCTGAAAGTGCCGGCTCAGTTCATTGTTTTGCTTCCATTTTAAGAAATCAAAACTATAGATTCGGCATTCTTTGATTACTTCTTTTAGCCTGGCTTCGGGAATTTCAGCCACGAGACTTTCAGGATGAACTTTGCAGCGGTACAGCACTTCATTTTTGATGATGTTGCCTACACCGCTAAAAATATTCTGATCGAGCAGTACATCGCAGATTTTTTGTTCTCCCAGTGCCTTCAGCTTTTTTAAGGCTTTGGCAGGTTTCCACTGACTGGACATCACATCTGCTTCAAAATCGTATATCTTATCTAAAGGCTCGTCAATCCGCTTCACCGTGCACACATAAAAATAAACAGAATCATCGTTAAAGTGCAGGGCAATTTTAGGGTTCACCTTTTTGGGTTCATGAAACTGGTAACTCCCGAAAAGCCCGAAATGGATCCTGATGGTGAAATCGCTGAAGCAAATTAAAAAATGTTTCCCCCAGGATTTGAAATCCATGATCTTTCTCCCCTCAAACATGGTCATATCCAGATCGGCATAACCAGATGCTTCTGAAACGGTCTTGTGTTTGAGGTAGGAAATCTTTTCTTTTAAAATAACAATGGAGGGTCCTTCTGGCATGTCTCTGTTTTTTTAGAATCAGTGGATGCTATCGCTCCAGTCGCTGGTGATAGGTCTCGATTTCCTTTAAAGCTTCCAAGATGCCTGTTCTTTGTCGCTGCAGCAATTCAATATGATCTGCATGCAGGGTATCGTCTTCCAGACAAGCATCATATTTATCAAGTGCCGCCTGCTCCCCCGTTTCAATAGCCCCCAATACTGCGGCATCTTCCTTACTGCTCAGTGCATGCCGGATGTCAATCCAGGTTCTGTGCAATACGCCAAGTATGCCGCCCTCCTCATTGTCTGAATTTCCGCCATGGGCTTTGATGTGCGCCTTGAGTTCCATGGCATACCCTGCCCGCTGTGCAGCGTATTTTAAAAACAAACCTTGTAGTTCTATGCTTTCGCTGGTGTCAGCGGCAGCCTCGTAACCTTCCTTTCCATCGTTTACAATATTCACCAGACCTTTTAAGTCCTCAATAATTTTGCTGTTCGTTTCCATATTTGATGAATGATTTTCGTTAAAACCTGTTTGATGTTATACAACCAACAGCGTAGTGCTTTTGTTCTTAAAGTCCATTCGTCAAGACATTTGTTAAGACAAAAAAAGACATTGCTACACCCTTGCGCGCACTTTCTCAATACCTTCTGCGTACCTGCTGCGCTAAAAAGTACCTTTAGCGCAGCAGGTACGCGGAAGGAGCGCAGAAATCATGGAGAAGGGCATAACAAAGCATCATTAAAGTCCGTTTATTTCTTAAATCGGCTTAAAAAATATACATTCGCTTAGTGTACAGCTTCATGACATCCAACCTAAAAAAAACAGCACTGCTATTGTTCCTGCTGACAATCACCATCGCGGCGAGGGCTTCTTCCATTCTGATCTTTATGGATGAGGACCAAAAGAATCACCTCAAAGCATACGGCATCGCCTATTGGAGTGTGAGCCGGCAGGCTGAAGTCAGCTGGTTGCTCAACTACAGAGGTGGCAGTTTTTTAATCGGTTATAATAAGGTTATTGAAGATGAGTGCAGGACCAGAGGCGTTTCCTATCAGGTACTCGCCGATGGCAAGGTAGCTGGTATACTCAACGAGATTGCCGATCCGCAGGTGAACATGGAAATGGTGAAACTTGAAAAAGCGCCAAAAATAGCAGTATACTCTCCGAAAAGTAAATTGCCCTGGGATGATGCCGTGACCCTGGTGCTTACTTATGCCGAAATCCCTTACGAGGTGGTCTATGATGATGAAGTTCTTAAAGATAAATTGTCCGGATACGACTGGCTGCATTTGCACCACGAGGATTTCACTGGTCAGTATGGGCGCTTTTGGACCACCTTCAGAAATGCAACCTGGTACCGCGATGATGTAAAAAACCAGGAAGCCGCCGCGAAAAGGAACGGTTTCAGAAAAGTTTCGGAAATGAAGCTCGAAGTAGCCAAACGGATCAAGGAGTTTTGCGTTGGCGGTGGCTTTTTATTTGCCATGTGTTCGGGCACGGACAGCTTTGATATTGCACTGAGTGCAGCAGGCGTAGACATTTGTGAAAGCATGTTTGACGGTGATGCCGCCGATCCTCAGGCCCAGAACAAAATAAACTTCGGCAATACTTTTGCTTTTAAAGACTTCAGACTGGATGTCAATCCCAATAATTATGAATTCTCCAATATTGATGTCACACAGACCAGAACGCTGATCCAATCCAATGACTTTTTCACCCTGTTTGATTTTTCTGCAAAATGGGACCTCGTGCCGACCATGCTGACCCAAAACCACGATAAGGTGATCAAAGGGTTTATGGGTCAGACAACAGCTTTCAAAAAAAGCCTGGTGAAGCCCAGTGTAACGGTATTGGGAGAGAACAAGGGCGCAGAAGAGGTTAGGTATTTGAATGGCGTAATTGGAAAGGGACAATTTACCTTTTACGGCGGTCACGATCCTGAAGACTACCAGCACCAGGTGGGAGATCCGCCGACGGATCTGAACCTGCACCCGAATTCACCGGGATATCGGCTGATCCTGAACAATGTTTTGTTTATGGCTGCAAAAAAGAAGCCGCAGAAAACCTAATCGTAAAAATTCCAGCTTACCCCAAATTTCAGAATCTGGCGATCCGGCATCGGATAGCGGTCTACCGTATAATAGCCTTGCGAAAGTAAGCCTTGATTGACATAGTCAAATTTGACGAAAATGTTGGCCCTTCTCAAACTGGCTTTAACCCAAACATCGACTACTGGCTCGGCCTTGAAGGTAGTGGTATGTTCTGCTGAGGGCACAAAAAATTGTCCCGCAGCAGGGGAATAGGCATAGGCCTCATAAGCCGTGTTGTAGCGAACATCAAAACCGACGTTTGTCTTCAGGACCTTGAAAAAGGTTTGGTTCAGATAAAAGCTGTTGAAGGTATAGATCTCCGGCGTGCGAAGTTTGCCCGGGTTGTCCGTCTTCTGGTAAACAACATAAGCATCGAGGTTAAACTTGCCATAGCTAAACTTTTTGCCGAGGCTGAGTTGGAGCAAATTGACACTGCCCAGCTGAGCTGGTTCGATTTTCGTGGCAAGAAGCGGATCTTCAGCAAAATAAAGGTAATTGTTGACCAGGTAATACGCTGCTTTAGTTTCTAAATTTAATTTGTCGTTGATGTAGCTAAAGGACAAGTTGATCGTTTTGGGACGTGATAAATTTGTTTTCCAGTTGTAGTGGTTGCCAAAATAGCGGCTGTAAACCTCTTCGGGAGACTTATTCTGGAAATAGGCACCCAGCACGATACGCCCGACAGATTTGCTGAGTAATACATTACTTTTTGCCTCATAAAGGAAATCACCGGCATTCCTTCCCTGGAAGATCTGTTCTAAATTTACATTTAAGTCGATCCTGTTGCTAAACCGGTAGCCTGCCGCACCCAACAAAGTAACATTCTGAAAGCTGGCCGTATAATCATAATAGCTGCTCTTGTCTTTATAGAGCACAGACTGGCTGTATTTAAAAAATTCATGACGGATGCCGGCATCAACCTTTAATTCGTTTTTGATCAGTGAACTGGATTTAGCCCTGAGAAAAAAACTATACACAAATTCGTTTTGAACGCGGGTGTATCTGGTTGAGTCGTTGGTATATTCAGCACTCGCCTCGCCTCTGGGAAGGACGCTAAAGTCATCTGTTTCCTCCTTAGTGAAATCATAAGAATTTGCATCGTACTGAAAGGTATAAGCGATCTTATTGGTGGGCAGTATTTTTTTGGTGACCTCTTCTGCGAGACTGTCTATACGACCTACAAAATAAGTCTGTTTCAGCATGAGCGAACTTTGCCGGTAGATTCGCTTGGCACTGGAAAGACGGATGGTCTCTGCCTGCCTGTCGGTAGCAATTCCCTGACCTGCACTATTGTCCTTTTCTGCCGTAAAGATGTTGTCGTTTAGTATGGACCCGTTTTCCTGGGCCTTGAGTGTATTGAAAACTGCGCTCGCCCATAGGTTATACCGTTTATTGGGTGCCTGAAACCAGGTAAACAAGGCTCCGTTAAGATCATCCCCCCGTTGATGCCGGTAAAATCCATTGGCCCCTATTCGATTGAAATTGGCCCCTATGTTCCAGTTTGGCTTGATGTTTTGACTGTGAATGATTTTAAGGACCTGTTCCACCTCCCCTGCGCTGACATAATAAAGGCTGGTAAAGGGACTCCTGGCCTGGTAATACTTCACGTCATCGTGGGTCATGGCATAGAAATCCAGCGTATGGAAACCTGCATCAAAGCCGATGCTCTTACTGGGTTCAAACAGCAATGGCCTTGCTGACAAACCAAGGTTACCCGTACCGATGGTTGGTCTTTGCGGTTGGACCAGGACGCTAAAATTGTGAAAGCCCCTGAGGGTTGTATCCAGTGGCAGCGTTTGGATGCTGTCTTTCGTTAGTTTCAGCGTGGTGTACCGGATGTACCGGGAGGTGAAAATGACGGAATCTTTAGCTTCCTCTTCTTTTTTCCGGGCTGAATCCAGGGCTTTGTTCTGACCAATGGTAGTCTTGAGGTCCTGCGCAAAAAGCTGGCCTCCAACAAGGGTAATCAGTAGAAAGAGAAATAGGGCAAATGTTTTCTGCATTATAGCGTGGATATTAGCTGGCTCAATATTTTTGTCATGGTAGGCTCTGCCTTTCTTGCTGTTTCCAGAATCTCTTCAAGACTAACGGGTTCGAGCACTTCCGGAAAACCTTCATCAGTAAGTACAGAAATCGCAAAAACCGGAATACCCATGTGGTTCGCCACAATCACTTCCGGCACGGTACTCATTCCGACGGCATCTCCGCCAATAATACGCAGGTAATTGTATTCAGCCTTGGTTTCCAAATTGGGTCCAGTTACGGCAATGTAAACGCCTTTATGGCAATTAATGTTGTGGTCGGCCGCAATATTTAACGCAACGTCGATCAGTTTCCTGTTGTAGGGCTGGCTCATATCTGGAAATCTTGGCCCCATGTCTGAGTCATTGCTGCCCCTTAGCGGACTTTCAGGCTGAAGATTGATGTGGTCGCAGATGACCATCAGGTCCCCTTTTTTGAATGCCGGATTTAAAGACCCCGCCGCATTCGATACAAAAAGATGTGCAATACCCAGTACCTTCATCACCCGGACCGGAAAGGTAATCTGCTGCATATTGTAGCCTTCATAGTAATGCAACCTGCCCTGCATGGCTACTATTTTTTTCCCGTTTAAGGTGCCGAAGATCAGTTTTCCAGAGTGAAATTCTAAAGTTGATATGGGAAAATTCGGAATGTTGGAATACATCAGGGAATACTCAACCTCGATATCATTAACCAGGCCCCCGAGTCCAGTACCCAATATAATGCCAATTTCCGGTTCAAAATTGCCGGTCTTTCTTTTGATATATTCAACGGTTTCCTGTAGTGCCTGAAACATAGTCTAAAATCTTTTGATCAAAGGTAGCCTTATCTTTTCCGGATAAAGCAATTTTGACGGGTAAATAAAACAAGGGCAAATTTAAAAGTAATTCTCTTAAAGATTCACTGTTTAAACGCTGTGCATCTTTTTCGGTGGTGATGATCAGCTTGTCGGCCGCAGCATTTTGAGTAAAGGCATTGACAAGTTTATGGATATCTGCCAGTTTAAAACTGTAGTGGTCGGGATGGTCAAAGTGCTGAACATGCGAAGTGTATTGCTTCAGGTATGAAACAAGCGGTTCAGGATTGGCAATGCCGGTGAGCAGATAAATGTGTGTGGATGGATCAATCTGGTCTACCGGTAGTTCTTCTTTAGAGAAGAGACCTGTAAGACGGCCATAGGTAAGCGATGAGAACGCAAGTGACTCCCTTGACTTGACCTCAAACCGCTCGGCGCATTGTTCCTTTTTGACCGGATCCAGTTGTTCAGGTGCTTTGGTAACCAACAGGCTGTCTGCTCTTTTGTACCCTTTAAATGGTTCGCGCAGATTTCCGGCGGGCAATAAAAATTGCTGACTGAGCAGTTTCTGGTATTCAAACAACAAGATGCTGAAGCCTGGCCGTACTGACCGGTGCTGGTAGGCATCATCGAGAATAATTAAATCATGTGCTGCCTCCAGCAACCGGATTCCTTTTACCCGGTCTTCACAAACGGCTACGGTAACCTGAGGAAACTTCTGGTAAAATTGCATCGGTTCATCACCAATGGTTTCGGCCGTTGCATGTTGATCTGCCAGGATATAGCCATTTGTTTTGCGGCCGTAACCGCGGCTGAGTATTGCAATTCGTTTGCCGTTGAATAATTGCACCAGGTACTCGGTGACAGGTGTCTTGCCGGAACCCCCGACAACCAGGTTGCCTACGCAAATTACAGGTATAGAAAAACTGGTGGATTTGAATATCCCAGCATCATAGAGTTTGTTCCTGACCAGGACAACAATTCCATAAAGAATGGAAAACGGAAGCAGAAATAGCCGCAGGTATTTTATCATGAGCAGGACTCAAAAATAACAATAAAATAATTACTTATCTTTGCGTAAACAATTATTCATAACATGCTTAAAGGATTTTTTAACGTACCGACTCCGGTAAATGAGCCCATCCTGGCTTATGCACCAGGGAGCAAAGAACGTGAACTTTTGAAGGCAGCGCTAGCCGATGCCCGTTCCAAACAAATTGACATGCCGATGTTTATAGCCGGCAAAGAAGTGCATACGGATAAAAAAGGCATCAGCAGCCCTCCCCATGACCACCGGCATGTACTGGGCAGGTATAGTATCGGCGATAAAAGCCATGTCTTGCAGGCAATAGACGCTGCGCTGGCGGCAAAGTCGGACTGGGAAAACCTGGCCTGGGAACATCGTGCAGCAATTTTTCTTAAAGCTGCCGATTTGATCGCCGGTCCTTACCGATACAAACTGAACGCGGCAACCATGCTTGGCCAGTCAAAAAATGCCTACCAGGCAGAAATTGATGCGGCATGTGAACTGATTGACTTCCTGCGTTTCAATGTGAGCTATATGGCTGACATTTACAAACAACAACCACCAGTTTCGCCAAAAGGCTCCTGGAACAGAGTGGAGCAACGTCCGCTGGAAGGCTTTGTATTTGCATTGACTCCGTTCAATTTTACAGCCATCGCCGGCAATCTTCCTGCCTCGGCAGCGATGATGGGAAATGTAGTGGTATGGAAACCTGCTGATACGCAGATTTACGCAGCTCATGTGTTGATGGAGATATTCCAGGCAGCAGGATTACCAGACGGTGTCATTAACCTTGTGTATGTAGATGGCCCGGAAGCCGGTGAGGTTATTTTTAACCATCCTGATTTTGCAGGCATACATTTTACCGGATCAACCGGAGTGTTTCAGAACATTTGGAAAACAATCGGAAATAACATCCATAAATATAAAACTTACCCGCGCATTGTAGGCGAAACTGGGGGCAAGGACTTTATCCTGGTACATGGCTCTGCTGACGCTGAAGTATCCGCTACGGCCATCGTCCGCGGTGCATTTGAGTACCAGGGGCAGAAGTGCTCAGCTGCTTCGCGTGTTTACATTGCAAAAAGCATCTGGCCTGCAGTCAAAGAACTGATGCTGCGTGATCTGGCGACTTTTAAAATAGGGGGCACGGAAGATTTCAGCAACTTTATCAACGCAGTAATCAGTGAGGTTTCTTTTGACAAATTGGCAAAGTACATCGACGCAGCCAAGACAGATCCTGCAGTTGAAATCATTGCCGGAGGCACCTATGATAAATCTAAGGGATATTTCATTGCACCGACAGTTCTGGTAGCAAGTGATCCAAAATATACCACCATGTGCGAGGAATTATTTGGACCTGTGCTTACGATCTATGTTTATGAGGACGCTGAGTTTGACCAGATCCTGGAAGTAATTGACGGTACTTCAATTTATGCGCTGACAGGAGCCGTTATTGCTCAGGACCGTTACGCAATTGAGCAGACTTCCCATGCTTTGCGAAATGCTGCAGGTAATTTTTACATCAACGACAAGTGTACAGGTGCGGTAGTGGGCCAACAGCCATTTGGCGGTGCCAGAGGCTCTGGTACAAATGATAAAGCCGGCTCTATGATTAATTTATTGCGTTGGGTATCTCCACGTACGATCAAGGAAACTTTTGATCCGCCAAAGGATTACAGGTACCCTTTCCTTTCTGAATAAATTGTCTTAAATTTTTGAATATTAAAAAAGGCAGCTGAAGAGCTGCCTTTTTTTTATTGTTATTTCCCGGAAAAATTACCTTCTCAGAGAAAACCTGAGCGTTCTTTGCTCCCCCTTCAGGGAGCCTAAGAAATGCAGGCTTCGAAGAGAACGGTTATTTTTCAATTTTCATTTTAAATACCGGCGACATGTCATCTGAACTTGACGCACTCACTTTCAGATCGGTAATGATCCCTGTCTCCAGGCTATAAACCCATGCATTGACAGACAATTCTTGTCCGGACGCCCATGCATTCTGTACAATGGATGTGCTCATGATGTTTGCCGCTCCTTCAATGGCATTGAGTTCAACCAGGCGGTTAGACTTGCGCTGAGGATCTTTAATGGTAGACATCTCGCGCTCGTGCATGCGGTAAACATCTTTGATGTTACGCAACCAGTTGTCAATGAGTCCCACCTGTTTATCACCCAAAGCAGCATTGACGCCACCGCATCCATAGTGTCCGCAGACAATGATGTGTTTAACTTTGAGCACGTTTACGGAATAATCCAGTACACTCAATAAGTTCATATCTGTATGGGTCACGACGTTGGCAATATTGCGGTGCACAAAAATGTCACCAGGCATGGTATTGGTAATTTGATTGGCAGGTACACGGCTGTCAGAACAACCGATCCACAATACCGGAGGTGTCTGACCTGCAGAAAGCCTGTTAAAAAATTCAGGATCTTCCCTGAGTGTTTCTGCCACCCAATCCTTATTGCCTTTTAATAATCCTTCGTATGTAATTTGATCTGTATGTTGTTTTTCTAATTTTGCGCACATAATAATTTAGTTATTAATTTCTTCAATTGGTTTACTATTCAATTTTGGTACTATATACTGTGTTTTAATGTTTTCCAGGCTCACAATGATTCCTTTGGTGTAGGCATTGTGTTTGTAATTAAAAATGGTCTCTAACACATCCGGGTCAATATACCGGGAATTGGATCCGTCTATGATTACGTTGGTTTCTTTTGGAATTTTGGTAAGAACAACCTGAATTGCTGCTTTATTTAAAAAGGAGACCTCTTCTGCAAGCTTAATTCTGATGTTCTTTTTATCACCTTCTTCCTGGATTTTGTAGAAGAACGGGTTTCGCATGTTGGTCCGCAACAGATAGAAAATGGAAAGCAACATTCCGACCGCAACTCCCTTTAAAAGATCTGTAAGCAGTACGGCTATAATGGTAACCACAAAGGGCACGAATTGGTCCCATCCTTTATGATACATGTGCTGAAACAGCGCAATGCGAGTAAGTTTATAACCTGTAACCAAGAGTATTGCAGCTAAACATGCCAAAGGTATCATATTTATCAGACCCGGAATAAACAATAAAGATAAAAGTAACCAGCAACCATGAAATATGGCTGACATCTTTGTTCTTCCACCCGCATTGACATTGGCTGAACTGCGTACAATAACAGAGGTCATGGGCAAGCCGCCCAACATTCCGCTCACTATATTTCCCGTACCCTGAGCCATGAGTTCACGATTGGTTGGTGACACTCTTTTGATTGGATCGATTTTGTCAACCGCCTCGATACTCAGTAAGGTTTCCAAACTCGCTACCACAGCGATGGTTGCCGCAACCACCCATACCTTGCTGTTGGAGATCTGAGAAAAATCAGGCGTTGTAAAAAGGCCCACAAACTCGGACCAGCCATTGACAACGGGTATCTCTACCATATGCTTGGCAGATAGTGCATAGGGCGTATTTTGAAATACCAATGCAAGCGTGATTCCAAGTACAACGACCAGCAATGGCGCTGGGACGACACTCAATTTCTTAAATTTCGGCCAGATAATGAGGATAGCAATAGAAAGTAAACTGATTACAATGGCAGCAAGTCCAAAATGGCTTGCCGCGGAAGAAATGGCAGAAAACGTATTTTCATTGTCTCCCTGCAGAAAACTTTCGTCTCCAAAAAAGTCTGAATCCACGCCGAGCGCATGAGGAAGTTGTTTAAGAATAAGGGTAAGTCCGATTGCAGCCAGCATTCCTTCAATGACACTGGAAGGAAAATAGTTACCAATTGTTCCCCCTTTTAATAAACCAAGAAAAACCTGGATACAACCCGCCAGTACAACGGCAAGCAAAAAAGTCTGGTAATTCCCCAATTGTCCTATCGCACCTAAGACGATTGCGGTAAGACCAGCCGCAGGTCCGCTGACGCTGAGTTGGGAGCCACTAAAACTGGCAACTATTATTCCGCCAATGACGCCGGTAATAATTCCGGCGAAAAGAGGTGCACCCGAGGCCAGCGCTATACCAAGGCAAAGCGGCAAGGCCACTAAGAACACGACAATGCTGGAAGGCAGGTCTTTTTTTAAATTCTTTTTTAATATATATTTCTTCACGTCCAACCTTGAAAAGGTTGAGTTCCCACTTTGCATAAAACTATGTTTTAAGATTTTAAACTAATTCTGAAATTGCATACCCTTCCCAATAGGGACTGGCTTATGCTTTGATAAAATCAGATAAAATTCGGTGGTGGAGTGGGTACTGATGGATGGTAAGGGTCAACGTACCGCTTAGAATGATCGATAGAGCTATTGCTTACCCGGATGAGTACCAGTTCAGCTGCAAAATTATAATCAGAATGGAAGTCAATTTTGTAATCACAAAGCTTCACTTTAACTTTTCCGCTATCTCCATCTGCACTGTGTTCAAGCTCAATTTGCATGATCACAGAGTTCATGATTTCCTTATCAATATGTGCTAAAAACACAGGCGCACCTGATATCACCATCTTTGCCGAAAAGACACAAAGAAAAATAATGACCAGATAAGCACGGTATTTCCTAAGGAACATTTTTTACTCTTATTTGAATGTTGTTGTCAAAAATAACTCCAAAGCTGTCTAATTAGCAAATTATCCTGTAATAAAAATGTAATTTAGTTGTTGCCCAACATACCGCTTGCAAAAATTAAGGCATCCGTTAGGATATAATGTGCTAATTACTGTATTTTAGACGCTTTAATTATTCTTTGGAACTGCATGAAGAAACCACTACTGCTTAACCTTATATTGCTCTTTCCTATTTACTTATTTGCGCAAAATAACAACAGTCCTTCAACTTATGACCCTCATGAAATTGCAATAACCGGATATCTGCAGACGCAGTACCAAAAGGCACAATCTGCTGGTATTACTTCATTTTCAGGTGGGGATTTTGGCAAAAACTCAGATGAACGCTTCATGATCCGGCGGGGAAGATTGAAGATTGACAGGGCCGATAAGTATTCAAGTATTGTATTTCAGATAGATGCTACGCAAAACGGCATTCAGTTAATGGATGCTTTTATCCAATTTCATCAACCCAACTCTAAAGCGCTCATATTTACAGCAGGTTTATTTAACCGCCCATTTGGATATGCGATTGTTTATTCTTCCGGCTATCGTGATTTCCCTGAACGTCCGCGCATGTCTCAAATCTTAATGCCCAGGGAAAGGGATATTGGAGCGATGATCAGCCTGAAGCCTAAAAACAAATTCAAGTTCATCAATGCCGACCTTGCGGTAATCAATGGAAGTGGGTATAATGCCCGGGATTATGACTCGAAAAAAGACATCATTGGAAACATTGCCTTCAAATTTGATAGCCTCGCGGGCAAAAAACTGCACCTGGGCTTTGGTGGTTCTTTTTACAAAGGTTCTGTAAGAAGCGAAACGGACAGCTATTTTTCATATTCAAACGGCGGATACACTAAAAATACCAGTCCTGATCATGTAGGCTGGAACGCCGGACGTAAATATTACGGCACCAACGCACAGATTCAGTATGACAATAGCTTTGGCGCCACTGTATTTAAGGCGGAATATATTGAAGGCGTACAGCCGGGGGTTGCGGCTTCTTCATCGGTCAATGGTCCGACAGCAAGCACGAGTTTTTCGGCGCAGCCAACCACTGATCTTTATTTGAGGTCCTTCCGTGGTTACTACTTGTGGCTTACACAAAGGATTGCAAAAACAAAGTTTACCGCAATAGCTGGATATGACGTTTACGACCCGAATAGAGAGATCGATGAGGCGGAGATCGGGATCGCTGCAAATACAACGGCAGGAGATGTTAAGTTTAGCACATTTGGTTATGGTTTTACTTATACCATAAATCCCAGATTGAAGTTGACAGTTTATAATGAACGGGTAGTAAACCATGCGACCTCCTTGCCGCAATACGCTGAAGATTTGAAAGACGATGTTTTTACAAGTCGACTTCAATACCGTTGGTAGTAATCCTTTTAAATTTCTAAGTGATGAAGAATAAAATAGAAGAACTTCAGAATAAAGTTAAAGCTGCACATTTAGGTGGCGGGGAAGCGAGAATTATGGCCCAACATGCCAAAGGAAAGCTTACGGCGCGTGAACGGTTACACTTTTTACTGGACGAAAATTCATTTGAAGAAATCGGGATGATGGTTACGCACCGAAGTACAGACTTTGGTATGGAACGTGAAAAATATTTGGGTGACGGGGTAGTTACCGGGTACGGAACTATTAATGGCCGCCTGGTTTATGTTTTTTCACAGGATTTTACTGTTTTTGGCGGTTCGCTTTCAGAAACACATGCCGAGAAAATCTGTAAGATCATGGAAATGGCGATGAAAAACGGCGCACCCCTGATTGGATTGAACGACAGCGGCGGCGCACGAATTCAGGAGGGCGTCGTATCCCTGGGTGGGTATGCAGATATATTTTACAGGAATGTTCAGGCATCCGGCTTGATCCCGCAATTGTCTGGCATTATGGGGCCTTGTGCAGGCGGAGCAGTTTATTCACCATCTATTACGGATTTTATCCTGATGGTAGAACACACTTCTTATATGTTCGTAACGGGCCCGAATGTTGTGAAGACAGTGACGCATGAAGTAGTTAGTTCTGAAGAACTGGGCGGTGCTGCTACGCATGCATCTAAATCAGGTGTAACCCACTTTGCCTGTACGAATGAAATTGATGCCATTAATCACATCAAGAAATTATTGGGTTACATGCCTCAAAACTGTGAGGAAATCCCCGCATTGTTGCCTTACCATGCTTCTGATGAAAGCAGGCCCGCATTAAACAACATTATGCCGGAAAATGCCAATCAACCCTACGATGTAAGAGATATTATCGCTGAATTGGCAGATACCGACAGCTTTCTGGAGGTTCACAAAGACTATGCTGAGAACATCGTGATCGGGTTTGCGCGCCTTGCCGGAAGGAGCATTGGAATCGTTGCCAATCAGCCAGCATATCTGGCAGGGGTGCTGGACAATCATGCTTCCATCAAATCAGCGAGATTCGTTCGTTTTTGCGATTGCTTCAATATCCCTTTACTGGTCCTTGAAGATGTCCCAGGCTTTCTACCGGGAACTGATCAGGAGTGGAATGGTATCATTACAAATGGTGCAAAGCTTTTATACGCTTTCAGCGAGGCAACAGTCCCCCGCATCACCGTCATTACCCGAAAAGCATATGGGGGTGCTTATGATGTGATGAATTCAAAACACATTGGTGCCGATCTAAATTATGCATGGCCTTCTGCTGAGATCGCTGTGATGGGTGCAAAAGGGGCTGCAGAGATTATTTTTAAAAAGGAAATAACCGCGGCCGAGCATCCTCAGGAGAAATGGCTGGAAAAGGAACGGCTGTATTCTGATATATTTGCCAACCCTTACCGGGCGGCAGAAAGGGGTTTCATCGATGAAGTCATTGAGCCGGCACAGACCCGGGCAAAACTCATCAAGGCTTTTAAAATGCTGGAAAACAAAGTTGTCAACCTTCCAAGAAAAAAACATGGAAACATTCCACTTTAATGAACCTGAGCCGTAAAGACATCCTTTTAATGGCATTTTGCACCGGACTGATCGTTGCAAATATTTATTATTGCCAGCCTCTAGTGATTTTGGTAGCGCGTGAATTTGGACTTACGGAAAGTGTTGCAGGCCGAATCAGTTACCTAACTCAGGCGGGCTATGCGCTCGGGCTGTTTTTAATCGTTCCCTTAGGGGATATGTTTGAAAGAAGAAAACAGATTTTGATCATCACCTGCCTTGCCATCTTCTCGCTACTATTAGCGGCGTTTTCTAATTCTTTTTTACTGCTGGAGTGCTCGTGTGTACTCATTGGGGCAACTTCAGTAATACCTCAACTGATCTTGCCGATGGCAGCAAACCTAAGTTCAGACGAAAAAAGAGGCCAAACAATAGGTGTTATCATGAGCGGATTGCTAATTGGAATACTTGCTTCAAGGGCTATTAGCGGAAGCATTGGTTTTCTGTGGGGATGGAGATCGGTATATGTAATGGCCGCTGGAATTTGTTCATTGTTATTGTTCCTGATGGCAAAACGTTTCCCTAAAAGCGTACCCACTTTTAAAGGCAGTTATTCGCAATTGATGTCATCGATGTGGCATTACGTAAAAACAGAAACAGTTCTCCGGGAAGCTTCCTTGATTAACTTTACAGCGTTTGCAACATTGAGTGCATTCTGGACGACGATGGTGTTATTTCTGGCAAATCCCCCCTTTCATTTTCAGACGCTACAGATCGGTTTGTTTGGCATTGCAGGTGCTGCTGGTGCCCTGGCCGCCCCATTGGTTGGCAAGTTAAGTGGTGCGACTAACCCCAGAAAAAATTTGATTGTCGGAATCGTGCTACAACTCTGTAGTATAGCTGCGTTTTATTTTACCGGAAGCCAGCTTTATCTCTTCGTAGCTGGAATTATTTTAATTGATATTGGCCAGCAGGCAATCCATGTGACGAATCAAACGCGAATTTATGCCATTTTACCTGAAGCACGTAACCGGCTCAATACGGTTTTCATGTCTGTTAGTTTTGTCGGCGCAGCGATTGGTTCTGCTATAGGTCTTTGGTTATGGGACAAAGGTCAATGGCCTGCATTTTGTTTGGGAAGTTTTGTAATTATAGCACTAAATATGATTGTTTATTTCCTTTATAGTAAAAAAAACACAACATTGCAGGAAGAATCAGGTCATTAGCGCTACTGTTACCGGAGGCAGATGTCAACATCGGATAACACCCGCATGTCGCAATGCTGCTTTTGTAATTATGGAATATCTATATTTGTCGTAATAAATCATTCACAATGAGCAAGAAAAAAGAAGAAAAGAAAACACACACGAGCATAGTCAATAAAAAATCGCTGCAATTTTTTGAGAAATACATTAATAATCCTTCACCTACAGGTTTCGAATACCCTGGTCAAAAGTTATGGCTGGATTATTTAAAGCCTTATATCGATGAAAGCTTTATCGATAATTATGGCACTGCAGTGGGTGTTATTAACCCAAAGGCAGATTTTAAAGTTGTAATAGAGGCACATGCAGATGAAATTTCATGGTTTGTCAACTACATTACGGCGGACGGGTTGATTTATGTCATCCGGAATGGGGGTTCAGATCATCAGATTGCGCCTTCTAAACGAGTAAATATTCATACTGATAAAGGTATGGTTAAAGCTGTATTCGGTTGGCCTGCCATCCATACGCGTAATGGAGAGAAAGAAGAAGCTCCGGCTATCAAAAATATTTTTCTGGATTGTGGCTGTACGTCAAAAGAAGAGGTTGAAAAATTAGGCATTCATGTGGGATGTGTAATCACCTATGAAGACGAATTTATGGTCCTTAACGATCGTTATTATGTGGGCAGGGCACTCGACAACCGGGCAGGTGGGTTTATGATCGCTGAGGTTGCGAGATTGCTTCAGGAAAATAAAAAGAAATTGCCTTTCGGCCTGTATATTGTCAACTCTGTACAGGAAGAAATTGGATTGCGGGGAGCAGAAATGATTGCCCATCGCATTAAGCCTAACGTCGCGATCATCACAGATGTAACCCACGATACGTCGACGCCGATGATCAATAAAATCAGCCAGGGTGATTTGGCCTGCGGCAGAGGCCCGGTAGTTTCCTATGCTCCGGCTGTACAGACTAATTTGAACAAATTGCTTATCGAAACCGCTGAGAAGAATGGCATTCCGTTCCAGCGACAAGCATCATCTCGTTCTACAGGGACTGATACAGATGCTTTTGCCTATTCAAATGGTGGCGTTCCTTCGGCGTTGATCTCTTTACCCTTAAGGTATATGCATACGACAGTAGAGATGATCCATAAAGAAGATGTGGACAATGTAATTAGCTTGATTTATTATTCTCTGCTGAACATCAAGAAAGACCATGATTTTACCTATTCAAAATAACGCTTTTACAAACCTATTTTATATTTTCAATTGATGAAACCGACCTTACTTATTCTTGCAGCAGGAATGGCCAGCCGTTATGGCAGCATGAAACAAATTGATGGCTTTGGCCCTAATGGAGAAACAATTATTGACTATTCTATTTACGACGCTATTAAAGCCGGCTTTGGAAAAGTTGTCTTTATTATAAAAGAAGAATTTGTAGAAAACTTTAGATCGATTTTTGAACCCAAACTAAAAGGAAGAATCGAAACAGACTATGTTTTTCAAAATTTTGATCTTAAACAGTTTGGAATTGAAGAGGAGATTTACCGCGAAAAACCCTGGGGCACTGCTCACGCTATTCTTTCTGGGAGAAACGTAATAAATGAGCCATTTTGTGTCATCAATGCGGACGATTACTATGGATATGATGCGTTTAAAAAAATGGTTGATTTTCTGTCGACTGAAGCATCTGACAGTAATTTTTCGATTGTTGGCTATCAAATAGGCAAAACTTTGTCTGATTTTGGTTCTGTTTCCCGTGGTGTTTGTAAAACAAATGCAGCTGGTTATCTGGAGGAAATTACAGAAAGAACACAAGTGTATAAAAAAGGTGAGGCTATAGTTTACGAAGAAGGGGGAATAGAATATCCATTGGATTTTGAAACACCAGTTTCCATGAATTTTTGGGGTTTTACGCCAAGCGTGTTTAAATTAACAGAAGATTTATTCAAGATTTTCGCTCTTGAAAACAAGGACAAACCCAAAGCTGAGTTTTTTATTCCTTTAATTGGCGAAAATTTAGTTAGAACTGGAACCGCCTCATTTAAAGTTGTGCCTACAAGCAATCAATGGTTTGGCGTGACTTATAAAGAGGATAAACCTTTTGTACAGGATAGTATTAACCAGCTCATACAAGACGGAACTTATCCAACAAGCCTCTGGCAATAAACACAATACGTTATATAAATAAAAAGTCCGAAGGTGCTGCCTTCGGACTTTTTATTTATATAAACGATTTACCGATTATTTTTTATCGTCTTTTACTTCTTCGAAATCTACATCGGTTACGTTGTCTCCGCCATTGCCAGCTTGAGAACCATCAGGAGCGCCTGCATTTCCTTCTGGTTGTCCTGCATCCTGACCGGCTTTGTACATCTCTTCTGATGCAGCATTCCATGCATTTTGCAATTCTTCCTGAGCGGCATCAATATCAGCAAAGTTCCTTGATGCGTGCGCATCCTTTAATTTTTGCAAACCTGCTTCGATAGGCGCCTTTTTGTCTCCAGAGATTTTCTCTCCAAATTCCTTCAATTGCTTTTCAGTAGAAAAGATCAGTGCATCAGCGCTATTGATTTTTTCAGCTTCTTCTTTAGCTGCTTTGTCAGACTCCGCGTTTTGCTCGGCCTCTTCCTTCATTCTTTTGATCTCTTCATCAGTCAAACCGGAAGACGCTTCGATACGGATTTTTTGTTCTTTACCAGTAGCCTTATCTTTGGCACTTACATGTAAAATACCGTTTGCATCAATATCAAATGCAACTTCAACTTGTGGAACACCCCTTGGAGCCGGTGGAATACCATCTAATATGAAACGTCCAATTGTGCGGTTTTGAGCAGCCATAGGACGCTCTCCCTGCAAAATATGAATCTCAACTGATGGCTGATTATCAGCAGCAGTAGAAAAAGTCTCTGCTTTTTTAGAAGGAATAGTAGTATTAGATTCAATTAGTTTGGTCATAACACCACCCATTGTCTCTATACCCAAAGAAAGTGGAGTAACATCAAGCAACAATACATCTTTGACCTCACCAGTCAGAACGCCACCTTGAATTGCAGCACCAATAGCTACAACCTCATCAGGATTTACACCTTTAGAAGGTTCTTTACCGAAAAATGCTTTTACAGCTTCTTGAATAGCAGGAATACGTGTAGATCCCCCAACCAGGATGATCTCATCAATATCTGTTGTTTTCAAACCTGCATTTTTCAATGCTGATTTACATGGATCTATGGTACGCTTGATCAAATCAGCAGCCAATTGCTCAAACTTAGCGCGGCTTAAAGTCCTTACTAAGTGCTTAGGCCCAGTAGCATCCGCAGTGATGTAAGGAAGATTAATTTCGGTAGAAGTGGTGCTTGAAAGTTCGATTTTGGCTTTTTCAGCCGCTTCTTTCAAGCGCTGAAGTGCCATTGGATCTTTGTTTAAATCCATGCCATTTTCAGCCTTAAACTCTTCTGCCAACCACTCAATAATGATATGATCAAAATCATCCCCACCTAAATGGGTATCACCATCAGTAGATTTAACTTCAAATACACCGTCTCCTAATTCCAATACTGATACGTCATGTGTACCACCACCACAATCAAAGACCACAATTTTCATGTCTTTATGAGCCTTATCCAAACCATAAGCTAAAGCTGCAGCGGTTGGCTCATTGATAATTCTTTTGACAGTTAGACCTGCGATCTCTCCGGCTTCCTTAGTAGCCTGACGCTGAGCATCATTGAAATAAGCAGGAACTGTAATTACAGCTTCTGTTACTTCATGTCCCAAAAAGTCTTCCGCAGTTTTTTTCATTTTCTGCAAGATCATTGCAGATATCTCCTGTGGAGTATATTTACGATCGTCAATCTCTACACGTGGAGTGTTGTTATCGCCCTTCACTACAGTGTAAGGTACACGTGACGTCTCTTTAGAGACCTCAGCGAAGCTACTACCCATGAACCGCTTGATTGAAGAAATTGTTTTTGTTGGGTTTGTGATAGCCTGACGTTTAGCCGGCTCGCCCACTTTACGCTCACCATTTTCTGCAAATGCAACAATAGACGGCGTAGTACGTTTACCCTCACTGTTGGCTATAACTACAGGTTCGTTACCTTCCATTACGGCTACGCAAGAGTTCGTTGTTCCTAAGTCTATACCAATAATTTTTGACATGTTATTTATATCTATTTATGTTATGAATTCGTATTATTTACAACTGTTTAACAAGCAATGTGCCAATAGGTTTTTGGCAGAAAAACTTTCAATTTAATAATAATTAGAGAAATTTATGGCCGAAAGAACAGGTAAAAGTGTGACAGTATGACAGAAATCAAGCTCTATTGACCTCCTCCATCTCAAGGAGCCTTTCCAAATGATGATAACCTATACCGAAATATGTTTTCGTTTCTGCAATTTTCTGTTTTATTTCCGCTCTTTTAGCATCCTGAATTTTATTGTGGTCTCCCTTACCAGTTTTAATCCCTACTACCAATACATTTTTAGGAGTATGCGCGTCTGATATAAATTCAAAAACCTTCGTTCTATAGCCAAAATATTCTAATATAAGCGCCCTAATTCCATCGGTCACCATTTCAGCCTGCCGCTCCAAAAATATTCCATGTTTTGTCAGCACGGACATTTCATTTTTAACCTTATTCTTTTCCATTTCGCGCCTGATCTGCTTATGGCAGCAAGGAGCCACCACAATTAACTTAGCATTTGCTTTAATCCCCTTGAATATGGCATCATCTGTAGCCGTATCGCACGCATGAAGAGCAATTAATAAATCGATATTCGATATTTGATAGTTTTCTATAGTTCCCTGGATAAAATCCAGTTGTTCAAATCCGGCTCGTGCCGCAATGGCATTACACAAATCGACCAAGTCTTGCCGGTATTCTACCCCAGTAATCTTAATCTTTTCCTTCAGCATGTGCTCAAGATAATCATAAAGCGCAAAAGTGAGATAACCTTTACCCGACCCCATATCTACTACCCGTCCAATACTTCCGGCAGGAAATTCCTTGAGCAAACTACTTAAGATCTCGATATATTGATTAATTTGCCTGTATTTATCCTGAGCATTCTTAAAAACATTTCCTTCAGCATCAGTTAGCTTCAATTCAACTAAATAAGGCTTTCCATTGGGTTGAATTAATCGTTTTTTTTCCTTATTATGGGAAAGCTCGGGCTTAAGGACTCTATTCAGTAGTTGCTCCCGTAAAGAGACCAAGTGCTTTTTGCTATATTCCAAAACAATTTCTTTTTCGGTAGTAAAAAGCGTAGCCACCTTGAAGTCGTTGCTGGTAAACTGACCAACTAAAGTAATCCCTTCGTCTATCCCAAAATTCTTAACGATATCACGTGTCTTGTACCGATAAGTAAAGGACAACATGTCTGCCCTTTTGATCTTTACCTTCCTAACATAAATATTTTTTAATTCCTTATCATTTCCCTGATAATTACCGAGAGAAACTTTAATAAAAACATGAGTTGAAATGCTTTCCGTTAACCGGTCTTTGAATTGCTGTAAATGGTGTTGATTAGACATAATTTTGATTACCTGCCAAAGGTACTACTTAGAAAATCAATATTAAGTGAGCTTGATGGAATCCCATTATTTTATGGCAATTTTACTGTTGCTTACGAGAATGTTCAAGAATCGGTATATCAAAAGACCATGTACAGCAATAGTAAACATTGCTTTCGCATAAGTTTTAATGGAGACAAATTTCTTCTATTAAACATGATGAAAAATGGAATATTTCACCGAATTTAATTACAAGAAGATGGAAGGCAATAAACAATATAGATTAAACTAAAAAGCCCTTGGCCAAAACAGGTCAGGGGCTTTCTTTACTGAGAGGGAATATTATTCTCCTTTTGCTTCTTTCGTTTCTTCAACAGCGTTAGCCTCTAGTGTTGCTTCCTCTTTGGCAGGAGTCTCGTCAGCAACATCTTCACTATTTGATTTAGTCACTTCTACCTCATTAGTTGAGCGTGAGTCTGACTTTTTAGCTTTGGTTCTACCCCTACGTGTTGTTTTCTTCTCAGCAGATGCAGCCTCATTACCGTAGACCTCATTATAGTCTACCAATTCAATCAATGCCATCTCTGCATTATCACCTAAACGATTGTTTAATTTGATGATTCTTGTGTAACCTCCCGGACGATTCGCAACTTTCGCAGCGATATCACGGAACAATTCAGTGACAGTTTCTTTATCTTGCAAATAACCAAATACAATACGACGCGAATGCGTAGTATCAGTTTTGGATTTTGTAATTATTGGCTCAACATAAGTACGTAACGCCTTGGCCTTTGCCAATGTTGTCGAAATCCTCTTGTGTTTAATCAGTGAAGAAGCCATGTTCGCAAGCATCGCTTTACGATGTGAATCTGTTCTTCCTAAGTGGTTTACTTTTTTACCGTGTCTCATTTTTTTTTTATTCAGCGTGTACCGTCTCTATGAATTAATCCGAGGGAATTACACACTATTAACAATTGTTATTTTCTTATTCTATTCTTCGTCTAATTTAAACTTAGAAAGATTCATTCCGAACGAAAGGCTTTTAGATTTAACCAACTCCTGAATTTCAGTCAATGACTTCTTACCGAAGTTTCTAAACTTCAACATATCAGCTACATCATAGGATACAAGATCAGCTAGTGTGCGTATATCAGCTGCTTTAAGACAGTTCAATGCCCGTACAGAAAGATCCAGATCTACAAGTTCAGTTTTAAGGATTTTGCGCATATGCAATATCTCCTCATCAACTTCTTTTGTTTCTTCTTTAGCCTGAGATTCAAGTACCAGATTCTCATCAGAGAATAACATAAAATGCTGAATAAGAATTTTAGCCGCTTCTTTCAAGGCCTCCTCAGGATGTATAGACCCATCAGTAGAAATGTCCAAAATCAACTTCTCGTAATCGGTTTTTTGCTCAACGCGATAGTTCTCGATCGTGTACTTAACATTTTTCATCGGAGTAAAGATCGAATCAATAGCAATGACCCCAACTACCGCATCGTTTATCTTATTTTCCTCTGCAGGCACATAACCACGTCCCTTATTGATAGTCAATTCTACCTCCAGAGTAACGGACTTCTCCATGTTACAGATAACGAAGTTAGGATTCAACACCTCAAAGTTATTAGAAAACTTGGTGATATCTCCGGCAACAAACTGATCCTGCCCATTTACTACAATAAAGATTTTCTCAGATTCTCCAGAATCACCTACCTTTTTAAAACGAACTTGCTTCAAATTTAAAATGATCTCGGTTAGATCTTCAACAACACCTTTGATTGTAGAAAACTCATGAGAAACACCTGAAAAACGAATGCTTGTAATAGCATACCCTTCTAATGAAGAAAGCAATATCCTTCTAAGGGCATTACCAATTGTTACACCGAAACCGGGCTCTAAAGGACGAAATTCAAATATACCATCGAAATCCGTTGATTTCTGCATGATTACCTTATCGGGTTTCTGAAATGCTAAAATTGCCATTTATAATGTTTTTAGATCGTTATTAAAATTATGTAACGTAAAGAAGTTAACTGCAGTGAGCAGTTAACTAAATATATTACTTAGAGTATAACTCTACTATAAGGTTCTCTTTAATATTCTCAGGTATTTCATCACGATTAGGATATGATAAAAACTTACCTGTCAACTCCTGAGCATTCCAATCCAACCAAGTGAATTTATTAATTACTCTTCCAGCTACTGAATTGGTAATCGCTTCCAATGTTTTTGATTTCTCCCGAACTGCAACAACATCTCCCGCTTTCAATTGGTATGATGGAATATTCACTACTTCACCGTTAACTGTGACATGTTTATGGCTAACTAACTGACGAGCAGCGGAACGAGTGGTAGCGATGCCAAGACGGTAAACAGTATTATCCAAACGTGCTTCCAAAAGTTGCAACAAGTTATCACCTGTAATGCCTTCTTTCGAAGAAGCTCTTGTAAACAAATTACGAAACTGACGTTCTAAAACACCATATGTGTATTTAACCTTCTGCTTCTCCATTAACTGTACCGCATACTCAGATTGTTTTCCTCTTCTTTTAGAGGCTCCATGTTGTCCAGGAGGATAGTTTTTTCTATCTAAAACTTTATCAGGTCCAAAAATTGGTTCCCTAAATTTACGCGCGATTTTGGACTTTGGTCCTGTATATCTTGCCATTTTCTTCTTTGTTTTAAAGTATCTTACAACCTACAGCTGCAGACTCTTAGCTTTAAAAATTAATAAATTAAACTCTTCTCTTCTTAGGAGGGCGACATCCATTGTGTGGAAGCGGGGTAATATCTTTTATAGAGGTTACTTCCAGACCTGACACTTGTAAGGTTCTGATTGCAGATTCGCGACCAGACCCAGGTCCTTTAACAAACACCTCAACTTTACGTAAGCCAAGATCAAACGCTACTTTACCACAATCTGATGCAGCTTGACCAGCCGCATATGGAGTGTTCTTTTTAGAACCCTTAAATCCCATTTTTCCAGCAGAAGACCATGAAATAGTTTGACCATTGTTGTTTGTTAACGTAACAATGATATTATTAAACGTAGCATTAATATGGGCCTGACCAACAGGCTCTATAACAACAATACGCTTTTTGGTAACTTTTTTACTTTTAGCCATAATTATTATTCAGTACTAATTTTATTTAGTAGCTTTTTTCTTGTTAGCAACTGTTTTTCTCTTGCCCTTACGTGTACGAGAATTGTTCTTAGTACGCTGACCACGTACTGGAAGACCTTTCCTGTGACGTAGGCCACGATAACAACCGATGTCCATTAAACGCTTGATGTTTAACTGAACTTCTGAACGCAAAGCCCCTTCAACTTTAACGCCATCGTTGATAATTGTACGAATTGCCGATAGTTCATCATCAGACCAGTCCTGTACTTTTTTGCTGAAATCAATACCCGCCTCAGTCAATATACGCTGTGCAGTTGATCTTCCTATCCCGAAGATATAGGTCAATCCAATTTCGCCTCTCTTGTTTCTTGGTAAATCAATACCTGATATCCTTGCCATATTTATACTAAATGTTGATTATTGTTGATTACATGACAGATTGAGTAACCTGTACATTCAATCCAATCATACCTCAATAACTTTTTAACCTTGACGTTGCTTAAATTTTGGGTTTTTCTTGTTGATTACGTAAAGTTTACCTTTACGACGAATAACCTTGCAATCAGCACTACGTTTTTTAATTGATGACCTAACTTTCATTTTATTTGTATCTATAAGTAATCCTGCCTTTTGATAAATCGTAAGGCGACATCTCTAATTTCACTTTATCTCCGGGCAAAATCTTGATATAATGCATTCTCATTTTTCCCGAAATATGAGCAATAATCTCATGACCATTTTCCAGCTCTACCCGGAACATCGCATTTGATAATGCTTCCTTTATTACACCGTCTTGTTCAATTGAGGCTTGTTTAGCCATATATTATTGATTTTTACTTAATTAGCTGCTATTAAACAGGGACGCAAAATTAAATAAAAAAATCTAATTATTTACTTTTTTTTATTTAAAACTTCCTCTATCAATGAAAACGTTGATAAAACCTCTGCCTTGCCTCTTTTCACGGCAACGGTGTGTTCAAAATGCGCCGAAGGCTTGTTGTCTTTTGTAGTAACAGTCCAACCATCTGCCCAAAATTTAACCCCCGGACTGCCACCGTTAATCATCGGTTCTATTGCTATCACCATCCCCTCTTCAAGTTTTATCCCTGATCCCCGTTTTCCATAGTTAGGAACCTCCGGCTTCTCGTGCAATTTTACTCCTACTCCATGACCAACAAGTTCCTTGACTACACCAAAACCATGACTTTCTGCTAAGCTCTGAATAGCATATCCCAAATCACCAATTCTAGATCCAGCCACAGCTTTCTCAATTCCTACCTGGAGACATTGCTGAGTAACCTCAACTAACTTCCTCTTTTCCTCACTTATTTCACCAATACTAAAAGTATAGGCAGAGTCACCAAAATATTTATCCTTAATAACCCCACAATCGACAGAAATTAAATCCCCCTCGCAAATTTCGTAATCACTGGGAAAACCATGCACTACTTGCTCGTTAGGAGAAATACACAAAGAGTAAGGAAACCCATTATAATTTAAAAATGCCGGTATAGCCCCATTATCCCTGATAAAAACCTCAGCCAATTGATTTAATTGCCTCGTGGTAATACCAGGTCCAATAACTTTAGCTACCTCAGCCAAAGTCCTAGATACCAATAGGGAGCTCTCCCTAATTAACTCTATCTCCTCGAGAGACTTATAGTATATCTTAGACATTCTAAATCACGGCATCACTGCCACTCGGTGCAGGTATACCTGTTCTTCCTGTAACCCTTCCTGTTTTCATCAATCCGTCGTAGTGACGCATCAGCAGATAACTTTCAATTTGTTGTAGCGTATCCAATACAACTCCCACGAGTATCAAAAGCGACGTACCGCCATAAAAATGGGCAAACTCAGACTTAATTCCAAACTTGACAGCCACAGAAGGTAGTATTGCTATAATAGCTAAGAAAACCGCTCCAGGAAATGTAATTTTAGAAATCACATCATCTATAAAAGACGATGTAGGTAATCCGGGTTTAACGCCAGGAATAAAACCTCCGTTCTTCTTCATATCATCAGACATCTGAGTTGGGTTCACAGTTATAGCTGTATAGAAAAATGTAAATGCTATAATCAAAAAGGCAAAAGTTAAACTGTATGCCACTGAAGTGTAGTCACTAAATTGTATCAGCCATGTGTTTTGCAATGATGGGAAAAACTGCGTTAAAGTTGCAGGTATAAACATTAATGCCTGAGCGAAAATAATAGGCATAACACCAGCAGCATTAACCTTTAATGGAATATACTGTCTCACACCACCAAATTGCCTGTTTCCTACAATTCTTTTCGCATATTGTACTGGCACCTTACGGACACCCTGGACAATCATAATTGTAAACATAACAACAGCAAACAAAGCAACTATTTCAGCGACAAGTGCGATCAAACCAACATCACCTACAAATCTCGAGCTAATCTCCTGATACAATGCAACAGGCAATCGTGCAATAATCCCCACCATAATAATTAACGAGGTACCATTACCAATTCCTTTGTCGGTGATTTTCTCTCCGAGCCACATTACAAATAATGTACCTGCAGACAAAACAAAAGTTGATAAAACAAAAAACAAAGTGTGATCTATAATAATTGCTTCAGGTGGAACCTGTGTCTTAACATAGCCGACAGCCTGCACCGCAGTTATCGCTACTGTAAGGTAACGTGTAATCTGGTTTAGCTTTTTTCTTCCACTTTCACCTTCCTTCTGCATCTTTTGGAATGAGGGAACAGCTATACCTAAAAGCTGAACTACAATTGAGGCAGAAATATAAGGCATGACTCCCAGTGCCAAAATCGACACACGGGAAAACGATCCGCCGGCAAACATATCCAAGAGGCCTAAGAGGCCCGACTTTTGGTTGTCACCTAAAAGGTTTGCATCTACCCCGGGCAGAACCACATGAGAGACAAATCTATATATCAAAAGAATCATGAGCGTGTACAAAATACGCTCTTTTAATTCTTGAATTTTCCAAATATTACTTAGAGTAGTAAACAGCTTCTTCATTAATTACAATTTTTCGATTGAGCCTCCAACAGCCTCAATAGCTTTTTGTGCAGTAGCAGAAAAAGCATGTGCTTTAACTTCCAATTTAGATTTGATTTCACCACGACCTAAAATTTTCACTAAGTCATTTTTCGAAGCCAAACCATGTGCTTGCAAAACAGTGAAATCGATACTGGTCAATTCGAAACGAACAGCCAATTCTTCTAACACGTCCAAATTAACACCTACATATTCCACGCGATTAATTGGCTTGAAACCCACTTTAGGCACCCTGCGTTGCAAAGGCATTTGTCCACCCTCAAAACCAATCTTAGTTGAATGGCCCGAACGGGATCCAGCACCCTTATGTCCACGCGTTGACGTACCACCACGACCTGAACCAGTACCACGACCAATTCTTTTATTATTTTTTGTAGCACCTTGTGCAGGTTTTAAATTACTTAAGTTCATTTTTGAAACTCATTGTGTTGCCCTTCGCTTTCACTAATCAGGAACAACGGTTAAACAATATGGAAAGGTTGCAAATGTAGTTATATAACTCACATTTGCAACCCTTAATAAATTATATGCTTTCGATAGCAATCAGGTGATTAACTTTTCTCACCATTCCAATAATGGCCGCGGTAGCTTCAACTTCAATGCTTTGGTTCATTTTTGTTAAACCTAAAGCCTGCATTGTTCTTTTTTGGCGTTCGCTTCTATCGATAATGCTTTTCACTTGGGTTATTTTAATCTTCGCCATAATATTATCCGTTAAAAACTTTATTTAAATCAACGCCACGGTGCTGTGCAACTGTATAGGCATCGCGCATCTTTGTTAGGGCATCTACTGTAGCTTTAACTACGTTGTGAGGGTTTGATGAACCTTTAGACTTTGCAAGTACGTTATGTACACCTGCACTCTCCAATACCGCACGCATCGCACCACCTGCAATAACACCTGTACCAACTGCTGCTGGCTTAATTAAAACAAAACCACCGGAAAATTTACCGATTTGTTCGTGTGGAACAGTTCCATTCAATAAAGGAACTTTAACTAAGTTCTTTTTTGCATCATCAATTCCTTTAGCAATTGCTTCAGTTACCTCTTTTGCTTTTCCTAACCCATAACCAACGATTCCGTTCTCATCTCCAACAACCACGATTGCTGAAAAACTGAAGGTACGTCCTCCTTTGGTCACTTTGGCTACACGCTGTATGCTAACTAATCGATCTTTCAATTCGATCTCGCTAGTCTTAACTCTTTTTATATTGATAGTTGACATTCTTATCCTATTTTCAGATTAAAATACTAAACCAGCTTCACGGGCACCTTCTGCCAACGACTTAACACGTCCGTGGTATAAGTAGCCATTTCTATCGAAAACAACTTCTTTAACTCCAGCTGCAATTGCTTTTTCTGCAACCAATTTACCTACAGCCACCGATTGTTCAGATTTATTTCCTGATCCAGAAAAATCTTTAGATAAAGATGAAGCTGATACAATTGTACTGCCAGTTACATCGTTAATGATTTGAGCATAAATTCCTTTATTACTTCTATAAACCGACAAACGTGGACGGCTATCAGAACCCGTTAATCTTTTTCTGATTCCTTTTTTTATACGGTCTCTACGAGACAATTTTTTCCCTGCCATGATGATTATTTTTTAGAAGCTGATTTACCTGCTTTTCTTCTTAACACTTCGCCTACAAACTTGATACCTTTACCTTTATATGGCTCTGGAGCACGTAATGAGCGTATTTTTGCGGCTACCTGACCGATCAATTGTTTGTCAATACTCTCTAGAATGATCTTTGGTGTTTGACCTTTTTCTGAAGTAGTAGTTACTTTAATTTCTTCCGGCAACTGGAACACGTAATGGTGGGAATATCCTAGAACAAGATCCAAAGTATTACCCTGGTTAGTAGCGCGGTAACCGACACCAACTAATTCTTGTTGTAATTTATATCCTTCCGTTACACCAATCACCATATTATTTAATAAAGACCGGTATAAGCCGTGTAGGGCCTTATGCCTTTTTTGTTCCGATGGACGTGATACCGTAAGTATTCCATCTTCCTGGCTAACAGTGATATCTGTATCAACTGCTTGCGTTAGTTCACCTTTAGGTCCTTTTACAGTAACAACATTGTCTTTAGCAATCGTTATTGTAACACCTGAAGGGATATTAATTGGGGCTTTTCCTATTCTTGACATTTTGTTATCCTCCTTTAATTAATAAACGTGACACAAAACTTCGCCACCAATGTTTAATCTCGCGGCTTCCTTATCTGTCATAACACCTTTTGATGTAGACAGGATTGCGATACCTAAACCATTCAATACTCTTGGCATATTTTCAACACCAGCATATTGTCTTAAACCTGGCTTACTGATACGTGTTAAAGTACGTATGGCCGAGATTTTAGTAATAGCGTTATATTTTAAAGCTATCTTAATAGTGCCTTGAGTTGTGATATCCTCAAACTTGTAATTAGCAATGTATCCTTTATCAAAAAGAACTTTAGTAATTTCTTTTTTGAGGTTCGATGCTGGAATCTCAACAATTCTGTGATTCGCCTTGATGGCATTTCTTACTCTCGTAAGATAATCCGCTATTGGATCTGTATTCATTATATATATAATTTTGATAGTGGTTTCCTTCCCAACCTATTCGGGACGACCTGCCATCGGTTAATTCTTTTTATACTTCGGGTTTCTTTCCCAAAGCTGTAGGTTTTACCAGCTTGCTTTTCTTACTCCAGGGATTTTACCTGCTAAAGCCATTTCGCGAAAAGTAACCCTTGAGATACCAAAAGTACGCATGTAACCACGAGGACGTCCAGTCAACTTACAACGGTTGTGCAAACGCACAGCCGAAGAGTTTTTAGGTAATTTATCCAGTCCTTCATAATCACCAGCAGCTTTAAGTTCTGCGCGTTTGTCAGCGTACTTAGCTACCAATTTTTGGCGCTTAACTTCGCGAGCTTTTACTCCTTCTTTTGCCATTATTG
>JAZKCT010000058.1:0-33152 GCA_040387995.1 Bacteroidota bacterium | reverse complement strand
AAATATATTTATAACCAAGAACCGCTAATTTAAAAACCCGTATTCGGGACTTTACAATATTTGAGATGAGTAGGTTTGAGCACCTTAGTCATAAAGAGATTGCGGATCAATTGCAATTGTCTGAACAAACTGTACGTACACAAGTTAAAAAAGCATTGCGAATATTGCGATCTAAGCTGGGATTTATCGGCTTCATTGTGTTTTTAATAAAGTTTTAAGTATGATTTGAGCTTATTGCTGGTTTTGGAACTAACTGTATGTGTCATTCAATATATTAAATCAATTCCGAATGCTTGTTTCTATAGCATTTACTGCGACGTCAACTTAGCTAATTGACAGTATGAATATTTATTTCAATTCCTGATACCCCATAGACTTCATTAGTTTGACATAGTAATAAAGCGACACTCAAAGTCGCGGTACTATGGTAGAAAAAAATGTAAACATACTGGCAGAAAAATACAGGCTTGGGCGATGTACGCCTGAGGAACTTGCGTTGATTGAAAGCTGGTACCTTACTTTAAAAGATACAAATGACCTTCCTTCACATGCGCGTATAGAAGAGACCATGGCCGAGGTTTGGGCCAAGCTGAATATTTCCGCAAAACCTGCCCTTAAACTGTGGCCACGAATCACTACAATTGCTGCTGCGGTCACTGCAATCGCAATGTGCATTTACCTTTTCAATCAATACCGTCATGATTTGTCACCTGGAGAGACTGCAGAGGATCTTTATTCTAATGACATTGCACCGGGCAGCAATGGCGCGACCATCACGCTGGCCAACGGAAAGACCATAGAATTGAGTGGAGCGAAGAAAGGCGTTGTTGTAGGGAAAGATTTGACTTACAATGACGGCACCGGAATAGACTCCTCGAAACTAGGAATGACAAACGGTGGCTCCTTGTCATCCAGAGCGAATGCGAAGGATCTCCTAACCGCCACAACGGCCCGCGGTAAAACCTACCAGTTTACCTTACCAGACGGCAGCAAGGTTTGGCTGAATGCAGATTCGAAAATCACTTTCCCTTCTCAATTTTCGGGCAAAGAGCGGATCGTTCAATTATCAGGAGAAGCTTATTGGCAAGTCGCCAAAGACAGCAAGCATCCATTTGTGGTAAAAACAGACAAGCAAGATCTTCAGGTTCTGGGCACACACTTCAATATATCGGCTTACCCTGGTCAGCCAATAATCACTGCATTGGAAGAAGGATCAGTAAAGATAACTGCGGGTGGGCATGCTAAGACGATTGTTCCCGGAGAGCAGACCGTGTTGGTAAATAACGCGATAAGCGTTGAAGAGGCCGATCTGTATGAGACCCTTGCCTGGAAGGATGGAAATTTTGCTTTCAATACTGAAAAGATTGAAGATATCATGACTGCATTGTCCAGATGGTATGACATAGAAGTAGAATACCGGGATGGGGTAAAAGGCCGGACATTTTCGGGTAACATATCAAGATTTAAGAATATAAGTCAGGTGTTGAAGATGCTGGAAAAAACAAAAGATGTTCACTTTAAGATAGAAGGAAGGAGGGTCACGGTCACGGAATAAACTTACAAACTGATGATCCAAAAACGAAAAAAGTCACCCCGGTTGGAGCCGGAATGACTATAGTCTGGATCAGTATAACAATAAATTATTATGAACCTCGGCAGCCTGGCTATCTAGACAATATATAGGCGCCGAACAGAACCAAACCAAAGAACTAATGTACAATTTTTACACTAAAAAATTAGTACGGCCACCGCGCTGTACGAAAAAGATCCTGTTGATTATGAAGTTAACCACGCTTTTATTAATCATTTCTATTATGCAGGTTGGTGCAACTGGTTTTGCGCAGCGTGTTACGCTGTCGGAAAAGGGCACCACATTTACAAAATTATTTATTAAGATAAAATCTCAGACGGGTTACGACTTTGTTGTTTCAGATGCCGCGTTGAAAGGGCTTAAACCAATTAACGTTCAGGTGAAAAACGAAGAACTGAAGGTAGTGTTGGACAAGATTTTTGAAAATCAACCATTGGAATATGCGATTGAGGATAAATCAGTAGTTGTTTCTAAAAAAGATGCCTCTTTATTAGAAACTTTAAAGAAGTTTATCGACGGTCATACGGGCGAAGGCCGATATCTCCAGGATTCGACTTTGTATCGTGGAAGAGTGCTTGACGAAAAAGGCGAGCCTTTAGTTGGTGCAAGTGTTTTTTTAAAAGGGGCAACTAAAATGTCGGTTTCTGCTTCAAACGGGAAATTTCAGCGGTATGGAACGCGTAGAAGTATCATGGTTGTAAAATACATTGGCTATCAAACACAAGAGATACCCATGAGAGACCTTAACCCGAGTGAAGAAATTATTGTCAAAATGATTCCTGGCTCAAATGATTTGGGGGAGGTAGCCATTATTTCTAACGGCTATCAAAACATTCCCAAAGAAAGAGCAACAGGTTCTTTCGAGGTGATCACGGCAAAGCAGTTACAACACAGTAATGATCCAAATTTACTGAGACGTTTAGAGGGGATCACAACAAGTACGGTATTTAACAATACCAACATCGTAACCAACTCTGCGCAGCTATCGGTTTACGGCGGTGCCAGTAATGCTTCCGTGGTTGGTCAATTTTCCAATTCACCGCTTACTAATTTAACCATCAGAGGCAGCAATACCTTACCCGATTCCAGGAGTACAGATATTGATAACCAAAGTGGGATTCCACTGGTTATTATTAACGGTATTGCCAGTCCTTATTCTATAGATTTAATTAATCCTGATGATGTGGAAACAATAACCATTTTAAGAGATGCTGCTGCAGCATCTGTCTGGGGATCAAGAGCGGCTAACGGAGTTATTGTAATCAAAACCAAGTCAGGTGGTTATAGTAATAAATTGAATATAGCTTTCAATTCAAATGTAACGGTTACGGATAAAATTGATTTGTTCTATAAAAAGAGAATGTCAGTGTCAGACTATATTGATGCTCAACAATACGCTTATACGGTTACAAATCCAGTCAATCCAATCCCTAATCCGACGTTAACTAACCCTGGTAACCTGGTTCGATCTCCCGTAGCTGAGATCTTAAATGACTATAGATTAGGGCTGATCAATTTATCTGTGCGTGATAGTATGCTAAATAGTTTAAGAGGAAACGACATTCGAAATGATTATAACAAATATATCTTCAGAAATGCCGTCAATCAAAACTACAATTTAAATCTTTCCGGTGGTAGTAAGGCTTTTAGTTATTCAGTGTCAGGAGGGTACAATAACGTTATAAATAATACCATCTCAAATAATTCGAATAAGAAGAATTTGAATTCGACTTTAAATTGGAAACCACTTCAAAACATCGAGTTCTTTGGCATAATTACCTATATTCAACAAAACACGAGTGCTCAGGCAGCTCAAAATTTGGTGAGCGGAAATACTAATAATACTTTTTATCCATATACCAGATTAACTGACGTTCAAGGGAATCCTGCAAGCATTACTAAAATATACAGACCTAAATTTTTGGATTTGCTGGAGACGAATTACGGTAACAAGATTTTGAGTTTGGACTATAAACCGTTGGATGACCTGCATGAAGGGTATCAGAAGTTAAGGGTAGAAAATGTCAATCTTAACTTTGGTGTAAATCTAAAAATTAACGAATGGTTAAACAGCAATGTTACTTACAATTCTAATTTGGGATATACCCAAGAGACAACCTATTTGAGCGCAAATTCTTTTTACATGCGCAATCTAATTAATCTCTTCACCGATCGCAATTCTTTCGTCAGAAATATCCCACTTGGAGGGGGATACTCACCTACTTTAATTAACAATCAGAATAATGCCTTGCGAGGCCAACTCAATGTGAATAAAACCTGGAATGAAGTGCATAACCTCAGTGCCGTTGCAGGGGTAGATGTTTCACAGAATTATTCTTACAGGAGAATAGATAGCTATTATGGATACAATCCAAATACACTTGAATATAATAATAGAATAAATTATTTAGATCAATTGCCTTTATTATTTGCTGAAGGAGGATTTACAAGCATTAAACAGATTCCTAGTTTCCAGTATCCTCCTGCGATTACTGACTACCGTATCAGAACTATTGGTGTTTATTCTAATGCCGCATATGCTTACAAAAGCAAGTATGTATTGTCTGCCAGTATAAGAAAGGATGGAAGTAGTGAATTTGGCGTAGGAACTAATAAAACCGGTACGCCCTTCTATTCTGTTGGCGCCGCCTGGAACATCAGTAATGAGCCCTTCTTCAAAATGAATTGGATCCAATATCTTAAACTGAGAAGTTCATTTGGCTACAATGGAAATGTGAATTCCCTCGTGGTAGGATCACCACGTATTAGTCTTTCCACTGAGCCAGTATTTACGGGTTACTATACGGCGACTTTGGAAGGAGGGACGGTTGTAAACAAGGAATTGAGGCCGGAAAAAACCGGAATACTAAATATTGCGTTGGATTTCGGCATTTTAGGTGATCGATTAAATGGTAGTATTGATTATTACCGTAAAAGAACAACAGATTTGATAGCACCTAATGCGGTGAATCCTACATTGGGCTATGAAAATGCAAGATACAATTCAGCAAATATTAAAGGTAATGGTTTCGATTTGTCGCTCAGTTCATTAAACCTGAAATCGGGAAGATTTTTTTGGACCAGTAACTTTTTGTTAAGTCACAATAGATCTAAGGTAACCAAAGTATATAAACCAAAAGCAATTACTGTTGGGGATGTTGTTGGCAATAGTCAATTTTACGATGTAGGTTATGATTTGAATGGTCTGTTTGCTTTTGAATGGGCTGGCTTAGATCCTCGGACTGGTGATCCTCGCGGCTATGTTGATGGCCAAATAGTAACGTTATCTGTTGATGCTGCCGGTTCTGCCAATTATATCAAAATTCTCAATTCTCCAATCACTGAGGCCAAATATATGGGAGCAAGAGTACCTACGTATTTCGGATCATTTCGTAACACCTTTACTTATGGCAAATTGGCTATATCAGCCAATTTGATTTATAAATTAGATTACGTATTTAACCGTCCGGCTGCGGATGTGGTTACTTATGGTGGCCTATTTGGTATAGGCACAAATGCCCAACAAGGTGAGGAGTATGCGCGGAGATGGCAAAAACCTGGGGACGAACTTGTCACCAATGTCCCATCGCTAGCTTATTTTAGGACCGTTGGCTATAGGGATCAGTTTTATGCAAATTCTAGTATTAATGTTTTAAAAGGCGACCATATTAGACTTCAAGAAATCATTTTCAGTTATGCCTTTACCCCAAAAAAGATCTCGGCCATCAAAAATTACAGAGTTTATGCGAACATCAACAATTTAGGGGTTATTTGGCGGGCCAATCGATTAGGGCTCGATCCGGATATCAATGGATATCCTACACCCAGAAGTTACAGCTTGGGATTCAGTGCGAATTTTTAATATAATTTTAATCCGATCAACATGAAAAAGATAACAATATGGGGCATGCTACTAATGATTGTAATGTTAACAGGGGCTTGTCAAAAGTATTTGGATGTTAAAAAAAATAGCATCGATAAATTTATTGAAACTGCAGAGGACTGTCAGCGTATACTGGATAACCACGATGTGATGAACATCCGATATCCAAGTGACGGAGAGGCTTCAGCAGATAATTATTTCATAGGTGAGAACATCTATCCAGGTTTAGAACTGGAATCCAAACAAATATACACTTGGCAATCGGGGGCAATTTCCACAGGATCAGGTCAGTGGTTATATGCCTATCAAATAATATATTATGCCAATGTGGTTTTAGAGAGCCTGGAGAAGATTAAATCCGAAACTGATCCTGTACAATACAATCATATTAAGGGATCGGCACTTTTTTTTCGGGCGTATTCGCTCTGGAATATTGCGCAAGTACATTGTCAGCCCTATGATGCAAATGCAACCACAAATTTGGGAGTACCTGCAAGAACTACCGCAGACCTGAATGATACTTATGACAGGGGAACTGTGAAGGATACTTATGACAGGATTATTTCGGATTTAAGTCAAGCTGTAGATCTCGTTCCAATCAATACTACTCCCACACGACCAAACAAGACCTCCTGTGAAGCCATGCTTGCACGGGTTTATCTATCCATGGAAAATTATGATCTCGCCTTAAAATTTGCTGATGAAAGTATCCAAAGAAATGGAACCTTGTTAGATTACAATCAGTTGAGTGACACCGATGGCTCTCCATTTGTGCAATTTAACGATGAAGTGTTATTTCATTCTCTGATGATTGACAATCCGCTTCTGGTATCAGGTGATGCCTTTAATCCCGGTGCCAGAATAAATGCAGATCTTGTAAACACTTACGACGATAACGATCTGCGCAAAACACTCTTTTTTAATGCCAATCTCACCTCGGGTCCTGATCCGGGAAATCCGGACAATACGATAGATGTTCCTGATGGAACCTACCGATTTGATGGGAATTATAGTCCCAACTCGGATGGTACTTTATTTAATGGGTTAACCACTGCTGAGATTTATCTGACCAGGGCAGAATGTAGAGCGCGACTTGGAAATTTGCCAGGCGCATTAAATGATCTCAATTTTTTGCTAGTAAAGAGATGGAAAGAGGGAACCTATGTGAATTATACCTCTTCAAACGCAGATGATGTACTTCGCAAAATCCTGGATGAAAGAAGAAAGGAATTGGTGATGCGTGGCCTAAGGTGGACGGATTTAAGGCGCTTAAATAAAGATAGTCGCTTTAGAATTACCTTATCCCGGTCAGACGGTAATGCTACCTATACTTTGCCTCCCGGTGACTTAAGATATGTTTTGTTAATTGGACAAAATGTAATTAATCGCAGTGGAATGCAGCAGAACCCTAGGTAAAGCTTTTGCAACGAATTCCCAGAAGTCATTTAATTCGGACAATTCAATACATAATTATAACAAATGAAATATCTAATCATTATAATACCTCTTTTACTGCGATTTGTATCAAGCGCAAATGCACAAATAAATGAGCCTGGCTTTACTTATACAACACCACTTTCCGACTTCAATTACCAAAAGCCGACTTTCCAACTCCAAGGGGAACAATTGATTAATAAAAACCGGATGCTACATATTTCCATGATCTCTGGTTATCGCGAGAGCGTTAAAAGTACA
Source organism: Bacteroidota bacterium (assembly GCA_040387995.1). Taxonomy (GTDB): domain Bacteria; phylum Bacteroidota; class Bacteroidia; order Sphingobacteriales; family Sphingobacteriaceae; genus Pedobacter. The sequence continues at coordinate 25,983 of JAZKCT010000058.1, read as the reverse complement.
AACGCGGGCTTCGGAATGGCTATAGATGTAGTACGGGACAACGCAACGGGCAACTGTAAGTTTTTTGCTTATAACGTTTCTTTGCAGGACCTCATCACCAACGGTGCTCCAAACAGGGATGTAATATTGCAGGTCAAAGATGCCTCTAAATATCGATATGAGAAAAGGTATGGCGATTATGTAGAATGGATGAAAAAAAATGCGTGGTGCTATGAATTCATTATGCCTTGTGAAGCATTTAGTAATCTGGATTTATTCGTAAAGGATATTTCGAATAAGTTTGGTGTCCACCTCAGTATCAGCAAGTCGCCGGTAAGCAGATTGATCCTGACCGTAGCAAATGACAATGCGGCTTTAAAGGAGAATTCAAAGAAGCTGCATAGCGATTCGGAAAAAACGACTAATATGACTTTAGCTGCATTGGCTGAAAAATTAGCCCTGAACAAAATGCCTCAAATCATCAATGAAACAGGTTACCAGGATTCGGCAACTTTCGATTTTAATTTAAAAAATTGGAAGAACCTAAATGAAATCATCGAAGCTTTAAAGCTCCATGGTATAGTAGCAAGAGAAGAGTCAGCTGGCCTGGCAGAAATCTTTACCATAAAAGAAATATAACATGAAGATCAACTATATACTAAGTTCACTAATTATACTCTTGAACTTGACATCAAATGCCCAAGCCGATAAAAAGACGTTGAGAATTCCTTTTCAAAAATCCATTAACTGTAGGATTGGAGAAAAATTACCTGACTTTGGAGATTTAAAACTAATCAATAGCGCGAGCCAAACAATTAACCTTAAAGACTTTAAAGATAAGTTATTGATATTGGATTTTTGGGGAACTCTTTGTACGACCTGTATTAATGAAATGCCTCATATGCAGAGTTTACAGGCTCAATTTAAGGATTCGGTTCTTATCATGCCCTTAGCCAATGGGGCTAAAGGTGCAATTGAAAAATTTTGGAAAGAAAATGAGATTTTAAAAGAACTAACCATTCCTTCCATTGTTGAGGGCGAACAAATATCCGACTTTTTCAATCACACCGGGGTTCCGCATGAGGTATGGATATATAAAAATAAAGTCATAGCGATTACGGGCAGTACTTATGTTAATGAAAAAAATATATCAAGAATTTTAAAAGGTGAATACCCTAACTGGGCGGTAAAAAACGATTTTTTTAAGTTTGATGTATCAATACCCTTGTTTAAAATTGACACCAATCAGTTAAATGTTAAGTCAACCAAATTTTCCTATGCCGCAGTTTCTGACTACAAAGAAATTGATGGATTTTCTGTTACCCAAGAAAGTCCATACATTGGACTGATCAGAGATGTAAACGCTAAAACGATTCGGGCGAATATTATAAATCAACCCATATATCTGTCATTTATTATTAACTGGATGAACAGTCAAAATATGGCAGATGTTAAAAAAATGATCATTCCTGGATCAAATTTTAATAGCAGCAATGTAATTGAATGGCACGTTGCAGACCACAGGAAATATCTGTATGATCACAATAACCCAGGTATTATGGGAAAGGAAGAAGGAGAATGGAGAAGAGAAAATGGGATTTGTTTTGAAGCGATTTATCGTGATACAGGCCAAAGTGATGAAAAGGTCTATGAGAAAATGAACGCTGATTTACAATTTTTGCTTGGTCTTGATATCCATTGGGTAAAGCGAAATGAATTGGTTTGGATTGTAAAAATGACTGGTAAAACTGATAAATTCCTGAAACGAAAATCGGTGTTGAGAAATAGGCGGCTCGATTTGTTTAAACTAGTTAATGAACTGAATAATTGTGAAACTAATCCATATATATTCAATGAAAGTAATTATGAAGGACAAGGAGTAATGGATTTGGTCATTAATGATTGGAGTGATATTCCAGCGGTTGCAAAAGCCGTTGAGCCATACGGTGTAATTTTAACTCAAGAGCGGCGATTGGTAGACCGATTGGTGTTTGCAGAAGTTAACGGGGGACTAATGGTCAATGCAGGTCAAATGGAGATGGCTAAGAAAAAAATAGCTAGTCAGCAGGCAATGTCAAACCCTACACCGCTAGAAGGTCAGAATTTTCTAAAAGAAAATGAAGCCAGGCCAGGATTAGTAAAGTTGCCCTCTGGAGTTCAATACAAAATTGTAACGCAGGGAAGAGGTACCATGGCAAAGGACGATGACAAAGTTAAGATCGACTATACTGGAATGCTGACCAATGGGAAGATATTTGACAGCAGTTTTCTTCGTGGCAGACCGGAGATTATGACCGTGAAGGAGACGATTGCAGGTTGGGCTGAGATTTTGAAAATCATGCCAGTGGGATCCAAATGGGAAGTCTATTTGCCTTCGAATATGGCATATGGAACTCATACTGCTAACGGAAAGATACCACGTGAAAGTGCGTTAATTTTTGAAATTGAACTTTTGGATGTTGTAAAATAAGATTACTAACCCGTTAAATATCAGAAAACTACCAGAGTTTTATCTGTCGATCACCACTCATTAAGCCTATTCGACATCAATTTACATTAAGCAATTTCTCAGGCAACTGATAAGTTAAGACAGTTGGGGGAGGCGAAAACAGCAGGGGAAGGTGCATGAAAGTTGAGGAAAGTTGGATGGTTCTGTCTTTGTATTTTTACGCCTAAAATTAATGCCATTGGCAGTATAATGAAACTAACTTATATAAATTCTAAAAAACAGGTGCTTTTTTGGGTAACATGTGCGTTGTTGCTAAATTCTGGCGTTTCGAATGCGCAGATCGTTACCATGCCTTTCGATTATCAAGGGTCGCACCTCAGCATCAAAGTAAGTGCAGGTAATAACGAAAACTTACATTTCATTTTTGATAGCGGGTGCACGGGTGCAACTATTGATTCTGCGAAGGCAGAGGCGGCTGGAATTGGTAAGGAAAACCGTCAACTGGTTTCTGTTTCAGGTTCGGGTGGTTCTCAGTCTTACTGGATGGCCATGGCTCAAAGCATTAAGCTGGATTCGGTAAAGTTGAAGAACATCAATTTGGTGCTGGCCAACTTTTCTTCATTGAGTCAGGACACCGGCAATCCTATTGATGGTATCATCGGCTATGAGGTTTTGGCTAGATATGTAACCAGGCTGGATTTTGACAGGAAGGAGTTGAGCCTGTTTGATGGGATACAGCATGTTGATACCACCGGGTACACCGGCATTCCTTTTGAATTTAGTAAGAATATATTAATACCCCGGTTTCCAATCACGGTTGCCCTTGCTAATGGGGAAAGCTTTACCGGTAAAGTCATGTTTGATACCGGAAATGCATTTTCATTAATTGTGAGTACACCGTTTAATAAGTTCCATAATTTCGTCAGTAAAATAGGTGAGTCTTTTACTACTGGTGGCAGGGGCATGAATGCCAGCACTACAGATCAGGTAGCAGTCATTAAGTCCATGTCTTTTAATGGTTTTGACTTTGGTAAGATGAGCGTGCGGTTAACAGTTAACGATAAGGCAGAACCCCGTGATGGGTACTTAGGTATTTTGGGTATGGAAGTGATCAAAAGGTTTAACATCATATTAGATTATGCTGGTAAGAAGATCTATTTAAAACCAAATGGTGCCTACAATAATGCGCTAAAGATTGAAGTTCAGGAACTGCCTAAACAGGTGGATAATGCTGCTGACGCTGCTTTTTTAAACCTAAACAGGACCAAACCTGGCGTCCAGGTAACTCCGTCTGGGTTGCAATATAAGGTAATTAAAAAAGGCACTGGTGCTTTGCCAACTGATGCAGATAGAGTTACTTTACATTATAGTCTTTCCCTCACTAATGGCAAGGCAGTCTGGAAGCCTTTTGATGAGGTCCACCCCTGGGTACATCATTTAGATAAAGCAATAGCGGGAATCCGTGAAGCGGCACTCATGATGCCCGTTGGTTCAAAGTATACTTTATACATCCCGGCAGCGCTGGCATTCGGTGCGGAAGGTTATCAGGAGGTGCCGGCTTGTGCTGCAGTGATTTGTGAACTGGAAGTAGTTAAAGCGGTAAAGGAATGATGGGGATGATGCGAAATTGGCGATGTAGGGTCTCCCCTATTCTCTTAGTTACGATGGGAATGCGTGTTTACGCCCAGGATCCAAACCTTACGGCAATATCCAATGCCTGGGTGAAAGAGAACAGCTTTATCAGCGCGGTACCCAATACTGCTTTACCGCCAAATTTTGAGGATATTAAAGCTAAGCTGCCTGAAGTGATTTGGCCTGACAGACCTGAGGTGGTCAAATGTTACCAGCGCACATGGCAACTTGCTTTTGCCAACCTGCACCAGGTGAGTGCTGCCAACGGTTTTGTTTCTCCCTTTATTGACCCTGTTTTTAACCAGCACATCTTTATGTGGGATACGAGTTTCATGACTTTATTCGGGAGGTATGGCCACAGTGCGTTTAACTTTCAGGGGAGCCTTGATAATTTTTATGGAAAGCAACATCAGGATGGTTACATCTGCCGGGAGATCTCTGAAATAGACGGGCAGGAGATTTTTCAAAAGTTTGATGCCTCCAGTACTGGCCCGAACCTGATGCCCTGGAGTGAATGGGAGTACTATCAGAACTTTGGAGACAAGGAAAGGCTTACAAAAGTGTTTCCGGTTTTGCTGGCTTATTATGAATGGTTCAGGACAAATCGTTCATGGCCTGATGGGAGTTATTACGCTACCGGATGGGGTTGCGGAATGGATAACCAGCCAAGGGTGCCGAAGGGCTTTGCTCCTGATTTTTCCCATGGGTATATGTCCTGGATCGATACCTCGCTCCAGCAAATACTAGCGGCCAATATCTTGATTAAAATGGCGGCGGTGCTGGACCGCAACGCTGATATTGAACCTGTGGCGATTGAGTTGAAAAGCTTGACTGCTTATGTACAAAATAAAATGTGGGATAGCAAAATGGCTTATTTCTATGATAGATACAGAGACGGTTCCCTGTCAAGTGTTAAGAGTGTTGCTGCTTATTGGGCATTATTGGCCCAGGCAGTGCCGATTGAAGGCGAGGCTGCCTTCGTTGCACATTTAGAAAATCCTGCAGAATTTGCCAGGGCACACAGGGTGCCGACCTTGTCGGCCGACGATCCGGGTTATGAGGCCAATGGTCACTACTGGCGGGGAGGAGTATGGTCGCCAACCACCTACATGGTTTTACGCGGGTTAACTGCTTACCACAGGGATTCATTGGCACACGAAATCGGACTGAATCATTTGGATAATGTGGTCAAAGTATTCAATGAAACCGGGATTCTTTGGGAGAATTATGCACCGGACGCCGTGAAAGGCATGTACCGGGAAAATATGGTCGGCTGGACTGGCTTAACTCCAATTTCAGTACTTTTTGAATATGTTTTCGGCATCAGGGCGAATGTGCCTGCACAAACTTTGGTTTGGGATGTGCGGCTGACCGATGCGCATGGGATAAAACAGTATCCTTTTGGTGCGAAGGGCTTACTGGATTTGTATTGCGCGAAACGTAGGCATTCTAGCGATAAGCCGCATTTGAGGGTCAAAAGTAATATTGACTTGAAGCTAAAACTGGTATGGGATGGGGGATCTGAAATGATTGAGGTAAAGGGAACACGATGATGAGCAAAATAACAAAGCGTGCAAACGAAAGAAAACCCGGCTTCATCATGGGGACAGTCACTCATAAAATCGCCAAAAAGTTGATGGTGACCGCGGTAATTGGGCTTACTTCACTGAATGTCTTTGCCCAGCAAGGATTGCCCGCGAACTGGTATAACCTGGATTTGAAAGCAGATGGAGTGTTCGGGATCTCGATGGAGAAAGCTTACGCGGAGCTGTTAAAGGGGAAAAAACCGAAACCAGTGATTGTCGCGGTAATCGATGGTGGGCTGGATATTTCACATGAGGATTTGCAGGGTAAGATTTGGACCAATAGCAAAGAAATTGCCGGAAATGGCAAGGACGACGATAAGAATGGGTATGTCGATGATGTACATGGATGGAACTTTCTGGGTTCTTCCAAAGAGAGTTTTGAATATACCAATGATGCGATTGTCCAGGAGGTTCGTAAACTGCGTGTATCACCCGATACGGCAAAGTATAAGTCCAAGCTAGCTGAACTCAATGATCAAATTAAAAAGGCTGTAGCAGAAAAGGACAGTCTGGCGATTAACTATTACCTGAACCTTGACTACGATCCCAGGAGTAAAAATGCAAAAGAATATGCTCAGGAACGCTTTTACGGGAATGGGAATGTGGGCGGTAATCTCCCTCCTGCCCATGGAACGCATGTGGCGGGTATCATTGCTGCTGTAAGGAACAATGGCATTGGCATCAGTGGAGTGGCTGATGCGGTATTGCTGATGCCGATCCGTACGATCCCTGATGGGGATGCAAGGGAAAAAGACATTGCCAATGCGATCCGCTATGCGGTGGACAATGGCGCGAGTGTGATCAATATGAGTTTTGGATTCAGTGCTGCGGCTGAGGATGCAGGTATGGTGATTAGCGCAGTGAAGTATGCAGTGAGCAAGGATGTGCTTTTTATCTGCGCTTCGGGTAATGGCAATGACGAAATGAAAAATGCTGGCGGTTATCCGGACAGGGAGAGCGATAGGGATAAGTATCTAACGGATGTGTTTATTAAGGTGAGTGCTTCTGGGTTTGCAGATGACGCAAACTTAAAGGTGTCCTTTAGCAACTGGAGCAAGACTACCGTAGACGTATTTGCGCCGGGTTTGGGCATCAATTCTACCATACCTGGCAATAAGTATGAGGTGCATAGTGGAACGAGTATGGCAGCTCCGGTGGTAGCCGGTATGGCTGCGGTAATCAGGTCCTATTACCCTAAACTGACCGCCAAGCAGGTAAAAGAAATTATTATTAAATCGGTTGTAAAACGGGAACCGCTAAAGGAAAAGTGTATTACTGGCGGGGTGGTCAATGCATATGATGCCTTGCTGCTTGCCGCAGAGTATAAATAACAACCTAACCAACATAAACTGAATATAATATGAAAATTAGATATAGGATTGCTTTGTCATTCTTCCTCACTATGATGATGATGGTCAAAGCTAATGCACAGGTTGCAGCGCCAAAACCGTACGGCGCACTGCCAAGCGAGCGCCAGCTGCGCTGGCATGAAACAGAAATTTATTCATTGATCCATTATACCCCGGCGGTATTTCAAAATGAAGAACGCGGGTATGGGGATGCGGATCCGAACATCTTTAACCCGACTGATTTTGATGCTTTGCAGATTGCAAAGGCAGCCAAAGCAGGTGGCATCCGTGGAATAATTTATGTCACCAAACACCATGACGGTTTTGCGATGTGGCCGACTAAAACTTCCCCATACAGCGTAAAAGCAAGTTCCTGGAAAGGCGGCAAGGGAGATGTAGTAAAAGAATTTCAACTGGCGACGCAAAAGACAGGCTTGAAGCTTGGGATTTACTGCTCTCCATGGGACCGGAACAACTTGAACTATGGTACGGATGCTTATATAACCGATTACCGCAACCAGCTAAAAGAGCTGTATACCAACTATGGGGAACTGTTTTTGAGCTGGCATGATGGTGCCAATGGTGGTGATGGGTATTATGGAGGAAGGAACGAAGTTCGCAAGGTAGACCCTGCGACTTATTACCGCTGGCCGGAAACCTGGGAGACGCTGACCAGGAAACTACAGCCGAATGCGGCGATCTTTTCTGACGCCGGACCGGACGTAAGGTGGGTAGGCAATGAAGATGGCTACGCACCGGAAACGGCATGGGCTACGATCACCCACAAAAGTGACGATGGCAGGCCTTCGATGCCTGGCTTTACCAATACCAAGAACCTGGGCAGCGGCGACAGGAACGGGATTAGATGGATTCCTTTTGAGTGTGATGTGCCGCTGCGACATGGCTGGTTTTATCATTCCGAAGAAGACAGCACGGTAAAAAGTACAGACAAATTATTTGATATGTACTGCAGTTCGGTTGGCCGTGGCGGTTGTCTTGACTTAGGCCTGGCGCCCAATAAAGAAGGCAAATTGCACCGGAATGATGTGGATACGCTGGCTAAGTTTGGCAAGCTGATTAAAGCAGTGTTTGCTAAGAATCTTGCAAACGGTGCGAAGATTACGTTATCCAGTGTGCGCGGTGGTGATGCCAAAGCTTATGGAACCGAAAATTTGATCGATAGAGATAGGTACAGTTATTGGGCTACAGACGACGGTATTCATCAGGGCATAGCAGAACTAAATTTTAGAAATCCGGTGACCTTTTCCCTGATCCGTTTGAGAGAGAACATCAAACTTGGCCAAAGACTGGATAGTGTGCGTGTGGATACGTATAACGATGGTAAATGGATACAGATCGCTAAAGCGACCAGTATTGGCGCTTGCCGTTTGATTCAGTTGCACAAAGCGGAAATAGCAGATCGTTTAAGGATCAGGGTTTATGCACCTGTGGCGATTACGTTAAGTGATATCGGACTGTTTTTAGAACCGAAGTTTACGGTGAGCAATTAACATAATGAACGTAAAATCCGATCTTAACAGGATGAGAAAGTGCGCATTAATAAAGAAGATTGCTTTGTTGTTCCTTTTGGCGGTGACGATGGTTGATATGGTCTATGCCCAGGACTGGCTGGTAAAACCTGTTGTGGTGAAAGCGAGGGCGACCACAAGTGCTGATGGCAGGGACCTGGTTCTGGAGAACGGCTTGCTGAAGCGGGTATTCCGTTTGTCGCCCAACCTGGCCTGCTATGACTTCAGGAATTTAAATACCGGCAGGCAATTGCTGCGTGCGGTTAAGGAGGAAGCCAGGCTGGTAGTTGATGGAAAAACATACCGGGTTGGCGGACTGAATTCTGGCACCCAGCAGGCATATCTGGATCCTGCTTTATTAAGTGGCTTGTCATCTGGCGGCGATTTCAAGTTTGTTTCTTATACGGTAAAGCCGATAAGTCCGGTACTGAAATGGGATGCTAATAAATTCTGGACTTCGAGAAAAACTGGCGGAACCGGAATTGTTGTTTCCTTTCTGTATAAGGGTACTGCGCCATTAATTGCAGATTTGCAGGTTCATGTGAATTATGAATTGTATGACGGAATTCCGCTGATGGTAAAATCAGTTACGCTGGTTAACCAGGGAAAGAAAGCTTATAAAATTGATCGCGTAGTGAATGAAGTGCTCGGTCTGGTAGAAGAAGAAAGTTCTGTAGAAGGAAGTTTTGATCGGATGCGCAAGCCTTCAGGGATTTACTTTGAGACCAATTACGCGTTTAACAATTCGATGAATTACGCCAATAGCGACCAGACGACGCACTGGAAGCCGGATTCAGGTTATACTTCGCAGGTGCATTACCGCTTGCAAACGCCCTGCCTTTTGGAGGTTTATCCGGAAAAAGCGCCAGGGATTGAGTTACTGCCCGGAGAGGTATTTAACTCGGTTCGGACACATGAATTACTAATGGATAAAGATGACAGGGAAAGCCGCGGACTTGCAGTGCGAAGAATGTACGGGACAGTAGCACCATGGTCGGCGGCCAACCCCATCTTTATGCATTTGATCAGCAAGAATGATGAGCAGGTGAGGGTTGCGGTCGACCAGTGCGCCGCAACGGGTTATGAGGCGGTCATCATCAGTTTTGGCTCTCACCTGCAAATGGAAGATACTACCGCAGTAAATATCCAGCGGTGGAAGGCGCTGGCAGATTATGCGCATGGTAAAGGCATTAAAATTGGGGGCTACTCGCTATTCAGTTCGCGCAGGATCTCAGATGCCGATGATGTGGTAGATCCGCTGACTGGCAAACCCGGTGGAGCTTTCTTCGGCGGTCATGCACCCTGCTTTGGCAGTCATTGGGGATTATGGTACCGCGATAACATTCAAAATTTTTACAGCAAAACCGGGTTTGATATTTGGGAGAATGATGGCCCCTACCCTGGTGATGTCTGTGCATCGACCAGTCACCCCGGTCACAAAGGCCTTGAGGATTCGCAATGGCGGCAAATGGAAATCCAGAAAGGTTTATACCATTGGCTGAATAACCATGGGGTGTATGTGAATGCGCCAGACTGGTACTTTTTGGATGGCACCAATAAAATAGCATTAGGGTATAGAGAAGTTAATTTTTCTTTGCCAAGGGCACAGCAGAAAATATTAAACCGGCAGAATATTTACGATGCCACTTGGGAAAAAACTCCATCGATGGGCTGGGGATTTGTACCCCTAACGGAATACCAGGGTGGCGGTGCAGCGGCAACATTGGAGCCATTGTCTGAACACCTTGCTGATTATGAGCAGTTAATGATGCAGTATTATGGCGCGGGTGTGCAGGCATGCTATCGTGGTCCGAGGCTATACGATACCGAAGTAACCAAAGCACTAGTGGTTAAGGTGATTGATTGGTATAAGAAATACAGGTCTATTTTGAACTCGGATGTAATTCATTTACGCCGGGCAGATGGAAGGGATTGGGATGGAATAGTACACGTGAACCCTACATTGAAACAGAAAGGTTTGATGATGTTATATAATCCGCTCAAGCAGGCTATAACCAGGACGATTAAAGTACCGCTGTACTATACAGGGTTGACGGATGTGGCCAGGATCAGGGAGAAAGCCGGTGCTGCGGTTAGTTATAAGCTGAACCGAGATTATTCGGTGGATTTAAAAGTAACCATTCCTGCTGAAGGATATAGCTGGTATGTAATTGAATAAAGAAGATGAACAAAAAACTGATCATTCCAATTTTGATATTTTTTAGCTGCCTGCTTGCAGTTTGGGCAAGGGCTGATGTGATCAGTCAGATTCGGGCATCCAAGGCTTTAGTGCGACTAAGTAACGGATTGGAAAGTAAAGATTTAAACATTTCGCGGCAATGGAAAGGAAATAAATGCACTACAGTGTTGACTAATAACGGAACATCCATGGTTTCCGTGAAAGAGGTGGAATTGTTTACGCTTTCGAGGTTATTTACGGGGGAAACTCCCTTTTACGGGGAAGGTTTCCAAATGTTATCGCAAAGTGGAGGTACATTGGCTGATCCGGTAGATATCGGACCGTATACTGATCGGAACCACTATAAACTCGAAGAACCGAAAGGCTACAGGGTGGTGTACAATGTGTTAAGTTTGAGTCCAAAACCGAATGACCATTATCTATTAGGCTTCAGCTCCGCTACTCGCTTTATAGGAAAGTTTTACCTCTCTGCAGATACCATCAAAGTAGTGATGGATTTAGAAGGATTGGAAATACAAGCTGGTGCATCTGTTAAGCTGGAAGAGTTTTATGTGGAGCAGGGGCAGGATAAAAACTTGCTGTTTGATCATTTTGCGATCGCGATACAGCAACATCATGTTCCATTGAAATCGGCTTTTCCAACGGGCTGGTGCTCCTGGTATGCATTTAAAGAAAACGTAACTACGGGAAAGATCTATGAGAACTTATCCGCTATTAAGAAGGAAGTGCCTAAGCTGAAATATGTGCAGGTGGATGATGGTTACCAGGCGAACATGGGCGACTGGCTAACCATTGGTAAATCATTCGGTGGCGGGATCAAAGAGGTATTGAAAAAGATTAAAGATGAAGGCTTTGAACCTGCCATTTGGGTTGCGCCATTTATTTGCGATACCAATTCTACGATCTTCAAAAATCATAAGGACTGGCTACTGAAAGATGAAAGCGGCGCATTGCTGCGCAGTGATCAGGTGGGTTTTGGGGGCTGGCGGTTAGCGCCATGGTATGTGCTGGACGGGACGCATCCTCAGGTGCAAAAGCACTTGGAGGAGTTATTTAGAACGATGCGGGAGGAATGGGGATGCACCTACTTTAAGCTGGATGCCAATTACTGGGGCGCGATCCATAAAGCGAAATATTATAAAAAAGGAGCTACGCGTACCGAAGCTTACCGCGAAGGGATGAAAGCCATTTTGAAAGGAACAGGTGATGCGTTTGTACTGGGGTGTAACCACCCGATGTGGCCGTCGCTGGGCTTGATCCAGGGATCAAGATCCTCTGGCGATATCGACAACAGCTGGAAAATCTTTAAAGATACAGGTCGGGAGAACCTTAGCCGGAGCTGGCAGAATGGCAAACTGTGGTGGAATGACCCGGATTGCCTTTTGCTGACCGGTGAAATGACCGATAACCAGTTTATGTTTCATGCTGCATTGCTTTATGCCAGTGGTGGGATGCTACTGAGTGGTGATGATTTGCCGGCTATTCCTGCCCGCAGGATACCCATTTTGAAAAAGCTTGCCCTAGAGGCAAATGGCGAGACAGCCGCTTTTAACAGTGATGGATTTGACTATGGCTGGATCGGACAAGGTAATACCCGGAAACTGGTCGTTTTGAACTGGGATAAAGAAGCCAGGGGCTTTGTGATCCCAATAAGTAAACCTTGCAAGGTGGTCGACTTTTTTACGGGTCAAGTTATGGGAAGTTTTAAGAAAGAAATTCTATTGAAGGATTTTGCAGCAGAGAATGGTGGCGTTTATTTGGTAACTGAAGAGATCTAAAATGATAACTATGAAAAAAAGAATTAAAACAGGTTTGCGGCTACTGATGATGGCGGTGGCGAGTATGGTGTTCAGTGTGAATATCTTGAAAGCACAAATTATGAATCCGGTAAAATGGAGCTATGCTGCCAAGCTTGGTGCGGGCGGGGTAGCGACCATTTACCTGAAGGCATCCATTGAGGAAGGATGGCATGTTTATTCGGTAAACCAGAAACCAGGCGGCCCGCAAAAAACGGTATTTACTTTTGCTAAGTCCCCTGCCTATACTTTGATCGGCAAGGTGACTGAACCCAAACCGCTTGCTAAGTTTGAAGAGGTGTTTGATATTCAGGTGATGTATTTTAGTAATGAGGTGGTATTTCAGCAGAAAGTGAAGCTGAAAGGGAAACAGGCTACGGTCAAGGGCAAGGTTGGATTTATGGCCTGTACCGATCAGCAGTGTTTGCCGCCGGATGAAGTTGAATTTTCTGTTTTAGTAAAATAGTCGATGAAAAGAAGTCGTGTGGCAACTTTAGGGTTAAGTATTGGAATGGTATTCCTCTGTACTTATGCTTTTGGACAGGTCAGACCCAGGCTAAAGTCTGAAATGTTAAATGAGGTATCCGGGCTGGTATGCGCTGGCAGGGACCTATTTTTTGTACACAATGACAGTGGTGACAGCTCCAGGTTTTTTGCTATTAATGCGAAAGGTGAACTACTAGCAACGCTGAACTTTCAGGGTGATCCAGCTATTCAGCCGTTCGGGGTAGCTGATTGTGAAGATATTGCCATGGGCCCAGGTCCTGTAGCCCGAAAGAATTACCTTTACCTGGGAGATATCGGGGACAATTCGGCCAGTCGCGCTTATATCTCTGTCTATCGTTTTCTGGAGCCGGTGTTACCTCGGGGCAAGTTTAACATTAACGCTGAGGTACTGCATCTGAGATATCCTAACGGGGCGCAGGATGCTGAGGCCATGATGGTAGATCCGGTAAATAAAGAATTGATCATCGTCTCCAAACGACAGGATACGGTGGGTATTTACACTACTTCTCTTGCTTTTAAAGCTGGGGATACCCTGACTTTGCAAAAGCGGGGAAGTCTGTTCCTGAAGGGTGTTGCTCCGGGGAAGTTCGTGGTTGCCGGGGATATCTCCAGGGACGGGAAACAGGTCCTGCTGAAAACTTATGAAAAAGTTTACTACTGGTTGCGGGAAGGAAAGGAACCGATTGCCCGAACACTGCAAAAAAAACCTATTGAGCTGCCATACACTAAAGAAGTTCAGGGTGAAGCTATTGGGTTTTCGCCAGATGGAAACGGGTATTCCTGTATTGGGGAGGGGAAAAATGCGGCTATTTACCAGTATAAAATCCCGCTCCGCTTTTTACCAAAACCGCACAAGCACAATTGATGAGGAATGAAAGTAAACATGAGAAAAAATAAATTAGGTTCAGTTAATATGGCGCAGGCTCCGGATGGAGCCGCGCCTGTTATGTTTCTAGCATTTTTGCCGCTGCATGGAAAACTGAAGGCAAATGACCTTGCGGTATTGGCGCCCATGTTTATTTGTCCATTCAATGTAAAGGTGGGCCATCATTCAGATCCTCCCATTTGGAAATCAATATTGCCTCTTTCTATATAAATTCCTATTGAGTCAAAGCGCTCTTCACCATTAATATCAATTAAATGAATTACATTTTAAAACCATTTGAAAAATTTGTAAATACCATCACTTCTACCCCACCCGATCAGCAGCAGGACCGCTTGTTGTTGTATGAGCAATTGGCAAAAAAAACCGAAAGACTGGAAGCAGTGATGCTGAAGGATTTGCTTTCCCAGCAGCGCATCAGGATGCAATCCACATATTTTAATGTGCACATGCAAAAGCTGGTGATGCTTTGTGACCAGCTGTTTGATTATGAAAATGATTATCAGCTGCCCAATGAGTTTTCGTTGCTGGTATTGGAGGTACTGGCTTCGATGAAAAAGGCGTTGCCGCACCTGATTGGCAGGGAGCTTCCGCTGCCTAAACTCTTTAGGGTAGTGCAGTGCCCGTTTTTTCAGCGTGAATGGGAAGCTGTGGTAGCTGCCTGGACAAGGATTGAAGTAGACCCGCTACTGATGGAAATTGCCAGGCTCCCGGTAGATGAGTTCTGCTATTCAGACCGGAAATTGTCCTGGTTTCATTTTGTATGGCTAAAGAAATACCTTACTGAGCTTTCTGGTATTGATTTCAGTAATTTTGAACCTTATCCGGCGGCGGAGTACCTGATCCATGATTACATGATCCGGCTGAACTTTAACCACATCCGGTTTACGGGCTATTGTGAGCGGGTCATGCAATGGCATGCGGACCAGTTTTCTGAACGTGAACAGCAGCTTTTTGTGCTGAACATGGCAAAGAAAGTGATCGGTCAATTGCGTAACCTTTCTGATGAGCCGTTTTATGATGACGGGGCTGGCGTGAAAGAGGAATTGTATGGCTGGATTGACCTGGAGATTGCCTTCAGGAATGAGTTTGATGCGGAGGCGTTTTTAATCCAGGGAGAGAAAGTGCCGGTAAACCGCTACAAATATGTGTATAGTTTTAAAGTGGAACAGCTGGCATTTTTTCAAAAAACGTTACTGGATCACGGGATCTTGATGGAGGAAAATATCGGGACGTTGTGTGAGAAGACGGCTTACAACTGCTCTACTAAAAATCAGGAAGAACTGTCTCCGGGAAGTATCCGGAGTAAGCTGTATACAAAAGAACCTTCAGTGATCCGGCCCATTTATAAGCTGCTGAAAGATATCGTGGAGGAAATTGAGCCTTTTATCAGTTGAGGTAAAAACCCAGGTTTTCCTGCTGCAGGAAGGCAATGAGCTTGAGCACTATCTTGGCATCAAAACCTGGCAATTTGCACAGGTTTTTTGGTGTATGTTCCAGTATTTCTGCCAGGGTTTTTAGTCGCAATTCTTTGGTGCTGGGTTTTAGCTTGGAAAAGCGATGGGAAATTCAGCGGGCAGCTGACCGGGCGCGTAAAATCAGCTGGCCTCCTGGGGATACTAAAATGGATAATTGTCCACTATATAGCTGCTATTAATTTTGCGCCCAAATTCTTATATTTGATTTGCAGCAATAGTAATGAGGGACTACAGCAAACATACAGACAAGGAATTGGTTACATTGATCGCAAGCAGCGATGAGCGGGCCTTTGAGCAGCTGTATGACCGTTTTTGGGAAAGGCTGTTGTACTTTGCCCGTCAGAAAACCGGTGATTTGATGGATGCAGAAAATGCTGTTCAGGACGTTTTTATTTCGCTCTGGAACCGCAGAACAAATTTGGAGCTCACTTCCGACCTATCGGGTTATTTAATGGTTTCGGTCAAATACCGCATCATCCGCCTTTTTGAAAAGCAAAAGAGCCAGAGGCGGCTCGAGGAAAAAAATGCAGCATTCTATGATTTGCTGGACAACTCTACCCAGGAGTATATCGAACTGGAAGAATTACGTGCACAGCTGGAAGAACATATTTGTAAGCTGCCCGAAAAAAGCAGGATCATTTTCAGGATGAACAAGCAACAAGGCATGAGCCACAAGCAGATTGGCGAAGAGCTGGGGATCACGGAGCAGGCGGTGAATGCGCACTTGGTTCGGACGAAAAAGTCATTACTGGTTAGTCTTCGCTCCTTCTTGCACAGCTACCTGTTGTAAAATTTTCTATCTCATTTTCAGCTCATTACAAAATAATTGAATTTTTTTTGAATGGTTTGCCCCGCAGCTTGTACATGTACTGTATAAGCGCTAAAGCAAATGATTGAAAAAAATAAAGAAAGGTTACGCGAGCTTGCCGATAAATGGCTCAAAGGAACGATTAGTCAAGCTGAGCAGCAGGAATTTGATGACTGGTTTAACCAATCCATTGATGAGCAGCAGGAGATCGCTCAGGACCGCAGCGAATATCGCGATTATTTATTTTCAAGGATCAAGCAGGAGACTGGGATTTTACAGCCTACCCGGGTTAAGCTATGGCCTAAGGTTGCTGCTGTTGCCGCAGCCATCGCTTGCATTTTATCCGGCGTTTACTTCTTCAATTCTCCTACCCGATCTGAACTGGATTCAGGCTCTGCATACGCCAATGATATCACTCCTGGTAAACAGGGAGCTACCCTTACCCTTGCCAGCGGAAAGAAAATAAAATTAAATGATGCAGTAAACGGCGAGCTGGCTGAAGAGTCCGGGGTGAGTATTACCAAGACAGCAGAGGGAAAACTGGTCTATCAAATTAAGGAAAGCAGTACGGAAAGCCATGCGATCAATATACTTGCTACTGCTAATGGGGAAGTTTATGATGTCATCTTACCGGACGGGTCTAAGGTGACTTTAAATGCCTCCAGTTCACTGAAATACCCTGCAAGTTTTGCTGCGCAAAAAAAGCGCGCTGTTGAACTTCAGGGCGAAGCCTATTTTCAAATCGCTAAAGACAAATTGCATCCATTCGTAGTGAAGCATGGCGGTCAGGAGGTCGAGGTATTGGGAACGCATTTTAATGTGAGTGCTTATCCAGGCGAGGCGAATGTGACTACCCTGGAAGAAGGTTCCGTTAAAGTCACTGTAGCTGGAAGTAGCAAGGTGATTGTTCCGGGGCAACAGGCGGTCAATGATGGAAATCAATTAAAAGTTCAAATAGCCGATCTGGATGAGGTACTGGCCTGGAAAAATGGAAACTTTATCTTTTCCGATGAAAGTATACAGGACATCATGGGTAAGCTGCAAAGATGGTATGACATAGAAGTGGTTTACGAAGGGGAGCCAACTAAGGAGGGTTTTTATGCGAACATTTCCCGTTATAAAAATATTAGCCAGGTGCTAAAAATGCTCGAAAAAACAAAGGCTGTTCACTTTGAAATTAAAGGAAGGAGGATTACGGTAAGGAATTAGAAAAACTACTTAGATGGTAATCCAAGAAGAAGCCGCTCCGGCTGTAACCGGAACGGCTGTAGCTCAGATCGCCTAAATAATT
This sequence comes from Bacteroidota bacterium, assembly GCA_040387995.1. Classification (GTDB taxonomy): domain Bacteria; phylum Bacteroidota; class Bacteroidia; order Sphingobacteriales; family Sphingobacteriaceae; genus Pedobacter. Next base: position 8,496 of record JAZKCT010000058.1, on the reverse strand, counting down.
TTATTTATTAACTGCAGAATGCCAGAACCACTGAAATGAAAAAGGCAAACTGCGCTAAACCAAGCTAAACAAATGTACAATTTTTACTTTAAGAAATTGATGCAGCCTCGGTGCTGTATCCCTAAAATCCTGTTGATGATGAATCCGATTTTACATCGGATCAACGATACAGATAAAAGAAAATGGATAATGAGAGTTAACGTAACTACACTTTTATTAGTCTTCTCTATGATGCAGGTCAGCGCAAGTTCCTTTGCGCAGAAAGTTACGTTGTCTGAAAAGAACGTACCGATCACCAAACTGTTTACTCAGATCAAGTCACAGACGGGCTATGATTTTGTATTTACGACTTCGCTTTTTAAGAATTCAAAACTTGTTACCATTCATGTTAAAAATGCAGGACTCAGTGAGGTATTATCGAAGGTATTGGACAAAGAACAGATGGAGTTTTCTATTGAGGAGAAGTCGGTTATTATTTCTAAAAAGGTGCCTTCCTTTTTGGATCGGATGATTGACCGTTTTCGGGCAATTGATGTCAAGGGCAAAATTTTGGATGAAAATGGCGCGCCGTTAGTTGGCGCTACTGTTACCGTGAAAGGTACCAACAGGGTCGCAAAGACGGATCAAAATGGTGCTTTTTTTCTGAGTGGTATTGATGAGAAAGCGGTGCTGGTCATTAGTTATATTGGGTATGAGCCGAGGGAAGTTGAAGCGGCTTCTGATATGGGCAGTTTGATGTTAAATCTCGCAGATGCGAAGTTGGAGGAGGTTACCGTAAATGCAGGTTATTATACTGTTAAGGATAAGGAAAGAACAGGGTCAATTTCTCGCATTACAAGTAAAGACATCGAAAAGCAGCCGGTCAATAACCCATTATTAGCGCTGCAAAATAGGGTTCCTGGGCTACAAATAGTTCAACAAACTGGGATTTCTGGAGGAGGCATTTCAGTTCAAATACGGGGAAGGAGTAGTATTAATACTCAAGTAGGGAATGATCCATTATATGTAGTTGACAATGTTGTATTTCCTTCAAACAGGGTTTCTCCATCACTCCCGATACTTGGAGCTATAAGTGCAGGGGCTAGCCCGTTAAGTATGATAAATCCTTTAGATATTGAAAGCATCGAAATACTGAAGGATGCGGATGCTACAGCCATTTATGGATCAAGAGGGGCCAATGGAGTAATTCTCATAAAAACAAAAAAAGGCAATACCGGAAAGATGAAAGTCAATGCTAATGTGATCAAAGGATATAGTCAAGTTTCCAGAAAGCTTGATATTCTAAACACAGAGGACTATTTAAGTCTAAGGAATGAAGCATATTTTACAAATGATAAGTTGCTAACAACTTCACCTCAATTTGCCACGCAATATGATCTTAATGGCACTTGGGACAAAGACAAGTATACTGATTGGCAAGAAGAGCTTATTGGTGGAACGGCTGCAAATACCAATATTTCAATAGGTCTAGGCGCTGGAACTGAAAAAATGTCGTATCTCATTGGTGGAAACTATTATAAAGAGGGGACGGTATTTCCTGGAGATTTTGGCTTTAAAAGAAGTAGCGTACATTCAAGCTTAAATTATGGGACTGAAAAAGACGCTTTTAATCTAGCATTTTATGGAAACTACATTCATAATGGAAGTAAGCTAATGAGTGAAGATATTACTCCGAGCATTTTTTTAGCACCAAATGCTCCAAATTTATACGATGAAAATGAACAAATTAATTGGAGTGACAACACTGTCTATGTCAATCCGGCAGCAACACTATTAAAAAAAGCAATTAGCAATAGTGAGAACTTGATAACAAACCTAAATTTCAGTTGGAAAATTTTAGATGGTTTGGCATTTAAGACCTCTCTCGGTTATAATGATATTAAAAGAACCGACAACTCAATTACCCCATTAACATTTTATCCACCTGCGTTTGAGTTAACTAAAGAGTTTCGGGAATCTTATCATGCCAATACTACAAATCAAACAATCATGGCAGAACCTCAATTTAGCTACAAAACGAAACTTGGGATAGGTGATTTGGATGCATTGATCGGAATGACAATACAAAGTAACGATTACCGGATTCAATCGATTTACGGAAGTGGTTTTAATACCGATGGCATTTTAAATAACATTGCAGCCGCTGCAAGTACTAGGACAACTCTAATTAATTTAAAGTATCGATATAACGCTGTATTTGGCAGGATCAACTATAATATTCAAAGTAAGTATATTTTTAACCTCACTTCCCGCAGAGATGGCTCCAGCAGATTTGGGGAGGACAAGCAATTTGCAAATTTTGGAGCTGTAGGGGCAGCTTGGCTATTTTCAGAAGAGGGTTTTATCAAAAAGAATTTTCCTTTATTAAGTTTTGGAAAACTCAGAGCTAGTTACGGTTTAACTGGAAATGATCAAATCCAAGATTATCAATATCTTCAATTATGGACAAGTGGTTCAAGTTATCAGGGACAGCCTACTGTTGTTTTAAATAACTTGGGAAATAAAGAGTTTGCTTGGGAAACAAATCGTAAAACGGAAGTAGCGCTACAGATAGGCCTTTTTAAAGACAAATTAAATTTCGAGACATCTTGGTATAAAAATCGTTCATCAAATCAATTGGTTGGCGATCCACTACCACTTAGTACAGGTTCAACATCTATAATTGCGAATAGGAATGCCACTGTGGATAATTCAGGATTTGAAATTCTAGTAAACTTTAAAGTCTTAAATAAGCAAAACTGGAAATGGAATTTAGGAATGAATTTAACTATTCCAAAAAATAAACTTATCTCTTATCCTGCATTAGAAAGTTCAGCTGACGCATACAAATACATAATCGGAGAACCTTTAACCATAAAAAGAGTATACAATGTTAGAGGCGTCGACAGAGAGACGGGTTTATATAATATTGAAGATAAAGATGGAAACGGTATTTTAAACGATCTAGATCGCTATGTAAATAAGTTTACTGGCACGTATTATTACGGTGGATTTCAAAATGCTTTGGAATTTAAAAGTATCAGCTTGGATTTTTTGGTTTCATTTAATAAGCAGAATGCATCGATCAATTATATGAACAGTAACTTATATCCTGTATTTTTTGCGCCTGATGCTCCCTTAAGTAATTACCCGTCAATTGTTCTTCAAAGATGGCAAAAAAGTGGAGATGATACAACTATCCCAAAGGTTAGGGCAACATTTGGTTCTTATAAGAATTATTCTGATGCTAGGGATAATGGGGGCGAATCGATTACTGATGGCTCTTTTGTACGCTTGAAAAACGTGTCGCTAAATTATAACCTACCAAAACGTTGGATAAATCGGATGAAGATCACCAATGCGAAAGTTAGCCTTACGGGTCAGAATTTATTTACCTATACAAACTATATCGGTCTTGACCCTGAAACTCAAACTTTCTTGAACGTTCCGTCACTGAGAACTTTGGCCTTAGGATTAAACATTACATTATAAATATTATGAAAAATCTTCCAGTAAAAACTGCAATAATATTTCTCACAATTTTGCATATCGGTTGTAAAAAGCTTGTAGAGATCGACTCTCCAATTACTCTTTTGGATCAAAAGACCTTATTTCAAAACGATGATTTGGCAACTTCAGTGATAACAGGAGTCTACGCTGACATGGCTTCTGGTCAAGGATTTAATAGTGTTGATTACCTATGCGGTCTATCTGCTGACGAATTCGATAACTACAGCTCCAGTGCATTGCCATCTGAATACTTTAATAATCAATTGTCGCCCCTTAACACAATAAATACTTCATACTACGGGAATCAATATAATTACATTTTTAGGTCTAATGCTGTAATTGAGGGGGTTGATGGGTCTACTTCATTGACACCCTCAACCAAAAGTCAATTAAAAGGAGAGGCTTTATTTATTAGGGCTTTCTGTTATTTTTACCTTGTGAATCTATATGGCCCTGTCCCACTACAGTTTGAAACAGACTATAGACGAACAAGAAGCACTAAAAGATCTTCTGTTAATGAAGTATATCAGCAGATTGTATTAGATCTCAAAAATGCAGAGAATCTATTGACGGATAACTACATCACTACCGAAAGAGTTCGGCCGAACCGAGCGGCAGCGCAAGCACTATTAGCAAGAGTATATTTGTTTATGCAGGATTGGTCTGAAGCAGAAAAATATTCAACCCTCTTAATAAGTAATAGTAGCACTTACAAGTTGCTAAGTCCAGATGAAGTCTTTTTAAAAAATAGTTCTGAAGCGATCTGGCAGCTTTTTCCGCCATTGAATTCAAATGCATTAGAAGGCAGTTTCTTCATTTTGACGGGAATGCCAACAACTGTGGCACTTAGTTCAAAATTTATAAAAGAAGCGTTTGAAATCAATGACAAGAGAAGTACCTCTTGGATAAATGTTCTAGCAACCTCATCAGGCGATTATTATTATCCTTATAAATATAAAACCGGATATTCAAGTACGCCTATGGAATACTCTATGGTGATGCGTTTAGGAGAGCAATTCCTTATAAGATCAGAGGCAAGAGCACAACAAAACAATCTCACTGGCGCAATCGACGATTTAGACAAAATTCGAAAACGTGCAGAATTACCAATAATTAAAAATACAAATCCAGGAATAAGTAAAGATGTTCTTTTAACTGCAATTCAGAAAGAGCGCCGTGTGGAATTATTTTCGGAATGGGGGCATCGGTGGTTAGATTTAAAGAGAACAAATCAGGCAAATGTAATCCTATCGCCAGTTAAATCGAATTGGCAAGAGACCGATATACTCTATCCGATTCCTTACGATGAAACTAGTAGAAATTCCAATATAACTCAAAATCTGGGATACTAAACACCTAAAATTATTATATCAATCTGCATCTCTGTCATTTGATGGGGGTGCGATCAAACTTTCTTCCATGAAAATACTTATTACTAACCTTCTAATAACAATATCATTGTTGCTGTTGACAGTATCTACAAATGCTCAAATTGGGAAGAATAACATACTTCTTAAAAAACGACATAAATATGCACTAGTGCCGCCTTCTATTTCCGGAGTAATACATTATAAAAGCAAGGTTAAACCTGTAACGTTTGGTATCATTGTCTTTGATGAAAATAACACATCAGGGACGGAAGCTTTCGATCTGCCAACTAAAGTGACTAGAAATTCAACTTTTAGTTTCCAATTACCGATCATTTCACGACCAAAATTAATACAAATTCAGTCATTTAAGTCCTCAGATTTTATATCCACAATAGGGCAGTTCTTTGTTGAGCCGAATGACAAAATAAAAATAGAAATATTTGAAACTTCAGGAGAAGATTCAATCGTTTTTTCAGGAGAATCTTCCGCAAAATATCTTGTGAGCAAAATACTTATAGATGACTTTAAAGACTTTTATGCAATGGAGCGGGTGGTTCAACCACCTGCTATGAGCGATTTAGAATCAATAGATAGTTTCACGAATTATTTGAATTATTATACATCAGTAGCATATAAGTTATTCCTTAAAGGAGAGAAATTGATCTTCAGCAATCCTGAAATTAATTCGAAAATGAAATTATTGCTAAAATCTCAATATCTCGGCTTCAATGCAATTTGGGCGTTAACCATGAACAATTTTTATGTCCAAGCATGCACCGGTAATGCTGTATATATGCAAGCAGTGCAAAAATGCTTTAATGACAACTTTCCCAAATTACTAATAGAACCGAATATGGAAAGTTTTGCTAGCCCCCGCTTTTCCAGCTATTTAGAAGTAATGCTCGCACAAAAATTAGTATTGAACAGTGAATCTGGAGATGTGCCCCTAAAAAATTTTTATAACCTTCTAAAAAGCAATTATACTGGTGAAATTAGGGAACGGCAAATGATACAGTTTATTAAGGAAGATCAGGTTAAAAAATTTTTTGTCAATATCGAGAAAGATACTATTGATTCATTAATTGAAGATTCTAAAAATTATCTAATATCAGATAAAGGTAAAGAGATCTATAAAGATGTTCAATTTTTCAAAAGAGGAACCCAAATATTCGATGGAGAGTTCATTGATACTAACGGAAATAAATTTACTACCGCGTCTTTAAGAGGTAAGGTCGTACTAATAGATATATGGGGAACGGGATGTAAAGGGTGTGCTTATTTTTACAAAAGATTTGAGCAGGAATTGTGGCCGACTTTAAAACAGAACAAAAAATTCAGGTACTTAAGCGTGAACACAGATATGAAACAGTCCACTTGGCTAACTAGTTTGGAAAGTGACTTATACTCTTCGAAAGAATACTTAAATGTGTTTACGGGTCAAAATATTGGATTGTATAAACACCCTTTTACAAAATTCTATCAAATTAATGCAGCCCCCTTCCTTCTTTTGGTTGATGAAAAAGGACAGGTAATCTCACGGCTTACTGTAGATGTTGGTATGTCCAACCTAGCTGGTGAGATTATCAGTTATACTAATCTAATAAAATGATTTCAAGCATCTTGAACATGAACTTTAAACTAAAATTCACAGCAATATTTTCAGCAATACTATTTCTTAATTTTAACGTTTTTTCTCAACAGATTAAAATGGTAAATACTGACTCAATCCCGAGATTTTGGTATCTTTTGGATTTGGAAATTGACGGCTATCCAGGAATAAGCTTAAAAAAAGCTTATGAACTAATGAAAGGAAAACAAAGCACATCCTTGATAGTTGCTGTAATAGATGTTGGTGTTGATACATTACATCGAGATCTAAAGAATATACTTTGGATTAATTCTGGAGAAATACCTGGAAATGGTATTGATGATGACCATAACGGGTATATCGACGATAACCATGGGTGGAATTTTCTCGGTAATCAAAATGGAAGAAACGTTACGAAGGATACAAATGAATCAGAGAGAATCTACGATCGGCTTAAAAAAAAGTTTGTTTCATCTGAAATGGGTGACAAACTGATTCTTGCTGATCCTGATTATCGCTTATGGATGGAGGTATCAAAAAGCGCTGAGGCTAGGTCTTCAGCTATCAAAAGATTGTTGCCTGGGCTAAAGAGTTCCCTTAACAACATGTCTGTTGCAAACGAGTTGTTAAAACAAGAAATTAAAAAAGACACCATTACAGGTTTTGATGTGGAAAAATACAGTCCATCGAATAATCTACTGAAGTATGCTAAAATCGGTGTTGTGAATAAAATGAGAGCAAGCGGACAATTAGGTTTTCGCACTGATAAGTATATAGCAGGTTTGAATGAATACATTACAAGCCTGGAAAAAGAAATTTCTATTGAGAATCATGTAATAAACTACCGTGGTGAAGTTGTTTGCGACAATTACCAAGACATTAATGATCGATTTTATGGAAACAATAATATCATGGCAGAGAACCCCTTTCACGGGACACACGTATCAGGGATTATAGGCGGAACATCCAATGATAAAATTGGTGTAAAAGGTATTGCAAATAATATACGCATAATGAATATTCGAGCTGTCCCTGATGGTGATGAGCACGATAAAGACGTTGCATTGGCGATCCGTTATGCAGTAAATAACGGAGCGAGAATCATAAATATGAGTTTTGGAAAACGACTTTCGCCTGAAAAAATATGGGTCGATGATGCTATAGAATATGCAGAATCAAAAGGTGTTTTAATTATCAATGCAGCTGGAAATGACCATACAGATATTGATGAAGAGCCAAATTATCCAAATAAAATTAGAAAGAACGGCAAGTTTGCATCAAATATGCTCACTGTCGCAGCATCGAAAATACCAGATGAAAATGGAGACTATATTTATGATAATACTAATTATGGGCAAAAAAATGTGGATGTATTTGCTCCGGGAATGGACATCTACTCATCCGCTCCGGGAAACACATATGTAAAGGCGACTGGAACTAGTATGGCTGCACCAATAGTTACAGGCATCGCTGCATTAATACTCGAATACTATCCTAATCTGACGCCATTGCAATTGAAAGATATAATCCTTAAATCATCCGTAAAACCGATGGAACTTGTTAAAAGTCCAGGTCCTTATAATATTGGAAAAGTTAGGCTTTCCGAACTTTGTCTGTCCGGTGGTATTGTTAATGCATATGAGGCAATGAGATTGGCGGAAAGTTATAGGCAGTAAACCACATAGGGTGAATCATAAGGAGCAAAGATTTCTCCTATAGTCGAAATAAACAGAGGGATCTGACCCTGAAATCTTTCATGCAATCTGGGAGTGGTCATAGGAAACAAATGGTAAATTAAATTGTGTCACGCGCTCAGGCACTCTTAAAAAAACAGTATGAATTACGTCTTAAAACCTTTTGAAAAATTTATAAACGCGATTGTTGGCAGTGTGCCGGAACGAGGCGATGACCGATCATTGCAATATGTGCAGCTTTCTAAAAAGACGGAAAAACTGGAAGCAGTGATGCTGAAGGATTTGCTTTCCCAGCAGCGTATCAGGATGCAATCCACATATTTTAATGTGCACATGCAAAAGCTGGTGATGCTTT
>JAZKCT010000057.1:0-89242 GCA_040387995.1 Bacteroidota bacterium | reverse complement strand
ATTTAAAAGAGAGGCAATTTAAAAGAGAAGCAATTAAAAGAAGCACGGAATGAAACTTCAAAATAAACTGACCCTCCTGTTTTTCTCCATCGGTACGATCGGACTCGTGCTCTTTCACGCCGCGATCTTTTATTTTGTGTCTGAATTTAACTTCGAGGATTTTTTCAAACGCTTGCAGGCCCGCGCCAAACTGGCGGCAGAGATCAACATCTATCCCGATGAAAAATCAGCCGCCTTTCAGGAAATGCGCAGCCGCTACCTCGAAAAAATGGAGGACGAGCAGGACTACATCATTAAAGTCAAGTCGCTGGAGCGACTGGAGTTCGAGAGGCCGGTCAGTCTGCCCGAAACTTTCTACCGGGCCATAGTCAGCAAAGGCGAATCGCGCTACAATAAAGACAATCATTTTTATTTTGGCAGGTTGTTCAGGACCCCGCATGGCGCTTACATTGTGGTGGTTACCGCATCCGACCCTTACGGTTTTCAGGAGCTGGAAACGCTGCGGAAGGTCCTGATCGTGGTTTTTGCCATTTCCGTATTACTCACCTACATTTCCGGGAAAATATTCTCCCATTATTCCGTAAAGCCACTCACCAACGTGATCAGAAGGGTGAAAAACATCTCTGCCAATAACCTGCACATGCGGCTGAAAGAAATCAAAGGCAAGGATGAGATGGCCGAACTGGTACTCACTTTCAATGACATGCTGAACAGGCTGGAAACAGCTTTTGCCACGCAAAACAATTTTGTGAGTAATGCTTCGCATGAACTGAAAACCCCGCTGACCATCATTACAGCAGAACTGGAACTGATGCTGGCACGGAAGGACATCAGCCCTAAAAGTGAGGCCTCTGCGAAAATGATTCTTTCGCATGCCGAGAAACTCAGTCACATCATCACCAGCCTGCTCGGCCTGGCGCAGTCGGGCTTTGATGGCAAAAAACAAAACTGGCAGAAGATCCGTGTCGACGAACTGGTGATGACCGTTGCCGATTCTGTAAAAAAGATAGTGACTGACAGCACTATTCAGATTGACTTCGGCGCATTGCCTGCTAATGAAAACCAGCTGACGACCGAAGGAAATGTCAACCTGCTCCAGTTGGCCATCAGCAACATTGTGGTCAATGCTTGTAAATATTCCAACAACCAGCCGGTAGAGATCAAACTTAGAACGGAAAACCAGCGCATCATTATCGCCATTACCGATAAAGGGATCGGGATTCCTGAAACTGAACAGCAGCACATCTTTGAACCCTTTTTCCGGGCCTCCAATACCCATGATTTTGAAGGCCATGGCATCGGACTGCCGCTTACGCTCAACATTATCCGCCTGCATAAGGGTAGCATTGGTATCCGTTCTGAAGAGCAGATCGGAACCGAAATGCAGATCATGCTGCCGGTTTCTAATGACTTTCTAATAACTGGCTAGTTTTAAGTACCTCAATTCTAATGACATTCTAATAGGCCTCTTATTAGGTTTTAATGACTCCGGGCTAATCTTGTATCATAAACATTGATTGATAACCCTTTAAAAAAAAGTCATGAAAACTATTCTTATTCCAACCGATTTTAATGCCTCCGCTCTAAACTGTATTCCGCAACTTTGTGCCAGCATGAAGGACCGCGAACTGACCCTGGTTTTCGTTCATTTGTTCCGGCTTTCGGATTCCATCACCGATCTGCTTATGCTGTCGCGCCGGTCAAGGGAATTTGAATATGTGGGTGATGATTTTCACAAAAAATGCATCGCACTTAGAAATGAGATCCCTGAGATCAAAACCCTAAAAATTGAGTTCTTTTATGGCAGTACGCTGAGCATGTTCCGCAATTTCCTGGAAGCACAGGAGGTCGACGGCATCCTTCATCCTGAACTGTGCTCCTGCCAGAAACTGAACCCGGCGAGCATCGACCCTTCGTCTTTGGTGTTCAAATGCGGATTACCGGTGCTGACTGTTTTACAAAAACAGGAAAACCCACGTCCTCAGCCTATCCCGGTTCAGGAAGAAGAAAGCCTGATGGCCGTCTAGTTGATTCACCCTTTAAATAAAAAAAACTTATGCTGTTAAAAGAAAACATACCCGTAAAATATATCTTTGGAAAAATAGGCAAGGAGATCCTAATCGTAGCCGTGTACGCTACCCTGATCACGATCTTGTACAGCAATTTTCATGTCACCCGGATCTCGATACCTATAGCCGTGCCGACAATTTTAGGTACAGTCATCTCCCTGCTTCTGGCTTTTAAGTCCAACCAGGCTTACGACCGCTGGTGGGAGGCACGCACACTTTGGGGAGCGGTAGTAAACGATACCCGCTCACTCACACGTCAACTGCTGACCTTCGTCGACAATCCTTACGAAGCCGATGACGAAAAGGCATTCTGTGAGCGTGTCGCCCGTCGCCAGATTGCCTGGTGCCATGCACTGAGCCGTCACCTCCGCAAACAAAATCCGCTGGAGGGCCTCGAGCGACTCATCAGTCGTGAGGACCTCAACTACATCAAAAACTACAGTAACATTCCGCTTGCTTTGCTCGAACTTCAGGGTAGCGACCTCCGCAGCGCTTTTAAGCTGGGCTGGATCAACGAATACCAGCAGGTGCAAATGGACAAGACCTTAACAGCCTTTTCTAACCAAATGGGTGGCTGCGAACGGATCAAGAACACGATCTTTCCGGTCACCTATAGTGTCTACATCCACTTTTCGATAGTACTTTTTGTGCTGTTGCTGCCATTCGGACTGATCGAGTTCTTCAGTTTCGCTACCATTCCTTTGGTAATTGCGATTGCCTGTTCATTTTTCCTGATTGAAAAAATGGCCATACACCTGCAGGATCCGTTCGAAAACAAGCCTACCGACACCCCTACCACATCGATTTGTATGACGATCGAAAGGGATGTCAAACAAATGCTGAAAGAAAATTACAGGCAGGAGGAGAAGCAAGTTGGCCTGCATGCCGGAAAAACAAAAATGTATTACATCCTTTAAACCGGGATGTGGTAATTTTCCGAACGCATCATTTGAAGGTAAAAACTAAACACTTGAGTTCCTTATCCTTTGATGCTAAATCCCGGCACAGTACCTTTGTGTTCTCAAAAAGGAAAATTATAAAATATTAAAGCATATGTATCCAGAATATTTAGTTGAACCAATGCGTGCAGAACTTACTAAAGTAGGTTTTGAGGAGCTGAAAAGTGCAGCAGAAGTAGATCAGGCCATCACTGGCGAAGGAACTGTATTTGTCGTTGTAAACTCTGTATGTGGCTGTGCAGCAGCGAATGCACGTCCGGCAGCAAGATTGGCTGCAGCCAATGAAAAACATCCTGATAAACTGGTTACTGTTTTTGCAGGGATGGAAAAAGATGCGGTAGACAGGGCAAGGGGTTACATGATTCCATTCCCGCCTTCATCCCCATCCATGGCATTGTTCAAAGACGGTAAACTGGTTCACATGATCGAGCGTCACCAGATCGAAGGCCGTCCGGCACAAATGATCGCTGACAGCCTGATCGGTGCATTTGAGCAATATTGCTAAATAACAGCAAGTCTTTTGCCGGTCGTTAGGACTGTGCTAGAAGTGCTGTGCTAAAAAATATCAAAACAAGCGGCGCTTCCCAAATCGGGAAGCGCCGCTTGTTTATGCCCTGCTTTTTTATTCCTCTCCTGATGGATCCTCTGTTGTAGAATCTTGCTCTGCTGGTTTTGCAGGTAATTTAATCCTGCCTGCTTGGCACCATTTTGTTGGAATTGTCTTATTTCCCACTTTCGTATAGGGCGGTGGTACAATAAAAGTTCCCGGAGTAACTATCGCTCCGCATACCGCTGCCGGATGAAAATCCTTGAAGTTATAGACTGCTTTAATGCCCTCGTGAAGCCTGAAGTAGGTCAGTGAAATGGCCGCTACACATAGGCACCCCTCACTTACTTCAAATTCAAACGCACTGGCTGGGACTATATGTTCGCCTGCACTGATCTCCAGCTCCTGAACCAGCAGATCAATATTGAGCCCCGCATGCAGGGCAATCACCGATACGCCTACCCTAAGTCTGCAGACATTAGTGTTTCCGGGAAACTTAAATTTTTGCGGTACTTCAAATTCAGGAATACTGACTGTAAATGTATTCCCGTTCAGGGCGGTTTCCGGCGCCACCAGGAGACTGTTGATGAGCAAAGATCTCGGATTGAATTCAAAGCCCTCCAGACGGGCAAAGCTATCCTGCTCAAAGGTGTAGAAGCCCGTTTCTTTATCGAAGCATTGTTTCAGTACATCACGAACAGGGGTTGCAAAATCATTGACCATATCACCGTCATAGTTATCGAGGGTGACGGGCCGTAGATCTTCCCTGATGACACATGCCAATGTGCTGCCCTGCCCGAATGTTTTTCCGGCAATTTTTGTAGCTTTGGTTTGTTTTAGGCTTGCAGGTGCAGTCTGCACGATTTCCTGATTTTTTCTACCCTGTCTGAATACGACAGACCCCACCAATCCCCTGATGCGTTTTCCATCAAATGTTCCCATTGTTTTTTTATGTTAAGTTAATATTCGAGTAAGGCCGGATTCTATCTAAGTCTAATCTCCGTTCGTAATGAGTAAACATTGACTGATCTTTAAATGCAGGGTGAGTGCAGGTTTTTCTAGGAAAAAGGTGCACTCACCGTGGACTCATGGTGCACTCACGGTGCAGTCAGTACGAACGGTTATTGGAACTACCTTAGCCCCAATATCAACTTAGTTAAAACCCGTCTATTTTACTGTGAGTTAAAGATAGACAGATTTATTAAAATAGCAAAACTATAGATTTGGCGCGGTATTGTTCAACTCTTTAATTGATACTTATTGCCTTTTCCCTGTTCCGGGCGGATGATCTCCAGCATGTCTTTTCTCGGAGAGCGGCTCAGAATGTCAGAGACGCGTGATGCGGGGATCGCCAGCGCATGTTTGATCTGAAGTTCATCTGCAATCTCCCTGGCTGTTTTAGGTTCCGATAAGAAATCAGTTTCGAGCAGCAGGTCGATATACTTGACGTAATTTGGCGATTCATTGGCAAGATAACCCGGGTCGATATTTGCCGATCTGACGTATTCAGCAATACTTTCACGGAGTTCCCATTTCGATGGAATTTCAAGCTTGGGGTCTGAAAATTCATAATACTTTAGTCCGAAATAGCCTGCAATCTCTTCCTGCCTGTCAATACCAATGCTGATTCTGGCGGATTCGACAGCGGCGATGTAGGGCTGGTGAACACCCAGTGCCCTGGCTAGATTCTCCTGAGATACATCTGCAGCCTTCCGAAAAGCCTTCAGTCGTTCTGCATATTCCTTTTTCGCATTTCTTTCGGTCTTTGGCACGAAGGCAAAATGAGAAAATATATAGATCTTAATTGATATTCTATTTTGTATATAGTAATATGTTTGTTAAGTTTGGAACTGAGCAGGATGGCATACTATCCCACTCGCGATTGAGCAAACTAACTGATTATAAACATATGAAAACTGACGAGCCAGAGTACAGGCCAATGGATCTCCATGGTCTGAATCTATGCGAAGAGACGTTAAGGCGTTTCCTGAATTATTCGATTTTGCTGGACCTTGAAGAACTTCCCACACAAACGCGGTTGGAGATCATCAATTGTTATGAAAGACTGGCGGAACTGTTGCGCAAATTGCGCATTGGTCACAACCTGTTCAATTGTAACGTCGAATGGCAAAAAGAAAAGGGTTTGTAGAGAAGTACGGCTTTATTTGGCCGCGATCCTCCAGACCGTGCTGCTCACGTCATCGGCTACCAGTAATGCGCCATCAGGTGCGACTGCAACATCGACCGGCCGGCCGTAGACTTCACCCTTTTCTTCGTCGGCGATAAAGCCGGTCAGGAAGTCCTGCACTGGACCACTGGGTTTGCCGTTTTTAAAGGGAACAAAGGCAACTTTGTAGCCCACCAGTTCGGAGCGGTTCCAGGAGCCGTGCTGACCAATGAAAGCGCCATTCCGGTATTGCTCAGGAAATTTGCTGTCTTTGTAAAAAGTGAAGCCAAGGGAGGCGGTATGTGCGCCAACAGCAAGATCCGGTACAATGGCTTTGGCAACCAGATCGGGTTTCTGTCCTTTTAGTCTGGGGTCTTCATTTTTGCCGAAATAGGAGTACGGCCAGCCATAAAAGCCGTCCTTTTTGACGCTGGTGATGTAATCCGGTACGAGGTCATCGCCCAGACCGTCCCGCTCGTTGACCGAAGTCCACAGGGTGCTGCCGTCGGGAGCCCAGTCCATACCGACCGGGTTTCTCAGGCCGCCTGCATAAATGATTTCACCTGTTCCGTCAGGGTTAACCTCCAGGATATCTGCCCGGCGGAGCTCATTTTCCATACCATTCTCCCCAGCGTTGCTGCCGGAGCCGACAGAGATATAGATCTTTGAATTGTCTGCATTCGCGATCAGGTTTCGGGTCCAGTGGTTGTTGTATCCCCCTGCAGGAAGCGACAAGATCATGGTTCCTTTGCCTGTAATTTTAGTATCTCCGGTTTTGTAAGGGTATTTCCAGAGTCCGTCCGTATTGGCGACATAAAAGGCATCGCCGATGATGAGGACACCATAAGGCTGATTGAGTCCGCCCAGGAAATTGGTCTTCAGTTCAGGCACCCCGTCTTTGTCGGCATCACGAAGCAGCACTACCGTATTGGCACTTTCTCCGGCCACTTCAGCTTTGGCTTTGCCGGTGATGGCACCTACTACTTTCTCTTTCAGCGAGCGTTCCGAATTGCTGAGTACCACGAAGATATCGCCATTGGGCGCCACATAGATGTTGCGCGGACTTTTAAAATTGCCGGCAAATTTGGTTACGGTAAAGCCAGCGGGAGCGAGGGGTGTTTTACCTTCCGGCCAGCCAATGACTTTACTGAACTTGGTTTTGGCTGCATTGGTATCAGGCATGGGAAGGGTATTCATGCCGAGGGCAGCAGTATCGAGGGTAGAGGTATCACGGTCAGAGGACTTGTCGCGCGGATTGCTGCTGCAGGCCATAAAAAAAGGAAGCGCAGCGATCAGGAGGAAGTGTTTTTTCATCAGGTAGAAATTAGGTTGCCATTTTCAGTACAACAACCAATTGGGCAGGATGTTTAAAAACACAGATAAGACGCTCTGGAGCGAAGCTTGGGTCGGAGATTAATGCTTTTCCACCGCGATTTACCTGCTATCGCTTGAGTTGTTGTCCGCTAATCCAAGCCGGCAGTTGCTGCGATTGCAGAGCGCTGTTGTGGCTATTGCAACAGTGCCTTCAGTTCTTTCCAGACATTCTCAGCCAGGATTTTTTGACCTTCTGCGGTTGGGTGGATGCCGTCGTTTTGGTTCAGTTTGGCAATGCCCCCTACGCCTTCGAGCAGGAATGGCACATAGGTCATTTTATTCTTTTCAGCAAGTGTACTGAAGATCGCCTTAAAATCGGACGTATATTTAGCGCCCATATTGGGTGGCATCTGCATGCCGATCATGACCATCTTTACTTCAGGGTATTTCTTTTTGACTTTGTCAATGATGGCCTGCAGGTTGACTGCAGTCTGCGGTACCGATAAGCCCCTCAAGCCATCATTGGCGCCCAGTTCAAGTACAAAAATGTCAACTTTTTGTTTCAGTAACCAGTCAATCCTGCTCTTGCCCGCGGCAGAGGTTTCGCCGCTCAGTCCGCCATTGATGACTTTATAAGGCAATTTTAAAGCGTCGATCTTTTGCTGGATCAATGAAGGGTAGGCTTCCGAAGGGTCGTCCAGTCCATAACCTGCTGTGAGACTCGTTCCAAAGAAAAGAATGTTCTGTTTGCCGGACTCAGCGCCAGCTGCCTGACCGGTCGCTGTTTTGTCGGCTCCGGTGCCGGCATTATCAGTCTCGGTAGCCATTTCTTTACTGTCCTGACTGGCAGTTTTATTTTGATCATTTCCGCAGCCTGCGGAAATAAGTGCCAGCAGGAAGAGGCTTTTGAAGGTGTTGCGTAACATATGTGTAATATAAAAATCTAATATACAGACTACTTGTTTAAGCTTGTATATTTAACAAGTACGAATTCTCCTTATTTAACAGGTAACGAATCTTTAAGTTTAAAATCCTTTGCATGCTGTCTGAAAATATCCGTCCAACTGAGCCCAGTCATTACACCGAAACTGTACCCGGTGTTGAAAATATCCTAGAAATCAAGCAGGTCAATAAAATATACAAAAGCGCAGGCAGGGAACTTGCCGTGCTTAAAGGTATCGATTTTTCTATCATTAAAGGCACTACGGTTGCCATTACCGGCCCTTCAGGGAGCGGAAAGACGACCTTGCTTGGCATTTGTGCCGGATTGGACCAGGCGACAACAGGCAGTGTGGTGCTGAATAAGGTAGTGCTGGACAAACTGAGTGAAGATGAGCGGGCTGCGGTGCGCAACAATTACGTAGGCTTCATCTTTCAGAACTTTCAGCTGATGCCTACGTTGACAGCCGTTGAAAATGTGATGGTGCCGATGGAGTTGCGGCGGGAAAAGAACATCAGGGAAAGGGCAATGGATCTGCTGGACAAGGTTGGCCTGGCTGACCGGTCGCACCATTACCCGGTGCAGTTGTCAGGCGGTGAGCAACAACGTGTGTCTATTGCACGTGCTTTTGCCAATAAACCAGCTGTGCTTTTTGCCGATGAGCCGACGGGCAACCTGGATGCAGAAACCAGTGAAAAAATAGAGAAATTATTGTTTGACCTGAACAAGGAAGCCGGAACTACACTGATCATTGTAACCCATGATCTCGATCTGGCTGCAAGGACTTCCAGGATCATCAAACTCAAAGGCGGTATCGTTATAGCAGATGAATATGCAGGATAGTCCGTACAACAGATCGGTGAATGCCGGCTGGCTGTTTACCATGGCCTGGCGCGACAGTCGCAGGAACAGGTCACGCTTGCTGCTGTTTGTTTCTGCGATCATTCTTGGTATTGCTGCGCTGGTAGCGGTCTACTCTTTCAGGGACAACCTGCAGCACGATATCGACGAGCAGGCAAAAACCCTGACCGGTGCGGATCTGATTTTAGAAGGACGGAAGGCGGCCGGAAAAAAAACACTGGCAATGATTGATACCCTCGGACAAGAATACTCAGCCGAACGGAGCTTTGCCTCGATGCTGTATTTTGTGAACAACCAGGGGAGCAGGTTGGTACAGGTACGGGCGCTGGAAGGCAATTATCCCTATTACGGAACGATAGAAGCGAGTCCCGCTGCGGCTGCTACCGCCTTCAGAAAGGACAGGAGGGCGCTGGTGGACAAAACCGTGATGCTGCAATACAATGCCAAACCGGGAGATTCGATTAAGGTTGGGGCGCTGACTTTTGAGATTGCCGGGGCGCTGGACAAAGCGCCGGGGCAGACTGGCCTCTCGTCTACGGTAGCACCCATTGTTTACATTCCGCTCAAATACCTAGAACAGACCGGTCTGACCAAGATCGGCAGCCGGATCCAGTACAAATATTATATCAAGTTCGCCGACCCGAAACGGGCGGAGCAGGTCGTCAAACAACAACAGAAAATCTTTGAAAAAGAAGGGCTGGATACCGAAACGGTGGCTTCCCGCAAAGAAAGTACCGGCAGATCGTTCAGGGACGTGAACCGTTTTCTGGCGCTGGCTGGTTTTGTCGCACTGCTGCTGGGATGTATCGGTGTGGGCAGTGCCATTCATGTGTACATCAGTGAGAAACTGGGTACGATCGCTACGCTACGCTGCCTTGGTGTGAAAGCCCGGGAGGCTTTTCTGATCTTCCTGATCCAGATTGCTTTTATCGGTGTGATCGGGGGACTGGCGGGAAGTGCGCTGGGTACGCTGATCCAGTTTGTATTGCCGGCCGTACTGAAAGACTTTTTACCCGTCGAAATTACCATGCAGGTTTCCTGGTCAGCCATCGGACAAGGCCTCGCACTCGGACTGATCATCTCGATTTTGTTTGCCCTGCCTGCCTTGTTGTCTGTACGCCGCATCTCTCCGCTGAATGCATTACGGAGTTCATTTGAAGGAGCCACTAAAAAAGCTGTCGATCCCTTTCAATGGTTGGTTTATCTGCTGATCGTTTTGTTTGTATACGGATTTACGTACCTGCAGATGGAAGGCTGGCTCCAGGCGCTGTCCTTTACGGGCGGCATTGGGGTGGCTTTTGTGCTGCTATTTTTATTGTCGCGTTTGCTGATGTGGCTGGTGCGCAGGTTGTTGCCTTCCGGTATCGGGTATATCTGGCGACAAGGATTTGCGAATTTGTACAGGCCGAATAACCAGACGCTGATGCTGACCATCTCCATAGGCTTGTCTACCACTTTTATCTGCACCCTGTTCTTTGTCCAGGGCATCCTGATCAAAAGAGTAACCCTGTCATCCGGAGAAAGTCAGCCCAATATGGTGCTGTTTGACATACAACCTGCCCAAAAGAAAGCTGTTGCAGACCTGACCAGGTCGTATAAACTGCCGGTGATGAACCAGGTGCCCATTGTTACAGTCCGCGTAGAGGAAGTGAATGGCAAGACACAGGCGCAGCTGGCTGCGGCCGACAGTACGGAAAAGAAAAAACCGGGTAAAAGGGAGGAAAGGGAAGGGCCTTCCCAGCGCGCCTTCAGGGGAGAACTGCGGGTGACTTTTCAGGACACGCTGACCGCCGCAGAAAAAGTGGTGGACGGAAAATGGAGTGGCAAAGTGAGTCAGCCCGACGGAATCATCTATGTGTCGCTGGAAGAAAACTATGCCAGTGGCATTCGTGTGAAGGTGGGTGATAAACTTAGTTTCAATGTGCAGGGCATGATCATTCCTACCGTAGTTGGCAGTATCCGGGAGGTGAACTGGAGCAGGATGCAAACCAATTTCAGGGTCGTATTTCCGACCGGGGTGCTGGAAGAGGCGCCACAGTTTCACGTACTCATGACCCGGGTGCCGGACAATGCGCTTTCGGCCAAATACCAGGGGGCAATTGTACGGGTCTTCCCGAATGTATCTGTGCTGGACTTGAAGCTGGTGCTGAAGGTGCTGGACGAACTGCTCTCAAAGATCAGTTTTGTGATCCGTTTTATGGCCCTGTTTAGTATGGCAACCGGCTGGATTGTGCTCATCTCTTCGGTGCTGACCAGTAAGGCGCAACGGTTGCAGGAAAGTTTACTGCTGCGGACACTGGGTGCCAGCCGAAAGCAGATATTGAGCATTACAGCTATCGAATATTTCTTTTTAGGTGCCTTTTCTGCCGGGGCAGGCTTGTTGCTGGCCCTGACTGGCAGTTGGGCGCTGGCGCGCTTTAGTTTCGAAAGCAGCTTTAATCCGGATCCCATAGCCGTACTGCTGTTCTTTGTGGCGATCGCCGGGATGGTTACAATCACCGGTGTACTGAGCAGCAGGAATGGATTGAGCCGGAAAAAGTAAAATAAATTCTTATTTTGCAGGTTGATTTATCGATTTAGCTTCCTATGAAGAAAAGAATTTTGTGCCTAGTCCTGGCTGCCTGTTCTGCAGTTTTCGTACAGGATATTGCCTTTGCCCAGAAACGTAAAGCACCGGCTTATCCACTGGTCACTCATGATCCTTATTTTAGCATCTGGTCGGACACCGACTCGCTGAATACAGGCACCACCAAACACTGGACCGGTGCAAATCAGTCGCTCACCGGGCTGATTAAAGTGGACGGTCAGGTATACAGCTTTTTGGGTAAAACTGAAAAAATATACCATACTGTATTGCCTGCGGCAGATGAAAAAGCACAGCTTCAATCCTATACAGAAGATAAACCTTCAACAGACTGGGCAGGCAATGACTTTGACGACAGCAGCTGGAAGACCGCATTGGGACCTGCCGGTAGCGAGCGCAATCAGGCCAGAACCCCATGGAAGAAGGATGAAATCTGGGTACGCAGGACTTTCAAACTGGAGCAGTTGACCGGAAACAAACTCTACCTGCAGATCAGACATGACGATAAGGCCACTGTATACCTGAACGGAAAAGAGGTGTATAGCAAAGGGAAACTGGAAGGCAAGTTTGTCTACATTCCCCTGGACGGACTGGGCAGTTTGAAGAAAGGCAAAAACGTACTGGCCATCTATGCTGTCAATACCGGCGGCCCGTCCTTTCTAGATGTGGGACTGGTGGAAGAACCACCTGCAAAAGATGCCCTGCAGATCAGCGAAGCGGTACAAAAAGACTTTCAGTTTAACGCAACCCAAACGATCTATCAGTTCAGCGCCGGTAAGATCGACCTGACGCTGACCTTTACCTCTCCGCAATTGATGGACGACCTGGATTTGTTGTCGCGGCCGGTTACCTATATTGCCGCCAAAGTAAAATCCAACGATGGTGCAGCACACGATGTGCAGTTGTATTTTGGTGCATCAACAAACATTGCGGTACACAATGCGACACAAGAAGTAGAAGCAAAAAAATATATGGCCAACCAGCTCTCTATATTGAAGGCAGGAACAGTCGAACAGCCGATGCTGATCCGTAAGGGCGATGATGTCAGGATCGACTGGGGATATATGTATGTGGGTGTGCCAGCAAGTTATAAGGCGGTACAAAACATCAGCAGCAGCACAGATGCCCTGAAGGTACTGAGTACTGCAGCACCGGCCGGACCAGCCAGTCTGAAAGGTGAAAAACTGGTTTTAAACACACTGATCCCGATGGGCAAAATCGGTTCAACAGCAAAGGAACAGTTTGTGATGCTGGGTTATGACGATATATACGCCCTGCAATACTTTAAAACCAATTTGCGGCCCTGGTGGAACAACAGCGGAAAAGAAACGCTGGAACACCAGATGCAGCTGGCTGCGGCGCAATACGCTGCTATTGTGAAACGATGTGCAACATTTGATCAGAAATTATACGCCGATGCGGTGAAAAGTGGTGGTGAGGAATATGCCAGGCTATGCGTGATGGGCTACCGTCAGGCCATTACTGCCCATAAACTGGTGAAAAGTCCGCAGGGAGAACTGCTGTTTTTATCCAAAGAAAACTTCAGTAACGGATCGATCGGTACGGTTGACGTAACTTACCCTTCAGCACCTTTGTTTCTGCTGTACAACCCGGATCTGCTGAAAGCCATGATGAACGGAATTTTTTACTTCAGCGAGACCGGCAAATGGGCAAAGCCCTATTCTTCGCACGATTTGGGTACTTATCCGCTGGCCAATGGACAGACGTACGGTGAAGACATGCCGGTAGAAGAATCCGGAAACATGATCATTTTGGCAGCGGCCATTACTAAAGTGGAAGGCAATGCCGAATACGCCAAAAAGCACTGGAAGACCCTGACGATCTGGGCAGATTACCTGGCGCAGAAAGGACTGGATCCGGAAAACCAGTTGAGCACCGATGACTTTGCCGGTCACCTGGCCCGCAATGCGAACTTATCTGTAAAAGCGATTGTTGCCCTGGGTGGTTACGGCATGATGGCCACTATGCTGGGCGAAAAAGCAACCGGCGATAAATACACCGCGATGGCGAAGTACATGGCCAAAAAATGGATGGAGCTGGCAGATGCGGGTGACCATTACGCGCTGACCTTTGACAACAAAAATACCTGGAGCCAGAAGTACAATATGGTGTGGGACAAAGTGCTGAGCCTGGACCTGTTTCCAAAGGAAGTATACCGCAAAGAAATTAAGTTTTACCTGGGCAAACAACTGAAATACGGATTGCCGCTGGATAGCCGCAAGACCTATACCAAGTCAGACTGGATTACCTGGACAGCAACACTGGCTGAGGAGTCTGCGGATTTTAAAGCCTTGATTGCGCCTGTATACAAATATGCCGTGGAAACCCCCGACCGGGTACCATTGAGCGACTGGCATGAGACGACCGATGCGAGACGCCAGAATTTTACAGCCAGGAGTGTAGTTGGCGGATTTTTTATCAAAATGCTGGATGACAAACTGAAAGCCAGATAGGTATTTATACCCATCATTATTGGTAGACTTGCTCATTGCGCTGTAGTCCGCATATCCTGAATTTTGGAGTATAAAATTAAACTCCATGAAACTACATTTATCAAAAACACTAACGATGCTGTTCCTGCTGATAGGAACAGCATTATTTTCTTGTAAGAAAGACAGCCCTACTGAGCAAAACCCTGAAAGCCCGGTGCCATCCATCAGTAGCATTCAACCGAGGAACCCCAAGCCGGGTGACGTGGTGACGATTAGCGGAACTGGCTTTGGCACGATTGCCACTGACGTAAAAGTAACGATAGGAACCACAGTGATCGGCATTACTTCAGTTACCGATACGGAAATCAAGTTTACCGTTCCGACCACGATCAGTTCAGGAGACCTGGCACTGGTGATCAAGAACATTACCGCGGACAACAAAGACCCGCAGGGTGCGACGATTACTGTACCAACCACATCGAGCACACCAACCTTTAAAGCCATGTCGCCCAGCAGTGCCAAAACAGGAACTACTGTGACGTTGACGGGAACAAATTTCAGTACCCGGATCAGCGACAATAAGGTTTTCTTTGCGACCAAGACAGGAGGGACAGTCGTACTGGCAACGATAAAAACAGCCACAGCCACTACCCTGACTGTTGAAGTGCCACAGAGTGCAATCACCGGCGGCATTCTGATCGATGTAAACGGAACCAATGCAGTACCCGCTGCGGGATTCAGCACTACATTCACTGTTCTGGCAGACGCTGGCGGCACAGGAAGTACCACGGTAGATTATATCGACGTGAAATCCGGTGCCCTGAAATTCAGCAAGGTCACTACGGCTACTTCTGATATCGGTGTGATGCACCTGGATAAAGTGAAAAACATGATTTATTTCTCTGATTATACATTGTTAAAGTACAACAATACCAGCAGGGTGTATAAAGTTGATCCGGCAGGAGGCTCCGCACCTGTATTGCTCACAAATGATGAGCGTATCAATATGATAACGCACATTACCACTGATGCAGAAGGAAATGTCTATGTGCTGAAATATGAAAGCGGACTGAACTATTCAATCTATAAAATTTCACCAGATGGTTTGACTGTGAGTCAGTTCGCCAAGGAATTTGAACTGTTTGCCGGCAGGACACATTTCTTCGTGGATGCCAATCACCAGGTCCACCTGCGCGCTTACCTGAAATTCAAAGCAGATGGCACCAAGATCACCGAAGGGCCAAACAACATATTGGGTCTCCAGAAAGACAATGGTGCATTTTTCTCTGGTAATTTCGCTTATTTCAGTCAGGAGACAGAAAACGGGCAGACCGCCAACAATTGCCGCTTCATTAAATATGACCTGAGCAAGGATACATTTGTACCGACAGATATTACTCTGAAGAGCTTGTATGGTACAGATGATCCGGAGCTTTTTGCCAAGTCCAACAACATTCCATGGTTGAAGTATGCACTTGATGCAGATGAAAACTTTTACACCATTATGGACCACTCTTATGTAGCAGGCTCCATAGGTAAGACCTGGATGATCCGGAAAACGAAGAACGGAAGTGGAACCTCCACATCGCTGGGTACTTTCATTATCAAATTTCCTTCAATTGACTTGAATGACTATAGTTCATCAATCGAGTTTGTAAGTGACGCGAGGGGCAACCTGTTCTTCAAAGCCAACAGCAAGGATATCGTTAAGATTACCCAATAATATTTGTTCGCTCCGGAAAAGCCTGCCGACATGGCAGGCTTTTTTTATTTGAAACCTATGCGGTGCTGAGTTGTTGTATGGATATAATCCACTAAAAAAAATTTAGTCATGGAAAATCAAGAGAACAATACAACGGAAACACAGTTTGAAAACCCGAATGTGGACCCTGGCTTTGAGCAAAGTCAGGAAGACAAAACCCTGAAAGGACGGGAGGATAAAAGGGAAAATAATATTGATGCCAACCTAAGTCTGAAAGAGATGGCGGAAGCCAAAGAATCAGCAGAAAATAACGATGCGCTGAACTATAAAAATGACCGGGAGCACGGTGCCTTTAATCCGAAAAATATCTAGTTAAATGATATACAGTATCCTTGTAATCAACATGATACAGTTATTTTAAAATAAATTTGGTTTATAAATTTAAACCTGTATTTTTGTTGTTACAATAGGGATGATTGTTTGAGGGGAGGAAGATTTATATTGACCTCCCTTCATAATTTAAGACTTTTTCTTACCTTCTTTTTTGGAGGTTTTCTTAGCCGCTTTTTCTACTTCAAAGTTTTTACGCTGGCTCTCATTTAACACCGCACTGATTTTCTGGTCTCTTTCTGCTTTTGCCGCTTTAATGGCCGCTTTGTCTTTTTTGCCGTCTTTGACTTTTTCTGTCTTGGTTTTACTGAAGCCAGTCAGGTTGATGGCATAAATCTTTGACTTCTGCTCTGGCGTAAGGGAAAGCTTTTTGTTCAGTTCGTCAGTTGCCTGCTGGGCTTTTTCCTGAGGTGTTTTTTTAGCTTTTGCTTCCTTTTTTTGCGCAAAGCTGGCACTGAAGAGTCCTGCGCAGAGGAAAATGGTTAAAATGATTCGTTTCATATGTGTGGTTTATTTATAAGATAGAGTGGTAATCGTCAGGATGGTTTAAAAGTCTTTGTTTAATAATTTTTCCAGTTCCCCAAAAGACACATTCATCCTGACCCGGCCTTGTTTGGCATAGGCGATTTCACCTGTTTCCTCTGAGATAATGACCGCTACAGCATCAGTAGCTTCTGATACCCCAATGCCTGCCCGGTGACGCAATCCAAATTGCGGGGGTAGCTTGTCGTTGTCCGTCAGCGGAAGAATACAACTGGCACTTCTGATCTTGTTTTCCGACATGACAACCGCACCGTCATGAAGCGGACTGTATTTCTGAAAGATGCTTTCCAGTAAGCGTTTGGAGATTTTGGCATCCATCACTTCACAGCTGTTGGCAAATAGCTGATCGTCGTAAAATTTAACAAAGACCATCAATGCCCCTGTTCTCGATTTCTTCATGCTTTTGCAGGCATCAATGATCGGCTTGATGCGGACGAGGTTGTCGCGCTCAATATTTTTAGAACCAAACAGGTAGCCCCACCAGGCTTTGTTCTGCTGCATAAAAGTATTCTTGCCGATTAGCAGCAAGAACCTGCGGATCTCAGGTTGAAAAATAACGATGAGTGCAATGATCCCTACGCTCATGAATGAATCGATGATGCTGGACAGCAATTTCATTTTGAGCAGCAGGACCACCCGGTAGAGAAAAAAGATGATCACCATGCCGAGGAAAAGATTGACCGCTACGGTGTTTTTGATCAGGTTGTAAATGTAATAGATCAGGAGTGCGACCAGGATGATGTCCACCGAATCTGTAATCGTTAAATGCAGAAAATCAAAATTCCAGTCCAGTGTTTTCATCTTATGTAATAATTAGGTGTTCTTAATTTTGCTGCAGTTTTTCAATCAGTGCAATGCACTCTGATGCTGCTTTGACATCGTGCACCCTCAGAATACTTGCGCCTTTGAGCAGCGCAATGGTGTTCAGAACCGTAGTCCCGTTTAACGCTTCAGCTGCAGAAATGCCCAGTTGTTTATAAATCATCGACTTCCTTGAGATTCCTGCTAAAATGGGCAGGCCGAACAATTGCAGGTCCTGCAGCCTGGACATCAGTTCGTAGTTGTGGTCCAGCGTCTTTGCAAACCCAAAACCGGGATCTATGATGACGTCATGAACGCCGAGTTTTTTCAATGCTGCAATCTTTGCCGCGAAATGGTCAATGACTTCGAGGACAAGGTTCTGGTAACTGGCTTCCTGCTGCATGGTTTCCGGGCTGCCTTTCATGTGCATGATGACATAGGGCACCTGCAGGTCTGCAATGGTCTGGAACATCAGTTCGTCCATGCCTCCACCGGAGATGTCATTGATCAGGTGTGCACCTGCGGTAACGCTTTCCAGGGCTACTTTGGCCCGGAAAGTATCGATGGAAAGTAAAGCTTCCGGTAACTTTTTTGTGATGGCCTCTACAATTGGAATCAGCCTTTTGAGTTCCTCATCGGTGCTGACTTCAGCGGCACCCGGACGTGAAGAATAGGCCCCAAGGTCGATAAATGCAGCGCCCTCATTCATAAAGGCTTCTGCCTTGCGCAGTGCATCATCTACGGTACTGATCCTGCTGTCTTTGTAAAAAGAATCCGGAGTAATATTGAGGATGCCCATGACGCGCGGAACGGCCAGGTCAACCAGCCTGCCCCTCACGTTAAGTGTGCGCTTTGCGTTTAAAAATGTATCTTTAGCCATCGTTTGAATACAAACTTAACTAAAATTGGCAACAAACACTTCGCAAGAATACGATTCAGTAATGGCGGTTTGCAGATCGCTGTTTTTAAAGAAAACCAAGGACTACGGGACGGCCTGGCGCATTCTGAGGCCTTCCTCTATTACCGACCAGATCTTTATTAAAGCACAGCGCATCCGCACGCTGGAAGAGAAAAAAGTTTCTAAAGTGGGAGAGGATGTCACTTCGGAATATATTGGGATTGTCAACTACTGCGTGATTGCGATGATGCAACTGGAGCTGGGTGCTGATGAGCCAAATGAGCTGGAGCCTTCCAGGGTGCAAGCTTTGTTTGACGCCTATGTGAGCGCGACCAAAGAACTGATGTTTGCCAAGAACCACGACTATGGTGAGGCCTGGAGGGACATGCGGATCAGCTCGCTGACCGACCTGATCCTGATGAAGATTTTCAGGGTAAAGCAGATTGAAGATAACCTGGGTAAAACACTGGCATCGGAAGGGGTTAGTGCCAACTACCAGGACATGCTGAACTATTCGGTTTTTGCGTTGATTAAATTGGGGGTAAAATAAAGCATGAAGAAGTTTTTATTGAATTTTTGCAGGGTATTTGTGGGTCTCCTGTTTATATTTTCGGGCTTGATCAAGGCCAATGACCCGCTGGGCTTTGGTTATAAACTGGAAGAATACTTTGAGGTGTTCCACATGCCTTTTTTCAGCAGCATGGCCACTGGAATTGCAATTCTGCTCTGTGTGTTTGAGATTGTGCTCGGCGCGCTGTTGTTGCTGGGGGCCTGGCGCAAGCAGGTAACTTCCGGACTTCTGGTGGTGATCATCTTCTTTACGATCCTCACTTTTGCTTCTGCATTTTTTAAAGTCGTAACCTCCTGCGGATGTTTCGGCGATGCCATTCCGCTGACGCCATGGCAATCGTTTTCTAAAGACATTTTGCTGCTGATTATGATCGTATACCTGTTTGTCCACAAGGCGATGATCCAGCCGCTGGTCAATTCTGCGGGGATGCAAAAGGCCATATTTGGATTGGTACTTGTTGCCTCTGTGCTGTTTAGCCTTTATACTTACAGCCGCTTGCCGATCATTGATTTCCTGCCTTACAAAGTGGGTGCAAATATCCCTGAACTGATGACCATTCCACCGGGGGCAAAGCCGGATGAGTACTCGGTCATGTATGATTTGAAAAACAAGGCTACAGGAGAGACCAAGGTAATGAATGACAAGGATTACCTGAAAACGGAAATCTGGAAAGACGACAACTGGGAGATTGTAGGTACGCCGGAAAGCAAGCTGGTGAAAAAGGGATATGAGCCTAAAATTAAAGACCTGGTGATCTCGGATGCATCCGGCACAGACTATACCAAGGAACTGATCGAAAATCCATACTACAACATTTTGGTCGTTTCCTACAACCTCCATGAGGTGAACGAAGCAGGAATGGCCAAACTGAATGCCTTATCGCTGAATGCTGCGGAACAGTTCAACATCAGGACCGTGCTGCTTACTTCCAGTACTGCCCAGGATGCGGATGCCTTTAGTAAAAAGATGAAGCTGTTTATGGAAGTGTTTTATGCCGATGCCGTGCCGCTGAAGAGTATGGTGCGGGCGAGTCCGGGTGTGTTGTTGTTGCGCAATGGGGTAATCGTCGACAAATGGCATTACAGTGCAGTCCCTTCGTTTGAGGAACTTTCAAAATT
This sequence comes from Bacteroidota bacterium, assembly GCA_040387995.1. Classification (GTDB taxonomy): domain Bacteria; phylum Bacteroidota; class Bacteroidia; order Sphingobacteriales; family Sphingobacteriaceae; genus Pedobacter. The sequence continues at coordinate 69,325 of JAZKCT010000057.1, read as the reverse complement.
ATATTTTGCTAAATAATTAACCTACATGCTCTACTACGCCATCAAGAAGTTTTGGTATGGATTTGCCGTCATGGCGGGTGTGGTAGGGGTGGTGTTCGTGCTTTTCAATATTCTGCCCGGTGATCCGGCAAGGATGACCATGGGACAGCGCTCTGATGTGCAATCGCTCGAAGCTGTCCGCAAGGAGTTTGGGCTGGACAGATCAAAACCGGTGCAGTTCATGTTGTACTTCAACGACCTTTGTCCTTTAAGCATTCACGAAAATACCATTGAATCGGCTGAGAAGTACAAGTATGTGAGACTCATTTCTTTTGGACAGGATGTGCTGGTACTGAAATGGCCTTATCTGCGGCGCTCTTACCAGACCAGGCGGGATGTGACGGAGATCCTTTCTGAAACCGTACCCAATACTTTTGTGCTGGCAGTCACATCAATGCTATTCGCTACTTTAATTGGCATATTCTTAGGCGTTTTATCGGCCATGAACAAAGATACCTGGATTGATAAGTCGGCGAATGCCTTTGCGATATTGGGCATTTCGGCACCCTCTTTTTTTGCGGGAATTATCATTGCCTGGCTCTTTGGTTTTGTGCTGAGCGACTATACCGGACTAAACATGTCAGGCAGTTTGTACAGTTACGATCCCTTTAAGGGAGAAATCATGACCTGGAAGAACTTATGGCTGCCCATGATTACACTGGGGCTGCGGCCGCTGGCTATTGTGGTGCAGCTGACCAGAAGTACAATGCTGGATGTCCTCTCACAGGATTACATCCGGACAGCAAGGGCAAAAGGCCTGGGCAGGAATGCCATCATTTACAAACATGCCCTCAGGAACGCGTTAAATCCCGTCATTACCGCCATTTCGAGCTGGTTTGCCTCACTGCTTGCCGGATCTTTTTTTGTGGAATACATCTTCGGCTACAACGGGCTTGGCAGGACCACTGTCAACGCATTGGAAATGTCAGATTTTCCGGTGGTAATGGGGGCGATCTTGTTCATTGCCCTTATCTTTGTGGTCATAAACATTTTAGTAGATATCTTATATACCCTGGTTGATCCGAGGGTTAAACTGGCATAAATGAAAGTATTTCTGATTGGATTTATGGGTTGCGGAAAAAGCACGATGGGCAAGAGGCTAGCCTCAAAAATAGGCAGTTCTTTTGTAGACCTGGACCATGAAGTGGAGCAGCAGGCGGGCAGCACGATTAGCGCGTTTTTTTCTGCCCATGGTGAGGAGGCTTTCAGGCAACTGGAAAGCAAGGTGCTGAAAGAATTTCCTTATCCGGAACACAGCATTATCGCTACTGGAGGGGGTGCACCCTGTTATGCCGACAACATGCAGTGGATGAATGCCAACGGTACCACAGTTTACATCGATATGTCACCCCTCGCACTGGCCAGACGCCTGGAAAAAGGCAGGGAAAAGCGGCCCCTGCTCAAAAACCTCAATGACGCTGAACTGGTGGCCTTCATTGAAGGAAAATTGGCAGAGCGGCGCAGCTTTTACCAGCAGGCACAACTGATGGTTGACGGCCTCGGTCTGACGGCCGATGCACTGAACGCCTTGCTGCAGGGGAAATCTTCCTACCTGTAAACGCGCTGTTTCTTCTTCATGCTTTCATCTACCGAATAGGGGCCTGAGCCAACTACCCAGAACAGGACCAGCAGGAATAAAACGATGATCGACAACCACAGTTCATCATTTAAAGGCGAAAGCCCCTGAGACAGGTTGACAAAGAACACGGCGCAGAGCAGAATCGGAATCTGGATAACCACTGCAAACCTGGTGACCAGTCCGATGGTGATGAGGATACCACCCACAAGGTGCACAAAGCCCACAATATGAATGGCTATACTGGCCATTACCCCCGTAAAGCCAAATACATTGTTTTGAAGCAGCATATTTTGCAGAATCTCCGTATTGCTGACAATCGCAATTCCTTTGCTGAAGATGAGAATGCCCAGTACGATGCGGATGAGGTCGAGCCATTTGGCATGGTGAAGATCACCCCAGTGCTCAATTTTTTGGATAACAGTCATAATTTACGTCCTCCTATGTTTATTTTGGTCTATTAAATCTACATACAATAAATGAGATTGTCAAGATCAAAATATTCGTTATCAGCCAATTATAAAAGGAGAGGCGAAGTCTGTACGCGGAGGAAGGTTGAGGTAAGGATAAGTGACTTTGGAGAGGTATAGTCCCTGGGGATGCGCAGGTGTAATCAGTTCAGGTGTGGTATTGGTGACCAGGTAATTCTCAAACTCATCGACACTGAGTACCCCGCGGCCGATCTTGAGCAATTGCCCCATGATGATCCGGATCATTTTGCCCAGAAAGCGATTGGAAGAGATCTGGAAGCGTAACTTATCGCCGCTGGGGTCTACCAGCAGGCGGGCTGACATCACATTACAAATGGTGTGTTCATATTTATCCGGACTGGTGCAAAAGGCGCGGTAATCCTTATAATTTGGCAGCACCGCAGCAGCCTGTTTCATTTTATCAAAATCAAGCTCGTTGAGCAGGTAAAAAGAACTGAGTCCGTGAAGAAAAGGATCCTTATAGGTATGCAGAAAATAGTCGTAGGACCGCAACACCGCATCGAATCGGGCATGGCGGTGGCTTTCTACAGGAATGATGTCAAATACAGCGATGTTGTGCGGCAAAAGCTTATTTAAGCGAAAGAGCAGGTCAAAGTCCCAGGCCTGTTCGATGTCCATGTGAAAGAAAAACTGGCTCGCGTGAACATGTGCGTCCGTGCGTCCGCAGCCGATGATCGCTACAGGTGTTTTGAGGATCTGGCTGAGCGCCAGTTCCAGAACGCCCTGTACATTCATTACGCCGGGCTGCCTTTGCCAGCCATTGTACCTGAGGCCATTGTAGCCGATATGCACGAAATACCTCAAGACCTATTTTTTTCCAGCCCTTTTATTGAGTTCTTCAACCGGCATAACCATCATGCGGCCTACCGGCTCTTTGCCCTTATAAGTGATGACTTTTAGCACAGCGGCATCCTTAGGTACAGTGAGCTGGCCGGTATATTTTGGATAAAAGCGATCGGGAAAAGAATTGTCGAAGCTGTAATATAAGTCAAGTCCCTCTACCTCCGTGCTGAGACCAACCATCAGTTGTTTGTCGGCCGACCTGCTCACCGCAAAGATGGGATCATAAGCACTTGGTGCGTATTTTGTTTCAGCGATGTCCAGCCGCTTAAAATGCTGCTCTACCTTGCCGAAAAAGCTGGGCCAGTGTTTCTTTTCTGCAGGAGACCAAACCGACTCTGCGATGGCCATACCCCTTGGCCAGGTCATGTATTCCGCCTGGCGTATGTTGTAGACCTGCTCGGTCCAGAGGTTGGCCTGCCCGCCTTTCACATATTTGGGGTCGACACCCGCAGGAAGCGGATCAAATTCATAAGACTTGCTTAACCGCAAAGAAGCATATACTTTGGGTTCTGTAATGGCATCGGCCTGCATGTAGTCGAGATAAGCAAAGGTAGTCGGACTCATCACCACTTCATGTTTCTTCTTTGCAGCCTCAATTCCGTAAGACATGCCCCTCCAACTCATGACCCCGGCGCTTGGCGACATGTTGCCGTCCAGGATCTCGTCCCAGCCCATAAACTTTTTACCTTTGGACTCTACGATCTTTTGCACGCGTTTTTCAAAATATCCCTGTACGTCGTGCATGTTTTTTAATCCCTCTTTTTTCATGAGTGCTTTAATGGATTCGTTCTTTTCCCAGAAATTGAAAGGTGCTTCATCACCGCCCATGTGGATGTATTCAAAAGGAAAGAGCGCAGCAATCTGTGTGATCACCGTATCCAGAAAACCATAAACGCGTTCATTGGCCGGACAAAGTGTGTTGTCGATCAGGGCAATAGGAGGTGCCCCGCGCGACCAGTCCATGATCCGCTCACCAGAGCGCACACGATAGCTTTCTGCACCCGGTGTGCAGGAAAGTTCAGGGTAGGAAGCGATTACGGCCAGACTGTGTCCGGGTACGTCGATTTCCGGCATGATGTTGACGAAACGTTCTTTCGCGTACTGCACCAGTTCTTTGATGTCTTCCTGGGTATAAAAACCACCATAGTTGCGCGGTTCATCCACCGCAGGCGGGATAAAATTGCCAAACTCGCCGGTCTTTTCTACGCGCCATGCACCTACTTCAGTGAGTTTAGGCAGGCCTTTGATCTCAATTCTCCAACCCTCGTCATCTGCCAGGTGGAGGTGCAAAAGGTTGTATTTATAGCGGACCATGGCATCGATATATTGTTTTACTTCGGCCTTCGTAAAGAAATGGCGGGACACGTCAAACATCAGTCCCCTCCAGCCCACGCGTGGATAATCGGTGACTTCAACGCAAGGTGCCTTCCAGTCCACACCACTGATCCCTTCTTTGCTTTCAATCTCTTTCGGGAACAACTGGATGAGGCTTTGCGCACCGTAAAATAAGCCCGCAGGTTTATTGGCCTTAATGGTAATGAAATTAGGCGTGATCGATAATTGATAACCCTCATCGCCCAGGAGGTGATGCGCTTTGTCGTTAAGGATCAGTTTAATATTGGCGGTAGGTGTAGCTGTGCTGACATTGGAAATGAAGCTGCCTGTAGGTATTGAAAATCTTTCCTGCAAAAAAGCGACCACCTGTTTCAGCTCAGGCAAGGCTGGCGATTGGATCACTACATTTTCAGGCAGTACAAAATGGCCTTCACCTTTGGTAAGGGATACAGGCTCCGGAATGATGGCAATTTCAGGTGCCATATTTGATCTTGTTAGCGCGGTTTGACCAGCGGCAGCTGATTCAGAGATGTTGGTTTGACTGTAAGCAGTATAATTTATCAGGCCTAGGATCAATAATGCGGATAATCTCTTCATAAAAAATAGGTTGCTGATGATAAAATGGTAATCATTGCAATTTATCAATTTGTTTGGGCTTATTTCAATGCATCCAGAACTTTAAAAAGCTTTTTGCTGATTCCGCTGCCTGAATAATTGTTGATGTTGATCACAATAATGTATTTACGGCCTGAGGAGTCGGTATAATATCCTGCATAAGAGGAGACATCGTTGATGGTGCCGCTTTTGAGTTTCATGCCATTGTTTTCCGGAAAAGAATCGTAATAGGCGGGAAACCAGCTTTCCTTTTGCGACTGGTACAGTACGCCGGCCATTGCTGTTGCAGTAACCCTGGTGCCAGGTGAAAGTCCGCTGCCATCAATGATATTGAGTGCCTTTCTGTCCAAGCCCCTTTCTGCCCAGTAGTTGATCACTGTAGCAGCACCGTTTTTTGTAGTCCCTTCTTTTCCGGTTTTCCAGGCCAGTGTCTTCAGCAGATGCTCTCCGTATAAATTCACACTTTTCTTTTGAAACCAATACACCATCTGGCTGAGCGCAGGAGAACTGATTGTGCTGATCTTTTGACTGACCAAAGGCAATGCTTGCTGATCTGCCTTGAGTTGCCTCGTGGTACTGACTGGTAAGGAAGCCGGGATGCCGATGCGCTTCAAAGTGTCCTGCAACCTGAAGGCTGCGTCAAAAGCGGGGTCAGGTAATGCAGCGGAAATGCCGGTTTTGGAGATCCCAAGCGCCCAGGTACCCCTTAAATAAGCTGTCGTAGCCAGTGGGGGCAAGTAGGCGTATACCCTGTCGCCCGTACCTTCTTCCCCTGCTTTTAGTTCGTTGACGATCTTCAAATAAGGCATTTGCGGAACGGCTTTCAGTACAGTAACTGTATTGCCGGATCTGTTCGCCCTCAGGTGCAAGTCAAATTGATTTTCGCGCCAGCTTAGTGCCGACGCACCTGCACCATAATAATTCCCGATATCCTGCCAGATCCATCCTTCCGGAGTCGTCTGTGAGCCCCAGAGGCTATCATCTCCGATGACGTTGCCATCTATCTTTTTAATCCCGGCCTTTCTAATGGCCGATACCCATTGGTTTAATATGTTGCCCTCCTTAGTTTGGTCATAGCGCCAGGACCCAAGCGTGGGGTCACCTCCACCGATGATGACCAGGCTGCCATGGAGTGTGCCTTCTGCATCAATGGTTCCGCTGTAGGCCAGTGTTGTCTGGTATTGAAAGTCTTTTCCCAGCATTCCGAAGGCTGTAGCCGAGGTGATCGTTTTTAATGTGGAGGCTGTAGCCAGGCCGATGTTTTCATTTTTAGCGAAGATGGTCTGTCCGCTATTGGCATCAAGAACACATAGCGCAACAGTGGCATATTTGGACTGGGGATCATTTAATAAGGTATTAAAAGATTGTTCCAGTCTTTTAGCGGGAGATTGTGAGAAGGAAAGGACCGGGCTCAGCAGAAGAAAAAGGAGTAGGGTAGTTTTGTTGAGCATCATCATACGGGTCGTAGGTTCTATAATAGGTTAAAATTAAAAAAGCCGTCATCTCGACGATAGGAGAGATCTCTTGCTTGTGCTATTCAAGAGATCTCTCCTATCGTCGAGATGACGACCGAACTGTAATTAATCGTTTTTTATCTGTTAAACTTATTTCAATTCGTCAATTAAACTTATACCAATTCGTTCTTTACTAAATATTCAGCAATCTGAACTGCATTGGTCGCTGCACCCTTACGCAGGTTGTCAGCCACGATCCACATGTTCAGCGTATTTGGCAGGGATTCATCACGTCTGATCCGGCCTACAAATACCTCATCTTTTTCATGCGCATCTTTAGGCATCGGATATTTCGCGTTTGCAGGATCATCTACTACGATCACACCATCCGTATCGGTCAGCAATTGTGTTACCTCTGAAAGGACAAAGTCGTTTTCAAACTCGATGTTTACCGACTCTGAGTGACCACCCATTACCGGGATACGAACCGTTGTAGCTGTTACCCTGATGCTGTTGTCACCCATGATCTTCTGAGTTTCCAGGATCATTTTCATTTCCTCTTTGGTGTATCCGTTTTCGGTGAACACATCAATCTGAGGAATCACGTTCAAGTCGATCGGGTAGGCGTAAGCCATCGGGCCATCGGTAATGCCTTTACGTTCGTTCATCAATTGTTCTACTGCTTTCACGCCTGTGCCGGTCACCGATTGATAGGTAGAGACAACCACACGTTTGATTTTATACTTATCGTGAAGCGGCTTAAGGGCAACCACCATCTGAATGGTCGAACAGTTTGGATTGGCGATGATCTTATCCTCTTTGGTCAGTACATTGGCATTGACTTCAGGAACCACCAGTTTTTTAGTGACATCCATGCGCCATGCAGACGAATTGTCGATCACTGTTGTACCCACTTCTGCAAAACGTGGTGCATCTTTCAAAGAGGTGCCGCCACCTGCAGAGAACAAGGCGATATCTGGTCTCATTTCGATTGCAGTATCCATATTTACAACAGCGTACTTCTTGCCCTTGAAAGAAATCTCCTTACCAACACTCTTTTCAGAAGCTACAGGGATTAATTCAGTCAACGGGAAGTTACGCTCTTCTAATACTTTTAACATTACGGTGCCTACCAGTCCGGTGGCGCCTACTACTGCAATTTTCATGATTTAATTAATTTTTCTTGTTGTTATTTACTTGTTTTTTAATTGATTGTTATGGTTTCTTTTATTTAATAAGTTCGCAAAGATGCGGATTATTTTTCATCTTATGAAAGGAACTGTCTGAAAGACGTGTGTACAATGCTTCATCCCGGCCCTAATGCCGTCATCCCGAGGTACGAGGGATCTCTTGAACTATGCTTAAGCAAGAGATCCCTCGTACCTCGGGATGACGGGTGTGTTAGACGAATGTCTTAAACGAGTATCCTAAACCAGTTCGTGATCTACATAATCAAAGCTTTTCTTAATGCTTTCGAAAGGATCAATCGCAAAGTTTTCCTGCTCCACAATTAAGTGCTTTAGTCCAGCCTGCTTGGCGTGTTTGTAAATGCTCTTGAAATCGATCTTACCATTACCAACTTCCGTGTTTTTGGTGTTGTCAACCTTGTCCATGTCTTTGACATGCCACATCACAAAACGGCCCGGGTGCTTGTCAAACAAAGCAACAGGATCATTTCCTGACCGCACTACCCAATACAGGTCCATTTCAAAATGGATCAGGTCTTTGTTGGTTTCCTGCAACAAGATGTCATATCCTGTCGTCTCTCCATATTTCTTGAATTCAAAATCGTGGTTGTGGTAAGCCATTTGCAGACCAGACTGTTTAGCCAGTTCAGCTGCCTCATTTAAGCGTGCAGCTACTTTCTTGAAGCCGTCCAGATCAGGTCTCAGGTCTTCTCCCAAATACGGGCAGGTAAAATACTCCATGTTCAGCTCTGCTGCACCCGCCAGTAATGGCTTCAATATTTCTTTATTACCGGTTTTCATAAATTCGTCCAGTCCGAAATGTCCACTTGGTGCTTTCAGTCCGTTGGCCTCCAGTAAGGACTTGAATGACTTGGCATCCAGTCCCCAGAAGCCTGCTTCTGCAGTATAACCATAAGTTTCTACTTCCTTGTAACCTGCTTTAGCTACTTTTTCTATTACCCCTTTAACATCCTTCGGCAGAAGGTCTCTAAGGGTATATAATTGAATACCTACCGTTTTGGTGCCTGCAGCGGCAGGCGAACAGGCAAAGCCCGGAATCAGGGTCGCAGCAGCAGCGGCTACGGCAGCCTGTTTGATGAAAATTCTTCTTGAGTTCATTTATAGTTGGTTATACGTCGCAGAGTTTAACAGCGTCACTCAGTGATTTGATTTTGTCAGCATTTCTTGGAATAAATTCCTGGGCGAGATAGCCTTTGAAACCAGTTTCTACAATAGCTTTGATGATGGCAGGGTAATTCAGTTCCTGCATGTCGTCCAGTTCATGTCTTCCCGGTACACCGGCAGTATGGTAATGAGAGAAGTACTGGTGATTGGCTTTGATGGTCGCAATGACATTGCCTTCATCAATCTGCATGTGGTAAATGTCGTACAACAGTTTGAAGTTTTCGGAACCCAGACGTTTGCAGAGTTCAACACCCCACGGCGTATTGTCACACTGGTAGTCTTTGTGGTCAACTTTACTGTTCAGTAATTCCATCACCAATACAACCTTGTGTTTTTCTGCAATCGGAAGCACTTTCTTCAGTCCCTCTACGCAATTTTTCCATCCAGTCTCGTTGTCCTTGTTCCTTTTGGTGCCGCTAAAGCAGATGAGTTGGGTATAACCCGCTGCCGCTACTTTAGGGATCATTTCCGAGTACCTTTTGATCAGTTCTTCGTGATACTGGGGCTCATTCCAGCCGTTGTCGATACTGATCTCCGCACCATTGCACATAGACGAGTACAAGCCATGTTTTTTGAGGGTAGGCCAGTCAGCAGGGCCAACAATATCAATTGCTTTAATGCCGATCTTTTTTGCTTCGATACACAAAGTGTCCAGATCGATGTCACCAAAACACCAGCGGCACACAGAATGGTTTACGTTTCCTTTTAGCATAGTAGATTTTTGAGGATCCAAAGCAAAAGCGGGCAAAGTAGCCGATACCCCTAAGGCGGCGGTTCCGGCTACAATATTTTTCAATGCAGATCTTCTGCTCAGTTCTGATTTCATGTTTGATAATTAAATTTTAATAGCGTCTTCTGAAATTTTCTTGGTGTCGTTGAAGAATAACGCAAATAACAGGAACACCACAAATGCGATTCCTGAAGGAATGATCCAGATCATTTTCCAGTCAAATGAACCGTCAGCCAGTTTATAGTTATCGGTAATCATGCCGGCCACTTCAAATCCAATCAGCATCCCCACACCATAAGTAGCGAGGGTAATCAGTCCTTGTGCGGCACTTTTGTATTTCTCTCCCGCAGCCGCATTCGTGTAAATCTGTCCGGATACAAAGAAGAAATCATAACAAATACCATGGAGCGCAATACCAAGGATCAGCATAAAGCTCAGGCTTCCAGCATTGCCATATGCAAATAAGGCATAGCGGATTCCCCAGGCCAGCATACCGATCAGGATGGTTTTTTTGAACCCAAAGCGGGTAAAGAAAACCGGCAGCAACAGCAGGAACAGTACTTCCGAAATTTGTCCGATCGTCATCTTACCAGTAGGATTATCAAGGCCTACATTAGAAAGAAAAGAGTGTGCATTCTGATAATAAAAAGCCAGTGGAATACAGATCAGGATGGAAGAGATGAAGAAGATCGCAAAGTTTTTATCCTTCAGCAGTTTTAATGCGTCAAGGCCTAAGATCTCAGAGATTTTTACGTTTTCGTCTTTGGCATTCTTCGGCGGGGTTTTCGGTAAGGCAAAGCTAAAAAGACCTAAAATCAGGGAAGCAATACCGCCCATCGCAAAGGTGTTTTTCAGCATTCCTGCAGCGGTAGCTTCAGGCGTATCCCAGTGGAAAACATAACTGATCATCAATCCTGCTGCAATCCAGCCCAGCGTCCCAAATACCCGGATGGTCGAAAATTCCTTTGCAGGATCCTTCATGTGGTTAAAAGAAACAGAGTTGACCAGTGCCAGCGTCGGCATAAACAAGATCATGTAACCCAAAACATAAGGGTAAAAAACGGAAATTTCAGTAGCCGTATACATCTGGTACATTAAAACCGCACCTACTAAATGCAGTACACCAAGGATCCTTTCGGCATTGAAATACCGGTCTGCAATCAGGCCAATGATAAATGGCGCAATGATCGCACCCCATGATTGTGTTGAAAATACAGAGCCAGTCTCGGCCCCGCTTGCTTTAAGATTATTACCGAGAAAAGTTCCCAGTGTTACAAACCATGCACCCCAAATGAAAAATTCGAGGAACATCATGAGCGATAATTTGACGCGGTTGGTTGAATTCATTTTTTCTTTTTTGTCTCTTACTATTATAATTCTTTGATTTCGATATTACGGTACCATACGTTGTCCCCGTGGTCCTGCAGGGCAATTTTTCCAGATTTGAAGGTTCCAAAATCTCCCCACTGCGCGAACTTGCTTTTGGAGACCAGGGTTTTCCAGTCCTGAGTCCATAGTGTGGTCGATACTGTCGTCACTCCATTCAGTTTCAGCTCCAGTTTGCCGTCTTTAGAAATCACTTCTGCAGTGTTCCATTCGCCAACTGGTTTAACCGGTTCCGAATTGCTTTTGATCAGATCATATAAGTCTCCAGCACGGTGTTTGGTTATTTTTCCATCAGGATGTCCGTCATTGTCCAGCACCTGCATTTCCAGTCCTGTGAAATAAGTAGCACCGTATTTAGCGGGCTCATCTTTCACATAGAAAATAATACCGCTGTTGGAGTTTGGTGCTACTTTCCATTCAATCTTCAGGTGAAAATTGCTGTACTCTTTATCGGTAACCAAATCTCCGCCATCACCTTCCCCTGCAGGGTCAAAATGAAGAACGCCATCTTCAGCTTTCCATTTAGCACTCGCTTCTGTTTTTCCAAAGGAGTGCCATCCTTTAGTCGTTTTACCATCAAAGAGTTTCTTGAAACCCTTTGTCTGGCTTTTTGCGCTGCCGTAACTCAGTAATAAAGTTACGGTCAGCGCAGAAAACAAGTATTTTTTCATTGTTAAATGTTGTTTAAGTTCCAGCCTTCACGGTATTCGCGTTTCACATATTGGTTCACGCTGTCAAAGTTGGTTACTTTCATGTTGATGTTATCCCAAAGCAATTTGATGTGTCCGCCTTTAAGATCATATCCGCGAACCGCAAGATTGGCCATTAGTAAAGCCTCTGTAAGCGGTCCTGCTTTATCAAACGACGAGCTCAGTTCAGTTTTGCCATATCCGGCAATTGCACCTTCAACCCATTGTGCATAGTGACCATCAGCACCGCCCGGTACACGTGCCCATTTTTGTTTTGCTTTAGCATCCTTGGTACGGGAAGTTGGCAGCAATAATGGATTGTTGGAATACGTACTGGCAATCATCTTGCCTTTGGTACCAATGAATAATGAACCGTTGCCATCGTCACCAAATTTCTCATTGGCTTCCAGTTCAACAGGTCTTTCCGGCTGAATACCACCGTCCATCCAGTGCAGGGTGATGTCACCTTTGGTTTTTTCTGTTTTAGGGAAAGTCATGGTGATGTGGCTTGACGGCGGGCAGCTTTCAGGGAAAACGCCTTTCTTAAATTCACCTACATATACGCTACCAACAGTTGCCTGTACATCTTTTACATACTGCAGACCCAATACACGGAAAGGAGCTTCGATCAGGTGACAGCCCATGTCGCCCAAAGCGCCTGTTCCGTAATCCCACCATCCGCGCCAGTTGAACGGCACCAGGTTACCAACGTAGTCTTTTTTAGGTGCAGTACCCAACCACAGGTCCCAGTCCAGTTCCTTAGGGATTTCTTTGGCAGGAGCAGGCCATGCAATACCCTGAGGCCATACCGGTCTGTCTGTCCAGCAATAAATGGTATGTACATCACCAATCAGTCCGGCATCATACCATTCTGACAGTAAGCGTGTCCCGTCGTTAGACGCGCCCTGGTTACCCATCTGAGTTACAACCTTATATTTCTTAGCCGCATCAGTCAGCAATCTTGCCTCAAAAAGGTCATGCGTCAATGGTTTCTGCACGTAAACGTGTTTGCCCAACTGCATAGCATGGTAGGAGATGATCGCATGGTTGTGGTCTGGTGTAGATACCGACACTGCATCAAAGTTCTTGTGCTCTTTGTCGTACATCTCACGCCAGTCTTTATAGTATTTCGCTTTAGGGAAATTCTTACGGGAGTTGACTGCTCTTCTATCATCAACATCACACAGAAAGCCGATGTCAGCCTTTCCGCTTTTCGCAAACATCGCGATATCCGATTCCCCTTTACCACCAGCACCTACACCTGCAACGATCAGTCTGTCGCTAGGCGCCAGGTAACCTTTGCCACCCAGTACATGACGGGGTACGATCATAAATGCCGAAGCAGCTACCGCACTTGTTTTCAAAAAGCTGCGTCTTGACGAAGCATTCTGGTCTTTTTTTATTTCTTCCATGGTTCTAATTTGGTTAGGCTTTAAATTATTTCTTTAAGGAAAGTATGTATTTTACCATTTCTTTCGCATCATCCTTGCTGATCGCAGGGTGCGGACTCATTGGAACAGCGCCCCAAACGCCAGAGCCACCGTTGATGATCTTGTCGGCCAGCATGTTGATGTTCTCCTCAGTTGGCGCATATTTAGCCGCTACATTCTTGTAAGCCGGGCCTACAATCTTTTGGGCAACGCTATGGCAAGCGAGGCAGTCAGACTTTTTCAACAATCCTTCACCAGGACCGGCAGCAGCTTTTTCAGCAGGAGGTTTGATTTCCGTTGCAACTACTACTGGCGCATCGGTTTTCGGTGCAACCTCCTTAGCCACTGTATCTGCTTTCACTGGTGCAGCCTCTGCAACGGGAGTTGCCTCCGTTTCATGCGGGGCAGCCACAGCAGTTCCAGCTTTTGCAGCTGAGTCAGCCGAAGCCTTCATCGCTGCCCTTTCCTCCGGACTGTGACAGGAAGCCCAGACCAGCGCCAGACATCCCATTAAAAAAATTGATTTTTTCATTTGTGTGTGTTTTTATGATAAACCTAAGATTTTATTGTTAAAGTCATCATCGCCACCAGAAGCCGCAAAATCATCAAATGCTTTTTCAGTCACCTTGATGATGTGTTTTTTGATGAATTCAGCACCTTCGGCCGCACCTACCTGCGCGTCTTTGATGCAGCATTCCCATTCCATTACTGCCCATCCTTTGTAATCGTATTGAGCCAGTTTGCTGAATATGGTTCCGAAGTCAACCTGTCCGTCGCCCGGTGAACGGTACCTGCCTGCGCGGTTTGCCCAGCTCTGGTAACCACCAAAAGCACCTTGTTTTCCAGTTGGGTTAAACTCTGAATCCTTTACGTGGAAAGCCTTGATGCGCTCATGATAGAAATCGATATACTGGATATAATCCAATTGTTGTAATACGAAGTGAGAGGGATCGTAGAGCAAGCAGGCGCGAGGGTGGTTGTTCACTTTTTCAAGGAACATCTCGTAGGTAACACCGTCAAACAAATCCTCACCAGGATGGATCTCATAGCAGACATCCACACCGTTTTTATCAAATTCGTTCAGGATCGGTAACCAGCGTTTCGCCAGTTCAGTGAAACCTGCCTCAACCAGTCCCGCCGGTCTTTGTGGCCATGGGTGGAACATGTGCCACAGCAATGAACCGCTGAAAGTCGCATGTGCATTCAGACCCAGATTTTGGGAAGCCTGCGCCGCATATTTCATTTGCTGTACTGCCCATTCTGTTCTTGCTTTTGGGTTGTTTTTTACGCTGTCTGGCGCAAAAGCATCAAAGGCCAGGTCATATGCAGGATGTACGGCAACCAACTGTCCCTGTAAATGGGTAGAAAGCTCGGTAATTTCCAAACCGTAAGAAGCAATCTTGCCTTTCAGTTCGTCTGCGTAGGTCTTGCTTTCTGCAGCTTTTTGCAGATCAATGAAACGGGCATCAAGTGTTGGCATCTGGATGCCTTTAAAGCCCAGGCCAGCTGCCCATTCGCAGATGGAATCTAATGAATTGAACGGAGCCTCATCTCCAATAAACTGGGCAAGAAATACGCCAGGTCCTTTAAGTGTTGTCATGTTCGTTTATACTTTAAATTCAAACCATTTCTGATCTGACTGGCTCGAAGCCACTACGTTATCAATAAATGCCATACCTCTTACACCATCTTCCACTCTAGGGAAATCAAGCATCGCTTCAGTAGCCTCTGTGCCATGCAGTTTTGCAGACAATGTGAGGGCGAAGTTTCTGTAGATGTTCGCAAAAGCTTCCAGATAACCCTCAGGGTGACCACCTGGTACACGGAGGTTGTGTTTGGCAATGTCAGAAAGATAAGCCTGACCAGCACGGTAAACCTGAGTAGGTTCGTTCAGCCATTTTACCAATAAGGTATTTGGTTCCTGTTGGTGCCATTCCAATCCGCCTTTTTCACCGTAGACACGAATCCTCAATGCATTTTCTTCACCTGCAGCTACCTGAGAAGCAGATAGTACGCCGCTCGCGCCATTTTCAAAGCGCAATAAAACGTTGCCGTCATCATCCAGGGCACGGCCTGGAACAACTACGTTCAGGTCAGCACACAATTTGCTGATTTTCTCACCAGAAATATACTCTGCCAATTGCGCAGCGTGGGTACCAATATCGCCCATGCAACCGCTTTTTCCACTTTTAGTTGGGTCGGTACGCCATGCAGCCTGTGCATTTCCTTCTCTTTCAGTCAGGGTGCTCAACCATCCCTGAGGATATTCGACCATTACTTTTCTAACTGCGCCCAATTTACCTTCTTTAACCATTTGTCTGGCCTGTTTTACCATAGGGTAACCAGAATAGGTATGGGTCAGACAAAGGATCAAACCTGTTTCTTCTACTTTTTGCTGCAATTGTTTGGCTTCATCCAGACTTAAAGCAATTGGTTTTTCAATGACTACGTTAAAACCATGGTCCAGCGCCATCATTGCAGGTGCAAAGTGGGCAAAGTTTGGCGTTACGATCGTTACAAAATCGATGCGCTGATCTTCAGGAAGCTTGCTTTCTTTTTCGATCATCTCCTGGTAGGTCAGGTAAATCCTGTCTTCAGGAAGGAACAGCATATCGCCGGATTCTTTGGCGATTTCAGGATTGATACTCAATGCGCCGCAGCTCAGTTCAATTTGTCCGTCGATGTTTGCGGCAATACGGTGAACAGCTCCGATAAATGCATCTTTACCGCCGCCGACCATGCCCATTCTAAGTTTTCTAGTCTTCATTTGTTTGTTAAAGGTTACCTTTTTTTAATTCACTGACTGCAAAGTCACAAGCTCTTGCAGTTAAAGCCATATATGTCAGTGATGGATTCTGGCAAGCCGCTGAGGTCATGCAGGATCCATCGGTTACAAATACATTTTTTACCTCGTGCATCTGGTTCCATTTGTTCAGCACAGATGTTTTTGGATCATGTCCCATGCGGGCAGTTCCCATCTCATGGATGGCCATACCCGGAGCAGATCCGTTGTCATAGGTTTTCACATCCTTAATGCCCGAAGCTTCCAGCATTTCTGCCGCATCGTTCATCATGTCCACCCGCATTTTTTGTTCATTCTCTTTGAACTCACAATCAATAGCAAGCACCGGCTGTCCCCATTTGTCTTTCTTACTTTTGTCGATAAAAACCCGGTTCTCATAATAAGGAAGGGACTCTCCAAAGCCGCCCAGTCCCATATTCCAGGCACCCGGCTGCGTCATCTGGTCTTTGAATTCAGCACCAAAGGCCATTTCGGCTACGTCTGCGTGCCAGTTGCCCCGGCTTGCACCGCCCTGGTAACCGAAACCACGCAGGTAGTCACGTTTTTCGCCGTTCATGTTCTGGTATCTTGGTATGTAGATGCCGTTTGCCCTGCGGCCGTAAGTATACTTATCATCAAATCCTTCTGCCCGGCCCGAAGCGCCGCAACGAAAATGGTGATCCATCAGGTTGTGGCCCAGTTGCCCGCTGCCATTGCCCAATCCGTTCGGGTGTTCTGCAGAAGTTGAATTCAGCAATAGGAAAGTAGAGCCTAGGGTCGATCCATTTACAAATACGATTTTAGCAAAGTATTCAATGGTTTCATTTGTCTCCGAATCAATGACCACAACGCCTTTGGCTTTTTGTGTTTCTTTATCGTAGATGATGGTATTGACCAATGAGAAAGGTCTTAAAGTTAAGTTTCCCGTTGCCACAGCCGCTGGAAGGGTAGAGGACTGGGTACTAAAATAAGCGCCGAAAGGGCAGCCCCTGCTGCACAGGTTGCGGTACTGGCATTGTCCCCGGCCACCATGAGGTACGGTCAAATTGGCTGTACGCCCCATGATCATGATCCTGGATTTCTTCCACTTGTCCTCAATGCGTTTTTTAACATCCTTTTCCACGCAGTTCATTTCCATAGGAGGGAGGAACTGTCCGTCTGGCAATGCAGGCCAGTTCTCAACTGAACCGCTGATACCTGCAAATTTCTCTACATAATCATACCATGGAGCAAGGTCTTTATAACGTATCGGCCAGTCCACGCCGTGGCCGTCTTTTAAATTGTCTTCAAAATTCAGGTCGCTAAAGCGATAACTCTGTCTGCCCCACATCAGTGATTTACCACCCACGTGAAACCCACGGTACCAGTCAAAACGCTTCACCTCTGTATATGGGCAATCAATGTCATTTACCCAATAACTTTCGTTGAATTCTGTATAAGGATAATCTCGTTTTTGAATCGGGTGCGTCGCCTTTTGTGCTTCGGTAATCTTACCCCTGTGTTCAAACTCCCAGGGCTTTTTCATGGCCGTGGTATAATCTTTCACATGTTCTATGTTTCTGCCCCGTTCGAGCAACAAGACCTTCAGTCCTTTTTCTGTCAGTTCTTTCGCCGCCCATCCGCCGCTGATTCCGGAACCGACTACGATCGCATCATAAGTATTATTGGCCGTAGCCTTTGTATTTAAATTGCTCATGCTAATTCGATATCAGATTAAGTTGCCCAAACTCTTTGACCTGGTTTTAGATCCACACAGCCATCATAGCGGCCAGGGATATCCAGGTACTCATAAGCCTTGGTAGCGCCTGTTTCGGAAGTGAAATAACCCAGCAAGGTCAAATCCCTTGCAATAGCGAAGAACCTCGGTTCGGTTTTGGGTTTGTCTTTAGGAAGGATGGAGATTACACCTGCATTTTCGGTTTGTGATTTGGCCTTTTCAGGACTGGCAGTCTGTTTTTCTTTCTCCGCTTCTTTTTGCTTGTCCAGCAGTTCCTGTTCCGCTTTGGCGTCGGCTACCGTCTTGTCACGGATTTTGCCAAGTAGTTGCTGGCGTTGCGCAACTGTAATATCCAGGAAAGATTTTTTGAATTCGTCTTTGGACTGTTCTTCCAGATCCCCAAGCCCTTTTACGAAAGCAGTTTGCGCTTCTTCAGGGTAACAGTCTTTGATCATTAAAGCAATAAATGGGCCCACACCTGCAGCTTTTGCACCTGGTGAACTGGTGTCAGGAATGATGATGTCGGCAACCTCAGTGATCAGTTTTAGCTGATCTTCGGTAAACAAGCTTCCATTGGTTTTGGTAGAGGGTGTGTTACAACCTTCCAGGAATACTCCGATGGTTGTTGCAGATAATGCGCCCCCCATTAAAAAGGCCATGTTCTTCACAGCGTCTCTTCTGTCCATATTTGGCGGTTTAGGTGTTTTGGTGCTCTAAGTGTGCTTTTGTTTTGTAATATTAAGAATAAAAAACGATGGTTAGTGTTCTAAATACACAATTAAAGTAAATATATCATGTTTTTGTTACTTTAACAATCGAACGTAAATTCGGGCATAAATATTTTATTTACTTTTGCCTAAATCCCCATAAGTATGACGGAAAAGATAATAGTACTGGGCTCTAATGGCCAAATTGGAACCGAGTTGGTCACCGCCCTGCGCAAAAGCTACGGAGAAGATCAGGTGGTGGCATGTGACATCCGCAGGCCCGATTACGACATCAAAAACTCTGGCCCTTTTGAGTTTGTCAATGTGCTCGAAAAAGAAACGCTAAACCATATTTTTAAAAAATATAAGCCCACGCAGGTCTACCTGCTGGCTGCATTGCTTTCCGCTACAGGTGAGCAAAACCCAAAGTTGGCCTGGGATCTGAATATGAACGGCCTGCTCAACATTCTGGACCTGGCCATTACTTATGAAACGGCCAAAGTCTACTGGCCAAGCTCGATTGCGGTATTCGGACCAAACTCGCCGAAAGACCTGACGCCACAGTATTGTGTCATGGATCCAAACACGGTCTATGGTATCAGCAAGCTGGCAGGTGAACGCTGGTGTGAATATTACTACCAGAAGTTCGGATTGGACGTCAGGAGTATCCGATATCCCGGGCTGATCAGCTGGAAAGCTGCGCCAGGAGGCGGAACAACGGATTATGCCATCCATATTTTTCACGATGCGCTAAAGAAAGGAAGTTATGCCTCATTTCTGAACGCAGAAACGGAGCTGCCCATGATGTACATGGATGACGCGATTCGCGGAACCATCGAATTGATGGATGCTGAAGCTTCCAGTATTGGAATCCGGTCGAGTTATAATTTTACCGGCTTTAGTTTTACACCGGAAGTACTTGCGGAGGAGATCCGCAAACATATTCCGGATTTTAAGCTAACTTACACCGAAAATGACCCTCGTCAGGGGATCGCCAATAGCTGGCCCAGATCGATTGACGACAGTTATGCCAGGAAAGACTGGTCCTGGAAACCGAAGTTTGACCTGGCTGCAATGACAGCAGATATGTTTAAGAATTTAAAAAAATAAATGAGTAAGAGTAGTTAGTATCAAGTATCTAGTATCAAGACAGGGCGCATATGGAAAACACCATGTCTTGATACTAGATACTTACTACTAGCGACTAACTAACCGCCAAATAGAATAAAATGGGAAGAGCATTTGAATTTAGAAAAGAAAGAAAATTTAAGCGTTGGGCCAAAATGGCCGTACAATTTACCAGGATAGGTAAGGACATCGTAATGGCGGTGAAGGAAGCGGGCCCTCATCCCGAAACGAATTCCCGTCTGCGTAGTGCTATACAAAATGCCAAGGCGGTAAATATGCCCAAAGACAGGGTAGATGCCGCCATCAAAAGAGCATCTGACAAGAGCATGGCCAATTATGAGGAGATTGTATATGAAGGGTATGCGCCACACGGTGTTGCAGTGCTGATTGAGACAGCTACCGACAATACCAACCGTACTGTGGCCAATGTGCGCAGCTATTTCAACAAGACCAATGGAACTTTAGGCAAGACAGGATCTCTTGATTTTGTGTTCAACAGGAAGTCCATCTTCAGGTTCGTACCAGGAGAAAACCTGGATCTTGAAGAGCTGGAGTTTGAACTGATCGATGCCGGACTGGAAGAACTCTATGTGGAGGCAGATGAAGAGGGCAATGACATCGCTGTTGCCCAGGGTGCATTTGAGAATTTCGGTCCGCTGCAAAAGGCACTTGAAGAAAAAGGTTTAGAATTGAAAAGCTCTAAACTGGAACGGATCGCGCTTTCACATCACGAGGTGACAGAAGAGCAGGTTGCCGATGTACTGAAACTAATCGATAAACTAGAGGAAGATGACGATGTTCAGGCCGTCTACCACAATATGGCGGAATAAATTACTTTTTATGGTTGCTAAATAACCATGCCAACAACTGGGGTTCAGCAAAGGCAGAATCCCAGCTGTTGTGGGTGTCGTTAGGGTACAAAGTGATCTTTGGCGCTACACCTAATACCTGTAGCTGATCTGCAATGGAAGTTGACAAAACCAACGGAACTACATCATCTTTTTCACCATGAAAGATCCATAAAGGGGTCTTTTTGTATTTCCGGACATTGGCAATATTGTCACCTCCGCAAATAGAGATCGCTCCGGCAAAGAGTTTTCGCTTGCGCCTCAGCAGTTCGTAAGTACCCATCGCACCCATTGAAAGGCCGCCCACATAAACCCGCTTTTTATCTGTATAGGGCTTATCCAGCAAATTGTCGATCATTCCCAGCAGCGCGTGCATGGATTTGGTCGGTTTTCCTCCCTCAAGAAAATTAAAACGGTCTTTACCAGGCTTGTCCGTAAATTCTACATTGGCCCAAAAGCTATCTTCGCTGCATTGCGGAAAAACAACGATTGCCGGAAATGCTTTCCGCACACTTTCTTTCAGAAACAGTTTACCGCCATGCGCCAATTGTTTTTCATTGTCGCTACCGCGTTCACCCGAGCCGTGTAGGAAAAACAGGATCGGATATTGTTGCTGGGGATCAAAATTTTCAGGAAAAAGGATCCGGTAGTGGATGCTGTCTTTTCCCTTGATATAACTTCCTTTGTCGTATTTTTTGAAATCCTGGGCGTTTACGCCAAGGGTTAAGAGGAGCAAGAGTGCAGTGGTTAATTTAGGTCCGTTCATTTTACTAAAATAGTAAATTTCTGTCTCCGTTTCTTATTGGAGAGAGATGTAGCCGGTTGGAGCAAAAAACAACCATTCTCTTCGAAGACGGCATCCCCTGAAGCTTCGCAACAGGGGCGCTGATGTCTTCTCAGAAAAGGTTGTTTTTTGCTCCGCGCTGGCGTCTAAAAACGTGTCGTGTCGCCACGCAGGTTGCTTCTGTCGATTTGAACACCTGTCGTCATCCCGAGGGAGGGATCTCTTGTTCGTGTTTAGTTCAAGAGATCTCTCCTTCGTCGGGATACGGGTATTTAAAGATGAGAATGACGGAGGAAATTACTCGCTCAAATAAAACGACGATTCCATAACATCCCGGGAGTTCGAACCGATGAATACCTTAAAATCACCTGGTTCCGCTATCAGCTTCAATTCCGAATTGTAAAACTTCAAATCTTCGGCAGTGATTTTAAAACTCAGAATCTTCGACTCGCCAGCCTTTAAAAGAATCTTCTGAAATCCTTTGAGCTGTTTAACAGGGCGCGTAGAACTGCCTACCAGATCCTGGATGTAAAACTGTGCTACTTCCTGGCCTTCTCTGTTGCCGGTATTTTTAACGGTAATGCTGGCAGTGAGGGATTGCCCTGGTTTAAAGGTTTTTCCGTTTAACGAAAGGTTGCTGTACTCAAAACTCGTATAACTTAGTCCATAGCCAAAAGGATATAAAGGCTCGTTGCTCACATCCAGATAGTTGGACTTGAACTTGGAAAACCATTGCCCCTGAGGCAGCGGGCGTCCTGTGTTTTTATGGCTGTAGTACAAGGGAACCTGGCCTACATTCTGAGGAAAGGTAGTGGTTAACCTGCCCGATGGATTGACATCGCCAAAAAGTACATCCGTAATGGCATTGCCGGCTTCTGTGCCGCCAAACCAGACATTCAGTATTGCAGGTACATTTTCACTTTCCCATTTTAGGGCAAGCGGTCTGCCGCTGAACAGCACCAATACGACCGGTTTGCCGGTTTTAAGCAGGGCCTGCAACAATCTTTTCTGTACATCCGGAATTTCAAGATTGGTCCGGCTTGAGGCCTCGCCAGTCATCTCAGAACTTTCGCCCAGTGCGGCAAGCACAACATCCGATTTCCTGGCAAGATCTACCGCTTCTTTGATCATTTCCTCTTCCGGCCTGTTGTCGCGCGGAATGTCCCTGCCAAACATGGTTGCCCTTTTCTGGTAAGCCGTATCGGCAACCAGGTTTGCACCCAGACTGTGCAGGATTTTTACAGAACTGCCCAGGGTTGCTGTCATGCTTTCCAATAACGATTTGGTACTGGCCAGATCACTGTTCACGCTCCAGGTTCCTGGCATATTCGGTCCAGTGTTGGCCAGCGGACCGATCAAAGCCACTGTCCCTGTTTTTTTCAGAGGAAGCAGTTGGCCTTCATTTTTTAACAGCACAAAAGACTGTCCGGCCACCTCACGTGCGTATTTCAGGTGTTCCGGTTTCAGGATCTCAGTTTTAGCCCTTTCTTCATTGCAATAACGGAAGGGGTCGTCAAATAAACCGAGTTTGTATTTTGCTTCCAATACCAGTCGACAAGCATTGTCGATCTGCGCCTGCTTTACTTTACCTTCTGTAAGAGATTTTTTTAGCGTTGTCAAAAAGCCTTCGCCGACCATATCCATCTCCACGCCCGCATTCAATGACCTGGCTGAAACAGTTTGCAAATCTCCCAGACCATGGTCCATCAATTCATTTATCGCTGTATAATCGGTCACCACAAAACCTTTAAAACCCCATTGCTTGCGCAGCAAATCAGTCATCAGCCACTTATTAGCCGTTGCAGGTACGCCATTGATGTCATTGAAAGAAGTCATCACGCTACCTGCACCTGCGTCAATAGCCGCTTTATAGGGCGGCAGGTAGTCGTTGTACATCCGGTCCAGGCTCATATCTGTGGTGTTGTAATCTCTGCCAGCCTCTGCGGCACCGTAGAGGGCGAAGTGTTTCACGCAAGCCATCATGGTGTTGTACTTAGAAAGATCGTCTCCCTGGTAGCCGCGCACCATCGCTTTTGCGATCTGCGAACCAAGATAAGTGTCTTCGCCAGAACCTTCAGAGATGCGGCCCCAGCGCGGGTCACGGGAAATGTCCACCATCGGCGAGAAGGTCCAGTTCAGGCCATCTGCAGTCGCCTCGATAGCCGCAATCCTTGCAGTTTGCTGGATCATCGGTAAGTCCCAGGTACAAGACAAAGCCAGGGGAATCGGAAACGTGGTTTTATAGCCATGGATCACATCCTGACCGAAAATGATCGGGATCTTTAGCCGCGTATGGTTTACGGCAATCTCCTGCGCTTTGCGGATCCTTGCGGGTGTCGTCAGACTGAAAATGCCGCCTACCTGTCCATTTTTTATTTTTTCCTCTACATTGGTGCTCACCGCAGAACCTGTAGTTGCCTCACCACCGGTGAGCAGGTTCAGTTGCCCGATCTTTTCATCCAGTGTCATTTTCGACATCAGTTTGCTGATAAAGACATTCATCTTTTGATCAGCAGCCGGGACGGCTTTTTTACTTTGGGCAAATGTGGTTCCGGCACTAAATAGAATGGCCAATAAAAACAGGTAGGTAGCTTTCATGTGTATTTTGTTATTTCTTTTTTAAATAGGGGGTGATTGCTGCAGCCCAGATTTCATAGCCAGCAGGTTTCATGTGCAGCATGTCGTTTTGAAAAAGCTCAGGCCTCATTTCGCCTTTGCTGTCCAGCATTTTTGAAGCAATGTCAATAAAGGCCGCATTCTTTTGTTTGGCAATAAAATCTTTGATCAGTTCATTCGCCTTGATCACCTCCGGAACAAACTTGGCACGCGAAGGACTTAGTTTCATGGAGATGAACGCAATGTTTGTCTTTGGCAGACCCTTCCGGATATTGTTAAATAAAGTCGTAAAATTCTCTAGTGTCTTCTCAGCACTGGCACCTGCGGCAATATCATTGTCGCCGCAATAGATGACCACCTGGCGGGGCTTATAGTTGATGATTAATTCGTTCACATAGTCATTCACATTCGGTAATACCGATCCGCCGAAGCCCCGGTTAATTACCTGATAATCTTTATACAAGGTTTCCAGGTTACTCCACATCCTGATGGAAGAACTTCCGGTAAAGACAATGCCATTTTTAGTGGGCATGTCTACACTGTCTTTTTTTTGAAAAGCCCGGATATCGTTCCAGAACGGTTTATCCTGTGCAAAGGTCATAGCAGAAAGGCTTAAAAGAAATACAAATAAGAGTTTTGAAAGAATAGATCGTTTCATAATGGTTATTGATATTTAAATGGTTAGACCAGCAAGTTAAATATTAAATGAGCTATTTCTTTAATACGGGAGATTCAAAACCCAATTTTTTTAACCCTTCCTGAACATCGGGGTTGCTCATGAAGAGTTTCCAGAGCAATCCGCTGCGTTGGTTTTCGATCATCACGACAATCGGTCCCTGATCGATTGCGAGATGTGATTTTGCATACCAGTTGTGTTCTTCACTAAAAGCATCTACAAAACCGTATTTACTCCAGATCTTGTCGCCCAAATCAAAATAAAAGTGCTTCAGAGCTTGCATGGAGAATTCCGGGGTATATGGAAAAGCCGATAAGGCGGCCGTTGGTGTAATGACGCCCAAGTCTTCATTCGGCGAATGTGCCGCATAACCCTGCCAGCTATCACTGGCGGTCAGGCCCCAGCTGTTCTCGCCGTAACCCTTGTATTTTTTCGGATTGGCCAGGACATAGGCCCGGTTGATCAAGGTATGGTTCTTATTCTGCTCCCAGTAATCCGCATACTGGTCTTTTAGCCCACGCGGATCCAGTCCCAAAAAAGAATACTGAGAAAAGAAAAGCGGCCCCCCGTTGTCAAAACCAAGCGGTAATTTATAGCCATAAAACTCTTTTCCGTTCTTGAAGAAGTTGCTTTGCGCCCAGCCCCTGTGGTAGACCGAAGCCGGCACCGCGTAGCGTTTGGCAGAAGCAGCCAGCACATACGTGATCAGGCATTCATTATAGCCCCTTAAAGGAAAATTCATCGCCCAGCCATTGTTCGGACTCCAGTGCCAGTACAGCACTTCCTCCCCGCCTTTGGTAAACCAGTCCCATTCCACTTCTTCCCATAATGAACTAATGCGGCCCCTCAGTTCATTCTCCCCCGGGTTATCGGCGTTAAAATACTGTTTGGCCGTCAGGAGACCCTGAAACAGATAGGACGACTCTACCAGATCGGCACCGTCATCCTTTCTGCTAAAAGGGATGGTTTTACCCGTAACGCCATGTAGCCAATGGGGAAATACACCATGATACGCATCTGCCTTGCCTAAAAATCTAACCATTTTAAGGAGGAACCTTGATGCGCTGTCCCTGGTGATCCAATGGCGGTCTGTCGCTACGATGGTAGCCATAATGCCAAATCCCGTACCCCCTGTGGTCGTTACCTCATCGCCATAACCAAAAGACGCATTGCTTCGTTCCCGGGCCATGCCGCTTACCGGATGCGCGAAATCCCAGAAATAGCGGAAGGTCTGTTTTTGGACCAGGTCAAGCAATTGCTCATCCGTCAGGTTTTTATTGATCTTCAGCTCTGCCGAGATATGGTTTGCCTTGTTTTGTGCAAATGCACTAGTGAAGGGCAGCAGAGCAATGGCTGTTGCGAGGAACAACAAAGTTGGGTAAGGGGTATTTTTCATGTACTTATCATTTATAAGGGGTTGCCCATTTAACAGGAGCAACCCCTTAAAATTAGATAATTAAGATTAATTGTAACCAGGATTCTGTTTCAGCAGACCACCGCTCAGATCGATTTCTGTTGCAGGAATAGGCCATACTTCGTTTTTGTTGGCTTTCCAGCCCTTTGGACCAAAAACCTGCAAGGCTCTTCCCTGACGGATTACATCAAAATAACGGTCATTTTCCATAGCCAGCTCTACCTGGCGCTCATGCCAGATGGCATTGCGCAGTTCAACTTTGTCGCTGGTAGTCACATCAGGCAGGATAGCCGCGTTCCCGCCACGCGCACGCAGACGTACCTTGTTCAGGGAACTTTTGGCCTGTGTCGCATCGCCAAGTTCGTTGGCTGCTTCGGCATTCATCAGCAGTACATCTGAAAAACGAAGTACACGAATGTTTTGCTGTGCACCTTCATTGTAGCCCGACACCCGCAGTCCGAACGGAACATAAGATTTCTGGTTGTATCTTTCATTGGGAACAGTAGCAGGGATCACATCTCCCTGCGGAGTAGTTTCTCCTTTGAAAATAATGGTTGCATTTCTTCTTGGGTCAGCCGTTTCGAATGCATTGGCCAAAGCCTCAGAAGGCGTGTTGAAACCCCATCCACCACCTGTTACGCCTGCGACACCCTGCACCTGACTGTACTGGGAGTTGCTGGCGGCGGTATTTCCGACCAACAATTCTGCCTGAATCTCAAATACC
Source organism: Bacteroidota bacterium (assembly GCA_040387995.1). Lineage (GTDB taxonomy): Bacteria > Bacteroidota > Bacteroidia > Sphingobacteriales > Sphingobacteriaceae > Pedobacter. Next base: position 42,969 of record JAZKCT010000057.1, on the reverse strand, counting down.
GATTCGATGTTGTTTTCGTTCTCGGTTCTGAAACCTTTCTCAAAATCAGGGAAAAGGTCATAGCCCAGGCCCATCACCTGATTGCTCAACGCAAGCACATCGCTCCATTTCTGCTGGTACATCGCTACTTTAGCATGCAAGCCCAATGCGGCGCCTTTAGTTGCCCGTCCTTTGTCGGCAGCCCCATAAGATGGCGGCAATACAGCTGCGGCTTCGGTCAGGTCTTTTTCAATTTGTGCATATACATTGTTTTTTTCAGATTGCGGAATGTTGTACTCGCTCGCATCCTTAGGGTCGTGCAGTCTCAGTGGCACGCGCCCATAAGCCCTCACCAGTCTGAAATAAGAATACGCCCTGATAAATTTGGCCTCCGCGAGGTACCTTGATTTCAAGTTTTCGTCCATGGCAATGCCGGGGATGCTGTCAATTGCCTGGTTGGCCAGTTTAATGTTTTGGTACTGACCGTTCCAGAAGCCCTGCAAGGATCCCTGTGTAGAAGTCACAGTGAAGGTATCGAACAGGTTAAAAAATGTAGCATCCGTTGGCGTACTTCCCTTATCTGCTTCATCAGAACCTGTGCTCTCGATAGCGATGGCATTAAAAGCGACGTTGTCCCAGCTGCGTAATTTTGCATAAGTTGCATTGATCGCTTTGCCAGCATCTTCGGCAGTTTTCCAGAATTCTGTCTCTGGTTGCTGCGCCTGGGGCGGAACATTCAGAAAGTCCTTTTTACAGGAAGCCGTAAGCAGCACTGTGCTCAATGCAGCGACGGCGAAACAAGACTGTATATTGATATGTGGTTTCATTGTTGATCGATTAGAAGGTTAAGTTGATGCCGAAATTGTAGGTAGCGAACAAAGGATAAAGGTTGGTGTCAATGCCCGCGTTGGTCGGTGTACCGCCAACCTCCGGACTGAAGCCTTTGTAGCCGAACAGGTTTACTGCATTCTGTGCGTTCAGGAATAACCGGAGTCTTTGTGCCTTCCATTTAGAAGTCATAGCTGCAGGAAGGGTATAGCCCAACTGGACATTTCTCAGCCTGATGTAATCGCCTTTTTCCACATAAAACGAGTTTGGCGCATTGTTCAGTCCGCTTGCCAGATTTGCCGAGGAATAAGAGTTGGATGAACCTGCTCCGTTCCAGCGGTTGACAAAGAAGTCCTTAGTATAGTTTTCGTTACCGAAGCGGTTGGCCAGGTTGGAATTCATCACTTCTACACCTGCAACCCCCTGGATGTCTACCGTCAGGTCGAAATTCTTGTAAGCAAAATTGGTATTTACACCATAGGTAACCCTCGGGTTCGGATTGCCCAGTACAATTCGGTCACGCGAATCAATCGTGCCATCATTGTTGACATCGGCATATTTGAAATCGCCCACTTTAAAGCTGTTGTTGGTCCATTCGGCGGCTTCTGCAGCAGTCTGGAACACACCTTCTACCTGGTACCCAAAAAACTCTCCGATCGGACGGTTATTTACCGTTCTCGTGGCCAGGTACCCGCTGGTCAGTCCTGTACCGCCGGCGTAGATCGGATTGTTACCCGATACCACGTTCAGTACTTTGTTTTGATTAAAGCCTACGTTACCACTGATGGAATAGGTAAAGCCGCCTTTGGTCTTGTCTGACCAGGAAGCCACCATTTCATAACCGCGGTTACGGATATCGGCCTGATTGCTGGTAATGCCTTCTGTTACACCCAGACTGCCCAACACTGGCAATGCGAAGATCGCTCGTTCTGTCGTCCGGCTATAATAATCGGCCTCAACTTTCAGGCGGTTTTGAAGGAATCCCATTTCCAGGCCTGCATCTACACCATTGCTTTGTTCCCAGAGCAGAACAGGGTTCACCAATTTCGTGCTGCCGGCACCGCTATTTGCGATACCTCCAAAGAAGGAGACCAATTCACCGGTCTGGCTAATTACAGCAGTACTCGGATTGTAGGGTACACCTGCGTTACCAATTTTACCCCAGCTTCCACGTAGTTTCAGGTTGCTGAACAAGGTTTGGTCTTTCATAAAATCTTCATTGCTGATTATCCAGCCTGCCCCGATTGAAGGGAAGTTGCCCCAGGCGTTGTTTCCAAAGAACTGCGAAGCGCCGTCTCTTCTGAATGATGCGTTCAGCAGGTATTTGTTTTTATAGGCATAATTTACCCGTGCAAAGTAGGAAGCGAATGTAGCAAGCTCCCCGCCATCTTCCACAGACTTGGTGCCTGCGTTTCCGAGTGCCAGATAAAGGTCATTTTGAGAGCTGTAAGGTACACCCTGTGCCTCAGCATTCATGAAATAGTATTTTCTCCGCTGTGCACCCTGTCCCAGTAATACTGTAAAACGGTGGTCCTGTAGTTGTTTGTCAAAGGTCAGCGTATTTTCTATGATCCAGTTCCGGCGTTCGTAACGGTCAATGTCCAGTTTGGAAATGGTCGTTTGTTGTCCCTGGGTAGCCTCATATTTAGGAACATATCCTCTTACTTCTTCCTGAGAAAAGTCACCGCCAAAACTTGTTCTGAATGTAAAATCCTTCAGGAATTTCAATTCAGCGAACACGTTACCTGTCACGTTGTATTTTGTAGTCCGCTGGTTCCAGAAATCCAGTGTAGCCTGCGGGTTTACATTACTTCCGTTGCCCAGGTTAAAATCGGCCGGGTCGCCATACGATCCATCTGTATTGAATACAGGCACTACCGGTGATGCGGCATACAATGACCTGAAGATCGTTGTAGGTGCATCCTCAGACCTGCTGGAGGTTCCGGCAACATTATAGCCGACTTTCAGGGGTTGAAACAACTGGATCTCGTTGGAAAGCCTGGCGGTGTAACGTTTGAAATTGTTTTTCTTAACAATACCGTCCTGATCCAGATAGCCCAGTGAAAGGTTGTAACTTGATTTTTCAGAACCGCCGTTTACAGAAAGCTGGTGATTGGTAATCAGGGCATCTCTCAACACCTGGTTGTACCAGTCCGTGCCCTCACCAAGATTGGTATTGGCAAATAACGGCGCCTGTCCGAGCAGGGAATAGGCTTCGTTGACTGCAGTAGCATATTCAGTGGCATTGGTCATCTGTACTTTGTCCGTCACGAGCTGGACGCCCACTGTTCCATTGTAGTTGATGGTCGGGTCGCCTTTTTTACCCTTGGCGGTTGTAACCAGTACCACACCATTGGCACCGCGGATACCATAAATGGATTGCGCCGAGGCGTCTTTAAGGATGCTGATGTCCGCGATATCGGCAGGGTTCAGAAAGTTGATGTTGTCATACCATACACCATCCACTACATAGAGTGCCCCTGTATTTCCAAAAATGGTACTCGTGCCCCTGATGTTGAGTTGGGGTGTCGAACCAGGTGCGCCTAAATTTGTGATCTGTACACCTGCAACTTTTCCCTGCAGACCGCTTACCGGGTTGGGGGAAATCTGTTTTGCAATGTCCTCGCCTTTTACCGTGGCAACCGAACCTGTTACGTCAATTTTCCGTTGCGTGCCATAACCCACCACCACTACCTGTTCCAGCTGTGATGCCGATTCGGCCAACGCCGTATTTAAGGTAGTTTGATTGTTGACCGCAACTTCTTTGCTGGTGTAACCGATATAAGTAAATACCAGGGTTGCATTTGCCGGTGCACTCAGGCTGTATTTTCCGGCTGCGTTTGTCGTTGTTCCTGTTGTGGTTCCTTTTACCAGGATACCAACACCCGGCAGCGGTGTATTATTTGCTGCGTCTGTGATCACGCCAGACACAGTAATGTTTTGTGCTGATGCGGTGCTGATAAATAAAAAGCATAGGAAACCAATAACAGAAAACCGTGTAAGGATTCTTTTCATACGTTTAGTTATTTTTAGTTAGCTAAATCTCCGCAGATGTCATTTGTAAAGCAAAAAAACAGCCTTCACATTACTACGTCACCCGCAAAGTTTATGCACATAGAACAATTCAATCAGGGTCTTGTTCTCCCAAATGCCCTGTTTATATGCACGCATAGCAAATAATGATACATCAAGAGCAGTTAAAAAAAATGATTGCCGGGGAACTAAAAGTAGGGGGTATGAGAGGTAATGATGTAGTGTTATAGCTCCATCAGGAACTCAGAAAGGTTCTTGTCGTGGGGTACATCGAGCTTCTTACGAAGCCGATATCGTCGTATTTCTACACCTCTCAGGGAAATGTTGAGTAAAGAAGCCATTTCTTTGCTGCTCATATTCATGTGCAAATAGGCGCATAACTTCAGGTCGTTTGGTACCAGGTCGGGATGGTTTACTTTCAGTTTTTTAAAGAAGTTTTCATGCGCCTCATTGAAACTGGTTTCAAATAAGTTCCAGTCACGCACATCATTCATGCCTTCTTCAATTACTTTTTGGATGCGGCGTAGTTGGTCTTCTCCAAGCAGCTTTCCGGTCGAATCTTTGACCTTGAGCATTTCCTGGCTCAACTTCTGGAGCAGCTCATTTTTATAGACGAGGCTCATCGCCGAATTGGCCAGTTCCCTGTTCTTGCCCTCCAGTTCCACCTGCAATTTCTCCGTTTGCAGCCGGATGATTTGCCGCTCTGCAGCTTCAGCCTCTTTTTTGAGTGCGGCTTCTTTTTCCAGTCGCATCTTATCGGTAATCACTTTTTGGTCCCGCTTCAGTTTACGTTCATAAAGCACCTTACCCAAAAAAGCGAGTGCAACAGCGAGCAGTACGTATAAAGCAAAAGCCCAGTAGGACAAGTAAAAAGGAGGGAGGACGGTAAACTCAAACGTGGTAACGGCAGTCGTCATTTCCTCATTGATCCTGGCCCTGACCTGGAAAACATAGGTGCCTTGGGCAAGGTTGGTGAAATCTTTTTCAGATGCCGGACTCCAGTCCGACCATTGCCGGGAGTATCCTTCCAAAAAGTACTGGAAGTGGATCTTGGCCTGCCGATAGTAAGGCAGCGAGAAGGCAATGCGTAAATTGTCGCGACTATACGGGATCTCAATCTCCCGCGTCGTACTGCCATTTTCGGCCAGGGTTTTATAAGTATCGGTAATGTCTTCTACTTTCCGGATCAGCACAGAAGGGAGCTTTTGTTTTTGCCCGGCTGCGCCGGAAGCAGCATGATAGATCACGAAACCATCATCCACACTGATCAGGTAAATGTTTTCACTGATCTTGCTGATGTTTTCATAATACTGCACCATTCGGCCGTCCAGCACACTAAAAGTATTCGAATCGATCCGGAGTTTGCCGGGCTGGGTTAGATTGGCCAGGCCGACTTTGCCATGGTTGATGAACCAATAATTTTTAGCGCCCGCCGGGATGATCTTATTGGACGCCGCAAAACCCGCAAGTGATTTGTTGAGCGAGTTGTATTTTATAAAACGGTTGCTGATCTCATCGTAATAGAAAAAACCCTGCTCAGAAGAAAGGACCAGCCTGTTCTCCAAATTAAACACATTGATGTTGTACTCGCCGGGCAGACCATGTCTTTTATCGTAACTGTCTGTAGAAACTACCCGTCTCAGGTCTTCGCTCAGTCGCAACCGGAACAGGCCTTTGTAGGCATGGCTCACCCAGATATCACCCCTGGCATCTTGTTCCACATACCTTGAGGGCGCCGAAAAACCGGCTATCTTGTGACTGAAGACCCACATGCCTGAAGCATTTTTTTTAAAGAGCACCAGCCCGTTGTAAGATCCCTGTATCAGATAATCCGGATTGGAACTGAGTTTTTTTATTGTCCAGCCCCCGGCTTCGCCTGATATTGGAATGATGCGTGTGCCCTCCACACGGAAAGTACCCTGGTTATGGCCACACAGCAGTTGTCCGTCTATTTCGGAAAGTTCCCATACCTGGCCCTGAGAGCCTGGAATGAGATTGAAATTAAAAGTATTGAAATCTCCGCCTCCTGTCCACTTGCTGTAAAATAAGCCCTGATTGGTGCCCAGGTAAATGTTGCCGCCATAAATGCGACTGGTATATACGGTACCGAACTGACCTGTTTTGTCAAAATAAGCATACAGGGGCGAGTTAAATTCTACACGGTCTATCCCATTGTCTAATCCCATCCACAGGTTCTGGTCCTCATCGGCATACATGCTCAATACGGTATTGTTTTGCAGTCCGCTTGACTTACTAATGCGCTGCACCACTTTTCCGTCTTCATCAATAATGATAAGCCCATTGAGAATGGTGCCATAGGCATAATATTTATGCAGCAAGCGGGTGCCGTTGTTGAGCTGAAAGGTCTTCAAAAATGCATTTGCAGGCGTATTTAACGGCCTAAACTGGTTGCCGTCATAGATCAACAGTCCGTCTTTGCTCGTGCCTACCAGCAGTTGTCCGTTTTTATAAGGCAGGATGGACAGGACCAATGCAGGATGAATCGTTCCGGTATTTTTAAGCGGCGTTAACTTACTGCCGCTCAGTTCAAATAAACCCTTGTCCAGGATTTCGACATAAAAGCGCTTTTCGACCTGGTGAAGAAAAAGATAAGTGTTTTTGCCTGAGACCAGGCTGATCTTCTGATCCTGATAGATGTAAATATTCTTAAAGGACTGAAAGATGACCCTTTTCCCGTCCACATAAATTTTCCAGATCTCGTCGCTGATGCCATAAGGCTTTGGGATCAATGCTGTAAGCGAGGTGTAAGTCAATTTGCCATCGTGGTCTGCCCAATAACCGAATTCTCCAAACCCACCCGTATAAATTTTATCGCCCGCAGTAGCCACAGACCGCACAATCTGCCGGTTGGGCATTTGGTATTGCTGCCAGTACTTACCGTCATAAGAGAGCAAACCCTGGGCATTGCCAAAATACAGTACCCCGTTTTTACCTTTGGCGACAGACCAGTTCTGGTTGCCCGACAGATAAGCAGATTTCGGAAAATTTTGGATATAAGGAACCCCGATACTTTTGATATCCTGTCCCCGGGCGGTTAAGCATTGAATTAAAAAGACCGCTGAGAGAATTATATATTTTAATAATTCTTTGATCATTGAAAGGCTTGCCTTAAATGCTGCTGTTTACAGGTTTAAGTTTAGCAAGGTTAACCGGCTGTGGTACTTTTACATAATAACCTGTACCATCATAGGGACGTTTGCGCGGGTTGGTGGTGCATTCCACCGAGCAGCAACCCTGAAGTTGTTCACCGCAATCATCGCATTGGGTAAAATGCTCATTGCATTCCGGATTGGCGCAGTTGATCATTTTAGGTGTGGTCGTGCCACAGTTGCGGCAGGTAGAGACAATTTTAGGATTTACCGTATTGACATCAACAGCTACCCTGCTGTCAAATACATAACATTTGCCCTCAAAATCTTCACCTCCGGCTTCTTTGCCATATTTGATGATGCCACCGTGCAATTGATACACGTCACTGAACCCATGGTGCAACAGCAGGGCCGAAGCTTTTTCACATTTAATGCCGCCTGTACAGTAGGTGAGCACTTTTTTGTCCTTGTATTGCGCCAGCTGGTTGATCTGTTCCGGGAAGTCCCTGAAGTTTTCAATATCCAGCGTTACGGCATTTTTAAATTTACCAAGGCTGTGCTCGTAGTTAGAGCGAACATCGAGGATCACTACATCTTCCTGATCAATCATTTTCTGAAATTCTGCAGGCTCGAGGTGTTTGCCGGTCTGCCTGTTTGGATCAATGATATTTGGATCCCGCAATCCGGAATGTACAATTTCAGATTTATAGCGGCAGTGCATTTTGATAAAAGAAGGCTCTGCAACATCGTCTATCTTAAAATCGGTTTTGGCAAAGCGCTCGTCCGCATGTATGGCCGCCATATAGGCTGCGCAAGACTCCTTAGTGCCCGATACGGTGCCATTTAAACCCTCGTCGGCCACTATGATGCGGCCCACTAAATTTAAAGATTTACAAAATGCAAGATGGTCGGCAGCGAACTGTTCTGCCCCGGCTATAGGACTATAGCAATAGTAAAGTAGTGTCTGGTATGTTGTCATAATTCATTGATACCGCTGCAAACGGCGTTTAATGCGCTGCAAAGATATAAAAAAACCGGTAATTATATCTGCCGCTCTTCTGCCTGGTTCAGCACCGCAATTTCAGATCAAGGCCATAACGTGGTTAGAACATCCTTTGGATGGTTCAAGGATGCTCCAACCATGTTCCAAGGATGCTGTGAGGATATTGAGCCGATGCGGTGTCCTATACCGAAGTAAGAAGACTTGTATTGGGCAGGAATAGGACAGAAACGTACAAGGAACGTAATGGCATCGGATAATGATTACCTGTATCCGATGCTGAGGCGTTTGTGAGACGTAGTTGATACGTTGTTCGTCATAATGAAGGTTTTCACATAAAAAATTTTCTACCTTGAAAATTTCACTATCTTTCCTTTTTGAAATAACCAAATGCAATTTAACACAATGAACCGTAAGATATTTTTAGCCTTATTCGCAGTGGTTTTCACTGCATCTTCTCTATTTGCACAAACAGGACAACGCTGGCCGGTAAAGAAAGCCAACGACTGGTATGCTGCAGAGCCATGGCGTGCAGGCTCCAATTACAACCCGGCCTCTTCCATCAATCAATTGGAATTTTGGCAAAAAGATACTTTTGACCCAAAGGAAATTGACAAAGAACTCGGCTGGGCGCAAGGCCTGGGCCTCACTACAATGCGGGTTTACCTGCATGATATGGCATGGAAACAGGATCCTGAAGGCTTTAAAGGAAGGATGAAGACTTTTCTGACTATCGCAGCCAAACACAACATCAAACCGTTGTTTGTTTTTTTTGACGATTGCTGGAATGCTGAGGGTGCAATTGGCAAACAGCCAGCACCTAAACCTGGGGTGCACAACTCGGGCTGGGTAAGAAGTCCTTTCAAATCGGTACACGATGATCCGAAACAATGGGGTTATTTGAAGACCTATGTTCAGGATGTACTTAGGACTTTCGCGAATGATAAACGTATTTTACTTTGGGATTTGTACAACGAGCCTGGGAATTCAGGGAATGGCAGCGCTTCCTTACCATTGTTGAAAGCCGTATTTGGCTGGGCCAGGGAAGTAAATCCGAGCCAGCCTCTGTCGGCCGGTGTCTGGGATGATAACTTGAAAGAACTGAATGCATTTCAGATTGCCAACAGCGATGTGATCACTTACCACAGTTATGATAAAGCTCCTGTGCACCAAAAACGTATTGATGAACTGAAGGCGGAGAAAAGACCTTTGATCTGTACCGAATATATGGCGCGCAGGAATGGCAGTACTTTTCAGACCATTATGCCGATGCTGAAAGCACAGAAGATCGCGGCCATCAACTGGGGATTTGTAGATGGCAAGAGCAATACCAAATATGCCTGGGATGAGCCTATCAAAGACGGTTCTGAGCCAAAGCTTTGGTTTCACGAGATTTTCAGAAAAGATGGTACGCCTTATAAAAAGGAAGAAACCGACTTGATCAAATCACTGACTAAAAAATAATCAGAGGGGCCTTTCGGCTCCTTTTTAGATTTACATAGGATGAACAGAACCGTATTGGCCTGTGTGCTGGTGCTTAGCACTGGCATGGCCCTGGCACAAACCCTGCCTGCTGAAAAAACAGCTTTTCAAACCGGCAGTGCCTGGCGGCCGGAGATTGATGTGCAATCGGACATTGCGATTGTGTATGGAGCAAATGACCGCAAGGGCATGACTTTCCAACAGCGGGTGCAATCCTGGCGCGACCATGGTTACCAGACACATTTTATGACAGGTATAGCCTGGGGAGAGTACCAGGATTATTTTCTCGGGAAATGGGATGGTAAAAACCACCAGGAGATCGGACAGGTAGAGCGCAACGGACAGGTGATCTGGCATGGCGGAGGGGTACCTTATATTGTGCCGGTGCAGTCCTTTCTGGATTATATGAAAACAGCGATCATCAAGAAAGTGATTGATGCGGGGATCAGTTCCATTTATTTGGAGGAGCCTGAATTTTGGGCGAGGGCAGGTTATAGTGAAGTGTTCAAAAAGGAATGGAAATCCTTTTATGGCTTTGAATGGAGACCGCAGCATGAATCGGCTGAGAACACTTACCTGTCTCATAAGCTGAAATACCAGTTGTACTACAATGCCATCAAACAGGTATCTGAATATGCCAAGTCTTACGGCAAGGAGAAGGGGATGGACATTAAGGTTTATATTGCCACACATTCGCTGGTAAATTATGCGTCCTGGCGGATCGTTAGTCCGGAGGCAAGCCTGGCATCGTTACCGGGTATCGACGGCTATATCGCACAGGTGTGGACAGGTACCTCACGTGAGCCCACTTATTTCAATGGCATGCGTAAGGAAAGGGTATTTGAAAATGCATTTTTGGAGTATGGATCCATGGTATCAATGACAGCGCCTACGGGTCGTAAGATGTTCTTCCTGACCGATCCGATAGAAGACTGGCCGCGTGACTGGGCTGATTATAAACGCAACTACCAGGCTACGTTTACCGCGAAACTGCTGTATCCGATGGTCAATAATTATGAAGTGATGCCATGGCCGGAACGGATTTATACCAGGCCTTATAAACTGGCGAACAGTACGGAAGAGGTGCTTATTCCCAAGTATTATGCCACACAAATGCAGGTGATGGTGAATGCGCTGAACAACATGCCATTGTCGGATAACCGGGTTACTGGCATCAATGGTATCGGTGTTTTGATGGGCAACAGCCTGATGTTCCAGCAGTTTCCTGCGCATAAAGGTTACGATGATCCGGCTTTTTCTAATTTTTATGGTCAGACTTTGCCTTTGCTCAAAAAAGGGGTGCCGGTACAGACTGTACACATGGAGAACCTTGCTTTTGAAAATACATTAAAGGGCATTAAAGTGCTGGTGGTCAGTTATTCGAATATGAAACCCTTTGCTGCCGAGGTGAACCAGCATCTGGCAGACTGGGTAAAGAAAGGTGGCGTACTTGTTTATTGTGGCAGTGACAATGATCCTTACCAGTCCGTATTGGAATGGTGGAATACGAAGGGACTGTCTTACGCGACGCCTTCTGCGCATTTGTTTGAATTGATGGGATTGAAGCCAGAAGCGGGTAAGAAGCTTTTTTTTGGTAAAGGCGCGGTTTACGTGATCAGACAGGATCCTAAAGAATTTGTACTGAACCCCAATGCTGATCAGCAGTTTTTGGAAACAGTAAAGCATGCTTATGAGGTGGATGCTAGAGCAGGTAAGCTGGAATTCAAAAATAATTTATATGTAGCGCGTGGCGCATATGACATTGTTTCAGTGATCGATGAGCAGGAGGACAAGAAGCCTTATACGCTTAAAGGGATTTTGATTGACCTGTTTGATCCTGCATTGCCTGTACTCAAAGAAAAGGTAATCTATCCGGGTGAGCAAGGATTTTTACTCGATATCGACAGGATCAAAGATAAAAAGAAGCCGCAGGTACTGGCATCGGCTTGCCGTATTTATGAGGAGGTGAGGGAGGATAGATCTTATGGATTTGTTTGTAAAAGTCCAGCCAATACAGAGAACAGCATGCGCATCCTCCTACCCGCGCAGCCGAAGGAAATGATGGTTACAGATCATAATGGGTCGGTGCTGACTGCCGTTAAATCTTCCTGGGATCCTGAATCGAAAACCTGTCTGATGTATTTTGGCAACAGTCCGGATGGGGTGAAAGTGAAGTTGAGCTGGTAAAGTGTGGTCTGCAGCGCTTGTTTTTGTTCCAAAAATAATTAAGTTTGCCTTTGTATACCTGAACACATTATACTAACTAACTTTTAAACATACAAATGACTAAAATTTCAATGAGACCATTGTGGCTGGCTGCTGGCTTGCTACTCGCATCAACTGTAGGACAGGCCCAGGACAATCTGGTGAATTCGTTAAAAAATAACGCCAGTGATGATGCTAAAAACAGTTTTACTTTTACGCCGGTGATCAACACAGAATCTACTTCTGTCAAAAACCAAAAATCTGCCGGTACCTGCTGGAGTTACAGCACCAACTCATTTCTGGAGTCTGAAATGATCCGCATGGGTAAAAAACCAGTTGACCTTGCTGACCTTTTTTCTGCCCGTAACGTATACGTGGAAAAAGGAATCAATTATGTCCGCATGCACGGTGCCTTAACCCTTGGTGATGGTGGCGCTTGTCACGATGTAATCAATATGCTGGCACAATACGGTGCCATGCCACAGGAAGCTTATTCTGGAAATGACTACGGAAGTCCGGGTTCCTCAGAAAAAATGAACAAAATTACAGAAGCAATTTTGAAGAAGGCCGTAGCGGGAGATTTTGATCCAAACTGGAAGACGAAATACATCCGTACCATTGATTCTTGTATGGGTGCTGTTCCGGAGAAATTCTCTTACGAGGGTAAGGAATACACCCCAAAAACTTTTGCGAAAGAGGTAGTTGGGATTAACCCTAAAGATTATGTAGAGCTGTCGTCATTTAACACGGCTCCTTATTATGAGAAAACGGTATTGATGGTGCCTGACAACTGGTCGTATGATCAGGTGTACAACGTACAAATGGACGATATCACCAAAGTCATCGACAATGCGTTGAAAGGTGGTTATTCAGTAGCATGGGCATCTGATGTCAGTGAAAAGGGTTTTAGCTGGAAAAACGGTGTGGCTTACGTACCGGAAAAAGATTTTGACAGCATGAGTGCAGCTGAAAAAAGGGCGATGTTTAACGGACCTAAGCCGGAAAAGGAAATTACTACTGAGCTGCGTCAGGCTGCATTTGATACCTACCAGACAACAGATGACCACGGCATGCAGATCACCGGGATTGCGAAAGACCAGACTGGTAAAGAATATTATATTGTAAAGAACTCCTGGGGTGCCAGCAATGATTATAAGGGTTATTTATATGTCACCAAGAATTTTGTGAAATATAAAACAACTGCGTTTTTGTTGCACAAGAAAGGCATTCCTTCAGATATCAGAAAGAAATTAAGTATTTAATTTCTCTTTTCCCGTCATTTCGACGAAGGAGAAATCTCTTGTTTAAATTACGTAAGCTAGAGATTTCTCCTTCGTCGAAATGACGGGATTTTTATTATAGTCCGTATGACAACCTGAACCCATGCTCTACGCGTCTTTTGCCATCATAGGCAAAACCATAAGCTGCTCTGAAGATTAAACGTTGCAGTCCAAAATAAAATTCGGTATAATTTCGTTTAACGGGCTGGGTCAGGTAGCTTGCGCCAACCAGTTCCTCTAACTTCAATTTGCGCAGTAGAGGCACTTTATTGGTCAGGAAGCCAGAGAAGTTATGCTCGTAATGAAATTCCGCATATTCTCTGTCGGTACTAAAGAGGTAAAAATCCAGAAATAGAAATTTCTTGAGATCAGGTTTGCTTAACAGTGAATTGTTGCCCCTGAAATGTCTGAATTCAGGATAGAACAATTGGTTTTTATTGAAAAACTTTCCTGCTCCGGCAACAAATGAGGAATAGCCCAGCATGCCCGCACTGATACGGTCTTCAGAAACTTCCAGCGATAGCAAATCATAGTCCACATCGCTGTTGAGCGCTCCCTTAATTCCCTTTTTGTAAGTCAGATTGATGACTGGATATTTAGAAGGCTGGTAAAATTTCCCGTCGGGACGGGTGATATAGGTTTGTCCGATGGTATAAGTCAGGGAAAGCGTGGTAGTCAGTGCCTGGTAAGTCGGGAATAATAGCGTTTCCGTTTCCGGTGTAAAAGGATTATTGGATGTAAATTCTTCGCCTTTCAGGTCTTTGATCTTGAAATGTGTGGTGTTGATGAGATTGGTGTTTTGTGCATACCCAACCAGCAGTTCAGCCTGGAGACCATTGGCCAGTTCCCGGCTTGCCCCGACATTGAGAAACTCTTTTTTATAGAATTTGGAAAAATTGGTTTCAAAAAGCAGGGAATTGATGGAGTTGCCCAATAAGCTCATCGAGCCATAGTTGTTGAGGTCGTAGATGCCAGAGCCCCCGCTAAAGCTAATGTTTGCACGTTTGAGCGGATCGTAGAAGTAGTTCGCACTCAGGTTTGCCGTAAATGTCTTATTGGAAAAACCGTACCTGGCTTCAGGCCTGAAGCTGTAAGATTTTCTGTCCTCCAGCTGTTTGGTGTATGTGATTCCATATTTGACAGCAAATCCCTCTACTGTATTGTAAAAAACAGACCGCAATAGTGGATCAAAACTAATCGATTTCTTCTCATACCGGTTGTTGAAGGTATATCCGGAGAGTGCAAGTTTGACTGGGCCAAATTTATTGTTTTCTTTTTCCAGAGAGTCCAGATAACGTTTGGAGGTCTTGAGCAGCGCAATGCTGTCTTTTCTGACATAATCTCTTTTCTCTTCCGCATTTAGAGGGATAGGGCGATGGTTCAGCCAAAAAAGCGAATCTTTTTTATTGACCGCTTTAGTAATCTTCAGGATTTCACCGTTAAAATAGTTTTTAGGGAACTCAGGGTGCAGGTTGTAATTGCTGTATACCCCAACATAATAGCCTTCAAATTTGAAACCAAATACGTCGCCATTGAATTGAAAATTAATGTTGGAAGGCAGGAAAGTGTTCTCTACCTGAAGAAACTGCTGCGTAATGCTAAGGGTATCGAGCAGGTTGATGCCTGAGTTTTTAATCAGGTATACCTCGGCATTCATCAGGTGATAGGTTTCGTCATTGATGTAAATTATGCCCCTGAAAACAGGATCGTATTCCCGTTTTGGAATGACCTGGATCTTGTTGACCGTCGCCCCGTTTTCAACAGCAGTGCCCAAAAGTTTGTACCTGTAATACAAAAAAGCGTTTTCAGCAATCGGAGAGGCGAATCCACGGGTGCTCAAAGTATTCTCCAGTAAAATATTCTGATAAAAATTAATGATCAGGTCTGACGCCTTATTGAAACTAAACGCATTGTTGCGGCCGGCTACTTTAGAGGAGATCATTTCTTCATGAACATGGTTGGGCCTCTCAAAAGAAAACTTAGAAGTAGATTCTGACAAATAAAGAATGCCTTTGCGGTTTGTATCCAGATCCAGTGTTTTTTGAATGTCCCTGCCAAAGAATTTTTTAGGTGCGCCGACCAGTTTCTGTACGCCTTTAATGTATACGTCAGTTGTATACTGTTTGACTTCCGTTAGGTGCTTTTCCCTGTTTTTAATAGCTTGTCTAATGATTTCATAAGCAGGATCATCGCCGCTTCCTTTGATGATGACATCTTTGAGCGTATAACTTTCGGCGGTTAACACGATGTTTTCAATGGTGTTTTCCGTGAGGGTGATTGCTTTTTCGACCTGTTTGTAACCGATTGCTTTATAAACGACGCTGTAGGTTCCTTTAGTGAGGGCAAAAGCATAGGCACCGTCTACGTTGGCAGAGGTTCCGGTGGTGGTATTTTTCAAATAAACAGATGCAAAAGGAACGGGTTGTCCCTCATTATCCCGGATGGTACCACTTAATTTAACCTCTTGCGTGAACCCGCAAAATGTAGTTGCAAATAGCACTAGCGTCAATAAGATGTTCTTCATTAAAGGGGTTTAAGGACTAAATATCCGATTTGTTATTGAAGTTAACAGAAATATCTTGTTAAAGTTTGATCAATGTAATTTATTGAATTACCTATCTAAGACGATAATTACATAACTTTGGATGCAAGAACTAGATTATTATTATGTACAAAACATTACAGCCGGTGCTGCAGCAAGAGTTGGCACAAATAGAACAAGACGGATTATACAAACGCGAACGCATCATTGTGACGCCACAAGGCGCTGATATCAAGGTGAGTACCGGTCAGGACGTGGTGAATTTCTGCGCCAACAACTACCTTGGACTTTCCGCTCACCCGGCAGTGATTGAAGCTTCAAAAAAGGCGTTGGACAAGTATGGCTATGGTATGTCTTCGGTCCGTTTCATCTGCGGTACACAGGATGTACATAAAGAACTGGAAGAAAAGCTCTCTACATTTCTCGGAACAGAGGATACGATTTTATATGCAGCGGCTTTCGATGCAAACGGGGGTGTGTTCGAGCCGTTATTTAATGACCAGGATGCCATTATTTCGGACGAACTGAACCACGCTTCTATTATAGATGGGGTACGCTTGTGTAAAGCAAAACGTTTCCGCTATAAAAATGCAGACATGGCAGATCTTGAACAACAGTTGATCGCCGCGAAAGATTCCAGGCACCGGATTATTGTTACTGATGGCGCTTTCTCTATGGACGGAGTAATCGCGCCTTTGGATAAGATATGCGATCTGGCCGATCAATATGAGGCCTTGGTGATGATTGACGAGTCGCATTGTACCGGTTTTATTGGTAAGACCGGCAGAGGCACACATGAGCATTTTAATGTGATGGACCGTGTTGACATCATCACCGGCACATTAGGCAAAGCTTTGGGCGGTGCATCAGGAGGTTTTACTTCCGGAAAAAAGGAAATCATAGACATGCTGCGCCAGCGTTCGCGTCCTTATTTGTTTTCCAACACACTGGCACCTGCCATTACAGGTGCATCTGTTGCGGTTTTGGACATGCTGAGCGAGACGACAGACTTAAGAGATAAACTGGAGCGCAATACGGTCTATTTCCGTGAAAAAATGACAGCTGCCGGTTTTGACATTAAACCGGGCGTTCACCCGATTGTTCCGGTGATGCTGTATGATGCAAAACTAGCCCAGGAGTTTGCCGCAAAGATGCTGGACGAAGGCATCTATGTGATTGGCTTTTATTATCCGGTGGTGGGACAAGGTAAGGCCCGGATCCGCGTGCAGCTTTCTGCGGCGCATGAACAGCACCATCTTGACAAGGCGATTGCTGCTTTCACTAAAGTAGCTCAGGCACTGGGCGTAATATAAAATTCTATAAATAGCTGTATATTTGAACCCATGTTACAAGATAAGATAACACAGTATACCGAAGAGATCAATGCGTTCTTTACCGGTAAAGCGGATGAATTAGAGCAGTTTCGTATTAAGTTTTTGGGCACCAAAGGTATTATAAAAGATATTTTTGATGAGTTTAAAGCCGTCTCTCCAGAGGAAAAAAGAACTTTGGGTAAAGTTTTAAATCAGTTTAAACAGCTTGCAGAGGCGAAATACCAGGAGCTGAAAGACCAGGGCGGTGTAACCGAAGTTGCTGAAGGTTCGGGTCTTGACCTGACTTTGCCAGGAGAAGGATTTGAGGTTGGCGCACGCCACCCCCTCGCTCTGGTGAGAAAAGAGATTATCGATATTTTTAATAAGCTGGGTTTTATTGTGGCAGAAGGACCTGAAATAGAGGACGACTGGCATAATTTCTCTGCTTTGAACTTCCCGGAAGAACACCCGGCCAGAGATATGCAGGACACTTTCTTTATCAAAAAAGGAGGGGAAAATGGAGACATCGCATTGCGTACCCATACTTCGTCTGTACAGGTGAGAATGATGGAGGCAGGGCAACCACCTTTCAGGGCGATCATGCCGGGAAGGGTATACCGTAATGAAGCCATTTCGGCTCGTGCGCATTGTTTCTTTCACCAGGTGGAGGGTCTTTATGTAGACGAGAATGTATCATTTGCAGACTTGAAACAAACTTTGTTCTATTTTGTGCAGGAACTGTACGGAGCGGGAACCAAGGTGCGTTTTCGTCCGTCCTATTTCCCGTTTACGGAACCCTCTGCTGAAATGGACATTTCCTGTACCATCTGTAAAGGCGCAGGATGCCAGATGTGTAAACACAGTGGTTGGGTCGAGATCCTGGGCTGTGGCATGGTAGATCCGAATGTATTGGAAAACTGTAATATCGACAGTAAAAAGTACAGTGGCTTTGCCTTTGGAATGGGCATTGAAAGGATCGCCAACTTGAAATTTGAGATCAAAGACCTCAGGTTGTTTTCTGAAAATGACGCACGCTTTTTAAAACAGTATAAAACATCATTGATATAGCTATGAAAAAGATCACCGGTGTCTGGATGCTGATTTTGTTACTTACCGCCTGCGGTAAGGATAGTATGACGATTCCTAATGTCGCGGTGAATTTTAGTGCACCGCTGACTGACCCCAGATTGCTGCGGTTAAGTAGTCCGGGTGGTGCGGTACTGATTAAAGATTACGGAGTGGCGGGCCTGATTATTTACCATACTACAGATGACCGGTACGTTGCTTATGACCGTTGCAGCACGGTGAACCCTGAAGAAAAGTGCGCTGTTGTGCTGGACGATCCGAGCTTTACGGCAACAGATAAATGCACCGGTGCCAAGTTTCTGCTGGAAGATGGCAGTCCTGCAAAAGCACCTGCGAAAGTAGGTTTGAAAAAATACAATACATATATAGCTGGAAATACGTTACATGTAACCAATTAATGGAACCGGAAAAAATTAAAGAAAGTATCATAAGGGCCGCTAAGGACCTGTTTAGAAAATACGGTTACCATAAAACCAGTGTTAATGAAATAGCGAAGAAAGCCAGGATTGCCAAAGCTACCATCTATAAGTATTTTGAGAGCAAGGAGCAGGTGCTGGATGCCATCCTAATGGATTATCTGGATTTGAACCTTCATGAAATCTTGAAAAACAAGGCTTCATTTGCGAATGAGGAAGAACACCTCAAGGCTTTGGTAATGAAGACCTGCCGACTGACATACACCGTGTGTAATGAGTTTATCGGCTGGGATTTTGTGCGGGAAAATGCCAATAGTCAGGAATTTCTGAAACACCTTTCAGACCAACTGGAATCATTGTTGCTTTCGGCTTACCTGGAACTCGATCACTTCAAAAACAATCCTTCCCGCAAGGAAGGTCTCGCTTTTTTGCTGAAAGCCAGTAAGAGCATTGTTTTTTCATTTGCATTTACCTCAGTCAGCGATTCGGATGTCCGCAAAAACTTTGTAAGTTTTCAAAAAGAACTCCTTCCTTTCCTGGTTAAAGCTGCATTGTAATTGTTTGAACATGATCATATACCGTTTTGGTATATGGTGTAAAAACAATTATATTTGATAGTGTATCAACGATATTGCTATGAGTATAGAAGTTTTAGAGGTTTCAGTTGCTGTGGAAGAGAAGTTTGATGTGAGCTTTAATTTGACTGAAGGCTTGTTCGGCCTGATCTTGAAATTGTTCGGCAGATAGGTCTTTTTCTTCTGTGCCCTACCAAATTTAAAACTAAATAATTCGCATCTTTGCATTTTTTAACTGTGCTCTCAAAAGAGTATGGAGATATAACTTATGCATTATAATGGGTAGAAACAGAAAACCTGGGGTCGTGACCATCATTCCGAATTTAAGTATCGTAGACATTGCTGAAGAGGGGAAAGGTGTTGGCAAGAGCGATGAACTGGTCGTATTTGTGGAAAAGGCAGTTCCGGGAGATGTGGTTGATGTGCGCATTGTCAAGAAGAAAAAGAACTTTGCAGAGGCTGTTATTGAAACCCTTCATCAAGCATCTGATTTGAGAACAGAACCCTTTTGTCAGCATTTTGGTACTTGCGGTGGTTGCAAATGGCAGCACATGGGTTATGGCGCCCAATTGCAGTTTAAGCAAAAAAATGTAGAGGCCGCTTTGCAGCGTCTCGCTAAAGTGGATACCTCGGGCATTGAGCCTATATTGGGATCTGCTGAAAATAAATACTACCGCAATAAACTGGAATATACTTTTTCGAACAAACGCTGGCTGAATAAGCAGGACATGAGTGACGGAGCAGAACCGGGAGAACCCAATCCGGATCTGGAAATGAATGCGCTGGGCTTTCATGTGCCATTGCGGTTTGACAAAATTCTGGATGTACAGCATTGTTATCTTCAGGCTGAACCCTCCAATTCCATTAGAAATTCAGTGAGAAGCTATGCCCTGGAAAACGGTTTGAGCTTCTATGACCTACGTAACCATGAAGGAAGTCTTAGGAACCTGATCATCCGTACCTCCTCCACAGGTGAAGTGATGGTGGTGGTGGTATTTGCTTACGTTGGCCAGGATGAAATTGATGGTTTAATGGCGTTCCTTAAATTGAATTTTACAGGGATTACCTCTTTGCTTTATATTGTTAATCAAAAGAAAAATGACACCATATTTGATCAGGACGTAGTCACTTACTCGGGGAGAGACCATATTTTTGAAGAGATGGATGGTTTGAAATTTAAGATCGGACCGAAATCATTCTATCAAACCAATTCTGATCAGGCAGAAGAATTGTATAAGATCACTAAGGAATTTGCCGGTTTTTCAGGCAGTGAACTCGTGTATGATTTGTATACCGGCGCTGGAACAATTGCTAATTTCGTGGCCCGCAGTGTGAAACAGGTCGTAGGAATTGAGTATGTGCCAACAGCGATTGAAGATGCAAAATTCAATTCTAATCTGAATGGAATTGACAATACCATTTTCTATGCGGGTGACATGAAAGATATCCTGACCAGGGATTTTATCTCAGCGCACGGAAAACCAGATGTGGTGATTACCGATCCGCCAAGGGCTGGTATGCATACTGATGTAGTAGAACGATTGTTGGAAATGGAAGCAGAAAAGATTGTCTATGTAAGTTGCAATGCCGCTACACAGGCCCGGGATCTTGCCTTGTTAAAGGAAAAATATGACGTAACCCGGATCAGGCCGGTAGACATGTTTCCCCATACACAGCATGTAGAAAATGTGGTGTTATTAAAGTTTAGGAAATAAAATGGATATAGAAGAATTATTGCCCGGAAATCCGGAAGGAGAAAAGCCGGCAGCTAAACCCCAAAGTCCGCTGGTAAGTCTGGAGAAAGACCTGGAATTATATGCGGACGCCGTAAAAGAAGTTGCCGTTGAGATTATGGTAGAGGGCATCTCCTCTTATCCAATATTCATTGCCCACCAGCACGTGGTCAGTATCGGGGAAGTTATCCTGGACAAGAAGGAGCTAAATACAGACTGGACGATTCAGGCATCGACATTTGAAGAGTTTACGGAGAAAGGGATTATCCAGCCGGAAAAGAAGGAATTGTTTTTAAAGAATTATAAACGTCCTGAGGATTACATGTGTGTATTTGTGATCGTACCTGAAGGCGCCAATTTCATTTTCTACCCGTACAAGGCCAAATGATGACCGTATAAAAAATCCCTAACGGTCTCCACCGGTAGGGATTAACTAAAAACTAAACTAAAACTAATTAATTCTGCTGATGTCGCCGCTTTTTCCAGATGATTTTTTTACTGCTGGATTTCCTTTATAATTGACATCACTGCCGCCGCTCGCATTGGCCTCAAGGGCTTTGGTGACATGGATGTTGATATCAGAACCCCCACTTGTATTAACTCTTGCGTTTTCCACAATAAATTCAAGCGCGTTGATGTCACTTCCACCGCTGGCCTCAGCTCCCATATTGGTTGCGCTTCCTTTCAGGTCTACGTCAGAGCCACCACTGGTGTGAATTTCAATATCCTTTGTGATGACGTTTATTTTTAGATCAGCACCGCCTGACGCGTTAAGAGACAGTTTATCTGTCTTCAGCGTATTTTCGGTATATACATCGCTTCCTCCGCTAGCAGAGATGCCCTGTAATGTCTTATAATTCACGTATACTTTTGTGCCCTGTCCTTTCAAAAACCTGCTCAGGTTCATCTTGTCCTTGTATTTAATCACCAGTGTATTGCCTTGTTTTTCAATCAATACATTGTTGAGCACTTCTTTAGGGGCATTTACACGGATGTTTTCTGAATTGCTTTGTGTGAGGTACACATCTATGCCGCTGGAGACAGCGATCTCACTAAAATTGCTGAGGAGGAAACTCTTGTTTTCCTGTGCACGCACAGAACTGTTTGAGAGAATGAATAGGGTGGCGATTGCTGTGAACAAGTTTAGACTTTTCATGGTTGTTGCGGGTTAAGATTTAATAATTAGACGCAGAACAAGGGCAAACGTTGCATGTAAATAAAATAAAATTCAGGGTAAGTTTGATTATCAGCCTTAAAATCATTCTTTTTGTAATTGTAAAATAGCATATCCAATGGCAGATTCTCAGTTACTCATTCTTGATAAAAAGCAGATACAGCAAAAGATCAACCGGATTGCCTACCAGATCCTGGAGGATAATCTGGATGAAAAAGAAATTGTACTGGCAGGAATCTGGGACCGTGGATACAAGCTTGCGCTGCGGCTCAAGAAAGTATTGTCGAAAATTTCTGACCTCAAGATCATTATGCTGAAGATTGATCTGGACCGGCTCAGCAGTAAACTGATCGCCAATACAGATCTGGATGAATCGCAATGGCGTGATAAGGTGATTATCCTGGTTGACGATGTGCTGAACAGCGGGAAAACACTGGCCTATGGTCTTGGCGTGTTTTTAAATACACCCCATAAAAAAATCAGGACGGTGGTGCTGGTGGACCGGAGCCATAAGATATTTCCAATCGCAACGGATTTCGTGGGCATGCAGTTAGCGACCATTCTAAAAGAACATGTCGATGTGGTGATGGACGTCGAAGGTGAAGAGGACCGCGTCTATTTGAGTTAGTAGTTTGCATTTGAGTGTAATTTTTTGCATTTTGGGGAGATGTACTACTCCAAAAAAAACACCTTTGTTACTCAGTTTTTTACATGGTACATCAGCTATATTCTAAGGAAAGACTTTTCAGCCTATCATTTTAATAAAATCGGGATCAAGCCGGATGAAGCTGTTCTTTTACTGGCCAATCATTTCAGTTGGTGGGATGGTTTCCTGTTGTTTCAGTTGAACAAATTGCTGTTCAGAAAACGGTTCCATGTTCTGATTGGGCATGAGGATTATTGCAGACACTGGTACCTGAAATACCTGGGGTCATTTGCGGCTGAAAACAATAAGAAGGATGTAGTTGAAACGTTGATTCATGCAGGAAAGCTGCTTGATGACCCAGCAAACCTGGTATTGGTATTTCCGCAGGGCAAATCCCGCGCAAATCCTGTAGCCAGCATTAATTTTGAGAAAGGCATCATTCAACTCATCAATTCGTCTAAAAAGAAATTTCAGATTGTTTTTTCTGCAAGTTTTGCTGACTACTACGGGAAAAGAAAGCCCACAGTCAATACTTACCTGGCGGTATGGGAAGCAGAGGAGTATATGAGTCTGCAGTTGCTGAAAAGCGAATATAACAAGCATTACAATTACGCGATTAGAAACCAGGACAGGGCAGCATTATGATTATTTTTATCTATGCAACCTTAATTTTTTTGGTTTTGAGGTTTTCGGTTACATTGTTTAATTTTCTATCCAATCCTAAACTTGGCCATTACGGGAAACACTTTAATGAAAAGGTATCTGTGGTTGTTTTTGGAGGAAATGACGGGGAGGAAATGTTTGCCGACAAAATAAAAAGCCAGGACTATGTAAATCTGGAAATCCTGATTCAAAAACCAGGGGAGGAAATGGGGGATGTGGTAGCCCGTTCTACCGGCAAGTATCTTTTGTTTCTAAAAGGGGACGTGACTATATATCCCGGACTGATCAATAATTTGATATACCGGATGAAGGTGTATCATTTGGACCAGATTAGCCTGGTGCCTAACCGGATTATGAATAAGGCCGTAGATTTTTTGGTTGATCCGCTAAAGGACTTCGTGCTTTTTAATGTTTTTCCATTGCGACTAGTGCGGCTTGTCGATATGCCTTTTTGGTTTGTGAACCAGCAGCCCTGTGTATTTGCCGATTCAGACCGGTACAAGACGATTCAGGATGCTGAATATGAAGGTAAAATCAAGATGGAGTTGTTACAGGGCAATAAATTTGTGAACCAGCAGGGTCAGGCTGGCTTAAAGGAAACAGGTGCATCAGTGCTTGGGATACTTGGGGGCAACTTGTTTACAGGATTGGTTTATTTATCACTGGTGATCATTGGGCCTATTGTGATGGCCATCAACTTCGAACCGGTATTTCTTGCGCTGCCTGTCGGACTTATTTTTCTTACCAGGGTTATGATCGCTTTTTTGACTGGGCAGCATCCGGTGAAAACCATTTTATTCCATCCCCTGCAAATGGGCATGCTAGTTGTAATTTTGATAAAGGGAATGTTGCAGGCCCTACCTAAGACAGTTGGCGACAAGAATTGAAAATATGAGCGGCTTTTTATGTAATTTTGTAATCTTCTATTTGCATCGATCATGAAATACGACCTGACAGTAACTATCGATAAATCTTCCGGCTTTTGTTTTGGCGTTGTTTACGCAATAGATATGGCAGAAGACATTCTGGACAATGAGGATTATTTGTATTGTCTGGGCGACATTGTACACAACGATGAGGAAGTAAAACGGCTGACGGATAAAGGACTCCGTATAATAGATCATGAACAGCTTCAGGGACTGCATCATGAAAAGGTACTGATCAGGGCTCACGGAGAAGCGCCTTCTACCTATCAATTGGCGATGGAAAACAACCTGACACTGATTGACGCTTCATGTCCGGTGGTACTGAAGTTGCAAAACAGAATCAAAAACTCTCATGATGACAATGAGCAAATCCTCATTTTTGGTAAACACGGGCATGCCGAGGTAATCGGATTACAAGGGCAAACAAACGGAAAAGCAATCGTCTTTCAGGATTTAGCGGAGCTGGATCACGCGGATCTTCCTTCGAAATTTACATTATACAGTCAGACCACTAAAAGCACGGATAAGTTTTATCAGATTAAAGATGAGCTAATGAGCCGTGGATACGAGGTAAAAGCCAACGACACGATTTGCAGGCAGGTGTCTAACCGATATGGTGATCTGGAAAAATTTGTCCTGAACTATGATAAGATCATCTTTGTATCCGGGAAGAAATCATCAAATGGGAAGGTTCTTTATGATGTCTGCAAAAAGTACAACTCAAATTCCTATTTCGTTTCCAATATTGAAGAAATTGATTTTGATTGGTTCTCTGCCAAAGACAGGGTGGGAATCTGTGGTGCTACGTCTACCCCGATGTGGCTGATGGAGGAAGTTAAGGCATTTCTTCTTGATCATTAAAAAGTAAATATTGTTTTTGTAGACGGGGATTCCATCAGATAAAAGGTTAATTTCGCGCCATAATTATGGGAAAAAAGGGTGTATTGTTAGTGAATTTGGGAACTCCGGATAGCCCGGAAGTGGCTGATGTACGTAAGTATCTTGATCAATTTTTGATGGATGAGCGGGTAATTGACATCAATGCTTTTAAAAGAACATTACTCGTGAAGGGTATTATTGTTCCCTTCCGGAGTCCGAAAACCTCCAAGCTGTATAAAGAGATTTGGGATGAAAATGGTTCCCCTTTGCTTTATTTCAGTAAAATACAAGCAGGAATGCTGCAGGAAGAACTTGGGCGCGATTACCAGGTAGAACTGGCCATGCGCTACCAAAACCCTTCTATCTTATCGGCGCTGGAAAAGATGAAAGCAGGTTTGGTTGAAAGTATTAAGGTCATCCCGATGTTTCCGCAATATGCCTCTGCAAGTACTGGGTCGGTGATCCAAAGTGTGATGGAGATACTTAGTAAATGGCCTACAGTTCCCCCGGTGTCTTTTGTGAATTCATTTCATGACAATGAACTGGTCTTGGATACTTTTGCGGAGAATGCCCGGAAATATCAACCAGATACTTATGATCATGTGTTGTTTAGTTTTCATGGACTGCCTGAGCGACAACTGTTGAAATGCGATCACACCGGCCATTATTGCTTAAAAAGCAAAGATTGCTGCCAATCGCTGAGTGATACGAATAAATTTTGTTATTCGGCACAAGGCCACGATACGGCAAGGCTTATTGCTGCTAAACTAAACATTGCCAGAGAAAATTATACCGTTTGTTTCCAGTCCCGCCTGGGTAAGGAGCCATGGGTACAGCCATATACTACGGATGTGCTGAAAAAGTTAGCTTCTGAAGGGAAAAAGAGATTACTGGTCTTTAGTCCGGCATTTGTGGCAGACTGTCTGGAAACCTTATATGAGATCACGGTAGAATACCATGAAGAATTTAGGGCTTTGGGCGGTGAGCATGTACAGCTGGTGGAAAGTCTCAACGATGATCCAAAATTTATCGCTGCGCTGGCGCAAATGGCTAAGGCTTGAGATAGTTTTGCAAATGCGCTAAGATTTGTTCAGTAGCTCCTGTTTTTAGTGCAATGTACTCTTTTATAGTTTTTGAGAGATCTGGATTTTCCTGAAGTCTTAGGAATCCCTCAGCGAGTTCCGCAGTTGATGCTACACTAATGGCGCCCCCCAGGCTGATCAGATCTTTTGCTTCCTGAAATTTATGGTATTTAGGGCCGAAGAGAACAGGAATTCCAAAAGCTGCGGCTTCCAGTGTGTTGTGTATGCCCACACCAAAACCGCCTCCGATATAGGCAATGTTGCCATATTGATAAAGTGACGACAACAGACCTATCCCATCAATGATCAATACCTGGGCTTTTTGCGACGATGCAGACAGCCCGGAATAGCTGATGCTGCCAGGAAATAAGTTGCTCATGTCATTAATTCTTGCTGTGTCAACTTCGTGCGGCGCGATGATGAATTTCCAATCAGAGTGCTCCGAAATCAGCGATTTTAGCAGCTGCTCATCTTCAGGCCATGTACTTCCTGCGACAAGGATTGGCGCGGTACCGCAAAAGTTCGCTATACTTTCGAAAGTTTTTGGAGCAGTTGCGTGCTCGGCAACCCGGTCAAATCTTGTATCGCCACTCAGACTTATATTTTGGAGATCAATACTACGCAGTAAGTTTCTGCTCTGCTCGTTTTGAACAAAAAAGTGTGTCACAAATTTGAGGATCTTCCTGCTGAATCCGCCATACCATTTAAAAAAGGCCTGCTCTGGTCTGAATATACCAGATATCACAAATAAAGGAATTTGCCGATCGTTTAACTTCTTAAAATAGTGATACCAATATTCATATTTTGTAAAAACAGCGATTTGAGGATTTACTGCATTGATAAATCTGTGGGCATGATCTGCAGTGTCCAGGGGTAAATAAAATACACCTTCAGCTCCGATGTAATTCTTTTTTATTTCGTACCCGGAGGGAGAAAAGAAAGTAATGATTATCTTTTTGTTAGGATAACGTGTTCTTATGCGTTCCAAAACTGGCCGGCCTTGTTCAAATTCGCCAAGAGATGCAAAATGAAACCAAATATTCTGGGCTGAAGCGTTAATTTGTTGTTCCAGTTTTTGAAAAATATCAGATCTCCCTTTTATAAATAGCGCGGCTTTGGTATTAAAGGGCGAAACCATCCTGATTAGCAGTTCATAAAGTTTTATCCCTATATTATAAAGCCAAAGCATTTTATTGTTTATTTATTATCTTAGCCGAAGATACTTCATTAAAACTAAATCGACTTTAATATATGAAAATTGCTTTGAGAGGTAGCGGTGACGTCGGTTTGATTGGAGTTGAAGACTAGAAAATTATTGTAATAATTGTATTTAAAGGGATTGATTAATGGAACGTAAAAGAGTTTTAATAACAGGAGCAGCCGGGTTTTTAGGTTCGCACCTTTGCGACCGGTTTATAAAGGAGGGTTACCATGTCATCGCAATGGATAACCTGATTACAGGTGATCTTCAGAATATTGAACATTTGTTCGGATTGGAGAATTTTGAGTTTGCCCATCATGACGTTTCAAAGTTCGTCTATGTATCCGGTGAATTGGACTATATCTTGCATTTCGCGTCTCCGGCAAGTCCGATTGATTATTTGAAAATCCCGATCCAGACCCTGAAGGTCGGCTCCTTAGGGACACATAACCTATTGGGACTTGCAAAAAATAAGAATGCCCGGATGCTGATTGCATCAACTTCTGAGGTGTACGGTGATCCAAATGTCAATCCGCAACCTGAAGAATACTGGGGGAATGTTAATCCTGTTGGCCCAAGAGGGGTATACGATGAAGCGAAGCGGTTTCAGGAGGCAATGACGATGGCCTATCACACTTTTCATGGAGTGGAAACGAGGATTGTCAGGATTTTTAATACATATGGACCAAGAATGCGTTTGAATGACGGCAGAGTACTTCCTGCGTTTATCGGACAGGCATTAAGAGGCGAAGACCTTACCGTTTTCGGTGACGGATCTCAGACCAGGTCTTTTTGTTATGTAGATGATTTAGTGGAGGGAATTTACAGGTTATTGCTAAGTGATTACGCTCAGCCTGTTAATATTGGTAATCCTGACGAGATTACCATCAAGCAATTTGGCGAAGAAATCATTAAACTCACAGGAACTACGCAAAAACTGGTACTTCGGGACCTGCCTGTAGATGATCCGAAACAACGCCGGCCCGACATTACCAAAGCAAGGGAAATTCTGGGATGGGAACCTAAAGTAAGCAGGGCAGAAGGACTTAAAATAACTTATGAGTATTTTAAATCGCTGCCTGAAGAAGCCTTAACTAATAAAGAACATAAAGATTTTACAACCTATAATCGTTAATTAAAAAATGTCTAAAATACTGGTAACTGGTGGAACTGGATTTATTGGTTCGCACACTGTAGTTGAACTTTATAATGCAGGTTATGAAGTAATAATAATTGATAATCTTTCCAATTCCAATCCGAAAATAATAGCTCAAATTGAACAGATCATTGGCATTAGACCTGAATTTGTAGAATTGGATTTGTGTGATGAGGCAAAAGTAAATGAATTTGCAGCACAGCACAAGGATGTGGCAGGAGTGATCCATTTCGCAGCTTTTAAGGCTGTGGGTGAATCCGTTCAATATCCATTAAAGTATTATAAAAATAATTTCTATTCACTGATCAATCTGATCAATGCTTACGGAAGTGAGTTGAATCTGGTGTTTTCTTCTTCTTGTACAGTATACGGACAACCGGATGTGTTACCGGTCACGGAAGAGGCACCTACGAAAAAAGCAGAATCACCTTATGGTAACACAAAACAGGTTGCAGAGGAAATACTTCAGGAAACCTGCGCTGTTGTGCCTTCGTTGAACGTGATTTCACTCCGTTATTTTAATCCGGTAGGCGCCCATGAGTCTGCCCTGATTGGAGAATTGCCAATTGGTGTTCCTCAAAATTTAGTCCCATTTATTACGCAATCGGCAATTGGTAAACGTGGCCCGATCACGGTACATGGTGACGACTACAATACGCCTGATGGCAGCGCCGTAAGGGATTATATCCATGTTGTAGATTTGGCGAAAGCGCATGTTGCAGCCATTAGACGATTGGAAAGTAACCAGGCGGTTTCGAATTATGAAGTCTTTAATCTTGGTACCGGTACTGGTTCAAGTGTTTTAGAAGTGGTCCATGCTTTTGAGCAATCGACTGGTGAAAAACTGAATTATGCTATAGGGCCGAGAAGGGGTGGGGACGTCGAACAGGTATGGGGAGATGTGACCAAATCCAGCGAAATTTTAGGTTGGAAGGCTGAGTTGGGCCTATCTGAAATGATGTCTTCAGCCTGGAAATGGGAAAAGTATTTAAAGGATAATCCTTTTTAAATGTTATTGACTGCGCATCCGAACTTAAAATTAGAGATCAGGTCACTTCCGGAAAAGGAAAAAGACAAGCTTTTGCTTCGGTTGATCGCGAAAGATAAAGTGTTGACAGAACACCTTCATTTTAAGTTGCTGGAGAATGAAGAGGATCTGGCTGGCCGGAGCGCAAATTTACTGGCAACTATAGATGAGGGCATTGCAGCACTTTTAAGTAGCAAGAAGTTGAATTCGAAGGATGTATTGACACAAATAAGGTCACTCACGGGGAAAATTAACCACCATTTTAAAGTAACCAAGGACATAAACTCCGATATTGAACTCAGGATATATTTGCTCAGACATGTTCCGGTTGCTTTTAACGAAGGGGTGTTTTCAAGTTTGCATAAATACAACGAAAAATTAAATATCTATTTTGTTAAGTCGGTTGTAGCGGTTTTGAAGAAGTATGACAAAACTCATGAAGACATTCAATTTGATTTAAAGGAATCGATAAACGAAGTCTTAATTAAAACACATAACAATAAAACCAGGACAATTGCTAAAGAGCTTGGCCTGCCAAAAGAACGATAAAAAAATATGAAGAAAGTATTAATTACGGGAGGAGCTGGTTTTATTGGGTCCCACGTTGTCAGAAGATTCGTAAAAAACTATCCGGATTATCAGATTGTCAATTTAGACAAATTGACTTATGCAGGCAATCTTGCGAATTTGACTGATATCGAAGACGCAAACAATTATCGCTTTGTAAAAGCGGACATTACCGATGCGGCTGAAATTAATCAGCTCTTTTTGAAGGAAAATTTTGATGCTGTTATTCACCTTGCTGCCGAATCTCACGTAGATAGATCCATTACGGATCCTACCGCATTCGTGATTACGAATGTTATTGGTACGGTGAACCTGTTAAACGCAGCGAGGGAATACTGGAAAGGTGATTATGCAGACAAACGGTTTTATCACGTATCTACAGACGAGGTCTATGGTGCATTGGGAGAAACAGGTATGTTTACTGAAACAACAGCGTATGATCCGCATAGTCCTTATTCTGCCTCTAAAGCATCATCTGATCATTTCGTAAGGGCGTACCACGATACCTACGGATTAGATGTGGTGATTTCGAATTGTTCGAACAATTATGGTTCTCATCATTTTCCAGAAAAACTTATCCCGTTGGCGATTAATAATATAAAAAATGGTCAACCCGTACCAGTATATGGCAAAGGGGAAAATGTGCGCGACTGGCTATGGGTAGAGGATCATGCCAGGGCTATCGATGTGATCTTTCACAATGCCAAGTCTGGACAGACCTACAACATAGGTGGCCATAATGAATGGAAAAATATTGATTTGATCTATTTGTTGTGTAAAATCATGGATGAGAAGCTTGGCAGGGCAACTGGTGAATCTGCAAAACTCATTACTTTTGTGACAGATAGGGCAGGCCATGACCTGCGATATGCCATAGACTCCACAAAACTGCAAAAGGAACTGGACTGGGTTCCAAGTCTGCAATTTGAAGAAGGATTGGCCAAGACAGTAGATTGGTATCTTGAAAACGAAACTTGGTTGACGAACGTGACGACTGGCAACTACCAGGCCTATTACGATACACAATATCACGCAAGATAAATTAAAACGGGCCTTAAATAATTTTTAGTCCCGTTTTTTTATTCATACCTCAATGCCTCAATCGGGTCTAATTTAGATGCCTTTTTTGCGGGATAATATCCCGAAATGACGCCCACCCCAACACAGAGTACAAAGCCTCCCATAATCCATTCCCATGGAATGAGAAAGGATCCTCCCATAGAGAAGGATACCAAATTTCCAATGCCAATGCCAAGTAAGATACCAAAAGCCCCGCCCATCAGACAAATCATGACTGCTTCAATTAAAAACTGCTTACGAATTACGGATGGGTTGGCTCCGATTGCTTTCCGGATTCCAATTTCTCTTGTGCGTTCTGTTACCGATACAAGCATGATGTTCATCAATCCGATCGAAGCGCCAATCAGGGTAATCCCACCGATGGCGATACCACCCAAAACGATGTAGTTTAATTGCTCAAATAAGGTTTGTGCGATTGCATCACTCTTTGTAACTTCAAAATTATTCGGTTCAGATACTTTTACTTTCCTGATTTTTCTAAATTCTGCAGTGGCTTCTCCAATTACATTGTCCATTTGTTCATTGTCTGGAACTATAACGGTAATGGTATAAGAAGGGTTTGAATTTGAATTGATTAGCTTGGCTTTTAATAGTGGAACATAAACAGATCTGTCGCCACTGAAGCCCATACTTTGTCCTTTGGAAACCAATACGCCAATGACCTTTAAGCGGTTATTTCCTACGTTTATGATCTTATCCAGTGGATCCCCTTTTTTAAATAGCTTCTCTTTTATCTCGCTTCCGATGATACATATGTTGTTTCCTGAAGTCGTTTCTGATGCGGTAAAATTTCTTCCAAGCGCAACGTCGAGACCTTGAGATACCAGTCCGTTTTCATCCACTCCTTGAATATTGATGTTTGGATTGGTTTTCTCTGCTTCGTACTTAGCCGTAGCACCACCACTGGCAAATACACTAATCGCTACGTTCGCCGGAGCATTTAACCGTTCTTTAAAGTTGATGGCATCCTGATATTTGATAGACCTGAAAGGTTTTGGCCTTTTTCCTCCTCCGCCAATTCTAATGCCTATTCCCCTGTTCCTAATATTGAAAGAATTGGCGCCCATACTTGAAAAAGCTTTGGTCATGTTTTCTTTTACAGCATCAAGGGTTGTTAAAATCCCTACAAGTGCGGACAGTCCGATTGCGATGATCAGCGCCGTAAGCAAAGTGCGTAATCGGTTACTTTTTATAGATTGAATCGCAAGTCTTACGTTTTCCGTGTAGGTCATTCTGTGAAAATAAAATTCTTAAGGGATAAAATTAAAAAGTCCCGTTGTTAAGACAACGGGACCACCTATAATGTTACAATTAAAGATTGTTTAAACGGAGAAGCTGGTCCCACAGCCACAGGTGCTGTTGGCATTCGGATTACTAAATGTAAAACCTCTTGAATTAAGGCCATCCTGCCAGTCAACCTGCATACCCAACAAATACATTTGGTGTGCTTTGTGCATGAAGACCTTTATTCCGTCAATTATAAATTCCTGATCCCCGTCTTTTTTTTGATCGAAACCCAATACATAGCTCATTCCTGAACACCCGCCCCCTTCAACACCGACACGCAGTCCAAACTCATCAGAAATTTCTTGTTGATCTTTTAATTTATAAAGCTCTTTAACTGCACCTTCGGTGAAGGTAACTGGTGCAAATGCTGTATCAACTGTAGTACTCATCTTGGTTATGATTATATTCCTCTCCAGATTCTGGAAAAAATTGTTTTATCCTATAAAGATAAATAAAATGTACACTTTTGCTTGGGTAAAAGACTAATTATTACCGTATTCAAACAAAGCTGAATGGAGATTAATAACGCCATTATAAACATAATCACAACAACAGGGAGTGGCCTGGCTATAGTTGCGGCTGCTTATTATCTGGTTAAACCTGATATTGAGAAATATTTAAACTTGAAGTCCCAGGGATTGAGAAAGGATGAGGGTCCCCAGTTGCTTGTTTTACGGCTGCAGGCACATGAACGCCTAATTCTGTTTATTGAACGTATCAACCCAGCTAACTTATTGGTCAGGCTGCATCAGAAGGGACTATCACTCAGAAATTTCCAATCGATATTGCTCCATGAGATCAGGACGGAATATCAGCATAATGTGACGCAACAACTTTATATTAGTCCCAAGGTGTGGAAAGTGATCGATCAACTTAAGGACGATACGCTGGCGATGATCAACAATGTGGCAAATAACTTTCCTGAAGAAGCTGAGGGAATTGAATTGAGCCGAAAGATTTTACAACACCTGTCAGAGGTAAGTGAGAACCCATATGATTTAACGCTGGAGATGATCAAAAAAGACATTCAGAGTTTGTTTTAAGTTTATGGAAGAGAAGAAAATAACCACCACATCAGGCATAGAGATCCAAAATTTATATGGGCCGAAAGAACATCCTGCCGAGGAACCTGGAAAATTTCCGTTTACGAGGGGGATACAAAAAGATATGTATCGTGGTAGGTTGTGGACCATGAGACAATATGCTGGTTTTTCAACTGCAGAAGAATCCAACAAGCGCTACCATTATCTGCTGGAGCAGGGAACGACAGGTTTATCTGTCGCATTTGATTTACCGACGCAGATTGGTTATGACTCTGATCACGATATGGCTGACGGAGAAGTTGGTAAAGTTGGCGTAGCCATTGATTCTTTAAAAGATATGGAAGCTCTTTTTGACGGGATTCAGCTTCAGAAGATTACGACCTCTATGACCATCAATGCTACCGCATCTATATTGTTGGCCATGTATGTTGCGCTGGCAAAGAAACAAGGTGCAGATTTGCATGAAATTTCCGGAACTATTCAGAATGATATCTTGAAAGAGTATGCAGCCAGGGGAACTTACATTTACCCACCGAGGCCTTCAATGAGATTAATCACTGATGTTTTTGAGTATTGCAGCAACGAACTTCCTAAATGGAATACCATTTCTATTTCAGGTTACCATATCAGGGAAGCCGGCTCTACAGCTGTTCAGGAACTTGCATTCACGTTGTCTAATGGCAAGGCCTACCTACAGGCAGCTCTTGAAAAAGGATTGGATATCAATATTTTCGCAAAACGTTTATCTTTTTTTTTTAACTGCCATAACAATTTTTTTGAAGAGATCGCCAAATTCAGAGCGGCCAGACGGATGTGGGCACATATCACAAAAGCACTGGGAGCGACTGATGAAAAGGCGCAAATGCTGAGGTTTCACACGCAGACAGGTGGTTCGACACTCACCGCGCAACAACCATTAAATAACATTGTAAGGGTTTCCAACCAGGCGCTTGCGGCAGTACTTGGCGGCACCCAGTCCCTTCATACCAACGGATATGATGAAGCGCTGTCTCTGCCCACGGAGGCTGCTGCTAAAATAGCATTGAGGACCCAACAGATTATCGCCTTTGAAAGTGGCGTAACAGATACCGTCGATCCTCTTGCCGGTTCTTATTTCGTGGAGACATTGACAGACCAGATCCAATCAGAAGCCCAATTGTACATTGATAAGATTGATGCTATGGGTGGATCGGTAACTGCCATTGAGCAAGGGTATATGCAAAATGAAATTGCAGAATCGGCTTATAGGTACCAGATTGAAGTTGAGCAAGCTTCAAGGATTATAGTGGGCGTCAATAAGTTTAAGCAAGGAGTCAATATAATAGAAGATGTAGCAATCATAGATGAGTCCATTCGCAGCCTGCAAACTGAGAAACTAAGGGCTTTAAAAGCAGAGCGAAATAGTGCGGATGTGAATGAAGCCCTGCACAATTTGAGAGAAGCTGCGGTCGGAAAAGCCAATCTAATGCCCTTTATATTGGCTGCTGTTGAGGTATACACGACGCTTGGGGAAATAGCCGATTGCTTACGTAGTGTTTTTGGAGAATACTAAAAAATGTGTTAAGAAATAGTTATCAACACAAAAAATTCAGGTTAAGATGGGTATGCGACTGCTGCCTAAGTACTTACCAATTAAATGAAAATTAAGTTTTTTTTGTTGATAATTTTTTGAATATTCGATCTCTCGAAACGGCATTTTTTTTATGTTCGTATCGTCCCTGTAAACCAACAAATTATATAATAACTATGGAAAAAACTTGTACAGAAGTATGGAAGAACTGTCTCCAAATCATAAAGGATAACATTCCGACCCAAAGTTTCAAAACTTGGTTCGAACCTATATCCGCCCTTAAACTGGAAGGCAAAGTTTTGACTATACAAGTACCAAGCTTATTCTTTTATGAGTGGTTGGAAGAACACTATGTAGGACTTCTTCGCAAAACAGTTAAGAAGCAATTGGGTGATGAAGGAAGGTTGGAATATAACATTGTTGTAGATAAATCATCCAATACCGGATCCCCATATACCACCAATATGCCGAGTAATGGAAATGGTGCGGAAGCCAAGATTCAGTCGATGCCTATTCCTGTGTCGATCAATAAAGACATTAAAAATCCTTTTATCATTCCAGGTTTAAAGAAACTTAATGTTGACCCACAGTTAAATTCAAACTACACCTTTGAGAACTATATTGAAGGAGACTGTAACCGCCTCGCCCGTTCTGCAGGTTTTGCTGTGGCGGCCAAACCTGGTGGTACTTCCTTCAATCCCTTAATGATCTACGGAGGGGTAGGTTTAGGTAAAACACACCTGGCTCAGGCCATTGGTAATGAGATCAAACGAAACATGCCCGACAAACTGGTCATCTACGTTTCCTGTGAGAAATTTTGCCAACAATTTGTTGACTCCCTGAAAAATAATACCATCAACGATTTCGTGAATTTCTATCAGGCGATGGATGTAATCATTATGGACGATGTGCACAATTTTGCTGGTAAAGAAAAAACCCAGGATATCTTTTTTCACATTTTCAATCATTTACACCAGTCAGGCAAGCAGGTGATCCTTTCTTCAGATAAAGCGCCTAAGGATCTGGCAGGTCTGGAAGAACGATTATTGAGCCGCTTTAAATGGGGACTTTCTGCCGATCTTCAAATCCCGGATCTTGAAACCAGGATAGCAATTTTGAAAAAGAAAATGTATGCAGATGGAATCGAACTTCCTGCTGAAGTAATAGAATACGTAGCTCATAACATTGATAATAATGTACGTGAGCTTGAAGGAGCAATGGTGTCCTTGTTAGCACAGTCTACGCTAAATAAAAAAGATATTGATCTTGCGCTTGCAAAACAAATGTTGAAGAACTTTATCAAAAATACTTCTAAAGAGATTTCTATGGAGTACATCCAGAAATTGGTATGTGAGTATTTTGAAGTTCCGGTAGATATGGTTAAATCACAGACCCGTAAGCGTGAGATTGTTCAGGCCCGTCAGATTTCCATGTATCTTTCTAAAAGCCATACAAAATCCTCTCTAAAAACAATTGGTGCTTTTTTTGGTGGCAGAGATCACTCTACGGTTATTTATGCTTGCCAGACTGTAGAAGACCTTATTGATACCGACAAGAAATTTAAAGGCTATGTGCACGACATACAAAAGAAGTTGAAAATGAGCTAAGTGCTCGTTGAGTTCATAAAATTAAACCCGTCAGATATGCATCTGACGGGTTTAATTTTATGAGGCTTTTTATTATGCCAGGCTTTGCCTATGTAAAAGCTACACAAGTGCTTCTAATTTAATCAGGCCATAGAATAAAGCAGTGGAGTGTAAGGCCTGAGCAATTTTATTGTCCTTGAGGAGCTGCTTTACCTCTTCGATACTGTACTCCTCTACATTTAGAATCTCATGTTCATCCAAATGCTGCTCTTGTGTCTTGATGCCGCCTGTTAGTAGATAAGTATAAGTTACGTTATTGGAAGTAGCTGGATTTGGGTAAGTCGTAGCCATCAGTTCAAGCCCGGAGAATGCATATCCTGTTTCTTCCAGCAACTCTCTTTGAATTGCTAGTTCTGGTAATTCATTCCCATCTATCACACCTCCAGGAACCTCCAGGGAAATGATATCCCCGCCATGCCGATACTGCCTGACCAAAATGATTTTATGATCTGCGGTCAGAGCTACTGCATTTACCCAATTTGGGTATTCCAGTACAAAATAATCGTCTTTGACTCTTCCATTTAAAAGATCACAGGTATCTACACGTAATGTAGCCCATTTTTCCCTGACCAGATATTTTGAAGACAGGGTCTTCCACTTTAGAATTTCCATCCTTTAAATTTAAGTCTATGTACTTTTTTACCAGCTACCACTGCTTCCTCCGCCACCGAAACTGCCTCCGCCAAAGCCGCCAAATCCTCCGCCACCAGAGGATCCGCCTCCCCAGCCACCACCTCGACTGCCTGAACTCCTTCCGCCTCCTAAAAGCATACCCCAAAGTAAGGCATCAGCTACACCACGGCCGCCAATCACCTGGTGCCCGCCACCGCCACCTCCGCCTCTCTTTATTACCACAATAATGACAATAATAATCACAATGATCACAAACATAGCAGGAATGCCGCCTCCGCCTTTAGCTGCAGGCTTGTCGCTTTTATACTCACCCTTGGTATAACTGATTATGGCGTTTGTGCCGGCATCCAGTCCCCCATAGTAATCACCTGATTTAAAACGGGGCTTGATCTCATTTTCAATGATGCGTTTTGCATATACGTCCGGTAAAGCCCCCTCTAGGCCGTAGCCTGTTTGAATAGATATCTTTCTGTCACCCAAAGCGACAACGACCATAATTCCATTGTTTTTTCCTGCGTTTCCTACTCCCCACTTTCGGCCAAGCCCCAGTGCATATTCATTAATGTCATAATCACCGGCAGACTTAATGATCGCAATAGCGATTTGTGTTGAGGTCGAATCATCAAAAGCAACCAGCTTTTGTTCCAGTTGTTGTAATTGTGCGGTTGAAAGCGTACCAGTGTAATCATTGACTAATGTATTGGGTTTTGCAGGAAAATCCTGGCTAAAACCTAAAAAAGTGACCAGAGATAAAGCGACTGCTGTAATTAGTCTCTTCATGGCTGACCTTCCTTATGTTGATCCATGTAGACAATGTCGTTTGACAATTCATTGATATCGTCTTTTTGTGCAGGGAAAAAAGTAGCTAATTTTTCACCAGTCAGCACAACCCCTGCAATAATTCCACGAGCTAGTTGTCCGGAAGCAAAATGTGCCTGCATAGCAATTCTTGTAGTCTCCCAGAAATCAGGCGGTACAACTTTATCAATACCCCGGTCGCCTATAATAGCAAATTTACGGTCTTCGTTGGCCAAATAAATCAAAACACCATTGCGTCTGGCTGTTTTATCCATACCTAATTTTGCAAAATAAGCTGTAGCCATATCAAATGCAGTGCCTTCACAATGCTTGTCTATCGCAATTCTAATTTCGCCGGAGGTAGCCTTTTCGGCACGTGCAATCGCTTCGGAAATCTGTTCCTGCTCTTGTTCTGTAAATATCCCCATGAGAAATTAAAACTCTACTTTAGGTGCATTTTGAGCGCCAGCATCAGCTTTAAAGGCAGCTTTTTGAGTAAATCCGAACATTCCGGCAGTCAGGTTATTAGGAAAAGATCTTACCTTAACGTTATAGGTCTGAACGGCCTCATTAAAATCCTTTCTGGCCACAGTAATCCGATTTTCAGTTCCTTCGAGCTGGGCAGAAAGTTCGCTAAATTGCTGAGTTGCTTTTAGCTCGGGATAATTTTCAGTCAATACCATCAGTTTTCCCAATGCCTGTGAAAGCTGGCCCTGAGCTGCCTGATACTTCTGCATATTTTCTTCAGTCAGCTTATCCGGATCGATGGTGATCTGACTCGCTTTGGACCTCGCCTCGATCACCTGAGTTAAAGTGCCCTGTTCAAACTTGGCCGCACCCTTTACGGTACTTACCAAATTTGGAATCAGGTCAGAACGGCGTTGATACTGTGTTTCCACCTGAGCCCATTTTGTTTTTACTTCCTCGTCAAGTTTAACAAGCCCGTTATACCCACAGCCACTAATGGCTATCATTAAAACCAGGACCCCTGCAATTGCTAAAATTACTTTTTTCATATTTTTGGTTTTATTTGAGATGAATGTGTTGGCACTGTTTTCATCTTTTGTTTTCACTGTTAATTTAAAGATTAGAACTCAATTTTCATTCCTTTGTTACAAGCCCTGTTAAAATCATGACAAACCTTACAAAAAGAAAGTTGTGGTGAGCCTTTTTTTGTCTTTTTAGACTTTTTGGCAGCCCTTCCTGTGATAAGGTCATAGTTAAAAAAAGGATGACGGCATACATGGCCACATATAATGAAAGTATAGGTCGGCATTTTTTAACAAGTAGCCAAAGCCAGTTAATGCCTCTTGCTAAGAATTTGTACCTTTGCGACCATTCAGGATAAAACCCTGACAAGTTTATGCAAAATGAAATCGAGATTACCCTCGCACCGGAACAATTGGATTCGGAGCACATCATTAAGGAAAAACTTGCTGCTGCATTAAATATACAGGAGACAAAGATTACAGGATTCAAAATACGTAAAAGATCCATTGATGCGCGTTCAAGAAGAGTGATATATAGACTGCTGGTGAACGTGTTTGTCGATGAACCGCTTCCGGAAATGCATTTTATGCAACAATACCCTGATGTGCGGGATAAAAAACATGTCATCATTGTCGGTGCTGGTCCGGCCGGTTTATTTGCTGCGCTACAATG
The DNA here is from genome assembly GCA_040387995.1 of Bacteroidota bacterium. Lineage (GTDB taxonomy): Bacteria > Bacteroidota > Bacteroidia > Sphingobacteriales > Sphingobacteriaceae > Pedobacter. Next base: position 3,347 of record JAZKCT010000057.1, on the reverse strand, counting down.
CATAGAAAGAGGGCTGAAGCCGATTTTATTGGAGCGTGGTAAAGATGTAAAACAAAGAAGGCGTGATCTTGCGGCGATTAATAAAGACGGGGTAGTTAATACGGAGTCGAATTATTGTTATGGTGAAGGTGGCGCCGGAACTTATTCCGATGGGAAACTGTATACCCGCTCCAACAAGCGTGGTGACATTAATAAAGTACTGCAGTTGTTTGTACAACACGGGGCCGCTGAAGATATATTGATTGATGCCAGGCCTCATATTGGCACCAATAAACTGCCCCAGATCATCACTGCTATTCGTGAAACCATTTTGAATGCAGGTGGGCAAGTAAGATTCGATCAGAAAGTAACAGATCTGATAGTGGCGTTTGATAGAATAGAAGGTGTGGTTGTGAACAATGAGGAAAAATTGACCGCAAATGCTGTTATTTTGGCCACAGGACATTCTGCACGAGATATTTATGAATTGCTGGACAAAAAAAACATTCTTGTTGAGGCCAAACCCTTTGCACTGGGTGTCAGGATCGAACATCCTCAATCTATTATTGATGCAGCACAGTACCACTGTGACATCAGAAGTGAGTTTTTGCCACCTGCATACTATAGCCTGGTGGAGCAGGTAGGACCGAGAGGTGTATTTTCTTTTTGCATGTGTCCTGGCGGAATCATTGCACCCTGTGCGACCCATGAAAATGAGATTGTGGTTAACGGATGGTCTCCTTCTAAAAGAAATAATCCATATGCAAATTCAGGTACGGTTGTTCAGATCACTTTAGATGATGTAAAAGGAGATGATCCATTGAAGATGATGCATTTTCAGGCGGAGATAGAACAAATCGCATTTCGGTTGGGAGGTGGCAATTTGGTTGCTCCCGCTCAGCGTATGGTTGATTTCGTAGAAAAGAGAGTTTCGGCTGATCTGCCGAAGAATTCTTACCTGCCAGGCACCAAAAGTGTGATGCTTAGTGAGTCCCTACCTGATTTTGTGGCTAATAGTTTGAAAAATGCCCTTCCCTTATTTGGTAAAAAAATGAAAGGATACTATACTAATGACGCCATATTAGTTGGTGTAGAAAGCCGGAGCTCTTCCCCGGTTCGTATTCCCCGTAATAAAGAAACATTTCAGCATCCTCAGGTTGCAGGCCTTTTTCCGTGCGCTGAAGGTGCTGGTTATGCTGGTGGGATTGTATCGGCGGCTATAGATGGTGTCAATTGTGCTAATGCGGTTGCCAATTATTATTAAACAGATCCTGATTTTTTTTGTTAATGAAATATGATAGATTTATCAAGCGAATTTAGGAAAGCCTATAGCGGGGATGCCTGGCACGGTAATAATTTATCCTCTATTGTCTCTTCTGTACGATATAAAAATGCGTATAGACGACCGATAGCTAATGCGCATACCATTGCTGAACTGGTACTTCACATTACAGCATGGACGGAAGAAGTGATCTCCAGGTTGATGGACCATATGAGTAAGGATCCAGATCGGGGCGACTGGCCTGTAGTTGAAGAAGAGAGCAGTGAAGCATGGGATGTGATTTTAAGCGAATTCCACATTGCTAACGAAAAACTGAATAACCTTGCGATGATGATAACGGATGAGCAGTGGCGGGAAAACGTCAGCCGTCCCACGGACGTAAAACAGGCGAAATGGGAGTTGTTAAACGGCTTAATTCAACACCATGCTTACCATGGGGGACAAATTTCTTTATTACTTAAATTTTAAGAATGAAAAAAACACTTATCATAGGCGCTACGACTAATCCTTCTAGGTATGCTTATCTTGCTGCAGAAAGGCTAACTGCCAAAGGCCATAAGATTGTTAATGTGGGCATCAAAAAAGGCTCGGTTGCTGGGGTTGAGATTGAGATGCCCGACGAGATTCACAATGATATCCATACGATTACTTTATATATAGGGCCGGCGTTACAAAAAGGCTATTATGACTATATTCTGAAAACTAATCCTAAACGTGTTGTTTTTAACCCAGGCACAGAGAATAGGGAACTGGAGAGCCTGTTACAGAAAAATGCGATTGAATCGTTGGAGGCCTGCACGCTTGTTTTGTTATCGACCGGGCAATATTAGTTTTTATGCAGACGGTACCTGAAGTTTAATCCAGCATAGTAATACGATTTTGCTCGGCTTTCCACTTCTCGCGACTTAAATGTAACCGCGTATGTGGCAGTCCATCTTTGACTGGAAAATGTTAACCCAAGCTGCTCGCTAAACACGATTCGTTTGGGGTCAAAGGATATTGGTCCTTTATCCTCTAAAAATAAGCCACCTTGTATTGAAGAATCGTAGGCAACGTAGTTGACCAGTGGTTTAAAGTATAAGAAAAACTCTCCTTTAATGTTTTTATCGACCTCATCTGGATGATTGCTGATTCTGCTGTTGTAGCTCGCAGAAGAATATATTGGATTCAATTTGCCAAAGCGAAGCATTCCGCCCCCGCTAAGACCCGTGAAGGCATTTCCAAGTGTGGCGATGGCAGTACCTGTGACGTCAAAATTTCTTGATCCGGTTCTCCAGAGCAATTTGTCATATTCGAAATTTGCATTTAAGGCATATTCTCCTTTCAGTTGGTAATCCCACCCGGCAATTTTATAGATGCCAACAAGTTTATGAAATTCTGTCTGAACCTCCTTGCCAAGTGCGGTTTTACCAGTTGCGCCACCTTGTAAGGTATATTTAAATAATTGCTCATTCTGCATGAACCTATTATAAGTGATACCGCCGTATAGATAGGCACTAAAAGGCCTGTCGTGCAGGCTGGGGTCTGGAGCCTTACCAAAGTAAGGTGTATAGATCTTTTGTCCCAATTCGAGTTCTAAGGTCGTCTTGTTGACGTCAGGACTTAAATTCTGTTGATTTAGCGCACGTTTTACATGAACGAAGAAGCCATTTGTATAATACCGGTCTTGTTTGAAGGCGATATAGAAGTCATTTTCTACAGAGAAACCGATCTCGGTTTTATAATCTTGAGCAAAGATGTACCCGATATTGCAAAAGGAACATAATATAAAGTTAAAGATCAGGGCTTTTGTGTTCATTATAATATATAGGTAAGTTGTGTTCTCGGGGATATTGTTGGAGCTAGTTTCAAGACGCTAAATTATTGTTTTTTTTGAATTCCTGAACGTTATATGAATAGATGTAGCATTGCGTCTTGCAATGGACCATGAAAAAATCTGTTAAGACAAAAAGGGGCAGCTACCAATGTATGTAGTGTAGATAAATAAAAATGCAGTCATGTACTGTTATAGAAGTCAATCCACTGTCTTTCATTAATTTTTTTCTTGTTGTTTATCAGGGTGTTTGTGATTTTATGGTACGGAATA
>JAZKCT010000056.1:0-33423 GCA_040387995.1 Bacteroidota bacterium | reverse complement strand
AAGGTATTGTGTGCCATGAACTAATTGTTGCGTGAATAACAACAATTAGGTGCTTTGTAAATGATGAGGGTGGGCCCCTCGAAATCGCCTTGCAGGAGGAGGTTTCAAACCAGCGTATGCGGCTTTGGTTAAGAGCCTTGGTCGTGAGCGATACGTGAAAAATCGGACTAGATTCCGGCAGGTGACTATGCAGAAGGTGAACGCAAGTGAACCATTGATGAGGTACCGAAATATGGAAGAAGATGTCGAAACCGAGCTCCAATACTTGGCTCGGGATAAGTCAGAGGGAAACCTGATTACTGCTCTGACGGCATCCGGTATAGAGATGGCACGAGCTGCATAGAGGCGTTTACAAGGAACTTGGGAACCTGTCGTAGGGATGCTAAGGGAGAAATTCAAGCAGAGAACCTGTTAGAATGAGAGTACCGATGCCCTGCACAGGGACAGACCAGTCTGTAGTAGTGTTGAAGCTTCTGTAATGGAAGTGGAGCGAAGGGACTGGCTTATTCAGCGAATTAATTTGAACAACTAATTAACATTAGGAGGATTTAAAATGAAAGACGCAAAGTCATTTAAAATTGGAAAACAGCTTGTTATGGAAGCGTACAAAAGAGTGAAAGCGAACCAAGGTTCAGCGGGAATTGATGATGTGACGATTTTGGACTTCGAGCAAAAGCTCGGGGACAATCTCTACAAAATCTGGAACCGCATGAGTTCGGGTAGCTATGTTCCCCCGCCCGTGAAGTTGGTAGAGATACCAAAGTCCGACGGTGGAAAACGACCTCTTGGCATTCCAACAGTTGCCGACCGTGTGGCGCAGATGGTTGTCGTGATGACAATCGATCCAATGATTGCACCACATTTTCATGAGAACTCCTATGCTTATCAGGAGAAGAAATCAGCACTTGATGCGGTGGCGAAAGCCAGAGACCGCGTAAGTGTCCTTCACTGGGTCGTAGACCTAGACATAAAAGGCTTCTTTGATAACATAGACCATGAACTGCTGATTAAGGCTATGGAGAAACACATCAAGTGTCCGTGGTCGATGATGTACATTAAAAGATGGTTAACAGTACCTTACCAGTTACAGGATGGTACTTTGGTGGAAAGAGGTAAAGGAGTACCGCAGGGTTCGGTAATCGGTCCGATACTCTCTAATCTCTTTCTCCACTATGTATTCGACAAATGGATTGCGAAGGAACAGCCGAGGGTGCCATTTGAACGATATGCAGACGATATCATCTGCCATTGTGCAAGTCATAAACAAGCAGCATTTCTAAAGAGCATCATCAAGAAAAGGTTGGCGGACTGCAAGCTGGAACTTAGCGAGGCTAAGACAAAGATTGTTTACTGCAAGAAGAATCATCGTGAATTGGAGCATAATATTATCCAGTTTGACTTCTTAGGGTACACGTTCAAACCAAGAAGGGCAATAGACCTTCACGGGGAAGTTTTCCTAAACTTTTCACCTGCAATCAGTAAGAAAGCAAGGACGAAGATATGGGAGACCATCAGAAAGTGGAACTCTGGGGTGTGGGTACAAATGACCCTCGAAGATATCGCAAAGCAAATCAATCCCATCATTCAGGGATGGATTAACTACTATGGCAAATTCAATATCAAGGTATTGAAGAATGTCCTAGCAAGGGTAAACATAAAACTGGCTCGCTGGGTTCGGAACAAGTTTAAAGGGTTTAGAAAACACAAGGTAAGGGCAATACACAGATTGGGCGACATCGCTTTGACGAAACCTGATTTGTTTGCGCACTGGTCTTGGGGAGTTAAACCCACTGCAAGCTTACGAAATCGTAAGAAACTTGCGGGTGACCGAATAAGAAGAGCCGTATGAGCGGAGACGTTCACGTACGGTTCTGTGAGAGGCTGATGGGTGCAATTCTCACGGCCTACTCGATCAATAAGTGGAATGCGGGAGAGCCGGATACCAACAAGGTCGCTGCCGCCTGGTTCGGCTCCTGTATCTTCTTAGTGGTAGTAGCCACTGTGCTCAAATCATTCTTCGGCATTTAATCCACCCTTACCTGCCGCTGGCCTGGCCAGTGGCAGGTATTCAAACAAAAGAAACCATGAGTTCAGTATATCAGATCAACAAAGGCATCAATAAGCCAATAGAATTTAAGGGATTACGGGCGCAGTACATTGCCTACCTCGCTGTAGGATTGGTATTGCTGCTGATCAGCTTTGCCATCCTGTATATCTGCGGATTAAGCCTTTTCATTATCCTGCCGGTGATCTTTGGGCTGGGCGGCGGGCTATTCTTTACCGTGTTCCGGCTTAGCCACAAGTACGGTGAGCATGGCCTGATGAAGTACTTCGCCAAACGGCAATTGCCGAAATACCTCAAATTCAGTTCAAGAAAAATATTCATTCACTTAAACAAAAAGTCCTCCCTACCGGGGAGGATTTAGGAGGGGCTTATGACCGCAATAGAAAAAATTATGCTGATCAGCACAGTAGAACATAACGCCATCATTTCGGCGCAGGGTGACATCACAATTGCCTATGAAGCCATACTGCCGGAGATCTTTACGCTTTCCGACAGGGATTATGAGGCTTACCACCAGACGCTGATCAAAGCCATTAAACTGTTGCCCGTTAACAGCATTTTTCACAAGCAGGACTGGTTTACCGAAACTAAGTATAAAGCCAATTTTGAAAGCGATGACAACAGCTTTTTGTCACGTTCCAGCGAACGCTTTTTTAACGAGCGTCCTTACCTTGACCACCGCTGTTATATCTTTTTGACCAAAAAGCCGAAAGACCGGAAACTTTCCAGCTCGGTGTATTCCAATATCCTGCGCAAATCCATTGTACCACAGCAGACCGTCAACCCCGTATTGTTCAATGATTTTCTGGACAGCGCAGGCCAATTTGAACGCATCCTGAAAGACAGCGGCTTTGTTACGCTGCGCAAGCTCACGGATGAAGAACTTGCCGGAACCGGCAATCGTCCGGGTATCATCGAAAAATATTGTTTCCTGCAAAAGGAGAACGAAAAGACGATACGTGATGTGCATGTTAAAGATGAACTGCGTATCGGTGAGGCGCACTGTAAACTGTTTACGCTTTCAGATGCCGAAGACCTGCCAGCCCTATGCGGCAGCCGGATCAATTACGATAAGTACAGCACCGACCGCACCAAGTTCAGTATCGGCTTTGCTTCGCCATTAGGCCAGCTATTGCCCTGTAACCACATCTATAATCAGTATGTGTTCTTAGAAGATGCGCCCAAAACGTTGAAGCGTTTGGAAGCCAAAAAGCTAAGGTTACAATCACTCTCTGCTTATTCCCGTGAGAACGCCATTTCAAGAGATGCTACCAACGACTTTCTGAACGAAGCCATCGGACAACAACGGCTTCCTGTTAAAGCCCATTTCAATGTTCTGGCCTGGTCAGAAGATGAAGCCGAGATCAAGGACTTGAAGAACAAGGTATCATCAGCTTTGGCGCAAATGGATGCCACACCCAAGGAGGAAACCGACGGTGCCCCGCAGATCTGGTGGTCAGGACTGCCCGGAAACCAGGCCGATTTCCCCATGAACGATACGTTTGATACATTTTTGGAACAGGCCACCTGTTTTTTAAACCTGGAGACCAACTACCGTTCGTCCATCAGCCCCTTTGGTATCCGCTTCGGTGACCGTTTATCGGGCAGGCCGGTACACACCGACATATCGGACGAGCCGATCAAATTGGGTTACACCACCAACCGCAACAAGTTCATTATCGGGCCCAGTGGCAGCGGTAAATCATTTTTCACGAACCACATGGTGCGCAGCTATTACGAGCAGGGAACACATGTGGTACTGGTCGATGTTGGCCATAGCTATAAAGGGCTTTGTGATCTGGTGGGTGGTTACTATTTCACCTATTCGGAAAAAGACCCGATCAAATTCAACCCTTTTTATCTCACCGGTGGCGATGTGCTGGATACCGAGAAAAAGGAAAGTATCAAAACACTGCTACTGGCTTTATGGAAAAAGGACGATGAACCGTTTACCCGTTCGGAGTATGTGGCATTGTCCAACGCGCTGACGCTTTATTACCAGCACCTGGATGCCCATGCAGAGATCTTCCCCTGCTTCAATTCCTTCTATGATTACCTGATGGAACATTACATGCAAGTACTGGAAAACGGCAAGGTAAAAGAAAAGGATTTTGACATCGGGAACTTTTTGTATGTGCTGAACCCTTACTACAAGGGCGGCGAGTATGATTACCTGCTGAACGCTACCGAAAACCTTGACCTTTTAAACGAGCGCTTTATCGTGTTCGAGCTGGATGCCGTGAAAGATCATCCGATACTATTTCCGGTGGTCACCATCATTATTATGGAGGTATTTATCTCTAAGATGCGTAAGCTGAAAGGCATCCGTAAGATGATACTGCTCGAAGAAGCCTGGAAAGCTATAGCCAAAGAAGGCATGGCGGAATACCTGAAATACCTCTTTAAAACGGTCCGGAAATTCTTCGGTGAGGCCATTGTGGTAACCCAGGAGATCGAGGATATTATCAGTTCGCCCATCGTCAAACAGGCCATCGTCAACAACTCCGACTGCAAGATTCTTTTAGACCAAAGCAAGTACCAGAACAAGTTTGATGCTATACAGGAACTATTGGGCTTGACCGATAAGGAAAAAGCACAGGTACTTTCCATGAACAAGGCCAACGATCCCAAACGGAAGTACAAGGAAGTCTTTATCTCCCTGGGCGGACAGTATAGCAAGGTTTACCGAACGGAAGTTAGCCTGGAGGAATATCTCGCCTACACGACCGAAGAAAGCGAGAAGATAAAAGTGCAGCAATATGCCGAAAAGTATGGCAGCATACTAAAGGGCATTGCTGTGCTGGCCAGCGAGATGCGTAACCAGAATTCTTAATCCTAAAATCTATAGAACATGAAAACACTATTTTATTTCTGTGCAGCCACGGTACTGTTTATGGCCGCCTGCAACACCGACAAAACACGTTCATTTATTCCCGGCACCTATGTCAATAGTGCTGGCGGCGAATACAGCGTAGCCGATGATACCCTGGTCATTGAGCCTGCCGAAAGCAATAATTTCTCTATCCAGCGCAAGACCGGCTTTAACGTCATTAACGACGGCAAAAAAGGAAAGCGTCAATATGAGACCGAACAATGGAACGCCATTTACGATGAGGGAACCAAAACCCTGACCGAAACTCGAAAGGGCAAGCTCATCACTTTCTATCCTGAAACAGGCACCCTGAAAGTCGGCAAGCGGCAATACAAAAAGATCAATTAAATCAATTATGAACACATTATTAAAATTAATAAGTCTCCCCTTCCGGGGGAGATTTAGAGGGGGCTTTATGAAGAAATACATGGTTGCCCTGCCTTTAAGCGCCATGACGCTATTTGTCGCTTTGCCCTCAGAGGCAAATGCACAGATCGCTATCGTGGAGGTCATCAAGGCAGGCATAAAAAAAGTCATCAAAGCGGTTGACCTGAAGGTACAGCGCTTACAGAACGAAACCATCTGGCTGCAAAACGCACAGAAGGTATTGGAAAACCAGCTGTCCAAACTCAAGCTGACCGAGATCGCAGACTGGACGGAAAAGCAAAAAGAACTTTACAGCCAGTATTACAATGAGCTTTGGCAGATCAAGTCGGCTATAGCCTACTATAAACGGATCAAAGACCTGACCGAAAAGCAGGTAGCTATCGTGGACGAATATAAATGGGCCTGGGGACTGTTCGGTAAGGACAAGCACTTTACGCCGGAGGAACTCTCCTATATGGAAACGGTGTATTCCGGTATCCTGGATGCCAGTATCAAAAATCTCGACCAGATCCTGCTCGTGGTGAACAGCTTTAAAACGCAGATGAGCGACGCCAAAAGATTGGAAATCATCAATGCCGCTGCCGACCAGATGGATATTAACTACAACGACCTGAAAAAGTTCAATTCGCAGAATATCGCTTTAAGCATCCAAAGGGCTAAGTCTTTGGATGAAGTGGCCACTTTAAAAGAAATCTATGGAATCAATGAGTAAGGTAAAAGCGGAAGGGCGAAAGGTAAAAGGCCTGTTAAGCGCGTTTGTAAGCTGTTTTTTTCTTTGCACTTTGAGCTTTGCGCCTGCAAAAGCGCAGACCTTTGCCGAATGGTTCAGCCAAAAGAAAAAGCAGAAGGAATACCTGCTCAAGCAGATAGCGGGCTTGCAGCTCTATATAGGTTATGCCAAAAAGGGCTACGACATCGCAACCAGTGGAATCCATACCGTTCGTGATATCAAAAACGGTGAGTTCGGTCTGCACAGTGCTTTTTTCAGTTCGCTCAAAGCAGTAAGTCCTTTTATCCGAAACAACAGCAAGGTAGCGGAGATCATCGAAATGCAGCTGTCAATCAGTAAGAGTTTCAATGGTATCAAAAGCAATGATCTGCTATCGGATGGCGACCGGGACTATATCGCAACGGTCAGGGAAAAAGTGTTGGATGAATGCTTCACCGACTTGGAAGAACTGCTACTGGTGATTACCTCCGGAAAGGTAGAAATGACGGACGATGAGCGCATCAAGCGCCTGGATCAGGTCTATGCCGGGATGAAAGACAAATCTGCTTTTACCCAAAGTTTTACCGGTGAGGTCAGCCTTTTTATTGGGCAGAAGGAAAGCGAACAACGATCCATTAACCAAAACAAGAGGCTTTATGAAATCAATTAGAATACTACTGCCAGTGCTTTTCATCTTGTTTGTAACAGGTCAAGCTAAAGCACAATCCACCGAGATACAGCAACTATTGCTGAATGTAGAAAAGCTCAGCCAGTTCAAGAACATTCTTTCCGATATGAAGAAAGGTTATCAAATCCTGAATACCGGTTATAGTGCAGTTAAGAATATTTCCCAGGGGAATTTCAGCCTGCACGAGGTTTTTATAGACGGACTGATGCTGGTCAGTCCAGAGGTACGGAAGTATCACAAAGTGGCGGACATCATTACCTATCAAAAGGACATTGTTACCGAGTACAAAACGGCATTCAACCGCTTCAAATCGTCCGGCACTTTTAACGAAGAGGAGATCAGCTATCTCAGCAAAGTTTACGGACAGTTGTTCGACCAGAGCTTAAATAACCTGGATGCCCTGATGAATGTGGTTACATCCTCCAAACTCCGAATGAGCGATGATGAACGCTTGCAGGCTATTGACCGGATCTTCGCCGACACACAGGACAAGCTTTCCTTTCTGCGCGATTTCAACAAACAGGCCAGCTTACTCAACCTGCAAAGACAAAAGGAAAAGAACGATATACAAACCCTTCAAAAAATCTATCAACCATGAAACTAAATATCAAAATCAAAAAGCCCTCCCTTCCGGGGAGGGTTTGGGTGGGGCTCAAAAGCTCCCCCTTTAGGGGGCTGGGGGGCTTGTGTTTATTGCTTTTACTGCCCGGCCTGTCCCATGCCCAGGGCATAGCCCACGAGATCGGGAGTATGCAGGGCGAACTGGACAAGGTGTACAGCCAGATGCTCCCGCTTTGCTCGAAGCTGATCGGCGTTGCCCGTGGCATAGCCGGATTTGGTGCACTCTGGTATATCGCCTCACGGGTATGGCGGCAGATCGCTGCTGCCGAACCCATCGACTTTTACCCATTATTGCGCCCCTTTGCATTGGGGCTGGCCATTATTGCCTTTCCTGCGGTCATTGCATTGATGAATGGCGTATTGCAGCCCACTGTTTCCGCGACCGGTGCTATGGTGGCGGATAGTAATAAAGCGATTGCGGCTTTGCTCAAACAAAAAGAAGAGGCCGTAAAGAAATCGAAACAGTGGCAGATGTATGTTGGCGAGGACGGCAGCGGAGATCGTGAGAAATGGTATAAGTACACCCATCCAAAAGACCCCGGCGGTGAAGAGGAAGGTTTTTTTGATGGCATCGGCAACGATATGAAATTCTGGGCGGAAAAGCAAAGTTATAACTTTCGTAATAGCATTAAACAGTGGCTCAGCCAGGTGCTGGAAGTGCTTTATGCTTCAGCAGCTTTGTGCATTAATACCATCCGCACTTTCTTTTTAATTGTGCTGGCGATACTCGGCCCATTGGTATTCGGCTTTGCGGTATTCGACGGTTTTCAACATACGCTCACCGTCTGGCTGGCCCGTTACGTCAACATCTTTTTGTGGCTGCCCATCGCCAACATCTTTGGCAGCATCCTGGGAAAAATACAGGAAAACATGCTTAAACTCGACCTTTCGCAAATCGGCCAGCAGGGCGATACCTTCTTCAGTTCCACCGATACGGCTTATCTCATATTCCTGGTCATTGGTATAGTGGGTTATTTCTCGGTGCCAAACGTGGCGAATTACGTGGTACATGCCGGTGGCGGTAACACCATCCTGCAAAGGGTAAACACGATTGTGAGCAACACCAGTTCCACAGCAAGCGGTGCAGCTATCGCTGGTGGCGGTATGGCAGCGGACGCTTTGGGCGATGCCTATCGGAATATCAAACAGGGTTTTTCCGGTTCAGGTAACAGCGATTACTTTCCCGACAAGTCCGGCGGCTCTCAGCACCAGCGGGATAAGCTTTCAGGTAACTAACATTCACCATTAATTCAACGATCATGTTCAGTCAATTTAAAAACATAGACACCGCCTTTAAGCACATTAAAACGTTCAGTATTTTCCTGATCCTGGCCAATGTGCTGACCATCGGCTTTTGCATCTACAAGAGCTATGATATGGTGAACCAGGCGCAAAACCGGGTACACATCCTGTACAACGGGAAAGTGCTGGAAGCCATTGCATCAGACAGGAAAAGTAACCTGCCGGTAGAGCTTCGCGACCACATCAGGACCTTTCACCAGTTGTTCTTTAACCTGGCCCCGGACGAGAAGGCCATACAGGCAAATATCTCCAAAGCGCTTTACCTCGCTGATGAATCCGCTAAAAAACAGTACGATAATTTAAAGGAAAGCGGTTATTACAACAACCTGATCTCTGCCAATATTTCCCAGGACATCGAGGTGGACAGCATCAAACTGGATGTGGAGGCCAGCCCTTACACCTTCATCTGCTACGCGACCCAGAAACTGGTACGCTCCAGCAGTACGGTCAAACGCAAACTGGTGTCGCAGGGGACCATCAGGGACATCCGAATACAGACGGACAACAACCCGCACGGCTTTTTGATCCAGGGTTGGGAAATTTTGGAAAACCGCGACGAAGACCCTAAAGCCATAAAACCATGAGACTATTCCGAAGAAAACAAATAGCCGTTAACCCGAAGCAAGAAGAACTGGCTTCCACTATTGCCGGTAGCATCATTGGTTTGCAAACAAAGGCAGCAGGTTATTTAAATAGTAAAACAGCGCATTTGTCGGCTAAAACAAGGCTGTTGATGCTGATCCTATTCTGTGTATTGTTCGCTGCGATCAATCTTTATCTATTAATCAATTCCATCTGATCACTTAAAAAATTTTAAAAATGAAAACACAAGAGGAAAGAACCAGACAGATGTTGCTGGTATTACCGTTACTGGTGCTGCCGTTCCTATCGCTCGGCTTTTACGCCCTGGGCGGTGGTAAAGGCAGCAGCACGGGTGACGATTTAAATGCCAGACCAGGTATGAACACCAGCCTGCCGGATGCGGCCTTCAAAAAGGAAGACCCGCAGAGCAAGCTCAGCCTGTATGAACTGGCTGGCCGCGAGCAAAAACCCGATAGCCTGCCCGCTTCGGTCACCGCCCAGGGCTTAGGTTCAGCAAACGTACCTGACCCGAATGAACAACGCATCAATGAAAAACTGGCGCAGATCAATACCGAAGTTAATCGCCCTGTTCCGACTGTCGATTATGGCACCAGGTATTCACAACAACCCAATAACAGTAACATGGGTAATGATGTGGACAGGCTGGAAAAGCTGATGCGTACCATGCAAGAGGACAAGGCTGAAGACCCCGAAATGAAGCAGCTCAGCGAAATGATGGATAAGATCATTGCGATTCAAAACCCTGAAAGCGTAACTGCAAAAACGGTGAAACCTGCCGGTGCCGAAGGCGACACGAAGTTCAAGGCAATACCTGCCCAGATCGTAGACAAACAGAAAGCGGTACAGGGTGCCACCATCAAGCTACGCTTGCAGGATACCGTTACTCTGTATGGCTACCTCATCCCCAAAGGGCACGAGATCTTTGGCACCTGCCGCATCACCAACCAGCGTTTATTACTCGACATTAAGAACATCCGCCTGGGCACTTCCATTATTCCGGTTGACCTTTCGGTCTATTCGCTGGACGGAATGCCGGGACTATATGCACCGGAAGCGGAACTGGCGGATGCCGCCGGTAGCGGCGCAGATGATGCAGTGCGTAGCATCGGTATGTATGGCATGGATAATTCTATCGCTACGCAGGTAGCCGGTGCAGGTATTGATGCGGCCAAATCGCTTTTCAGTAAGAAGATCAAAAAGATCAAGGTGAAACTGGAATCAGGCCAGCCGGTGTTGCTGCGCAACAACCAGCAGAAGATCAGGTAAAAGCAAAGTATATGGCACAGCTAAACGATCCGGCCAAAGCAGGTGAACTGCGTGAATACCTGGAAGAACAGGCAAACAAAGGATATGAATGGGTAGTGTACGACACTGATAACCCGATCAATACCAGGTATGACCTGACCTGCTTTTTAGATGAGCACGAGGCCGTAGATCACGCAAGGGAATACCAGCAGATCTTCAACTGGCATGAGGCGGTGCCGATCAGCAGCCTGATCTACGACCTGAAGCAACTGGAAATGACCAGTGCAAAAGAAAATACAGTTATCAATCAATCCGACTTAGAAATTAAAACAAGAGAAAACATGAATCTCAACAATCTCGACAACCTGAAAGAAGAGCTCAAAGAGCTTGGCTTTCCCAAAAAACTGGCCGAGGAAATGGAAAAGAACATGCAGAAGAATGTTCCAGAGTTCCAGCTTCGCCATAACATGCCTGCCGATAAGGGACAGGTGGATTTGCAGCTGCACTTCAAGCAGTCCGGCCAGTCCGACTATTATTATTTCAATAAATACTCGGTGACCCTGAACAATGCCAAGCCACTGGAAGCGGAACAGAAATACCTGGTCATCTCACCGGGTGATCAGAACAAGCCGGTGTTCCGCAAGTTCGACAGTCCGCATGAAGCGATCAGCTATTTCAAAGAACAAAAAGGTGATAGTGAACTCGCAGTAGGCAAGGACGTAGGCCATAAGACCACTCTGGCAACGATGGAAAAGGACAAGGTGAACTTCGTTGCCAAAGATTTCCAGAAGACGTTTTACAGCCCTGCGGTAACTCAGAACGTGTATGTAGAGAAAGGCAAGGGTTTCTCTGCCGAACAATCGGCCAACCTGATCCAGGGCCGTTCGGTCTATCGTGACGACTTGCTTAATCTGGGTGGCCAGCAATACAAGGCATGGATCAAACTGGACTTCGATCAGGCCAAAGACCGTTTTGATAATTTTAAAACGAAACAGTTCCATGATCCGTCGTACGGCTTTGACCTGAAAGCGGTATTGGACAAGTACAACATCAAAGAGCTGTCTGACCCTAAGCAACGTGAAAAGCTGGAGGAATCGCTCAAAAACGGTAACCGGCCTTTGATCACCACTGTTAAGGACGGTCAGGAAGTGAAGCTACGCATCGAAGCGGTTCCCCGTTATGGTCAGGTCAATATGTTCCAGGAGAACGGCAAACCGGAGAAAAGGGAACAGTTCCAGGTGGCTGTTAAAAATGATCCGCTTTTGGAGAAAGGCAAAAACGCGCAAAAAGACCTATCACAAAGCCGCGGGGTCAGAATGTAAGCAGAGAAGCTATAATAGTAAATAAGAATTCATTAATTTCATCATTTAAACAATTTTATCATGGAAAACTTCCAAAAATTAAAAGAGCTGATCCTGTCAGCAGAAACCGATGCTACGGCATTTTTTGAAAAAGGCAACAAAGCGGCTGGAACAAGGCTTCGCAACGCATTGCAGCAGACTAAGGTACTAGCCCAGGAACTCAGGGCTGAAGTAACGGCTAAGAAAAATTCAGGGAAATAAAGATTGCCTTTTTTAAATGCAAGGCCTTGTCAATAGACAGGGCCTTTGTATTAATTTAATAATATTTGTGACAATGGTTCATTCTATCTATTCTGCGAAATATAGTTTACCTCTTTCGGTAACGGAAAAGTTCGGCCAGTCATGATGACCGTTGCCTCCGATGGTTAGATGGCGGTCGACAATCATGTCCCAGATAATCTCCCGAATTCTCGCCTGATCTCCTTGGCCTAATCCACCCGAATACTTAGTATTTGGTGCTGCTTTAAACCCCTGCCCGGTGCTGATTAAATGTGATGAAACGTAATTTATGAAACTAGTAAAATAAAACGTTCCGGAATTTGCCTTGAACAAGGAAATCAGAAGTTTTTTAAGGTCATCGGTCGACAACGTCAAAGGAGGTAAATCCCCGTATATCTCATGGGTTATATTCATATCTTATATTGGATTAATTTCTAGCCATTCGCTTACACATATTGCGTATGCGATGAAGGACAAACTATTTCTATCCCAGTGTGCATTTACGCAATAATCCGGCAGGGCGGAAATAAAGGTTTGGAAGCGATCATAAACGAACACTCCACTTGGAATGCTTTTACGTCTTGAATTATTGAAGAGAAAGTCTCGTACTTTGTTAACTAAGTCCTCGATTGAATTATTATGGCTGGAAATATCTGTACCCGCAAGGTCAGATATGAAGATTTGATAGCGATATTGTTCACTGTCTAAGACTAGTAATTTTTTGTCCTTGTTATGATGTCCTTTTGCTGAATAACGCTGAGCCCCCATAAATAAGCCAAGCTCTAACGGCATATTAAATCTGGCCAGACCTGAACCAGCATCAAGATCTGCTTTCGAAAGGTCATGTATGCCATATTTACAATCGTCTATAATGCGGATCAGTTTATGAAATCTTACATCCCCTCCATCATCCTCTTCTCTGGCGCAACGTGCTATAAAGCCACAATCATGAATGGCAAAGACGATGGCTTCAAACATGGAATGGTAAGCCGGATCAAATGGGCAATTGATGAAAACGTTATTTAGATAATTAACAGGTTGAGCCATTATTTACTTTACTGTTTTTTTAATTGCCGCCTGTACTTTTTTCACCATGCTAGCAGTTGCCTTTGGACTACGCTTTACTTTTCTTAAGGCTGCAGTCTTCTGGTCTGCGGTTACTGGCTTAGCTGTTTTAGGTTTGACTGTCCTTTTGGTTGGAGCAGCTTTTGTGTTAGGCGATTTGCCTATTACCTTTTTTGCTACAGGTTTTTTAGTTGCTTTCGCTGCTTCTTTCTGAAGGGTTTCTAATTTTTTATCGCTACGCGCATCTCGTCCATCAAGATTTTTTATAGATCCTGGGGCTAATTTCAGTTTCTTTTCTAAACCTCCAACAGTAATGTCTTTTCTTATCTTTCGAGCCATAGCAGCAATTTTATCCTAAGGTAATCATTTTTCAGCGTAACCTACATTCGTGGTAAACAGCGTTGAAACGATCTCAGAACAATAAAGATAGTAACAGAACAACATATCTGATTGAACTCTTAAAGTTAGCAGTTCCAGCCGCCTCTCCTTCCGTTCCTCCATTCGGCAGCTTCACTGCATTTTGCATAAGTGGCTCCGTTCCTCCGCCACCCATGCTGCCTGCCACTTTATAAGTTTTCATAAGTGTCTGCAAACCTTGGTCAATAATTCCACCCATCTTTTTGGTAGCAAATTTCTCAACAATCCCTTTGACGTCAAGACCGGTGCCCTACGGGTTTTCAGAAAAAAATCTTCCCTGCTCGCTACGCTCACGAGGTTTTTTTTTCTGAAAAGTCTTGCCTTACAAAGGGATTGGTTTAGGTGAGGGTGCTTATCAAAAAGACAGGAGGCCCCTGCCGACTGACTTATAAAAAAGGAGATAGCACCATGGAAACACAAACAGCACAAGGCAGAAGCCCACCGCAGGGAGTAAATCAAGAACAGCGGGAACAAAACGCCCACAGGGCAAAATCAAATCACTATCAGTAAATATTTAAAATAAAAATCATGAAAACTACAGTAATCGAATCAGGAAAAACAGCTAATAAAGTAAGCAATTCAGCGGTAAACGCAAAGGCAGAAAACAATGGCGTACAGCCAAAAACAAACGGCTTGCCATTGAGCAAGGAATTTGACGACAAGCCAAAAGGCGAAGCCGAAGCGAAGAAAGCGGAAACACTTGCACCGATCGAACAGCCGAAACCGCAGGAAACTCCAAAGGTTGAAACGGTACAACCGAAAGCGGAAGCCGAACAACCAAAGGCAGAGCCGGTAAAAGACGTTAAAGTTGAAGCACCACAAAAAATAGTGCTGAATTTGGAAAGCACTTTGAAACTCGTGGAAGAACTGCACCGCAGGAAAATACAGCGTGACAGGTTATTGGACACCATTGATACATTGGAAGCCTTTGAGGTGGCGCAGATCGATGATGCGGACGAGACCGAAGCCAATCACTTTCAGGGTTGCGTGCTGACCATTGAAGATGACAACCGCAGGAAGTTCACCACTAAAAACCCTGTAATCATTCAGGCGGTAGCACAGTTTGTAAACAACATGTGCGTAAACCGTTTGGCAGAGATCGAAGCGGGTATAACCATCCCTGCATAAATGTTAAATGCCCCTGTTTTATGGCAGGGGTATTTATTCCTTTTATCTAATCAGCTACAACATGGAAGCAGCATTCATAGACCACCTTGACCAAATCTATTGGCAGGGTTACGGGGAAGAATTTAAAGCAGACAACCCCAATGCCTTTTACAGGCAGTTTGCAGAGTTTAAGAACCAATATCATTTAGTATGAAATACGAAACCCTTTTTATTATGGTTCGTGTGGCAGTCCATGCCGACCATACCAGTATTGCAGAAATCGTAAACGAAGTGGAAACCCAATCGAAACTAAGTTTAACCGATACCGCAAACATCAACATACTGGAAACAGAGATTTTATTATCAAGAGTGCGGAATATTAAAAATATCAATCATGGCAAACGTTAAAGAAAAAGTATGGAAGGTCATTGGCAAGGACATTGACAACAACGCCACAAGCGCAGAAGCGATCTTACAGGCGGGTTTAGATTTTGAAGTGGCAAAACACCCCAATTTGCAAAGCCTGCCAAGTGGTAACAATATCATTTCGGACAACTCCTTTTTTACTTTTCGCACCGATACCGAAGCGGTATTGGGCGATAAAATAGGCAGGGATTACGAAGTGGTACAGAATATTGATGCCTTTTCATTTTTTGATAATATCGTGGGTGGCAGAGGTGGCATACAATACGAAACCGCAGGGGCATTAGGATATGGAGAAACCATATTTATAACGGCCAAGTTGCCCGAACAAATACGGGTGGGCAGGGATGATTTGATTGACCAGTATTTATTTCTGACCTCTACCCATGATGGTTTAGGAAGCATTACTATTGCTTTTACCCCCGTGCGTATTTGGTGCGCCAATACCCTAAACGCTGCTTTGAAAAATTGCAGTAATCAAATCAAGATACGCCACACCGCAAGCGCAGCCGAAAAACTGAAAGGGGCGCATAAAATGTTAGGCATATCCGACCAGTTAAGTACCGAACTGGAAGCTATATTTAACCGTTGGTCAAGGGTGCGGATAAGCGACCCCGAAGTGAAAAAGCTTATACAGTTGGCATTGGTGCCGAATAAGGAAACCTACGAAAAGCTGAAAACTGGTAAGGAAAGCGAACTATCCAGCCATTACAACAACATGGTAAGCAGTGTTTTTGATTATGCCATGACCGCAGATAGCCAGCAGGAAACGACGACCAAAGGCACTTTGTTTGGCGCATACAACAGCGTAACAGGTTACTTTCAGAACGTGCGCAATTTCAGGGATGATGAAAGCAAGTTTAAATCTATCATGTACGGAACTGGGTTTGACCGTTCGCAAAGCACTTTTGACCTTTGTACGGACTTTGCAAAGCATGGCAACAATGCGTTAGTTTTGAACTAATAATCGCATTACATCTGTTTAATGCCCTTCCAGTCGCCAAATGCCAGGCGGATGGAGGGGCATTTTTGCGCGCGGCCCCTTGCGGGGCCAAAGTGATTAGCAATAAGTGATTGTAAATTTCATCTATCTGTTTACCGAAGCTGTTATGATTCAAACAGAAAGTTCTATACATTTATGTTGCCCTTTGTCGCGCGTTAAGGTTTCTAAAAAAATCTATTGAGTAGTTAATGCTTGGTGTAAATAAAAACTAAATGACAAAGCATAATACGGTTCAGACAATAAGGCAGTAAAAATCTATATTAATACGAATGGTATAAGTATTGCAAGTTGATTATCAAATATTTAACATATGGGAACAAAACTACTTAGATATAAAGTTATAAACTTCAGATCCATTGAAGAAAGTGATTGGATCAAAGCTGGCGATAATACTTGTTTGGTAGGTACCAATGAAGCTGGAAAAACAAATTTGCTAATTGCCCTATGGAAATTAAGGCCAGCAAATAATGAACCAATAGTCCCTTTATCGGATTACCCTAGACATCTTTACAGTAATTTTAAAGCGGGAAATCACGAGAAAGACGTGTTCATAGAAGCTGATTTTGAACTTGATGAAACCGTTAGTGGTAAAGTTGCCACTGATTGTGGTTGCGACATAGAGCAAGTTCGCACAGTGTTGGTAAAAAGAGCATTTGATGGCCTGTACTATATATCATTACCCTATTCCAAAATACAATCTTACAACGAGTCACGGGTTAAAACATTAATAGATGGGTTTAAAGTTAAACTTAATAATTCTGAAGCCTTTACCAAGGAGCCAGAACTTTTGCAAACTAAAATAACAGAAACTCTAAATACTTTATTGCCGAATAATGATTCAGGAACCTTGAACTTGAGCGAGGTAACGTCAATAAAAGAGAAAATCAATAGGCTTGTAGGAGAATTTGGTAAAAAGCAAAATTTGCCTGAATTATTTAACTCACATTTACTAAAGCCAATCTTAAAAATTATTGATTCATTTAATGGCAAGGAAATCGTTACTACAGACGAAACACGTAAATATATATTAACAAAACTTCCAAAGTTTGTTTACTACTCAGATTATGGAAATCTTGATAGCGAAATTTATCTACCTCGTGTTATTGAAGATATGGAGCGTACCGATCTTACTGAATCAGCCCGCGCCAAAGCTAGAACATTAGATGTACTCTTTCAATATGTGAACCTTTCTGCGCAGGAGATTTATGATCTCGGAAACGACCGTAAAACTATCATCAAAAAACATGATGCCTACGATAGAGAGATCAGCTCAGTTGAGCAAAATTTGTCGGCAGAAGAAGTTACCGACTGGGCTGAAAAGAAAAAAGAACGGGGTGTTCTGTTAAGATCAGCTGCGGGCGAACTGACAAAAAGCTTCAAAAAATGGTGGCAGCAAGGCAACTATATTTTTTCTTTTGAGGCCGATGGGAGTCATTTTAGAATAAACGTAGCCGATGAATTAAGGCCGGAACCGATAGAACTGGAAGGTAGAAGCCGGGGCCTGCAATGGTTTTTTAGTTTCTTTTTGGTGTTTCTTGTTGAAACTAAACAAGAGCATACGAATGCAATTCTTTTATTAGACGAACCAGGGCTGTCCCTTCATCCGCTGGCACAATATGATTTGGCAACGTTTTTCAAAAGGCTTTCCGAAGATAATCAGCTGATATATACATCACATTCACCTTTTTTAGTAGACATGGATAACCTGGCGAATGTAATGGCAGTTTATGTTGATAAAAGTACCGGACGTACAAAGGTATCTGCTAATTTACGTTACAACGAAAGTGACTCTGAAAAATCAATTTATCCAATTCATGCAGCACTAGGTTTGACGGTTTCCGATACGTTGCTGCTAGGTTGTCTTGCTGTACTAGTTGAAGGCCCGAGTGACCAAATTTATTTAAGTATGATAAAGAGGTACCTAGTAAGTAAAGGTAAGTTCCTGAACAACAAAGAGGTAGTTTTTATTCCAACAGGTGGCGTTAAGGGCATGGCGGCAGTAACTAAACTGGTGTCATCCAGGGATAATGTTTTGCCTTTTGTGTTGCTGGATTCTGATAAAGTAGGGAAAGACTATGCTAAACAGTTGAAAACGTCAACATACAAGGATCAGCCGGATAAAATATTGGAGGTTGCTACATTTTTAGATGAAAAGGCATTTGAGATCGAAGACTTAATGCCCGTTCAGCAGCTCATTGATATTGTTGACCGAAAATACCGGTCAGATAATTATTTTAACGATAGCTATGTTAAAGACGAACCTATTGTTGATCAAATTGAACTTTGGGCTGGCAAAAATAAAATCGAATTAGAAAAAGGCTGGAAAGTTGAGTTAGCGAAAAGCGTAATTAAACAATTCGATCGCGTCATGGGCGGGGTGTCAGAGGAATTAGAAGCAAAGTGGGTGACGCTGTATGAAACGTTTTCAAAAAAATAATTAACTTATCAAAAATGAAAACTATAAATATTAGAACAGATGCTGCAACTAGTTCAGTTCCAGTTTTAATTCCTTTTCAAGGAGGCCCGCATGATGACTTTGCTGATGGAGAGGAAGTGTTAATTCAACTTGTAAACAATGACGGCGAGAGAGTAGGCTACCCAGAAATTAGAACAGTAATCAAAACCATAAGCGCAGATGAAAATCAAAGTGCCTGGTATGATGCTTATATACCGACTGACCGATAAGCTTTATATTTTGAACTATTACACCAAATATGAAATGTGTTTTTTGTAAACAGTCATCTGTTAGCTCAGTTACCGTTGAACATATTGTTCCCGAATCATTAGGGAACAAAGAGCATGTGTTAGCAAGAGGTATAGTTTGTGATAAGTGCAATAATTATTTCGCTACCAAAGTTGAAAAAAAGGTACTGGAAACTGAGTTCTTTCGTAATCTTAGATTTAGGACAGGGTTGGAATCCAAAAAAGGACGTGTACCGCCTGGAAATGCATTATTTCCAAAAACAGGCTGTAATGGAGAGATAAGTTTTGATGATGAAGCCTCACCTTTGGCAATTAATATAACGGTCGATAAAGAAACATTTGATGCAATATTGGCGGGGGATATCAAACAAACCTATATCCCCCTCAATTTTGAATTGCCTAAAAACAATCAGACCATTTCCAGAATGCTCGCTAAAATAGCTATGGAGTTTATGGTTCAAAAGTTTTTACATGAGCCTGGATATGTTGAATTTATGGTTGATGAAGAAGGTTTTGATCCATTAAGAAACTACGCGCGCTTTAATCACAAGAACGAGATCTGGCCATATACTGTTCGTAAGATTTACAATGAGGATGAAAAGTTTTTTAGGGCCGATGGTAAATCAGTCGATATGGTTTTTGAATGCGACTTTTTAGGTACAGAATTAGGAGAGATATATTTTGTGATTGCGTTTAAAGGTATTGAATTTGCATTAAACTTGGCGGGGCCTTCGATTGAGGGTTATGAAAATTGGCTTGAAAATAACAAAGGGTTAAGCCCTCTATACCGCCAAGGTATGGGTTTCGGTTATTCTCTGACACCAGAATTCCTAAAGTCCAATCAAGATAATCCTATGTGATTAAATGTTTAAAATCTCGGAGAGCGGTAAATTTATTTAAATATTTAAATGTTTGTGGCGGTGTGAAGCTCGGGTGTATCAATTTGATGGCACTCAATAAAATTTCTACATTTAACGGAATAACTTCACTGAGTTCAATACCGACTGCTTTTTTGTTATTTTTATAATAGTCATCAAATCCTGTTTTGTCAATTCCAAGTTTATCATGGTACTGACGCCACATTTCCCCCGGTTCGCATTTGATAATTTGCTTCACAATGGCTATTGCGGTTATCGCCTTTTTGGGTTGAGTAGTATATATTATCAATGTATCACCGGCCACTGCTTTAGGTGCGGACTTTCTTAGTTCGATCGTTTTACGGCCCGAAAGCATCTCCTTTACATATCTATCCTTCACAGATATAAGTATCAATTCGCTCATTTTACTAATAATCCATTTCCCATTGCGTACAATTCCATAAAGGTAGTGCTTTTAATACGAAGCGGTGATTGAAAATTATTATCCGACTCATTATACTTAACAAGTACCTGCTTGACTTTAGCCAGTGGTATCACGTTAGGAAATGACTCTGAATCACTGAAACGTAATACTTTTATGGGCTTAGTGGCTACCTCTTTTACCAGTTTTGAAATATCTCTTTTCCAAGAATAGACCCCAAACTTTTCATGCTTTTTGAAAACCTCTTTAGCAGGGCCAACTACTATTTCATTTAGATATGCGGAACAAACAATTCCTTTTTGACGTGTAGAATTAACATCTGAGCTAGCATACCACAGAATCCTTGCGGGAGATTTTTCGACATTCGGGTTAATATTACGATAGTAAACATTTTCTTTGCTCCAGATCAATGTTGGCTGCACGCCAAACAGTTCCGCTTTAGCGGCTTTTGTATCAAATAACTCTTTCGCATAATGTGGCTTGATAGGTATTATAAAGCATGGGATATCTGCATCACTGATTTTTAGAGGCCATAAAAGCTTTTCCAGCGCCAATGCTTCTAAATTCGATTCACCACTGATGGCGCTTATCAAATTTTTAAGTTCAGGAATTTTTTTTGAAATGATGTTTAACTCGGTGGCTAATTCACCGATTTGATATATTCCGGATTTAATACCCCGGATATAGACATCATCCTGCAAAAAGAACCCGGAATTTACTAGGATTTCTTTTTCGATAGATGTTAAATATCGGTCATCAATTACTATAAAGCTTTTCGTTTTATTTATTGCCAACTTAACCAAGTCATTTACATTTTGAATGAATATGGTTTGCCTCAACGAATATTGCTTGGTTCTGATCACCGGAACAACAAAAAGCTCTTCAACTTCAAAATAGCCGAACAGTGCTACGATTTTATCCGCTTCCTTTATAACCTGTACACAACCGGTCGGCTTCGCAATAAGATCATTCACGGTCGAAATAAACACCGACTTTTTTTCTCCAGCTCCGGTATTCAGAAACAGGTTATCAATTTCTTCCCGGTCGTCTGGTCTTAGCTTACTTAGCGAAAAATTATTACCGGATAACTTGTTTGGATAATAATCTTCGGCATTAATAGAAAGGTCAATTTCTGAAATTAATGTAGAAGGAGTTACAACCTTACGCTGGTAAGTATTTAAAATCTCTTTTGACTGTTTTATTATCCCATCATCGAGTGTCACAAAATATGGAAATCCCGATAATATAAACTCTGCAACCTGTCTTCTATCTGATCTGTCATTATCAGAAACACCTGGAAAAATTCCAAGTAATTCAGACTCCACGAGTTTAATACTTGGTTTATCAATATTTAATTCTGGAAAATCCTTTAAAAAAGACTTGCTTCTATCTCGTCTTACAGTATTCGCATCCCTAAAAATTTCACTTGTCGTTTCTGAAGTTTGGTAATATTCAACTTCCGATACTAACCAGTCACTTTGTAATTGGATAATTTCATCTCTAACGCCATCCGCAACGGATATGTCCATTAGCTTCGCGATAATGTTAAAATCCAATACCGCTTTTATTTTATCATTCTTCTGGATTGAAAAAAGATCTTCCCGACCAAAATTGAACCACCAAACAACAAGGTGTACGTTAGGATTGTTACCGCGACTCGGCAATTTTCCTTTAGGTTGAAAATTGTAACGTGTCCAAAATGATATCGCCTGAGCATAGTCACTTCGGCAGTTCAGCTTTATCCCTCTAGCTTTAAATTTAAAATCATCAACTAATTTATCCAATAAAAGGTCAGAAACTCTTTGCCCCCGAGACGATATATCTACGCATAAATGAACAATAGATAGGGTTTGATTTTTGGCCGTGTATCGAAACTGTAAATAACCGACGATTTGATTAGAGCGTTCAGCCACTAATATCCATTTTTTTGCGATGCAATCTTTGAACGCATCTCTCGGCATGAGGCCCAATGTTGCTCTATTTAATCCCCAGATTTTGCAAATACTTTCAAGATGATCTGCTTTTGCGTAGTGTATGTTTGGTTGCATGTAATAAAGTAGGAACAGCCAATTTAATATTAAAATTACGAATTACCGAAATAAGGCCGTTTACCCGATAATTAGCGTTTTAATATAAGTCAAAAAGACGTGTGAACCTTGACTATCCATCAATAATATTGTTAGTATAAGTAGCATTGATTTAAAACCCATTTGACAGTAATCCATTCTGGAGTACAAAGTGGATTTATTTATTTTATAAGATTTCAATGAAGCCGTTTTATGTATAGGCCTCACAATCTCAATTTTAAATATTAGATTTTAAATTTGCTATTCGCCTCAAATCCTCTATAAATTGGTTCGAAATCTGTACCAGTGGGTTCTCTTCTAAATCCGTGAACCCAATGGTACTCAAACCCATGCATTTCAAGTTAAATTCTTCAGATCGCAAATTTCCTCATAGGTTATTGATATAAGTTTAAATCTGATATTCAATCACTCCGATTAATGTATTGTTAATGCTAAGTTAACTTTAACTCGGTAATTTTGCTGCCATACATATGGTAAGCATATAATGGCTAAATTGATGCAGCAATCATCCGATGAAGAATTACTACAGTTATGCAGTAATGATGATCTGTGCGCATATAACGAGCTGTTTGACCGCTATTATCCCAAGCTTTACAGGCTGGCATCAAGATATGTAAAAGACATCATGACAGCGGAAGAATTGTCGATGGACTTGCTCTACAGTCTTTGGCAAAAACGCCGTAAACTGGTAATCAATAATGGTTTTTCTGCTTACATTTTCCGTTCCATGCGTAATCTGGTAGTCGATCACTTACGTAAAAATATCCCGGTAACTACTTCAATTGATCTGGTTAGCGAAAATGATCATCTAACAGGTAGCTATGCAGATGACGACCTTCTCGCCCGCGAAGTACAATCCGTTTATCAGCGGAAGCTAAATGAGCTAAGCCCCCAGCGGCGTAAAGTTTTCCAGTTGAGCAGGGAAGAAAACATGACCTATCCGGAGATTGCCAGGGAAATGAATTTATCGGTCAATACTGTAGAAAATTATATGGTTGCTGCATTGGCGACGTTGCGCAAGGGCATGAGCGAGTATACTACTACGGCCTTGCTGATCGCCGGGATATCCACCCTTCACAATCTACTGTAAATTAGTACCGGATTAATCATTAAATCCTTGCAATAGCTGCACTTCTGGTGTGAAACGATAAAAAATCTTTCCCTTTATTGATTTTTTCTTACTGATAATCAGATTCTTATAATTTTATTGAATTATTTTATGTATCCCATAGGTGGTGTTGCACTGTTTTTCTCGTGTACTACAGTATAAGCACCAATATAACTATGGAAGCTGCAAATAAACACTTGCTAAAAAAATTCCTTTCCGAACAATGCAATGATGCAGAGCTGCAACAGGTTCAGGCTTTATTGCAGCAGCCAGAGGGAAAAGAGATCCTTGACGAACTAATTGCAGAGCAGGCAAGTGCAGAATGGAATACGCCGGTGGAAACCGATGAAGCCATGTTGAAAAGGTTGCAGCTCCGTAAGGCAGAGGTGAACCAAAGGATTAAAGCTGAATCCCAATCTTTTCCGGCAAAGGAAGATAACCGCCAGGTAAAAAAGCTTTCATTTTTGAAATACGCTGCAATTTGGGCAACCGTTGTGATGTTGGCCGGTCTTGCTGTATGGAAGGTAACGAATACAAGCTCCCAAAATCAGGTTGCCTATATTGAAAAAATAAACAGGCAGGGTTTGCCCGTAAGATATGCCTTGCCAGACAGTTCCGAAGTTTTCCTTAGCGCTGGAAGCAAGCTTAGGTATCCCGATAACTTTGATGGTGATAAAAGGGAAATTGAATTGCAGGGTGAAGCTTTTTTTCAGGTTAGGCACATGGAAGCGAAGCCATTTATCATTCATACGGGCGAGATCAACACCCAGGTTTTGGGTACTTCCTTTAAGGTACAGGCATTTAGCGGGCAGCCTATCGTAGTGGCCGTGGCTACAGGTAAGGTGGGCGTCAGCAGACACCAGACCGACCAATCAAATACTTTGGCCATGCTAACCCCTGGACAAAAAGTAACTTGGAACAGCAGCACAGGCAAAGCGATACTTGGTTCGGTAGATGTTTATACCCTGGAACAATGGAAATCGGGTGAGTTGATTTTTGATGAACTGGAGCTGGGACAGGTGGCAAAACAACTGAAAGCAAGATATGGCGTAGACATTACCATTATCGATAAGGAAACAGAAACCTACCAGATCAGCGGTACTTTCTCGGCGGATGAACCTGTTGGCAAGGTGCTAAAAATGTTAAGCGTACTTGGCAAGTTCAGGTATGAGACCAATGATAACAAATCCTACAAAATATATAAAACCGAATAACGACCATGCTGCGAAAGAACTGAAAAGCAAAATAACAACAAAGCGCCCTGCGCCATGCAGGACGCCTAAAATGACAAAAAGCCGTACGATTTGGCGATCTGGGCGGCTTGATGTAAATATCCGGCAAAACCGGACATACAGACTATTTTCAATAATGATATAACCCGTAATCTACAAACATATGCAAAAAGTAGTACAACTACTTCGTCTTTTATCTTTTAACAAGCTAAGAAAGCGATTTCTATTTCCTATCCTATTCACCGCGATAAGTACATTGTTTTCCTTTCAGACAAGCGGACAGGATTTAGCTACCAAAAAAGCCAGCTTGAACATTCGAGGTGCTTCCATCAAGACGGCCCTGATGGAGTTACAGAAGCAAAGCGCTGTTAAGTTCATTTTTGATAAAGATATCGACAAATATTCCAGTGTTAAAGTAACATTGTCGGACAAAGATATTACAATAAAAAAGGCTATTGAGCTGATTCTGAAAAGCACTAATCTCCAATATGTTCAGATGGATGACCACGTGATGGTGAATGAAAAGCCTGCTCCGCAAAGCCCAAACGCATCCGCCGGTCAAGGCCCCGGCACAATTAAAGGCCGTATCGTTGAATTTGAAACCTCTCAACCACTGCCAGGTGCGTCGGTCTACATTGTAGAACTGCAAAAAGGATTGCAGTCCAATACTGAGGGGTATTACAGGTTCAATAATCTCCCTGCCGGTAAGTATACCTTAAAGGTGACTTATATCAGCTATAGGACAGAAACTGTCCAAGTGGAGGTTAAGGCAGATAGAGAAGAAATCTATGATGTGAAACTGCAAGGGTCTAATGCTTTAAACGAGGTGATAGTAAGCTCGGTCAGGAAAAGCCGCGCACCTGTTGCACATACTTCTGATAAACAGATCGTACAGGAGATCAGGATGGCGCAATCTGTGGTGTCGGGTATCTCTTCGGAGCAGATCAGCAAAAGTGCTGACCGTAATGCTGCAGAGGCGGTTCGTAAGATTTCCGGCGTGAGCATCCGCGATGATAAATTCATCGTTATCCGGGGGTTAAACGAACGCTATAACCTTACCTACCTGAATGACAATGTGGCCCCATCAACCGAACTATACACCCGTGCCTTTTCATTAGATCTATTGCCCACGCGTATCATTGACCGCATTATGGTCTATAAATCTCCCGCGCCCGACCTGTTAGCCGACATGACCGGCGGCGCAGTAAAGATCTATACCAAAGATGCCGCCGCCGTCAAACACCTGGACGTCGAATTGCAGCTTGGCGTACGCCCCAACACGACCTTTAAAAATAATTTTTTGACCTACCAAGGCAGTGGCACCGACTTCCTAGGCTTTGATAACGGCACACGTAAACTGCCTAACTCGGTACCTGGCTTTGGGAATTTTACCCGTGCCAATATCAGTCAGCAAACTTACGTAGAAACTTTTTCACCGTACTTACAATACGGATTCAAAACCGCGCTGCCTTTAATGCAGCTAACCGGTAACTATTACAATACCATAAAACTCGGAGGCCGCAACTTGTCCATGCTCAGTTCATTGAGCTATAAGAATGAAAGCCAGCAGCAGGATTTCAGCCGCATACAAAGCAGCTTTAACAATGATGAACGTACCCATAACCTGACCGGCGAAACCCAAAGCCAGCAAGTGGCACAGCTTACCTTACTGCAAAATTTTTCTTATAAATTAGGTGATAGCAGCCGGCTGACGTTTAAGAATTTTGTATTGCAGCAAGGTCAAAGCGGCACCGTAGTGCGTACCGCTGATAATAACCAGCATTATGGTTTTTGGGGCGGAGAAACCGCCGGCCCATACTGGAGTCCGAACAGCACCAGCGTGGTCAACGATAAAAATATCATTTTAGGCTATACTCAACGTTTCCTGTATTCGGGCAACCTCGGGTCCAACCACAAACTGGACAGCGCCGGTAAACACTTGCTATCCTGGAATGCCGGGTACATTTTTAGCCGCCAGTCCATCCCCGATCAGCGGGTGATCCGGCTGCAAAATAACCGCCAGGATTATACTAACCTTGGTCCCGGTGATGCTTCCTTACACTGGATCGGTGCCATCCGAAGTCCGGATTATGGATCAGCAAACGGTAGTAACGAGGTAGACAGAGGAATCATCTCACGCACGTGGTCGCGCAATACCGAGATGTCTTACAATGCAGCCGTTGACTATGTATACAAGATTAAGCCCTGGGCTACCTTTAAAGCGGGAACCTACCAGCAATGGAAAGAAAGGGTATTGTTTAGACGCACCTACACCCTGAATGAGGGCGACCTGAACAGTGCCGGTTATCCGGATACCTCGCCCGGAGGAAATGGAAACTACATGGACTTTAACCGGGTGATCTTCAAGGAGCAGGATTTGGGTAAAATATGGAGCGGCGAATACCTGCGCGATGACGGCGTTGCCTTAAAGATTTATGACCGTACCCGTGGCAGCGACGCTTACACCGCTACCGAGCAGAACAATAGCGGGTACGCTGCATTAAGCATCCTGGCACTGGACAGAAAACTAGATATCTACGGTGGTGTGCGTGCGGAATACAATCGACAAAAGGTAGCCGGAGCGCTTACGCAGGGTGCAGTCACCAGCCCTTTACCAGGCGGGGTGAACACGCCGATACTGATCGATAACAATAAGTTAAGCGTTCTTCCTTCAGTAAATGTGGGATACAGGCCTAATGAACAATGGGTATTAAGGGGAGCTTACGGCAAAACCGTTAACCGCCCCGAATTCCGGGAGCTTTCGCCCTATAGCGAACTGGATTACCTCAATAACCAGACCATTTTCGGTAATAGCAAACTGATCTCGGCAGACATATCCAACTATGATTTGCGGTTGGAATGGTATAACAATGGTTCAAAAAGCAACACCCTAAGTGTCGGGGCCTTTTACAAAGACATGCAAAACCCGATAGAACGGATTACCGCACGTGACCTGAATTACAGCTCCCCGGCATCCATCACCTTTGCCAATGCCAATAAGGCAACCGTTAAAGGACTGGAACTGGACATCAGGCAGGACCTTGGTTTTATCCCGGCAAATGTATTCCGGAATTTGAGCATCATTGCCAATGCCACTGTCATCAAAAGTGAAGTTACACGTGATGTTGAAGCGGAGGATGTATCGGGTGGTATCCAGAACAGCGCGATCAAGCGGCAGTTACAGGGACAGGCACCTTATATCATTAACGCGGGTTTATATTATGATGATGCCGCAAGAGGAACTAAGATTGCTGTTTTATACAACCAGGTTGGCCCGCGCATTTATGCAGCAGCTATCGGAAAATCCTTTCAGGATGCCAACGGCGGCGGGTATGTGCAGGGCGGTACTGTGGGCAGTTTGATCGAACTCACCCGCCGGCAAATTGATCTTTCCATCAGCCAGCGACTCATTAAAAGCCTTCAGCTCAAGTTCAGCATTCAAAACCTGCTCAACCAGCCTATCCGCATGGCCGAGGATGAAAACTTTACTTATAAATATGAGAAAGCGGTTTTCACCCCGAAAGCAACCAATACCGGGCAAACCGGTAGTTTCCAGAGTTATGATATTAAAGGCGACCTGATCTCCAGCGAATACCGCAGCGACCGTTTTTTTAACCTGGGCATCACTTATTCATTTTAATTCCTGGCAATGATGATTTCAAAATTTAAGATCAAAAGGCAATTATTGCCCGTTTTATTTACGCTGGCTGTATTATTCAATAGCTGTAAGAAGGCTGACAATTTCAATGCGCAATTGAATGATCTCCCGCAGATCAGCAATGAAGTACAATACCAATACCGGGCCGCCTACGGCGTTGGCGATACCTTAACCATAACCGGGCTGTTGCACCCTGAGAAACAGCTTAAAGTTACAGTAGGCGGCATTGAAGCGCCGGTGGTGAAGACAGCGCAGGTAAAGTATGTACTGACCACTGGTTCAGAATCCGGCCTGCTCGACCAGGTGAGTGTGATCATCACCGAAGCGATGGGTATCGGCGCGAGCCGCACCGTTAGTGTCAGCAGCGGTGGGAATGTGATTGACGGGGCTTCCATAGAGATCTTCGCTTTAGGCGGCGAGGGTAGTTTTGCCTCCCCACTAAAGATGACCGCCCACTACATGCCCGACACTAGGCAGAATGTTTACCTCAACTGTATCAACGGGAGGGGCGATATCTATTATTTTGGGTTTGCTGATAATGCTCTTTATCATATCAAAAAAGACGGCAGCAGGGATATATTGCTGAAAGCAGCAGAATTACAAATCGACCAGAACGGACCTTTTACACTGTCAACCTTTATTGCCGGTGGTGTGAACCCCCAGGGTACGCAGGCTTGGATCTCGGTGCAAAGTCCGACAGGAACCCGTTTTTGCCAGGTTGATCTTGCGGCTAAAAAAGTGACCACCTTAAGCCAAGCTAGTGTGATCCGTGCACCGTATGAAGGCGACATTGCTACGCTGAACACCACTATCTCTGGCGTATACCCAGACAGCAAAGGAAATGTATACGTGCTGGTGGGCCCTGTGGTGAACACACCCGAATACACCGCCCAGGCTATCGCTAAATTCACCGTTGCAGACAGGTCACTAAAATACATTTTTAAAACCGTAAGGGCGGCAGCTGATATGCCGGGTACCGGTTTTGGACTAACGCAGGAAAACCAAGGGATTAGCGTACGCTTTTACCCGGAGGAGGCATCCATGTACCTTTTCTCTAACCGAACAGTAAGCACCGGCGGACAGGCGATCAATGTAACAGGCATCACCGCTTACAATCTGAATAGCGGCGTAAAAACCGGGGAATTCGCCCCCAACAATGTGAACTTCCAATATGCACGTTCGTTAGGGCCTTTCAATGCCGTGAGGATTGCCTTTGACTTCGGGCTTACCAATAACTTCCAGCCCCAGGCCGGTGTGAATTTTGGCTTTTTGCCGATGCCGGGTAACCGCCTACAATTTTTACTGTACCAGGTAGCCCCGCGGACTACCAGCAATGAAGCCGTTTCTGGTTTTCCAAAATGGGAAGTCATTGATTTTAAGAACCAGCGGCTTTATCAATATGCCCCCGGAACCTGTGATTTGGGCAATTATACTTTCGGCCCGATAAGCGGCGGTTCCAGCCGTATAGATCAGATCCTAAACTACGATCAGGAAGGCCATTTATATACAACCGCCAACGGCAAAACAGCCATTGTAAAAACAGCTATTCAATAATCGCAGCGCAATTATGAAATCAACAATGATGAAAATTAACCATACCCGCCGGGCAGGAATATTAATTCTGCTTATAGCGATCTTTACTGTTACAGGCTGCAAGAAAGATTTTACGGCTGCGGCTCCCGGCGACGGCACAACAGCTTCCCTCAATTTTTACGGTATGTCCGAAACTTTTCCATTTTATAATTCAATTAACAGCAGTTATGGCGGAGTGGGCATATTTGTGGATAAGGAAGAAAACGCTTCTTATTTCATTAATTCCCAGTTAGCCACTCTGCCTTATTTCGAGTTTAACGGGTTGAGTAAACTGATCATGTTCCCCTATCTGGCTGCCGACCCGCTTGGCAAGACCATGTACCTGGACTATAAGGCAGGCGAACATCAGGTTATTTTTTCTTATCTGGTGGCAAAAGAGGCCGATAAGACCGTGGGAATGCCGTTACTGCGCATGGCCGATACTACCATAAAGATGGCGGCAGGCAGTCATAGCTCCATGTACCTGGCCGATGCCCCGGCGGCGGAAGGCGCACGCGCGGTCTATAAGTTGGTGCGTACCGAGCAACCCCTGGAAAAAGCGGTAACGGTAGGCAAAGTAAGCGTTCGTTTTGTCAACCTAAGCCCCGATGCCGGTAACCTGCGCGTTAGCCTGGTCGATGCAAACGGAACTGAAAACACCAGCCTGTTGCCGCAAAACCTTGCCTTTGCCGGCGCATCAGACTATACCGCATTAGATATCAGCGGTTCGACGGACAGGCAGTTGCTTATCAGGGTTTATAGTTCTACCGGCAATATACCGCTGATCACCTCAGCCATCCCGGCGCAGGCCGGCCATAGTTTCGAAATGGTGATCCACGGGTTTAAAGCTGCCCACCAGCAGCAAGTGGTATCCGGTGTAAATGCCGACGGCAGCCCATCCTTTAAAACCGTAACCCTCCCGGTGAGCCTTTCGCTCACCGCCAGACAAACTTATTAAACAAGCATACATAGTAATCTGAAATTGAAAATCAAGAAAATGAAAACAACAGCTATTAAACAATTAAGCTTCGCAGCGATCCTGGTATTGGGTATGGTCTCATGCAAAAAAGACAAGAAAGACCAGGAGCCTACTCCGCCACCCCCTGCGGTAAGCATAAGCATTACCGACTTGAAGGCCTTAAGCACCGGTGCATCCGTAACCCTGCCCGATCTGAAAAAAATCACTGGTACCGTGATCTCCGATGCTGCCGGTAAGAACATTGACAGCAAAACGGTAATCCTTCAGGAAGCAGCGGGTAAACCAGGTATCATTTTAACTTTTGATGCGGCACAAGCCTTTACGATGGGTGATCAGGTAGAAGTGATCGTATCCAAACAAACATTGGCACAGGTAAATGGAGAAGTGGTGATACAAAATATACCGAAAGCCAATGCGTCTAAAATCGGTGCAGGTACAACTGTTGCACCAAGGGTCACAGATGCTGCCGGGGTCATGGCCAATGCAGCAGCCTGGGACGGAACACTGGTAACCCTGCCGGTTGGAAACTATGTCGGCGGTTCCGGTAAGTTCAGCGGTACGCTGAGCTATACTGATGGTACAGGATCGGTAAAATCCATGATACAAGCGGGCTCGGTTATTGAAAATACTACATACCCTATAACGGTTAATACTTTTACCGGTATCGTAAGACTAAACGGAACAGAGGTTCGGGTGGATGCAAGAAACGCCGCCGACGTAGTTGCTAAAGGGGGATTTTTTCTGACAGAAGATTTCTCATCAGCGGATCTGGGTTATTTCCAGTCCACATATAACGGAACTGACGCTAGTCGTATATATCCTGATTTTACCGCAGTCGATAACCTTAATTATCCTGAGTTTGGAATAGAGCAATCAATGAATTCCGCTTTTAAAGCGGGAAGCAATGATGCCGATAAAGCTTTTTTAACTCCAGGCAAAAACTACATTCGTACTTTTGCTGTAACAGATTCTACGGGATATGCAGATAACGGACCTAAATTAACGGGTAATGTATTTTACTCGGGACAGTTTTTTGAAACGGCCAGTACAATAACTGTTGTTTTTGCGGGCAGCTACGCAGGCAGCGATGATTATAAAACCTTAACAGACCCGGCCAACTTATATACCAATATGAAGTTTGATTCTTTTGACGCAGCTAAGCAGGGCTATAAAGTTCAGTTGGGCACGCATTTTGGAACCGCTGTAGTTGCAGAATCACCCGAATACCATGATCAGGGTATTTGGCATACTGTAACTTTTAAAAACGTTGCAAACCTTGTAAAAGATTCGCAGGCTGGAGGAGCAAATGCGTTAAACATTGTTAGTATGACAAAACGCGGGACTTTAGATAATAAATATGCTTTTTCAGCGGGAGGATTTGTAAGACGCCAAGCTATGGTAATGGGTACACCGATCGTGATCGATAAAATTATCATTTCTTATGACCAAAAACCAACCTGGGCGAAATAAGTAAAATGCAGGGCATCAACAAAGCAAAGCATGTGCATTTGATAGATGCCCTGCTTCAACTGGAAAGGCTGTTGGCTCATGGACGTATTGAATGTGCCTGTATACAGCAAACCGCGGAGTACCGCCTGAAACTGGAAGACATGCACTTGAACTATGAACGCTTGCTGGAAGAACTGTCCGGGCTGATCGGCGTTTATGAGGAGTTGTTCAACCAGGTAAAAGTGCAGTACCTCAGCAAAAAACTAAAAGAAATGAAAAAGGAGATTTCGATAGAGCGACCTGCTTACCGGATGCTTGCCGAAAATATCCGCTTAGCTCATCGTACCTAATACCTTATCACAATCAAAAACAATTAAACAGGTAGCGCGCAAGCCTGCCTGTTTTTTTAATACCAAACCAGATGCAAACCTCTGACATCGCCATCCTGATATTACTGGCACTGGATATAGTGGTATTACTGCTGGCCTGTTGGTTTGACCGGCGACATTATGTCCCATTTCTAAATATGATAAAGAAAGATAAAGAACAATACCATAACCCACATCTGATCGGCGTTGGCTTATTGGCCGTAGGCGGTGGAATGCTGGTGTTTACCCTCATGGGCTTTGCCTGGATCTGGATGGGACATAAATAGTTGTTATATGAATAACCTGCAAGAACATACCAGTAACCAAACCATGGAAGGGTTAAGCACCAACCTTACCCTACAATCAAGATCGATCTGTCCGCGCTGTAAAACCTACACACAAGCCGACCGGATACCCAGAAGCTGGTTTGTGAAACTGCTGTTGGGCTTTTTGCCCTTACAGCGCTTTATGTGTTACCGGTGCAAGCGAAGCTATCACACTATAAAAAAAGAGCAGGCATGGATACCGCATCTATAATCGGCTACTTTATTATCGTGGCGTTCCTGATAGCGGTAATTGTTAAGTTGTATAGAGAAAACAAGACCGAAGACAGCCAGTTCAAATAAATTTATGCTATTAACATATAATAATTTGCGCTCAGTGAATGCCTTCGGATAAGTCATTGACTTAATTCAAGTGCCGAATATTCCATAAATTGGTTATGCTTTTTGTAAACGATTAATATAAGGACTGGTCCGATCATAGATTTAAATCAGCGATTAAACGCAAATCAGACAGGAAATAGTTCGAGATTTGTATAGTTGCCACCACAAAACCTCTTCCCATCTTGGGAACAACATGGGAAGATCATCCGGAATATC
>JAZKCT010000055.1:0-98699 GCA_040387995.1 Bacteroidota bacterium | reverse complement strand
TGTTTGATTATGAAAAGCAGTTTTCTTTGCCAAATGAATATAGCTTATTGGTGCTAAATGTACTGGCATCAATGAAAAAGGCTTTACCGCAGCTGATTGGCAGGGATTTGCCCCTGCCTAAGTTATTTAGGGTGGTTCAGTGCGCATTTTTTGTTGGTGAATGGGCAGCATTGGTATCCGGCTGGTCGGAGATTGACGCTGATCCGCTTTTACTGGAAATCGCGAGGCTTCCGGTAGATGAATTTTGTTATTCAGACCGCAAGCTGTCCTGGTTTCATTTTGTGTGGCTGAAGAAATACATTGCGGAACTTTCGGGTATTGATTTTAACAGTTTTGAGCCTTACCCATCTGCGCAGTACCTGATACAGGAATACATGATCCGGCTGAATTTTAATCACATCCGGTTTACGGGTTATTGTGAGCGGGTCATGCGGATGAATGCAGACCGGTTTGCTACCCGTGAAGAACAGGTGTTTGTGCTCCAAATGGCAAGAAAGGTCATCGGTCAGTTGCGGGATTTATCGGAGGAACCTTTTTATGATGACGGGGCTGGCGTAAAAGCTGAACTGTATGGCTGGATTGATCTGGAGATTGCTTTCAGGAGCGAGTTTGATGCAGAGGTGTTTTTGATCCAGGGGGAGAAAGTGCCGGTAAACCGATATAAGTATGTGTACAGTTTTAAAGTGGACCAGCTGGCTTACTGGCAAAAATTGTTATTGGATCATGGAATTTATGTGGAGGAAAGTATAGGGGGATTGTGTGACAAGACGGCCTATAACAGCTCTACTAAAAACCAGGAGGAACTTTCTCCAGGCAGTATTAGGAGTAAGCTGTACTCGAAGGACCAGGCGGTGATCCGGCCGATTTATAATGTGCTGAAGGATATGCTGGAGGATATTGAGCCTTTTCTTTAGTTGAGGTAAAATCCGAGCTTTTCCTGCTGGAGGAAAGCGACGAGTTGGCGAGATATTCTGGCATCGAAACCTGGCAATTTAGTCAGGTTTTTTGGTTTATGCTCCAGTATTTCTGCCAGCGTTTTTAGTTCACAATAATCTGATTACAAAACCTACGGCAGGAGACATTGCCCCTGGTTGATCTGTTCAGTCTTCAGAAAGGAAGATCAGTCCAACAGCAGGTGAATTGGTAAGAACGATCTTTGATCATACCGGTGCAACTAGCGCCAGGCTTGTTTATTCATTTTATCTTAACATTTTCTTATCTTAGCTATCAAGGAGGAAGTAAATGTCGGTATATCATACATACAGTGAGGAGCAGCTGATCGCATTTTTGCGCTCGGGTGACCATGCGGCATTTACTGAAATCTACAACCGTTATTGGGAGAAACTGGCAGATGCGGCCTATCAGCGGCTGCGTTCCAGGGAAGAGGCAGAGGAAGTGGTGCAGGAAGTTTTTGTGAGCCTTTATGTGCGCAGGGAAGAAATTAGTCCCCGGTCAACTTTAGAAGCCTATTTAAAGACGGCTTTAAAATTTAAAGTGATCGATGCTTACCGTTCCCAGCAGTTGCACTACAACCATATTGATAGCCTGAGACAGGAAGCAAGTCTTCCCCCCTTGCCTGCGGATGACCAGCTGGACATGAAAGACCTGAAAAAACGGGTACGGGATGCAGCGGACAGGCTACCGGACAGATGCCGTGAGGTGTTCATTATGAGCCGTTACGAACAGCTTTCCCATCAGGAAATTGCCGAGCGTACGGGAATTGCCGTTAGTACGGTAAAAAAACACTTGCACAGGGCGATGGAAATTTTACGTGAGGAATTCAAGGGAAACCATTTCGAACTGATGTTATTGTGTTTGCTGCTTTTTGTCCGGTAAGCAAAATCTACTCCTGCCTGAAAATTAACATGAAATTATTGTGCTGTTAATCAACACGTTATAATAAATATTCAAAATTAGTCAATTCTGACTAGAACTTTTCACCTGCTGCTCCGAGTACAGTGATATGAGCAGTCATCAGCAAGAATACAAAAAACATTTACTGGAAATCATGGCCAGGTTGAAAAACGGGGAAGCGACTGAAGCAGAACTTCGTGAAATAGACCAGTGGTATGAGGATGCTGCATCTGACGAAAAGTATGCCGAAGGGATGTCTAACTCTGAAAAGTTGCAGGCAAAGTCAAAAATGCTCCAGCGCATCAACAGTACCATTTATCAGGAAGCTGTTCCTGTTAAAAGAATCAATCCTTATCAAAGGTGGAGTAAACTGGTAATTGCAGCGGTGATTCTGTTCATTGCAGGCGGAGGCCTGTTTTTTTATCAGCAGAACAAAAATTCTATCTCTGATCAACAGGTTCTTGCAGGCAAGATTGCACCGGGCAGCAATAAAGCGATTTTAACTTTAGCCAATGGGCAGAAGATCAATCTGAATGACGCGGTGAACGGGCAACTGGCAACGCAGTCTGGGATGCGCATTAGCAAGACGGCTAACGGGCAACTGGTATATGAGGTTGCAAAGGACGGTTTACCTGTTTCCGGGAAAGCGCAATACAATACGATTGAAGTTCCGGTTGGCGGGCAGTGGCAGGCGATTTTAGCGGACGGCTCGCATGTCTGGTTAAATGCGTTGTCCAGTATTACCTTCCCTACTGCCTTTACTGGCAAGGAAAGGCGCGTGGAAATTAAAGGGGAAGCGTATTTTGAAATTGCGCACAATAAGGCCATGCCTTTCCGGGTATCGAGTTTGGGCCAGACAGTGGAGGTTCTGGGAACGCACTTTAATGTGATGGCCTATGCGGATGAAAAGGTGATCAAAACTACTTTACTGGAAGGTTCGGTTAAAATTTTTAAGGGAGGTAAAACGCAATTATTAAAACCTGGCGAACAGGCGCAGGTTAGCGATCACGCGATCAAAGTGACCGGTGATGTGGACATGGAGGATGTGGTCGCCTGGAAGAACGGCTATTTCAAGTTCGCTGACAATTTGGAAAGTACAATGAACAAGATTGCCCGCTGGTATAATGTGGAGGTGGTTTATGAGGGCAGGCCGGACAATTCGCTCACTTTTGGTGGTGAAGTATCAAGAACAAGAAACATCAGGGATGTGCTGAACATTATGGAATATACAGGAAAAGTTCACTTTAAGATCGAAGGAAGGAGGATTTTAGTGAAGAAATAACTACCAAGTTCGGTATTTCCAGAAGAAGCCAAAGGTGTTACTAGCACCTCTGGCAGGTATTTGGGCTTACCGTTTCCGGTAAATCGGATTAAACATCAGTTGACACGAACATTTAAAGACTAAACCCAAACAATTCAAATTTATGAATTTAAACTTACATTATAAGTATGGAGGCAACCGCCATGCTTTACATAAATTCCTGCTGGTTATGAATTCGGATTGCCGAATCAGCAATACCGCTAAAAGAAAAATTATTATGAGAGCTAACCTCATTGTACTTTTAATAACAACAGCTATTCTTCAGGTAAGTGCAAGTACTTATGCACAGAAAATTACCCTGAACAAAACTAATATGCCTTTGGAAAAGGTGATGAAAGAGATACGCCTGCAAAGTGGCTATGATTTTTTTTATGACCTGAAACTTATTAAAAACACAAATCCGGTAAGTATCAATGTTAAAGATGCTTCTTTGGAAGAGGTGCTGGATAAGTGCTTTGACAACCAGCCTTTAACGTACAAGATTGGTGACAAGGTGGTAATGATTAAGGAAAAGGAGACATCTTTTTTAGACAAGATTGTTGATCAATTTAGGAATATAGATGTTAGAGGTAGGATTGTTGATAGCGCAGGAAATGCCTTGCCAGGGGCAACAGTTCAAATAAAAGGAACGAACCGTTCGGTTAAAACTTCTATCAATGGTGGTTTTTCTTTTGCAGATGTGAAAGAAGATGCGGTGTTGGTGATTTCTTACGTTGGATTTGAAAGTAGAGAAGTAGCTGCGGTTTCCGATTTGGGAACACTGACCCTTAACGCAGCGGATGCGAAGTTAGAGGAGGTTAAGATTAATGCTGGTTATTACAGTGTCACAGATAGAGAACGAACTGGTAACATCTCTAGAATAACTGCAGATGACATCAAGAATCAACCAATTAACAATCCATTAATGGCATTAGTGGGCAGAATACCTGGATTGCAAATCATTCAAAATAGTGGTGTACCTGGAAGTGATTTTACTGTCCAAATTCGTGGTACCAATAGCCTTAAAAGCGGAAACTTCCCTCTATATATAGTTGATGGTGTCATTTATCCTTCGTCGGCAATATCTAATTCTAGTACTACTCTAATACTTAATGGCACCACAAGTCCCTTAAGCCTAATAAACCCCAACGATATTGAAAGTATAGAAGTTTTGAAAGATGCTGATGCAACTTCTATATATGGATCTAGAGGAGCAAATGGCGTTATCTTAATTACAACTAAAAGAGGGAAATCGGGTGATACAAAAGTAAATGCTTCATTTTCACAAGGTTTCAGCAAAGTGGGAAATAAGGTTGATTTGATGAATACAGAGCAATATATTCAAATGCGTCTCGAAGCTTTTAAAAATGACAATATTGAATTTGGTACTAATGACTATGATGTGAATAACACATGGAGCCGAACAGAATATACTGATTGGCAAAAAAAACTAATAGGAGGTAAGGCTTTAACTACCAATGCATCTTTGAGTGTAAATGGTGGAACGACAAATAGCAATTATATAATTGGTGGAAACTATTATAAAGAAGGCACCGTATTCCCTGGAGATTTTGGATTTAAACGAATGGGAATTCACTCGAGTATAAATCTTGGATCGACAAATAATCGCTTTCTTGCCAACTTTACTTTCAATTACAATCGAACTGAAAGTAATTTATTAGCGGGAGATATCACAGAAATGATCCAGCTAGCACCTAATCAACCCAATTCCTATGACGAATATGGTCAGTTAAATTGGGCCAACGGTACAATATCTACCAACCCCATGGCGTCCCTCCTTCAAACTAGTAACGCGGAAACCGATAACCTTATTGGAAATGTAATATTAAGCTATCGTTTATTTGACAATCTCTCCTTAAAAACCTCACTTGGATATAACAAAATTATAAGACGAGAATTTCAAAAGACACCTCTTGCCTCCTTCTCCCCTACATCCTTTGGTTACGGTGCATCCCTTAGAACAAGTAATTTCGGAAATAATTTCGCGAATAGTTTATCAGCTGAGCCTATTTTAACTTATCATACACGACTTCTCAATGGTAAAATAGAAACATTACTTGGTGCCAGTTACCAAACTAATAAATCGCAAAATAGCCTAATATCTGCTAATGGTTTTACTAGTGATGATATTATGGGAAATCCTGGATCGGCAGTCACAATTACGAA
Source organism: Bacteroidota bacterium (assembly GCA_040387995.1). Lineage (GTDB taxonomy): Bacteria > Bacteroidota > Bacteroidia > Sphingobacteriales > Sphingobacteriaceae > Pedobacter. Next base: position 93,358 of record JAZKCT010000055.1, on the reverse strand, counting down.
TAGTAATTTTTCTGCATTACAATATAAGTATGTGGCATTATTTGCTAGAGTAAACTATAGCTTATCCGATAAATATTTTGTTAATTTAACGGCACGGAGAGATGGATCAAGTAGATTTGGACCAGATAAGCAATTCGCTAACTTTGGAGCTATTGGTGCTGCATGGATATTTTCAAATGAGCGCTTATTCATAGATCATCTAACTTTCTTAAGCTTTGGAAAGCTTCGTGGAAGTTATGGCATAACCGGTAATGATCAAATTAGTGATTATGGCTACTTACAACTTTACAACTCCTCTACTCCATATCAAAACAATGCAACGTTATTTCCAGCCCGAACTGCCCCGAATGCAGACTTTGCGTGGGAAACTAATCGAAAATTAGAAACTGCAATTCAGCTTAGTTTTCTAGAGAACAAATTGAATTTTGATTTATCTTATTACAGGAATAGATCTTCCAACCAATTAATTGCACAAAATTTACCTTTAAGTACAGGACTGAATTCAGTCCAAAGAAATCTGCCTGCAGTAATTCAAAATAAAGGACTGGAACTAGATGCAGATATTAAAATTATAAATTCTCAAAATTTTAAGTGGTCATCTGCACTTAATTTCACTAAGCCTAAAAACACACTTCTATCATATCCATCGCTTTCGGCGTCTACGGATGTAATTAAATATCAAATTGGACAACCTTTAAATATTTTAAAAGTCTATAATATAACTGTAAACCAACAAACGGGACTTTACACATTTGAAGATAGCAACAATAACGGAACCAGAGACAATGGTGATCGTTATATTCCTGTTTTTTTAGGTCAAAAATTTTACGGAGGATTTCAAAATTCATTTACATTTGGAAAATTTGGGCTTGATTTCCATTTGACATTCGCCAAACAACGTGCACGAAGTTACGCTAGCAATGCCTCATTATCACCTGGTTTTTTCTTAGAAGGAGCTTATAGTAATCAACTTTCAAGCATCTCTAATCAACGGTGGCAGAACCAGGATAATTCATATAAGATGCAGAAATACAGTACAACATTCGATAACTATTTATCAAGTCTTGAGGCCTCAAGTTTCGGAAATTCCTTTGTTGTAGACGCATCGTATATCAAGCTGCGAAACGTAGTTCTCAATTGGTCACTCCCAGATAAATTTTTATCAACACTAAAATTAGATAATGCAGTTTTAAGCTTGCAAAGTCAAAATCTTTTTACGATTACAAATTATGAGGGATTGGATCCTGAAGTCCCATTTTTTAAATTACCTCAATTGAGAACAATTATGGTAGGGATCAATATTACATTTTAATTTATTTGGTATGAAAAATCATAAATACATCTGTTTAATTATATTTTCAATTTTTTTGAATATTTCCTGTAAGAAACTCTTAGAAATTGAGAAACCTAAAGGAAGTCTTGAGCAAAGCGTGGTCTTTAACAGTAATGATCAAGCAACATCTGCAATTTTAGGTTTATATTCAAACTTATATGTCAGTGGATTTGCATCAGGAAGTAATACTAGCATAACATGTTTGGCTGGAGCGTCTTCTGATGAATTAATCGGTTATAATTTAATTTTACCTTTCTTTCAAAATCAACTGACACCTTCACTATCTAACATAAGTTCGTTATATCGTAGTCCATATGTTACAATTTATGCAGCTAATTCTATATTGCAAGGATTAGCTGAAGCTAAAGGTGTTACCCCTTCAGTAAAAACACAGCTAGAAGGAGAAGCTTTATTTATAAGGGCATTCTCCTATTTTTATCTTGCAAATAGTTTCGGTGCGGTGCCTTTACAACTGACAACGGATTACAGAATCACTCAGTCTTCTAGTAATGAAGCAGTTGAAAAAATTTACACCCAAATTATAACTGATCTAAAGACATGCGAGAATAAATTAGTAGATAGCTATCCAGGAATTGGTCGAGTTAGAGTTAACAAATCATCAGTAGAGGCACTTTTAGCAAGAGTTTACCTATATCAAAATGACTGGGAGAATGCCGAAAAATATTCCTCTCTAGTTATTGAAAAATCTGACACCTATAATCTTGTAGCATTAGACGCTGTTTTTTTGGCTAATAGTAGAGAAGCAATATGGCAATTAATGCCACGTCAAAACAGTAATACAAATGAAGGGAGCATGTTTATTCCATCTAATACTGCCATAGCCCCAATAGTAGTATCACTATCTGCAAACTTCGTACTTAATACATTTGAAGGAAATGATAAACGAAGGGATTCTTGGGTAAAAAGCTTTACCAATACCAGTGGAACGTACTACTATCCATTTAAGTACAAAGTTAGATCATCAACAAATGTGACAGAATATTCAATGGTATTACGTTTGGCCGAACAATATCTTATAAGAGCAGAGGCCAGAGTAAATCAAGGAAAGTTAGACTTGGGAATAAACGATCTCAATACTGTTAGACAAAGACCGTTGATTACGGGTGCATTTGCAAATACTATTCCGGCCTTATCATTATCCTTAAGTAAGAATGCCGCTTTGTTGGCCATAGAAAAAGAAAGGAGAATAGAGCTCTTTTCAGAATGGGGCCATCGTTGGTATGATTTGAAAAGAATTGGCAAATCTGATTCTGTTTTGGGTTCACTCAAATCTTCATGGCAGGCAACGGACAAACTTTACCCTATTCCAAGTGATGAATTAACTAGAAATACAAATATTAAACAGAATGAAGGATATTAGATGATGAAAGATGTAATTAGAATCTTCACAATATTATTATTTACGTCATACACTAGTAAGGCAGAAATGATCAAAGAACCTGACTCGTTAATTTTTTCCGGTAGAGTTATTGAGTTTGATAAAAAATTAAATAGAAAAATTTTATATGTCGATTATTCACTTGATGATTTATTAAATCTCGAAAATATAATTATTATTCCAGTTAAAATTGCTGATAACGGATCATTTAGGTTTAAACTTCCAAATTTAAATAAGCCCTATAAAATAACTATTACTATGTCTTCTATCGAAAACAAGATGGTTTTAGGAAATGGTAAAAGCTATTATACTGAGCCTAAGGATAATATTTTAATGGAGATACAAATACATGCAACAAACATAGCTATTGGTTTCAAAGGTAAAGGTTCTGAAAAATATAACCTAGTCGAACATCTATTGTTTCAGGAATTAAAATCCCATGCAGAGAGAAAAGCTAATGGACTAAATAAATGGAATAAGATCAGAGACTCTTCTGATTTAAATCTTAAGATGAAAGGAATGGCTGCGAGCTTTTTAAAGCTAAAAGTTCAAAAAGCTATATTAATTAGTGAGTCCAGAATTAATCAGAATATCAAGATTATTATTGATAAGGAGTTCCAAAATTACAATAATCATTGGGCGGAAATGTTACTACAACTATATAGACAAAATCCTAATTTGAGAAAACAGGTAATTAATATCTTTACAGAATATTCTGATCAATTTGTGGATGTGGCTGCTTCGGATAATTTAACGGCATTATGTTTTAGATATCAAATAAGCAAATCTTTTATTATTGCATTTACTCTCATGATGTCAAATAACACCGATAATGTTGATATAAAGAATTATTATGAACATGTTAAACAAAATTATTCCGGAAAAATGAGGGACCGATTAATTTGTAATATGTTTTTTTTTAATAATATGTTAGCTTCCCTATATCATTCATATACTGCTAAAACACTCGATTCACTTCTGAAAGACGCTTCAAAAATTGTTGAAACAACTCATTTAAAAACTATGATTAAAAATAAAATTGTCGTAGATGAAAGATTAAATTCAACTAAGGTTATCGATGCTCAATTTAAGGATCTTCAGGGTAATCTCTTTGACTTAAAATCATTAAGAGGAAAGACTGTTTTAATCGATACTTGGTTTACAGGTTGTACAGGTTGCGCGGCAAACCATAATGACTATAAAATGAATTTATATCCAAAATTTTTAAACAATCCGGATTTTGTCGTGCTTAGTTTGAATGCAGATGAAACCAAAGAGAAGTGGATAAAAGGAATAAAAAGTGGTTTGTATTGTTTAGAAAATCAATTACATCTAAGTACAGGTGCCTACCTTACGCATCCATTTTTAAAACATTACGGTGTTGTCGGTTGCCCTTGGTTAATGTTGATAGATGCTGACGGGATAATCTGTTTTGAGAATAAAGGTCCTGTTGATGCAGAAAAAATGTTGTTAAAAATTAATGCGGCAATGACAAGAAGTTCAAGAGAAAAATAGATATCAAATTATTATATTTTATCGTTTTGAATAATGATCGCCATTATAAATTAGCAAACTTTAAAGTAAACTCTCTAAACAATGTATCAGTCTTCATTTATATTTTTTAGAGAGTTTACTTTTAACTTTGTTATTATTCGATTTACATCATTCTACCATTATATTTTTGAAAACTATTTAACTTCCCTCAATAAGAATATATAAGCATGTAATTACCGAATTGAGCTATAACTAGATTGTCAGTCATGATAAACCCGCTCGAGCAAGTCTTATATAGTGACTTGCCTGCCAAAAGTTTCCAAATCAATTTATAATGCAGAAGTAATTGAATTAAAATATGTTAAACGAAATGTTCTAACAAAATAATTGACAATGGACGGTTCCAGGAACTGTGCGGGATAAGAGCTTTCGGCTTTATCCAAAGATGGTAGATATCGGCCCTGGTATTGAAGTCCATATGAAACTTCGCACAGCGAGTCTGAACACAAAAAAATTAATAAAAAATAGGTTATAGTTAATAAGCAGCGGTACCTGGGATTAGGCCGCTGCTTAATCGACTACCAATAATTGACGCGATGAAAATTTCAGCAGTTTATTATGAGCAGCCAGTAGCTATTGTGGTTACTTATCAGGTTGCGCTATTGTATGTGAATTATGGCGAGGGTGAGTTGATTGTGAATGGTGATAGTACTATAGCCATAGTTCCTCAAAGGGTATTTTTAATTAATAGTGATACACAGGTTGTTTTAGCCGCTGGTGAATTGGCAGGTTACCTGGTTGAATTCGCTATGCTGGCTCTGGAACATTTTTTGGCCAGGAGTGTCGGTCATCGCAACAAGGGTATTTTTGATAGGTCTTCATTGGTGCCAAATGTTGATTTAATTAAGGATGAGGTACACTTCTTAAAGAGCATACTTGCCCAATTTACGACAAAAATTGAGATGAAATCATCGTATGCTTTACTGGAACAGTATTTTTTTATGTTGCTTGTTCACGTAAATCTGCATGCTGAGTATACCACTAACTTTGATAAGAAACTTGCCAACCTGGCTATGGAGATTGCTGTGCTAATAGATGCCAATTTCATCAATCACCGTAAAATTAGCTTCTATGCTAAGGAAGGAGCATCAGGGGCAGTCAGTCTGATCACCGATCGGCCAATCACAATGAAGCATCTAATTTGGGATAAACGCTTAACCAAATAAAATCAATATGAATTATATATTAAAACCTTTTGAAAAATTTGTAGCCGGTATTGTTAGTCTTCCAACTGATCAGTCTAAAAATGGCTCATTGTTATATGTGCAGCTTTCCAAAAAGACGGAAAGACTAGAAGCGGTAATGCTTAGGGATTTGCTTTCTCAACAAAGCAGTATGGTTCAGTCTACGTATTTCAATGTGCATATGCAAAAGCTGGTGGTGCTTTGTGACCAGTTGTTTGATTATGAAAAGCAGTTTTCTTTGCCAAATGAATATAGCTTATTGGTGCTGAATATACTGGCTTCGATGAAAAAGGCTTTGCCGCAATTGATTAATAGGGATTTGCCGCTGCCTAAGTTATTTAGGGTGGTTCAATGCCCGTTTTTTGTTGGTGAATGGGCAGCACTGTTATCCGGCTGGTCGGATATTGACGCTGATCCGCTTTTACTGGAAATCGCCAGGCTTCCGGTAGATGAGTTCTGTTATTCAGACCGCAAGCTGTCCTGGTTTCATTTTGTCTGGTTGAAGAAATATATTGCGGAACTTTCGGGTATTGATTTTAAGAGTTTTGAGCCTTACCCATCGGCGCAGTACCTGATACAGGATTACATGATCCGGCTGAATTTTAATCATATCCGGTTTACGGGCTATTGTGAGCGGCTCATGCGGATGAATGCTGACCGGTTTGCTTCGCGTGAAGAACAGGTTTTTGTACTCCAAATGGCAAGGAAGGTCATCGGTCAGTTGCGTGATCTGTCGGAGGAGCCGTTTTATGATGACGGGGCTGGCGTAAAAGCTGAACTGTATGCCTGGATTGATCTGGAGATCGCTTTCAGGCGCGAGTTTGATGCAGAGGTGTTTTTGATCCAGGGGGAGAAAGTGCCGGTAAACCGATATAAGTATGTGTACAGTTTTAAAGTAGATCAACTGGCTTACTGGCAAAAATTGTTATTGGATCATGGGATTTATGTGGAGGAAAGTATAGGGGGATTGTGTGACAAGACGGCCTATAACTGCTCTACTAAAAATCAGGAAGAGCTTTCTCCCGGCAGCATCAAGTCAAAATTATATTCCAAGGACCAGGCGGTGATCCGGCCGATTTATAATGTGCTGAAGGATATGATGGAGGATATTGAGCCTTTTCTTTAGTTAAGGTAAAACCCGAGCTTTTCCTGCTCCAGGAAAGCGACGAGTTCGTACAGTATTCTGGCATCGAAACCTGGCAATTTAGTCAGGTTTTTTGGTTTATGCTCCAGTATTTCTGCCAGCGTTTTTAGTCCCCATTCTTTGGTGATCGCTTTAAATTCGGCGCTAAAATCCAGCTCATGGATTGGCCTGTGCAAAATAGCCTCCGTAAATTTCTTGTGCATGATGTATAGTATTTATTGGCCTGTCCCCAAAGCCATTATAAATATATAAAAAAAATAGCGTGGGACAACAGCCATCTGCTCTTAGGTATCCGCGAAGAAACCCTCACACAAGACAAACTGCGCCCACGCTAAGCGTTGGGCGATCAGTCTGCTTTTTCCTTGTGTGATCTAAAATTTCGCGGATTTCAAGAACAAGTAAAACAGCTGTTCGCTATAATATTTTCAACAGTCAAACTTACTGAAAATTGGGGGCAATCTCAATACTCCAGATATTGTAAAGTGGTAAAAGAACAGTCTCTGCTAAACGACCTTTTTTGAGGATTATTGATACATAGGCTGATTACCATGCTGCCAATTAAACCAATAGGACAGTTGCGGTCATACTAGATTTAGTGTAAATTAGGGCTGTTAAAACTAAATAAAATGGGAGAACAACTTTATTTTCCGATCTGGAAGAAACACCTGGCTGATATACTTGATCTAAGTGACTATTTTTCTTCCAGCAGTTCCTTAGCGCTTTCTGCAAATGATTTCCGGGCTCTGGGAAACCGGAAGGACTACACCTTTAACCTTGTTCTGGAGAATGGTGTCGCTGTGAATGATATTTCAGGAAGTGCTGTTGCACGTGATTTGGCCAGCATGATCTTCTTGGAAGATAAGGTGATAGAAAGGCTTCAGGGAAAACGCATCAAGATAAATATGGATTCTAATTTTACACTCCATATTCAAAACCAGTCCGTTTAATCGCGACTAAGGTGGTAAATCCCTTCATAGCTCCTAGACATCGTCTTTAAGAAAAGTCAAGATATCCATTCCCATTTGGTTAATTTGTACAACTGTAAATGGATCAGTACCGATCCGAGGCCCTTCGTCAGTGATCAGTCCATTATTAAAAAGATCCTGAATTAGGAAGTAAAACTCTGACCGCTCGCAGTCGTAGTTTTCAAATTGATGCCACTTGTTGACACTTGCTTTATCTCTGAATTCCTGTATTTGCTTCCGCTTATCTTCAATCATTTTATCCCGAGCCTCTACCTGTGAATTGTCTGAAACATATTCCAGTTCGCGAAACTGCTCCGCCTGCATGGTTTTAATTTCAGTTTGGAGCGAATAAATTTGCTCATGTAGCCTAACGTAATCATCACCGAATGACTGCTCCAGTCCGTCAAGAATCAATATCTGCTTTTCGGTAATCCTGCCAATGATTTTCAAATAGATTTCGGTTATCTTAGGTTGCGTTTCTAAAACCAAATGTGCAGCTAGAACGTGTTTAAATAATTTCTTCTTTTGTTCAGAGCTGGTAGTAGAAACTTTTTGTATAGCCTGGTCAAGTAGATCTCTAAATTCTTCACTATTTAATCGCTTGTGGTTGACTTCTAATAAATGCTTTATTTGCAGATATTCAGCTAAATCGGTTAAAAATTCAATTGCACGCTGCTGCTTGACTTTCCCCTGAACTTCGATTGCTTCTGCAAGAAAAGTTAAAACCGGAAGGCTCAGTAATGATTTTCCCGCAGATTTTAACAGCTCTAATTTTATATCTTGATTCATCCTGGTGATCTGTATTGTTGGCTTTGTAAAAGTAATCTTTTGTATTGATTGATACTGGCAAGTAAGACACGAAGGAACGTTAAATCAACTGGCGAAAGCTGCCTCCAAGCTGACCCCTGGCAATACACCCAAGTTACACTTGACTTGTATTTGCAAGGATGCTTTTTTTGCCGGTGTACCAAATGTACCCATATGGAGAAAAAGCTACTCGTTGCCCGCATGTGAACCATAATTAATGCCAGTTAACAGGCCTGCGGGTTTTATTTTAAATATATACCCAGTTATGCGTAAAAACACGTTTAAAATGCTGTTCCGCGACCTGAAAGACAGGTTGAAGACGATTAGTAGCTCTGAGCGGAGCCTGATCGAGAAGTTTAACGAAGTGATGGGGCTGATTGTGGCTTTTCATAAGCAGCTCTCTGAGCATGTACTTGCTGTCCCTTTCAAGGACAAGTTCGAGGAGATCTATTACCACAAGTTTGAAAAGCCGGATTATATGGCGGTAAAGATCTACTATACTTTGCTGTTTAAGTTCCAGTGCGGTTTGCCGGTGGCGGTTCCTGAACTGCGCAAGGCCTGCTATCTGGAAAAGCTGAAGGAACTGGACAACTGGTTCCGTGACCACCGCAGCTTGTATGATTATTACCGTATGGGCAGCACGGACCTGGATGAGGTGTTGTTTGTCCGCGGCGCGGAAGTGACGCTTCCCTACTTACAGGATTTACCGGAGCTGGACAAGGCGGTATCTACCCCTGGTGATTATTTGTTTTCGATGTTCATTGCCCAGGAAGAGTTGCAGGAATACCTTTTAGCAGAGCTGCTGAAACTGGACCAGCGGGGAAGAGATTTTTTAGCAGGTGCTGGTACTAGCGCCAGCAGTAAAAAATGCTTTAAGTGGACGGGTGAAGTGATTAACCTGGTGGAGCTGGGTTACGCGATCTGGTTATCGGGCCAATTGAATGGCGGTAAGGCAGGGATGCAGGAGATTTTCAACTGGCTGGAAGCAAGCTTCGGGGTAATGGTCGGAATCCCAGCAAACCGCTTCCGGGAGATCAAGCGGCGCAAACGGTTAAGCCGGACCCATTTTCTGGATTTGTGTAAAACAGAGCTGCTCGGGTACATGGATCAAGACGATGTGTATCAACCAGCCAGCGTAAAGGATAAAAATCATTTGAGCTGATTTTAAAGGAGTTAGACGGGTTGATATAGGCTATTTATCTCTAGTAGAGAAAGACGAATTCGCATTCTTTAAACCTTTGCTTTCAGATCCTGCCGCAATGGAGCGGCAGGAAAAAAGCAAAATTTATGATGATTTTAAAATCTTTTTCGTGGCAGCATTTTTTGCTTGCTGCCCTAGGCCTGGGGGTACTCTGGTACCTGGGGATCTGGTGGTATTACCGAAGGAAACGGGAAGCTGGTGAGGTGCCGCTTCAGCACCGCTGGCAAGGACAGGTTGATGAACTTGATGTCTCTGCTGCGCCTTCAGTTGATCATGGCTTACTGGGAATAGCGGCGCTGGAACATGGGGTAATGGTTTTGGAAGCAGACCAGTTTGGTTTTGCGGACAAGCCCAATGCTGATTTGCCGGTTGAAAAGACCGAACAGCTGGGATGGATCGCTGATGTGCAACAGGAAATTAGGTCTGCCGCAGCGCTGCTGGAAAAGCAGGACGGGAACAAGGAGGACTTTTTTGCGATGATGGAAATGGTGAAAGCGAAGTATCCTAAACTCTCAGGGCATCCGAATGCTGAACTCAAGGCTTTCATTCGCGGGCAGGTGCCGTTCCATTTATCTTCCGAAGAGCTGGACAATTTGTGGTAGCCTTTCATCCATCTTGTTAGCGATCAATTCAATATTCATTCACTTAAACGGCGAAGCCTTCTTTAACACCATTAAGAAAAGGATAAAACCGTTAAAAACTTTCTTTAATGACTAGTAAAATCAAAAATATTCAGCTGGCAATGCGCCGCTTAAATTTCGGGAAATGTGTACTGGCGCTGCTAGTGGTGCTGGGCTGTAACCTGGTGTACTGCTCGATTGCCGGGGCCCAGGATGGGGTGGCCGGGATCAATGAGGCGACCAATAAGGTCAAAGGCTACTTTGATGCGGGATGTAACCTGATGTATGCGGTCGGGGCTATTCTGGGGGTGATCGGCGCGGTAAAAGTATTCCAGAAATGGAATGCGGGCGAGCCGGATACAAGCAAAGTTGCAGCGGCATGGTTTGGCTCCTGCATCTTTTTAGTGGTGGTCGCTACGGTATTGCAGTCCTTCTTTGGGCTATAGGAAATAATTAAGGATTGCCCTTTTGGGGCATCACAAATTCAGCGGGCGGGATACATCGCCTGAACAAGATTGGCACAGCTATCCTGCCCGGCTGAATGATAAAAGAATCAAATTATGAGTTTAATTTATCAGATCAATAAAGGAATCGGAAAGCCGATCAGTTTTAAGGGTTTGCAGGGGCAGTACATTGCCTATCTGGCCATTGGGCTGGTCGTCTTGCTGCTGGTATTTGTGGTAGGATACATCGCGGGGCTTACCTTATTTGTGCTTTTGCCGCTGGTGCTGGGTTTGGGTGCAGGATTGTTTATTACGGTAGGACGGCTGTCTAAAAAGTATGGGGTGCATGGTTTGGGTAAACTGCTGGCCAAACGCGGATTGCCCCGTTATTTAAAGTTTTCTTCACGCAGGGTATTTACGGGCTTGCGGGTCATGCAGGGTAACCAGGAAAGGCAGGTACGCAGATGAGGGAGATCGATAAAATATTGCCGGTCTGGAAGGTGGAGCAGGGCGCAATGGTATCGATGTCTGGCGATGTGACTTTGGCCTATAAGGTTCAGCTGCCGGAGACCGGAACGCTGGCCGCTTCGCATTTTGATGCCGCGCAGCAGGCTTTTGTAAAAGCGATTAGGGTATTGCCAGCGGGCGTTGTATTTCATAAAGCGGATTACTTTTTTAAGGCGAAAGTGAAGGCTGATTTTGAGCGGGCTTCGGATAGTCCGTTAGCGTTTGCCTCAGAAGGACATTTTAACGAAAGGGCTTATTTAGACCATGAGTGTTTTGTGTTTTTAACGCTTTTGCCTGCTGGACGTAAGTTATCGTCTTCAGCTTACAGCAATATCCTGCGCAAGAGTATTGCGCCGGTGGAGCGCAGGGATGAACTGCGGCTGAAAAACTTTTTATCAGCCGCTGGATCTTTTGAGCGGATTTTATCGGACAGTGGGTTGTTTGCTTTATCGCGCTTGGGTGATGAGCAGCTGGCGGGGACGGCTTCGCGTCCCGGCATTATTGAAAAGTATTTGTTTTTGCTCGGTAAAGGCGAATGTGGGATCCTTCGGGATGTGCATTTGAAAGATGAGATCCGTGTGGGCGATAAACATGTGCAGCTGTATACCTTAGCTGATGCGCAGCACTTGCCGGGGTTTTGTGGGAGCCGGATTGATTACGACCGCTATTCTACAGACCGGACTAAGTACAGTATTGGTTTTGCTTCGCCATTGGGGCTATTTCTGGATTGTAACCATGTGTACAACCAGCTGATTTTTACCGGAGACCCTGGGAAGACGATCAAGGAGCTGGAAGCGAAGAAATTGCGTTTGCAGTCTTTGTCTGCTTATTCCAGAGAGAATGCAGTTTCGCGCGATGCCTGTAATGATTTTTTGAATGAAGCGGTGTCTACGCAAAAGCTGCCGGTCAAGGCGCACTTTAATGTGCTCTGCTGGTCGGATGATACTTCGGAGCTGGGGGAATTGAAGAATAAGGTGGGTTCCGCGATGGCGAAGATGGATGCGGTGTGCCGCCAGGAAACTGATGGGGCTGCGCAGATTTGGTTTGCCTGTATGCCGGGGAACCAGGGGGATTTCCCGATGAATGATTGCTTTGATATGTTTGCCGAGCAGGCCTGCTGCTTTTTGAATATGGAGACCAACTACAGGTCTTCTTTATCTCCTTTTGGCATTCGTTTGGGGGACCGGATTTCAGGGGTTCCGATCCATGTGGATATTTCAGATGAGCCGAGGCGCCTGGGCTGGACAACCAACCGGAACAAGTTCATTATCGGGCCGAGTGGCTCTGGCAAAAGCTTTTTTACCAATCATTTGGTGCGGTCTTATTATGAGCAGGATGCGCATGTGGTGATCGTGGACATTGGGCACAGTTATAAAGGACTGTGCGATCTGGTGGGCGGCTATTACTTTACTTACTCGGAAGACAACCCGATCTGCTTTAACCCTTTTTACATTGGCGAGGGTGATGTGTTAGATACCGAAAGAAAAGAAAGCATCAAGACGCTTTTGCTTGCGCTCTGGAAAAATGAGAATGAAAGTTATACCAGGGCGGAATATGTGGCGATCAGTAATGCGCTAACCTTGTATTATGAGCATTTGGGGTTGCACCCTTCTTTATTTCCCTGCTTTAATTCTTTCTATGATTTTTTGATGCAGGAGTATTTGGTGGTACTGGAAAACGGCAAAGTGAACCCCCGGGATTTTAATGTCGAAAATTTTCTCTATGTGCTGAATCCCTATTACAAGGGCGGGGAATTTGATTTCCTGTTGAACGCGACCGAAAACCTGGATTTATTGCAGGAGCGCTTTATTGTCTTTGAAATTGATACGATCAAGTCTCACCCGATCCTTTTTCCGGTAGTGACGCTGATCATTATGGAAATGTTTATTGCCAAGCTTCGTAAACTCAAAGGGGTGCGTAAGGTCTTGCTGCTGGAAGAAGTCTGGAAAAGCATTTCCAAGGGCGGTATGGCGGAGTATATCCAGTACGCCTACAAGACTTTTCGCAAGTTCTTCGGCGAACCGATCGTGGTTACCCAGGAGATCGAAGACATCATCTCCTCTCCCATTGTCAAGCAGGCGATCATTAATAACTCAGACTGTAAGATTTTATTGGACCAAAGCAAATACCAGAACAAGTTTGATACCGTGCAGGAACTGCTGGGACTGACCGATCACGACAAGTCGCTGATCTTATCGATGAATAAGGCGAATGACCCTAAGCTGAAATACAAGGAGGTCTTTATCTCATTGGGAGGCCACTCGAAGGTGTACCGCACAGAGGTGAGTTTGATCGAGTATTTGGCCTACACGACAGAGGAACTGGAGAAGCAAAAGGTGCAGGAGTACGCCGCCAGGTACGGCTCAGTAGCCCGCGGCATCGCCGTACTGGCAGCTGAGCTCCTTGCGGGCAAAAAGATTTTTTAACGGTTTATTGATCATTTAAAACTTAAGCACTATGGAAACTTTAAGATTTCAAACGGGTACAACAAACCATTTATTGATTGCGCTTACCGCGGCCTTGATTATGCTATTTGGTAGCTGTAAAGGCGGCTTGCAGCCTGCCTTTGTAGGTACCTATGTCAATAGCGCGGGAAGCGAAGCCAGTATGGCCAGCGATACGCTGATTGTAGAACTGGATCATGGCAATAGCTACTTTATTCACCGCAAAACAGGCTTTCAGCTGCTTGATGAAGCTGGTAAGGCCGGGCCATTACAACATGAAAGCGAGGAATGGACGGCGGTGTATGATCCCAAGACGGAGGTGATGAGGGAAAGCCGGAACGGTAAGGTCATCACTTTTGATACCGAAAATGGGGTCATGAGGGTAGGTAAGCGCAAATACAAACGGATTAAATAACAAAGGATATGAACTTATTAAAATATATGAGTAAGATTTTAAAGACCTATATGGTTGTACTGCCGCTAAGCGCAACGGTGCTGCTGACCGCTTTGCCTCAGGGTGCAAATGCGCAGCTGGCTATTGCTGAAGTGATCAAGGCTGGCGTAAAAAAAGTGATCAAGGCGATTGACCTAAAGGTGCAGCGGCTGCAAAATGAAACGATCTGGCTGCAAAATGCGCAGAAGGTGATGGAAAATACCTTGAGCAAGTTAAAGCTGGATGAGATTTCCGACTGGGCTGACCGGCAGCGGAATTTGTATGCAGGGTATTATGATGAGCTGGTCAGGGTAAAGTCGGTCATTACGACCTATAAAAAAGTAAGAGATCTGGCTACTACCCAGGCAGCGATCCTGCAGGAGTACAAATGGGCATCGGGGCTGTTTAAAAGAGACAAGCATTTTTCTGCCGACGAGCTGCTGCACATGGAAGAAGTCTATCAGGGGATTTTAAAGGAAAGTGTAAAAAACCTGGACCAGGTGTTTGTGGTGATCAGCTCTTTTAAAACCCAGATGTCTGATGCCAAAAGAATGGAAATGATCAATGAGGCGGCAGCAAAGATGGAGGAAAATTTTTCTGACCTGAAAGCCTTTAACGACCAGAATATTACTCTCACCATTCAACGGTCAAAGAGTTTACTGGAAACCAAGCAAATGAAGGAGGTCTATGACATCAATTAAAAAAACAGTCTGGCTGGTGTTGGTTGTAATCGTTGCAGTTACCAGCGGCGTTCCGGCTAAAGCGCAGACTTTTGCCGAGTGGTTTTCTCAAAAAAAGACGCAGAAAAAGTATTTGCTGAACCAGATTGCAGCCTTGCAGGTCTATATTGGTTATGCCCGAAAAGGATATGAAGTGGCCAGCTCAGGTCTGGGAATGGTCAGGGACATTTCACGCGGGGAATTCAATTTGCACAGTGCTTTTATTACCGGGTTGAAGCAGGTCAGCCCTGCCATACGAAATGATGCGCGGATCGCGGAGATCATTGCCTTGCAGGTCTCCATTTTAAAGGCCTTTGGTTCGGTTAGGAAAGATGAAGTGTTCAGCGCGGACCAGCTGGCTTACATCGCTGAAGTTTCTGCTGGAATAAGTAGTGAATGTTACCATGACCTGGAGGAACTGCTTTTAGTCATTACTTCAGGCAAACTGGAAATGAGTGACGATGAAAGATTGAGCCGGCTAAATGGGATCTATGAGCGGATGCTGGACAAGTCTGCTTTTACGCAATCGTTTTGCGGGGATGCAGCGATACTGATCCGGCAAAAGGAAATGGAGCAGGACGCGGTTAACAAGCTAAGGAGGTATTATGAGATCGAGTAAAATGATTTGGCTTTTCCTTTTGCTGGCTGTGTTTAGCCCTCGGGTATCTTTTGGCCAGAGTACCGAAGCGCAGCAGTTGCTGCTGAACGTAGAAAAGCTCTCGCAACTCAAAAACATCCTGGCTGATATGAAAAAGGGCTATACAGTGTTATCATCGGGTTACAATTCAGTCAAGAACATTGCCCAGGGCAATTTCTCGCTGCATGACGTCTTTTTAAACGGGCTGTGGCTGGTCAGTCCCCAGGTGCGCAAATATTATAAGATTGCCGAGATCATCAGCTATCAAAAGGACATCGTTTCGGAGTATAAATCTGCCTTTAAACGGTTTTCTTCGGGCGGGAATTTCAGCAGCTCGGAACTGGATTACCTGTCTAGAGTCTACAGTAAGCTGTTTGATGAAAGCATGGAAAATTTGGACCAGCTGGCTATGGTGATTACCTCGAACAAGTTGCGCATGAGCGATGAGGAGCGGATGGCAGCGATAGACAAAATCTTTTTAGATACCCAGGATAAGCTGGTTTTCCTGCGGGACTTTAACAGCAAGACGACGGTGCTCAGCGTTCAGCGGCAGCGGGAAAAGGCAGATGTTAATGGTTTAGGTAATTATTTTAAAACCAATTAGGTATGAGGAATTCAATTTTTATGACTGCATTTTTTGCAGTTCTAGCCCTGCTTTTGCCCGGATTTTCTTTTGCGCAAAGTGGCGGCGGAGGGCTGGCGGGATCAATTACCGGGATGCAGCCGGTACTTGATAATGTCTACCGGGACATGCTCCCACTGTGTAGCAGACTCATCGGGGTAGCGCGCGGACTGGCAGGCTTTGGGGCATTGTGGTACATCTCGAGCCGGGTCTGGCGGCATTTGGCAAACGCCGAGCCGATTGACTTTTACCCCCTGCTCCGCCCTTTTGCACTTGGGATGGCGATCGTGCTTTTCCCGATGGTGATTGGGGTAATGAACGGGGTTCTTCAACCGGTGGTGTCGGCAACAGGCGCGATGGTGAAAGATTCAGATAAAGCGATTGCGGCGCTGCTCAAACAAAAGGAGGCCGCGGTAAAGCAAAGTAAAGCTTGGCAGATGTATGTCGGGGATGATGGTAACGGTAGCGCGGATAAGTGGTATAAATATACCCATCCGAAAGACCCTGACCGGGAGGAAGAAGGCATGATGGAGGCGCTGGGAAACGGGCTCAAGTTCCAGATGGACAAGATGAGCTATAATTTTCGCAACAACATCAAGCAATGGATGAGCGAAGTGTTGCAGGTTTTGTTTGCCGCAGCGGCGCTTTGCATCAATACGATCCGCACGTTTTATCTGATCGTTTTGGCGATACTTGGTCCATTGGTATTTGGCTTTGCAGTCTTTGACAGGTTTCAGCATACGCTGACCGTTTGGATTGCCCGCTACATCAACATTTTTATGTGGCTGCCGGTAGCTAATATCTTTGGCAGTATCCTGGGAAAAATACAGGAGAATATGCTCAAAATTGATATTTCCCAGATCGGTCAGCAGGGCGATACTTTCTTTAGTACCCAGGATACGGCGTATTTGGTATTTCTCTGCATCGGCATTGTGGGCTATTTCACCGTTCCAAATGTGGCCAATTACATTGTCCATGCCGGTGGCGGTAATGCGATGCTGCAAAAGGTGAATTCGCTGGTTGTCGGCGGGACAAGTTCGGGCGTGTCGGCTGCGCAAAGCGGCGCGGGAATGATTGTAGACCGCTTTGATAACGCCAGGTCTGGCGTGTCGCAAGGTATGGTCGAATCCTCCAGTAATGATTATTTCAAAGACAAACTAAATTCCTAGCCTATGTTGACTCAACTTAAAAATATTGACAGTGCTTTTCAGCACATTAAAAAATTCAGCATTGCTTTTTTAGCAGCTTGCCTATTGGTTTGCGGCACAGTGCTGTACCTGTGCTTTTCGGAAATGGCCAGGTCTAGCGACCGGGTATTGATCCTGTATAACGGAAAGGTGCTGGAGGCCTTTGCTTCCGAGCGCAAACAAAACCTGCCGGTGGAACTCCGCGACCATATCAAGACCTTTCACCGCTACTTTTTTACCCTTGACCCGGATGAGAAAGCGATTACGGCCAATGTGACCAAAGCTTTGTATTTAGCGGACAATTCGGCCAAGCAGGCCTATGATAATTTGCGGGAATCGGGGTATTATAACAACCTGATTTCGGCCAATATTTCTCAGGAAATTGAGGTAGACAGTATCCGGTTATCTTCAGAAGAGCCATACCTTTTTACCTGTTATGCAACTCAAAAGCTGATCCGTTCCAGCTCTACGGTATTGCGCAAACTGGTGACGCGCGGGAAGATCAGGATACTGAGTTCTCAGACGGACAACAATCCGCACGGCTTTTTGATCCAGCACTGGGAAACCCTGGTCAATAGCGACAGCGGCACTAAAACGAATGTGCCATGAGGTTATTTCAAAATAGGAAGCCAGTGCTGACTGGCGGGCAGGAAGAAACCGCTGGCAAGATCGCAGGCTGGATATTGGCAATTCAGCGTAAGGCAGCGGATTATTTAAACGGTAGAGCCGGTCAGTTATCCGCTCGAACCTGGAAGACGATACTTTTTGTATTCTGCCTCCTCGTCGGGAGCTATTGCCTGTACCTGGTGATCAGCGCTTTTTACTAACAGATTATTCATTAAAAAATATCAATAATGACAGCAACACAAAATTTAAGACCATCGGGAAAGATCTCTCAGCAAAAGCTGATGATGATGCTTTTCCCGGTAATCACACTGATGGCGGCTTTGTTATTCTATGCCTTTGGCGGGGGAAGAACCGTGGAGACAGATCCCGTTACCAGTCAGGGGATCAATACCACTCTACCTGACCCGCAGCTGGGAAAAGACGAGCCCACTGATAAGATGGCCTATTACGACAGGGCAAAACAGGACGCAGCGCACAGCGATACGGCTCAGTTGAGCGCCGCGGCTGAGCATTTAGGCTTTAGGGTCAGGGAGGATGAGCAGACGGTAAAGATCCAATCCAAACTGGCGGCGATCAATCAGCAGATCAGTGCGCCTTATGTGGCGCCCAAGCCTTACTTACCTGCTGTGAATACGGGTTATGCCGGTACTGCTCCGATCTCTAAGGACGTAGACCGGCTGGAAGCGCTGATGAAAACGATGCAGGAAAAGCCTGCTGGCGAAGACCCGGAAATGGCCGAGCTCAATAGCATGATGGATAAGCTGCTTGCGGTGCAAAATCCTGATCTGGCCAAACAGATTTACAAAAAGGGAGAAACGGCTGCTTTACCGGACAGTTTGTTTCAGGCAATCCCGGCGGTGATTGCAGCTGACCAGAAAGCAAAGCAGGGCTCGGTGGTAGAATTGCGGCTGTCCGACACGATCCGTATCAGCGGGCAGGTGATTCCTAGAGGACATTTGGTTTACGGGCTGGCCAGTTTTTCTAACCAGCGGCTAAACCTGGAGATCAAAAATATCCGTTTAGGGACTTCGATCATTCCGGTAAATATCACCGTGTTTGATCAGCGGGACGGGATGCCGGGGATCAATGCGCCAGAGGCTTTGCTTGCCGAATCGGTCAACGGCGGGATCAGCGTTGCTGCCGGGGGAATCGGCATTTCGGGCTTTGATCTGACCACGCAGATTGCAGGCGCGGGCATTGATGCCGCTAAGAATTTATTGAAGAAAAAGGTGGGCAAGGTCAAGCAGAACTTAAAGTCAGGGTATCCCCTACTGCTGCGCGACAATACTAGAAAGAACAATCCAGTTAATCATTAATTACAATTAACATGAACAGAAATTCATTAGAAAACTTTAAGACTGAAGCCAGGGCGCTGAAAGTCCCTGAAAAAATGATCACTGCCGCCGAATCCATGATGGAGAAAGGCATTGAAAAATTTGCGATCAACGGGCAGATCCCGGCTGATAAAGGCATGATGGACCTGAGTATCCATATCAAAAAATCCGGTCAGTCAGATTACTATTACTTCAACCGCTTTGATGTGGCGCAAAGTAAGGCTAAACCTTTGGAGAAAGACCACCAGTACATGGTCATTAGTCCTGACCCAAATAAAAAAGACGGGAACCTGACCCGCAAGTTTGACAGCGCGGTACAGGCGATGGATTATTTTAAAGAGCAGAAAGGAACAAGCGAGCTGGCTATCGGCAAGTTTGATGACAAAAACCTCCAGTTTAAAGATACAGTCGCCACGATGATAGACGGTAAAGTGGATTACGTGAAAAAGGAATTTAGTCAGACCTTTTACAGTCCGGTCATCCAAAACTCCCACTATGTTGACCGCGGTAAAGGTTATACCGTAGAGCAAGCGGCCAATATGCTGCAAGGCCGGGCGGCCTATCGCGACGATCTGGTCAGCCGCGCGGGAGAACAATACAAGGCATGGAGTGTTTACCAGTTTGACCAGCCAAAAGACAAGTACGGCAACTATGCCATCAAACAGTTTGGCGAAGGTTATGGCTTTGATCTGAAAAAAGAGCTTGCTACTTATGGCATTAAAGAGCTGGATAAAAAGGAAACGGCTGAAAAGCTGGTCACCGATATCCAGAACGGCAACAGGCCTGTGGTGACTGCGGTAGGACTCGATGGTGAAGAAAAAAGACTTAAGGTGGAAGCTGTTCCGCGCTATACCAACCTGAACTTTTCTGAAGATAAGAGTGGTAAGCCTGTGAAGCGGGAAGATTACCGCAAAGAGCAGGAGCTTGGTCAGGAGACGGAAAAAGGCAAGTCCAAGAGCAAAGAAAAAGGTAAGGAGCAGGAAAGCGAACTGACCTTGTAAACCATTTAAAACTTTAATTATTCATATATTCATTTTTTAAATCCCTTTTATTATGTCAACATTTCAAAAATTAAAAGAGTTGGTTGCTTCGGCTGAAGCTGATGCAGTAGCGTTCCATGAGAAGAACAATAAAGCAGCGGGAACCCGTTTGCGTAAAGCTTACCAGGAAATTAAAGTACTGGCGCAGGCCGGAAGAGCGGAAGTGACCGAGCTGAAAAACAAGGAGGCTAAATAGCTAAGTACTTCGAAATTTAAGAAAGTCTGTCGTAATACGGCAGGCTTTCTTAGTATTTAGCTCAACTTTATGATAATATCAATCAAACTGATCGGATCCTTGGATATCTAAAAAAAGCTTAACCAAATCAACTGAAACCATTTCTGGTATATCTTTTACCGTATTATTTATGATCTCCTTTCTCAGACCATTCTCATCTCTAAATCGTAAAAGCTGAGGAAACGCTTTAAAATGTATGGCAGGTAAATCATGGCCATAGTTTTGTAAAAACCAATTAGGAACCACGATTTTATCGCCTGATCGATAAACTACTTCCTGTGTTGTTGTATCTACCGCATCTTTAAAATGCGGTTTAATTAAAGCGAGTATATTGTTAGATACAACCTGTAGCTTATCAGAACCAAACCTTATAAAATCAATAAACCTATCTTCTGCTTTTAGACCAAGTATCACATTGTCCACGAATTTTTGGCGCAACAAATAATATCCAATTAAAACCGGATCAAAAATATAGCTTTCAATACTGTAGCGTTTTTGTTCACCTAATATCTTCACGTTTTCGATAGGAGAGTTTTTTGTATCCCAATCTATAATTCCGAAAATTGATTTATTCCCAAAGTCGTTAAGCTTCTTAACAATTTCCTTTACTTGGTCACAGTTTCCTCTTCCTGAGACACCAGATGAAATAAAATCCAGTGATACGCCTTGAATCAGGTCCGCCTTTACATTTTGATAAACCGTTCCATAATATTCTGCGTCATATTGAGATTCTACAAATACCTGTCTACGATTCTCATAATTAATACTCAATGAAGGCACTCCTGCTGTCAATATACTTAGCGCCTTGTCTTTACTTACCGATTCGATTTCCGTAATCCCTTCTCCCTTATTAAGCACAAATAAAACATCCACGGGAGCCAGAGCAACAGTACTGGGAGAGTGTGTTGCCATAATAACTCTGGCTTCATATTCTTTAATCACAACAGTACTTATTACATCAAAAAATTGCTTAGTTAGAGACGGGTGTAAATGCGCATCTATTTCGTCAAACAGGATAAGATTTTTTTTAGCAGCTCTATGTTGAAAGTAATATAGCAACATTGCAAGGGACATTATTACACGTTCACCAGATGATAGATTACCAATGCCAATCTCAATATCATTTTCAGGATTAATTAGTTTCGCCGTCAAACGATAAGAAGATATCCTGTTTAAAGGATTTCTGAAGATTGCCCTAATTGATTCATCAGATGGAATGCTTATGGCGTAAGGTAATCCCGCGGCTCTAATTACTTTGTTTAAAATTATCCAAGGGGCATCTCCTAGTATAGCTGCATCTTGCGAATTGGCTTCTAAGGAGGCTTTTCTGTACAAATACAGGTAGAAGATCATGTCAAGATAATCTTGACTAATGACATCGTGGTCTTCAAAAATAATGTTTTCGGGAAGATGAAATAAAATATCCTCCGGCAAAATGTCTGAGGCATTTTTTCCAGTCTTCAATAGTAATTCGGCGATAATACGCTCTCTCTTCCCCTCTAATAAATATTTGAGCCTGGGATATCCCTGTGTATAATCTTGATTTTCCTCTTGCGCATCTGGTTGTATATCCGGGTTTGGTTGAATAAAATTCAAGATTGTATTTAGAATTTTCTCCAGATCTGAGTAACCAAATTTATATTGTTCAAACTGAAAATGTCCTCCTTGAGCATGCCATTTTATTAGCCCTTGTTTATCAAACTCAATATTTTCGAGTTCCAAAGTATAGCCTTCCCCACTTCGATAGATTGTTTGATTATTATGAGACATTGTTTGATATGCGGAAGCAACAATGTCAAGTAATTGGCTTTTGCCTGTGCCATTTAAGCCTGTTAGCACTGCCAATTCTGGAATATCTATCCATTGAAAACTATTTATTGCCTTATGTGATCCCGTAAACTTGATATTCATAATTAAAGTAAATTATAAAGGTAGTCGATTTGCTTCTAAATGTTCTCAATCTTTAGCCCGACCTATAATTTACTTTTGAGCAGTTAACTAATCTGGATAATAAAAATGGAGGATTGATTTATTTCTAAAAATTATTTGGATGGTAAGATTTTCTTACTACATTTGTATAATAATCATACATTATGGCTGATTTAGATATAGAAGTTGTAGAAAAAGAAATTGTTAAAGTAGTTCAGGAAGCTGCCGATCTTATGGGTGTGCCTGTTAAAGTTGATGCAGGATGTGCACCTGGCGGTGCTGGCATTAGCAGTCAGGTACTGGTCACGGTGATGTGCCGCCTTGAAGGGATTTTAAACGTGGTCATTCCGGACAACTGTTACATTTTTCACGACAGAACAAGTCTAAGGCAGCTGACAATAAGAGAAGCTTCAGAAAAATTGTTGAAAGTGCTAAAAAATGGAAAGAATGTCAGATAGGATAAAAATTGCCACCAGGGTTAAAGAAGCAAGGATATTGGCTGGCTTGTCACAAGCACAGGCCGCACAAAAAATGGATTTGCAACGTCCGGCAATTTCAGAAATTGAGGCCGGAAATCGGAAGGTGAGTGCAGAAGAGCTTGTACAATTTGCAGAATTGTATCAGGTAAATACCTCTTGGCTGCTTGGCCAGGAAGAAGAAAATGAGGAACAAATGAACGAGCAGTTCAAGTTTGCCGCTAGAGAACTTAGCAAGTTAAGCCCCGAGGACGTAAAAAAGCTTTATGATATATTAAAGATCCTACCTAATAAATAGTATGATGAACCCGAGATATATCGCAGCAGCAAAAAAGGCTGAACAAATTCGAATGAAACTGTCCTTAAACAGTTTTCAACCTCTGAATATTTTTGATATCTGCCAAAGCATGGGTGTATCGGTAAGGTTCGTCGACATTAATATGGAAGGGATGTACATAAGTCAAACCACGGGCAAATCTCCAACTATTTTGCTCTCCAACCAAAGGCCTATGCCGCGCCGGGTCTTTACCTGTGGGCATGAGCTTGGACATCACATGTTTGGACATGGAAGTCGTATAGACGCATTAACTGGACATGCTCCGGGAGAATCGTCTTATAATGATGAAGAATTTCTTGCTGATACATTCGCCGGGGTGCTGCTCATGCCGGTCGGCGGTATTCAGGGGGAATTTAATCGAAGAAAATGGAAAATGGAGACTGCATCCCAGTTGGATTTTTATGTGATTTCATCACTTTTCGGCGTAGGGTATCAAACACTGATTTCACATTGCAAAGTGAACCGCCTCATTACAGATGCTAAAGCAACTGTTCTTTTGAAGACCAGCCCAGCAAAGCTTTTGCAGAGTATTGACGCATTGAAAATAGATTCAGCACCTTTTAAAATAGTAGATGGGTTATCAATGTTAAGCACTATTGATACAGAGGTGTCGAATTATTTATTCCTTCCTAAAGACACGCTAGTTGATGGTGAACATTTAGTTAAGCTGAAAGACACCAGCCGAGGAACAATATTTAAGGCCATTCAACCAGGAATAGTTCGGGTAAGCTCATCTTCCTTTGACTTCGGCTCTTTTATCAGAATTCAAAATACCCGTTACGTTGGATTAGCACAAAACCGTCACTTAGAAAACGATCTAGATTAGCAATTTATGGAACCATTATTTATTAAAAACACCAATTTATCAGAAGCCTGGACTGAAGTACTGAATACGCTGGTGAGTAACTCTGGAAAAGAAATTAGTCCACTATTATTGACCCTTACTGACTTTGTGGAATCTTCAGATGTTCGGGAATTGTTGGATGCTGATCTGGCCAGTCACGATTTACCATCGATACAAACTGTTTCAGAAACAATTTTCCCGCAATCCCTTTATCAGTTTTGCGGATGGGATCGCCATGAACTGTACGACCAATATATGCGAAATTATCAACGTATCAGGCGCATAGATTCCAGTAATCACAAGGGTACTTATTTCCAAAGAATGATCGCTTATCAAAATGCTGGACAGCCGATCAACCAGCTGGAGATGATCATTACCTCTATTTTAAGCACCACTAATAAACGGAGATCCAAGCTCCAGGCATCAATCTTTGATCCTGAACAGGACCATACCAACGGCCCATACCAGAGATTCCCCTGCCTTCAGCATGTTACATTTTACAAATCAGAAACAGGTGGCCTGGTGCTGAATAGTTTTTATGCGATTCAGTTTTTTTACCGCCGGGCCTACGGAAATTGGCTGGGACTGATCAATCTAGGAAAATTTATCGCCCAGGAAACTGGTCTTGAATTCGAGCGGTTGAATTGCTTTATCGGGGTGGAACAACTGGACAATCTGGGAAAGACATCTGCCAAGGATTTATTGGACAGAATTAATTTAAGTTCTATTCTATAGCGGTTATCTTTGCAGGTCATGACAAAACAAAACAAAGAAAGTAAATCAACTACAGCCCCGGCAGCAAACACTACCGGGCATACGATAAATATTCATGTTTCTCTTGCTCCTGCTATTGTTACGGACGTATACATCTCTTATTGGAAGTTTGCTGCACTGCGCCAGGAAGCATTTTTTAACAGGTTTAACGGTCTGAGTGCACCCTGGTCAGATGACGATATTTTAAATAAATACAAGTTTACAAATGCGTATCGGGCAGCGGATAGGGTCAGTCAATACCTCATTAAAAACGTGATCTACAATGATCAGTTTCCAAATACACCTAAGGAAATACTTTTCCGCATTTTAGTATTTAAGCTATTCAACAAAATAGATACCTGGGAGTTACTTCTTGCAGAATTTGGAACGATAACTTTCGAAGACTATAATTTTGAAGCTTATGATAAGATCTTAACGATAGCCATGTTGGCCGGCGAGCGAATCTATTCGGCTGCTTACATCATGCCGTCAGGAGGCTCTTATTTTGGTTATACCAGAAAGCACTCCAACCACCTTAAGTTAATCGAGTTCATGATTGCAGAGGATACGCATGAGCATCTGGTTACTGCCAAGAATATGCAACATGCGTTTGAATTGATCAAAAGGTTTCCTGGACTTGGAGACTTCCTGGCTTATCAGTTGGTAATTGACATCAATTATTCTACCCTAACTGATTTTTCTGAATCATCTTTTGTTGTGCCAGGTCCTGGCGCAAAAGGAGGAATCAGTAAATGTTTTTCCAATACTGGGGGACTGAATAATGTGGAGATTATTAAACTGATGACCGATAGCCAGGAACGGGAGTTCGAACGTCTGGGTTTAGAGTTTAAAGATCTTTGGACTAGAAAGCTGCAGTTGATAGATTGTCAGAATTTATTTTGTGAAGTGGACAAATATGCCAGAGTGAAACATCCTGACATCAAAGGAGCAAGTGAACGGGTAAACATTAAGCAGAAATTTCGGAGCAACGCCTCAAAAATTGATTACTGGTTCCCGCCAAAATGGGGAATTAACCACAGGATACAGCAGGCTCCGCGGTTGATAGAAATATTGGACTGAGGTAATAGATGACTGATTGAAATAAATAAAAATTAATAGAGATGGCATTTTTAGGTGTAAAAGAATTACTGGTCTTACAAACAACATCAAACGTGATAGATCCATTTGATGCCCGAAGGGTAAAAAACGGCGCGTATGAATTATCCCTTGGCAAAGAAGTTTACCTCACTGACTCTAAGACAGGAAAGGTAGAAACATTGGATAAAGACGACCGGCAGATTGATATCAATCCAGGACAGTTTGCCTTGTTGCTAACAAAAGAAAAGGTCAGTATTCCAAAAGACAAAATTGCCTTTATTTCTATCAAAGCCGGAGAAAAGCTAAAGGGTCTCATTAACGTATCTGGTTTTCATGTTGACCCTGGTTTCAATGACCATTTGCTATTTTCTGTATACAATGCAGGGCCTTCTACAATTGTACTTAATTTTGGCGAACCTTATTTCCCGATTTGGTTTGCGGAGATGAAGCATGAACTAAGCGAAGATGAAGCTTACAATGACAACAACGATCATTTTAAAAAACTCGATCATATTCCGCCAAAATATATTGAGTTTTTAAAACGGGGAGAACTGACTTCGCCAAAAGCTCTGTTAGATAAAATTGTAGCCGTTGAACAATCCCTTTCTGAAAAGATTGTAAAATCAGACGAGAAAAAAGATCGCAACGACTGGTTATATAAAATTATCATTGGCCTTTTTATTGCGATAGCTTTAAAGTTAGGTTGGGATTGGGTAGCCTATGACCGGGGATTCGCGGATGGCAGAAAATCTAAAGAATCAACAGAGGAAGTTATCACCGAAATACGTAAAACATTAACTGATAAGGTTCTGGTTCAAAAAATAGATAGTATATTAGCTAACGAAATAAAAAATGACACGATCAAAAAAGCAAAATAGTTATTTTGATGCAGGCTGTAAGCCTGAGGAACAAATCCCGCGGTCCTTTTCTGTCTCTTTTTATGAGGTAGGAAATGGGATCAGGGAAGAAGTGCGTGTTGTACTCAATGACGATGAGCAGATTGGGGATGTCATCAATGATAATGCTTACAGCAATGATTTCTACCGTTATCACGATATTTTTCACTACACCTTTGCTACCCTGCTTGGCTGGTCACCTTGTACCCGTGCCATGATGAAGCGTAAGCGCAAAAGCGATGTCTTACTAGATGAAATTGAAGATGGAGCAAGGGCAACTATAACAGAAGAAGCGCTATCTATGGTCATTTTTAATGAGGCAAAGCGTAAAAAGTATTTTGAGGGCGCTTCTAAAGTATCACGTACGACGCTACGAATCGTTAAGGAAATGACTGAGAATTTTGAAGTCAACGCACGTACTTCCAAAGAATGGGAAAAGGCTATTTTAAAAGCTTATGATATGTTCCGGTTGTTAATAAATAATGGAGGCGGTCGTGTCAACTTTAATCTTTTAACAAAAGAAATCGATTACCTGGCAATAAATTAATTGCCTGTCCCATGATCATTGGAATCGGAAGTGATATTGTTCAACACGACCAAAACAGCAAATTACTTGCCTGGGACACACAGGGTAATTTTCCTAGCAGGATCCTGTCAGAAAGTGAATTAGCGCTATTTCATGCACACGCTTCTAAAGACAATTTCATTGCGGGGCGTTTCGCTGCAAAAGAGGCGATATTAAAGTGCCTTGGAACGGGAATGCAGGATGACATTTCCCTTAAAGACATTGATATCATTCGCTCTCCAAACGGCCAGCCGGAGGTAAAACTTTCAGGAAAAGTCAAAACCCTCAGTGACAAATTCGGTATCAACAAATGGCATGTTACTATCACACATTCTGAAATTTTAACTTTAGCGTTCGCTGTTGCTGAACGTGTTTAAGAAACGTGCGGTATGCAACCCCAAACATACATATTGTACAATTCGCATACTACCACCATCATAATTTATGTCGTACAATTGACTTTCATAAATCCGCCTGCTCTTCAATACAAATGATTCGGGTTTCATCACCTTTTATCGAATAGCAATAATCAAACACACAAAACCATTGATTTGAATCATTAAATGAACTGGTGTAAAATTTAAGGTTAATGCCACTTTTCATAAAGACTTCTGTATCGCATTTTGAGCCTCTAAAATATGGTACCTGACCGGGTATTCCCTTTTTAAGTATTTCGTAATTCGTTTTTAAAACCCTGAATATTTCCGGGGCATTGGGATGCATCTGAATTTTTTCAAACTGCCTTTTTTCCCTGTTGTAGGTATTCCTACATGCATCATTGCAAAAACGCTGGTCCGAGCGGCCATGCAGTATTTTATTACACCATTCACAAGTTTTCAAACCACTGGACATCTGTAATTTCATTAAAGTTGGTAATTGCAGAACGAAATTATCCCGAAAATATTTCAAAGATCGGGTAAGTGCTTGTTGGATCGGGTGTTAAAATACCGGATCAGGTAAGTTGTTTTTGTACCGATTGCAGCATTTTAGCTTGCAGAGCTTTGCTGGGAACTAATTCTAAGCACCATGAAAAAGAAAGAAATACTGGCCTCGGAATCCTTTTCGGCCACTGACAAAAGACATTACTTTTTAGATTTTAAACGCGCGGAGAATGACAGCCGCTATATCCAGTTAACCCGCAGTGAACAGCAGCCCGACGGCAGCTATAAAAGGTGGTCGTTCGTCGTTTTTGAAAATCACCTGGAGGATTTTATCAGCGCTTTCGCTTCGCTATTCCAGTCGGCTGCTTACCAGGGGCGCGGATACCAGACGCTTAGAGAGGTGGCAGAAGAATCGAGGGTTTCAAAAGGGATTAAAGCGATGCCTGAGGATACACGTCCAAGGGAAAAGCTGTTTGCGCATGGTGCAAATAAAATAAATAATGCGGAACTGCTGGCTATTTTGCTGGGCTCGGGTTCGCCTGGCGAATCGGCTATTGAGCTGGCCGGCCGCATACTGGAAGGCATGGGCGGAAAGATCCATATGCTGAAAAGCAGTAGCTATTCTTCGTTGTGTAGTTTCAAAGGCATGGGTGTAGCTAAAGCCAGTTCCGTACTGGCAGCAGTGGAACTGGCACGCAGGCTGTATTCCTGTCCCCCACCGGAATTTAAGACGGTTTACATCGTGAGAAAACCAGGTGATGATGATCCGCTTTTGTTTAAAAGCAATTGATTTTATGGGTGCATGTCAGGTGCGCAGCGCTGCCGCTTTGGTCATACTTCCCTTCAGCCGCATTGCTGCTTTTTTTGCAAGACTGGCCGCCGTTCCTTAAGGCCAGACTTGCTCTCCCTTGCTTAAGTTTTTTGTGAGATTCTCATAGGGTTGATAAGGGTTGATTTTGGCTGTTTGCGCAACAAATTTCTGATTGGCAGGGATTACCTAGTCAAGGCGGCTCCGCTTTGCTTCGCTGGTTTTAGAAAAATAATCTCCACACCTGCGCTTCGCTTGGGTAGTATTTTTTTTCCAAAAGCCTTGCCTGTAACCCCTGCCTTTCAGGAGCGGGTGCTTAACAAAAAGCCGGAAATGGCTCCTGCCGAAGGGCGGAGGCAGGACGGCTAAAAAAATTAAGGACATGAAACAGGCAAAAAATAAAGCACCGCCTTAGCACGGCGAAGAATCCCATAAAGCAATTAACGGCTCACAACATATTATTTAACTATCAGAGAACACTAAAAATAAAAGATCATGAAAACTACAGTAATCACCAGCGAAAAAGACAACAAAGTAAATAACATTCCTGTAAAATCAGTGGAAGCAGTAAAAACGCCAACGGCTAATGGGTTGCCCTTAAGCCAGGCTTTTGAGGAAAAAAAGGCGGAAGAGCCGAGAAAAAAAGAGGAGCCAAAATTTGTGGCGGGTAATCCGGTCAATGCGGTATCTGAAAAGAAAGCAGAGGAAGCAAAACCCGAAGAAGTGAAAGCTGAACCTACTAAACTGGAAATTAAAGCGCAACTGTTGCAGGAAAAACCGGCTTTAAATTTAGAGCAGACCTTGAAAAAAATCAAAGATTTAAGCCGTTTGTCCAACCAAAGGGAAAAGTTGATCGGCACGATTGACAATTTAGAATCCTTTGAGATCAAACAGGAGGACGAAGCAGAGGAAACCAACCTGAACCATTTTCAGCGTTGCGAGCTGAAAATTACCGATGATAACGGCAATACGTTCAGCACGAAAAACCCTTTTATTATTAACCAGGTGGCAAACAACATTAAAACGCTTTGCACTGATAAATTGACTGAAGTAGAAAGCCAAATTTCTTTAACCCTTTAAATTCTGATTGCCTCCCGACTGGTTTGGGAGGCTACTATTCACTTAAATCTACGATGATGTTAGACGCATTTATTGAATTTTTAGACCGGCTTTACTGGGAAGGATACGCAGATGAATTGGAAAACGATAATCCGGCCGCCTTTAATAGCCAGTTCAGGGAATTTAAAACTAACCATGCTTTACCGCTATGAAGTACGAAACACTATTTATTATGGTCCGCGTGACCGTTCACGCCGATCATGAAAGCCTATCTGCTATTGTCAGCGAGGTTGAAAGCCATTCCAAATTAGCCATGACCGATACGGCCAATGTCAATATTATGGAAACTGAAATCCTGTTATCAAGGGTTCGCAATCCGCACATTAATAAATTGAATTCTTATGAAACAGCACCATTTATACCTGACCATTAGGGTAACGGTAGATAGCAAACTTTCCAATTTGTCGGAAACCGTACAGGAATTTGAGCAGGAGACCAAGTACCAGTTTTCAGGCACGAAGAATATTACCGTAATAGAAACAGAGATTTTAACAACAGCACCATTTAACCCCTTAAACTAACTATCATGGCACACAACTTAAATTATAACACGGCTACAGGGAAACACGCCTTTATGAGCGTAAAAGAAAAAGCATGGCACGGGCTGGGCACAATTATAGAAAATTACCCGACCAGTAGTGAAGCCCTGCGCTATGCCGGACTGGATTACACGGTAGAAAAGCGCAAGCTGTTTACCTACGACAATGAAAACAATGTAGGCGACCCCGACCGGGATTTAGTCATTGCTGAACTCAAAGTTCCTGATTATTACGCTACTGTACGCACCGATACAGAGGATGTTTTGGGCGTAGTGGGCAGGGATTATGAGATTGTGCAAAACGTGCAGGCCTTTGAATTTTTTGACAGCATTGTCGGGGGAAGTGGCGGCATCCAGTATGAGACAGCGGGCGCATTAGGTAAAGGTGAGCGGATCTTTATCACTGCAAAATTGCCCGATTATATCCGTGTCGGCCGTAACGATTTGATTGAAAAATACCTTTTTCTGACCACTTCGCACGATGGTTATGGAAGCATTACCGCCGCTTTTACCCCCACCCGCATTGTTTGTAACAATACTTTAAATGCCGCTATGCGCAACAAAACCAATTGCATCCGCTTAAAACATACCGCCAACGTACAGGACAGGCTAAAAGTAGCGCACCGGCTATTGGGCTTAAGCAACCAGTTAGCTGGTGAACTGGAAGAAGTATTTAACCACTGGTCTAGGATCAGAATTTCAGATAGTGAAGTTAAAAAACTCATTCAAATTGCCATGGCACCCAACAGAGAAACGACTGAAGCGCTTCAAAATGGCAATTTAGACAACCTTTCCAGCCTGTATAAAAATACCATTGACAACGTATTTGAATACGCAATGACTAGCCCAAGCCAGCAGGAAGAAACCACAAAGGGGACTTTATTTGGCGCTTACAATGCCATTACCGGATACTATCAAAACTTCAAAACTTATAGGGATACCGAAAGCAAGTTCAAATCCATTATGTACGGGACAGGTCTGCAAAAAGGGCAAAAGGCCTTTGACCTCTGCGCTGATTTTTCAAGATACGGCGCAATAGAATTTAACTGATTTTTTCACGGGGGCGAAAGCCCCCACTATTACCACGTTATGGATACGCAAACAACAAACCTATACCTTTCCCCGCTCGATGCTTTAGGCTTAAGATTATACCTGCGCAAAGGAGACGATGAAATATCGGCCTTTAATCAGGCCTGCGAATTTTGCAGAAAGCACGGGTACAGCAATTGGAGGCTAGATACCCACGGCATTTACTTGTTAAGGTATCCCGAGGCAACAAACGAAACCGGGAAGCTGATTTTTGGAATTCTGGAAACCCCAAGCCTGCCCGAGGCTTTGCACCAGGTAATTGACCTGCTCCGGTTTTATAACCGATACGGTCTGGAGGTTTATCCCAATGCAAAAAAAAGGGGGGAAACCTATCAAGAATACGTATTGCGCAAATTGGCCAGAGATTGCCAGGAAATTGTAGGTTCATCAGCAGAGTTTAGCACAGGTTACGGGCAAAGTCATGTTTGGGTGGCAAACCGGCTGACCAGTCGAAGAATATTACTGATGCACTTTTAATCTATTCTTTATCGGGGAGGATATAGACCCTCCCCTTTTTAAACTGAAAAAATTATGCATTTAGATATAGATGGGCTGCTACTATTAGCGGCAGGTTTATTTATCCGTTACCTGATCGGCAGACGCAGGTTTTACCGCAGAAATGCGGCAGGGATGCCGGTTTATTCCGGTTATTTAGCGAGCCTATTGATCAAATTTCTGGAATGGCTGTTAAACGGCATCGGCTTGTTATTGATTCTATTTGGCCTAATTACTTGCCTATTTTGAGGTTTCAGTGCTGAATTTAAAGACACAAATTTCCGGCGGCCCTTTCGGGCATCGTGCCTTCTGATCATTTGGAAAAGGATTTTACCAATGAGCTGATCATAAGTTCTACTATTTGATTTTCAGCCACAAAATAAGATGGATTACTTAAAACTAAACCGTTTACTATTGACTTTCCTTTTTTAAGGTGTGGTCGTCAAAAAAAATAATTCATTTTGATATGGTACCAAACGGCAGTTCATACGTCTATAGTCAAAATCCGGAAATATGAACCCGAATACAAAAATCCTACTAGACCGATACCTGAACAGGGAGACCTCCATTGAGGAAGACCGCCTGGTAGAAAAATGGCTGACTGAAAACAGTATTGCTGATCCTGGCTGGCAGCAGCTCAACCGTTCGGATAAAGACCAGTGGCTTTCAGGTGTATTTGCAGACATCAAAACATCGATTCATAAGAATGAACCAAAATCATTGGTGAAGACGCCCAATCACTACCTATGGTATAAGCTAGCGGGTGTCGCTGCGTTACTGGTCTTGCTTTTTGGCATATACCTGAGCAGGCCATGGTCAGATCAGGATGATCTTAGTACAAAAACGACAGTGATCGCTGAAGCGAAAGCGCAAAAAAGACAAATTACGCTGCCAGATGGCACCCGGGTTTGGCTGAATGCCGGTTCTGAATTAAAATATGAACCAGATTTTAATAAAAAATTGAGAACCGTCTCTCTTTCTGGAGAAGGTTTTTTTGACGTTAAACACGATGCCGGCAGACCGTTTGTGATCCATACCGGGGAGGTAACCACCACTGTACTTGGAACCGCATTTAATGTTAAAGAAAACAAAACCGGACAAAGTGTTGAGGTTACCGTAACGCGCGGAAGGGTGAGCGTCACCAGGGGAGATAAAATCAGTATTCTCACCCCTGATCAGCAGGTAACCGTCGACTTGTTAAGCGGAAATTTCAGCAAAAAAACAATTGAGGCCGAAAAAATAATTGCCTGGATAAGCAACGAAATGGACTTTGATGATGTCACTTTTGAAAGCGCAGCGGCACAGTTGGAAAAACACTTCCAAGTAAAGATATCCTTTGATAATGAAAAGTTAAAAACCTGCCGGTTCAGCGGCAGCACATTTAAACAGGATCAATTAGCTAAAATCTTAAACGTGATCTGTGGATTCAACAACGCCACATGGAAACAGCAATCCGACGGCAGTATCACCATTTACGGCCAGGGCTGTAATTAATCGCATGAAGACAAAATGAATATGAATAGCACCTAATGCCTGGCGCCGGTGGGAACGCTTTAGAAGCAATACCCCAAAAAAAGAACCCGTAAACCGACGGCAATCAGTTTACGGGTATCCCGGAAAACCGGGGTTTTAAACAATTCGGAATCACTTAAAACATTTAAAATTATGAAAAATTCTACAATATTGTGGGATCGGTTAACTATTGAAAAATTTATCATTCACCTGATGCGCATAAGTACTGCTATATTGCTGATCATTTCTGCTTCCGCCCAAATGACCCTGGCCACCGATGTCAAGGGCCAAAGCATGGCTGAGCAAAGTGTCACTATCCGACTGGAAGATGAAAGCCTGCTGGTAGCGCTTCGCAAAATCGAAGCGCAAACCCCTTTTCGCTTTTATTTCCGAAAAGCTGAGATCAGGGAAATTTCCGGACTTCATTTAGACTACAGCACCCGTTCTGTTGAAACAACCCTGTATGAGTTGCTCCGAAATTCCGACTTTTCTTTCCGGCAGATCGATAACAGCATCCTTTTGCAGAAAAGAGATCAGCAGGACGGATTCACGATTAAAGGAAGGATTTTAGGCCCTGAGGGCAAACCAGCGGAATTTGCAACCATCAGCATCCTTAAGCAGGCCAATCCAAAGGTCATCTTTACCGCCCTGGCTGATACCGGCGGCAGGTTTAGCCTGAAAGTTTTTGAACAGGGCGATTACCTGCTTAAAGTCGTTTCCCCGGAAACCGACAGCCTTGTGCAAAAGATCACTGTGGGAACAGCAAAGGAGGTGCAGCTTGCTGACATCTTGCTGATGGCTTCGGCCATCCAATTAAAAGATGTGTCCATCAAAGCCAGCCGGCCATTGATCAGCCGGTCAATTGATAAACTGATCCTGAACATTGAAGGAGGCATTTATGAAAAAGGACAAAATGCGCTCCAGCTTTTCAATGTGATTCCCGGGGTCACTTTTAACGGAAGGGACCTGCGCTTTCGCGGTGATGAAGGCATTACGGTTTATGTAGACAACAGGAGGATCCTGCTTCCGGGAGACCAGTTGCTGGGTTATTTGAGGTCTATCCCTTCTGAATCCATTAAGTCTTACGAGCTTAGGATTGTGCCGGGAGCGGAAAGTGATGCGCAAAATGCCGGCGTTGTGGTTAACATCGTTTTAAAGTCCGAATTTAAATATGGACTCTCCGGGAATGTCAATGCCGGGTTCTTTCGCAGCTCGGAAAGCAATGTCATAGGCTCCGCATTTTTAAACTATCGCGCAGGGAAATTCAACCTTCAGGGCGGCTTCAACTATAGGCGCTGGCCCGCATTTTACGAGGATCATATCGAGCAAACCTTCTACGGCACCGGACTGTCTACCCGCCAGGACGAAAAGTACCTGGAGCGTTACAATTCTGTAGCTTACAATGCGAGCGCGGACTATAAACTGGATCTGAGGCAAACCATTGGTCTGAGCTATAATATGTTCGCTAACCCCGGGGACATCAGCAATAACCTGACTACCGATGCAAGGTATTATTCTTCCGACCCCGAGGTGGCCGATTCTTCGCTGATTTCTCAAAGAACCACCACCTTTAAATACGCCAATCATATGGCTAATGCTTTTTACCGGAATAAACTGGACACGATGGGCAGCAGACTGGATGTAGGTTATAGCTTTATCTATTATGGTTTAAACGATCCTTCTGCGCTGGAAACGCGGTTTTTAAACGCAGGTGGTGGGGAATCTCGTTCCCGCGACAGCCTGTTTAATTACACCAGGGGCAGATCCACCATTCACGTCGCCAATGCAGACCTCGAAAAACATCTTTCCAATTCCATGGTTTTGGGGGCGGGCGCTAAGTACACAGGTTCAGCTACCGATTATAGCCTGGATTACCGACTTGGACTCAATGAGCAGGCACCAATAGACCCGCTGCAATCTGACAAGTTCCTGTACAACGAACACATTCTGGCATTTTACGGGACACTTGCTAAAACCTACAAAGAATGGGGGTACAAAATTGGGCTAAGAACTGAGCAAACCAATTACAACGGTCACTCCCCAATAACCGGTGCCACAATAGCACGCAACCAGTGGAACCTGTTTCCTTCTGCCTATTTTAACCGGAAACTTGGAGAAAATCATTCCTTAACCCTCTCTTATAACAGAAGAATAGAGCGTCCGGGATTTCGTCAGTTAAACCCCTTTGTTTCCTACACCAGTTTAAATACCATCCGATTGGGAAACCCGGAGCTGGTTCCCTATTACAGTAATAACCTCCAGCTGGAATATTTGCTAAAGAATAAGTATTCCTTTACCGCAGGCTACCAGAATACCAGCAATGGGATCGCTGAAAATGTAACCAACCAGGGCGAGCTCATCATTTCAAAAGATGAGAACCTGAGTGATAATAATAATGTTTTCACCTCGATTTATATTCCCATTAAACTGACCAGCTGGTGGGAGTTCAATACCAACGCAACCTTTAGATACCGGACACTTGAGGTTGATGGAAATCTTGGATTTCATCGCGAAAAGTTTACGCAAAACGTTTGGGCATCCAGCAAATTTAACCTGCCCGGGAAATATTTCTTAGAAATTTCCGGATACTATAACAGCCCAAGCTTCCGTAATTTGTACGACCAGTTTGGGGAGCAGTCGGTCAATGTGCTGATAAAAAAGAGCTTTTTTAAAGACAAACTTAACTGTACGGCGGAGATCTGGGATCCTTTACATTTGTATAAACCCAGGTATGAGATCAATACGCCTGAGTTTAGCCGGAACGTAGTGCGAAATAAAGTAGACTATGCACGTTATATCGGGTTGTCACTGAACTACAACTTCTCCGTTGGGAAAAAGCAGAATAACAAAGAGAATGTGGATGCTGCCGGAAACGATGCAAGACGTCGCTTATAATTAACTATTAAAAACTTAAATGAAAATAGTCAGGAGATCAGTACAGAGGAGTTATTTATTGTTGGATGTGGTTGTTGTAAAGCTGCATAATTTTGTCAAGCTTGCCGGGGTAAGTGCTCGAACTTGCGATAAAAGCTAAACAGACATGTCCGACTATCAATTGTTAAGTGACCTTAAACTGTCTGATCTTCTTAAAGAAGATGATGAATCTGCTTTTACCGAGATTTATTCCAGGTATGCGGACAAATTAACCGGATTTGCCAGTTCCAAGCTGTATGATCTGGAAGATGCCAGGGACATTATCCACGATGTATTTGTTAAATTATGGGCGCAGAGAAACGCTATAATGGTGGAGCGAAACCTGGAAGCTTATTTATTTACCCTTGTCCGTTATCAGATCATCGATAAAATCCGGAAAAACATTACCAGGGAAGCTCATATGGAAATGGTGATCGCTTTGCAGACCAGTCCAGGCTCGGAGATCGAACAGCAACTTGCCGCCAAAGAATTAAAAGAGCAGATCCGTCTGGCCCTGGATCAGCTCAGCCCAAGGATAAGGGAAATTTACCAGCTAAGCCGGGAAGAAAATAGGAGTATCCCAGAAATCGCCGCGCTGCTGCACCTTTCTGAACAGACGGTAAAGAACCAGCTTAGTTTTGCATTGAAACACCTGCGTGCTTGTCTGGGATATTTAACAGTTGCCACCGTTATTTTAACCTTCCTTTTTTAAATGTTTATCGCTTGCTACATAAAAAATTAAGCTAAGTTATATGTTACGAAAATCAGAAATACTAAAATCTTTAAAAAAGTTGGTTCGAACTAACTCCGACCATCAAAAATAAAACCCTGATTTTTAGGTCAATCTATGTCCATATTCACTAATTTGAGGACATTATTATGGAATTGATTCGAAATCCGTATCTTAGCCACCACAAAAATGGACAACTTCAATAAATCCGAAGTTGTCCATTTTTTTTGACCCTCTAATTTCTTTTGATCTCCAAAAAGGCAAGACCTCCCATAATTTTAATTATTTCTAAATTTTACCCTCGATCCGGTTTATCCTGCTTATTTTAGCGTAACACTGAACAGACAACTTAATCCTGCAATGTCCGATCCAACACAAAACATTACTTATAAACCAGTCAGCTTTTCCAAAACAGTTTTAACAGAGTTAATGATCCCCTCCTATTCCAATTTCGGCGGGAAAATCCACGGAGGAATTTTGCTTTCGCTGATGGATAAAGTAGCCTATGTCTGCGCTTCTAAACATGCCGGAAACTACTGTGTCACTGCTTCTATCGACACCGTCAATTTCCTGCAGCCTATAGAGGTTGGCGATTTGGTGTCACTTATGGCTTCGGTCAACTACGTCGGCAAAACCTCCATTGTAGTGGGCATCAGGGTAGTTTCTGAAAATGTAAAGACCAACGAAGTCAAACATACCAATACCAGCTATTTTACAATGGTGGCCAAAGATGAAGACAACCAGCCAGCCCAGGTGCCTGGACTCGTATTGGCCAACAGTGATGATATCAGAAGGTTTCTCCGGGCAAAAAGCCGCAAGGAGATCAAACTAAACCATAGAAAAGAACTGGATGAAATCAGTATCCCAACAAACGACGAGCAATGCAAAATACTTCTGGAAGGCGAGCGCTGCATACTCCTTTGATCAATAAAAACTTTAGCTTTGTCGGAATTAATCTAACCTCATTTACAAATTATAGCAGCAACATATGATTATCAGTCCAAGAACACGCGGATTTATTTGCCTTACAGCGCATCCCGAAGGATGCAGACAAAATGTATTGAAACAAATTGACTACGTAAAATCTAAAGGAACGGTTAACGGCCCTAAAAAAGTGCTGGTCATAGGTGCTTCGACAGGCTTTGGCCTGGCCTCAAGAATCACCGCCGCATTTGGCTCAGAGGCCGCCACCATAGGTGTCTATTTTGAAAAACCACCTGCTCCCGGCAAGCCGGCTTCTGCAGGCTGGTACAATACCGCAGCTTTTGAGGCTTTCGCCAATGAAGCTGGCCTTTATGCCAAAAGCATCAATGGCGATGCCTTCTCTAACGAGATCAAACAGCAAACCATTGAACTGATCAAAGCAGACCTTGGACAAATTGATCTCGTAATTTACAGTCTGGCTTCTCCAAAAAGAGTTCATCCCACAACCGGAGAAACCCATAATTCTGTTCTAAAACCAATTGAAGAGACCTTCAGTGATAAAACGGTAGATTTCCATACCGGAATCGTTTCTACTGTTTCCATCTCACCTGCGAATGAGGACGAGGTCTCCAATACAGTGGCTGTAATGGGCGGTGAGGACTGGGAAATGTGGATCGATGCTTTAAAAAAAGAGGGGCTGCTTGCCCAGGGCGTCAAAACAGTGGCCTATTCCTATATCGGCCCTGCGCTTACCGAACCCGTGTACCGTAAAGGCACCATAGGACGCGCGAAAGACCACCTTGAAGCGACTGCATTTACCATATCAGACCAATTAAAAGACATCAACGGAGAAGCTTACGTCTCTGTAAATAAAGCGCTTGTTACCCAAGCGAGCTCTGCAATTCCGGTAATTCCTTTGTACATCTCCCTGCTCTATAAGGTGATGAAAGCCAAAGGCATCCACGAGGGTTGTATTGAACAAATCAGCAGGCTTTTCCAGGAGCATTTATATTCCTCAGCGGCATTAAGTATCGATGAAAAAGGCAGGATCAGAATCGACGATTGGGAAATGAGACCAGATGTTCAGGAAGAAGTATTTGCCTTATGGCAACAAGCTGCAACAGAGACCTTACCGGAGATCGGTGATCTGGAAGGCTATAAAACAGACTTTTTTAACCTGTTCGGATTTGAAGTTCCAGGTGTAGACTATAGTGTTGAGGTTGACGAGGTTGTTGAAATACCCGGACTTCAGGCATAACAATACATTCCTGGTAATTTGTTATCTTTATTACTAAAAATAAAGATTAACCAGATATGAAAACTATAATGATCCTAAAAAAATACAGCAGCAGTGTCTCACTGCTGCTATTTATGCTCATTTTCACTACCTGTGTCCATGCACAATCAAATGCAGTAACAGGTGCCTGGGAACTTAGGGATGGGGATGAACAACACCAGCTGCTTTTTCAGGATGGCTTTTATTTTCATACTGCTTACCAGGGAAACCGGTTTATCTCCAGTCAGGGCGGTACTTATGAAATCAAAGACAATACACTAAAAGCTAAGGTCCTTTTTAATACTTCAGATTCAACTAGTGTAGGCACAGGCATGGATGTTCCTTTTACCGTATCCGGAAGCCGCTTGTCCATTCAGCTCTGGGATGGAAAGATCAGTTTTGACCGGACAGATGACAGTAAAACCCCGCTTGCGGGTGTATGGCACATTACCGGAAGAATGGCTGAGGATGGTAAAATGGCTGCAATTCACCAGACAGGAACCCGACAAACTTACAAAGTACTCACAGGCACGCGGTTCCAATGGGTAGCCATCGATCCGGGTAAAAAGCAATTTTCAGGTACAGGAGGTGGAACTTATACGTTCAAAGACGGAAAATATACAGAACACATCAAGTTCTTTTCGCGTGATAGCAGCAGAGTCGGCGCTGCGCTGACTTTTGACGCAAAATTGGAAGACGGAAACTGGAACCACAGCGGACTAAGCAGCAAAGGGGCTAAGATCCATGAAATCTGGAGCCGCGTTAAATAAACCGTACAAACCCTATAAAACTAAGCCCCGGCGGATCGGCCTGGGCTTTGACATTTTCAACCCACATTTCTCATCAGTACCATTTCCCGGAACGTCACGTAAAGCACCCTACTTTTACGTTCGTTGCATTTATTTTCAGATTTACGCCTGTCTTTGAATCTAGGAAAAATATTACAATTGCATATTGCTAAATCGGTATAATTATCTGTTTATTTGCATTTAGTAATCAACACAACACACAAATTAAATCTTTACGAGTATGCTGCTTAGCATTTTAAATTCCATTTTCTGTATAGCATTTGTTGCATTTGCTTATCTGAATCTCAACGATGTCGACCCCTGGCTTTGGGTGCCGATCTACATGGTATCCGCCGTTTGTTGTGGATTTGCCATATTTAATAAATTTTATCCGAATGTTTATCTCGGGGCCATATCTTTCTACTTAGTTTATGCCGTCATTTTGTTTTTTTCTAAAGACGGGGTACGAGACTGGATAATGAAGTACAAAAGCCCAAGTCTAGTTGAAAGCATGCAGGCGACCAAGCCGTATATTGAGAAAACCAGGGAATTCTTTGGTCTGCTCATCATCAGCGGGGCTCTTGCCATCAACTATTTTGTGGCTGTTAACTAAGAGATATGCTTTTAACAGATGTAGAAAGGATCATCAGGCGTAGCCTGAGCGCTGAGGCAATGGCGTGGCTTGAACAAAAAATCAGCCTGGTCAAAGCAGAGGAGAAATCTGTACAACTAAACCTTACCTTCTCTCACATACCGCGCTTTACGGGTAAAAGGACGGTGGTATTAGAAGAAGGTGAATTATCAGTGGCAGCGAATGGCCTTGATGTTTCAGACTGGAGCATCGACCACTTATGCCGTGTATGGCTGCTTATGCAGTTGCCTTCCGACAATCAGGAAACCTATCTAAAAAAAGTTGATGGCTTATTCGCCGCAGCTGAAATGAACGAACTGGTTGCCCTTTATTCGGCATTGCCAGTTTACAGCTTTCCTGAGGCCTGGATACACCGCTGTGAAGAAGGCATCAGGAGCAATATCGGCACAGTGCTGGAAGCGATCATGTACCACAACCCATACCCTGCTAAATACCTTCCTGAAAGTTCCTGGAACCAGTTGATACTGAAAGCCTTCTTTACTGAAAAAGATGTGACCAAAATCATCGGCATCAGCGAAAGAAAAAACAGGTCGCTTTCAGAAACGCTCAAAGACTATGTAGAGGAGCGGCAAGCTGCGCACAGAACGGTGCATCCTGAAATCTACAAACTAATAGAACTATAACACCAGATAAAAATACTTGAATTATGTGCTGTAATGAAAATTTCCAGGAAAGAAGCGAAGGAGAAAAAATTCAAACTTCCCTTGATCTGAATGATGTTAACGGAATGAAGTTCTTCGATCCGCATGTCCACATGACCTCCCGCACTACCGATGATTACCAGGCCATGGCGGATGCTGGTATTGTGGCACTTATTGAGCCTGCCTTCTGGCTGGGCCAGCCCCGTACTGGCCTGGCAAGTTTCACAGATTATTATAGCAGCCTGATCGGCTGGGAACGTTTCAGATCATCCCAGTTTGGCATCAAGCATTATTGTACCATCGGCTTAAATTCCCGTGAAGCCAATAATGAGGCCCTTGCGGAACAAGTGATGGAGATCCTGCCCAATTTTATTTTCAAAGAAGGGGTGGTGGGTATTGGTGAGATTGGTTTTGACGACCAAACTGCTGCTGAAGAAAAATATTTCAGGCTCCAATTAGATCTGGCCAAAGAAGCAGGGCTTCCCGTCCAAATCCACACCCCCCACCGGGATAAGAAAAAAGGAACACAGCGCAGCATGGACATCTCGATTGAGCAAGGTGTTGCCCCGCATATGGTCATCGTAGACCACAACAATGAAGAAACAGTGAAAGAAGTGCTGGACCGGGGATTCTGGGCAGCATTTACCATTTATCCTTTTACCAAAATGGGCAATGAGCGCATGGTAGAAGTAGTCAAACAGTACGGATCAGAAAGAATTATGATCAATTCTGCGGCCGATTGGGGAATCAGCGATCCGCTGGCCATTCCTAAAACTGCGGCATTGATGAAAAAATCAGGAATCAGTCTGGCCGATATAGAACTGGTTACTTATAGAAATGCAATCACTGCATTTGCGCAAAGTGGTCAGATCAATGAAAGCGACTTTACTTCAGTCGGACCGATCGATCAAAGCCAGAAGTTTGAAAGCAATTCTATCCTTCGCGGTGGTCAACAGCCAAGAATAGATAAGAATTCCATTATTATTTCTTAATCAGGGTGAATAAGCTATTAGGTTACCTCAGACTTATGCGTCCTGCAAACGTGGTCACGTCAGTTGCAGATGTGGTTGCGGGGATTGCCATATCCGGTTATTTCCTTTCTTTTGGACTGAATGCACAATTGCTGCCAGCCATATTGCTTTGCATCGCCACAATAGGCCTGTATAGCGGTGGAATTATCTATAATGATGTTTTTGACGCAGAACTGGACAAGGTAGAGCGCCCTGAAAGGCCAATATCCAGCGGCCTGGTATCTGAACAGGGGGCAGCGATCTTTGGTGGTGTCTTATTTGTCATCGGGATTTTTGCTGCAGGTATGTACAGTCCGGCTTCGCAATACCTGGCTGCAGGCATCATGATCGCCTGTCTGGTATATAATAAGTTTTTAAAGCACAATGCCATTCTCGGACCGGTCAATATGGGACTATGCCGGGGACTTAATTTATTGCTGGGCGTAAGTATTCTTCCCTCCACCCTGCATACCTGGTGGTATCTAGCCATTGTGCCCATCATCTACATTGCAGCCATTACCATGATCAGTCGCGGAGAGGTGCATGGTGGCAGTAAAAAAACGCTTTATTTTGCCGCAGCGCTGTACGCAGTGGTTATCGCTGCCTTGCTGACATTTGCTGCCATCAATGGACAATTGCCCCTGACCACCGTATTTGTGATCCCTTTTTTGCTGATGATTTTTTTGCCGCTGATCAAAGCCATTCAAAATCCGATAGGACCAAATATTGGCAAAGCCGTAAAATCCGGGGTTATCGCCCTCATCCTGATGAATGCCGCATGGGCAAGCGCATTCGGGGCATGGCATTTGGCCGTGTTTATCGTTATTCTTTTACCAATATCACTTTTACTAAGTAAAGCCTTTGCGGTTACTTAGGCAATTATTAGATCTATGAACTATTTAAAACAATCGTTTAGCGTAAAATTTGAGTATAATGTATACTTCACCGCTTCGCTATTCGATACAGGAAATACCACTTTATCAAACTTCTTTAAAGAACGGCCATCAACTGCATTGCGCAAAATATTCTTTGTGCTGGATCAGGGCGTGGCAGATGCGCATCCGGCAATCAGCGATGCAATCAGAAATTACTTTTCCCAATACAGTGACCTGCAGTTGATCTCAGAAATCCTGATTGTTCCGGGAGGAGAAGCAGCTAAAAACGATACCGCACTGTTTGACCAGATTGTGGAGGCAGTAAATGTGCATGGGATAGACAGGCATTCCTACATCGCTGCTATTGGTGGTGGAGCAGTACTTGACCTGGTTGGCTATGCCGCAGCGGTTTCCCACCGCGGAATCAAGCATATCCGCATTCCTACTACCGTACTTTCACAAAATGACTCTGGCATTGGTGTCAAAAATGGCATCAACTACAAACGCAAGAAAAACTTCCTGGGCACCTTTGCACCGCCAGTAGCAGTATTTAACGACGAAGACTTCCTCAGCACACTGACTGACCGGGACTACCGTTCTGGCATTTCCGAGGCCATCAAGGTGGCGCTGATCAAAGATGCCGAGTTTTTCTATTGGCTGGAGGCACACGCAGATCAATTGGCGACAAGGGATCTGGAAAGCATGAATTACCTCATTAAGCACTGCGCAAAGCTCCACATGGACCACATTGCGGGTGACGACCCGTTTGAAACTGGTTCGGCAAGGCCGCTTGACTTTGGACATTGGGCGGCGCACAAACTGGAACAATTGAGTAATTTTGAAGTACTGCACGGTGAAGCTGTAGCAATGGGCATTGCGCTGGACAGCGTATACTCTTTTATGAAAGGCATGTTGACCGAAGAAAAGGCCTTAAGAATTTTAAATGTTTTAACTGCACTTCATTTCGGTATCTCTGATCCAATTATCCAGATTAAAGACACGGATTCC
Source organism: Bacteroidota bacterium (assembly GCA_040387995.1). GTDB lineage: Bacteria > Bacteroidota > Bacteroidia > Sphingobacteriales > Sphingobacteriaceae > Pedobacter. Next base: position 48,766 of record JAZKCT010000055.1, on the reverse strand, counting down.
CCAATATTAAAGGGCCTCGCAGAATTTCAGGAACACCTGGGTGGCGTGCTCACCATCACGCTGCTGACTGACCTGGGCAAGGGCGAAGAAGTTCACGAAATGGACCACGAGCTGCTCATAGCAGCCAGCAATTATGTTGCCAGGTTCATCAAAGATAAAACAAGCGTAAACACAACTCATTAACATGAAAGTCAACAGCGGCCACCTCACCTATTGTACCAATATCCACGCTGGCAAGAATTGGGCAAATGACTTTGAAGCCCTCCAGATCAATTTTCCGGTGATCAAAAAGACATTATCACCACATGCACCTATGGGACTGGGACTGAGGCTCTCTAATGAATCGAGCATCGGTTTGTCAGACCAGCTGGCTCTTGACCAGTTCAAGAAATGGCTTGCTGACAATGACACCTATGTCTTCACTATGAATGGTTTTCCTTACGGGGAATTTCATCATACCGTGGTCAAAGCTGATGTACACGCGCCAGACTGGACAACAGATGCCAGAAAGACATACAGCATCCGGTTGTTCCACATTTTAGCGCAGTTACTTCCGGAAGGCATGGACGGTGGGGTTTCTACCAATCCCTTAAGTTACAGACATTGGTTTAAAAGCCCGGAAGAACTGGCGCAGGCAACCAAAACAGGTACTTTAAACGTCATTGAAGTCATCAAAGAACTGGTGCTGATTCAGCGGGAAACAGGAAAAGTACTGCACCTGGATATAGAGCCTGAGCCAGATGGCATCATGGAGACCGGAAGAGAATTTATTGACTGGTTTGAAGGCGACCTGATGACCCTGGGAATCCCTGAAGTCGCAGCGGCTTTTAATGTTGGGCCAACCGCCGCTGAGGCCATGATTAGAACGCACGTTTGCATTTGTTATGACGTCTGTCATTTTGCAATCGGATATGAACCACACAAGGCTGTTCTCCAGGAACTCGAACAAAAGAACATTACCGTAGGAAAAATCCAGATCAGTGCGGCCCTGAAAGCCAAACTTGACAGACCTGCTGCAGAAAAAGCTGACCTCAAAAAAGCTTTCGACCTGTTCAATGAGCCAGTATATCTTCACCAGGTGGTCGCGCGTAAAAATGACGGGGAACTCATCAGGTATACCGACCTCCCTCCTGCACTGGAGGATTTTGAAAATGAAAATGTAGCGGAATGGAGAGCACACTTTCATGTCCCGATCTCTATCCGGGAAATCGGATTACTTTCCACTACCCAAAGCGACATCATCGAAGTATTACAGCTTCAGAAAAACAGGCCATTTACCCAGCACCTTGAGGTTGAAACCTATACTTGGGAAGTATTGCCTGAACAAATCAAATTACCGATCGCAGAATCTATCAGCAAGGAACTGCAATGGGTTGTCAATCAATTGAATTAAAATGAAAAAGACTGTTGTAATAGATGTTGTTGGTTTATCGTCCAATCTGATCGGTTCATATACGCCATTCCTTAAAAAATATAGCGAAGAAAAAAATCTGCAGACCATCGCGCCCATGCTGCCAGCGGTAACTACGGCAGTGCAGTCAACCTATCTGACCGGAAAAACACCTTCAGAACACGGAATTGTGGGCAACGGCTGGTATGACCATACCGATGCGGAAATTAAGTTCTGGAAACAATCCAACAAATTGGTGTTGGTCGACAAAATCTGGGACCGGGCTAAAAAGGAAGATCCTAATTTCACTTGTTCCAACATGTTTTGGTGGTACAACATGTACTCCAACGCAGACTATTCGGTTACCCCTCGTCCAAACTACCTTGCTGATGGTAGAAAAATGCCAGACTGCTACTCAGAACCCGCTGAACTCAGAGATCTGCTGCAGGACAAACTGGGACAGTTTCCATTATTTCAATTTTGGGGACCTGGCGCAAATATCAAATCAACCAAATGGATCGCTGATGCAGCGATTATTACCGATGAACAATACGATCCAACACTGACACTGATTTACTTACCACATCTGGATTATTGTCTGCAGAAATTTGGCCATGACTTTAGCAAAATAGGTAAAGAGCTGACTGAAGTAGACCAGGTAGTCGAAGGCCTCGTGCGCCATTATGAAAAACAGGGTGCAAACATCATTATTCTTTCTGAATATGGTATTGTTCCCGTGCGCCAGCCAATACACTTAAACAGGCTGTTCAGGGAAAATAATTTATTGCAAATCCGCGTAGAAAGGGGACTTGAACTCCTCGACGCTGGGGCTTCTAAGGCTTTTGTTGTGGCCGACCACCAGGTTGCCCACATTTACATCAACGACCCATCGGTCAAAGAACTGGTAAAATCCATCCTGGAAAAAGCGGCAGGCATCGCCCTGATCCTGGATGAAGCGGGAAAACAGAAATATGGCATTGACCACTCCAGGGCAGGCGATTTTGTTGTCGTAGCTGCTCCTGAAAGCTGGTTCACTTATTACTTCTGGCTGGATGATGCCGTAGCGCCTGACTATGCGCGGTGTGTAGACATCCACAAGAAACCGGGCTATGATCCGGTGGAAATGTTTATGTCCTCCAAAGCAAGAGCTGGTTATAAGTTACTCCGCAAGAAAGCAGGTTTCCGTTATGTAATGGATGTGATCCCATTGGATGCCACGCTGATCGGAGGATCACACGGTAGTGTGGATACACCTGCCGAATTTCACCCGGTATTAATTACCGATAAAGCACTCAACTCAGAAAACCAACCTGCCACAGGCGTTTACGATATCATCTGGAAAGCATTGCACCAATAAAAATTATGGATTCAAGAAGGGAATTTCTCAAAAAAGCAGCATTATTATCCGGCGCAGCCGGATTGCCAAACGTTATTCCCATGTCTCTTCAAAAAGCAATGGCCATTAGTGCCGATCCGGGAACTACCTTTTATGATGCGGAACATGTGGTCATCCTGATGCAGGAAAACCGCTCATTTGACCACATGTTTGGCAAATTAAAAGGCGTAAGGGGGTTCAATGATCCAAGAGCACGTATTCTTCCGGATCAAAATAAAGTATGGTTGCAGAAAGACGATAAGGGCAATACCTTTGCTCCTTTTCACATCGATATTAACAAAACCAAGATCACCTGGCAGGGAGGTCTTCCACATTCATGGACCGATCAGCTGGCAGCACGCAACCAGGGGAAATACGACAAATGGGTCCCTGTAAAATCACTCATGTGCCTCGGCCATTATGAACGTTCAGATGTTCCTTTTTACTATGCGATGGCAGATGCCTTCACCATATGCGATCATCATTTTTGTTCCTCTCTGACAGGCACCACACCCAACCGCTTGTTCATGTGGACAGGCACCATACAACCAGAGCAGAATGGCAAACTGATTAATGCTGCGGTAAACAACTCACAGGCTGAATCCCGTGATGACGTATATGTTGACTGGGATACTTTCCCTGAGGTATTGGAAGACAACGGCATAAGCTGGAAAATCTACCAGAATGAAATATGGACCAGCGATGTCCAGGGCGAAGAGGTGGACGACTGGCTGGGCAACTATGGCGACAATGCCATTGAATACGTCAAGCGTTACAATGTAAGACTTTCGGCCTGGTTCCGAAAAAACGGAGATCCTAAAAAGAACCTGAGTGCCAAAGAAGTAAGAGAGAAATATGAAGCCTTAAGCAGCCGGGAAAAAAACCTGATTGACAAGGCATTTGCAACCAACATCAATGCGCCTTTCAATTACCTTGAGTTGGCGCCATTTGACTATAAGGACGATCAGGGGATCAAACAGAATATCCGGATTCCAAAAAACGACATTTTCCACCAATTTCGTTCGGATGTCGACAGCGGTAAACTTCCGGCAGTATCCTGGCTGGTGGCCCCTCAACGATTTTCAGACCATACCAGTTCCCCGCTTTACGGCACCTGGTATGTTTCAGAAGCAATAGAAATCCTCACGAAAAACCCGGAGGTCTGGAAAAAAACAATTTTTATTCTGACATATGACGAAAACGATGGGTATTTTGACCATATCCCGCCATATGTGGTGCCCAAACCGGGAAGTTCTGCGACAGGAAAGGTCTCTTCCAAAATAAATGTCGCAGCTGATTATGAAGTAAAAAAAGACAGTCCAATAGGTCTGGGTTACCGGGTACCGATGCTCATTGCTTCTCCATGGAGCAAGGGAGGCTATGTCAACTCTGAAGTTTGCGACCATACCTCAACGATCATGTTCCTGGAGAATTTCCTGAGCAAAAAAACAGGCAAAAAGATTAAGAGCAACCAGATCAGTAGTTGGCGGCGGGCCATTTGCGGAGACCTCAGCTCGGCTTTCAGACCTGCAAAAAAGGAATCCGCTCAGCTTCCGCAGCTGCAGAAAAAAGACGAAGTAATCACCAATATCCAAAATGCGAAAAACAAACCTGCGCAGTTAAAACCAGATCCGCTTAGTCCCTCAGAGATCGCCAGGATCAATACCCATCTTCCTTTTGCGCCTGGCGCATCTAAATTCATGCCCGCTCAGGAAAAAGGTGTTAAAAAGGCATGTGCATTGCCTTATCAGTTGCATGCAGAGTGTCGGGTCAGCGATTCTAAAACTCATCTGGAAATTTCTTTCGCATCAGACAAAGGAAATTTTGGCCAAAAACTATTGCCAAAAGGTGCTCCTTTCAACATGTACACACCCCTGCCCTTCAATGCAGAATTTGGGAAAACATGGTCTTACGCTGTCACAGGCGGTGAAAAAATAACAGACAATATCGAATTAAAAAGCTTTGCGAGCGGAAGTTATCACCTCTGTGTGAATGGGCCGAACGGCTTTTACCGCGCGTTTAAGGGCGGGACAAACGACCCGGAAATAACGGTAAACTGTTTATACGAAACGACTGGAGTACTGGCCAAAAAGATGACTGGTAATATTGAAGTTGAGATTGAAAACAGAGGCAGTACGCCGGTAGAAATTAAACTGACGGACAACGCGTATAAAAGCAGCTATTCCAGGACATTGGTCATTGCATCAAAAAGCAAGGTAAAAATGCCGGTAGATCTCCAAAAAAGCAATGGTTGGTATGACCTTAGTCTCACGATAAATGGAAACAAGGACTATTACAGGCAACATGCAGGTCACGCAGAAAACGGAGGAGAGTCTATTACCGATCCTTATATGGGTGGTATTGTTTAAAGTTCTTCCTGCTTTTCAGGATCCAATTCCACGCAATCTTCTTCTTTAACTTTTTTAGCCGATAGGATCGGATACAAAAACATCAATGCCCCGGCTATGAATAAAATGCCGGACAGGGTTAAGAGATACCGGCTCGACTCCAGTTTGTTTTCGCTCATTATTCTGTATGCCACCAATGCCACTACACCTAGTATAAAGGCAATCACTGCTTTTTGAAGTTTTAAAATCCGTATCATGGCTGAAGTTCTTGAGTGATATGGTTAACAAAAATCAAACCAGATACCCTCAGAAAAAAACAGGAGGGGCAGACAAGTAGTTTTCACCAGCTTGTTTGACCCTCCTTTATGTTGTGCCTGCCCTACGCGGATCACCCGCTCACAGGACTTTTTTTCTCGGAATAAACTGCTATCTGTTAGTACTAACAATTTAGCGATTCTGAAGTTTGTATTTGCAAAAAACTTTTAAACAATTCCACATTAGTTTCAGCCGCTAAGGGGCGGGAGTTCAACAATATGGTGATTTTCTACACCGGGCATTTTTACACACCATCCTCAAAAAGCCCATCAAGGGCGATTGTCGTCATGGCCTGCCTTTTGCATTAAAAGAAGTGTCCGGGGAGGATGCTTGTTTATAGATAGAGAGGGTGATTTGAAAGGGAGCACAGGTGGATGTTTTAGGGTTACATCCACCTCAGCTGCCCGATTTTATGCTAAGCAACAGCCTATCTAAATGTTACAAAATGTATTCATCATTGATGGGCTTAACGGGCTCAGGTATTTCTTCTTTTCCCATCATCTGCAATAAATTGATTTCTATGGTCCGCGTAATCTGATTGAGCGGCACACCTGCCGACTGATTATCGAAAGGGTTGACCAGGCTCATGCCATTGATCTGTGTGGACACAAAGACAAAACCGATCATCCAGCCCAGAAAAATGGCGTACACACCGGCCGACTGACTGATCACCAGCGTAAAACTGACCACGAAAAGCCAGATGAATACCTTAGTTAGGTAGGTATAAGTCGTAGGGAAAACGGTGTTCCGAATGCGTTCACTCATCCCCATACTATCCGAAAACCGGTTCAGCTGTTCATTAATCTCGATAAATCGAAAGCCATCAATGGCATTGAGTTTAGAAAGCCGCTGCAGGTCCCGGGACTGGAGATTTAAAATCGCATTGTGTGTATTGCTATGACTGCTGATCTCCTTCAGATCTTCCTGGCTCAAATATTTGATGTAAATTTCATCAGTCGCCCCCCTCAAACTGGCTTTTAAAGCATATAAAAACGCAATGTGTCTGCAAATCATTACCTCGGCCAATTCCTGTTCACCATCTACATAGTTGATCAATGCCCTTGCAAAAGACCTTGAATCATTGACCAGAGAACCCCAGATTTTTCGGCCCTCCCACCAGCGGTCGTATGCCTGGTTGTTGTTGAAACCAATGAAAAAAGCAATGGCAGTACCCAACAAAGAAGGAATAATAACAGGGATCTCAAAATGATTGGCAATCAAATATTCCCGGATCAGGTAGGCACCGGTACAGGAAACAATCATAATCAGGTCTACCTGCCAGGTGTTTCGCAAAATTCTACTTAAACGGATGTTCTGTACGAGCAGCATAGTTTTTTTTGACTAAAAATAAGGAAATTTATACCGGCAAAGCTACCTGGCTGCGCCTTTCTGTGGAATTTCTGCGCTAGTGCTGCAGATTCGCTGCGCTTACAGGTACTTTTAACCGCAGCAGGTCCGTTACATTCATTTTACAATTACGCAGTTGCCTGTAGCATTTGCCGATCTGCACTCGTATTAGTGTAAAAATCAACCGATATGTACAAAGCCATCTTTATCCTACTTCTTGCAGTAGTGACGTTTTCATCCTGCGAAACATCAGAGACGCCCTCAGATTGCGAAAGCAAAATATGCGACCAGAGTTTTTCTTATGTTATGGTTTCATTTACAGATAAGAACGGTCTTGGCGTTCCCGTAAAAAACTACAGTGCGGTCAACAAGCGTACAGGCGACACCCTAAAAAGTGCAACCCTAGCCAGTTTAAGCCTTGTTGCCGGAACCTATGTCATCGCCGACGACAGCCATAGGAAAGTACTCGCTGAAAACGGTGATGACATCAAAATCAGCGGAACTTACGAAGCCACAAATCAGACCAAGACAGCGACGGTGAAAATTGCAGGTGGAAAATGTGCTTGTCACATCCAAAAACTATCAGGTCCGGATAAGATCGCCTTCGATTAGCACCTAAAAACAGAATGGTTATTCATTGTGCTGGCTGTAGCCAGTAACGCAAGAAGAACGTAACAACAACGTATAAGGTTCGGGTAGGGGGTACCTTTATCCGAACCTTTTGCGTTCCTTTTATGTTTCTGACCTGTTCCTGTCCTTAAAGAGCCTCAAGCTTAAGTATCCTTTTCAGGCAATGCTGCTCATACTGCTAATATTTACCCCTTAAGATAGGAATTCAAGTCCTAAATCCTTAACTTTGCATCCTTAATTTTTGGAGATACTTGATTGATGTATAGGGAATTTAAACAATTAGAACTGGCTAAAATAGGGCAAGAAATACTTGACTTTTGGAAGAAGGAAAACATCTTCGAAAAAAGCATTTCCACCCGGTCAAAGTCGAATCCGTTTACTTTTTATGAAGGCCCGCCTTCGGCCAACGGGATGCCTGGTATTCACCATGTTATGGCCCGCGCGATTAAGGATATTTTTTGCCGTTACAAAACCCAGAAAGGTTTCCAGGTAAAACGGAAAGCCGGTTGGGATACCCATGGCCTTCCTGTGGAACTGGGTACTGAAAAAGAACTGGGAATTACCAAGGAGGATATCGGAAAAACCATCTCTATCGAGGAATACAACGAAGCCTGCAAGCGTACAGTAATGCGTTACACGGATGTGTGGAACGACCTCACGGAAAAGATGGGCTATTGGGTGGATATGAATGATCCGTACATCACCTACAAGTCTAAATATATGGAGACGGTTTGGTGGCTCTTAAAGCAGATCTATGATAAAGGTTTGTTGTACAAGGGGTATACCATCCAGCCGTATTCGCCTAAAGCAGGTACGGGATTGAGTTCGCATGAAGTGAACCAGCCTGGCGCTTACCGCGATGTAACGGACACGACCATTGTGGCCCAGTTTAAAGCCCTGGAGCAAACACTTCCTGAATTTCTGAAAGGATTTGGAACAATTTCAATATTGGCATGGACTACCACACCATGGACACTGCCGTCAAATACTGCGCTGACTGTTGGGCCGAAAATAGAGTATGTTCTGGTCAGGACTTTCAATCAATATACTTTTCTTCCTGTCAATGTCATCCTCGCTAAAAACCTGGTTGGCAAACAATTCAGCAAAGTTTATTTTGAAAGTTCAGCAGCTGAAGATTTTGACAACTTTAAAGCGGGCGATAAAAAAATCCCGTACCAGATCCTGACCGAATGTAAAGGAACTGACCTGGTAGGCATCCGGTATGAGCAACTGCTGGATTATGTATTGCCTTACCAGCATGCTGAAAATGCCTTCCGTGTGATCTCTGGCGATTTTGTAACGACAGAAGACGGAACCGGTATTGTGCATACGGCACCAACTTTCGGCGCTGATGATGCTAAAGTAGCTAAAGAAGCCGTCCCTGAGATTCCGCCGATGCTGGTACTGGACGAAAACGGAACACCGGTGCCATTGGTTGATCTGCAAGGCAGGTTCACATCGCATGTAGGCGATCTGGCCGGCAAGTATGTAAAAAATGAATATTATGATGCCGGAGCAGCTCCTGAGAAATCAGTAGATGTGGAGATTGCGATCCGTCTGAAAGAAGAAAATAAGGCTTTTAAAGTCGAAAAGTACGTGCACAGTTACCCGCACAGCTGGAGAACGGACGAGCCGCTGTTGTATTATCCGCTGGATTCCTGGTTCATTAAGGTAACGGATGTTAAAGACAGGATGTTTGACCTGAACGAGACCATCAACTGGAAACCAAAATCTACGGGCGAAGGCCGTTTTGGTAACTGGTTGAAAAATGCCAACGACTGGAACCTTTCGCGCTCCAGGTACTGGGGTATCCCATTGCCGATCTGGAGAACGGAAGATAAGAAAGAAGAGGTACTGATCGGTTCGGTAGAAGAATTATACAGGGGTATCGAAAAAGCAATAACCGCCGGGTTCATGACTGAAAATCCATTTAAAGGATTTGAGATCGGAAACATGTCTGAAGAAAACTACGACCTGGTAGATTTACATAAAAATGTAGTGGACGGTGTTGTCCTGGTCTCGCCATCCGGCAAACCAATGACAAGGGAAAGCGACCTGATCGATGTTTGGTTTGATTCGGGTGCAATGCCTTATGCACAATGGCACTATCCTTTTGAAAACAAGGACAAAATTGACGACAATAAAGATTTTCCGGCAGATTTCATTGCTGAAGGTGTAGATCAGACACGCGGATGGTTTTATACCCTGCATGCGATTGGTACGTTGGTATTTGATAAAGTTGCTTATAAAAATGTAGTTTCCAACGGCCTGGTGCTGGACAAAAACGGACAGAAAATGTCTAAACGTCTCGGTAACGCTACGGATCCTTTTAAGACGCTGGAGGAGTATGGTCCGGATGCGACGCGCTGGTACATGATCTCCAATGCAAATCCATGGGACAACCTGAAATTTGACGTAGACGGAATTGCCGAAGTACGCCGCAAATTCTTCGGAACCTTATACAATACTTACACCTTCTTTGCGCTGTATGCTAATATTGATAAGTTTGAGATAGACCACAACAACCTGACTCCGGTAGCGGAACGCAGTGAACTGGACAGGTGGATCTTGTCTTTACTGCAGACACTGGTAGCTGAAGTGGACGAAAGCTATAATGCCTATGAGCCGACCAAAGCAGCAAGGGCCATTCAGGCTTTTGTAGATGAACACCTGAGTAACTGGTACATCCGCCTGTCCCGCCGTCGCTTCTGGAAGGGAGAAATGACTGCGGATAAAAAAGCGGCTTATGAAACTTTGTATGCCTGCCTGACCAGTTTATCGCAACTGATGGCGCCAATCGCGCCGTTCTTCTCGGACTGGCTTTTTCAAAATCTGACTGCCGGAGATGCTGCAAACCCATATGAGTCGGTACACCTTACTTTGCTGGCTGATGCAGATGGCAGTTTGATTGATACCGAACTCAATGAGCGCATGCGCCTGGCACAGGACATTTCATCGATGGTGTTGTCGCTTAGAAAGAAAACCAGCATCAATGTACGCCAGCCACTGGCAAAGATCCTGATCCCTGTACTAGACCATAAGTTCGCGGACCGTGTGAAGCTGGTCAAAGACCTGATCCTTTCGGAAACAAACATTAAGGATATCGAGTTCATAACCGACACTGCCGGATTTATCACCAAAAAGATTAAACCTAATTTTAAGACCCTTGGACAAAAAGTAGGCAAGGACATGAAAGCGGTGGCACAGGCGATCTCTGAATTCACGCAGGAAGAGATTTCAATACTGGAGTCTCAAGGAGAAATCTTGCTGCCTGAAACCAATTACCTGATCCTCCTCAGTGATGTGGAAGTTATGGCTGAGGATATTCCAGGCTGGCAGGTAGCCAATACGGGTAGTCTTACTGTAGCCCTAGATGTAACCATTACAGAGGAATTGAAACAGGAAGGCCTGTCACGTGAACTGATCAACAGGATTCAGAACCTGAGAAAAGAACTTAATTTTGAAGTTACCGACAGGATTACGGTGACTTTACAGAACCATAACCTGTTAGCAACTGCTGTGGAGAAAAATAAGCAGTACATTTGCGCTGAAATATTAGCAGATGATCTTAAATTAACGGAATCTTTAGACAAGGGAAACAAAATAGTAATCGATGATGTTGAACTACAAATTTTGATTGCACAACAATAAAATATTATGGAAAAAGCTATAAAAACCAGGTACTCGGATAGTGAACTTCTCGAATTCAAGGAATTGATCCAGGGAAAGTTAAGGATGGCAAGGGAAGAATTTCTGGACTTGTCGCGCTCGTTAAGCAGTCCGAATTCTAATGGAACAGAGGACACTTCAGGTACGTATAAAACCCTCGAGGATGGATCGGCTACTCTTGAAAAAGAGCAGCTAAACCAACTGGCCGCACGTCAGAAAAAGTTTATTGAAAATCTGGAAGCTGCATTGGTACGTATCGAGAACAAAACGTATGGCATTTGCAGGGAAACCGGTAAACTGATCCAGAAAGAACGTTTACGTGCAGTACCGCATGCTACCTTGAGTATGGAAGCTAAACTGAAGCAGTCGTAATGAAGGGATATACAAAACCTTTGTTGATCATCTTCCTTGTTTTGTTGGCTGACCAGGTTCTGAAGACCTGGATTAAGACCCATATGTATATTGGTCAGGAATTTAAGATTATTGGTGACTGGTTTATTATTCATTTTACCGAAAACAACGGAATGGCTTTTGGTCTTGAGTTTGGTGGTGAATTTGGCAAGCTTGCGTTATCCTTGTTCAGAATTGCTGCCGTAGCAGGGATTGGCTATGGTCTGCATTACCTGATTCAGAAAAAATACCACCGCGGCCTGATCTTAAATGTTGCCTTGATTTTTGCCGGCGCATTGGGCAATATCATCGACTCTGTTCTCTACGGAAAAATCTATGGTTATGCCGGTTTGTTTCACGGAAGGGTAGTAGACATGTTTTATTTCCCGCTGCTGGAAGGCGTGTTCCCTGCATGGGTACCGATTTGGGGCGGTGAAGACTTCGTATTTTTCAGACCTGTCTTCAATGTAGCGGATGCGGCAATTTCAGTTGGGGTGGTGATCATCCTGATTTTCCAGAAATCTTATTTTAAAGAAGAGTCTGTCGAAGAAATTGGCCCTAATAATGAAGTAGTTGAGGATTAACCCTCATTTTAATTAAATATTCTTTGTGGAATTGGTACGATAATTACATCTACCTATCAAATACACAAAGAATATTTAATTATGAAAAAGTTATTCACCCTTGCCTTCTTTGCCTTATTAAGTGTAAGTGCCCTGGCCCAACAAGCAGACCTTAGAAAAAAAATCACTGTAAGCGGTTCCGCTGAAACTGAAGTCACTCCTGATATCATTTACCTGACCATTTCGCTGAAAGAATACCTGAAAGATGGTAACAGCAAAAAGAAAGTGGACATCACAGACCTGGAGAATCAATTGTATACTGCGGTACAAAAAGCAGGCATTGATAAAGAGAATCTGACCATCAACAACCTGTCGAGCTTTACCATTACTACTGAGAAAAAGAAAAATCCTGATTTTTTGGCCAGCAAGCAGTATCGTTTGAAGGTTACCGACCTGAACAAATGGAATGCGATCATTGGTGCCATTGATCCGAAAGGAATTGCCTATACCAACATCGAGAGTTATGACTACTCCAAAATTGAGACCCTGAAAAGGGAATTGAAGATCCAGGCCTTACAAGCTGCAAAAGCCAAAGCTACCTATCTTGTTGAAGCGCTTGGCGATAAACTGGGCAGTGTAATTGACATTCAGGAGATCAACAACGAGGTATTTCCACAAGCCATGTACAGAAACGTAATGATGAAAACCAGTTTTGACGGCGCTAACGCAGAGGCTGCATCTGCTCCTGAAATTGACTTCAAAAAAATCAAACTCAACTACGTGATGAATACGGTATTTGAGATCAAATAAATAGTACGCTCTGACTACTGAAGTAGACACTTTTATTAAAAAACAGTAAAAAAAACCTACCAATTGTTTTTGGTAGGTTTTTTGTTATTAAGAATAACTGATACTAAAACCCGAATCTTATGAAAAAATTGATCTACTCCCTAGTGCTGATTTTCACACTGACCATCAGTGCAAATACTGTTTCTGCTGCAAGCAACAACAAGGCGAAAACTGAAATGACGGCTGAACAGAAAGTCCAACTGGAACGAATCCAGAACCGCGTGGAAGAGATCAGGTCCATGGACAAATCGCAATTGTCCAGAGAAGAGAAAAAAGCATTAAAAACAGAATTGAAAGGACTGAAACAAGAAGCCAAAGCAATGGGCGGTGGTGTTTATCTTTCAGTAGGTGCGATCATCATTATCATTTTATTGCTGATCCTTATCCTTTAATTACATCCTCCCTATATAATTACCTACCTATTTAAAACAAAAGCCCGGATTTGCATCTGGGCTTTCTTTTTTGTGCTCCGTCCATCTCGGATCTGCTTAGTCATCTTAAATCTGCTCCGTCATCTCGAACGTATGTGAGAGGTCTCTTGTCTGAGCTAAGCTCTTAATACTAATCTTTCCTACTAAACCAAGAGATCTCTCCTATCGTCGAGAGGACGACCGGACCATTATGACGACCGAATAGCGTTAAGACGACTGCCTGGCTTTAAGAAGACTACTTGCCTTTAAGGCGAACTTGCTTTTAATCGATATATTCGAAACCGGTATATTTTACCAAAGCTTCAGGAATCTTGATCCCCCGCTCTGTCTGGTTGTTTTCTAAAATAGAGGCAACAATACGTGGCAAGGCCAATGCACTGCCATTTAACGTATGTGCCAGTTGTGTTTTACCAGAAGCACCTTTGAATCTGAGTTTTAACCTGTTGCTCTGGTAGGTTTCAAAATTGGACACAGAAGATACCTCCAGCCACCGTTGCTGGGCAGCACTCCAGACTTCCATGTCATAAGTCATTGCTGAGGTAAAGCCCATATCGCCTCCGCAAAGGCGCAGTACGCGGTAATGCAGGCCCAGCTCCTGAAGCAGCGACTGCACATAAGCACTCATTTGCTCCAGCACTTCGTAAGACTGGTCTGGATGAACGACCTGTACGACTTCAACCTTGTCAAACTGGTGAAGTCTGTTCAATCCGCGTACGTGGGCGCCATAAGAACCGGCCTCTCTCCGGAAACAAGGGGTATAGGCCGTATTTTTTATTGGCAGTTCTTCTTCTTTCAGGATCACATCCCTGTAAAGGTTGGTTACAGGAACCTCTGCCGTCGGGATGAGGTACAGGTTGTCTACTCCTGCATGGTACATCTGTCCCTCTTTATCGGGTAATTGGCCTGTACCAAAGCCTGAAGCTTCATTGACCAAATGGGGTACCTGCATCTCTCTGTAACCTGCTTCAGTAGCATGGTCTAAAAAGAAGTTGATCAAAGCCCGTTGAAGCCTCGCCCCTTTGCCCTTATATACCGGGAAACCTGCTCCTGTGATTTTAGTACCTAGCTCAAAATCGATAATATCATATTTAGCAGTCAGTTCCCAATGCGGTATGGCACTTTCAGGCAATTCAGCCGGTTGTCCGTGTGTATAAACTACTTCATTTTCCTCTGCTGTGCTCCCTGTTTTCACCAATTGGTGCGGCAGGTTTGGCAATTGCACAATGTGGTTATGCAGTTGAAGCTCCAGCTGTGTGAGGTGGTCAGACAATTTTTTATGTTGTTCCTTGTTGTTGGTCGTTTCAGATTTTAACACCTCCGCCTCTTCCTTTTTACCGCTGCGCATCAGTTCACCAATCTGTTTGGCACTCGCATTGGCAATGGCCGACAAGTTATCCAGCGAAGTTTGGACCTGTCTGCGCTCTTCATCAATTTGGATGATTTCGTCTACCAGTTCAGGTTGTTTAAAATTACGTACACTCAGTCGCTCTAAAACTTTCTCTCTATTTTCGCGGATATAATTAACTTGCAGCATTATTTTATTTTTTAAACAAAGATAAGAACTTAAGTCGTCATTGCGAATGCCGAGTTTAACCGGTTAGCTAATAAATATGGAAGGTAAACTGTTTCTCATACCCACGCCGATCGGAAATCTGGAGGACATGACCTTCAGGGCGATTCGCATTTTAAAGGAGGTAGATGTAATTCTGGCGGAGGACACGCGTACCAGTGCGCCCATGCTAAAACACTTTGGTATTGATAAAAAAGCCTATTCCCATCACCAGCACAATGAGCACCAGGCTACCTCAGAAATTATCAAATTTTTGAAGGAAGGAAAAAATGTGGCTTTGATCTCTGATGCCGGAACACCCGCGATCTCTGATCCTGGATTTTTTCTGGTCAGGGAAGCGATCAAGAATGACCTGCTTGTAGAATGCCTGCCGGGAGCTACGGCATTTGTTCCGGCACTGGTCAATTCCGGTTTACCCTCCGATAGTTTTGTATTCGAAGGTTTCCTTCCAGTAAAAAAAGGCAGGCAAACACGCTTTAAGAAACTGGCTGAAGAAGAAAGGACAATCGTCTTGTATGAAAGTCCGCACCGGCTCCTGAAAACACTCGAGGAATTTGCACAATATCTGGGGGCTGACCGGCAGGCTTCAGTAAGCAGGGAGCTTACGAAATTGTACGAAGAAACGGTAAGAGGCACATTGACGGAGATAAAATCACATTTCGAAAACAATATATTAAAGGGGGAATTCGTAATTTGTATCGCTGGAGCCGAGGAGGTAAAGAAGAAATCGAAATATAAAGAGGTACCATGACATCACGCTATGTAAGAGCTCTCTCCTATCGTCGAGATGACGAAAAGACAAAACGATAAAAAAAACAATAAGGATAGGACAACATGAATTTAATAGATAGATTTTTAAGTGACGAACAGGATCCAAAAGCGGTAGAGAAAGTATTGGGCAAGTTGAACGACATGCTGACCGCCAGTGAAGAACTGATTTACCTGGCTGTTCAGAAGAAACCTGCAGTAAATATTTTACCGGACTGCATTGCAGTAAGCACCCGTCGTATTTTTTATTGCACACCCGGCAATCTGGGTTTTACCATGAACTTTAAAGACATTTCCTGGAAAAACATCAAAGAGGTCTCATTTAAAGAGGAAATTTTTGGCTCTAAATTTATCTGCGTGCCCTTGCATGGAGAAAATATAGTCACCGAATACATTCCGAAAGTACAGGCACGCAAACTTTACCAGGCTGCTTATGAGCAACTGGATCAATTTAAAGAACAGCAGCACCTTGCAGAAGTAGAAGAAAGACGCGCTAAACCTTCGCCGGTAACGGTAAATGCAGTAGCGGAAGAACCTTATGCACCTCCTGTTGCACCTGCAGAGGAAGAAAAGCCAGTTATAGCGCAACCCGCCCCTACGCCTGCGCCCGTTGAAGCTCCGGAAGATGAGACAACTTTAAAATTGAGAAAGCTGAAAACCCTTTATGACAAGCACTTGATAACACAAGAAGAATACGAGGCCAAAAAAGGTGATATTTTAGACAGCCTATAACCTGGTTCCATGAACGCTTTTAAAAATCCGTTTGCGCTCGCGCTGCTCAGTGCTTTTTTATTGTGGCTGGCCTGGCCCCCTATTCCTTACACTACCCCTTTATTGCTGGTGGGACTGGTGCCATTGCTGATTGCACTGAATAAAATTAAGGAGACTGACGCAGCGAAAAAAGGAAAAAAGATATTTCTAACTGCCGGCCTTTGTTTCCTGGTTTGGAACACGGCCTCCATTTATTGGGTCTACAACGCGATTAGCGCGGTCAACAACCCTTATGTCGCTTTTTTTGTCTCATTGATTCCCTATGGATTGGGGGCTTTACTGATGACTTTTGCCTTTTGGCTCTATTACCGTCTGGGCAGGGTTGCAAACCGGTTTATCGCCTATCTCGGTTTGATTTGTTTTTACATCGCCATGGAATACCTGCATGAAAGTTGGCAGCTGGCCTTTCCCTGGATGACACTAGGCAATGGCTTCTCCGGAATGCACCAGTTGGCACAGTGGTATGAATATACAGGCGTGTATGGCGGTTCACTATGGATCCTGCTGAGCAATATCCTTGCCTATGAAGCCTACAGCACCAGGAAGCGATCTATGGCTTTGGTTTGGCTTTGCACAATCATCGTTCCTGCGGGACTGTCATTGTTTCTATATAACCAGTACACCGAAAAATCTGTGCCGGTGAATGTCGTGGTCGTACAACCAAACATTGACCCTTATGACAAATTCACGAGCCTCTCTTCTGCTGAGCAACTCGAGATCCTCAGTCATTTATCGGATTCCATTGCCCAGCCCAATACAGAATATTTTATTTGGCCTGAAACAGCGATATCAAGCAGACAGAACAATGAAGACAACATACGCAGCAATTCAGATTTTATTACTGCTCAGCATTTTTTGGAAAAATATAAAAATGCGAGCCTGATTACCGGAATTGAAACGATAAAGTTTTACAATAGCCAGGAAACTGTAAGTGCCAGAAAAGTGGATCCACTGACTTATGTAGATGTCTTTAATTCCGCCATGCAGATTGAAAATTCGGCGAATGTACAGTTTTATCATAAATCTAAACTCGTACCAGGAGTGGAAAGAATGCCGTTTCCGGAAGCATTGTCGTTTCTGGCGCCAGTATTTGAAGGATTTGGAGGCTCTATAGGTGGCTATGGAACTCAGGAAAAACCTGGCGTATTTTATTCTCAGCAGGGCATCGGAGCGGCTCCGGTTGTTTGTTATGAATCGCTATGGGGAAACTGGATCGGCGAAGCGGTGAAAAATGGCGCCCAATTCATTGCCATCATTACCAACGACGGCTGGTGGGGCAATACTTCTGGAAAAGACCAGCACCTGCTGTATGCGAAACTGAGGGCAATTGAAACACGCCGTTATGTGGTAAGATCGGCGAATACAGGGATTTCCGGCATTATTGATCAGAAGGGAAATTTATTACAGCAAACCAAATGGTGGACCAGAACGGCACTTAAGGCAGATATCAATTTGAATGACGAATCGACATTTTATGTCAAGAACGGGGATTTTATCCCTATGACTTTATCTTTGCTAGGTATTCTGCTTGCGCTGATCATCCCTTATCATAAGTTTACGGCCTCAAGAGCGGGTAAGCAATCCAAATTTTAAGAAAGGTACTTTCCTACTATCGGCATTCTGCGGCCCATGCCAAATGCCTTTGGAGATACCCGAAGGATTGGCGGCGTCTGATACCGTTTGAATTCTGCGGTATTCACCATTTTGATGATGCGCCTGACCAGGCTTTCTTCAAAACCCTGGGCGATAATGGCAGCCGAACTTTGTTTCTTTTCGATGTACTGAAACAGGATGCTGTCCAGCTCATCGTATTCTGGCAAAGAATCAGAATCCTTCTGACCAGGACGTAGTTCGGCAGAAGGGGGCTTAACGATAGAGTTTAACGGTATAAGCTCTTTGTCTTTGTTGATATAACCGGCCAGTTGGTAGACCTGTGTTTTATACACATCACCGATGACACCCAAAGCGCCACACATATCGCCATATAGCGTGCCGTAGCCTACTGCGCACTCACTTTTATTGGAAGTATTGAGCAAGATATAGCCGAACTTATTAGACATCGCCATTACTACGACTCCCCTGCATCTGGCTTGGATGTTTTCTTCGGTTAAATTAAAGGGTTGTCCGCTAAACGCTGGCGCCATCATCTTGTCAAAAGCCTCTGCAGCTTCCTCAATAGGGATGATTTCATGTTTACAGCCAAAATTAGTTACCAAATCCAGCGCGTCTTTAATGGAATGGTCTGAGGAATATTTGGATGGCATCAAAACGGCCATGACGTTTTCAGGGCCAAGCGCACGACAGGCCAAAGCACAGACGATGGCAGAATCAATACCGCCTGATAAGCCCAATACAGCTTTGTTGAAACCTGATTTACCAAAGTAATCCTGTATGCCAAGGATGAGTGCATCGTGAATCTGCTGCACATCAGGAACGACCTTACGGGATACCGGACTGTAACCTCTTACATCCTGTCCCTCCAATTCGTATACCCGCAAAGCTTCTTCAAAATAAGGCATTTCATCCAGCACATTACCGGCGCTGTCAAGCACCAATGAGCCTCCGTCAAAAACAATTTCTGTCTGTGCACCAACCTGGTTTACATACAAAAGCGGCAAATTGTATTTTTTTGCATTGTCAGACAGTACAATCACCCTTTCTTCATCATGCAGATAAGAAAACGGCGAAGCTGCAATGTTGATCATCAAGTCCGGAGCCTGCTGAATGAGCTCATCCATTGGATTGGACACATATAAAGGATTGTTGTTGATGTTCCAAAGATCTTCACAAATGGTTACAGCAATTTTGCGTCCCCTAAATTCAATACAGTCAAATTCTCTGGAGGGCTCGAAATATCGGTACTCATCAAAGACATCATAATTGGGCAGCAGTGCTTTTTTAATGACAGATTTAATCTTGCCGTCTTCAATAAAATAAGCCGCGTTATACAGGTCCTTACCTGCCAGCGTTTCGTTTCTTACCGGCAGGCCAACAATACAGGCAATGCCATGGCAATGCGAAGCGATATCTCTGGCAGAAGCTTCGCAGAGGTCAATGAACTCATCAAATTCAAGAAAATCTCTTGGCGGATAACCGCACAAAGCCAGTTCTGCGAACACGACCAGATCAGCACCCTGTTCTTTTGCCAACTGTATGTGGTCTGTTATTTTTTTAGTGTTGTGTTCAAAATTACCAATATGGTAGTTGAGCTGCGCCAGTGCTATTTTCATGTGTCTAAAAAATACGGTTTAAAAGAAAATACCCAGGTTAATACCAATATAGTGATTTCGTACGCTTGTATCCTTATCCTCGGTGATGTCGGTAAATCCATTGTTGAAGGTAAGGCCGGCTGTGATGCTGGACTGTCCGCCAATATTGAATTCGCCACCGGCACCGATGATTAGTCCGGCCCTGTAAAATTTGATATTATCAGCTACCTTAAGGTCAGTGTATTTGGAACCACCCGTCACGTCGACGTCTTGCTTAGCCCCAATATTAAAGTCGTTGGATAAACCAAATTGCCCATACCAGCGAACCTCACCGATCTTTACGGTTCTAAGTTTCAGGGTGAAGGGCAACTCTACATATTGTAGTTTATATTTGATTTCCAGGGGGTTTTGTGCAGATCCGGCTGCCGGTATCTGAGCAGTATAATAAGGTGTGTTGATTTCCGTGCTTTTACCATTGATCGTAGTAATGGTCAGTCCGGTAGAAAAGCTATAATTTTCAGCAAAATTAAAATCCGCCAGTAAGCCATAAGCAAAACCAAGGGAAACACCATTGCTTTTGCCGACCTGTGGCTTTAACCATCCTACAGTAGGGTGTGCTGTTAACCCCAATCTGAATCCATAAGTCTTACCGAAGTCTTGTGCAAGTACACAATTGGCCGAAAATATAAGCAGCAGGGCGATCAGGGTTCTTTTCATATAATTTTTATTAAGAGCACGAGGCATGGAAAAAGTATTTTTATATTTGTTTACAATGAGATATAACGTCAAATCCCGTCAAAGCTATCTATTTTTTCTATTTGTGACTGCTTTTTTTTCTCAGTCTATATTAATGGTGTCCTGCAATCCTACGAATAAACCTGACATTGGCGACATACGTGTTGATTTAAAGGCGCAGCGTTTTGATCGTGATCTTTATGAAGGGAAACCTAAGAACATCAAAGAAACTGATGCTTTCCTGCACAAAAAGTATGGTTCATTCTATGATGATTTTGCGCACAGAATGGTGGGAAATGGAGAATACACAACTGAGAAAATCGCTGCAATGATGTATAACGATACGGCATATGCCGATCTGCAGAAAGAGGTAGATAGCGTATTCAAAGATTTATCTCCTTATAACGAGCAGCTGACAGAAACTTTTAAATACATCAGGTACTATTATCCAAAAGTAAAAATTCCGAGACTGGTTTATTTTGTATCTGGTTTTGCTGTACAAACTCCGGTTGGAGATGACTATTTGGGTATTGGGCTGGATATGTTTATGGGCAAAGACAGCAAATTTTACAAGGCCATCGTTACGAGCGTTCCCGTTTATCTTTCCCGTCGCTTCGCTCCGGAATACCTGGTTCCCAGAGTTACGGAAACCTTTGCAAGGGAAGAATTATTTCCTGCAAAGGACGAGGACCGCACATTGCTCAGCAAGATGGTTCACAATGGAAAAATTCTCTATTTTATGGACCAGGTACTACCAGATCAAACACCAGATTCGGTCAAGATCGGTTATACAACCAAGCAAATCGAATGGTGCAAACACTTTGAAGGTGATTTGTGGGGATTCTACCTCCAAAATAATCTGCTGTATGAAACTAATTATGAAAACATACAGGTATACCTTAGTGAGGGGCCTTTTACACCTGGCCTGGGAGAGAGAACGGAGTCTGCGCCCAAGCTAGGTATCTGGACCGGCTGGCAAATTGTAAGACAGTATATGAAAGAAAACAAGGACGTGACACTGCAGGAACTGATGGCCGAAAAGGATGCCCAGAAAATTCTTAACCTTTCTAAATATAAGCCAAAGCTCAATTGAGTTTTACAAAGCAACCAGTGCATCGCCTACAAGAACTGGAATGGCCTTGCAAAGGTTTAATTGCAGGCAAAACCTGACATCTTCTTCTATATTCAGTTCGGCCAAACGGTGACTATGTGATGATTTATGAAGATAAGTTCTCAGATCGTCTTTTGCCAGTAAATACAAATCTTCGGCTGCCACAGATGAATCGTCATAATGCGTAAATTCCTTTCTTAACTCGGCTACTACAGCACCAGCAAATAAGGTATCTTCAATGTTGAACTGGTCTTTCCAGCCTGCGCAAAGCAACAATACGCTCTTATCCTGAACTTTTAACCACTCACACAGCGCATCGAGATTTAAGAAAGCCCCAACAACTACCTGACTGGCGCTTTCTCTGGCCATATGTAGCGCTTTTGTTCCGTTTGTAGTGGTTAGCACTATGGTCTTTCCTTCAATTTTGTCTCTGGAATAGGAAAAGGGCGAATTGCCAAAGTCATAGCCCTCTACCACACAGCCATCGCGTTCTGCGGCCAAGAGGAATCCTTTGTCAGCATAGCCGAGACAATCCTCGACCTGCGCCACAGGTATAATCGCGGTAGCCCCGTTATCAATTCCATAGACCATGGACGAGGTGGCTCTGAGCACATCGATGACGACGACTATACTCTCGCTGATATCATAAAGATGAAGTAATGCAGGGGTTAGACAAACTTCGATACGTTTAGGCATTGTCTGTTTTTTACTTGTAAAAAGGAAACTTAACTATACGGGCTTTAATTCTTGCATTACGGATGCTAATATAAATCTCTGTTCCTTCTTTGGCCATTTCTTTAGCAACATACCCCATCCCGATTGCCTTTTGCAGAGAAGGTGATTGCGTTCCTGAAGTAACTTTCCCGATTGATACACCCTCAGCATTAACAATCTCATAATCATGACGCGGAATTCCCCTTTCAATCATTTCAAAACCAACAAGCTTTTGCGCTACTCCGGCCTCTTTTTGTGCAAGCAAAGCTGCTGAGTTCGTAAATTGCTTGGTGAATTTGGTGATCCAGCCCAGGCCGGCAGTAATCGGTGAAGTGGTATCGTCAATGTCATTTCCGTACAAACAAAAGCCCATTTCCAAGCGCAGCGTGTCCCTTGCACCCAGACCAATCGGCTTGATATCAAGTGACGATCCTGCAGCAAAAATAGCCTCCCATATCGAATTCGCATGTTCATTGTCAAAATAGATCTCAAATCCTCCTGCTCCGGTATAGCCTGTTGCGGAGATCACAACATTGTCTATTCCGGCAAAACTACCTTTCACAAAACTATAATATTCCATAGCCGCAAGATTTACATCAGTCAGACTTTGCAGCGCCTCGGCCGCTTTGGGACCCTGAATCGCCAGCAAGGAGGTTTTGTCAGAAATGTTGTGCATCTCCACTCCTTTGTCGTTAAATTTTTGGATCCAGTTCCAGTCCTTATCAATATTGGAAGCATTTACAACCAGCATATAGGTTTTTTCGTCAATGCGATAAACCAACAGATCGTCGACTATACCTCCGTCTTCGTTGGGAAGGCAGGAATACTGCACTTTTCCATCGTATAATTTTGAGGCATCATTGCTGGTTACACGTTGAATTAAATCGAGGGCATTATCGCCTTTCAAAATAAATTCACCCATATGACTTACATCAAATACGCCCACACCGTTTCTTACCACGGCATGCTCTGCATTGATCCCTTCGTATTGAACGGGCATGTTATATCCTGCAAAAGGTACCATTTTAGCACCCAGTGAAATGTGTTTTTCTGTTAATGCGGTATTCTTCATAATATCTTTCTGTAAAACGTGGGCAAAAATACGCAAATTTTACCCAGCAAGTAATCTGTGATAGATATTGAGGATTCTTTCTGAAATAATATTGATGTCGTGGTCCCGCTCCACTGTTTTTCGGGCATGTTCACCAATATCTCTCCATTTGGTTGGATTGGTGATGCATTGGAGAATAGATCTGTAAAATTCATCTGCAGTATCTGCAATCAGAATATCTCTGCCGTGTACGCATCTGATTCCTTCAGCTGCCATACTCGTAGCAATGATGCATTTACTCATGGCCATTCCTTCGATAATCTTTACCCGCATGCCACTACCCGAAAGTAAGGGCACGATCATGATCGCTTTTGAATTGATAAACTCGACGGCATCAAATACTTCCCCCTCTACTACCAGGTTTTCTGAATCATATTCAAAAAATTCCTGCTGCATATGTTTACCAGCAATATAAAAACGCAGTTCGCTGCTGAGGGTTTCTATATCCGGCCAGATCTCATTTAAAAACCACTCCAGTCCTTCTTTATTGGGACGCCAGTCCATTGCCCCGAGATGAAACAATGTCGGAAAGCTGGTTTTAGAAGCGTCATGGATATACTTGCTAAAATCAAGCGCCACCGGGACAACCTCTATGCCCGCTTGTCCGCCAAATCTAAGCATGCTTTGCCTGTCCTGCTCACTGATTGCAAAAATCTGATGAAAGCGATCAATCTGTTCTGTTTCATAAACTTTTAACCGCCTTGCAAGAAATTGCAGATAGCGCCTTCTGGGTGTAAAGCCCTCTGTCATAGCGATGCGTTCCCATACTTCGAATTCGATATTATGGGCACGGTAAATGAGCTTTGCTTTGCTATTGGACTTTACCACATCCAGGTAGGGTACAATAAAAAGCCCCTCAAACTGAATGATGTCAAATTCTGTTTCTCTAAGTATTTCCTCCAGCATCCTGGCTGCATCATCGTCAAAGAACCTGGAAACGTTGTAGGACTGATTAGAAAATATATTGAAAAACGCCCCCCAAACATTTACTTCTGTATCCAGGTCAAAGGAATGAAAGCGGATATTATCAAAGACGGGATCGTAAATGTCATCAACATCTACCTGATGTTTGCTGGTATTAATGCTGAACAAAGTTATTTCAACGCCAAGTTGTAGCAATCCCTTTATAGTATTGTAAACTACTATTGGGTATCCGCTATTGACAGGAAACGGAACTCTGCTGGTAAGAATCAGTGTTTTCAACAGTGTGAAAATACGATTTCTACTCTGTTCTACGAAAATAGCTCAAGTTGCGGGTCGCTGATATTGAAAGTTTTTCTATGAAGGGGGGACAGACCGTGCTCTAGTGCTGCATTTCTGTGCACAACAGTAGGATATCCCTTATTTTGATGCCATTGGTAATTTGGGTATGTTCCGGATACTTTCTCCATATATTCGTCCCGGTGTGTCTTTGCGAGGATAGAGGCCGCTGCTATATTGAGGTATTTCCCATCTCCCTTTATCACACAGGCATGAGGAATGCCGGGATAGGCTTTAAAACGATTGCCATCAATGCTCAGATACTTCGGTTGTATGGCTAATTTTTCAACCGCACGGTGCATGGCCAGGAATGACGCATTTAGTATATTGATCTGATCGATCTCTATATTATCTACTTCTGCTACCGCCCAGGCGATGGCTTCTTTTTCGATAATGACCCGTAAACTGCAACGCTGCTTATGGCTTAATTTTTTAGAATCATTGAGTTCACCCGCCAGGAAATTCGGAGGAAGTATAACAGCAGCAGCAAATACCGGTCCCGCAAGACAGCCGCGGCCAGCCTCATCACAGCCTGCTTCCAGGAACTCGTTTTGATAACAATGTAATAACATGAGACTACAAATTTAAGGATTATATGGCAGGCTAAAATGAAATATTTTGCGATTTTACGTCAAATGCATCTCTCAGTCCAGTCGCTAAAAGATTAAATGCATAAACTGTCAACATGATTGCAAGGCCTGGTATAATCGCAAGATAGGCCGCATCCATAATGATGTACGCATAATGCTCTTTGATCATAGCTCCCCAGCTTGGCATAGGTGGCTGCGCGCCGAAACCCAAAAAACTCAGCCCTGTCTCAAGCAAAATTGCTGATGCAAAATTAGCGGAAGCCATGACAAGTATCGGACCGGCAATATTTGGTAAAATATGCCTGGTGATAATTCGGGGGGTGGAATAACCCAATGCCTTGGATGCCTCTACAAATCCCACTTCTTTAAGTGCCATTACCTGGCCTCTCACCAACCTGGCTACATCTACCCAGGTTGACAAACCAACCGCAATGAAGATCTGCCAGAAGCCTTTTCCTAGTGCAAATGAAATGGCAATGACAAGCAACAGTGAGGGTAGCGACCAGATTACATTCATAAACCAGCTGATGAAGGCGTCGGTTTTACCACCAAAATATCCGGCTATTGCACCCAGACCGACGCCAATTAGTAATGAAATCAATACGGCCAGAAGCCCTACGGATAAGGATACCCGTACACCTATAATCAGCCTGCTTAACAGATCTCGGCCATAACTGTCTGTACCCAACCAATACGTTTTCGAATAAGTTGAGTCATGCCCTAATCGAGGATAGACCTTTTCTTCGGCGACTTCGTCATCTCCAATGTATTCCCTGACGTAGCTCTTGTTTTTTATGACTCTATAGGATGTTATAGGAATACTTTTGAATTCGGCTTCTTGTCCATAAAGCATTTTTTCTAAAATTCCTATCTTTTTAAATTGTGGGTTTTTGCCAATGACTAAAAACGTAAAAACCCT
Source organism: Bacteroidota bacterium (assembly GCA_040387995.1). Classification (GTDB taxonomy): domain Bacteria; phylum Bacteroidota; class Bacteroidia; order Sphingobacteriales; family Sphingobacteriaceae; genus Pedobacter. The sequence goes on along the minus strand of JAZKCT010000055.1, from coordinate 22,701 downwards.
TCCGGGCTTTTTATTTCTAATCTGTATGTGCATCGTATTGGCATATGGGGTTTGATCCGGCGTGATTTGATAACCCAAAATGCCGACCAGTAACAAAAACAAGACAAAGGAAAGTCCGCCCAGGGCCAATATATTTTTCCTGAATCTATTCCATATACGTTGTGAAGGTTTATGATACGCTGTCATTATCTTACCATCCTGCCTTTCCAGTTATATTTACCAGTGTTTCCGGCAATGCCAATATAGATAATATAAACAATATGTGACACACTCAGTATAGGCTGGAGGACTAACAATGCTCTTCTATTGGCGAATTTTGTAACGCCATATAGGAACACAAATTCAAACAATGCTTTTGATGCAAGTTGACCAAGCGCAATCTTCAAATAACCTACGTCCACGAATGCAAGCAGAATATTAACCAATATACTTAGGTTGAACAACCAGACCCCTACGCCAAGCACGATTATAGCTTTGTTCTTGTATTTAGTGCTTTTAGAAGCCCATCGTTTCCTTTGCTGTAAGAACTCTGCTAGTGTGCGCTTTGCATGGGTATAAACCATGGCGTCTTCACTTTTTAAAAAGCCGATGCCTTTTTCGAATCTGGCAGCCATTTTATGAAGTAACAACTCATCATCACCGGATGCAAGTTCATCGATGCCTTTGAATCCTCCAACTTCGTAAAAAGCTTGCTTTTCATAGGCGAGATTGGCCCCATTGCAGGTTGACGGCTTTTCATTACCGATAGTGGAGGCACCGAGACCAATCAAATAAAGAAACTCAAGCGACTGGGCCTTTTCAAAGTAATTTCGCTCTTCAAAAAAAGACACAGGGGAGGAAATCATTTTAAAACGATTTGCTTCATAAAAAGTGACTATCGTCTGTATCCAGTTATGCCCCATTCTGCAATCCGCATCTGTCGTAATGATTAGTTGTCCGCTTGACTGACCTATTGCCCTTTGAATCGCCATCTTTTTATAGGAATTCAAGGCGCTGTCTTCGTTAAGAACGATTAACTTGATCCCATGTTTGGCATAAGATTTAATAATTTCAGAAGTACGGTCTGTCGAATGGTCATCTACGAATATAATTTCGGTTAAGGCTTTAGGATAGCGCTGTGCGACAAGATCGTCTAATGTTTTAGCTATGCTCCCTTCCTCGTTCCGGGCCGCGATGATCACGGTTACCATAGTTGTTCCGTCTAATTTTTCTATGGGCTCACTGCTGTTTTTTATCTTATGCCAGCCTCTTATAAATGAAGAGACTACAACCAGATAATAGACAGTTAGAAAAATGGATATGAATTTAATTATGCTGAATATTTCCAAAAAATCTGAGTTTAAAAACAAAATATACGCCTAAGATAGCGGGAATTATAATATTTACAAGCCAGATGATGGCTGTACAGGCTATTACTGCGACTTCCTGATCAGTCACAGATTTGAAGAAATAGGACGCCGTAACACTTCTTACACCGATATCAAAGAGGTCAAGAGAAGGCAGGCTTGACTGGACAAAGAACATGATGCTTACCATCATCAAAATATCCAAATAATGTATCTCTGGAATCAACCAATTAAAAAGTATGAAATACTGTGTACTGAATACGGCGTACCTCGCCAGACAAAAAAGAAGAATTTTGAGTAGCTCCTGCTTTTTATATCTGGCGAGTATGCTGTAAAATTTCTTGTATTTTCTCGTAAACCTCACCGAAAGTAAAAGTCCGTTCAGCCATTTTATATTGAAATAGAACACGATAAAAAAAAGGCAAAACATACCAGACAAGACGCTCAACGCATAAAAAAGCCGGTAATCAATACTTGTAAACCTATAAATAAACACACATAGCGCAATAGCGCCGAAAACGTTGGTTAAAACCATTTGGCCAATATTGCCCACTGCCATTGCAACAATACCGACAATTCGTCTTTTAGGGGGCAAAAAAAAGATTCTCCCGCCATATTCTCCGATCCGGTTCGGTGTAAAGACAGCCCAGGTAAGCCCACAAAAAACAGACTCAATAGCTCGCCATAGTGAAATTTGCTCCACCTGAGCGATTAGTCGCTTCCACTTTATCGCTTCAAGACCCCAATTTGCCAACATGAGTATCAGGACAATTGAAAGTACAATGGCGATTTCCGCCTGAGGTAGCTTACTAATCAGCATTTTAAAATTAAGCAGATTTTCGTTAGCTGTCAACTTATGGTAGATAAACCAAAAGGCAAACACAACTATTACTGCCTTCAGCAAAAAGGAAAGTGTTTTCTTGTTGGATAATGTCAATTTTTTTCTGTCCACTGTGTGCAAATATGCTTAATATTGTGCTATGTTGGTTGAAAAAAAGGAAAGGGTGATCATGGGAATAGATCCCGGAACGGCAATCATGGGTTACGGCATTATCCTGGAGAAAGGAAGTAAAATTGACCTCATTACAATGGGCATTGTAAGAATGGATCACCTTGACGATCATTTCCTGAAACTTCAGCGTATCTTTGAAAAGACCCTTGCGCTACTGGATGAATACAAACCCGATGTATTGGCCCTGGAAGCCCCCTTCTATGGTAAAAATATACAAGTCATGCTCAAATTGGGCAGAGCGCAGGGCATTGCAATGGCAGCAGCCCTGTCCAGAAACATTCCTGTGGTCGAATATGCACCCAGAAAGATCAAACAATCCATTACTGGAAAGGGTAACACAAGTAAAGAACAAGTAGCAGCCATGCTTCAGCGGCTCCTGAATTTTAAGGAAACCCCTGAATTTTTAGACGCTACCGACGGCCTATCGGTAGCAGTCTGCCATTCTTTTCAACGGATTAGTACCACCGGCACAGGCAAAAGTTACTCCGGCTGGGAAGCTTTTGCAAAAGGTAACGCCAAAAGGGTTAAGTAGTTTTTACAGACAGGCCTTGTCTTTTATAGCGTCTGAATATGAAGAAGCCTGCTACAGCAAGTAAAATCAATACCCATAGATTTGTCAGCGCCAGTATAATCTCGACAAATACTACCCAGCCATTTTGCAGATTTAACACGATCCTATTCCCGAATCCCGGGCGGTAATCGTATAGATCATCATTGGCTACCAACTGTTTTCTCACGGCATTATCCTGATAAAAATTCAAGGTGATATTGCTGTACTTTACTTTATTGTCAATAAGCAAGTTCTCTATTTTTTTGTCTACATAGTCGTCCTTTAGAAACAGCGCGGTTTCCACATTATTACTTTTTTTCGAAGCATGCTTGTTAAGTTGTTCCACAGCCTCTGCCCGATTAATGTTCTTTAACTTATTGGCGAGGTAAGCGACACTTTGGTCATCCATTTTAAGCGATTGCTGGTCAACAAAAACGGAAAGCTTCACCACCTGATTGGTAAAACCATCCAGTTTATCAGAAGGCACCTTAGCCACCAGCATTCCTTCTGTAGTGTATGCAGTTAGTTCAAGAAGAGAATCTGCTGAATACTTTACTTTTTCCCTCTGCTGAACATTGCTTTGTATCGAAAATTCTGAGAGGTTTCCCCCCATATTACGGATTATACCCGTCAATTTTTCTTTTGAGGATTGTACATCCTTAACCCGAAAACGCATGTCTGCTGTTTTGATGATTTTCTCCGTGAGTAAAGTATCATTATTTTCCAGATTCGCCTCTGTAGTATCTGCAGTATTGTGGGCTTCTCTTTTTTCTCCGTTGCAGCCGAAAGCCACTATTGCGAATACACAATAGATTAAATATTTCTTCATAAAATTAATTATAAATGGTTTTTCCCTTAATACCAATTCTTGAAATAGGTAACCTTTGCGCAAAAAAAATCCCCAACAGTTTTAATACTGATGGGGATCCGAACAAGAGATTTTAAACTTATGCGTTTAATATTTTAAATACACCTTTACAGGCAATGATAGATCCAATCAATAAGATTACCCAAGAAACGATAGACAACGCAGTAGAATCAAATGCAAAACGAAGGTAAACGCCTACGATTCCGACTAATATACCCACAGTCATCAGCCTGTAGATCGCAGTATCATTAGCCCTTTTCATGCTCTCGGTATTTTGGTTTGGTGTCTGTTCCATGCTGATAAATTATTTACATCGCAAAAATAGTGTTTTTTCTATAAAAGAAGCAAGTACGCGTTATCTTTTTCAAAAAATCAGTTATAAAACAAAGCCCTCCGGATGAAATCCGAAGGGCCTTAATATTTGTCAGGAAGACTAACCGTTCAATGCAGCAGCACCACTTACGATTTCTGTAAGCTCTGTTGTAATTGCAGCCTGACGGGCCTGGTTGTACGAAAGCTTCAAAGCTTTCAGCAAATCACCCGCATTCTCGGTCGCCTTGTCCATGGACGTCATACGTGCCCCATGCTCAGAAGCATGAGAGTCCAACACCGCTTTGTACAATTGGATTTTAATGGATTTAGGGATCAACTGCTCAACGATCTGTTCTTGCGACGGCTCGAGGATATAATCCACATTGGAAGAAATCTTGTCATTTGCCTCTGCTTCTGCTTTAGGCAGAGGAAGCAATTGCTCGGTTGTCAGAATCTGGACAGCAGCATTTTTAAACCTGTTGTACACCAATTCAACCTTATCAAAATCTCCCTTTACAAAACCAGCCATAATTGCATCGGTAATCTTAGTCACATTCTCAAAAGTCAGTGCAGCATATACTTCATTGTTATTCCCAATTACTTTATAGCCACGCTTCTCGTAAAAATCCTGAGTCTTTTTACCAATAGCTAAGATACTTACGTTACCGTTCTTATACTGCTCATTGTATTTCCCGGCAATCAGGTTATTCGTAGTCTTAATCACATTCATATTGAATGCTCCGGCCAAACCACGATTAGAAGAAACTGCTACGATTAATACCTTATTAGGCTCACGTTCCTGGATAAAAGGAGATGAAGATCCCTCAAGGCTTGCTGAAAGATTTCCAAGGATTTCTTTCAACTTTGTAGCATAAGGACGTAATTGTATAATAGCGTTGGTCGCACGTTTCAACTTAGCGGCCGAGACCATCTTCATGGCTTTGGTGATCTGCTGCGTAGATTGTACCGACGCTATACGGTTTCTTACTTCTTTTAAATTAGCCATCTAATTAATATTTACCTGAAAGCTCCTTAGCTACAGTTTCCAATACTCCTGTAATTTGATCATCAAACTTACCAGCTTTAAGCGCTTTCAAAGTTTCCGGATGACGCAATTCAAGCTGTTGTAAATACTCAGCTTCAAACTCTTTTACTTTATTTACAGGAACCGAACGCATCAGGTTCTTAGTACCAATATAAATGATCGCAACTTGCTTCTCCACTGTCATTGGCGAGAACTGGCCTTGCTTAAGGATCTCTACGTTACGTGCACCCTTATCCAATACAGATTTGGTCGCTGCGTCCAGATCCGAACCGAATTTGGAGAAAGCCTCCAATTCGCGGTATTGAGCCTGGTCCAGTTTCAAGGTACCAGCCACTTTTTTCATTGATTTGATCTGCGCATTTCCACCCACACGTGATACCGAAATACCTACGTTAATAGCTGGACGAATACCAGAGTTGAACAAGTTACTTTCCAGGAAGATCTGTCCGTCAGTAATTGAAATTACGTTAGTAGGAATATAAGCAGAAACGTCACCTGCCTGAGTTTCGATAATTGGAAGGGCTGTTAACGAACCACCACCTTTTACGATACCTTTCAATGATTCAGGCAAATCGTTCATCGCTTGAGCGATTTCATCATTCGAATTGATTTTAGCTGCGCGCTCCAATAAACGGCTGTGCAGATAAAACACGTCTCCTGGATAAGCCTCACGACCTGGTGGGCGACGCAATAGTAAAGAAACCTCACGGTAAGCTACAGCCTGTTTAGACAAGTCATCATAAACGATCAATGCAGGCCTTCCCGTATCGCGGAAAAACTCACCAATAGCTGCACCAGAGAAAGGTGCATAGAACTGTAATGGAGCAGGCTCAGCGGCAGAAGCAGCTACAACCACAGTATATGCCATTGCACCATTTTCTTCCAGTGTACGCACGATGTTCGCTACAGTACTCGCTTTTTGTCCGCAAGCCACATAGATACAGAATACCGGGTTACCAGCCTCATAAAACTCTTTTTGGTTGATAATGGTATCGATACAAACAGCAGTTTTACCAATCTGACGGTCACCGATTACCAATTCACGCTGACCACGTCCGATTGGAATCATACCGTCGATCGCTTTTATACCAGTTTGTAAAGGCTCAGTTACTGGCTGACGATAAATTACACCGGGAGCTTTACGTTCGATCGGCATTTCGTAAGTTTGCCCCAGAATCGGACCTTTACCGTCAATAGGCTCGCCCAGCGTGTTTACAACACGGCCCAGCATACCTTCTCCAACTTTGATAGAGGCGATTTTCTTGGTACGTTTGATCGTATCACCTTCTTTGATATTGTCTGAAGGGCCCAAAAGAACCACTCCAACATTATCTTCCTCAAGGTTCAAAACAATTCCTTGCAAGCCGTTTTCAAACTCAACTAACTCACCTGATTGAACTTTAGTTAAGCCATATACACGGGCAATACCATCACCCACTTGCAATACGGTACCAACTTCCTCAAGTTCTGCTTCTGATTTGAAGCCCGCCAATTGTTGCCTGATAATTGCCGATACTTCGTCTGGTCTTACCTCTACCATAATTTTATATTATTTCTTTTATAAATCAGTATATGTTATCTTCTATTTCCCAGGACTAAACGATACCCTGAGCAAATTCTTTTTTCAATTTATTCAATCCATGAAGAATGCTGGCATCAAACTGCCTGTCACCAACTTTTAGTATAAAACCTCCAATCAGTTTCTCATTGACTTTCTCATTGATCACCACTTCCTTAGCACCAGCTTCCTTCTTCACAATCGCCACGATCTCGGTTCTATTTGCATCCGTTAATCCGATCGCCGAAGTTACTTCAGCAGTCACAATACCCTTACTTAAATTGTATTGTGCAATGAATGCCTTAGCAGTTCCATATAAAATTGCAGAACGGCCTTTTTTGACCACTAACTTTAAAAAAGCATTGGTCACGGCATGAACGTGAGCGCCAAAAACCTGCTCCAATATTCCGGCTTTCTTGTCCAGGGGAACTATTGGATTTTTCAGGATCGCCTCCAATTCAGGATTGCCATCAATTACCTGATCTAAAAGAACCATATCATTCTTGATTTCTTCCAGTGCATTCTGCTCAACGGAAAGATCAATTAGCGACTTGGCGTATCTTGATGCTGCTTTGTTTTCTGACATTATCTTCGTTATATCTGATTAAACCCAAACACTAGTTCAGTTCAACGTCTTTTAAAAGGTTAGCTACTAGATCCTGCTGTTTGGCCTGATCATCCAGTTGGCTGCGCAATACACGTTCAGCAATCTCCAGTGACAAACTCGAAACCTGAGTTTTAAGTTCCGCTAAAGCAGCCTTCTTCTGATTTTCAATTTCAATCCTTGCTTTTTCAATTAATTTAGCACCTTCGGTATGGGCTTGAGTTTTCGCCTCATGAAGAATACTATCTTTAAGGTTTTTTGCCTCTTTTAATATGCTGTCACGTTCAGCACGCGCCTCTTTCATTAATTCCTCGTTCTGGGAAGTCAAACGCGTCATTTCCTGTTTAGCCAGTTCAGCTTTGTTCAATGCTTCGTCAATTGATTGCTCGCGTTCTTTAATAGCCGCCAAAACAGGCTTCCATGCGAATTTTGCCAACAAAAACATCAGCAATAAGAAAGCTATCGTCTGCAAGATAACCAATCCAAATTCAGGTACTAATAATTCCATCTACGTATGTATTATAAAATAATCTTCTTCTTCTTTAACAAAAAAATGTGCCAGGCGTATGCCTGGCACAAATTAGTTTTATCCATTACCCATTAGGGCAACAACTACTGCGAAAAGCGCAACAGCCTCAACGAACGCTGCAGCGATCAACATTGCAGTTTGGATTTTAGAGGCAGCTTCCGGCTGACGGGCAATACCGTCCATAGCTGAACCACCAATGCGTCCGATACCCAGACCAGCGCCAATCGCAGCTAATCCTGCACCAATTGCAGCAATACTTCCTGTAATCATGATTTTATATATTTATTGTTGTTAAAAAATAATTCTTATTAATGGTGTTCCTCAATTGCCATACCGATAAACAAGGCAGACAAAATCGTAAATATAAAGGCCTGGATAAAAGCAACCAGCAATTCAATTGCACCGATGAACACAGCAAACGCAACAGAAACAGGAGCAATCCACAAACTATTGAAAACGAAAACCAGACAGATCAGCGACAGCACCAAAATGTGGCCGGCAGTGATGTTTGCAAACAAACGAATCATCAATGCGATCGGCTTGGTAAAAATACCGAAAAGCTCAACCGGAACCATCACGATATACATCCACCAGGGCACATCCGGCATGAAAATATGCTTCCAGTAGTATTTGTTCCCATTGAATACTGTCAGACAGAAAGTTGCAACTGCCAAAACTAAAGTTACTGCAATATTCCCGGTCAAATTCGCTCCTCCCGGAAGAAAAGGAACCAAACCAAGCATATTGTTAAACCAGATAAAGAAAAACACGGTCAGTAAATAAGGCATGAAACGCTCATACTTATGACCCAAGTTAGGCTTGGCAATATCATCACGGACAAAAAGAATGATCGGCTCCATCCAGGACTGCAAACCTTTAGGAGATTTACCCTTACGAACCCTATAGCCCTTAGCCACATTAAGAAACACAGCAAGTATGATAATGATCGACAGAAAAAGCGTACAAACGTTCTTCGTAATGGAAAGATCCAGAGGACGTGAATTAGAAGCATGGTGCTTCTCATCAAGATCAACAAAAGAACCATGTTCATTTGCAGCAGACGAAGCATAATAAATTTTCTCATGCAGCTTCACAAAACGAAGGCCTTTTCTTTCTACAACAACTTTCGCATCGTCATCGTGATTAAAATCACCAGAACTAAAAGTGACAAAGCCATTAGAAGTATACAAAATCACCGGTAGACTAATATAAGTCTCACCAATCACATGCCAGCTGTGCGAATCAGCAATATGGTGCAAAGCGAACTTACCAATATCAAACTTTTTACTTTGCTCAGCATGTCCGCCTTCAGCAACATGCGCAGTATCCTCCAGATGCGCTTGCGCTACTGAATTAACTGTGTCTTCCTGAGCAAAAGCAGCAGGTGCAGCAGAAAAAAACGCTAAAAAAAGCGTAAAAACAACAATTAACCTATTAACTTTAAACTCAAAAACGTGGCTACAATCCATTTAGTCGCAGATTTTTACTATTTATTTTGGTGGCGCAAGTTACACAACAAAGCGTATATTTCAAAGAAGCTGAACAATAAATATAAAGAAAAAAAGTTCAGTACAAACACGATCCCCTTTTCATGAGCTTTCAAGCTGTAAATCAACACAAAAGCCATAGAAAAAATCATTTTCAATGCAATCGAACCCATAATGGCCATCACACCGGCTTCAGGGTTACGTTTAATGCCCAAATAAGCCAGAACATAAGCTATAAATGTGACCCCGGCAAGAAAACCATAGACCACCCAAAATTTTCCGAGTAAAATCGCAGTTCCGGGAAAAATTAATGGGATTGCATAAGCCAACAGCGCAATGAAGACGCAATACAATAAATAAAAAAGGGTGAACCTTTGAATGCTCAAAATTTATATTTTTTACAAAAGTAAGAATTTACCCCCAGCTTTAAATAATCAGCGGCTGTTTTTATTCAATTGCTTTACAACCTGATACAGTGATATGACCACACCAATTAAGCTTAAAATTGCAGTGCAAAGCGGGGTCTTCGCGTTTCTTTGCTGATCGATCTTATATCCTGCAAAGGCAAACACGCCAATGGTTGCCAGCATCTGGAAACTAATCGCAGAATACCTGGCAAAATTATTAACCGCCCGTTTTTTATCCTCTGTTTCGTTCATATCTCAATAACACTAAATAAAACATCTTTTCTTAAGATTTTATTGCCGAATAAAATACTTTTGTATATATCTTAATATTAATAAGCAGCATTAACTTAATCTCTATTTTTGAAACAGCACGCCACAAGCAATTTAAAGATACTACTATTTAGCTTCGGTCTATGTATGATCTGTTCATGCAGTTCACAAAGAGATACCGCAACTTCAAGAGCATTGCAAAACCTTACCGCCAGGTACAATTATTTGTACAATGCAAAAGCAACACTCTCGGCTCACCAGCAAGAGCTTACTGAAACCTACGTAGATAATTATGACCAAATTCTACCGGTTTATCTCGGACCGGAAAACGACAGTTCGTTTCCTGGAGCCTCTTTAAATCTCAAGCCGATGGACGACATTATAAAAAAAGCCCAGAACATTATCCTCGAAAAGAACTATAGCAATTATCTTGATGATGCTTATCTCTTGCTGGGCAAGGCAAACTTTTACAACGGCAGCTATTTCAACGCCGCAGAATATTTCGACTACACCATTAAAACGTATAAAAACAATACAGGCAGCTATCTGGAAGCGCTCAACTGGAAAGCAAGAAGCCTGATGCAACTTAAACGCATTGCAGAGGCCAACCAGGTTTTAGATACGATGGAAGCCATTATGCCAATTGTAAAAGCCAAAAGAAACCGATCAGAACCGCTCGCTACACTGGCACAGATGTGCATCTATCTCAAAAACAATGAAGCTGCCATTTCCTATCTTAAGGATGCCGTAAAATCAAATGCTGAGAACCAAAATAAGATTAGATGGACATACATTCTTGGTCAGTTGTTTGAAAGCCAGAAAAATTATGGCGAAGCATCAAAAAACTACAGAAAGGTCGAGCGCAGTAATGCGCCATTTGAAATGTATTTCAATGCAAACCTCAATCAGATCAAACTGCGCGGTTTGCAGGGCAAAACAGGAAAAACGAACGAAGATGAATTGCTTAGTTTGTTAAAAGACGATAAGAATTTAGATTATAATGATCAGATCTATTTCCAGGTAGCCGAAGCACATGCGTCGAAGGAGGAATACGATGAGGCAAAAAAATTCTACCAGCTTTCTATCCAGCGGAGTACCGCCAATTTGTATCAAAAAGGATTATCCTACCTCCGTATTGCAGATCTGAATTTCAAACAGTTCAAAAATTATCCCGAGGCAAAATCCTATTACGACAGTACCATAGCTACGCTGCCTAAAAGCTACCCCGGATATGATTTGATTGCTAAAAAAACGCAAAATCTGGCCTATCTGACCAATCGTCTCCAGATCATTGCTACCGAAGATACCCTACAATATATTGCAAGGCAGCCAGAAGCGAGCCGGGCTCCGTTGATAGAGGCATTGGCCAATCCGCCTGTACAAGCATCCCAACAGCCAAATGAAAACAATACCTCCGCCAACATGCCTGCGGCTTTTGGTGCGAGTCAAGGCAATAAAAATCAATCGCAAAACTCTTTCTATTTCAGTAACCCAACTGCAGTCAGTATCGGTTTCAATGATTTTAAGAAAAAATGGGGTGGCCGAAAATTGGAAAACAACTGGCGTCAGAGCATGAGATCTTCCGCTCAGGAAACTACACAGGACCTCGCAAACAGCATTGCTGCTGATCCAGCGGCAACTGGCGAGGCACTTCCTCTTGTAAAAGACAAGGCAACTCTCGTCAAGCAATATACGGACGCACTGCCGGTTACTCCTGATTTACTCACCCAATCGAATCAAAAAATTATCGATGCTTACTACGAAATCGCCAGCTTTTATTTGCAGGAGCTTCAGGATCCGGAGGAAGCTGAAGAAACTTATACTACCTTAGTAAAAAGATTTCCGTCCAACAATCACCTTCCTGCGGTCTATTATAGTTTATTTCTCATCAATAAAGAGAAAAACCCGGCCAAATCAAACGAATTTAAAAGCAAGGTACTCACAGAATTTCCTGGCTCCATCTACGCCAAAACAATTCCAGATCCTAATTTCTCTGCAAAACAATCTGAATTTGAGGCAGCGCTGAATAAAAAATACAATGACATTTTTGACAAGTATGCAAGCAAAGAATTCGGCAATGTTATAGCAGAAATTAAAGGTCGCCCTGAAACAGCACAGGGACTTTTATCTCCGCAGTTTGCCTATCTTAATGCAATTTCTATCGGACGTACGGCTGATGTAAACGCGCTGATTCAGTCCCTCGATTCCATCATCCTCCGGTTCCCTGAAGACAAATTGATTACGCCTCTTGTTAAGGCACATTTGTCTTACATCATGGCACATCTGGATGAATTAAAAAAGAGGCCAATAGCCATCACGGATTTTGACCCGAATGAACCGCCCTTCCTACCAGCCACTAAAGCAACTTCTACGGTGGTTACGCAACAGCAGGAATCTGTCGGCTCACCCGTGCCAGTCGTTTCTGACATCGTTAAAAAAACAGACCCCTTAGCAGCTCCAGTGCTACCTAATCCTCCGGTTGCAGCTCCAATTGTTGCTCCGGAAAAAATCAAGACAGAGGGACCGTTTAGCAATGCTAAATCTACTGTGTATTATTACGTTATTGACGTAGCGGATGCCTCGTTAACGTTAAGCTCATCCCGTTTTGGCATTGGCCAGTTCAATCGTGGCAATTATTCAGGAAGCAACCTAAAGCATCAAATAAAAGAATTTGACAATGATCAGCTCATTTATGTAGGGAACTTTAGTAATTTTGAAGATGCCAAATCCTATGCCAGTGGGATAGATGCTCAATTAAAACAGATCATGAAGGTTCCTGTTAATGTCTACAGCAGCTTTATCGTCAGTAAAGAGAACTTTGAAAAACTGACCAATAAAGACCTGTTAAACAAATACATGGAATTCTACAAAAACAACTATTAAAATGAAGAAACCACTTTCGCAGGTAGAGATCAGAAAGTACAATTACACCTTATGGAAGCTATTAATCGGGGCACTGGTTTTATTTGCACTCTTCATCATTGCCATTGGCTTCGGTCTGTTCGGTGAGCTGCCATCGTTCAGGGATATTGAGCATCCAAAAAGCAACCAGGCATCCGAAATTGTTACGGATGACGGCAGGGTTCTCGGCACTTACTTTGTCCAAAACCGCTCGAGTGTGGCCTATTCGGAAATATCCCCCAATGTGATCAATGCATTGATTGCCACTGAAGATATCCGTTTCCTGGAGCATTCAGGTATCGATTTCAAACGTACTTTTACCATCATTCTTTACAATCTAATCGGCAAAAAACAAGGCGGAAGTACCATTACCCAGCAACTAGCCTTAAATCTTTTTTCAGAAGAAGGAAGGGAACGGAACATCGTCAAACGAATGCTCCAAAAGTTCAAAGAGTGGGTAATCGCGGTTAAACTCGAACGAAATTATACCAAACAGGAGATTATCGTCATGTACCTCAATACTGTTGACTTTGGCAACCAGGCCTATGGTATTAAATCTGCCGCAAGGGTATACTACAATACTACCCCAGACAAGCTTAGTGTCGCTCAGGCAGCTACGTTAGTCGGAATCTTAAAAGGAATCACCCGGTATTCACCTACCAGAAACCCGGACCGCTCGCTCGCCAGGCGGAATACCATTATGGAACTAATGGTAAAAGCAGAGAAACTAACTGAACAGGATTACCTAAAGGAAAAAGAGAAGCCCCTTGGCCTCAGGTTTAGTGCTGCTACGGTTAATGAAGGTATAGCACCTTATTTCAGAGCTGTTCTTAAAAGCGACATCAAAAAGATATTCGAAGAGCGCTCCATCACTAAACCAGACGGCACTCCATATGATCTGGACAGGGATGGGCTTCGCATCATAACGACACTCAATTACGACATGCAGGTATATGCAGAAGAGGCTCAAAAAGAATATATGAAGATCCTCCAGGCCTCATTTTTAAAGAGTTGGAAAGGCAGAAATCCTTTTAAGGGTAAGGAAATGCAGATCGAACAGGGCGTAAAGAGATCCGATAGGTACAAATCACTGCAACTCGAAGGCAAATCTGAAGAAGAGATCAAAGAAGATTTTAACACGCCTGTCAAGCTGACCATTTTTACCTGGAAAGGCAATATTGATACGGTAATGAAACCCATCGACTCCGTAAAATATTACAAAATGTTACTCAGGAATGCAATGATGGCCATGGATCCCCAGACTGGTTATGTGAAAGCCTGGGTCGGCGGGATCAACTATGAACATTTCAAATACGACCAGGTAAAAATGGGAACCAGACAAGTTGGTTCTACTGCAAAGCCTTTTACTTATGCCGTGGCAGTAGAAAATGGCTATTCTCCCTGCTATACAGTTCTCAATGAGCCCGTCACAATTGAAGTCCCGGGCAGCGAACCATGGACCCCACGTTCGAGCGGTACAGTTCCGGGCTATCTGACCTTACAAAAAGGCCTCGCTTTATCTCAGAACTACATTGCCGCCTACCTCATGAAACAGGTCGGTCCAACCGCTGTGTCTACCCTGGCTAAAAAGATGGGCATCACGACTGACGTTCCTGCCTATCCTTCCATTGCCTTAGGTTCTTTTGATGCATCTGTGTACGATATGGTTGGTGCTTACAGTACTTTCGCCAACAAAGGTGTCTGGACAAAACCTACTTACATTTTAAGGATTGAAGATAAAAACGGAGTAGTTCTTCACAGTGAAAAACCAATTCCCGTACCTGCAATGAATGAAGAAGTCGCCTATATCATGACAAGGATGCTCCGGGGCGTGATCACCAGTGGTACAGGTTGGCGCTTGTCAAACAAATATGGAGTAAAGGCACCTATAGGTGGAAAAACCGGTACAACGCAAAACAATTCTGATGGTTGGTTTATGGGCATTAGCCCACAACTCGTTGCCGGAGTGTGGACAGGTTGCGAAGACCGTGCATTTCACTTCACCAGCACCGCACAAGGTGACGGAGCGACCACTGCCCTGCCGATTTTCGCAGGGTTTATGAAACGTGTATATTCAAATCCAAAACTCAAAATTAATCAGGCAGATTTCGAGCCTCCGAAAAACGGAGTATCCATTATCTACGATTGCAACCAGTATCAGCAACAGCAGGATCAAAGCACTGAACTGGATGAAAAGCTTGGATTTTAATTAATCTGATACGGCCTTATGAGTGTATTCGATCATAAAAAGGTACTGGCAGATATTCCTCATAAGCCTGGTGTTTACCAATACTGGGATACAGACGGAACGCTGATCTATATCGGCAAAGCCAAAGACCTCCGCAATCGTGTTGGCTCTTATTTCAATAAGGACAACCAGATGAACGGGAAAACAAAGGTTCTGGTTTCCCGCATCAGAAAGATAACCTTTACCATTGTTGATACTGAAATCGATGCCTGGTTGCTGGAGAACAGCCTCATCAAGAAACACCAGCCCAGGTACAACATCATGCTCAAAGATGACAAGACTTATCCCTGGATCATCATCAAAAAAGAAGCATTCCCAAGGGTGTTCTGGACCCGGAAAATGGTAAAAGACGGCTCTACCTATTTTGGCCCTTATGCATCTGTAGGCATGATGCATACCATACTCGACCTGATCAAGGAGACCTATCCACTGAGAACTTGTAACCTTCCGCTAACACCGGCTAATATTGAAGGGGGCAAATTTAAGGTTTGCCTCGAATTCCAGATCGGCAACTGCAAAGGACCTTGTCAGGCCTACCAAACACTGGAAGACTATGACAACAGTATCGAGGAGATCAAGGATATCCTCAATGGAAAAATCGGCAATGTCATCCGAAGTGTTAAGCAAACCATCAAAAATGCGGTAGATCAGCTCAATTTTGAATATGCACACCAGTACCAGCGCAAACTTCAGGTACTTGAAAAATATCAGAGCAAATCAACAGTTGTAAACAGCGCAATCACTAATATCGATGTGGTGAGCATCGCTTCAGATGAACGCTACGCCTTCGTCAATTATTTGAAAGTCATGAATGGCAGCATCATTCAGACCCAGACCATCGAGATCAAAAAGCGTTTGGATGAAACTGATGAAGAATTGCTGACCATTGCCATTACCGAATTTAGGACCAAATTTCACAGCACATCCAGGGAAATCATTGTCCCTTTCGAAATCATTTTAGTGGATGAAAATCTGAAATTCACAGTACCTAAATTGGGTGAGAAGAAAAAATTACTGGAGCTTTCACAAAAGAACGTACTCTTCTTTAAAAAGGATAAGCTCAACCAATATGAAAAATTAAATCCGGATCTGCGTACAGACAGGATTCTATCCACCATGCAAAAAGACCTGAGACTTACCCAGCTGCCTAAACACATCGAGTGTTTTGACAACTCCAATTTTCAGGGAAAATATCCGGTATCTGCAATTGTCGTATTCAAAGATGCTAAACCTTCCAAAAAAGACTACAGGCATTTCAATGTTAAGACAGTTGAAGGACCAAATGATTTTGCGACGATGGAAGAAGCGGTTTACAGGCGATATAAGCGCATGTTGGAAGAAGAGGATACATTGCCTCAACTGATTATCATTGATGGAGGTAAGGGGCAGCTTTCCTCTGCCATGACGAGTCTGGCAAAGCTTGGCATAGAGAAAAGGGTCACCGTCATTGGCATCGCAAAAAGACTGGAGGAACTGTACTATCCGGGTGATTCCTATCCGCTGTATTTAGATAAAAAATCTGAAACCCTGAAGATAATCCAGCAACTGCGGGATGAGGCACATCGTTTCGGAATTACCTTCCACAGAAAAAAGCGGGATCAGGGGACGCTAAAAACGGAATTAGAAGTAATTCCTGGAATTGGAAAAACTACGGCAGACAAACTGCTCCGACATTTTAAGTCCGTTAAAAAGATAAAAGAAGCCACTGAGGCTGAACTTACTACAGTATTGAATAAAAAGCAGGTACAGACACTTCTACAATATTTCTCCGAATAGCCCAAAAAAGGAGTCATAAAACACGTCATCTCGACTTTAGGAGAGATCTCTTGTCTGAATTTGGTTCAAGAGACTCCTAAAGTCGAGATGACGACAAATAAATATTAATTAGCGATTAATACTCCCAAAGGCTCTGCTCATAATCCGAAATCGATTTCTTGATCCGCTCAGATTCATATAGTTTTTTTGGGTCCTTAGGATCGCTTAATCCCAGCATGTCAATAATATTTTTATTTCCGGGATTTGTTTCCTTGATGATGTAACTATAGAACAACCTTCTGACAAAAAAATCATCGAATGTCAATGTTGATGCATCGTTTCCGGGATTAATCATACGTTTTGTGCTAAGCAACTGTCTAGCGTCATCATAATAGACCCAGAATACAGGCTGCCAGTTTCCTTCGATCATTTTCATCGGCGCAATGCCAACGATTCTTGGTTCGAAAATAGACCTTTTAGCATCAAGAATCCAGTCTTCCTTAATCCGGTATTTTCTGAATTCATCCGATCTCAGCCTGCCAAGTTTAGGTGCCGCGATTTTGCCTGTTGCCGAATCGGCCACGCCCTCTATAGTACCCCTCGCATTTTGCAATGCTTCCTGCGCCGTCAAGGCAATTTTAAACGAGTCATTATCGTCCAATAGCTTTCCAGCAGTCGTATCTTTATTAGAATAAGCTGTCAATTCTTCATTTCCGATCGCTTCAAGCAAGACATCAATCAACTTAGATCCCTCAGCTCCCAATACAGAATTGATTGTATCTCTCAAATCAAGCTCTCTCCATACCCGTTTGGAATAAAATACATCTTCTTCCCGCACATCTGCATAGGGAACCATGACATTGCTGTCTATATCCTTGCGCACCACAAATCCATCTTTCGGCGGCGTCTTGATCTTCGATTTCTTCAAAGAATCCGTAGGTTTAGGAGCTACCTGTGCGTAAACACCTGTAACGAGCAACAACAACACCAAAATACCTAAAATCTTTTTCATAACACGCTATTTTGCTAAAAACGTTATTCCGTCCAATACTTTTTGTCTGCCATCAGGGCCTTCGCAAACGATATCTTTAAATATAATGGTCGCTCCGGGCTTCAGTGATCCCAACGCACCTTTAACCTGTCCACCGAAACCAGCCCCATTGTTTTGAATGGTAACCGCATCAGACCTTGGATTAATGAAGGTCGTAGAAAATCTTATTACTTTAAATTTAACATCGAATACAAAGTCTTCCAACTGTGTTTCCAACGTTCCTGCCCCTTCCATCCACTCTAAAGGAACATTCCCGCCTGACTTACCTTTAATATAAGCTTTTGGTGTAGGCAGACCTTTCACCCTGAATTCTTGTGAACCTAAGTTCAAACTCTTTCCACCACTTGTAGCCGACACATTAATTCTTAAGGTTTTACCAACCTGGCCACCTCCAACGTTTACGGTATATTTGCCACTTCCACCGGAGATTGAGCCGCCGTCCATGGTAGCATTCACACTCTCCAAAGGAAAACCCGCTGCCGAAACTGAAAATGGATTCGGAATACCGGCGTAAATGACGTTCATTTTATCCGGAGACACCGTAGCTGATGGTTTTGCTACCTGATAAGTTTGTTCCGGCGTATAATATTCTTTGATCTGTCCGTCAGTTTGACGTACACGGATCGTACCTTTCCATTTAAAGACCCCAACACTGCCCGTACTTCCTGTATACGTACCTTTTCCTTCTTTTACAGACAAATTGCTTCCGCCCACAGTAATCTGAGGATTTGACCTGGAATCACTCGCGGTTAAAAATACTTCCGCCGTATAAGGCTGACCTTGGACAATGTAAGAACTTGGTGCTACAGCAACCGCGGCAAACTGATCCAGGTTGACCAATGCTTTATCCATATTCCCAAACAACTTCTTTACGATCTCCGCTTCAGCATTTTTTACGTCTGACTGAATTTTGCTTAGTGTTGTATTCGCTGCTGTCAGCGGCATACCCTCGCCAAAATTAATATCTTCCCATTTCTTGTTGCCATTGATGCGTTTTTCAGAATCTTTAGCCTCAAGGGTAAATGTCACGCCTGCACGGTCCTTCTCTTCCAGTAATCCGATCAATTTTTCACGGGTATCATTAATTTTATTTTTTAATTTCTCGCCTTCTTTTCCATTGATCATGATGCCTTGCGCAATGTCCATATTCGCACGTTCCACCAAATCTCCAGTTTCTTCGTCAATCCCGTTTCCCGCAGTGGTAAACCGGTCTTTTAGCTTTTGAACATAGTTATTTAATTCATCTGCATACGCCTTTGCCTTATTCGCTTTATCCCAAATCGGCTGGGCTCTCGCAGGTTCGTCTTTTAACTTCGTATTTTGAAAAGATGTAAACAACTGATCAATGCTGGTACTCACGTTAGTTTTAGAACTTACCAAGCTGTCGTTAAAGTTTTTAAAGGCATTTAATATTGTATCTGATACGTTCAGCGCAAGCATAGCCAGCAATACCAAATACATGATATTGATCATCTTCTGCCGCGTTGTCTCTTTTGCTCCTGCCATTCTAAATAATTCTTTTCTTCGTTAATTAATAAATAATTGGATTACTAATTAAACACGTGGCTGGTTCATTGCAGACAACATGTTGCCATAAATGGCATTTAATGAGGAAAGATTTTTTGCAAGCTTGCCCACTTCGTCTTTAAACTGTTTAGAATCTTCCATTGATTCATTAAAATTATTCATCGTCAGCGAAAGATTTTGATAAAATTTATTCATTGACTTCAGGTGTGCACTTGAGTCTTGTAGTTCCAGTTCATAAACCGCATTCAAAGCTGACAGGTTCTTAGCCAGCGCGTTTACCTGATCGTGATAGGCCGCAGCTGCAGAATTACTTTCACCCATTTCCACCAACTGTGAGGTAGCTTTAGCAAAAGCGTTGTTCAGTCCGTCGAAGCTCGCGGAAGCAGTTTTGATCTTTCCGGTAAATTCACTTGTCGCAGTAGATGCGTCTGCTACATTAGATATCGCTGCAACCTTGTCGCCGAATGTACGTAAACCAGCACCCAGACTCTGAATCAGCTCAGGACCGATTTTCGCATCAACCAACATTTTATCCAATGCCGCAGTTGAAGAAAAACCAGCAGCCGCAACAGGCTGTTGTATGGAAGATTTAGGAAGTTCACCTGTAAAATCGGGACTAAGTTCCGGATAAACCCTTTCCCAGGGAAGTTCCGCTTCAGGTTGTCTGAAGCCTGTTAAAAAGAAAAGAAAGGCTTCTACACCCAAACCTGCACCTATTGCCCAGTTACCAAAGGTACCACCAATATGAAGTATTTTAAATAATGCACCTAAAATTACCACACTGGCTCCCCAGGAAATTGCCACGTGTAACCAATCAAATTTTTTCTTTGCTGCCATGTTTTTTAAATAAGGAAAATTACGTTATAGATGTTTTTAGTTTTTGTAAGTGATGTCCGTACCAGGATACGCAGAGACACACCGGAATCCTATATAAGATCTCGCCTGGTCCTGGTACTCATAAGTACCCACTGAATTTTGAAGGAAAAATCCTATGTCTTTCCATGAACCGCCTCTTACCACTTTGCGTTTCAGGTATTTGCTGTCATTGGTTTTGGCGACATAAGTAAAGTTGGGATTAAAGTCGAGCAGCATTGGTGCGGCAGACTGGTTATAGGCTGTTACAGTCCATTCAGCAACATTACCCGCCATATTGTACAAACCATAGTCGTTTGGAAAATACGACTTCACGTTCACCGTATACAAACCACCATCATCCGAATAATTACCACGTCCTACTTTAAAGTTCGCCTGCATACATCCTTTGGTATTACGCACGTAAGGACCTCCCCATGGGTACTTGGTTTTTACATTTCCGCCTCTTGCCGCATATTCAAATTGTCCGTCACTTGGCAACTGGTACTCAGGTCTTGCATTGATCGGCTGTTTCCTGGCTACAGCTACTGACTCATAAAATCTGGTCCGCCACACACAAAATGCAGAAGCCTGTTCCCAGGTAACACCTACTACCGGATAATCGTCATAAGAAGGATGGTTAAAATAGGTTTTCACCATCGGGTCATTCTGTGAATAAGAATAATCTACTTTCCAAACCAGTGTGTCCGGATAAACAGGTATAGATGGATGGTGGTTAGGGTTGTTCGGATCAGGAAGATCAGTATAGGTTACAATAAAATCTTGTCTTCTTTTTGAAGCGTCCTTTCTGCCTTCTACTGCAAGATCAGAACTCACATAGCTATACGCATAGCGCAGCTTTCTGATGTCTATTTCATTTCTTCCAGGAATGGCATCAGCACCGCTGTAAAACATATCGGTCAGCTTTGTACCCAAACCATTGTTTTTTGTACTCCAGAGCTGAGAGCCATTTCCGACTTTCTTCCAATCAATATTTCTTTGCCCGTTTGCCGGTCCGGCTGCTGCACCCTGAGGTTGCGCTTTAAAATAAGCTGCTGCGCCAGTAGGGCCTAAAGTTGTTAAAGCGATGGAATCACGCACCCAGTTGACAAACTGCCTGTATTCAGCATTTGAAATCTCGGTCTGGTCCATAAAGAATGCACTAAATGAAGTCATTCTGCTTGGAGAGCTTTGCGTGTTGTTGACGTCCTCATCAGAGAGGCCGATTAACGTCCGGCCCGGAGGTATGTACACCATGCCCAGAGGTATCTTGTTGTTCCTGAATTTCCTATTGTAAACACCAACCAGCTCTCCCTGACCGCCCTTTCCGCAGCTTGAAAGCAAGATGGTACCAATAAAAAAACCAATTAAGTATATGTTTCTCATAGTGTAGCCAAAGCAATTTTATAACAATTTTATCAATAATGATTGAAATATACAATTAATAATGACAAAAATTATGCCCTGACACCAAAATAAGTCACATAAATATTACTTGTTCGACTTTTTGATGTAGTTCTCAATTGCCATAATCATCGATGGAGCCTCAGGAGACGGCGCTGCGATATCTACAATCAATCCGGCATCGTTGACGGCCTTGTGCGTGTTAGCGCCGAAGGCAGCCAGCCTAGTGTTGTTTTGCTTAAACTCCGGGAAGTTAGCAAACAAAGAGTTGATGCTTGAAGGACTAAAGAACGCAATTACATCATAAAAAACCTCCGCCAAATCAGACAAATCGGAAACAACAGTACGGAACAATACCGCAGGTGTAAAATTATAGCCGTTTTTTTGCAGGAAGTTCATGGTATCCTCAGTAGCCATGTCAGAACAAGGATACAGAAATTTTTCGCTGGCATGCTTCTTCAGTACTTCCGCCAAATCTGCTGCCGTTTGCTTTCCAAAGAATATCTTGCGTTTTCTGTATTGGATATATTTCTGAAGATACAATGCCGTTGATTCTGAAATACAGAAGTACTTTAAATCTGCCGGAACATCGTATCTCATTTCCTCACAAATCCTGAAAAAATGGTCTACCGCATTCCTGCTGGTAAATACAACGGCGGAAAAATCAGCCAAAGTAATTTTACCCTTCCTGAACTCTCTGGCCGGAACACCCTCAACATGAATAAATGATCTGAAATCAATCTTCAAATTGTATTTCTTGGCCAAATCAAAATAGGGAGATTTCTCTGTTTCCGGCTTTGGTAATGTTACTAGTATACTCTTCACCTTACGCAACCTATCTTCTGTCTTCTCTTGCATTTTAAAAATTACAGCTTATATTCCTATTGCCTTGATTAAAATTAATATAGGGCAAATTTCGAGGGCACAAAAGTACAAAAATAAATAGACTTTTGAAAACCGATGATGAGATAAAAT
>JAZKCT010000054.1:0-1754 GCA_040387995.1 Bacteroidota bacterium | reverse complement strand
GGCTAAAACTAGAAAAATTTAACTAGTTGCTGGTATTTCAATTGAAAAATCTTTTGTTCTTGTTTGAGGTTAATATTTTATTTTAATAGCGCTGTGTATAAAATTATCCAATCCCTTTTCCCCGCCCTTTGTCTCTTGTTACTGAATCATCCTGTTGTTGAATGCCAGGTTTTGCCTAACGAAATTGAATTTGTCAGACAAGGTGTCAAAAGAATGATATTTGACGAAGACCAGGCAATTTCCCTGGCAAAGCTTGATCCTTCCAGGGTAGTTGGCATGTCAGCCATGTATCCTGCAAGGCATTACTTTCGCAGTCATGCCGAGTTACTGGTCCAGAAAAACCAATTGGTTGTTCAAACAAGGCAGGAGTCGCAAACATCGATCTGGTTCGGGGGATTTAATCCCTTTGCCACCTATACCATAGACTTGCATTCCTGTTCCGGAGCAGGTGAAATCGGTTACGAGTTTTCAGATGCCAAACTGGAAGAACAATTTTTTGTGAAAATAGGATTTCACAATAACTATATCACGGGAATCAAACTTAGCGTGTTGAAAAATTCCAGTATAATTACCGATCAGGCAATCCGGGTAAATGTTGAGGAAAAACAACCGATTAAAGGCAAAATTGTACTCCAAATGCTGGGTAGTGGTCTTGTTTTATACCTGCAAAACGATGGATTACCAAAGGTGATTGGTCAAAGTGATTTTAATAACTATTTAGATTTACGTGCAATAAAACGCATCCATTCCTTTCAATCAAATCTATTTGTGCACCTTAAAAATGGAGCAGTAGCAGTCAATAGCGTTGGGATGGCTTTAACAAGTGGTGTAGGCTTGGCCGATATCCGGCCAATTACCTACGAAAACGGAGATTTAATGCTTGATAAAGGGCGTTTGTGGTACACGATGTCCATTCGCGGACGGGCTTTACCACATCATATTCAAGGCGTTTTTAGCATGAACCCAACTGTCTTTGATGTCAAACTGGAAGGGGTAATTTTGTTTGACAGGAATGATGGTCTGTTGCGGAACGAGGTGGCTTCTCATATTTTTTATGACCGGAAAAATGAACTATGGCGTGGAATAACAACTGGATTCAGTGCCTACGCAAGGCCAGATCAGGAAAAGAAACAGCTGCTCGCCGTCGAGAGTAAACAGGATCCCCGCTTTGGCTTCTCTGTCATGAATGCAGTGCCCTTTGGTGTCGTCGGCGATATTGAGGATCCGCATATCTTATTTGATGCCCAGGCCGGAAAGTGGCGCATCCTCACTTGCGAGAATAGCGATGGTTATAAAGCCATTATTTTGGAGTCCGACAACTGGGACCGAAACTATAAAAAGATAGCAGGTCCTGTGGCACACAATTCTACCGGCACATCCATTCAAAAAATAAATGAGAGGCTTTATTGTTTTTCAGGAAGTTCCGAACGCAAAGTTTTTATTTATACCTATCCGGATCTTAAAGAAGCAGGTACGCTGAAAATGGATCTGCCACCATGGGACGGCGCATCGGGAACCCGGGTATGGCCAAACGTCGTCCAACTACCAGAAGGTTATCCCTTTCGATACGTGGCCTTAATGATGGACCGGTTTAATTATCCTGGCTTAAATGGCCCCAACTGGTCATATGGCGCCCTTTACCTCTATCATGGGAATTAAAAGTTCTGATTAAGCCAGTTCTGCAACATAGGCGGGGAGCGGCTTAAAGAATTTAATAATTATCTTAGCAGCAAATCAACCAGACTATGCAGGAT
>JAZKCT010000053.1:0-12560 GCA_040387995.1 Bacteroidota bacterium | reverse complement strand
CTCCGTACAACGCACTGCATGCTAACATACTTAGCTCCACCCTGTCAAATCCAAGACGGCCCCATTTGTTAGTAATTGCAAAAGTACTAAAATTATACCAAAGTTTTACCAGGATATTCTGACAAAGCGGCATCTAGACAATCCATAGCAGCATTTAAATCAACTGTATTGAGTACGTATGCCATCCTTACCTGATTTTTTCCAGAGCCGGCAGTCGAGTAAAAACCTGTAGCAGGCGCCATCATGATAGTCGTACCCTTATAATCAAAGTCCTCCAGTATCCATTGGCAGAATCGATCGGCATCGTCTATAGGGAGCTGGGCGACGACATAAAATGCCCCACCAGGATTTGGACAGAAAACACCTTTCATCTCATTGAGCCTTTTTACCAGTGTGTTGCGTCTCAAAGTATATTCCTTATTTACAGCTTCAAAGTAACTGTCAGGAGTATCAACCGCAGCTGTGCCTGCAATTTGTTCAACCATACCCGGACTTAGCCTAGCTTGTGCGAATTTCAGAGCAGCCTGGATCACTTCTTTATTCTTAGTAATGATGCAGCCCAGTCTTGCGCCGCATGCGCTGTAACGCTTGGAGACAGTATCGAGAATTATAGTATGTTGGTCAAGACCCCCTAGGTGCATAGGAGATACAAAATCTTTACCATCATAACAGAATTCCCGATACGCCTCATCCGCCATAAGGAAAAGGTCATATTTAATGCACAGCTCTTTCAAAGCCTCCATTTCAACTTTGGAATATAGATATCCAGTCGGATTATTTGGACTACAGATCAGGATTGCTTTCGTTTTTGCCGTAATGAGTTTTTCAAATTCAGCGATGGGAGGAAGTGCGAAACCGTTTTCAATATACGACAAGATAGGTTTCACTATCACGTTGCTCATACAGGCAAATCCATTGTAATTTGCATAAAATGGCTCTGGTATGATCACTTCATCACCCTCACCTATGCAAGTTTGTATCGCGATTGTAATCGCTTCTGAACCGCCTACGGTAACAAGGATATCAGCAGGTGTGATATCATAGTTTAATTTATTGTAGTATTCTGCCAGCTTGGCCCGATAGGTCAGCGTGCCTTCCGATGGAGTATAGGCCCAGATATTAAAATCAATGTTTTTAATCGCATTAATCATGACTTCCGGTGTTTGGATGTCCGGCTGTCCAATATTGAGGTGATATACCTTTTTGCCGTCAATTTTGGCCTGATCAGCATAAGGAGTGAGTTTTCTTATAGGAGATGCAGGCATCTTAATCCCTTTTTCTGAAATAGTTAGCATGGTGTAAAAGTAAAAAAACCTCGTTGATTAAACAACGAGGTTTGATTAAATATCTTCGCGTTATTTCTATTTGGTAGTAGCAGGCGGCATATTCCCTTTAATGTAAAGTACTTTTGTAGTAGTTTTCGCATTAGAAAGGATTGTAATTGACTTATTAAAAGGAAGTGTGCTTGTTGGATTATAAGTGACAGTAATTACTCCTGTACCACCTTTTTTCACTGGTGTTTTTGTATAATCTGACGCAGTACAACCACAAGATGTTTCAACCTTGGTAATAATCAATGGCTCATCTCCAGTGTTCGTAAATTTAAAATCAACAACTGCCGGCTTGTTTGCAACGATCATTCCAAAATCAAATGTTTCTTTGTCGAATTTGAATTCTGCAGGTTTTGCCTGTGCATTGACCGCAACACCTACTCCGAACATTAACGTAAATAACAATATTACCTTTTTCATGTGATATGAGTTTTAATAAAACAAATTTAATGTTTTATATCACAAATCAAAAAGTATTCCAACATATAAATCACCCTACAGTTTAGCCTTACTTTAGATTTTATGTATCTTTGCACTATACCGATTTGCTTATGCTGCCAGATATAAAACTCACCACTAATCCAATCGATGCTTCAGAATTGAGTTTTGATGACTTTAAAACTATTGTCATCAACGATTACAAAATTGCTTATGAAAGCAGGCAGGCCAGTTTATTAGGGCGAAAGGAAGTGCTGACAGGTAAAGCTAAGTTTGGCATATTTGGAGATGGCAAAGAACTACCGCAAATTGCTATGGCAAAAGCCTTTAAGAACGGCGATTGGCGGTCAGGGTATTATCGGGATCAAACATTTGCATTTGCAACTGGCATCTGTACACTTAAAGAATTCTTCGCTCAGCTATATGCCAATCCAAGTATCGAAGCAGAGCCAGCTTCGGCGGGCAGACAAATGAATTGCCATTTTGCCACAAGATCCATTAATGTGGATGGCAGCTGGAAAGACCTTACTCAGATTAAAAATTGTTCTTCGGACATCGCTCCTACGGGCGGACAAATGCCGAGACTTGTAGGGCTTGCTTATGCTTCTAAACTTTACCGTCAAAATCCTGAACTGAATTACCTAAAGAACTTTTCTGTTAGTGGAAATGAAGTGGCTTTTGGAACAATTGGTAACGCATCCACATCAGAAGGTGTTTTTTTTGAAGCGATTAACGCTGCCGGTGTATTACAAATCCCCATGGCTATGTCCATATGGGATGATGGCTACGGAATTTCTGTTCCTGCAAAATACCAGACAACAAAAGAAGACATATCTGAGATTCTAAAAGGTTTTCAGAGAGACGATCAGGCTGCAGGTTATGAAATTTATAAAGTAAGGGGCTGGGATTATCCTGCATTATGTGAAACCTACCAACGCGCTATCGACGTGTGCAGAACCGAACATGTTCCGGTTTTGATACACATTACTGAAGTGACGCAACCTCAGGGCCATTCTACTTCAGGATCCCATGAACGCTATAAGGAACAATCACGTCTGGACTGGGAAAAAGAATATGACTGCATTGTTCAAATGAGGAAATGGATGCTGGAATCGGCTATCATTACTGAAGATGAGATTTCTATACTGGAAGAGGAAGCAAAAAAACTGGTTCGTGAAACGCAGAAAGAGGCTTGGGAAGAATTCTTAGGCACCATTAAAGTAGAAAAATCACAGATCATAGACATGATTAAGGCCCTTTCTACGGATAACCCGACCTTAAAAAAAATAGCTTCGTCATTGGCAGGCACACCTGATGCTTTTCGAAAAGAAGTGATTTCATCGGTGCGGCAAGCCCTGCGGCTGACACGCAGTACTTCTTCTACGCAGCGGAATGTCTTACTTGAATGGTATGCTGCTCAGGCTGATCTGATTGAAGACAAATATCACTCCAAGCTGTTTACAGATGGCAATGAAAGCCCATTTCTGGTCACCCCTGTTTCCCCTTTATACAGCGAAGAAAGCCGTATGGTAGACGGACGGGAAATTCTAAATGCTTGTTTTGACGCCAACTTCGGAAGAGATCCACGGCTGGTCGCATTTGGAGAAGATCTTGGTGCTATTGGTGACGTTAACCAGGGTTTTGCAGGGTTACAGGCAAAGTATGGTGACCTAAGAATTACTGATACCGGTATTAGAGAAATGACTATTGTTGGACAAGGTATTGGGTTAGCGCTCAGAGGCCTCAAGCCTATTGCCGAAATTCAATACCTGGATTACCTGTTGTATGCCCTCAATGTTTTGAGTGACGATCTGGCTAGTCTTTCTTATCGTACCAAAGCAGGACAAAAAGCACCACTTATTATCCGAACACGGGGTCACAGGCTGGAAGGCGTATGGCACTCCGGCTCTCCGATGTCGATGATCCTGGGCTCACTAAGAGGATTACACATCTGCGTACCACGCAATATGACACAGGCCGCAGGAATGTACAATACTTTGTTCCGGTCAGATGAACCTGCCCTATTAATTGAATGCCTTAATGGGTATAGACTAAAAGAGAAACTTCCCCTCAATGTCGGTGAATTTACCGTTCCACTGGGAAAAGCTGAAATATTAAGGGAAGGATCTGACTTAACTATAGTTTCTTATGGGTCTACGCTGCGAATTGTAGAAGAAGCCGCTGACGAGCTGATGCTGATGGGCATCTCTGTCGAAATTGTAGATCCGCAAACACTGCTTCCATTCGATGAGGATAAAGTCTGCGCCAGATCTTTATCAAAAACCAATAAATTGCTTGTTGTCGATGAAGATGTACCAGGAGGAGGTGCCGCATATATATTGCAACAAATTATTGAGGAGCAAAATGGTTACTATCACCTCGACGGACAGCCAAAAACACTGAGTGCAAAAGCCCATCGCCCGCCCTACGGTACGGATGGCGACTATTTTAGTAAACCTTCGGCTGATGACGTGATTGAATTGGTTTATCAGATGATGAACGAGCATAACGCGACAAAATATCCATCTATATTCTGATAGAACAAGCAGGTTTTTAAAGCCTGCTTGTTTGATTTCTCAACAAATGATCTGCCAGTACCAAAGCTGCCATCGCTTCTACGATAACAACAGCTCTGGGCACAACACATGGATCATGCCTTCCCTTTCCTTTGATTTCAGCCGCGTCTCCCGCAGCATTTATAGTTTGCTGGTTGTGCATAATCGTCGCTACAGGCTTGAATGCAACCGTGAAATTAATTTCCATTCCATTGGAAATACCCCCCTGTATCCCACCTGAGAAATTGGTTAGTGTCTTTGGAGCACCTTCCGTTGCCAGAAATATATCATTGTGATCAGATCCTCTCATTTCACTTCCTGCAAAACCTGAACCGTATTCAAATCCATGCACAGCATTGATGCTTAACATTGCTTTACCCAGGTCGGCATGAAGTTTATCAAAAACAGGATCTCCAAGGCCAACCGGACAGTTCTTAACAATACAGTTAATCCTGCCCCCTACCGTATCTCCATCCAGCCTTACGCCATCGATGAATTCAATCATCTCATGAGCCGTTGCAGGATCAGCACAGCGCACGATATTTTCCTCACGCAGGGCAAGGAGTTCAGGAATATTGTTACTGCTCAATTGCGGAGCTTGTATTTTGCCTACTGACGAAACATGGGCAAAAATCTCTATTCCATGGTGCTTAAGCAAAA
Organism: Bacteroidota bacterium; assembly: GCA_040387995.1. GTDB lineage: Bacteria > Bacteroidota > Bacteroidia > Sphingobacteriales > Sphingobacteriaceae > Pedobacter. The sequence continues at coordinate 7,576 of JAZKCT010000053.1, read as the reverse complement.
GTTTCGCAATAGCACCGGCAGCCACACGCGCCGCAGTTTCTCTTGCGGACGAACGACCACCGCCCCGGTAATCCCGGATGCCATATTTGGCATCGTAGGTATAATCCGCATGAGAAGGCCGGTAAACATCCGTGTTGTGATTATAATCTTTACTACGCTGATCTTCATTGGGAATCAGCATTGCAATAGGCGTACCGGTACTTTTGCCTTCGAATAAGCCGGACAGGATCTGTACAGTATCGCTTTCTTTACGCTGTGTTGTGATCTTTGACTGCCCAGGTCTGCGTTTGTCAAGCTCAGACTGAATGAAATCTATGTCAATTGGCAGTTGCGCAGGGCAACCGTCTAAAATAACGCCAATTGCGACACCATGAGATTCACCAAAAGTACTGATGCGGAATAGTTGCCCTAATGTATTACCTGCCATTTTTTCTTGTTAATATTTAAATTTCCTGAACTCTAAATCCTGCTTTTTCCAGGTCTTTCCAAAAGTCTGGATAAGATTTTTCTACCACGTTCATCTCTTCGAGCACCACCTCATCAATTCTCAGGCTCAATGGCGCAAAGGCCATGGCCATTCTGTGATCTTCATAGGTTCTAAAACTCACGCGCTTTGGAAAATGAAGGTTATCACAATTCAAACTGTACATCAGATTGTCTTCAGTAAGTGTAACACCAATCTTTGCCAGTTCATTTTGTAATGCCAGCACCCTATCCGTCTCTTTAATTTTTAGTGTCTCCAAACCTGTAAAAACGAGGTTCTGCTTCAATGCAGCAGCACAGACAATGATTGTTTGCGCAAGATCAGGGCAATCTTTTAAATCCAATACTTCCTTACCGATTTTTCTGTCCGATGAACTAATGGTCAGACCTGTTTCCGTTTTCTCGGTGTTAACACCAAATGCATCCATAATTTGCCGGATTCGACTGTCCCCCTGCAAACTTTTACCTTTAAGATAAGGCAAATCAATACGTGCATTTTCATGAAGCGCAACAATACTGTACCAGTAAGAGGCGGCACTCCAGTCTGGTTCTACAGCAAGACTTGCTGCTTTAAAAGACTGGGACAAGACAGTAATGTTGTTGCCTTCCCATGCATGTGAAATTCCTGCCTCCTGTAACATGTCCAACGTCATTTTCACGTATGGAAGAGAAGTCAACTCCCCTTCTATCTGCAATGTAAGTCCTTCTGACAGCGTAGCAGCAACCATTAGCAGCGCTGAAATATATTGACTGCTGACATCACCTTTGATGCTTACCTTATTCGCTGTTTGCTTCAACGGACCATTGATCGCCAACGGCGGATAGCCTACCTGTTCTGCATAGGTGATATCTGCACCAACCGCCTTCAGCGCCTCGGCAAGAATGCCGATTGGACGTTGTTTCATCCGCTCCGAACCTGTCAGCAAAAAATTACCCTTAAGCACAGAAAGATAAGCCGTTAAAAACCGCATGGCAGTTCCCGCAGGACCTACATCAACAGTCTGCTGATGTAGGATATCCTGTGAAATGGTGTTCAGTATTTCATTCAGCGTGACAGTATCTGCCGCATTGGACAGGTTTTCCACTTTTACCAGGCCTTTACTTAAAGAACTGATAATTAATGCTCTGTTACACTCACTCTTAGAACCAGTAAGTACAATCTCGGTATTGATTTGTTTGCCTCCCGTAAAGGAGACAAGCGCATGCTTACTCATCCTTAAGACTTAACTTCAGTGTGTGCTTCTGCTGCAATACCTTGTTCAGCCTTGCCTGCATTCATAATCTCAGTTTGTTTACGGATAGACTCGCCGTGTACCAGTTCGAGAAATTTCTCTGTAAAATTCAGGTCCAGTTTTAAAGCTTTTGCAAAAGAAATGCCTTTTTTTATGATCGCATCCCAACGGTTTACCTGTAAAATAGTAACCTGGTTGTCACGTTTAAATTCTCCGATTTTACCCACAATTGCCATACGTTCACCTAATTTCTGCAATAAAAGGTCGTCAATTTTATCGATTTGTTTACGAAGTTCCGCAAGTTGATCAGTAAAAGCCTCGTTTTTAGACTCAGGCTCACGAACGGTCAAGCGTTCTGCAATTTCCGCAAGTGCAGCGGGAGTTACTTGTTGTTTTGCATCAGTCCAGGCTACAGAAGGATCCACGTGCGACTCGATCATCAATCCCTGCATGTCCAGGTCTAATGCTTTTTGTGCGATATAAGGAATCAACTCCCTGTTGCCACAGATATGACTTGGATCATTGATAATTGGAAGGTCAGGGATTAAGGTCTTCAACTGGATTGCAAGTTCCCACATTGGCTCGTTACGGAATGAACTTTTCTCGAACGAAGAGAAACCACGGTGGATCGCTCCTAATTTGGTAATACCTGCACGGTTAATACGTTCCAAAGCACCTGCCCATAACTGGATATCAGGATTTACCGGGTTTTTTACCAGCACAGGGATATCAACACCTTGCAATGCATCTGCGATCTCTTGTACGGTAAAAGGGTTAACCGTAGAACGTGCACCAATCCAAAGAATATCTACGCCGGCAGCCAGTGCCTCTTCAACATGCTTTGCATTTGCCACTTCAACAGCAGTAGGCAAACCAGTTTCAGCTTTCGCTCTTTTCAGCCATTCCAGACCGATGCTTCCGATTCCTTCAAATTCTCCCGGACGGGTACGTGGTTTCCAGATACCAGCTCTCAATACTGAGACTTTACCTGTACCTGCAAGTAAATGCGCTGTAGTCAGTAATTGCTCTTCTGTTTCAGCGCTGCAAGGGCCAGAAATAATCAATGGCTCGTTTTTGATGTTTAGCCAAGTGTTTAATGGCTGGATGTTCAATTGTAATTTCATTTTTTTGTGGGGTTGTAATGTGTTAATATTTTGTTCAAAGGCGCACCTCAATAACTTATACTTTGTCGTTTTTTTGGTATTCGCCCATAATGTTAAAGTTCACTGTATATTTTAATGCCTGACGAATGGCCTTGTCGTAACCTTCCGTATCCGACCATTCCATATCTACATAAAAATAATATTCATTTCTTTTTCCCAGCACCGGCATACTCTGGATCTTGGTCAAATTCACATCTTGTTCTGCAAAAATGTTCAGTACTTTCGATAACGCACCTACATGATTACCCACCTCAAAGCAGATGGAGGCTTTATTGCTATCTTTCACGTCTTCAGATTTATCAACCTTTAATATCAGGAAGCGGGTATAGTTCTTTTTATTGGATTCTATTCTTCTCTCGATAATATTCAGCCCGTAAAGCTCTGCAGCCAGGGTATTTGCAATCGCTACGGTATCAGTAAGCTGCTCATCTCTGATTTTTTTTGCACAGGCAGCCGTATCACTGCCTTCGAATACCTGGATATGTGGGAAATCATAAAAGAAGTCTACACACTGCCGAATCGCGATCGGATGCGAAGTTGCGAATTTAACGTCTTCAAATTTTACACCCGGTAAAGCCATCAGGTGCAATTGAATTGGCAGATATACTTCACCTACTACTGCAAAGTTATACTCCCTGATCAAGGTGTAGTTGGGCAACAAACTACCTGCAATGGAATTTTCAATGGCCATTACCACGTAGTCGGCTTGTTTGTTGACCAGTGATTCACAAGTAGCTTTAAAAGAGCTGCATTCAATCGTCTGAATATCTCTTCCAAAAAACTTAAATGCGGCTTCTTCATGGAAAGATGCTTTGATGCCCTGAATTGCTACCCTTGTTCCTTTTTTCATTTTTGTTGCTGCCGCTTAATATTGATTTGTTTCTTTTTTCTGCCTAACAAAAAAGTCCCGGCGTTTGGCCGGGACTTTCGTATACATTTATCTTGTTATGATATTATTGCATATTAGTCCCGGCTCTTACTAAAATAGTAGAAGTAACCAAACCAATATGTAGTGATATTTTTCATGTAATCTTTTTATTGTTGAACCCAGCCAAACAAGCAGATTCTTTTTTTGTTTTGCCAAATGTACTAACAAAATTTAATTTGTCAATATTTATTTAAAAAAAATTATTTGCTGTTTGCCGCACAATAGCGGACACCTTATTTAGCCAATTGGTTGTAGTAGTCAAGACTTTCGATAATATGCATTGTGGAAACCCGGCAGTTAAAGTCGCAGTTCCCTATCTCACTCAACAGCGAAAACAGGATCTGCCCATTTTCGTTCTTTTTATCACTTTGCATGAAGTCGATTAACTCGTCATAACTACCCTTATTGATTTGATAGGCCGGATACAATTCCAGGAGGTAGGTACTGATATCTGCCAGCTCCAGTTCGGACAAGGTATTGTTGTGCAAAGACAAATACCCCTCACAAATCATCCCAATGGCAATGGCTTCTCCATGTGTCAACGGCTTTTTGTCATTAATCAAGGAATAGGTTTCTATTGCGTGACCGATGGTATGTCCATAATTCAGGATCTTACGAAGTCCTTTTTCATGTGGATCCGCTGTCACCACCTCGTTTTTTATCTCTACAGAACGGTGTATAGCGGTAGCGGTAATGGCTTCGTAATCGGCATTTTTTAGCCCTTCATAATAGACTTTATCTACTATCAGTCCATGCTTGATCATCTCTGCAAATCCGGAGAGTAATTCCCGTTTCGGCAAACTTGCCAGGAATGCAGTTTCAATGAATACCGCCTGAGGAAGTGCAAACGTACCAACCATGTTTTTGACATTGTCGATATCAATCCCAGTTTTCCCGCCAACCGAAGCGTCGACCTGTGAAAGCAAAGTAGTGGGTATATTGATAAAATCGATACCACGTTTATACGTTGAAGCAATAAAACCGCCCATATCGGTGATGACGCCGCCACCAAGATTGATCATCAAACATTTGCGGTCTGCGCCGAAATCCAGCAGTGTTTTCCAGATACCTATACAGAAGTCTATGTTTTTATTTTCTTCACCGGGATCTGTTTCAATGAGATCGAAATCAGTATAGTCTACCAGCATTTGCTGAAACAATGGCAAACACAGTTCACTCGTATTGCCATCCGCAAATACGAATACCTTACTGTACTTTTCAGGAGTAATAAAATCAGACAGTGCTGCGAGCCCGGATTCAAAATAAATGCGGTGTCCCGCGCTATCAATTGTGTTCATTAAATTACAGTTATTTTCTGGCCCATAAAATCAACTATGTCTCCTACCCTGACTTTTAGTCTTTTACGGTAGTCGACATTCCCGTTATACTTCACAAGGCCATCCTCCACAACAGTTTGTGCTTCTCCTCCGCTTTGGACCAGGCCAGTTGCTTTGAGCAACTGTATCAGGGGAATAAATTCACCCTCCAGTTTAAATTGTATCATGATAAGGCAAACTTACAATTATTTATAAATGGATTTCATATTTTTGTAGTGAATAGACTAACTGACCTTCATAAATGGAAATAATCCCCAAGAAATCGCTGAATTTTGATGACACCGAAGTTGCGTTCCGCAATAAATCTAATGGCGAACTGAATAGTGCCTATTGGCTTTTTAAAATCATTAGCAGCAACTTTCTGACTCAGGTCGGCCCTCCGGTTACCAATTTTTTTTTAAGCATCGGCCTTCCTATAAAGGGATTGATCAAGGCCACCATATTTAAGCATTTTTGCGGCGGGGAAACCATCGCTGAATGTGAACATACCATTGGCCAGTTGGATTCAGGAAATGTAGGAACCATACTCGATTATTCAGTGGAGGGTGAGGATGAAGAATCTGTTTTCGATTTCACCTGTGCCGAAATCGTCCGCACCATCGAAAGAGCTTCCGGCGATCGCCGTATTCCAATCACAGTGTTTAAGGTTACTGGAATCGGAAGATTTGGGCTGCTGGAAAAACTGGATGCGAAAGCGCCGCTTACTCCCGCCGAACAGAATGAATTTGCAAAGGTAACACAACGTTGTGAAATGATTTGCAGACGCGCATACGATCTTAAAGTTCCTGTGATGATCGACGCAGAAGAAACCTGGATCCAGGACACCATTGATCAGTTGGCTATTGATATGATGCGACTGTTCAACAAAACCTCAATCATTGTCTACAATACTTACCAAATGTACCGGCATGACAAACTTAGCAGCATGAAAGCAGATCATCAGCTTGCTACAGAAGAGGGTTTTATTTTGGGTGTAAAGATGGTGCGGGGAGCTTATATGGAAAAAGAAAGAAAAAGGGCAGCAGAAATGGCTTATCCTTCTCCGATTCAACCCAGCAAAGAGGCTTCTGACAGGGATTACGATGAGTCGCTAAGGTATGCGGTTACACACATCAGCAACATTGCTTTTGTCTGCGGTACACACAACGAGGAGAGTTGCAGGTTGCTTGCCATGTTGCTGGATGATCATGGAATAAGCCATAATCATCCGCATGTATACTTTGCGCAATTGTTAGGCATGAGTGACAACCTAAGCTTTAACCTGTCAGATTCGGGCTACAACGTCGCTAAATATGTTCCCTACGGCCCTATAAAGGCCGTTATGCCTTATCTCTTCAGGAGGGCACAGGAGAACACTTCCATCGCCGGACAGACCAGCCGTGAACTGGGACTGATCATCAGGGAAAAAAAGCGAAGAAGAATGGCCTAAGTTTACAGCAAGCCATGTTCTGCCAGGAATTCTCCCAGTTCTCCTGGGTGTTTATCCATTAAAAGCGTGTGCAGTCCGGCCTGCTTCGCACCAACCAGATGCTGCGGACTATCGTCGATGAACAATGTCTCTTCAGAGTTCAGGTTATTCTCATGAATTACCCGCTCAAAGATTTCCACATGAGGTTTGCGAAGTAGCATCAGCTGAGAGTAATATGCTTTTTCAAAAAGTGAGTCATTACCATCTATTGCATACTCCCTTTTGAGGTAGTCCACAAAAAAATTGTAGTGGATCTCATTGGTATTACTTAGTAAAAAGGTCCTGTATTTATCCTTGGCCTGAAGCAATACCTCATGAACGTTTTTAGGGACCCCAACAAAAATACTATTCCATGCGGCATCAATTTCTTGATCTGACAGGACATTGTTTTTGGCGGCTGCACGAATACCATCTCTGAATTCAGCAGCAGAGATTGATCCGGTCTCCAGTTTGGAAAATAATTCGTCATGACCTTTATGACCAAAGAAAGATTCTATGTCTGGGATACCCAATTGAGAAAGTGCATTTTGCGCCTTTTTGAAGTCAATTTCGAAGATGACATTACCATAATCGAAAATAATGTTTTTTATTTTTTGTGCTAAAACTGTTTCCATAATTGGATACAAATATGTAACATTGCACTCGCAAAATCTAATAGATTTTTCAGGGCCATTAGCTCAGTTGGTTAGAGTAGAAGACTCATAATCATCGAGCTAAAGAATGTAAAACAAGCTTTCTAAGCTTAACATTTTTGGAAACCTTTGGGGGATTTCCTAAGAAAGAAAAAGATGTTAAAAGCATAGAAAAATTGTCTAAATTTGTCTCACGCAGACAGCAGAAAATTGCGTAAGGGCCTATAGCTCAGTTGGTTAGAGTAGGAGACTCATAATCTCTTGGTCGCTGGTTCGAGCCCAGCTGGGCCCACTAAAAAACCGTCTAACGAAGAAATTCGGAGGCGGTTTTTT
>JAZKCT010000052.1:0-5416 GCA_040387995.1 Bacteroidota bacterium | reverse complement strand
TATAATCAATTCAAAATTAAATCAATAATCTGTATAGCTTAATACGGATAAGACAAACAGGCACCCTGACTTACGGCCTACAACAAGTAGGTGTCTCCTAGGTGTCTCCCAGGTGTCTCCTAGGTCTCTGGAGGTCCCCGGACAAATGTATCTCAAACAGTTCATCCTAATTAAACTTGTATCATGGCTAGATTAAAAAAAGGCATATTAGGCCCCATCTCCGGCAAACTAGGTCCCGTGATTGGCGCAACCTGGAAAGGCATTCCCTATTTAAGGCAGGCAAGTGAAAAACCACTTCGGGAAAGAAGTGAGGCCCAATTGGCCAATGAGGGTAAATTTAAGTTCATCAACGACTGGCTGGTTCCTTTTCATCCCTTTTTGGGTATTGGTTTCCAGAACCTGGCAGTGGGTAAGACGGCCATCGCGGCGGCCATGTCGGCCAATTACAAAACGGCTTTTAGTGGTGTTTTCCCGGACATCGAGGTTCGCTATGCGGAGTTCCAGATCAGTGCCGGACCGCTGGCACCACCGGCAGGTGTGCAGGCAGTGTTTGTAGCTGAGGATCAGATTAGCATGTCCTGGTCGCAGAATTACAAGCCCGGTGCGGCGTACAATGACCAGTTGATGCTGGTTCTGTATTCGGAAGCGCTCGGCCTGACGGATGGCTTCGTCGGGGCTGTGAACCGTGCGGTGGAACACTATACGTTCAAAATTAACCCGAGGTTGATCGGACAGCCCCTTCATGCCTATGTCAGTATGACTTCCATGAGCAGGACCCTGATCGCTGATAGCATTTACTTAGGAATTATTCAAGCATTATGAGAACACATACTACACTAACCTTACGGACCCTGATCCTGCAGGAAATGAACATCGCCAAACGGCAGTTGAGTCAACATGAAATTGACGTCTGGAAACAGGCGCTTCCTGAGATCCGGGAAGAAATGTTTAAATACATGGATTTCTTTATTGGCAGCATCTTTGAAAAAAGCCTGGTGCGGCGCCAGTTGCAACAGGTCCAGTCTGAATCGGTTTATTTGCTCAATGCAGTGGATCGCTATACAGGGCTTTCAGCGCCATTGGAGCAATTGAAAAATGAGGTCATCGCCTGCCTGGATTCGGTTATCGAGCGATTGATTACCCAGGGTGCGAAGTATCTTGATCCGGCTACCTTAATGCCCTGCCTGCATCTCAGGCGGGAGTCTGCAGAGCTAAAGGCACAAAATGCCTTGCTGCAGGCGGCCCTTACCAAGGCTGGTGTGGTCAAAAAATTAACAGACCTGATCCTGGAGCCCATGACGGATTGCTGTACGGCTAAAAAATGTTCCTACGAACGCTTGGCCTACCTGAAAAATTTACAAGTTTACCTGCTGGAAATGGTCCGCCGGGACTACAATGATTGTAATGATTTGCTGGTTCATCATTTATTTGAGTATAATTTTAACACCAAAAGGTTTGTCGATTACATGCAGGGCAAAATTCGTGCTGAAGTGGAGGAGATCGATGAGGTAGGATTGCAACTTGGGCGGCTTTACCATTATCAGCGGGATTTCGACTTCGTTTCCCTACGGAAGCAGGCCGGTTGCGTGGATGCTTCCCGACGCAGAAACAAGGAGGTCATGCTGGAGTTTATCAGGAATGAGATCCACTACCTCCAGAATAAAGAAAAAATACGGATCGCTGCGGAGCAGGCCCTTGTTACTGTTCCTATGGTTTCATGTAACAGAGCTTCCGGTTACCGGATCCAGACAACATTTTCCGTCGATGCGCTGGCCTATTTCCTTCGATTGTTGATGGATGCCGGTCTGGTGCAGGCCGAAGTAAAGACCGAACTTTTCTCTTGTATAGCCGAAACCTTTCAGACACCGGGGATGTCCGCCACTGGAATATCTGCCGGTAGCCTGGGCACTAAATATAAAAACGTAGTCCAGGCTACTGCCGTTAAGGTTCGGACTGCACTGAAGAAAATGCTAAAGCAGCTAGACCAGGATTTTGCGTTTGATTAGGATCATCGAAGATCGGCACAGTAAAAGGAAGGCCATTCGGTCCTGCCTTGGAGGTCGAAAAGTAAAGCTTATATAAAGAAGAAGGTTATTGTTCTAATTTAGATACTTTTGCTTCCTTTCAAAGACTTATGCCAACACCTTCTATGTAGACTATGTCCTATGCTGAAATTTTGAAGGTATCATGATACATTTTCAACTGTCCTTTTAAAAACCTTCTGGCCACGTGGATACGGGTCTTTACAGTCCCGATCGGAATGTTTAACTCCTGAGCGATTTCGTGGTATTTATAACCTTCAAAATATCTCAAAAAAGGTACGGAATAAGCCGATTGAAGTTTCGCAAGGGCCTTATTGATATCTTCCATCATAAATTTATTTTCAGACTGATTCCTATGGGCACTTCCTACCAGTTGAAAGGAAGATAGATCCTCTGTTGTATCAATAACAGCTGTTTTTCGCACGCCTTTGCGATAGTTATTAATGAAGGTATTTTTCATGATTGTAAACAACCAAGCTCTAATATTCGTGCCAGGTTTGTACAAATAATGGTATCGAAAGGCCTTAATAATCGTATCCTGTACGAGATCATTGGCATCTTCCACGTTGTTGGTAAATTTGATCGCAAAGGCCTCCAGGCAGGAGCGTTGATCGCAGATCTCATTGCTAAGAGTAATGTTTTCCATAGGTAGACGTATTGAAATTGTTTTTTACAGGTATCTGAGCAGTTCAAGTACTGTACCAATTTGTAGAAAAGGCATATGCCTTTAATCTAATAATTTATTATTCCCCTAAATGTATGCATGCAGATAACCTAAACCGAGATTTGCTGGAAAGGTTACATGAAAATCAAGAAGTTTATTTAAAATTGGCATTATTGGTGTGCAAGCCGCTGCTGTCTATTACACCAGAAAATGACCATGTATATTCGCTGATAAAATAGCTTATATTCGATAATGAGAAATTCCTCCATAAACGCAAAAAAAGATCGAATAATTGTTGTCGGCACCTCAGCTGGTGGGATGGCAGCCCTCGTTCAATTGGTAAAACAATTGCCCGCTGACTTTGATATTCCATTACTGGTTGTGCAGCATATTTCTTCAGATGCAACTGGCAATGCATTGCCGCGATCCAATATGGGAGCGCTGCGGGATAACGGTTATTCAGGATCCTAACGATGCTGCGTATCCTGACATGCCACTGAATGCCTTAATTCAGCTCAAGCCTGATTTCTGTGTACCAATCTCTGAGATGGGGGTTTTGTTTTGTAAGCTTGCTGCCCTACCAATTAAAAAGAGCAAGCCTGTTCCAGAAGCGTTAGCAAGAGAATCAAAAATTGCTGAACGTGTTTTGAGTGATCTTCCTTCGGTCAATGCGCTGGGCGATCAGGTTCCTTTTAATTGTCCGGGCTGTGGTGGTGTGCTTTGGAAAATTAAAAAGGATAGGGGGCTTAGGTACCGATGCCATACGGGTCATGCGTATACTGCAGCTGCACTTTTAGCGGAACAAACTAAGAAAATTGAGGAGACAATGTGGACTGCGCTTAGGATGTTTGAGGAACGCAGAAATTTATTAATGACCGTTGCCAACGAGCAGGAAGGGGCTGCTGCGCGGTCTGCTAAGGAACGTGCCGATCTTTCTCAAGTCCATATTGATCGGATCCGGGCGGTATTGTTATCGGATGACAAGGGTACAAACGCCGACATTCCCCGATAGATTAGTACTGTTATTTTAATTCTTATATGAGATATGATCCAGCAGGTGCAACAGTCAGATTTTCGATCAGCACGCGAGCCTTTAGTACGTTTGCGCGGCAGCGCGAGGTTCCACTAAAGATGTCACCAAATCCTTTCTCTGACCAAATATAACCATTTGTCTCGGATGCATTTGGTGTCGGCAAACCCGGGGTGTTTTACTCCCAGGGAATTATCTCTTTCTTATAGCAGGATCAATGAAGCTGATAAACGCTCAGCTGCTGTTTAAGTATTCCACGTGCCATGTGTATCCTGAATTTGACCGTTCCAATAGGGATATTTAGCATGGAGGAAATTTCATGATACTTGTAGCCCTTGAGGAAATAACTTATCGCTATGCCATATTCCGGATTTAGCGCCGATATTGAATTCTGAATGTCTGCAATGACACAATTGCGCTCTCCTTCATTTTTTGAGGCACTGTAGAACAACTTCGCGTAGGACAAGGTCTCTTCACATGCGATCAGGGTATCACTGCGCCTTTTCCTGCGGAAGGCATTTATCTTTGTGTTTTTTAATATCGTAAACAGCCATCCGCGAAGACTCATGGTAGTATTGAATTTTTCTTGGTAACGAATGGCCTTATATATGGTTTCCTGTACAAGATCATTGGCTTCTTGGGCATTGGGCTCCAGCGACCGCGCGTAAATTTGCATATCCTTATAATAGCTGCTAAGGGCATCACGAAAAGTGCGGTCGGGCATAGTTTCTATAAAATGTGGTGAAATGAAAGTTGTTAATGTGCATGACATAATTTACGTAAAAACAATTACCGGTCAATATGGTTTACTAATGAAAAAATAAACACAAGTTCGCCGGCCGCCGTGGAGCTTTGGGGACCGCAAGAATAAGAATATCTAAAATTTTGAATGATGGAAAAAGATACACCTGCTGATTTTAATGCGCTTTGGTGCGATGTCAGGAATTATTTTCGCATCCGGCTAGAACTGCTTAAGCTAAACGTTATGGAAAGGGGCTTTAAGTTGGCGGCGGATCTGATTACAAATACCATCGTACTGTTATGCCTGCTTATGGCTTTTCTTGCCCTGGCTATTACCCTGGCTTTTTATCTTTCCGAGTTGGTGAATAGTTACACCAAAGGGTTTGGCTGTGCTGCAATATTTTTTACGCTGTTAGCCTGCCTGATGCTATGGAAAAAGGCAGTGGTTGAAAAATTTTTCACTGGAGTTGCCATTAGACGATATTTTGAAAAACACTGCCAGTCCATTCATGAACAGGAATGCGAGCCTAGGGTCTCCGCGATGCAGACCCTAGCCAAAGATGATTCCCCGAGCGGATACCGGATTTCCAAATGAATTAACACTATGAGCGATCATGAACAAGCAACTGCTTTCGGAAAAACATTTCATCAGCTATGAAAAGCCTGGCTTTGAAGGAGTGTATAGTCAGGAAAATCAATTGCATTATTCGACAGGATGCCGTGGCCGTGTAGCCGTGTTGCTTTGTCGTACCGCACCAAGGCAATAGTAACTCAGGCATAGCACCTCTCGCAAAACAAATCGGCTAAATATGCCAAACAATCTGCTGGTATTTAGGTTATAAGCAGCAAACAATAATTACAAAATACATCATGGCAGAATTAGGAGTACAACCCAAAAAGAAAAGTCCGGTCATCTGGATATTACTGATCATTGCCCTA
>JAZKCT010000051.1:0-5165 GCA_040387995.1 Bacteroidota bacterium | reverse complement strand
GAAGATGCTGCGATAGAAATATTAGAAAGACAGTTTGTCAAAGGAAATAATGGTGCTTCGGCCCAGGTCAAACTGGCCATACAGGATAGCTATAAGCGCCTGCTTGGACCTGCTATGGAAACAGAAGCCAGGAATTTGGCAAAAGAGAAAGCCGATGAAGAGGCGATAAGGGTATTTGCAGAAAATGCAAGACAACTCCTGCTGGCCGCACCGATGGGCGAGAAAAATGTATTGGCCATTGATCCTGGTTTCCGTACCGGATGTAAAGTGGTCTGTCTGAACAAACAGGGCAAGCTATTGGAGAATACAGCAATCTATCCGCACAATGGAAATAGAGGGGTGCTAGAGGCCGCACAGACGATCAAAAGGCTTTGTGTTGAACATGAGGTCGAGGCTATCGCAATCGGCAATGGAACGGCTGGCAGAGAAACGGAGGTGTTTGTACGCGGACTAGGCCTCGAAAACATACTGATTGTAATGGTTAATGAAAACGGAGCTTCCATTTATTCGGCTTCAGATGTAGCGCGTGAGGAATTTCCAAATCATGACATCACTGTTCGTGGAGCTGTTTCAATCGGACGGAGGTTGATGGATCCATTGGCTGAACTCGTGAAGATTGACCCCAAATCAATAGGAGTGGGACAGTACCAGCATGATGTAGACCAGAATAAATTACAGGGGTCGCTTGATGATACGGTGATGAGCTGCGTGAACGCGGTAGGGGTCGAACTCAATACTGCCTCTAAACAGGTACTGGCTTATGTATCCGGACTTGGCCCGCAACTTGCACAAAATATTGTGAGCTACCGTAATGAACACGGAGCCTTCAAAAACAGGGAAAGTCTGAGAAAAGTGCCGCGCCTGGGCGATAAAGCTTTTGAGCAGGCTGCAGGTTTTCTAAGAATCAGAAATGCTGAACAGGTGCTGGATTCCAGTGCGGTTCACCCGGAACGCTACGCGCTGGTCAGCAAAATGGCCAGGGACCTGAACTGCAGCGTTGCCCAACTGATGCGCGACGTAGAATTGCGCAAACAAATCAAACTGCAGCAATATGTTAGCGATGAGATTGGCTTACCTACGCTCAATGACATCATGAACGAGCTGGCCAAACCAGGCAGGGATCCCCGTGAGCAATTTGAGTTGTTTAGTTTTACGGATGGGGTCAATGAAATAGCAGACCTGAAGGTGGGCATGAAGTTGCCGGGTATCGTGACCAATATTACCAATTTTGGTGCTTTTGTAGATATTGGCGTTCATCAGGACGGACTGGTACACACCAGTCAGATCTCCGATAAGTTTGTCGCCAATGCGGCAGATGTCGTAAAAGTCCACCAAAAGGTAGAAGTAAGGGTAGTGGAGGTAGATGTGGCAAGGAAAAGGATTTCGTTGTCCATGAAAATGGAACAGGCACCGAAACTGAAGCAGGATCAGAAACGGCAGGGAGATAGAGCGAAGAAGCTCACGAAACCAGCTGCCGGTCAGCCCCAGCGCAATCCACAACCGGCGGGTCAGCAACATAAAAAACCAATAAAGCCTCAGCATGTGCAGAAAAGTGAGAAAAAGGAGAAACTTCCTGATGGGGATTTGCAGTTGAAATTGGAGGCGTTGAAGAATTTGTTTAAATAGGGGGGATGCCATTCTCTTCGAAAAAGGAAAAATAACCATTCTCTTCGAAGACTGCATTCCCGATGAAGAATCGGGACGCTGATGTCTTCTCTGAGAAGGTGATTTTCTTTTAAAGCGAAAGGCAGGGAGTTTAATTTCCCTGCCTTTTTTAATTTTGGGGACTGCAGCTCGGCAATTTATTCCCTGTTCATTCTCACAATCCGGGGTTGGAACCGGCCTTCTACATTTATCAGGTCAGTTTGTGCCGCCATTACTTTTTCAATGTCCTTATAAGCCTTCGGACTTTCTTCCACACTGCCCCCGATCAAGGTCACACCAGCTTTGCCCAATACTTTCTTCAAGTCCGACGCCGTTGTGCTGTCCTTCGTTTTGCTTCTGCTCATTGCCCTTCCCGCACCGTGTGCGGCAGAGTACAAGGAGCTTTCCGATCCAGTCCCGGAAACCAGGTAGGCCGAACTGCACATGCTGCCGGGAATGATTCCCATTTCGCCTTTATGTGCAGGAGTTGCCCCCTTGCGGTGTACAATCACCTGTTTGCCGTCAGCGAGCGTGTCCTTCCAGGCAAAATTATGATGGTTCTCCACTGTAGTCATTGCTTCAATCCCTAATGATTTCAACAAGTTCCGGTGTATGACCTCATGACAAGCCTTTGCATAATCACCAGCTAAGTTCATACTCAGCCAATATTCCTGCCCTGCTTCCGAATCCATGTCCAGCCAGGCTAGTCGCTCCACTGCTTTAGGCAGCCTACAAGTGTTCATTGCTATTTTGGTATAATGCTGCGCAATGTTTGCGCCCAGTCCCCTGCTCCCCGAGTGAGACAACAAGGCCAGGTATTTTCTGGCCGGAAGTCCTGCCGAGTTGCCTGCAAATAAGTCAATCTCACCGAATTCGACAAAGTGGTTGCCACTGCCCGAACTTCCCAGTTGCCGCGCAGCTTTTCCCTGCAGGCGTTTGAGTAAGTCAGTGCCCCGAAATACCGGGCTGTCCAATACCTCGTGCTCAGCCTGTACATCCAGGCAACCTTCCATACCAAAATGCGTTTGTTCCTTTAACGCCATTTTCATCTGGTGCGCATAACGTTTAAAGAAGCTGTCGCTTTCATCGATAATAGAAAGTGCCATTCTGCAGCCGATATCTACCCCAACCGCATAAGGAATTACCGCGTTGTCGGTTGCCAAAACACCACCGATCGGCAGACCATAGCCGGTATGTGCGTCTGGCATCAATGCGCCCTGCAGTACAACAGGGAGTGACATGGCCAGTTCCATCTGTTTTTTTGCGCCATGGTCGATCTCCTTCCCGCCGTAGATTTTTAGCAGTCCGGTTTCCAGCAGGAGGGAATAGGTCTTAAAATCAAATTGTTTCGGACGATCCATAAAGGTCTCCGCTATTTTTCCGGTTATTTCATCATTGAGGTAGTTCTCAGGGCTGTTTAAAATGTTTGTTAATAATTCTGTTATTTCGGCTTTGCTTTGGTGCTTAAAATACCTGGATACGATATTGATCACCAGACTCCTTGCTTTATCATTGGTATAGCCGATTTTGCTTAATTCTTTTGTTTTTAAAATGCTCATGGCGTTTAAAATTGTTGTTCTTTACTAATTTCTATTGCGCTGTTCATCTCGAACAGCGCTTGTTTTTTAAGATCGATATGGCGGGGCTTGTCAGTATAAAAATAGGACTTCCAGTATTTATAAGCACCACCCCTCAAGTTGTACATATGTGGATCCAGGTTGCGCTTTTTGATGAAATTATTCAGCAGTCGGATGTCGCTTTGCAGTTGCTCATCCAGCATCTTTACTTCTGTAATCATATGCGGTACTACTTTCAACACATATCTCCAGGGCTCGTTGAACCTGTAAACCATCTCTGCGGTTTTGTTTTGCTCATCCCATTTTTCATATAGGCTAAAATGCGCTTTCGCCATCTCAGTGAGGCTGTGGTATTTGTTACCATGCCACTGCCAAAGTTGAAATTCACGCAGAAGCTGTTTTCGCTCCACATAAGATTTTCTGTATTTACGCTTCTTTCTCGCTTTGAATAACTTATCCTGGGAATGCTGTACTGTATTGATGTTCTTTAACAGTTCCTCATAAAAATCTGCTGTGGGAGCTCTTTTTAGATCTTCCCTCAAAACAAAAATGCGTTTCCATCCTTTTTGATATGGCGTTTCCAACGGAATCCAGGGCAATGCCAGCTCCTGTTTAAAAAGTCTTTCTTTTTTTCTGAAGAGTTGTATAACCTGCTTATCTAAATCTTTTTTTTGCAGCCGTTTCTTTTGTCTTGCAGTTTTCAGTTTATACTGCGAGATGTCAAACGGCCATTCATGATTGTCCATTAGACTGTACTTGAATTTTTAAAGTTTTTTTGATTTGAAAATTCATCCTGAACAGGATATACCCTTTCCTGAACTCAAAAAAAATCCAAAACTAAGACAGACGTATTCTCTAATGGTAGCTATTCAAAGCTGGTAGATCGGTTATTCCAATAAAATTAAGGGAAACAGAATTACGCCTACCTGTTTAGGCAATGAGTGAAAGGGGCGATATGTAGGTTAATTCTGTCATGATTCCTATGTTTTAGATAATAAGTACTAAGGAATTAACGCAAAGGTATAAGAAATTTTTAAAACGAAGGCAGAGTTTACAATTCAATCTGCCTTTTGATGCTTTCTTCCAGTGAAATCAGCGTTTCGGTACGCTGTATGCCATTTACTGCCTGGATTTCCTCATTCAATACATGGCGCAGGTGACTGGTGTCCCGGCATACGATCTTCGCAAACATACTGTAGGCACCCGTTGTGTAATGCAATTCCACAACCTCTTTAATCTTGCTCAGCTGCTCCACCGCATCCTTATATTGAATCCCTTTTTCAAGATAAATCCCTAAAAAGGCAGTAATGTCATAGCCTGCTTTTTGCGGATTGATGATCAGGTGCGATCCCTTGATGATACCCATCTCCTGCAGTTTCTTCATTCGGACATGGATAGTACCCCCGGAAACGATCAAATCTTTCGCAATTTCAGTATAAGGCTTTGTTGCATCATGCATCAGTTGCTTCAGAATATCGATATCCAGGTTATCAATTTCTAAATTTTGGCTTTCTTTTTTAAGCATCGTTTTAACATTTGGTAATGATGTTCAAAAATAATTTAAAATATCATAAAAATAAAATTAAATGTTTAAAATATTTGCAACGTATTCAGGTTGTTGTTACATTTGTATCAAGCAAGCAGAAAAAAAATAGTTCTTTAAAGCTTGTTTATACTCTGTAGGGTGGTGAAATTGGCAGACGCACCTCCTTGTCTCGGTGGTGGAGAAATTGGAAAACCCGTAAGGGCTAACTACTCCTTGAAGGTTCGACTCCTTCCCCTACAGCTATAAGTTTTATTAACTACCTAAATAATATTACTTATATTTACGTACTTTTACATATTGTTGGGTGGTGAAATTGGCAGACACGCCTTCTTGTCTCGGTGGCGGGGATAAATGGATAAACGCAGTTTATGGGTTGACCACAAATTAATTTTTGAACT
>JAZKCT010000050.1:0-52147 GCA_040387995.1 Bacteroidota bacterium | reverse complement strand
GGGCTACTCCAAGCCGCTTTACGAAAGTAGAGCGGCTTTTTTGGTTTAAAAAAGTATGAGTTGATTATCCTTTTTCTCCTGACCGGCAAGCTTGAAATCCTTTACAATCTGGTAATTTTCTTTTGGCTTTAGGTCTTTTTCATCGATTTGCCTTTTAAGGAGTCGGACATTATATGCATTGAAACTGGAAGTAAATTTTCTTTTTCCCCATTCTGTCCATGCCTGATTAAACTGAACCTGAGTCATGCCCCTCGCAATGGTGAGATGAGGATCAGATGGATAGATTGGTTTAAGAGGCTTTATTTCATTTTTTACAGACCTGAATTTCAATTTTAGGGCAGTAATCATTTCTTTAATCTTTTTGCTCTCTTTTATTTTAATGTATATAGTGTGCATTGGATATTGACCAAAGCCGTCGAGTGTGATTGCTTTAGGTGTGAACGATGCTACTATCGAATCAAATTCTCTGATCAAATGGTTTTCCACACGCTGATGTTGTACAAAGTTCATCAATGTGCAATGTGGCTTTAGCCGAGCTGCTTGTATACACCCATAGTGATCCCTAAATTCATATTTAATTTTAGTAATTTCTTTACTGATACCATCTTCCAGAGAGAAAACAAGGAGGTATTCATTAAGCACGATTTCCATAGTTATTTATTTTAGATGAGTAGTTGTTTATGATCGCTATAAATTTACTAAAAAAATTAGTAAATTTATAGCGAATGTCGTTTTTAAGATGGGAAAACAGTTTGGAGAACTTCAATTCCCGATTCACTGACGGCTTTTTCATCCCTGTCTTTTTAAATGAAATTTCAAACACGTATATTTTGCTTATTAATCACACGTGCTATGACAACTAAACTCACATTAACGATTGAGGATACAGTAATTGACTCGGCCAAAAAATATGCCCGACAAAAAGGAAAAAGCTTATCTGATATTGTGGAAAATTACTTGAAATCTATCAGTGTTTCAGAGGAATCTGTGCAAACATTATCGCCAAGGGTAGCCAAATTGATGGGGTCAGTAAAACTTCCTGAGGATTTTGATTACAAAAAGGAGCTAGGCAAGGTTTTGAAAGAGAAACGCGGGTAAGCATGAAACAAGTTTTCATGGCTACCAACATAGTTATTGATTTTCTGGCAAACCGGCAGCCTTTTGTATTGGATGCTGCGAAACTGTTTGATCTGGCTATAAATGGTAAAGTTCGGATTTTTATAGCCGCTGTCTCTTACAATAACATATATTACATTCTTCGTCAGTCTATGTCCGGAAGTGCTACTTTGAAACTACTGGGAGAATTGGCTGATATGACGGAGATAACTGACGTAACAGCTGTGATTATTCGCCAGTCGCTTAAAACGGATTTTAAAGATTATGAAGATGCCATCAATACTACTGCGCCTTAAGTATCCCTGGTTTGGATTTTATTGTTACCCGCAATACCAAAGATTTTAAAAAGAGTAAACTTGCAGTGCTTACACCGACTGAAGCATTGGCTAGTTTTAAGGGTATGTAGCCAGTTTTCGGCTTACAGTCTGGTCGACAGATCATCTCCAATGTTCGCCAAAAGTATTAAATCTGCAGAAAATGAGGTCGACAAATGTAACGCTTGGGCTACAAACCTCGCTTTACGATAAGTATAGCGGGGTTTTTGTTGAAATGACTAATTGTAGTCTGGCATCAAAAGAAAATCTATAATGTGTATGTGCTTTATGCCTGATATAGATTCTTTCCAGATATCGTCCATACTGACCACATATTTGGGATAATGGTCTTTAATGGCAATTAAGGGCTCAAATTCGCGACTAACGGTATTTTCACTTTCCATTTTATAAGTTACCTGAACATAAACTTTATTTCCTGATTTCTCAGCTATAAAATCAATTTCTTTATCGTCCAGTTTACCGATGTATACACTATATCCTCTTCGTTTTAATTCGAGCATCACAATGTTCTCCAAAATGCCTGCGATCATTCGGTCCCGATAACCCATAACAGAATAAATTAGTGAGGTATCGCTCACAAAGAATTTTTCCTGGGTCTTTAATATCTCCTTGCCTTTAAGATCATAACGCGGGATACGATATACGATAAAAGCCCCTTCAAGATAATTCAGATAATTGTATACGGTATTAATATCCAACTTCCTTTGCTGGCTCTTAAAATAGTCAGCTACATTTTTTCCGGAAAAGCTATTGCCAATATTATCGAAAACATACTTGACTACTCTTTCCAGTAATTCAACATCACGGATTTTATAACGTTGAACAGTATCGCGGAGGATTACTGACGAGTAAATATCATAAATAACCTTATAGGCGGTATCTTTTGAGTAATTTGTGGTATGTATGACAGGAAAGCCGCCGAGCTGAAGATAAGAAAGGAAGGCCGTTTTTTTATCCTGATTTTGTGAGGAGTAATGTTTTTTAAACTGTAAATACTCGCTAAAGGATAATGTATAAACCGGGATTTCTATATAGCGTCCAGCCAGATAAGTAGCAAGCTCAGAAGATAGCAGGTGTGAATTTGAACCAGTAAGGTAAATGTCGGTATCAAAATCAACTAAAAAAGAATTCACAGCTTTTTCCCAGTCTTGTACTTCTTGTATTTCATCCAACAGGATATAATGTTTTTGTTGTGTCTTAATTTTTTGTTTAATAAAACTATATAGTTTTTTTGCATCATCTAGATCTGAATATTGCATGCTTTCTAAATTGAGATAGATGATACGGTCTTCGGTTACACCTCTTGATAATAGTTCATTCCTTAAGAGCATGAGAAACGAAGATTTTCCGCTACGTCTGATTCCTGTAAGTATCTTGATTTGTGGCTTGTCAATAAAACTGAGCAATTGACTAAAATAACTATCCCTTTTTATAATGTCCATGATATTTGCTATAGTTACAAATATAGAAAATAAAAAGTTTTTATGGTTATAGCCATAAAAACTTTTTATTTCAGGAGGTTTTTCTGCTTATAACCAGAAACTCTCGGATGGCAAGCCCAAGAGGCTGAGCCGAACTTCTTATTCAAGACTGCTTTCGCATACTTTGTTTAATTTTTTCCCTGTGCTGCTCACCCCAGCTACTGAGTTCAGCTAATACATTTTTTAAAGTCAGGCTATAACTGGTTGCTTCGTAAACGATACTTACCGGTTGGGTAGGATACACATTCCGCTTGATAAAGTTATTCAACTCCAAATCTTTTAATTCTTTAGCTAAGACCTTGGAGGAGATTCCAAAGACTTCATTCTGGATTTCATTGAAACGCTTGGACGATTGTACAAGTGAAAGGATCAAAGCCAACTTCCATTTCCCATTAAGCACATATAGGGCATCGAGAACGTTTTTAAGTGAGCCTGCGCATTCCACCCTGCTTGGTATCGGCTGATTTTTAATGACTTTCATAATGGTAAAGATAATCACTTACCCCGATGTAAGCGCTTACCTTTGGGTAACGACTAACTTTTTATCACCTGGTAGCCCTAGCTTTGTCCTTGATAATTAATCAATTTTATGAAACATATCCTTCATTTAAAATCAAGTATACAAGGCGCGACATCGTACAGCATTAAATTAGGTAATGCCATCGTAAAGGAAATTCAGGAAAAGTATTCGGGTAGCACGGTTGAAGAATTAAACCTAGTCGATATTGAAATGCCACATCTTAAACCTGAAGTCCTTCGTGCATTCTTTGTTCCCAGCGATCAGCTGAATGAAGAAGACAAACAATCTATCCTCCTTTCTGATCGTTTAGTTAAACAACTGTTGGCTGCAGACATCATCGTAATTGGGGCACCGCTGATTAACTTTACTATTCATTCAGCGCTAAAGGCTTGGATCGATCATATCACCAGGGCGGGAATAACGTTTGGGTATGGTGAAAACGGACCTATCGGAAAGATTACCGGGAAAAAAGTTTATGTAGCTATGTCATCCGGTGGCGTTTATTCAGAGGGACCGGGGAAAGCCAACGACTTTGTTGCACCTTATCTGAAGGCTTTTCTTGGATTTTTGGGTATGACAGATCTTACGGTATTCCGTGCTGAAGGACTAAAAGTTCCGGGGATTAAAGATTATGCTTTTGACAAAGCAATTAAAAGCATAAAGATTGATTAAGATAGTTCATTGGCCCCATACTTAAGTTGTATGATCATTAAGATTGGGCAGAAGTATCTAACCCTCACAACAAAATTTCTATCTTTATTCATGCCTCAAAATCAAACCGCTCTTTTGAATAACACGATATACTTGCGCCGGAAGCTAAAGGTGTTTGTAGCGGGCGAGAACAGCCAAATAAAGAAAGCCCACATAGGCGCTTTTTTGGCAAATATCAAATCATTGGGTTTTACATGCTCCAATGAATTAATAGCAGCGATTTCCAAGCTATCAGTTGATCAATTGAAAGAATTTTATGACCGGCTTGTAATGGATTTGAAAGAAATGCTGGGGGCAAATGTTGAATATCAACCCATGTATCCTAATTTCCCCTGGCAGCTGAGGTTGGCAACGGACACGGAATTGTATCTTAACGCTACAATGCATTACCTGGGCGACTGGATCGGAGAAAGGATATTCCCGGCTTATCAAAAAGAAAAACGTAATCGTTTACAAGATAGCATTGCATTGAAGGTCATTGAACTTGGCTCTCCGGAAGAATTTGCCGCGATGTTTTCAACAATTCTCCGCGCTAAAGTGGCCATGACAGCAACCGACAGAGCGGACTTGGAGTGGTTTATTAAAGCATATAAGGACAATGTATTGCCCTCGATACCGATAGAGATCCCATCAAAAGAGAATCTTGCAATTCTAGTTGCCTATCTACTTGAGTATACTACAGTTTCGTACGAAATAATCGGGCAATATGTGAAGACTGCTACTGACGTGCTGAGATTAGCAGTTGCACTATCAAAAGGTGATCTAAGCCTGGCCGGGAATTCAAAGTTCAGGACATTTTCCAAAAAGGAGCGCAGAATATTACTTGCGCTGTTGGAGGGCTGTAAAATGATTACCGAAGATATGTTGCGGTTTAAAGATAAATGGAAGAGATTGGGCGAGAAGTTACATCCTTTTGAGTATCGGAAGAAATACGCTAAGTGTTTTGAAGCTTTCGATATTATCAGAAACGACAAGCCATTCGTGACTTTTAACAGTAAAATAGAATCTAGTTTACGTACCCGGGATATTGATCTAACTACTGATTTGCTAAAATCAAGACCGGGCGAATATGCACGGCGATTGGACCATATGCTGAGGCTAACTGATGATCATAATGTAGTTATAGGAACGTTTAGAGAAATTGCAATACAGGTTTCCAGCCCGGTTCTTTTGCAATTATTAGCCCATTTCAAAAGTCGAAACGTCCCTGCGGAATTGAGAACCTTTTTTCCGAAAGGCAATGTTTTTCAGGCGAAGGCCATCGCTTATGATTTACCGGAAATAGATTACAAATTGTGTAAGGAAATTATCGAAATATGCGAAGCCGCTTTAATAGAAAAATATAAAAAGCTGCCTGCCCTAGGTAGTTGTTATATAAGCGAAGAACTAAAGGATTTTACAGTGCCATTTGCGCTTAGGTCGGCCTCTAAAGCATTAAAGACCGTATCAAGGGGAAGTAAAATCGATCTTCCCGAGGGCAATACCATCAGGTTTTTTATTTGGTGGAAAGATGGCCAGCAAAGAACCGATCTCGACCTCAGCGCAATTGGTCTAGATAAAAACCATAAATATGTAACAGAGATTGCCTATTACAATTTAAAGTCATTGGGCGGCTCGCATAGTGGCGACATCACCTCAGCCCCTAACGGAGCCTCTGAATTTATTGATATAGATATCCGGAATTTTTTAGATGCAGGTATACACTTTCTTCTCATGAGTGTAACTTCCTTCACCAATCAACCTTTCTATGAACTGCCAGAATGCTTTGCCGGGTTTATGATGAGACAGGCTCCAGATAGTGGTGAAATTTATGAGCCAAATACAGTGCTGAATAAATTTGATTTGACCGCTAATTCTAAAATGTCGATTCCCTTAATGATTGATTTGTTGGAGCGAAAGGTTTATTGGACAGACATCTCCTTAAAGGTTAACCCTTATTTTCATAACAACGTCTATAATAACATGTCCTCAATTGCGATTATTGCTAAATCAATGATGTCGCTCAGGAAGCCTAATTTATATGACTTGTTCAGTTTACATGTCAAAGCGAGGGGCGAAATAGTAACAAATATTAAGCATGCAAAACATATCTTTGCATTAGACAGCGGTATCACGCCTTATCACATGGAAGAAATCATTGCCGATTATATATAACAGTATACAGAGGGCTATTTAGTCGCTTCCTTCTAAAACTCCAGACCTTAGCGGTTGAGCTTTCCCTCTGTATATTTTTAATGCTTAAGACTGGTCAAGGGACTAGGAATTCTTATTTCAATCCAGCGCGGATACAGTGAATTTAATGATGTCGCCAAAGACGGACTGATCCGGAGTTGATTTTGCGGTGACGCGCATACCTTTTACTGCATTAAGAATGAACCTGGCTAAGGCCTGGGCATCTGCGGTGTTTTTAATTTCTCCGCTCTCCTGGCCTTTTCTGATCACTTGAAAAAATACTGCTTCCATTTCCTGATCGTTTTTGCAGACCAGGTTGCTTACTTCTTGGTCATGGGGGGCCACTTCCACTTCGGCATTTACCATAAAGCAGCCTTTTTGTTGTTTATCACAAATCAGATCTGATGTGGTGAGTTCGAGTAATTTTTTAACCGTTTCCTTCGCCGAGCTTGTCTGGTCGAGAATTTCCTGGATTTTTGACGCGCCTGAGTGTTGGTAACTCTCTAAAGCCTTGATGAATAAGGTGTGCTTATCTGTATAGGTATCGTACAAGCTGGAGCGGCTGATGCCCAATGCATCTACCAGGTCCTGCATGGATGTTCCATTGTATCCTTTATGCCAAAAAATCTGTATGGCTTTGGACAGCACTTCGTTCTCATCAAAATCTTTCGTTCTTGCCATAATTGGAAATAGCCTTGCTTATATAAAGCAAAGCTATTCATTTTAAATTAATTAAAAAAAGGAAGGTATTACCTTACCCCTCCACTTGCAATCAGGATTTCACCTGTCAACCAGCGTGAATCTTCTGAGGCAAGAAATACAGATATTTCAGCAATGTCGTCGGGCTGACCAATACGGCCGAGTGGGGTAGTGCGTACCGCTTCGTTATGGAAATCACTACCGATAAAACCTGCAGTATGCGTGCCTTCCGTTTCTACCATGCCCGGATTAATCGAGTTGACCCTAATTTTTTTTCCGCCCAGTTCTTTGGCCAATACGTGGGTAATGGCATCAACTGCACCTTTTGTTGCGGTGTAAATTGAACTTCCAACTGGAGCAATGTTACTTACTGCCGAACCAATGTTGATGATACTTCCGCCTTTTTCGTTGAAGTTTTTCACAGCACCTTGTGTGGTCAGTAATAATCCGAGCACATTGGTGTTGAACTGTGTATGAAAATCCTCAGCGCTGATTTCTTCTATGGCACCAAATTTATAAACGCCTGCATTATTTACAAGGATATCTACCGCTCCGAATGCTTTAGTTGTTTCTGCGAATAAACGCGTGATGTCATCTGTGTTGGATATATTTCCCTGGATGGCGATTGCTTTTCCTCCATTGGCGGTGATCTCTTCGACTACCTGATCGGCACCAGCTTTTGCTGATGCATAGTTGACCACTACGCTTGCGCCTGCGGCTGCAAGGCTTTTAGCGATACCGGCACCAATACCTTTTGATGCGCCTGTTATTACTGCTACTTTGTTTGCTAACTTTTTCATGTTATAATTATTTTATATATTTGGAATAATCGTTCCGCAAATGTAAAACTAAAACGGAACGATTGTTCCAAATAAAATAATTATTAGGTTGGCATGACAAAAGGGGTTTTTATTTCCAACCCCCTCCGATATTTCTGTAAATAGTGGTGACCGCATTGAGTTGGTCTCTTTTGGTTTCTATAAGCTCCAATTTTGCTTCCAGGGCATCGCGTTGCGTCATAAGCACCTCGAAATAGTCAGCCCTGGCAGATTTGAAGAGATCATTTGATACTTCTATGGATTTATTGAGTGCATCAACTTGTTTTGCTTTCAAGTCGTAGCTTTTTTCCAGGTTACTGATGCCTGAAAGGCCGGTGGATACTTCGAGATAAGCATTTAATATAGTGCGCTCGTAATTGTACATGGCCTGTAATTGTCTGGCATTGGCACTTTTGAATTCTGCTTTGATGGCATTCCTATTAATCAGTGGTGCGACAAGATCTCCCGCGAGAGAATAGAGTAAAGATTCAGGTGTTCTGAATAAATAGGAAGTCTTGAAAGCCTGGAAGCCTACTCCGGCAGAGATGTCAAATGATGGGTAAAATTCTGCACGGGCTACTTTTACATCCAATTTTGCCGCTGCGAGATCCAGCTCTGCCTGTTTAATGTCAGGCCGGTTAGCCAGCAATTGGGAGGGGATACCTGTGTGCACTAAAGCCGGGTTCATGCTCAGGAAATCACCGGTTTCCCGTACGATTTCCTGTGGGTAACGACCCAAAAGGAAGTTGATTCGGTTTTCTGTCTCTTTTATTTTTTGCATGATCTCAAATTCCAGGCTTTGCGATTTGAGTACTTCGGCCTGGAATTTTTGTACACCTAATTCTGTAGCTCTCGCTGCTTCTTTCTGGACTTGTACAATTTCCATCGCATTTTTTTGTAAGCCAATGTTTTCTTTTATGATCACCAGCTGGTTGTCAAGCGCCTGCAGCTCATAATAGGAATTGGCGACTTCTGCAATCAAATTGGTCAGCACGAAATTTCTGCCTTCGACGGTAGACAGATAACGGGTAAGGGCTGCCTTTTTTGCACTACGCAGTTTTTTCCAGATGTCAACTTCCCAGTTGGCATAGGCGCCAACGGTAAAATCTGCAAGGGGGTCAGGAAATTCTTTGCCCGGAGCGATTTCTGTGGAAGCATCACCTGCGCCCTGACTGGTATAGCGGCCCACTTTTTCAAGTCCGGCGCCTGCTTTTAGGCCAACTGTCGGCAATAAATCACCTTTTCTGACCTGGATATCATTCTTTGCAATTTCAATTTCCTGTAAAGTGATTTTTAGCTCCTGATTGTTCTTCAATGCAGTATCAATTAGGCTAACCAGGTTTTTGTCGGTAAAAAAGCTGTGCCAGTCACCGGTTGAAGTATTGGTAGTATCTGCATCGATACCATAAGATGCAGGCACTGATTTGTTTTCGGCAATCTGCGTAATCTCCGGGATTTTGCAACTTGCCAGCGCCAGAGTAAGCCCCAGCGGAATTAGGTATCGATTTAACTTGTCTTTATACATTGTGATCGATTTCTTCGGTTAATGGATTTTCTTCTTCATTTTTAACAATGATGTTTCTTTCTGATATTTTTGCGAATATGTAGTATAGACCAGGGATGATCAGTACGCCAAAAACAGTTCCGATGAGCATCCCGCCAGCAGCTGCAGAACCAATGGTGCGGTTTCCTGTTGCACCCGGCCCTGATGCAAAAACCAATGGAATCAAACCGGCGATGAATGCAAAAGAGGTCATTAAAATAGGCCGGAACCTTACTGCAGAACCTTCAATAGCGGCTTTGAGGACAGAATCCCCTGCACGATGCCGTTGCACTGCAAACTCAACGATCAGTACGGCATTCTTGCCCAGCAAACCAATCAGCATGACCATAGCCACCTGAGCATAAATGTTATTTTCCAATCCGCATATTTTAAGAAGCAGGAATGCCCCGAAAATACCTGCAGGAAGCGATAGGATTACTGCAAAAGGAAGCACAAAACTTTCATATTGTGCGGCCAGGATCAGGTATACAAAACCAAGACAGATCAGGAATATATATATGGCCTCATTTCCACGGGCCACTTCATCTGCCGAGATTCCTGCCCAGGAGATGCCAAATCCTCTTGGCAACGCTTTCTTAGCAACTTCTGCGACTGCGTTAATGGCAGAACCACTGCTGTATCCGGCAGCAGATGAACCACTGATTTCCGAAGCATTGTACATGTTGTGTCTGGTGATCTCGGACAAACCGTACACTTTTTCCATTCTCATAAAAGCGGAGAAAGGCACCATTTCGTCCCGGTCATTTTTAACATATAGTTTCAGGATATCTGATGGCAAGGCCCGGTATTGAGGCAATGCCTGAACCATTACTTTGTACTGGCGGTCAAATTTGATAAAACTGGTTTCGTAATTACTGCCGACGAGTGTAGAAAGCGTATTCATCGCATTGTCAATACTCACGCCTTTTTGCTGGGCGATATCATTGTCAATTCTAAGCATGTATTGCGGGAAACTCGCACTGTAAAATGTAAACACTGAGGCAAGTTCCGGACGTTTGTTCAATTCTTTTACGAAATCTCTGCTGATGGTTTCCATTTTTTTGTAGTCACCCGATCCGGCTTTGTCGAGCAGACGCAATTCAAATCCGCCGGCAGCACCGTAACCAGGAACCGCTGGTGGCTGAAAGAACTCGATGGTTGCACCCTGAATGTCTTTGGATTTCTCTTCCAGTTCTTTCATGATATCACCAACACCATGTTTCCTGTCTTCCCAGCTTTTTAAGTTGATTAAGCAGGTTCCGGAATTTGCCCCGGTTCCTTCTGTAAGGATTTCATATCCGGCAAGTGAAGAAACCGATTTCACACCATCAATTTTTTCAGCAATTTTCTGCAGTCTCTGAGCAATTTGATTGGTACGTTCTAATGTAGAACCCGGTGGAGTCTGGATAACAGCGTAAAACATTCCCTGATCTTCATTCGGAATAAAACCTGATGGCAGGGTGCTGTTTAAAAGCCCAATTCCGGCGCAAAAAACAAGCAGCATGATAAAAGTGACTGATCTTTTGTTGACAATTTTGCCCAGCAATCCCTGATATCTTCCGGAAATCCTGTTAAACCAATTGTTGAACCCATCAAGCATTTTGTTCATGACGGTTTTCTTTCTTGCCGCACCATGGTTGTTTTTCAACATGATGGCACAAAGGGCTGGTGTAAGCGTTAAGGCGATAACCCCTGAAAGCACAATCGCTGTTGCCATGGTAATAGAGAACTGCCGGTAGAAAATCCCGACCGGACCAGACATGAATGCTACCGGAATAAATACCGCAGTCATTACAAAAGTGATGGCTATAATTGCACCGCTGATTTCATGCATCGCTTCCTGCGTGGCCAAAAGTGGCGAAAGGTTCTTTTCTTCCATCTTCGCATGGACCGCCTCGACGACGACAATTGCGTTGTCTACCACAATACCAATTGCCAGCACAAGTGCGAATAAGGAAATCAGATTCAGTGTGATCCCAAAAAATGACATCACCGCAAAAGTTCCGATTAGTGATACTGGTACCGCAATGGCGGGAATTAAAGTGGAACGCCAATCGCCAAGGAACAGGAATACCACAATACCAACGAGTATAAAGGCTTCCACCAGGGTATGGATGACTTTTTCAATTGAAGCATCCAGGAATTTAGAAACGTCATAGCTGATCTCATAATCTACACCTTTTGGAAAAGAGCTGGATTTGATCTCGGCAAGTTTGGCTTTGACATCCTTGATTACCTGGCTTGCGTTACTTCCGTAAGATTGTTTTAATACAATTGCAGCCGAAGGGCGACCATTCAGGTTGGAATAAATATCATAGAATGAGCTTCCAAATTCAATATCTGCCACATCTTTTAAACGGAGTAATTCTCCGTCCTTACTGGATTTCAGGACGATGTTTTCATATCCGTCTTTAGTGCTGAAACGTCCGGGATATTTCAAGACGTATTCAAAAGCTTCGGTCCGTTTACCGGAACTTTCTCCGGTTTTACCCGGTGAGGCTTCAAGACTTTGCTCGTCAAGTGCTTTCATGACTTCATCTGCAGAGATTTTATAAGCAAGCATGCGGTCTGGTCTAAGCCAAATCCTCATCGCATATTCACGATTTCCAAGAATGTCAGCATCTCCAACACCATCTACCCTTTTTAATTCTGAAAGGATATTGATATCTGCAAAATTGAACAGGAATTTCTCATCCATTTTGGGATCCTTGCTGTATAGATTGATGTATAGCAGCATGCTAGATTCTTCACGCGTGATCTTTACACCCTCACGTACCACAAGTGGCGGGAGTTTATTAACTACAGAAGCCACACGGTTTTGGACGTTAATGGATGCCTGGTTTGGATCGGTTCCGAGGTTGAAAACAACCTGAATTGATGCTTCTCCATCGTTACCAGCGTCAGAAGCCATGTACTTCATTCCGGGTACACCATTAATTGCACGTTCAAGCGGGATAAGCACAGCTTTGGTCATCAGTTCTCCATTTGCACCAGGATATTCTGCGGTAATATTTACCTTCGGTGGCGAAATAGATGGGAATTGTGTTACCGGTAACTTTGTCATTGCCAATGCACCCAAAAAGATAATGATGAGTGAGATGACTATAGACAGTACGGGTCTATGTATGAATTTATTAAACATTTGTTTTTTGTTTTATGGGTCGACTACTCAGCATTTAATTTCAGTTCCGAAATGGCTTGTTTGGGCGCTACGAATTTGAATTTGATTTTATCGTCGTCTTTTACATTTTGTACACCTTCAAGAAGAATTTTATCAGTTGCGGTAATTCCGCTTCCTACTACATATAAATCAGGCATTTCACTGCTGATAGTGATGTTTCTGGAGTGTACCACATTATTATTTCCAATAACAAAAACATAAATCTTATCCTGAATTTCGTAGGTCGCTTTCTGCGGAATGATCAAGGCGTTTTTAAGTGGCACTGTCATTTGTACTTTTCCGGTTTCGCCGTTTTTAAGCAATTTATCAGGGTTTGGAAATTTAGCGCGGAAGGCAATGTTTCCGGTTTCACTGTCAAATTCACTTTCAATGGTTTCTACATCGCCCTGGTATTTCAATGG
Source organism: Bacteroidota bacterium (assembly GCA_040387995.1). GTDB lineage: Bacteria > Bacteroidota > Bacteroidia > Sphingobacteriales > Sphingobacteriaceae > Pedobacter. The sequence continues at coordinate 39,170 of JAZKCT010000050.1, read as the reverse complement.
CTGGTTATTGGCCAATAGCAATCCTACTTTTTTACTCCCTCTGTCTTTGGTATCGGTTTCATAATTCAGGTATTCCGGCTCAGAAACATTGAAATAGGCAAACACATTGCTGTTGTCTGAAAGAGTTGTTAGCAATTCACCTTCATCAATTAAACTTCCAAGTTTTTTGGGAATGCGGTCGATTGTTCCGTCAAATGGGGCTCTGATTACTGTGGCTGTCAGGTGGAATTTTGCCATCGACATCTCCGCTTTAGCGCCATCTAGTTTTGCTTTTGCCATTGCCAGTTCGTTTTTGGAAACGATATTTTTATCGGATAGCAACCTGGTGTTCTGAAGTTCGATTTCGGCAGATTTTACTTCCGCTTCTGCCTTTTGAGATTCGGCTTCATACATTTTAGGGACAATTTTGAAAAGCACTTGTCCGGCTTTTACAGACTGGCCTTCATCTACATAAATGTTTTGCAGGAAACCTTTCTCGAGAGCCCTGATTTCGATGTTTCTAACCGATTTGATCTGGGAGACATATTCTTTGGTAATCGAGGTGTCGAGTACCATCGGATTGGTAACGGTAAAGTTGCCAGCTTCTTCTTTTACTTCTTTTTTAGACGTGCAGCTGGTATGGCACAATATTGCAGACAAACCTGTGAGCATTATAATTCTCTTCATATTGTTAAAATGATTGTTAAGCGATTTGATAATTTTGGAATCGTGGATTCCTAAACAAGGATGGACTCCGTTGCCTGGTTAGCCAACTAAAGCCATGAATTTGATCATATCCTTAAGACTCTTTGAAGAAGATATTTATAGGAAGAAGTATAGGAAAAGTGCGTGCAAAATGGCAGGCGATTTTTAAAGTCCTGAAAGAGGTGGATTAAGACGGATGTATAGGCTACGGCAATTAGATACTTAACAAATAATACTTGCTTCTTTGTTGAAATTAGTTCTTCGTCTTCATCTTCAATGCTACTGATAACCTCAGCTTTCTTTTGATAAACAAGATCTTTCTGAAAAACAGGCAGACCTGAGTTGTCCCTTAGTAAATTCAACTGCTGTGAACTGGCGTCCAAATGACTGACGGAATGAATACTGCATGAACGATGTGCCGCCGGTGACTGAGCTGCTTTAGTACCCCCAATCAGAAAAAAACACAAAGTCAGCAAGAAGATAACAGCAGTTTTCATATCCGTGCCAAAAGTAGTATTAGGTAAGACACTTAACACTGCACTGACGGTCAAAATTTTGTCAACATTTCGTGTCAAGCAATATGCTCATGACCGCTGATCTTACGCTTTATTCGCTGACTACACAGCGAAAGCCTGTATTTTCAAGTCCCGTGTCCGTCGAAGATTTCATTCGCGAACTGACCCGGTAACCCTTGCAGTAAGAATCATGACACATAAACGATCCGCCGCGAACAACTTTCTTTTGACTTTGTGGCTCCATTGGATCATAACTATCTGAGGGACCTTGCGGGGCAACAACTGAGCTTGCCGTGTTGCTTTTATAATAATCGGGTCTATACCAGTCGCTGCACCATTCCCATACATTACCTGCCATATCATACAACCCATAGCCATTGGGATTGAATCTCTTAGTTGGCGCCAGACGATCAAAGCCGTCTCGCATGGTGTTTTTGATTGGGAATTTTCCTTGCCAGGTATTTGCTTTCGTCGTGCCAATTTCAGGATTTTCATTTCCCCAAGGGTAAATGGCATTGGCCAGACCACCACGACCGGCATATTCCCATTCCGCCTCAGTCGGCAGCCGCTTGCCTGACCACTTGCAGTAGGCCATCGCATCTTCATAAGAAACATGAACTACAGGGTAATCCGCTTTATATTTAATTGTGCTGGACGGCCCTTGTGGATGCCTCCAGTTTGCTCCTTTCTGCCATGTCCACCATTGTGATACATTGTCTAAATCATTGATTTTTAATGGCGGACTAAAAACCAGTGAAGCAGGAACCAATACGCTGTCAGGTGGTTTAGGCGTGCCTTCCGGAACTTGCTTTTTAAGTTCCTCCCAGTCCGGCTTTCGCTCTGCAGTAGTGATGTATCCTGTTGCTTTTACAAATTCTGCGAAACGGGCATTCGTAACTTCAGATGCGTCCATCCAAAACGCGGCAAGCTTTATCTTGTGCTGTGGATATTCGTCCGCTCTGCCTTCACCATCAGACGAGCCCATCAAGAACTCACCTGCAGGGATGTGTACCATTCCCTGATGATCCGCTATGTGCCCATTTATCTTAGTGTCATCAGGCATGGTGCCGTATCTGCTAGGCAAATTACTTGAACAGGTGACCGCGGTATCCACTGCCGCTGAATCTTCCTGATTTAGATTATTTTTATTCTGCTGACAGGAGACAATGAAAATTAATAAGGTCGCTGATACGAGGTTTCTTATACTGTTCATTTTTTAGGTAAAACGTGATTTGCTATTGCCCATTGACGCCACCTTCGCTCGAGGTCTTTTACTTTGTCAGGGAATTTTGCGGCTAGATCATTAATCTCTGATTCATCTTCGTTGATGTGATACAGACGCCATGTTGTATCTTGAGCGGTAGAAACCAGTTTCCATTCTACAGAACGTGCATAGCGGGCGCGAAAATGTTCATTGAATAAGTATTTATGTCCTGGATCGGCTTTGCCCTTTAACTCCGGTAGGAAACTAAGGCCTTGCATTGGTTTGATGTCATTACCATTGTATTTTTCGGGATACTTGGCAGCAGCAAGCTCAACAAATGTTGCCATTAAATCCATAACATGACCCTGGCGATCTGAAAATCCTCCTTTTTTAGTTTTGATGCCTTTTGGCCAGAAGGCGATAAGCGGCGTGCGAACGCCTCCTTCATAAGAATCTTCTTTGGCGTATCGATAAGGTGTATTGGCTACGTTTGCCCATCTAAGGCCTATAGAACTGAAGGTGGTCTGCGGACCGGGCATCACCCGTTTGTAAATAGGATAAATGATTTTTTTGCCGTCTCTCGTCTCTCCGGGCCTGTCAAAACCTTCACCATATCTGGAGCAATCTTCAGGACTGGCCCCATTGTCGCTCAAAAAAAGAATAAGGGTATTGTCGAACTGACCTGTTTCCTTTAACGTGTTGATGATCCTGCCAATACCCTGATCCATTCTGTCTACCATAGCGGCATGGACAGCCATCGCTTCAGCGTCCCAATCTTTATCTTTATTGTCTTGCCAGCTCAAATCACTTAATATGCGCTGCGATAGTGGTGTAATTTTGGGATCAATTAGTCCAGATTTGACCATTCGTTCGTATCTGGCTTTTCTGATGGTATCCCAGCCGACCTTATAGGTATCTTTATATTTTGCGATGTCTTCAGGAAGTGCCTGTAATGGCCAGTGTGGGGCATTCTGCGCAACGTATAAAAAAAATGGCTGCTTCCCTTTACTGAATTCCCTGATATAAGCTGAGGCAGTATCGCTTATCGCATCGGTATGATAGTAGTTTTTGGGTACACTTTGTATAGGAGTGGTGCCACTGACCAGGCTAAAAGGATCAAAATAATCGACTACACCCCATATCGTCCCGAAGAACTTTTCAAATCCCCTATTGGTTGGGTATTGTTTTATAGGAGAAAATAGGGGATAAGAAGTTTTGTGATTCAGCCAGTCTAATTGCGCTTTGGGTGTTGCTTGTTCGATGGTGTTGGAAACGTGCCATTTGCCGGACATCGCCGTTCTATAACCCGCTTTTTTTAGGACCTCAGCGATTGTAACTGCGTTTGGCGTGATGGCTCCACGATATCCTTCGATATTCCTGTCGGCAGTCATTTCGCCTATACCTGCATTGTGATTGTAAAGACCGGTAAGAAGAGCCGCCCGGGTAGGGCAGCACCGTGAAGTATTATAAAATTTTCTGAAACGAAGCCCGGTCGCCGCAAGCCTATCCAGATTTGGAGTTTTAATTTCCCCGCCGTAGCATCCAAGATCTGAATAGCCAAGGTCGTCAGCCAGAATTACAATAATGTTCGGGCGGTTCTCTTTTTTTACAGCATGAGTAAGGTTTTTGTCATGCAGATCAGAAAATGACGTGAGTATAGTCGCAAAAAGTAGAAAAACAGGGATAAGGTGTCGCTTTGAGACCATATTTGGGTAGCTAATTAAACAATAAACCACAATTTAAGCTTCCAGTTTTAAAACAAAGAAAAACTTTAGGATTTCTTTCATAGGAAGCAGTAAAAACGATTTAGTTACCTATGCTTTGAATTGGATTATTTATTACCTTAGCACGCACAAATTATGGAATTATGAAAAAAACACTTATAGTTTTTACTGCTTTTGCACTGCTCGGCTCAACCGCTATGGCACAGACACCGAATACATTAACTAAGAAAGAAAAAAAAGAAGGCTGGAAATTATTGTTTGATGGAAAAACAACTAAAGGCTGGCATACTTATCTGAAAGATACAGTAGGTTCAAAGTGGCAGGTAGTTGACGGTACATTGAGATTTAATGAAAATGGACCGAGATCAGGTGGAGGCGACATCGTTACTAATGAAGCTTATGAAAACTATGAACTGAACCTGGAATGGAAAATTTCAAAAGGAGGAAATAGCGGAATTATTTTTGATATTCAGGAAGACCCGAAATATGGCGCTACTTATGCGACAGGTCCTGAAATGCAGGTGCTGGACAATATTGATGCATCTGACAACAAGAAACAAAATCACTTAGCGGGCTGTCTATACGATATGTCCGGAGATGCTACCGTTTCTAAACCTGTACCTGTTGGGGAGTGGAATAAAGTACGTTTAATTCAAAACAAGGGACACTTAACTTTCTTCTTAAACGGGACTAAAACGTTTGAAGGACAGATTGGTAGTGAGGAGTGGAATACCATGATTCAGAACAGTAAATTTAAAGACAAGTTCTTTGCTGATTTTGCTAAAGTAGCAAAAGGTAAAATTGCACTTCAGGAACATCCTGGATCGACACACTGGAGAAATATTAAGATTTTGCCATTGTAGTAAATCAGATTGCAAATTGTTAATAAAGAGCCGCCGGGAATGCCCGGCGGCTCTTTTGCTTTATTTTAAAGTATGAACTCAAACTTTTTTCGAAGTCCTCTCGTAAATAACAGCAAAGATAGCCACCATGAAAATTCTATTCGCTTTATTGATACTTGTTTTTTTTTATGATAATCCAAATCTTCCTGTCACAAGTATTGATCTGAAAAAATATGCTGGTACCTGGTATTCTTTGTATTCCATACCCACGGTTTTCGATAAAGGTAGCAGAGAGACGATTACGAAATATACAATGAATAAGAGCGGTTATTATGATGTTGTCACGACCTACAAAAAGCCATCTGATGAGACGGTTCATTCCATAACATCAAAGATTTTCCCTAATGAAAACCGCTCAATGGCCAAAATGAAATGCCAGTTCATATGGCCGATTAAGGTTGATTATTGGGTGATAGAGTTAGCGGATGACTACTCCTATGTAGTGGTCGGCCATCCTGACCATAAATTTCTTTTCATTATGAGTCGCACACCAAAAATGAATAAAAAAACCTATGAAGGTATTTTGGGAAGGTGCCGTGATAAAGGTTATGATGTAGATAAACTGACCTCTCAATTCCACAATTGATAAGATTCTTATTTAAATTCGTCGAGACTGAGCTACAATTTAATTATTATTGTATTAGGTACAAGATGATTTTGATTTAGAATAAACAAAGTAATGAAACACATCTCGATTTTAGTCCCGAGGGGGGCCATTCTTGGTAGTCTGGAAGGCTCAAGGCAGCTATTTAGTCAGGTTAATGAGTTTTTCAAAGCAAAAGGTCACCCGCCTTTATTTAAAGTTCAATTGATCGGACTCTCCACCGAGACAAAAGTTAGCGGTGGATTATTTACTGTTAATACCGAGTCAACGATTAATGATGTTGAAAAAACTGACCTTATTATTATTCCGGCAATCGACGGGGAGATCGGCGAGGCTATTGAGCGCAACAAAGACTTTATTCCATGGATCATCAAGCAATATAATGGTGGGTCTGAGGTTGCGAGTCTGTGCCTGGGGGCTTTTCTTTTGGCGTCTACCGGTTTGGTTAACGGTCGCAAGTGTGCTACCCACTGGCTTGCCGAGAATGATTTTAAACGCATGTTTCCGGAGGTCAATCTGGTAACAGAAAAAATCATCACGGACGAGCAAGGTATATACTCAAGCGGGGGTGCTTTTTCATACTTAAATCTTATCCTTTATTTGATTGAGAAATACGCAGGGAGAGAAATTGCGGTACTTTCTGCTAAGGTGTTTGCAATAGAACTGGATAGAGAAAATCAGCTTTCTTTTACTATATTTCAGGGACAGAAAGAGCATGAGGATGAGCCGATTAAGAAGGTTCAGGAATTTATCGAAAATAATTTTAGTGAGAAAATTACGATTGACCAGCTGGCGGCGATGCAGGCAATTGGCAGAAGAAATCTGGAAAGAAGATTTAAAAAAGCAACTGCCAATACGATTGTTGAATATATACAGCGTGTTAAAATGGAGGCTGCTAAGATAAGTCTCGAATCGTCGAGAGAAAATGTAAATGAGGTCATGTACAAGGTCGGTTACACAGATACTAAAGCCTTCAGGACGACATTTAAAAGAATAACCGGGCTTTCGCCTATTCAATATCGCACGAAATATAACCGGGCGATTGCTGTGTAATATACACCGAGATCGCCCGTTATAAAGAAAAGTTAAATGCCGAGCGTCTCTAAAAAAAGTTTTGTAAAAGCAATAAAAAGCAAAGTCATTATAGCTGTTGCGCTAGCCTGTTTGGCATTATTTATGGCCTGGATGGTGAGCAGGGTCGCGTTCCGTGAAATGCTAACTACAGTAGAGAATATTGCGGAACCAAGTGAGCGACTGAGAATTGTAAATGTGATATCGCGGAAGATCGGTACACTTGATCAGTTGCAAAAAGGGCAGGCATATCTTAATTCTGATCGCTACAGGAAAGGTTTTAAAGAATCCTTGCAACTAAGAGCAATATTGGATACACTGGGGCTGCTATATCCCAATGATTCTGTGCAATTGGCTCGCATCCATGTCATTAAAAAATTGTTGAATGAGCGCGATAAACAGTTTGTAAACTATTTAAAAGTCCGCGAGCGACTAATCAATAATAAGCCATTCTCGGATCAGGTAAAGAACATCAATGAAATTGTATCAAAGCGCACTGCCGATTTAGACAGCACGGTAGTTACAACAGAGGAAAAGACCTCTACAACGACTATATATCCAACCGAAGAAAAGTCTCAAAGTTTCTTTTCGAAATTGTTTGGAAGGAAGCGGTCCGAAGCCGATAAATCCATTAAGATTGTAAGTGAAGAAAAAACTAAGCGCGATACCATAGCCTTGTCTGCTCAGGATAAAATGACGAAGAGCCTGGAAAAATCACTTTCTATAATAGAAGCTGACCAGCGGAAGAACCACAACATTTTTTTGAGCAGAGAAGCAGCGCTGGCTGCTGCCAATAATGCTTTAGTCTCAAGAATGCTGGATGTTTTAAGGCAGGTTGAAAACGAGGTTGTCAAACAGATAGAGCTAAACGGCACGCAAGCAAAAAAAGTAGTCAACACTGGGATTAATACCATCAGTTTAATTATGCTTGTTTTCGTATCGCTAACAGGGGTAATGCTCTATCTAATTTTGACAGACATTACCAGGAGCGGCTTGTACAGGAATGAATTGGAAAGGGCAAAAGATGAGGCCGAATATCACGGTAAAGCAAAACAAAGATTTCTTTCCAATATGAGCCATGAAATCAGAACACCGCTTCAGTCAATCATTGGCTATGCTGACATCATGAAACGGGATCCTATGCCTAGTCCGGATCATATAGATGCCATTCATCGGTCTTCTGAACATTTGCTTCAAATCGTCAACGAGATTTTGGACTATAACAGGATCACATCCGGCAAGTTCACGTTTTCAAACGAACCTTTTGATATGGGTCTACTTTTAGACGATGTTCTTTCGGTAATGCGTCCGCAGGCTGAGCTAAAGTCATTGACGATGGTTAAAGATTTTGAGAATGACACATTTGTCAAGGTTAATGGAGATGCGTTCAGACTCAAACAGATTTTATATAACTTGCTTGCGAATGCTATAAAATTTACCAGCTCGGGGAAGGTCACCCTTTCTGCTTCCTATAAAATAAAAAATGATGACCTCCACTTTACTTTCGCAATTAAAGATACTGGTATTGGAATTTCTGAACTGGATTGTGCGAGAATATTTAATGAGTTTGAGCAAGGCGAACAGCAACAGGATAGTGGGTTGAATCAACAAGGCGCAGGACTAGGATTAAATATTGTTAAAGCCCTGGTAGAAAATCAAGGTGGACGGATCTATGTGAAGAGTAAATTGGGCGAGGGGAGTATTTTTACAGTTTATATTACTTTCAGTAAAGCTGTTGACCTCGGATCTGATGATTTGCCGCTAAAAAATTCAATGGTTTTACCACAAAAGGTATGGATTGTTGACGACGACCTCTTAATTCTTGAACTTTGCGAGCTTATTTTTAAACGAAATAATGTGTCGTACAAGACTTTTGATTCACCACAGAAACTGTTGAACGAAGCCTGGGATGAGTCTGTAGAATGCGTTTTAATGGATATACGAATGCCTGGGATGGATGGAATTAGTCTTTGTCAGGCTTTAAAAGCGCGGTTGGTCCATCCCGTAACAATTCTTGCTATTACAGCCCAGGTTCTGCCAGATGAAAGAGCGCATTTACTGAAACATGGTTTTGACGGGTTGGTGATGAAGCCGTTCAGGGAAACAGAAATTCTTTCAGCCATCACGATAAGCCAGGAGACGGATGCGTCATTTGAAGATTTGGAAATGGATCTTGGCCCCCTAAAGGAAATGACTTATGGGGATGAGCAATTGCTAAAGAATATCTTAGCGAGATTCGATCTGGATTGCAGGAACGATATAAAGGCAATTCAGGACGCCTTGGAAAGGCCAGACTTCGAACTCATTTGCCTTATCATTCATCGGCTGGCGGGAAGAATTGCGCAGATTGGCTCAAAAAGTTTATCAGCAGACTTTAGAAGATGCGAAATAGAACTAACAAGTCAAACAAACTTAAATGAATATACCAGGCATACCATTCACCTGTTGCTAAAAAGGCTGGAAAAATTGTGCTACTCTATTTCATAGCGTTCCATCTTGCTATAAAGTGTCTTCCTGTCTATATTTAAAAGTTTAGCTGCTTTGGATTTATTATATTTTACCTTCACAAGAGTTTCCAATATCAGTGTTTTTTCGTTGACCTCATTGATTGCCTTAAGGTCTGTTCCCGTTATTTGTGGTTTCTTTTGTATCGCAATGATCATCTCTTGCGGAAGACTTTCGGTTTCCGACACGTCCCCGGGAGTCAAAAGAACCATACGCTTGATCACGTTTTTGAGTTCACGTAAGTTGCCGGGCCAGTCGTATTTTAGCAGTATATCCAAAGCAGGTGGCGAAATATGTCTGACATTTTTGCCAAGTTCCTTGTTCGACAAACTGATAAAGTGGTTTATGAACAACTCCAGGTCTTTACCTCTATCCCGAAGTGCGGGTAGTTGTATCTTGAATTCATTGAGCCGGTGATAAAGGTCTTCTCTAAAGTCACCTGTATTTACACTAGCAATCAGGTCGTCATTTGTGGCTGTAATTACGCGCACATCAACTTTCACGGGCTTGGTTCCGCCAATGGGCTGAATAACCCTTTCTTGCAGGGCCCTTAATAATTTAACCTGAACCTCATAACTTAGATTTCCTACTTCATCCAGAAACAAAGTGCCGCCGCTTGCGACTTCAAATTGCCCTTTCTTATCATTTAGGGCGCCAGTAAAGGCACCTTTAACATGACCGAATAATTCGCTTGCAGCAAGGTCTTTTGAAAGGGCACCACAGTCTATAGCTACGAAAGGCAAGTCTTTTCTTTTGCTCTGCAGGTGTAAAGTTCTTGCTGCATACTCCTTACCAGTTCCGCTTTCGCCCTGGATGATTACGGACATGTCGGTAGGTGCAACTAAAGCAATGTGTTCATAAAGCTTGTCTGCGATTGGACTTTTTCCTTTGATCGTATTGTTCGTTTCAATGGAGCCGGATTCTTTGCTGATCTCCGGCTTGACTAAGACATTTTTAATAACCATTAGCAGCTCATCAGGATTGACGGGTTTTGTGATGTAATCAAATGCACCCATTTGAATTGATTTTACAGCTGTTTTGACGTCATTGAAACTTGTCATGATCACCAAGGGTAAGGATAGCCCCTTTTCACGAATATGGGACAGTACGTCTAAGCCCGTGCCGTCGGGCAGCCTGTAGTCAGCCAAAATAAGATCAGGAACTTCTTTTCCAATAGAGGCCAGACTTTTTTTTACTTCATGAACTACGTCTACTTGGTAGCCGTTCTTACTTAGAAAACCATTAAGTATTTGGGAAAAGGTAAGGTCATCTTCAATAATGAGTATTTTTATCATAACAATAGGTGATTGTAGCAAAAATACGAAAAGGATGCTGAAAAAGGTCAATGTATAATCATAAGACGGTTTTTCGTATTTGATTGTTGATTCAGTAATATTTGAAAGATCAGTAAATAGTTTTATATTTGAGTATGGAGCTAGAAGAAGCACGACTAAAGTTTATTGAAGCATGGGGGCGGTTAGGTTCAGAATGGGGGATCAACAGGACGATGGCTCAGGTCCATGCTTTACTATTGATTTCTCCTGAAGCATTGACAACTGAAGATGTTATGGAGCAACTCAGCATTTCCAGAGGTAATGCAAATATGAATCTAAGAGATCTGATTGGATGGGGCTTGATAGAAAAGCAACACAGGCCAGGTGAACGAAAAGAATATTTTTTTGCGGATAAAGACACTTGGAATATCGCTAGGCAGGTGGCTAAAGAGCGAAAAAAAAGAGAGCTGGATCCTGTTATTAAACTCCTAAATGAGTTGAGCGAAATAAAAGGAGATGACAAAAGCAAAGAGGCGAAGGTATTCAAGACGACAGTAAAGGACATTAATAAGCTAGCCAAGAATGTTAATAAGACGCTCGAAACGATGTTAAAAGCTGAAGAAAGTTGGTTTTGGGGATCTATGTTTAAGTTGTTGAAATAAACGCTGGCCTCATTTAGATTGCGATTATGAATGCCATTGGCGTTTTGCTCTAGATTAAATGAATTTTTTACTAATACCTAAATCTTTTCTTAAATTTGTTACTATGCTGTCTAAGAAAACAAAGTATGCAATTAAGGCCTTGGTAGCTCTGGGTAAAAATACAGGAAATCCGCCTATGCAAATAGTGAGATTAGCTCAACAGGAAATGATACCTAGGAAATTTCTTGAGCAGATCTTATTGGATATGCGGAATGCCGGGTATTTGTATAGTAAAAAAGGAGCTGGGGGTGGTTACAGTTTGAATAAGGATCCTAAGGACATATACTTAGCCGATATTCTCAGAATAACAGATGGCCCTATCGCAATGGTTCCCTGTGCGAGCTTAAAGTTTTACAGAAAGTGTGACGAATGCCATGATGAGATCACTTGCGGTATCAGAAAAACTTTCATAGACGTGAGAAATGCAACTTTAAATGTCTTGTCGGCCACATCTATTGCAGACGTAATCGCAAGGGAAACCGATGAAATTAATGTATTTTAAAAAGGCTTTTATTAAAATTTTTGCGCCCCTTTCGTCAGGATATAAAATTTGTTGGATATATTGTTGTCCTCTATAAAGCATAGCATCTCATACTTATATTCGTTGGCTTTGGAAAGGTCTTCCATTTCTGTGAAGATCTCGATGATCAGGTTATATAAAAAGATACAGTTTATATTCAGGTTATTCCTTTTCAAGAGTTGGAGGCATTCCAGACAATATTGATACGACGCACTGAAGTCTTTTTTTGTCTTAAGGTGTGCTGCCTGTGTTGACTTTAAAATAACCTCTGTATACTTAGTCAGTTTATTAGTTGATTTGGTATTTTCCAGCAATGCTATAATTTTTTCAAGCTCTTCCTTGTTTTTGCTATGGGTAGTAGATGAACCAGCAAATGCCAGAATGCCCGTTATAAATACCGATAGTGTCGACTGGTTTGTAAACAGCACAGGATGCTCTTTCATAAGGCCATCTATAACTGTCTCTTTTTCCCGCTCACTAAATAATGTGAGAATGATCAAAAGCACGTAAGTAATAGCCTGTTGCGGCGTCTGTTCGTCTGAAGCAGTTGAGGAAATGAAGTTGTCAACATCCTTAAAAAATTGGTCGTAATTTTCGGTAGTTCCCTGAATTTTTGAATAAACAAACTCAGCAATCTTTTGCGGTGCAATAGGCCAATGATCAGAAGTGTAGCGAGATAGGGTATGAATTCGATTGGCCAGATTATCGGTATTTAAACTGAAAATATCAAAAATCGATAACAGGGAGTTGTAGATTAAAAGCGTCTCTTCATCCTCTGTGACGGTTATTAAAACAGAAATGGCTTCCCTATAAAAAGAATCGACAAAGTCAAAATTAATGAGCTCCTTGATGATGGTGTCATGAAATTTATGTTCAGATAATAACTTGCTGGTTTCTGGGTTGTTTTTGGTACGATAATGCAGATTCTCCGCTATGAACAAGATCAAATAATTCCGTTCATAATTGTTCAGTTCCAGGTCAAATAATAAATTTAATGATTTAAAATCTCCAATTCTGATGATGAATCTAATCGTCCATTGTAACAATTGAAATCTGGTGTGTTCATCTGTATATTCTTGCGTGATGAACTGAAAATAGCTGTAGTCAACTTTTAGATTGAATTTTTCTAATATTTCTATGAAGAGAAAATATTCAAATATATGGGGATGGATAAATTTAACATATTCTTTAGGATGAAATTCCTCGTTACTTTTAATTTCCATAAGGATGCCATCTGACAAAAGTTCCATATAGGCATTCTTAAATGCTAGAAGATCATTAATCAGGTCGTCTTTTAACACGGAGTTCCCATTCTTGCCGTAATCTGAGAGTAAGATTAATTTTTTTAGGAACAGGATTTTTTCAGTGTAGTAGTTTGCCCTATAAATTTGGTTCTGGATGAGCCGGAATATCAGTTCATAAAATGTGATGTTGGTGGAATAATTGAAATAAGGATCTTCTTTTTTTAATTGATAATACAATTGAATGTGATAAGGAAATTTTAGCTGGTCTTTGAGTTTAAGATTTATTTCAGCTCCACCAGAAGGGCTTATCTTGGAAACAATTTGCTCAACTTCTTTTTCGGTGAGTGGAGGCACATTAGAAACCTCATTTATATTAAAATAACTTCCGGGAAACCACTTTGTCTTTAAATAGGCTGAATGCCTGATTTCGTTATAGAACCGAATCCAGGTGGTAGATCTCATGCTCATTACAAGCTTGATAGATTTGTTATTTTCTATTGCACAAATGAAATTGATAATGCTATCAAAAAGCATCTTTTTTTGATCTTTTTTTAAATCAAGATCGGAGAAGCCGTCAAGGAATATAATTAATTTCCCGCCAGATGCTTCGTAGTTTTGGGAGGCGTAGGAAATGAGACTTTCTTTTTGTTGAATTCCCAAATGGCCCTTCAGCAGATCCTCGAAATTTGAAGATATTTTTTCAATATTGAACAGGCTGCCAGAGGTAATGAACAGTAACGTAGAATCGTTGAACAACGAGCGGTCATTATGAACCAGCTTCTCGGCAAGATGGCTCAGTAAAATGCTTCTTCCATACCCCGGTTGTGAAATATAGCTTGTAAAGCTGTAATCACTTTTGAAAAAAACTTCGAAATCGTGTTCACTAAACTTTCTGCTTATGGTCATTTCATAAGGCATTCCCGACCTATTTTTGATGGCTTTGATTGTAAAGTCAGTGATGGCCAATGCTTTATCGTGTATTTCTTTCCAGCTCTTGGGTATATTATTTGGCGTCAACTTCACTGAAGGGGCATTAACCTCTTGAAATTCTTCATTAACGTACTCTGATAGTGTTGTTAATGTGAATTTCGAAAAGTTATGTTTAACCATTGCGAAGCCGAACAATCTCTTAATTGTAGTCTCACTTACGTTCTTGTTAAGTGTTTTGCTAATCTCGATGGAGATCCGTTTGCAATCTGCAGGAGTAATCGTCCGTATTCCTGTTTTGGATAGGATCAGGCTCTTCAGCTCATTTAATATAAATGTTTCGTCCATACAATCTTGTAATTAAGCGTTAAATTCTTCACCATAACGAATATAATGCTTTAAATAAAAAGACGAAGGACCTGTCAGCAAGTAAATCATGAATAGCCTAGCCAATTCTATTGTAATTTACTTATATACAGTTATTTGTGTTGTGATTTCTTTTTTTGTTTAACGATTCTAAATCAAAAATGAATAAAATGAATGATTGCATGGGTATCCATGCCCTTAAATGAACAATTCGAACGAAGGTTGGAATCTAATCTATGATTAAAATTGTACCAAGTAAAATTAGATAATCTCAATCCCTCTTCTATGAAATGGACATCTACGCTACAAGGAAAATTTAAATGGTTTATTCTTATTTCTATTATTGCTATAACGGCTATTAATTCAAAATCGTATGCGCAATCAAGAATTTATGCAAACCAAGTAACTATTGGCAATGCAGCGGCTGACCATGTCGACAATGCCGGAAACGCTGTTTTGCCAGATAATAGTTTTGCGACTGTTAAATCATCAGGGGCTTTATTAGGCGGGTACAAAGGACAGCTCGAAATTAAATTCCCAACAACTCTTGCCGCAGGTACAACTTCGTTTGTAAGAATTGACTTTAACCCGGACATCTTAAATGCATTACTGGGGGGGAACCTTGGAGGTGCGCTTGCAGATTTGGTTGGGGGGCTTGTATTGGGAAATCATTCATTTGTCGTTGAAGCCAGGAATGGATCTACAACTGTGTTGTCAGGCAGCAGTACCGGCGCTTTTACAAACGCAAATTTAAGATTGGTCACAGATGCCAGCGGAAATTTCTACGTGGCATTGACACCTTCCTTAGCTTACGACCGTATTTACATACAGGATGTAACAACTGCGTTATTACTTGGTGGCACAAATGAAACTAAGGTCTACAATGCCTTTTATACAAATGGGGTAGATCCATGCGCCCAGGCATTTGCAACTGGCTTTGAAGGTACAGGGATTACGGTAGATGTTTTAGACCTGGGTAAAGCAGGTGTTAAAAATCCAGAAAGGGCAATTGATACAAATCCAAATAACTTCTCTGAACTTAGCTTAGGATTACTTGGCGTTGCCGGTTCAATCAGCCAGAATTTATATTTTGAAACTTTGTCAAACCCGTCCGACGACGTTAATGTAAAAATACAGGCAGACCCTGCGTTGATCAACTTAGGCCTATTAAATAATATTTCAATAACTGCTTATAATGGTACTACTGAAGTTGGAACTTCAAATCTCTCAAGTCTCTTAAATCTGGACTTACTTGGCCTTTTAAACGGCGGACAAGTGGTTTCAATTCCTTATTCACCCGGAGTACCTTATAACAGGGTTAAGATCACCATGTCCTCTCTTCTGAATGTCAGTTTAACCCAGACATTAAATCTATATGGTGTAACTCGCTCAGCAGGACGACCAACTTTTACCGCGCCTGCATCAAATAGCGTAGCCATCTGTGCTGGTAGTGCGGCTAACTTAACCGCAACAACGAGCTCCACAAATGAACTACGGTGGTATAACGACTTAACTGGAGGTTCAGCTTTAGCGACTGTGGCCTACAATGGCGTGTTTACCACACCTGTATTGTCAGCTAATAAAACGTATTACGTTGCTGCGCGCAGAGTTGGGTGTACAGAAGAGTCTGTTCGTGTTCCGGTTACAGTATCTGTTACCCAGGTGCCAGTTGCGCCAGCTGTTGCAGCTGTTGCACCAATTTGTGCGGGCTCATCAGCCATATTAACGGTGAATAGTCCGGCTGCAGGGGTAAGTTACAGGTGGTTTACAACACCCGCAGGAGGAACCGCACTGGCCACTGGAAACAGTTATACAACTGCTGCGTTATCCGTTGCTACAACATTTTATGTAGAAGGAATAACCGGTACTTGCGTTAGTCCAACCAGAACTGCGGTCTTAGTGTCCGTAAATCCGGCACCAGAGCTACCTGCTGTAGCTACAAATAATGAAACAATAAGTTCAGGGCAGACTGCTACACTTAAAGCGACAACCACAGCAGGAAACGTTATAAAATGGTTTGCTGCTCCAACGGGAGGAACATCGTTGGCAACAGGTCCGAATTTTACAACGCCCGCGCTAACTGCGACAACAACTTATTATGTTGGTACTGAGAACGCTTCAGGTTGCAGCAGTTCTTCAAGAGTGCCTGTTACCGTCACGGTTATTGGAGGGCCGGTAAATCCAAATTGTAACGCGGCAATCGCACAGCAAACAGGCATCGACGGAATCTGTGTTTTGTGTAGTATTCAAGGAGCAGGCAATTCGACTGATGCGAATGCAACTAATTTTACAAGGATTAACCTTACTGTAGGAGTTGGGGCGTCCGGTTATCAGCGTCTTATCTTTTCAAATGCAGGATCAGCGACTGACAGTATCCGCTTGGATCTGGAAACCCCGGTGGGACTTGCCGACCTAACAGCGCTTGGAGGTGCTACAGTAACTGTTCTGAACGGATCAAATGTAGTTTCAACATATACATTAAACTCAAACTTGATCAATCTTCAGTTATTAAGCGGAAACCGTTTTAAAGCAACTTTTGCTGGCGGTGGAGTTTTTGATCGTGTTGAAATCAGATTTGGTGCGTTGGTATCCGCATTGAGCAACTTAAACATTTATGGTGCCGAAATAATCTATCCGGACCCAACATTGTCTTCAACGGGTACTACGGTATGTTCCGGCAGTGCAGCTGCGCTTTCGGCTGCTGCCAATGGTGGAACAACTTTACGCTGGTACAACGCACCTTCTGGTGGAACGTTGCTGTATACCGGGGAAAACTTCATTACCCCGGTACTTGCCACTACAACTACTTACTATATTGAAGTTAGCAAAGGCAGTTGCGCAAATACTGTTCGTGTTCCTATCACTGCTACAGTCCTTAATCCGCCAGCAGTTCCTGTGATTGCTTCACTTGCTGCAGTTTGCTCAGGGTCATCAGTGGCTATTCCGGTTGCTAACCCAATAAGCGGAATAGCATACAACTGGTATACCACAGCATCTGGTGGAAGTCCAATATTTACAGGTGCGACTTTTGTTACTCCTGTATTAACAGCCAATACAACCTATTATGTGGAAGCCACAAATGGTTTGTGCGGAAGTGCTTCAAGACGAGCCGTCTCTGTAATTGTATCTCCAAGACCGGTGCTGCCACAAATTCAGGCTTCTTCTACCGCTGTTAACCCAGGCCAGACAGCTGTCTTAACGGCTTCATCTACCGATGCCAATGTGACTTTCAATTGGTACAATTCTGCGAATTCGACCAATCCGGTATATACAGGCCCAACTTATATCACGCCTCCATTGACGGTAAGTACAACTTACTATCTTGAAGCTGTGTCTAATGTAACAGGATGCGCATCTGCAAACAGAGTCCAGGTCACCATTAACGTAAATGGCGGTGGCGGTCCAAATCCCGTTCCTTGTGAAGCGCCAATTGCCCAGGTGAATGGTGTAACAGGAATTGCACTGCTTGCCGGTGTATTTAATCCTGATCTGGCAATAGATAACAACACGACTACAGCATCATCATTGGTGATGCCAGTTGGATTATTGGGCGCCTCTGTCTACCAGCGTTTGACTTTCGCTAACCTATCTGAAGTTGGTGACACCGTTCGGGTTTTATTGACCGCACCAGGTAAATTACTGTCTCTCGGCGTTTTGTCAAATATTGTGGTCAGTACTTACAACAACAATACCAGCAACAACGATGGGCTTTCACTTAATGACGCCCTGATCAGGGTTGAATTGCTTAGCGGAAATAGCAGCGCACTGATTACGTTTGTACCTACTAAGGCGTTCGACAAGGTTGATGTGCGGTTAAATTCTGGGCTGGCAGGCGCATTGACAACAGTCGATCTGAACTATGCACAGCGTATTATTGCTGCTCCAGAAGTCGCATCAGCTGAGGTAATGGCATGTGCAACTCAAACAACCACGCTGAACGTGTTGAATCCCAGGTCAGGGATTACCTATAAATGGTACGATGCTACTGGCAATTACCAGGTTGGGAAAGACGGGACTAGTTTCACTACTCCGGCATTGACGACCGATACCAGATATTTTGTGGAAGCAAATACTGCTTCTGGCTGCACCAGTTATAGAACGGTTATTAACGTCACTGTAACGCCAAAACCGCTTCCTCCAACATTGGTATCTACTTCGATAAACACCTGCACAGGAAACTCAGTAGTCCTTCAGGTAAGCAATCCAATCGTCGGCCTGACTTATAAGTGGTACAATGGATCAGGGATTTACCAGGCAGGTAAGGATGGCGTGAGCTTCACTGTTCCCGCAGTTAGCGGCACAACCACATATACAGTGGAAGCTGTTAATATTTGTGGGATTGCTTCTGCTTCCAGAACCACAGCCACTATCAAAGTTGGTACATTAGACCTTCCTGTTGTTAATCCTTCTGCCGTAACAGTTAGATCTGGATCTCCGGCTGTTTTGACGGCAACCTCCAGCACATCAGGAGCAATATTTAATTGGTATTCCTCTGCTGTAAGCACTACAGTTTTGTTCACAGGATCAAGATTGGTTACTGCGCCACTGATTAACAATGGCACATCTCCTACTCAGGTTATGCTTTATGTAGAAGCAGTAGTACCGGGCGGTTGTCCCGCTTCCGGACGTACTCAAGTCATTATTACAGTTATTCCGAATGGGGCACCTACAGATGTGCCTTGTGAATTAGCATCCATTGGCGTTAGAGATGGTGTCGACGGTGTGGCATTATTGACTGGTGTATTTAATCCGGCCCTGGCTTATGACAACAATTCGGAAAGCGCTTCTTCACTGGTAATGCCTGTGGGTGTTCTGGGTGCTTCGGTTTACCAGCAAGTTGGTTTCAACGGCCTTTCTGCAATAGGTGATACGGTTCGTGTTCGCATCAGTTCGCCTGGAAAACTCTTGTCACTGGCTGTGCTGCCTTCCATTGAACTGACAACATTTAACGGAGCTGTAAGCAACAACGACATGGTTGTCGCCAGCAATCCGCTGATCAAATTAGAATTATTAAGCGACAACAGCGGTGCTATATTGACTTTCGTTCCTCAGAAAAGATTTGACGGAATAGAGTTAAGACTAAGATCCGGCTTAGCGGCAGTGCTGACCACGCTTGATTTCAATTATGCAAGACGTATTATAGCTGCTCCGGTAGTAAGCAGCGCTTCTGCAACTGTCTGCGCAGGATCTTCAGCAACACTTGCGGTAAACAACCCATCTTCTGGTGTAACTTACAGATGGTACTTGGGAACTACCTATTTAACAGGTAAAGATGGGGCTGTGTTTAATACAGACCCATTGTTGCCGGCAGGTACCTATGATTATTTTGTTTCTGCTTCTCGTAATGGTTGTGAAAGTATCAAAACAAAAGTGACTGTTACCATTCTGCCAGCGCCACTTCCTCCTGTCCCTGCAGCTGGGAATCCTGTAACGGCATGTCCTAATACAGCTGTAACGCTGGCAGTAAATCCGGTAACAGGAACTACCTTCAATTGGTACGATGCGTTGACAGGAGGTAATCTGCTCGCAGCCAATACCAATAGCTATACTACACCTTCGACCCTTGCTGTAGGTATTCACAATTTTTATGTGGAGGCTGTAAATGGTAATTCATGCACAGGGGCAACAGCACGCACTAAAATTACCATTACTATTAATCCAACTGCCCTGGCGTCAGACATTAGTGTTGCCGGTGCATCATCAGCTTTCTGTTCGGGATCAGTTGCAACGCTTGTCGCCAGCAGTACAACGGTATCAAATCCTGTATTTACCTGGTATACCGATGCAGCACTCACTAACGCTGTATTTACCGGTGCATCGTTTACTACACCGGTATTAACCGGCAGCAGAACCTATTATGTGACTGTAAAAGGAGCTAATAAGTGTGAAAACACGGCTGCTGATGCAAGGACCATACTATTGAGAGTTAATCCTCCTGCCACGGCAGCAGATATTGACGTTACAGGCGCGACTCCTTCAGTTTGCGCGGGTACTAAAGCTTCTTTGGTGGCAAGTACAACAACGGTAACCAATCCAGTATTCACCTGGTATACTGATGCTGCGCTAACAAATGCGGTATTTACAGGTGCAGCCTACATCACGCCAGCCCTTAATGTTACCACAACTTATTATGTAACCGTAAAAGGATCTAATAAATGTGAAAACCTTGCAGCTAATGCAGAAGTAGTAACTGTTGTAGTGAATCCTCCGGCCGTTGCTGCAGATATCAATGTGGCGGGCGCAGGTTCATCATTTTGTGCCGGTTCATCTGCGTCGCTTACTGCCAGCAGCACAACGGTAACAAATCCAATATTTACTTGGTATAGTGATGCCGCTTTGACAACAGTCGTATTCACTGGAGCAGTGTTTAATACACCGGCATTAACGGCAACAAGAACATATTATGTAACCGTAAGGGGAAGCAATAAATGTGAGAATACGGCATCAAATGCTAAAGCCATAGTGCTGACTATAAATCCACCTGCGGTTGTAGCGGATGTTGATGTGACAGGCGGAAATGATCCTTTCTGTGCAGGCTCTTCTGCAACACTTACAGCATCGTCTACTACCGTTTTAAATCCTGTTTTCACCTGGTATAGTGATGCAACGCTGACTACAGCTGTATTTACCGGGCCCGTGTTTAATACGCCAGCCCTTACCTCTACAAGGATTTATTACGTAACCGTAAGGGGTACCAACAAATGCGAAAACCTGCCATCTACAGTGAGGGCGGTGACTTTAACGGTGAACCCTCCGGCAGTAGCTGCAGATATTACCTTATCAGGAGCAAATACAGCTTTATGTGCTGGTGGTACCGCTAAAATCACAGCAACAACAACTACAGTCACGAACCCGATATTTACCTGGTATACCAATGCTGCTTTAACCAATGCTGTATTTACAGGGCCGGTATTTGATACCCCTCCGCTTGCAGCAAGCCAGACTTATTACGTAACTGTAAGAGGTTCAAACAAATGTGAAAATGTCGCAAATACGGCAAAAAGCATTACTGTAGTGGTGAATCCTCCGGCATTGCCAACCGATATCACGGTAGCCGGATCCTCTGCTCCAATTTGTTCTGGAACAAAAGCATCGTTAACAGCATCAAGTACAACTGTTACCAATCCAGTATTCACCTGGTACAGTGATGCAGCCCTGACCACTGTCGTTTCCTCTGCTGCTGCATTTGAAACACCATTGTTGACTGCCACTACAACTTATTATGTAACCGTAAGGGGTACCAATAAATGCGAGAATACTGCAGCAACAGCAAAAGCAGTGACCGTGACAGTTAATCCTTTACCAGAGACACCTGTGGTTGCTGCCGCTGGTACGAGCATTTGCAGTGGCGAAAGCACGGTGTTAGTAGTTCAAAATGCAAAGACTGGAATCTTATACCAATGGTATAATGCAGCTTCTGGAGGGAATTTGTTATTTACCGGACCGCAATACACAACGGTTGTGCTAAATGGCAATACAGATTTTTATGTACTTGCGATAAGCGCAACAGGCTGCGGTAATGCAACTGGAAGAACTAAAGTTTCTGTAACTGTTTCTGCGAAACCAGGCGCGCCATCTGTTGTGGCTGCAACAGTCAACGCTTGCTTTGGAAGTCCGGCGGTACTGGGTGTTGCTAACCCGCAGGCAGGGCTGACTTACAGCTGGTATGCTACCGCAAGCAGTACTGTAGTGCTTGGTACTGGTGTGAATTTTACTACGCCAGCAATTACCTCAAATCAAGTTTATTATGTGAGTGCATCCAACGGATCCTGTGCAGGTGCGTCACGTACTGCTGTCAACGTTGTTGCCGCTCCGCTACCTATTGCGCCTGCTGTGATATCTGGTGCATCTGGTCCGCAGTGCAGCTCAAGTCCAATCGTCCTTTCTGTAAATAATCCTGATGCGCTACTCAATTACCGCTGGTATGCGACTGCTACAGGTGGCACTGCGCTTTCCGAAGGAAATACATTTACTACCCCGACACTTTCTGCGACGACAACTTATTACGTAGAATCAGTGAGTAAGGCTGCAGGTTGTACCAGTACGACGCGTACTCCTGTTACCGTCGATGTCTTACCTAAACTGGATGCTCCTGTGGTTACAGTCCAATCTGTGACTGCCACCAGCGTTAGTTTCCAATGGAATATTGTTGCAGGTGCAATTGCTTATGAAGTTTCTGTAGACAACGGTTTGACCTGGATCGTACCAACATCTGGCGCTACCGGATTAACACATACTATCACTGGCCTGGTTCCTAATACAACTGTTTCTGTAAGGGTTCGTGCCAAAGGACAGTTGGACTGTCAGCTTAGCGATGCCACTACATTGTCCGGTAAAACCGATCCGACTGGAAATACAGTGTTCGTTCCAAATACTTTCACGCCTAACAATGACGGTAAGAACGACATCTTGTATGTATACGGAAGCTCCATCGCCAAGATCAAACTCCGCGTCTACAACCAATGGGGTCAATTCCTCTACGAGTCCCTGAACATCCAGAATGGCTGGGACGGAACCTATAAAGGTGACATGCAGCCGAATGGGGTGTATGTGTACCAGCTCGATGTAGAATTCAATGACGGAACGAAAGCAACTAAGAAAGGAACCATAACATTATTAAGATAAAAGATGTCCCCGGTTAATTTTAATCATTTACTTAAAAACTCGAAAAACAAATTTGTTATGAAGAAACTAATAAAAATAATAGCAGTAATAGCGTTTCTATGTTTGGGGACTGTAAAGGTATTCGCACAAATTGATCCGCACTTTTCTCAATATTATGCGCACCCGCTCTGGTTAAATCCTGCGCTGACTGGTGTAACAGATGGAGAATACCGGGTTTCCCTCAATGCCAAACAGCAATGGGGGTCGATATCCAATTCCTTCCTCACCGGGGGCGCGTCATTTGACATGTCACCAGTGAAAAACCTAGCTTTCGGTGCGATGGTATTGAATCAAAATGCAGGTGATGTAGACTACAATCACCTCAATGCATTGGTTTCAGGAGCATATCGCATTCACTTCGGAAAGTCAGGGTTGAATATGATCAATTTTGGATTGCAGGCAGGTATTTTGAACAAGAGTTTCGATGCATCTAAAATTAAACTGGGTTCTCAATTTAATCCGGTAACTGGCTATGATCCTAACTTTGGAATAAATGAATCCTTTGCATCTTCAAATACGCTGGTACCTGATGTAAATGCAGGGATTATGTATTTCGATGGAAATCCAGGACAAACCGTAAATGTATTTGCGGGTGCTGCGGCGAGCCATCTGACCAGGCCGGTGGATAAATTTCTGGGTAACAGTGTCAGAATGCCAATCAGATATCTGGCACACGGCGGCGCCCGGGTAAAGGTTTCTGAAGTATTGGACATCACGCCAAATGCTTTGTATATGAATCAGGGTAATGCCCGCGAAATTGCAGCAGGTGCTTATGCCCAGTTTAAGCTCAATCAGGAATCGGATTTGCTCTTTGGCTCTAACTATAGGGTTGACGATGCTGCTATAGCATTCTTTGGTCTGCACCTCAGAAATCTGGTTTTTGGGGTGAGTTATGATTTCAATACATCGGACTTGAACCGTGCAACAAGGAGTCAGGGAGGGCTGGAACTGTCTGTTTCATTTACGAGCAGGAAGGGAATTCTTGGTCCTAACTTCTTTTGTCCACGATTATAACTAACGCCATACACTAACAAAATATTTACAGATGAAACTGCTTAAATCAATATTGATCCTGTGCCTCTTCACCAGCGTTACCAATGCACAATTTGTAACAAGTAGCAAAAAGGCAGCTGATGTTTATTTTCAAAATAAGGAATACTACGCTGCCGCTGAATATTATAAAAGATCCCTCCAGCTCGGGGCTGACAGCGGGGGCTTTGTTGTTCCGTATGGCTTTGTGAATAAAATACAACAGGAAACGCCTGAAAAAGACGATTACGAGTATAGCGTATTTCAACTGGCCGAATCACTTCGGCTTTATAAAAATTTCACAGATGCAGAAAAATGGTATGCTATAGCAACGGGGTTCACGAACCCGAAGTATATTTTAAGTTCTTTTTGGTACGGTGAGACCTTACGGGCGAACCAGAAATATGCTGAAGCGCTCACCTCGCTCAATACTTTTTTGGGTAAATACAAAACAAACGACGTATACCTGGCAAAAGCTAAATTTGAGATTGCATCCTGCCAGTTTGCGAGCTACGAATTGCGTTATCCCAGGTTATTTGGTGTAAAAAAACTTAGCAACAGCATCAACCAAAAAGGATCAAATTATGCGCCTGTACAAAAAGCAAATACATTTTATTTTACCTCATCAAGACCTGTTTCTACTCCGGCAAAAAGGGAGGTCCTCACTGATAAAGACAATGCTAGGGTAGCCAGACTGTCTACCCCATTTTTAAATACCATTTACGAGGCGTCAGGCAATCCACTTTCTGAAGGAGTGACCGTCAAAAAAGTATTAACCGATGCCAGGAATAAGGAATATGCCGCGACCGCTTTTCATCCCAACGGACAGATTGTCTATGTGACCATCTGGACAGGCAATGCGGAAAAGAAGATTTATCAGATGAACGCCACACCTGGTGCGGGCAAGGAATGGTCTGATCCCATTGAGCTGGCTTCCCAGGTAAATGTTAAAGGCTTTAATTCTATCCAGCCCTTTGTCACAAAGGATGGTAAATACCTGATCTTTTCTTCAAACAAGCCGGGTGGATCTGGCAAATATGATCTTTGGTATTGCCCATTGCGTACCGATGGCTCGTTGGGTCAAGCGGTTAATTTTGGTCCTGCAATTAATACTTCGGAAGATGAACAGGCACCCTATTACAATGTAAAAACCAGGAAACTTTTATACAGCAGTAATGGACGTGTTGGGATGGGCGGCTACGACTTTTATGAAAGTGAAGGTGAATTTGCTTCATTGTCAGAACCTAGAAATCTGGGTTTTCCTTTTAACTCATCCAAGGATGATATGTATTTTACTTCTTCTGATGAGTCAGATACGGAAGGATACATTAGTTCAGACCGGGAATCGCTGTGCTGCCTGGAAGTTTTTCATGTCAAAAAACAATACCTGAATGTAAAAGGTATCATTTTGGACTGCAATACGTTAAAGCCTCTGGACGGTGCAAAAGTATCGCTGACAGATTCCCTTGGAACGCAAACCTTAACCACTGATGCTTCGGGTGCCTATGCGTTTAAAGTAGAGACAAACAGAAGAATTAAGATAGCAGCAGAGAAAGACAAGTATTTTACCAAAATCCTTAATTTCAGTTATGATGACCTTGCAAAAAAAGACACACTATTTAGTCCGGACATTTGCTTGATTCCGTACGAAATGGATAAGCCGATCGTGTTGAAAGATGTATTGTATGAATTTGATAAAGCTAATTTGACGGAAGATTCAAAAGGTAAACTGGACCATCTTTACGACATCATGGCGGATAATCCAAGCATTGAAATTGAGCTGAGTGCTCATACAGATAATAAAGGACCAGATATTTATAATCTGGACTTGTCCAACAGAAGAGCAAAATCTTGCGTAGATTATTTGGTTTCGAAAG
Source organism: Bacteroidota bacterium (assembly GCA_040387995.1). GTDB lineage: Bacteria > Bacteroidota > Bacteroidia > Sphingobacteriales > Sphingobacteriaceae > Pedobacter. The sequence continues at coordinate 13,359 of JAZKCT010000050.1, read as the reverse complement.
GTATTTCTATTTCGAGGATGACCAGTAAAGGTTATGGAGAAACCAAGCCAGTCGCTCCGAACCAATTGGCTAATGGCAAAGATAATCCCGAAGGCAGAGCGCTAAACAGGCGCACAGAATTTAAAGTAACAAAGAAATAATTCATAGAAAACATGGTTTAGTCGCAAACTGGCCCTTTAGCTAATCACTAAAGGGTCTTTTTGTTGCTTATCGGTTGACGCGTGTTAGAATCCTGTAAAATTTAATTGGTTTGCATTTCATGTTGTTTGCTCTGGATTACATAGATTTTTCCAAATTCAATTTCTATGACTGGTGAAAGAAAATGCCCGGAGTGTGAGGTAATAATAAAAGGACGAAAAGATAAAAAATACTGTAGCGATCATTGCCGGAGCCATGCCAATTATATCGTCAAGAGGGTGGGTGATGAATATATCGTAAACATGATAGACACGGTGCTAAAGAACAACCGAAAAATATTACTTCAGCTCAATATAGCGGGAAAGAAAATGGTGAAAAAAGAATTGCTCCTGGAAAAAGGATTCAATTTTAAGCATTATACGACTATAGTTCATTTGCCAGCCGGAGGGCTGTGTTTTTATTGCTATGATATTGGCTATTCATTTATTAATTACACGGATGTTATTTTAGTTAAAGGCAAGCATTGACAAGCCAGGCGAAACCTATTCTTTAATTATTTTGAAGCGTTTTAAGGCCTTTTTAGACCCAAAGGGATAAACATCTACCACGTAGATGCCTCTAGGGAGCTCTACGCAATCAACGAACGATGCTTCTTTTGTTATGGCAATGTGACGTGTATCCACAATTTTCCCGAGAATATTGACAAAGGTTACCCTTGCATTTTCATAAATGTTCCCCTCCGATCTGAAGTAAAGTTTGTCTTTCATAGGATTGGGATATGTGATCAGCTCGTTTTTGCGCTGATCAGATAACAACTCACTTTTCGAAAATCGGATGCTGAACCTTGTTCTGCCCTGGCTTTCAGGGATGGAAAGATCAATATTGAAGTGGTAAGTCTCAGTTGTATTGGACATCCGGATTTCTTTTTTAAGGTAGGTGTCCCTCAATATCGCATCGGCTGTTTTTCGTAATTCATCGCTAGTTTCAACCGTTAAGTTATAAGCTCCGGTTTCCCAGCCCTTCACATAAATTGCTATGCTTTTTGTGGTATCGATTGCTCCCCGTTGCTCAATAGCGAGGTCGGTTTGGCTTGTAATCCCTGCTATATTGATAAAGCCGTCACCAATTTTAGGGGCATCATTCTGGTCCAGGCCATCGTTTCCATTTGATTCAAATCTTAAGATGTATTGCTGGTTAAAGGGAAACCTGCTTAAAGTTGCAGTCAGTTTTAAATCTTGCGAATGGAGATTTGTCTGATGATCATCTTTATAGGCTAATGTTGCAGTTTTTTTGTTTGAGATAGAGTTTACCACTGCTTGCGTACCTAAAATGTATTTGGCGTCCTCTGAGAAGCTTAGCCTGCCAGAAGCATAGCCATTATTAACCCTTACAAAGAAACCTGTTCCCGATGGAATTATGGTATTAGCGGCGTCGCTTACCCGATAGTCTTTATTAAATGGATCGTACTGCCAGATAAAAGGGGAGAGGTTTGTCTTGTTCAGATTTCCCCAAACAAGATCTGCAGGATAAGGATTGCCGAGTAAATTAAACCCGTCGCCTTCCGCATTTAAATTCTGGTTGTTAAGTATCATTAACAGGTTTCCCTGGTAAACCTGACCGGTATGAATTATTTTGTAAGGGGCCGGATTACTAAACGGACTTTGCCGGATTTGATTTTCATATGCATCTACAGCCGTTCTGGAACCTCTGGAAAAAACATAAACCCCGCGACCAGGGGAGATTTTAACGTCCGTATTTTCAATCGCAATGTATTTCTGAGCAAGGCTACCTGTCAGCGATTGATCATGTCTGTAGATTGTGCCGCTGTTTAGCGGAGAAGGATCAAATCCATTCGTATCACCTCCGGCTCCTGTCACGAACATACTGCTCTTAAAAGCAAACAGGTTATACCGGCTTCCCGCATCATGGTAAACCGGAGAAGCCAGTAAACGCCAACCTCTTCCGCTGGCCGGCGCTGTATAATTGCCAGACAAGTAATGCTCCACCTTCACATCACCCATAAGGCTGGCTTCTGCTACATCAATTGGCAATAAAGATGCTGAACCGGATGCTTCAGAAGCGAGGGTCAGATGTCCGTCCGAATTTAACACACCCTTCTTTAGTTGTATATATCCGGTTATTCTAATGGGAGATTGCAGCGACAAGATATTGTTCTTGAGAGACTGGCTGTTTTCCAGTCCATATACAGTGCACAGGCCATTGCCTGAAAATACCTGTGACGGCTTAGTTCCTTCAAAGGCCAGTGTTCCTGTAGTTTGATTCAGCGAGATCGTTCCATCATTAATCAGGTGGTCTGTGCACTTTAGCTGTACCCCATTGTCTATTTTTATTGATCCTCCGTTTGCAATGCGAATGAGGCAAGCTGCGGACAAGTTTGTATTTAAGACCAGGGAGGCACCTGCGCCGATATCCAGTTGCCCTATAAATGTGCCGCTTGTACCACTCAGCCTCACAGATTTTCCTGTGGGAATAATGATGTTTTTACCTGGAGGAGGGACAGTGCCATTTGTCCAGTTAGCCGCAACATTCCAGGAGTTATTAACCGTGCCTGCAAATTTCCAGAATTCGGTGGCCAGATATTCTTCTTCCCCAATGCTGCAAAAGCCCGTTGGGTTGTCCTGATTCACATACTCCGTTTTAATCCATTCCTGTGCCTTCGCAGTCTTCTGAATCCTCAATTCATCTATCATACCCGAGAAATAGGCCGTGTTTTGTTTGCTTTTGCCGATGCTGACCGATCCCCCTGCGCCAAGCCTTCCCAATGTTACACTCGTGATCTTTACGCCGTTCAGATAGAATAAAAACTGGGTTTCTGAAACCGCGCCTACGATATGCTGCCATTGATTGGGCTCGAGACTAATGACACTCGTCGCTTTTGTAATGGTTTTGCTGGAATAAAACTCCATACTCAATTTACCTGCTGCCGTAATTTTAAACACATAACCATTCCTGAATTCACCGTTTACGCTATCGTTAGCTACAATGACCTGTTCCTGTCCCACAACATTTGGCTTTATCCAGGCAGAAAAATGAACTGTGGTGCTGTTTTCCAGGGCTGAACTCAAGTACTCGGAACTGCCATTAAGTGAGATACCCTTGCCTATTTTCCCGTCGACGAAGTTCGCTTCCGCCATGCCAGCGCTTCCCGTGGCGGCCTGTGCGCTGATTCCTGATGACGCATCTGCGCTAACCGCAGGTGCCCCGTCTTTCTTAAAGTGCCATATCCTGCTAAAGTCGCCCGACCAAACATTGAGCGCGGCAGGCCCTAAAGGATTGTGCAGCAATGTGGATCCATAATATAGATAGAAAGAGGTGGTGGTGCTTGAAGTTCCGCTGGCCGACAACAACGGTATCTTCACCCAGCAAGTCAGTTTTCCGGTTTCAGCCTCATAGTTTTCAATCTGAAAGTTTAACGGGCTTGTTGGACTCGTACTCAACGCAAAAGAAATGTCCTTACCCTCCGGGTTACTGATCTTGTTGCTGCACAAACCTGGTATATAAGCCAGGTCATCACTCTGGATTTGAACCAGTACGGGGAAATTCGGCAGGTCCTGTTTGACAACTGTGCTGCCCGAAGGTACGTTAAGTGCAACTACCTTTGATTTGTCTATTGTTATTTTCTTTCTATAACTATAGCCCGTCATCCAGCTCTGCGCCAAGGCAACATTGCAAGTCAAGAACAACAAAAGCAGCATCAATAATTCTTTTCTCATGACATTCCTTAAATGTGGAATTGCAAAAATGAAGAATCAATACGCTATTACTCGGTGATTATCCGGATAAGCTGCTTTGTGATTTTGTTATTTGCTCAGACTTGTATACTGTTGCCGGTATGAAAAAATATATACTAACGATTTTATGCTGTACGGTACTCCACTCCACTCATGCACAACAAGGCGATCCGGGTATGCCCGGAGGTGATCCGGATGTACCGATTGACGGTGGAATTGCATTTTTGCTACTTGCCGGAGCAGCTTATGGCGCAAAGAAAATAAAGGATTCGCGGAAAGATAAAGAACAGCCTTAAACCAGTATGCCTTCTTTTTTCAGGATGTAATTGTAGATGCCCTCAATAGGCTTTTGCAGGATTTTACCAACTTTAACATTGTTTTTAAGGCAGATTTCCCGTAAAACATCCTGGTAGAAGAAAGCAATGGAACCTACAAAATGGCAATCCAGACTGCGGTAATTGGGGTAATCCTTGATATTGGTATCTACAAACTCCTGAAACCCGTTCTGCAGAATTTCAAGAATGAAAGGATGCTGCGTATGGGCCGCCATAAAACGGCTTACAGAAGCCAGGTAAATATTGGGTGCCGACCGCTGGTAAACATTCGTGATTACGGTCTCTTTGTCAATATCATATTCTGCGGCAAATTCAGCTCCTAAATCACCAGGCATCTTCCCATACAAGAAAGCAGTAATCAATTTGCGGCCAAAATAAGTTCCCGAACCTTCATCTCCCAACACATATCCCAATCCATGGGCACCACCGTGTACTTCTTTTCCATCAAAATAGGAGATATTTGAACCAGTACCCAGGATGCAGGTCAGTCCTTTTTTGTCACCGCAGGTTGCATAGGCAGAGCCGATCAGGTCGTGCTCTACAGAAACGTAGGCGTTGGTAAAAAAAGAAGAAATCCCATTCGAGATCACTTCCACCTTGTCAGGGGAAGAACAGCCTGCGCCAAAGAAATAGATTTCCCTTACTTTCTCAGCATAAGCGGCAATCTCCTTTTTCTTAGAAAAAACCTTAAAGATATCATTGGCGTTTAGAAAATATGGATTAATACCCTGAGTACTGAAACTAATCGTTTCATCAGGGCTATAACCCATCCAGTCTGTCTTCGAAGAACCGCTATCTGCTACTAGAATCATGTGCTAAAAATAGGAAATTATTGGATATTTAACGTGCCGCTAATCTCCTTTAACGTGATTTCAGCCAACTTTGCCTGATATTGTGCCTCCAGATATCTGGAAACTGCGTCAATTGCATTTCTTTGCGCTTCGCGCAATTCCAATGGCGCGATACTACCAAGCCTGTATTTGGTCAGCGTGATGTCCAGACTTTGCTTAGCCAGCTCGGTATTGTTGTTTTCCACCTTCAGCAGGTCAAGACTGGTTTTGTAATTGGTATAGGCCGACAACAGCTGCGCATTGATGTCCAGACGGGTCTTTTCGAGGCTGAGTTCTGAAGAGTTGATCCCGATCTTTGCATTGCGTTCATTCTGGCGCTGCAGGAAACCATTGAAGATGTTCAGGCTCGCTGTCAAACCATAGGTAAATCCCCTCGCTTGCTGCTGGGTATTGAAGCCCGTCGGACTGGTGCTCTTTTGGTAGTCATAGCCACCGTTGACACCAATTACCGGGTAGCGCTGACCCTTTACCTGCTTCAGGTTTAGTTCTGCTATCTTTTTACTGATCAGCGCGTTTTGCAGGTCAGGGTTCAGTTGTTCCATCTGACCGGATAGGACTGTATAATCCAGGCCGCTGTTGATGTCGATCACTTCGTCTACCTTAAAATCCGTATTCGGATCTCTCGCCATCACCTGGTTCAAACTGGTCTTCGCATTTTTCAACAGATTGATCTCCTGCAGGTAAGCAGAAGTATCTGTATTGTAATCTACCTGTGCGGTGATGACGTCTAATTTCGCACCGCGGCCTATAGAGAGCTTGTTGTTGGCAATCCGTAACCGCAACTGGGACACGTCCAGTGCGCTATCTCTTGCACTGACCAACTGTTGTTCTTTCAATACATTGTAATACGCATTGATGGTGCCGCTGATGGTCGATAAGATAACCGCACGGGAGTTCACCTCACCCTGTTTTTGCAGTTCTTTCAGGCGCTCGTAATTGGTAAACATCTGCAAGCCGTCAAAAATCGTCCAGCCGAGTGCTACCCCATAACTCATATTGGTGTTCCGCACCCCGGTCAGCGTTTGCTCGTTGCCTGTGCTTTGTGTCCTTGTCGTATTCTGCCTGCTGCCACCTTCAGAGAAACTGCCGTCCAGGCGTGGCAACAAGCCGGCATTTCCTGGGTTTACATTGTTTTTGGCAATCTGCAGGTCATTGTTCACTAAGCGGATATCGAAGTTGTTCTTCAAGGCCAAAGTAATCGCCTCCTGCAAAGTCAATTTTTCCTGAGCAAGAGTGGAAAATCCCGTACTCAGCAGTAGGACTAAAGAAAATATACACCTGTTCATCTTCATCCTATACTTGTTTAGCATTTTCAATTTGTTCATTGTCCGTCATTGATTTCAAAGATTCGGCCAGATCGGCATTTTCCTTATGTTCCTTAGACCAGTAGGAATAAATGGCCGGGATCACAAACAAGGTCAGCACCAAAGAGAAAGTCGTTCCTCCTACAATCACGATTCCCATTCCCATCCTACTTTTTGCAGCTGCACCTAAAGCCATTGCAATAGGCAGTGCGCCGATCGCTATCGCCAAACTTGTCATCAGGATCGGACGCAGCCTGGATACGGAAGCTTCCCGGATCGCGTCATGTACATTCATGCCTTTTTCTTTCAGTTGGTTGGCAAATTCTACAATCAGAATTCCGTTTTTCGTCACCAGTCCGATCAGCATGATCGTACCGATCTGACTAAAAATATTCCAGCTTTGTCCAAATAACCACAGCGACAGGAATGCTCCCGCCACAGCCATAGGCACCGTCAGGATGATGATCACCGGATCTATAAAACTTTCAAACTGTGCCGAAAGGATCAGGTAAACCAGCAATAACGCCAGTCCAAAGGCAAACAACGTATTGGATGAACTTTCCTGGAAATCCCTGGACTCACCGCCCAGATCGGTAGAAAAGGACTCATCCAAAACTTTTGCGGAAATCCGGTCCATCGCCTCCAATCCGGCGCCCATACTCTTTCCGGGGGCCAGTGCGGCCGAGACCGTTGCCGAAATAAAGCGGTTGTTGCGGTACAGTTGCGGGGGACTACTTTCCTCCTTCGCGGTGACCACGTTGTCCAGTTGGATCAACTGGTTCTTGTCATTCCTTACATAAACTGAACTCAGGTCCAGCGGATCCTTACGGTCGTTCATCTCAAACTGCCCGATCACCTGGTATTGTTTGCCGTTCATGAAGAAATAGGAGAATCGTTGTCCGCTCAGGCCCAGTTGCAGGGCAGAACCAATATCGGATGCCGATACACCAAGTGCTTTTGCTTTATCACGGTCTATACTCAGGTCAATCTCAGGTTTGTTGAATTTCAGGTTCACATCTGAAGTCGTAAAAGTCGGGTCTTTAGATACCTCATCCATAAACACCGGGATCTTCTCCCGCAACTTTTCAAAGTTCTGTGCCTGTATGATGTAGTTCACGGGCAAGCCACCTCTTCTGCCAACAGAGATCGTCGGCTGCTGCGTCACCACCACTTTTCCTTCGGTAAATTTTCTCGTGATGTTGGTCAGCTGATTGGCGATATCTGCCTGACTGCGTTCCCTGTCTTCCGGGTCCACCAACCCCATCCTCACGAACCCACTATTGGTAGAGCCTGAGCCGCCAAATCCGGGTGATGTAATGGTAATGTTCACTTTAGTTTCAGGAATAGAATCGCTTACCGTCTGCTGCAGTTTATTCATAAACCGGTCAGTATACACAAAAGAAGAGCCCTCCGGCGTAGTCATATTCATATTGATGGCACTTCTGTCGTCATATGGCGCAGTTTCCTTTGGTAATATTTTCCAGAATAGCACAATCAAGCCTGTACAAATCAAAATGATCGGAATCGACAACCATCTTTTATTCAGGAATTTGTCCAGTTTCTCGGCATAACCCTCGTTCAACTTCACAAAATAAGGCTCGGTCATGTCATAAAACTTCGACTTCTTGTGCCCTGTCTTTTTCATCAGGTAAGCGTTCAGCATCGGGGTCAGGGTCAGCGATACGAATGCCGAGATCAGTACCGCGGCACCGATGACGACCCCAAACTCCCTGAACAGCCGGCCGACAAAGCCCTGCAAAAAGATAACGGGTAGAAATACCGCTGCCAGTGTGATAGAGATCGAGATGACCGCAAAGAAGATCTCATTGGAGCCTTTTATAGCAGCTTCAAAGGGAGAATAACCTTCCTCTACCTTTTTAAAGATGTTCTCCGTCACCACAATCCCGTCATCGACCACCAATCCCGTCGCCAGCACAATGGCCAGCAACGAAAGTACATTGATCGAAAATCCGAAAATATACATGATAAAAAAGGTAAAGATCAAGGACACCGGAATGTCAATCAGTGGCCTGATGGCAATGGCCCAGTCGCGGAAAAACAAGTAAATGATCAGGATCACCAAAATCAGCGACAGGATAATTGTCTCTGCTACTTCAGTTACCGATTTCTTGATGAACTTGGTCGTATCCAGCGATACATTCAGCTTAATGTCTTTTGGAATGTCCTTCTGCAATTGCTCAAATCGTTTGTCAAACTCTTTAGAGATGTCCAGGTAATTGGCACCCGGCTGGGGCACCAGTCCCACGGCCACCATTGGCTTGCCCGATTCCCGTAATACCGTCTCTTCGTTTTCAGAACCGAGTATCGCATAACCCACATCTTGAAGCCGTACCACATTACCCGAATCACTTTTCAGGATCAGGTTGTTGAACTGGTCCTCATTGGTCAGCTTGCCCAACGTCTTTACAATCAGTTCCGTATTTGCACCAGTAATCTTACCTGACGGCAGTTCCACATTCTCCCGGTCCAGCGCAGCCACCAAATCCTGTGTGGTCAGTCCGTACGCCGCCAGTTTATCCGGTGCTATTCTGATCCGCATGGCAAACTTCCGCTGACCCTGGATCTGCACGCTACTTACGCCAGTAATGGTCTGCAGCCTGTCGGCAATGACATTTTCTGCATAGTCACTCAGCTCCATCACATTGCGCTTGTCGCTCTGTACCGTCATGGTGATTACCGCGTCCGAGTTGGCATCTGCCTTACTCACTACCGGGTTACCGTCGATGTCTTTTGGCAAACTACGAGCCGCTTGCGATACTTTGTCACGGACGTCGTTAGCCGCGTCATCAATATTTTTATCGAGGTTAAATTCTATTGTAATGTTGCTGCTTCCCTGGTTACTGGAAGAAGAAATGTTCCTGATCCCGTCTATTCCGTTGATGGATTTCTCCAGCGGTTCGGTAATCTGCGACTCGATGATGTCTGAATTCGCACCCGGATAGGAGGTACGCACGGAAACCACAGTCGGGTCAATGTTCGGATATTCGCGGATCCCCAGGAAATTGTAACCGATCACCCCAAAAAGCAGGATCATCAGGTTCATTACAATGGCCAGTACGGGTCGCTTTATGCTGGTGGTTGAAATACTCATAATTGGAAATTAGTTTTTAACCACTGTTACTTTTACCGGAGCATCCGGTTTTAGGGACATCGCCCCTGTAGTCAGCACGGTATCGCCGACTTTCAGTCCCGAGGTCACCACAATATTTTCCGCAGTGCGGGTGCCCGTTTCTATCGGCACCTGTTTCGCTTTTCCTCCGCTGCTCACAAAAACGGTTTTCCCTTTCAGCACCGGGATAATCGCCTGGTTCGGAATCAGTATCGCATCCTTCATCGTACTCAGTTTCAATTTAATCTTGGCAAATGATCCTGGCAGTAGTTCGTTGTTGCCATTAGGGACCATCGCTTTAATCTGCAGGGTACGTGTCTGCACGTTGACTCCCGGCTCTATCGCATATACTTTTCCGGTGAATGCCCTGGAAAGTCCATCAGTCGTAAACGAGATCTCGGTGTCTGTTTTGATTTGTCCGGTATATTTTTCAGGTACTGAAAAACTGATCTTTAAAGGATTGATGTTCGATAAGTTGGCGATGACCGTAGCAGGGGTGATGTATCCGCCCACTGAAATCGACCTCAAACCAATTCTGCCACTAAATGGCGCGATAATCGAAGTTTTAGCCAGCTGCGCACGGATCAGTTGTGTCTCTGACCTCAGCGATTCGAGGTCGGCCAGTGAGGTGTCGTACTCCTCCTGACTGATTGCTCCTTTTTCCAGCAGTTGTTTGGAGCGGTTTTCATTGGTGGAAGACAACCTTTCCCTGGTCAGGGCCTGTTGCAGTTGTGCCTGGATGTCCCGGTCGTTGATCTTCACCAGCAAACTGCCTTTGCTAACCGTAGAGCCCTCTTTGAAGTTGATCCTGGTCACCAGTCCCGATACCTCACTGTGCAGTTCCACGGCTTCGCTGGCTTCCAGTGTACCGGTGATCTCCAGATCAGAGGCAAAGTCGCTGGCCTTGATGACCACACCCTCTACCTGCATGCCGCCCTGTGCGCCGCCACCCTTGCCGCCTTTGCCTCCGTTCATGCCTTTTTCGCCCTTGCCGCTGCCCTGGTTCTCCAGTTTTTTATTGGCCGAAATGCGGTAATAGACCAGATAGGCCAGGCCTAAAACGATGATGACATAAATGATATATCTTAACTTCATATTCGATGATTGCTCGTTAGTTAACACACAAAAATATTCAAATATGATGCCCCACAACGGTTGTATTAAGGATGTTACAGCCTGTCTATTGATAAAATATCCCTAAATTTGCCTCATGAAAGTTGCATTAACAAGTTTAATAATATTAGTAGCGATGAGTATAACAGGCAAATCTCAGGTTAAAATAGGATTTGAGGTGAGCTTTACAGAACCTCAGGCGCATTACGCCGAAGTAGAAATGAACATTTCCGGCTTAAGTAACGATTTCGTGGATGTAAAAATGCCGGCCTGGACGCCGGGTTCTTATCTCATAAGGGAGTTCGCCAAGAACGTTGAAGGATTCCGTGCCAGCAACGCTGGTAAAGCACTCCGTTTCGAAAAAGTGAAGAAGAATACCTGGAGAGTGTACAATGGGAAAGCAAAAAGCTTGAAGATCAATTACAGGGTCTACGCTTTTGAAGTCTCGGTACGTACCGCCTTTATCGACGATAGTCACGCTTTCCTGTCCAGCGCCAGTATATTCATGTACCCAGATGGCATGCTCAATAAGCCTTCTACAATCAAAATCAAGCCTTTTACAGGTTGGCAAAAAGTATCTACCGGACTCGAGCCGGTTTCGGGCAGCGCATTTACCTACACTGCACCTAACTTTGACATCCTGTACGACAGTCCGCTGGAAGTAGGCAACCAGGATGTGTTTGAATTTACCGCATCGGGCGTCAAACATGAAGTGGCTATGTATGGCGGTGGCAATTACGACAAAGAGCGCCTAAAAGTCGATATGGCTAAACTGGTGGAACAAGGCACAGCCATTTACGGCGAGAACCCAAACAAGCATTATACCTTTATCGTGCACAATTTCCTGAAAGGCGGGGGTGGTTTGGAGCACTTAAACTCCACTGTCCTTGGTGCTACCAGAGATGATTATACAGATGAGAAGAAGTACAAGGGCTTTTTAGAACTTGTGGCGCATGAATATTACCACCTCTGGAATGTCAAGCGTCTCCGCCCAATTGCCCTCGGCCCGTTCGACTACGAGAATGAAAACTACACCACCAACCTTTGGGTAGCTGAAGGTTTTACGGCCTATTACGAAAACAAACTGATGCACCGCGCAGGGTTCCATTCCCAACAGGAGACGCTGGATAAGCTCGCTGAGGCACTCTCGGCCGTAATCAATACGCCAGGAGCGAAGGTGCAGTCGGCCGCTGAAGCCAGCTACGATGCCTGGATCAAGTATTACCGGCCAGACGAAAACAGGAACAATTCGAGCGTTTCCTACTACAGCAAGGGCGAGATTATCGGCCTGCTGTTGGACCTGGAGATTGCCAACGCCAGCAAGGGTACTAAAAGTCTGGATGATGTGATGAAGGCGATGTATACGGAATATTACAAGAAGAAACAAAGAGGCTATACCGATGCCGAATTCAAGAAAATGGCAGAGCAGATCAGCGGCATCAGTCTGACCAGCTTCTGGAAGAAATACATCACCGGTACGGAGCCAATTGAATACCAGAAATACTTTAGCTACGCTGGCCTGCAGGCAAAAGACCTGAATGAAGGGATTAAAATACCTTATCACGGACTAGCTGTTAAAAAAGTGGAGGGTAGCATCCTGGTTACTGCCGTTTCCCGTGGCTCTGCTGCATGGACCGGCGGATTAAACGTCAACGATGAGATTGTCAATGTTGATGGTGTTCCTGTTGAACTCAGCATTGATAAGATGCCTGTTTTTACTGCAAAGAGAGTGGGTGATGACCTGTCTGTGATGGTCAAAAGAGATGGTTTGCTGAAGAACATTGTTATTAAGCTCAAGGCCAATCCGAATGTGAAGTTGGGTGTAACGGTTGATCCGGATGCAAGTGCAGGGGAGAAGGCAGTGCTGTCGGTGTGGCTGCGAAGATAGGTGTACGCTTCTGAGGCTGCATCTCTTAGGCGCGCTGAAAAGTGCGCAAAGAGCGCTGATGCCTCTTCAGCGTAAGCAATTTTCTAATATAATAAGTTATGGATGGGGGAGGTTAGGGTTCAGGATGGAGGAGGTTGCATAATTGCGATTATTTATAAGGAAAGTATAGATACACAAAAGGCCCCTGATCGGGGCCTTTGTCTTTTAGTAGAGATGATGTAGGGTATTTTAAAATGCGTAGCGCAATGAGATGCCGAAACGCGCAGCGGTAAAATCTGTGCCGTGGTTCAGGTTAAATGCTGGTCTCCAGTCAAATGCAAAATCAATTGGAGCGTTAGGTACTTTAAAATCCAAGCCAGCTACTGGTCTGATCTGAACTACAGTAATGTCTTTTCCGAACAGGAAGTTCGGTCCAACCCCTACATACCAATCTAAACCTTTAGCACCCTGAATACGATCATTGTACTGGTATTCACCACCAAGACCAACCACGTTTCCATCATAAAAAATCAGGTTGGCATCAATTGCGCCATTCTTGGTGAAAAAATGTTTCGCATTGAAACCCACACCTGTTGCGCCGTCTCCTGCCTCGATACGCATACCTAATGCAGTTTTGTAATTTTGAGCCATAACAGCGTCAGTCGAACATAATAACAGTCCAGCGCAAGCAATTAAAGTAAAGATCAGTCTTTTCATAATGTAAATATTTGTTTATTATTATAGATATTTCTGTATTAACAACTATTGTGCCGATAAGGAGATGATGTACTCCTACGGTACCGATTCCGTCACGCTTCCGTCCATCTACCGTCTTGAGTCCGTCGATCTACCTGCCTCCTTCCCTCTTG
>JAZKCT010000049.1:0-52257 GCA_040387995.1 Bacteroidota bacterium | reverse complement strand
GGGAGAGAGCAGCATAATGCATAAGATAAACGCCTAACAAGTAGTAACCCCCATACCTCTCTCCCCTTGAGGGAGAGATGCCCGCAGGGCAGAGAGGGGTGTCTCGCCCTTCACTACTTCAACCACTTCAAATGGTGATTCTCCCCAGTTAGTAGATGGCATTACATCACCTGCCTTAATCCGGTCATTTTCCATCGCCTTGATAATGGCAAAGGCCAGTTGTTTGTATTTCTGTACTCCTGAACTGCTAATCTCCCCTTAATAACCGCACGTCAATTCCTTGATATTTAAAACATCCTCGGTGTAATGAACCAAGCCGCAACAAATGCGGCAACGCCGATGATCAGCAGTAACAGCTGTTGGTTCTGGATAGCATCTTTAGCATTGAAATATCCAATTAACATCCATAAAAACCATATGATGACCACAGCAAACAACAGGCCGCCGTATACTAGTCCTGAAAGATCATAACCCCCACCTCCAACACCGCCACTTGAGCCACCGCTGTGCAATATTAAAGTGAGGATGGTGAATGGCACCAACAGGCATAACAGTTTAATGATAAATCCGGTTGTAATTGTCATAGTTGTCAGTTTTTTAATTTTCTCCACTCGGTGAGGCTCAGGTCGGTATCACTTTCAGGATCGTAAACTTTGATCTCATACCTGGGATCAGTATATACCCTGAACATCAGGAAACGGGAATAGTTGTCCTCCCCATGCGTTCCAGTTTCAACGAGATAATATTTTTTTTCACCCGAAGGTCTTTCCGCAATGCCTACCTGATCCGCGTTAGCCAGCACCTCCGGTATGTTTTTAATGTCTTGTATGATCTGTTCTTCTGAAATGGCCGCAACAAAAGGGCTGCCTTTGATTAAGCTCAAATGCGACAGGCGCTTTGCGGCGTATTTGAGCTCATCGTCGCCAGCCTCAGAAAGCGTATCAGCAAACCATGTCACGACAAAAAGCTTTCCCCTAAACTTGTCAGATAGTTCACTGTCGGTGACTAGCGCTATTGTGTCCTTTTTGGCATTAAGAAATGTACTCACCCAGTAATCCGCATTGCCATCAAAGGAGATGAACTGCAGGGTATCGGTATGCGTAACAACTTCCCTCTTGGCGCTCGCAGTTATGCTCTTGTCTACAGTTTTCTTATTCTTGCAGGAAACTAAAAATAATACGGTAAAGATAAAAAGCGTAAATCTGGTCATAGGTCATTGACATACAATTTCCAGTCCAAACTATCGACAGGTTACTCTCGGGAAAACCCAAGTATTTTATGACAGCCTGCCCTTTTGAACTGATTCAGTCCCCCTGATTTTAAAAAAGCCAAACGTCCAGGTCATTCTTAATCCGGCCTTAATACATCCCGACTTTGTTAATACAAACGTAATCCAACGCTACCTGTCCGTAATCTGCTTTAAATAACATTGCACACAGTTACAGTCCGCCAAAAGAGTCCCCTGCTTCAGGTAAACTATCTCAAACTTAATCGATCAAACCTTAGTTCATAAGATTTGTTAATCAGTTAAACAGAATGACCTGATAGCAATTTGGACAGCGTTCTGTCTGGACTGTCAGAAGCCATTAAATGTGTAAGCACCAAAAACGGAATAAATATGTGGATTATATGGGCAGTTTTGGCTGCGATTTCAGCAGCACTTGTGATTGTTTTGACCAAAGCAGGTTTAAAAAACGTCGATTCCAGTTTGGCTTTTGCCATACAGGCTGTCCTGATCTTCATTATCGCGTGGTCAGTTGTAGCATTTCAGGGAAATTTTAGCGACTGGAAGGGGATTGAAAGAAACGCCTGGATTTTTCTGCTTTGCGCTGGTGTCTGCACCTCGCTCTCCACTTTGTTCTCCTATAAAGCCTTGTCAATTGGCCCTGCTTCTTACGTAGCCACTATCGAAAGAACATCCCTGGTAATTGCAATTGTCCTATCTGTTATTTTTCTGAAAGAAAAGCTGACCTGGCAGATTTTGGTGGGTGGAGCAGTGATGATCGGTGGAGCAGTGCTAATCGCACTGTCAGATTCGGCAGATTGATTGGGCCAATCCTGATGAGTTGAGAGGGCCTATTTTGTTCATTCCCCTCTCTGGCTTTCAGCCATCTCTCCCTCAAGGGGAGAGCGCAGTATAATGCATCATATCCAACGCAAAAATGTAACCCCCATACCTCTCTCCCCTTGAGGGAGAGATGCCCGCAGGGCAGAGAGGGGGTATCAGTATCACTTTATCCATTACACTCAATGATGCGTATGGTACTAGATGAATTCAAAGAAGCAGTAGAAGCGATTGGCAACTTTATAGCAGTCGTTAAAATATTCCTGGCCAAAGCATGATGAAAAGCCAAATAAATTATTTTAAACCACTTAAAACACATTCAATTAATAACCTATTGGCTGGCGACTGGGCATTGTAATTCCCGGCAGTAACTACAGCAATCATATCCTGATCGGGCCAAATGAATATCCTTTGTCCACCATTGCCCTTTGCGGCATATCCTTTGAATACTTTTCCATTAGCTGTAAGATCTTCGCACCACCATAGATAACCGTAGTTTATGCCATCTACATTAGAATGCTTGCTTAGAGATTCCTTTACATAGGCGGCCGAGATAATTTGTTCTCCAGCCCATTTTCCTTCATTTAAGTATAACATTCCGAATTTGGCCATATCCCGGGAGGCCAGGTGCACTTGCCCAAAATCATCAATGTGTGTGCTATCCGGCACAAAGTCCCATTTAAATTTTTTGACACCTAGTTTGCTGAAAAGATGATCTCTTGCAAAATCGTGAATTGATTTATTAGAAGCTTGGGCGACAATTTGATTCAGCAACATCACATTTCCAGAACAATAGGAAGCAGCCTTCCCAGGGTCTCCAGCCATCGGCAATTCCAGCATGAACTTTACCCAATTGCTTGTTGGGTACATTTTGACTTCATTTCCCGGCGATTTTGCATCATAGTCATAGCAGTCAAATCCAGACTGTTGAGTCAACAGATTTTGGATGGTAATTTGATTTTTAAGGGGATCAGAAGCTTTAATTGGAAAGTTTGCCAGATAATTAACCATTGGCGCATTCACATCCTTGATCAATCCTTTATCAATTGCGATCCCGACTAATGCCGAAGTAAAGCTCTTGCTGGCCGACCTCAATTCATGCAGTTTATTTACGTCATTGTCATAGAAATATTCCTCCAGAACAAGCTTTCCTTTTTTTATAATTAAAACACTATGTACACCTGGATAAGTTCCATCCACAATCCGATCCATCATGGTATGGATGAGTGAGGTATCCAGTCCGGAATTTACAATAGTGCCGGTCGATAACCTGTCGTTTCGCTGTTTTGGGGTGACGTATTGATAGCTAAACTTTTTACCGTTGAGCTGACGCGGGACCCAGATTTTCGCTGAGAAGCTTACTTTATGACTGATCAATTTATAAGTTGTGTCTTGTTTGTCACCCTCCTGCTTAAAACCAAGAATAGTTGAACCCTGCGTTACGAACAGAACCTTTTTATTGCTATTATTTAAGAACAGGTCAGGTGCAGATGGGCGCAGCTTGTATCTGCTAGTTCCTATTATCGCGTAGAGCAGTGTATCAACAGGAGATGCGGCGATTTGGAGCGTCGATCCGTTCTGGTATTCGTAGGTACCTTCATATTTCTTCAATTGTTGATACGACGGTCGATAGCTTTCTTGAGCTACAACATTAGTATTTAATGTTGTAAATAGAATAATGCAAATCCATAGTATAGTTCTCATCCAAATGCGCTTTTAATTCGGACATTGGAAGATCATTTTTGTTACAAACTATGTTTTGCAGGTACCGGCAAAGTTTATCCCAGCGGTTTAGTAAAGGATGTTCGACAGCCAGTTCTCCTGCTATATATAAGATATCTATCATAAATTTTTAACCAGCAAAACACTCCTCCAACAGTTCCTCCTCTTCCAAACTTTGGCGTAGCATTCTCAACCCATTTGAATCAATACAGCTGATTTCCTTCATTACGGCATCCTGTTGTTCTTCCCAGATGTAGTGTTGCTGCTTGTCTGATAATATTATTAGGTTGTCGCTCATTTGTATCTTTTTATTTATTAATTTTTCTAACTCTCTATGCAAAAATTGAGCATCTAAAACAAGGTGCTCAAATCCACCTCATCCCCTCCGTTGATTAGCATATCCAGTCTTCCAGCCAGGGCGCCCAATTCCTCAAACAGCACTGCTCTGATTGCAGGGTAGGCTGCACCATCAACCGGAACGACAAAAGCCTGTAACCTTTCTGCCTCGTTCAAATGAAAGTCCAGCAAATAATCCAACCATTCCACTTTTTGGTACCAGGCATAGCCGAGTTGGAGGGTGATTTCATTAAAATTATGCCTCATCATGTCAATTATCCCGTCTGTTACCAGCGTTCTTTCTTTACGCAAATCATTAATTAGCATTCCTACTGCTTGAAATTCGTTTCGCATCTATCTATTTATTTGTATTGTTATTTAATATTTTGTTCTATTTCTCCGTTAAAAAATGTCACACCATAACAGTGCAGCATATCAGTTTTACTTTATCCATTACACTCAATGATGCGCTTGGTGGTAGATGAATTGAACATTTTCAATTCTCGTTACTTTAAAATAGACTCCTACACAATATTTTGATGTATGTCGACCTGTTGAGGGCTACGATTTGATAGTCTAATTGTTAAATGATTGTTATCCTCGTTAGCTCGTGCATCAACGTCGTCAACCATCGAGCTTAAAACCCAAGCAGGGGGCGAAGAAAAGAATGCTTGAACATGTTCATCAGCCATGCCAACCAACTTCAAGTTGTTGATTTCCTCTTTAAACTTGTTGATGATTTTATTTACATCCTTATTGGCCTCAAACAATTCCTGGGCAGATAATACAAGTGCTGAGTCTTTTGCATGGACAGATTTTATGTCTATGTCGAGTCTGTCATTTAAATCAAGGACTATCTTATTGGACGCTTCAACTGAATCAGTGGCGTTGTCAAGAACATCTTTAACGGAAGTTGCACAAGACATAAACATTGTAAGGACAACGCAGACTAACAGTTTTGGGGATGGAGCGTTCATTATGCTAATTCTATTAATTCATGCTTCATTTGATGATAACTTTGCGGCGTATTTCACAATGTAACATAAGGTGTTGTATTTCTTGATCGAAAATATCATGAAAGAGGAAAATTTTTGAAATCGCATGAATTTAGTTATTTTTAGACTATAACAATCTTAGCATGAATTTTTTAGCATTACCCTTGACGATAAATAGTTGGCCACGCCTTCTTTCATTGGTCGGTTTGAACAGACCCCGCGAACCAAACTCCTTTAAGATTAATTTTTGCCCTCGAATTCTCATCCATTTAATCAACATGTTTCCTTAGAGAACACTCATCTAAATTTCAAATCTCATGAAGTATATCTACATTTTGCTATTGCTGGCGGTTTCATTGAGCGTCAACGGACAGGCTACGCTTGCCACCTTTTCAAAAAAAACCGACAAGATCCCAGCCGGACCTGCTAAGGAAATCGATTACAAAATCGTAGTCACGATTCCTTCGGCGGTAAATTTTCCGGGCTACAAAATCAATGTCGCAGTTGATCCAAATAAAACCACGTTGCCCTTGGAAAACATACTGATGCCTCTAGTTACAGTTATTTCGGTGGACAAGCAAACCGAGGATGCAATAGAAATCAAAATCAAACGCGATGCATCGGATGATAAGACTGTTGGCTTCAAGATTACCGCGGTTGATGCAAGTGGCACCGATCAAACCAGTATGATCGGGAATAAAGAAATGCTGGTTTTAGTTAAACCGCTAAGCCCCGAGGGATTGACCAAGTCGGATAATATTCTGCTTTACACCGGAACTAATTTTGATTTTATTGATGGGATAAGGCCAAAGGATCTGTATTTCAGGTTTTCTGGATTACTTAATATGAAGAATAATGATAAGGAAACACCCTGGTGGCTGTATATAAATGCAGGCAAGGACCGTTTTGCAAGTGCACAAGACTCCGTAGAACGTATGAGCTATTCCGATCTTGATATCACCAAATTCCATAGGGACACAGTCTACCTTAAAAACGGATTTTACAAGTCTGCCTTCGACGTGGTCACGGATAATTTTTTCACTTCCTTTGATGTGATGCGCGAACTGAACAATTCTGATAATGACAAGTTATTTGCGGTGGCCGAATTGTATATTGGCTATCAGAGCATCCGAACCAAATATAAGAACAAAATACTAACCACGCAGGCTGTTTCCGCTCCAAGAAGTGTTGTAGGAGATACAGTGAAAATCAATCCTGTGGTAACCGATAATACCAGGCATCAAGTAAATTATAATATCGGTTTTGGTCTTATGTACAAGCAGACCAATGATACCTTCGATGTCAGAGTAAGCGTAATTGGTGGCTACAACACTAGCGCCTACACTTCTTCAGTGAGAAGGAATGCAACAGTGGGACCGGACATGCTTGGTCCTAGACAAGGTATATCCCTAAGAATCAGAACTGAAGCGACACTTCTGAATCCGCTTGGCGTGAGCCTGGGCTTTGAAACCTTAATGCGCTATCAACGTGTGCCTATTTTTAGCGTATCGTTAACAAAAGTACTCTCGATTAAACAACTAAATACTTTATTGGGAAGTTCTGCGAAATAATTATACTTCTCTCCATCTTAACAGTTGTCAAGGATTTCTTGACAACTGTATCTTTGGTTAGTTCACCTCACATTTAGACCTATATTGTAGTACTAGGTTTTTTTAGCCTGAAAACAGAGGTCCTGATAATTGTGTTCAGCCTTATAAAGTCAGGATCACTTTTACTCATTTTTTCTTCTAACATGGTCAATAATGGAGGTTTCGGTAACAGTGGCTCTCCTTCACTTCTGGTGAAACACTCAGTTTTAAAGTAGGATTGCATCACGCCAAAGCTTCTTTAATGATCTATCGGCTTATCAACATAGTTATCAAAATCATGGTAGTAGGATAATTCACCAAAAGAAACCAAGAACCCTTTTCGTCGGAATATCTACAGAGAGACGCTATTGAGATATTTATTAACCCAATCAGTACCGAAAATACTAATCATTTATTTCATCCTTTTCAAGATGCCGAATCCCAGTTAAAAATTGATTCCGAAAGTCCTGGGCTGGCTAATTCAAATACCTAAATACCGACCTGTTAAGGTTGAAATCTATGCCTGAGTGACTTTGTCACCGACAAATTTCTCCTTATTTCGTCTTCGGTTTTGGAGCGGCTGAAATTTTCTTTTTAATAATAGAGGATTTGATTCTGCTGATTTTCTTTACCCGCTCGAAATAGTTAATGGTGCCCTTGGCCTGGGGCGTAGTTTTATCTTCAAATGCAGCGATTTTCGCGCTATAGGTATCAGCAAGATATAAGCCATTTGGAGCAACGATCACGTTGGTCACTTTCGGTTTTTTAGTTTGATAAAAAGTCTTATCATGACTGATTTTGAAACCTTTGGCCGTGATGATATCTGTTATCTGCGTGTCCAGAAACTGAAAATCGGTTTTTGATGAAAGCGTAATGTCGTCTACAAAAGTGGTAAATGTTAACCTATGTTTATCTGCGAGGGCCTGGAGTTCGAGCCCGGCTGGAACAAAGGCCAGATTCGCCAGATATGGAGAAGTTGATGTTCCTTGCGGGAGCATCCCTTTATAGGTTGTCAACTTGGTAAGTATGCTAGCGATCTCGGTTGGGAAACGATTGTCGATAAACATTTTATTGATTTGCAGGTGGGTGATTCCCGGATAGAAGTTCCTCAAATCTGTATTGAAAAAGAACTTATTTCCCTGATGCATCTTGGCATTTAGGATATTATCTCTGCCCTTAATGCCACCAAACGCATAACTTGGTAACTTAATCGTATTCAAAAATTCTTTATTGATCCTAGTTTGGACTTCATTCAAAAGTCTGATGCTTGGAAAAAGATCTCTTGTTCTGGGCTTACCATTTTTATCCACCAGTTGCAGGCCGGTCTTTTTGTGCAGTTTGGGACTGCTTTTCAGATAATAGTATTTATCAATATTATCTAAGATATAGGTCAGTTGCTTTTCAGTGATGTGAAGGATTCTTAAAAGTTTCGGAAGGTCAATCATAAAACTAAAAAAATGATTCAATCATACTTTTAATGGAAGGTAAAATGATTTGAAAAGCATCACGCTTTTTGGGTTCGATATCTTCGACCGTGAGGGCCTGAAAAAACAATACCGGCAGGGGCACATTCAATTCCAATGCAATTTTTTTTAAAACACTTAAGGTAGGCTCCTTTTGATTGCTTTCTATTTTAGAAAGGTAGGCCTGGGTAAGCTCACACCGGCTCGCCAGATCGTTTTGCTTTAAACCCCTGAGGCCACGTATTTTTTTTATAGTACTTCCGATATCCATAATTAAGTTTGATAAAAGTAGGAGTGCCAGATTAGAATAAGTCTTTAAGATGATCATAGATAGAAAAGACACGCATTACCGTACTCACTACTTTAAGAGCTGTTAATGCTTTCTCTGTTTGACTAGATTCTGCATTGGATTTCTCCAACTCTATAATACAATCATTTAAAAGAACTTTCTCCTCATCTGAGAACGAACAACGGTACTTTGAAAGGATGGTCTGGATACCTAGCACCAGATCATCATTGTTTTTGATGTTTGCTTTTTGCATAACTTTAAGTTTTAATTACCGGCATATATTGCCTGCTTCTTTCAATTATGCTGTAATTAAATTCACAAGCGCTGTTCGCTGCTCACCCCTACAGAATCCTGCTTCATTTATTATCAAAAACAGAGTATGATTTCAAGTTCACTAAAATGGATTGATCCAGATTAGTAAAAAGTAACGAGTCACTGAGAACAACTGGCAACGGTGGCACCCTCGGCTAAATGGTAGCGGCGGCGGCGGCTGGCTGGCAGGGTTTACAAGTCAAGGATTCGGCAGTACCGGCTCGGTTGGCTTGGTTCAGTGGAAAAGTCATGATCACCCAAAAGACCTAAAAGGCTGTGTATTACTACACTTTACGATTTGAATATTAATTACATTAACACAAAAACATTTCAAAGAACTAACAGGACAAACATACGAAATATTCCTGACAGAACAAATTAACTACAGTTAAATATCAATTAAATTCATAAATATCTGATTTACAGTCTAATTATTTTAACTTAGATATGACTTATGTCCGGTCACTAACCGGTTCAGGCAGCAATCATGATCTTGAAATGCGGATTGGTATTGATAACTTCATCAGATATTTGGGGTGTATCAGATGATACCGGAAACCCTTCTTTGTCCATCAGCCCAAGACTTACCGCCAGTTCCCTTGTCATTCCGGCCGCAGCTTCATTTTTTTTGATCCAGGCCTGCTGCTTTTGAAGGTAATTGGATTTGTAGTTCTGGACTCCCCTGTTAATGATCTGGATTTCATTTTCAACTTCCTTTGCTTTTCAAAAGATAATTATCACTCTGTTCTTTATAGACAGTCGAAATATATCCTGAGAATCTTCGATTTGAAAACCAATCTTCTAAGTGATAACCAAAAACATAATTTTCCCTAACTTTAAGTACCCAATGCTGATTCAAATTCTTCAATCAAAAAAGTTGGTGTCTTGGTTTTTATGAAAGTATCTTTTAAAAAACAATGGTTTATATAGTAAATCCAATTGTCAAATGTTATTGGAAAAGAAAGTGATGAATTAATGTAGGAATCAAGGATTTTGTTTCTATTCAACTTAAATAAGTTTTTACCAATCTCCATATTTTCATTTAGATAACTAACCACCTGAGGATCAAGTTCCCTTAGAATGAATCTCAAACGTAGTTTATTTCGAAGCATTGCTTCCCATTTTTTTGCTTTATAATGCTGATATGAGATATCATCAAACAACGCTTTCAAGGCTTGATCATTTGTTTCAAGAGTAGCGTATATTCCGTTTAGCATTCTGCTTTCTGTTGTCAGATCTTCCCATTCTGGTTTACATTTATACCTCATCAAATGGTCGACTTCATGCCACCCTTCTGAAAGCGTAGTTCGAAATTGTATTTCAAAAGTATTATCTATCAAACTTAATTGCTGATTTTCAGCTTTAAATTCATGGAACAGATTATTTTCAAATTCTGGCAATCGGCAAATCATGTTTTTCCTCAGTGGCTTGAAAACCTCTGAAGACGGCTCATCATACACTAACTCTACAACGTCAAAAACCTTTTTACATAAATCAACTACGATTTTCAGATCATCGCTAAAATACGTTGTCACCCTAAAACCGATTAAATCCTGCATTAGATCTCCATTTTCTGCATACTCCTTTCTGGTAAATTTTTCAGTAATAGAGGTTTGGTCTTTAACTCGTGAGAAAAGTCGAAAAAGTAATCCAGTTCTTGTAAGTTCATTGACAAGCTTTTCCTTTAATTTTCGTTCAATCAATTCTAAACTATATCCAATCATCCTAGTCAGTTCTATAATTGTCGTTATAATAGGAAATCCCCTGGCGTGTCAGGAAGCTTAAGTCTCCATTAAGTTGAATCGTGCCATCAGTTTCAAGTTTATGTAACGCCTTTCCAACAGACTTAGCATCAAATTCGGAAAGCTCATTTTTAATGTGAGAAAGCTGTCTACGTCTTGATTTAAAACTGCCTTTTTTAAAATACAAGTCTAAAATTTCTTTTTCTATATTAATGACCTCAGTTGTTTCAACGTCTTCGCGATCAAAAATTTCCTGAATTAAACTATTATCATCTGTGCAACCAAAAATGGTAAAAAACGAATCCGAGTACGCCACACCACTTTTTAAAAGCTTACAGTTAAAAAACCTGCAATTTACAAATGAGGAAGATTTAAACGCTTCAAACGCGAATTCGCAATTTTTAAAAGTGCAGGCAGTGAAAATCGTAGATTCGAATTGTTTTGTTTTAGTGAATGAATAACCCTCCAAATTAAATTCTGTAAGAATAGCATGTTTATATTCCCTGATAATTTCATTTCTAAATTCAATGTCAATCTTAAAGAAAAACTGAGGCTCAAATGGGAACGGATAATCATTGAAAACTTCCCAGAGTCTCTCTTTGTTTTCTTTTGGCTGCACCTGATAAGCCTGTATAGCTAACAATGCAAATGTTTGTGACAGCTTTTCATAAAAGGTACCGCTGTAATGCTGGTATTTTCCCATTGTTAGATTTTCCCCGATCAGGGTTCCAAGCACAAATTCGTTCACAACTCCAATTGTACCGTTTTCTTTCCTGTCTAAGAATGCATGATTTGAAAGTATGTCCGCCAACTGATCAGTCCTAGGTCTCTTTTCCGGAGTATACTTCTTTTTGGTCTCCTCCAATATAGTTTTGTTAAATTCTAATATTAAATCTTTAATAAACTCCTTTGCTTCCGCTTTAACATCCCATTCTGTGAGAAACCGAACCAACTTTCTGAAGATTCTAAGCTGGGTATCGGGCTCAATAAGAAGACCTTGCCTGACCTGCTCTCTTGTTAGTAAAAACTCAAAATACCTATCAACAATTGACTTTTCATCGACAACCATTAATTGCAATTCTTGAAGTTTAACATACCTCAGGTAAGTCAAAAGGACAGGATTTGCAATCTGTTCAATCGGAAGATTATTAGATTGAATAATATCGAGTCGCTCTCTCGGAAGCCAGTTTTCTATTGATGGTTCTGAAATTGCCACTTTCGAAAGCGTATAGTCAATGTCCCTATCAATCATCCAATTGTGAAATTCTTCGCTATTGAATATTGCGGTTTTTCTGGAAGTGATTATAACTTTGGCATTGTCGGTTAATAAATCAACGATCGTCGAGAGCATGCTTTCCACTTGTTCAAATTGATTGGATGAAAAAGAGAAATCTTTAGAAATCAACTCATCGAAACCATCAATTATTAATGGTATTCTCCCTTTTTTTATTTGATGAATAACAACATTAGAATCGACTCTGTTTGAAAATTGCTCTTCTATCTCAAATGCCAACACATGCTTGAAAATTGACGCTTTACGATCCCTAGAAAGCTCTGTAAAGAATGGCAATTTATTAGAAGGCATTGAAATAAATTCGTTCAAAATTTCATAAGCTGTACATGTTTTACCATATCCTGCAGCAGCTTCAAGAATGATTAAAAGGGGGCCAACGTGCTCATTAATCTGTCTAGTTATAGTTGGTACTAAAGCATGACTTGGGTCATCTGCATTTACTAAGCTTGTTTTTACAACGTCCTGATCTAATTTATAAGTCGTAGATTCATAAGAGCTTGTGATATATTTATACTCGGCGTTCTCGGGCAAATTGTTCATCAATTTTCCAACAAATGTTTCGTAACGTCTTTTTAAATTCTGTATGACGCCATCGGCTTTGAAGAAATCCTTAAATAAGGAATCCTCAGCTTCTTCAATCGTTTTGAAATCCCGGATCTTTACGGCATAACCAGCCTCCGCGTACTGATGTTTTAGCGTTTCGGCTTCCTCTGCCGTCCCTGTTTTGACTATATCAGCACCATTATATATACTTTTGGTAAAAAGATAAACTCTTGTGGGTCTTGATTTTTTTGGTTCATATCCGTATCGGACATAAAGGTTGTCAAGTTCTTGTATAAATTGTTCACTCATTATTTGGTTAGGTCGGTTTAGCGTTTTGAAGTGATGTCTAATTTAACAAATAAAATCACTTTTATGCAACTTTGCTACCCGCTCGTACTTCCAATCGAATTAATGATGTCGACAAGCCCGGATTGCATTAATTGGGCGTAAGGAACTCCTCTATTTTCCTGTCTAACTGCTGCATCTGGATTGAGGGTATATCTGACAGGATCTACCTGAAACGTTACTTGGAGTTGTACATGGATTCTTTAAAAAGCAGCGGTACTCTTAATAAGATATCATGAGGACTTGCACTATTCGTGTTTGGAATTTGGATGTAATCATCTCGCGCACTACAGCTTTTGTGATGAAAAGTAATTTTCATCGCAAAACAAGATCAATGCAACAAAGCTTACCAACAGGCTAATGCTCATACATGACCTTCATAATTATAAAGACAAGCGACACAATCTGTTAAGCACCCAACTCGGCGAGAATTACTTGAAGCGAAGTTGCCGGGAAATCGAAAACTTATTAACCACTGAAGTCATTAAAAGTAAATTGATAAACTATCAAAAGGGATTTGAGGCGCTGGAATTTCAAAAATTCCAGTATGAGGACTACAAAATATTCCATTTGGACAGTTGATCAGCCAGGTGATTACCCATGGACAGATTAATAAAATTTGTACTGATGGCACGGCTTCCAAAACCCCAGTCCTACTTCATAAAGCCGATTTCGCTCGAACAGCAATTAAACAAATGAACAATTGGAATGATGTATCAAAAGAGGCCCAAGAGTTGACACAACGCATATACAATTTTATCAACCAGCATAATTTTCAATAATCCGGAATGAATACCAGTAGATAACATCCATTAGATTTGACTTAAAGCGCCCATATTGCTCATAAACAACGATTACTGGCAAATCATATTTTATATTTGTTAGTATTGTGGGTTTTTTTTGCAAAGATTTCTGTGAATAGAAAAGCCGCTATGTTGTAGCGGCTCGTTCTTGTGTCTGCTCTTTTTCTTCAGTCTGGGTTTGGAGTGGCTTCCAATATTGCGGCAGCAACTCCGCTAATTTATCTTTAGGATGAGTGTGCTTTCTGAATATTACATCTTCAGCCCAGTCAGTGGACTGATGCCGTGCATTTTGCAGGTATCAAACAGGCTATAAATCATGGCGCTTCTCTGGGCTGCTGGCTTGACACTATTTTCAATGGGATTCCTATTGATAGACAATTTTTCCATCTTCCAGATACCGGCAAAATTTATCCCAGCGGTTTATGCTGTAGTCAAGCGCCTCAATAAAGGGAAGCTTGTTCACAGTACCCCGCTTGATCCCCTGCTGCTTTATCCATAAGTATAAAGCCTACAGAATGGGGGCGGTATGATCTCGCCCATATTCACGTATGCGCTCATAGCTAAAGCCCTGCTCAATGCAATACCTTTCAATAGCATACAGTTTTTGTATTTCCAGTAAGGGCTGTTCCAGATCAGCGTTTGGCCTACCTCACCTCTTCGCAAAAAACCAGCAAACATCAACCCCCAGCACCTCCGCCATACGTACCAGGTCGGTATATTTGATGCTTCCTTTGATCAGACTCAGCTTTAAGCCGTCAAAGGTCTTATCCATTTGCCTTGCCAGCCAGGACAGGGGCCGCTCCCTTTCCTTTAGCAGATCATCCACAATACGTTTCAAAGGTATTTCGTTACTCCTCATTATATCTTTCAGGTCATCATGCGATTTATCACCTGATTCCATAAACGTGAAATTCGTTTCGCATCTATCTATTTATTTGTACTAGTGTTTAATGTTCTGGTCTATTTTTCCTCTTAAAAATGCCGCACCTAAAGATGCAGCATATAAATATTTTTGTTCTTAGGAAAACATGGCTTGCCATCCAGCAAAGCCATGTTAAACTAACTATTATTTAAATTTTTGGTACAGTGTATCTGTGCCTTATCCATTACACTCCTTTACGAGCACAGTGGTAGATGAATTGAAAATAATTGTATTTCTACCTTAGTTCATGTTGACTGCCGGAAGATCACAATAAACAATCCCTTTTGCGATACCCAGTTCCTGATGCATAAATGCCCGGGCAGCCTCAAAACTCTCAAAAGCATGCGCACCAAGGGCAAAGTTCAACAGGCATTCACCCGTCTTACGGTCTTCGAAAAGCTGAAAGTGGGGAAGATCCGGGCAATAGTCTTTCAGAATGCCAAACTCCAGATCTGTTAGTGTTTTACCCGGTAAAGAAACATACCAGTGCACTGCTTCATGCAGCACCTCTAGCAGCTCAAAATGATCCACATCATCGATATTGTCGGAAACATAGAGCAGGTAATAACCCGCCTCGTATTCGCCCTTACGCTGATAATAAAACATCACTGTAACCCCTTCATAAGCAATGTCTTTAGTCGGGGTACCCAATCCGAGTCGCTTGATCACCGCAAAAAAACGAAGACTGAAGTAACTGTAAATATAGGCGGATATGCCTGCCGGAAGACCCTGTTTCGGGTCATCACATAAATAAAACTGGGTCATAAAGCGCGTTTAGGTAAGTATTACAAAATAAGAATTATACGCCATCTTTCAGGCCTACAAAACCGTTAACTATACATAATGTCAAAGAACGTGGCCAGGCGAGGTCCATACACCTGTTTTTATACTTGTTTTTATTGTCAAATTATCAATACCCTCTAGGGTGTGTCTTTACGGTGCTTTTATTTGTTAGCTCCCACCAATTCATCATAAGCATTCCCCTTTAAACAAGTCATCAATGATCTGTTTACCTTCATCTTCAGTTATGCCAAACACCTTCATCAGACCTTCTACTTTCACTTCAGTTGCGATATGTATTTCGTGGTTGTTTGATAGTTTGATAGTCCTTTTTTCATATTTATGTTATTTATAAAAGAAAGAAACAGCCGTCACCGCCGCAATCGGCCGTTAGCTGAATTCACCTGTTTTTACAAATATTGTTTTGCAAAATTGTGCTCTCCAATCCACTCCCTTATTCGTATTCAAACTCACAGCTTATTTCAAAAAACATTCATGCTCCCGCAATCACGGCGCGGGCCAAACCTTAATGCACTTGACAACGAGGACATCGATGTAGAAATTATCCTATTATTCTTATAATAGGTTTACATTATCATTTTATTGGACTATTCATCCATATAGGTATTGACTTATCCTTCAAATAGTAATCAAAAAAGTCCTTTATTTTATTTTGATAATCTAATTTATTCTCTAATTTCTTATATAATATGTGACCTTCTCCTTTATACTGAAGCAGCCAAACAGGTTTCCTCAAACTTCTTAGCTGCACAAAAAAACTTGTACTTTGGGTCACCGGAACTGCGCGATCCCCTTCATTGTGCATTAAAAGCAGTGGGGTATAGATATTTTTGGCATCCATTATAGGGGAATTGCTAATATATTCACTTGGTATATTTTCTAAACCATCTCCCATTATCCAAAAGATATTTTTAGTAAAAAATTGATTGCTGTTCCCCCCTTCGTCATTCCAGCTATTGTAATATTCTATTAGGTTAGATATCCCCGCACTAGATACAGCAGCCTTAAACCTATTAGAATGAGTTACGATATAATTAGTTTCAAATCCTCCATAGCTATGGCCAATAATACCCATTTTTGTCGTGTCTACCCAGTTAAGGTGCCCAAGATAGTCAGCTGCTGCCAGTACTCCCGTTAGAGCAGATTCTCCAGGTTGCCCCCGTTGCTGGTAATAAATATCAGGCATAAAAACTAAATATCCGTTGCTCACTAATATTGGAATGTTGAATCCCGCACTAGCCGGCTTTGGATTAAGAGGCTCGTGCAAATGGCTACTTGATTCAAGATAGTAGTTAAAAATGACAGGATATTTCTTAGTAGAATCGAAATTATCAGGCCGATATAAGATGCCTTGAAAGACATTTCCAATTTTATCCTTATAAGTACCTAGTTGTGAACTCAGCCAGTTATATTTCCTCTCCGGATGTATATTTGAAAGTGTATCAAATTTTAGGAAATCAATAGTAAACACATAATTAGCAGCAGTTTCAACATTTCCCGTATATAACAGGTAACTGTTGCTACGGGAAGCTTTTTTAACATTTGTAAGTTGCTCATATGGGTTTATTAAATAACCAGAGCTGGTATGCTGTTCTTTTAAATTCCCATTTATTTTATTTAGTACGTATACACTACTATGTTTTGTTCTCATGTTAAATCCAAAGAGCGTCAACTTAACTTTAGGATTTATAATTCTTGAATTATTCACGTTAAAATAAGAAAACACAATATTTTCTTTTGCTCCAATACCCTGTGTTAAATTTTTAGGAACATCCTGGTTTGACAGATCTAATTCCCAAAGGTCGTATTTACCTTTTACGACGACCTTTTTTGTGCCATCTACCCAACCAACAATTCCAGCTGTACCTTCAAAAATAGCCACTCCAGGCCTCGTTACTCTTGGCAAAATTGCCAATTCGTCTTTCAAAGTACCACTGATGATTTCTGTTTTACCGCTTTTAATTTCATAGCTTAGATATCTAGATAGATCATAGTCGAAGTAAACCAAATAATCATTGTTTGGAGAAAGTTCCATCGCTGCTGGAGGAATAACGAAGCTGGCTGCAATAGGAATAATTTTTCCTGTTTTGACGAAACAGAGCGAATAACTAAGATGGGTGCCTTTATTCCACGAGATCTCCTCTAACGGTCCTTTTGAAGATTCAACAATTAGCACGTAATTGTTATCGGATTCAAATGAACCTGACCTTAAGTTCTGATTCCCAAAAAGTAACTGTAAAAGCTTCCTTTTTTTAATATTAAAAACACTCAAATTATCACCTCTGTCAGAAGAAGCTTTATCTGTCATCTCATATTCAGACTGTAAATACAGATCCTGATAGTTCCAAATAATTGCCCCTTCTGACTTTTTATTCTCCAAGGACTTTTTTTTTGCAAGATTAAAAAATAAATCCTGTCCATCAGCACTAAAGCGCCATGTTTCATCAGTTGTTATTTTTAGATTTTCAGCTATGCCCTTAGAAGTATCGCTGGCTATAATTTGAGCTCTGTTCCAGTTTCTTTCGAAATACCAAATCTGAGTCTGGCCTTTATTGGTAGTTTCAAAAGCTAAACGATTGCCTGAATTGTCAAATATCTGATTTCTGGAAACAGTACCTTCATAGATAATTTTAGACTGGCCGGTTATTAGATTGGTTTCCTGCATAGTTTCCACCTCCGCACTGACCGGCTTTAGTTTTGTAATGATAGTCGCACCCTTCTTATTTAGACTATACTCCTGAATATTAGTTAGACTCGTTTGCTTTTTTGTTTTTATGTTTTGAATGACCAGGGAATTGAATGCATCATCTAACGTATAAATAACCCAATCAAATTTACCTTTGCTATACAGCTCATATCCCTTACAGCGTGGTATATATATCACTTCGCTGGTTTTCAATTTTAGTTTGATCAGACTGTCTCTTTGCATCGCATACAGATACTGATTGTCGTTGCTGAAATTTAGATTTGAATACTCAACGGAGCGAACTTCCCAAGATTTGTCAGTTGCTAGGATCACCCAAGTGTTACCGCCTAATGGCTCATTTTTTATCCGGTAATACGCAAACTTCCCATCATTGCTTAGCGTACCATTATCTACAGCGGTCCACGAAAGGTACGTGGTATCATTTATTAAAGGTTTTGATGGTTTCTCCTGTGCATTTAAGCAAAGCGCATTAAACAACAGAGCTGTTTTTATTGCAATTACCTTTATGTTAGATTTAAAATAGGATAGAACCAATGTCTTTTCAACATTACTCAATAACAGATTGCCCATTTTTCATTTTTTGTATAGTATTCCTGTAAAACTCAACCTTGTCCATTCTGTTTTCTGTTTGTGCCATTGCTAAAGCACGTTCTTCCTGCTTTATGGCCTCTTCTTTTCTCCCCAATTTATATAGTAAATTTGCATGGGTGTCAAAATAAGATCTGTCTTGATATTTTTTTAAAATGAGCTCCATATATTCTAATCCCTTGTTTAGATAAACGGGGTCATTTGTATGCTTACATATTGTATTCCAAACCATGTTATTCAGTAGGGCTAATCCGATTTCAGAAGTGTCAAGGCCATTGGTCTCGTAGGATTGTATCGTGTATTTAATTATATTGGACCAGTCATTTTTTGCCCGATACCAACCTAATTTAGTTCCTGGCATCAATAAAATCGCAGTTTCCTCTCCGAACATACCTGCTATTTTCAATTTTAATGAGTTCCAATCCGGCAAACAGTCAACGTATCTGTTTTTTGGTTTTAATATCGGATTAATTACGTCCCTTGTAATCAAATAATACATCAAGTTTTTTGAATATCCTTTCTGATTTAGCATAGAGTCTGATTTAGTAGGGTTAGAATCCATATACCTTACAATGGGGTCATTAATTGAAAACAGATCGTGAAATGAATCAAAATACTTCAGTAGCAGTGTATCCAATTTTTTAGCGGGATCTGCGCTATCAAGGAAGTCTTTTTTGTAAGCCTTGGCCATACTGACGGCCAAACTGTCTTCATGATAATTTTTGGCTTGTAATGACAATTTCAAAAGATTTTGCCCATTCAACATTCCTGCTTTAAACTGTTTGACTTGACCAGCATAATTTTCATCAGGATTGATTGCTTTTCTAAGGATTAAGAAAAAATCTTCTGCAGTTGAATATCCCTCTTTTCTAAACATTTGTTTCCCCTCTGCGTCCAGAAATAGAAAAGTAGGCAATGCTTCTATCCGATATTTTCTCTGAATTTCAGCGGCAGTTAGGTACCAGTTTTTTACAGATGAAAGATCGTTTGGAGTCCGATCCATTTGGATTTTCACTGCGATAAGATTTGAATTTACAAAGGCCGACACCTTTGCATTCGTGTATACTTCATTATCCATTTTTTTGCATGGGCCACACCACGTAGCATAGGCATCAACAAAAATTAACTTTCCTTCTTTTCTAGATGCGCTAAGCACATCGTTCCAATTGTCAAATTTTCTAAAATTTATTTCTTCTTTTGCTTGCGCGCCACAAAAAAATGGCAAAAACAGCATCAATATTATAGATGTTTTCATGATTTATCTTTTTGAAAAGGCTGCCATGGTAATATTTAGGCAGCCTTAATGGGTTTTTTAATATCCTTTGTTTTGGGTCAGCGAAGGATTCAAAAGAATTTCGCTTACAGGGATGGGGTATAAAGATTGGGAATTTACCCATTGCCCGCCCTTATATTTTTGTGCTTCAGTCATTATCGCATCAATTGCTCCGGACCGCTTTATGTCAAACCATCGTTGTCCCCATTCCGTGAACAACTCGACACGTCTCTCGTTTTGCAGAATAGCTCTAATTTGATTCTGTGACAGTGATGACGAAAGATTGGGTAAGGGATTGGGAATATCAATAGTCTGGTCACCTCTAGAACGTGTGCGCAACCTATTTAGGTCTTCTATAGCGCCGGAAAAGTTTCCCGTCTCATTTCGAGCCTCAGCTCTTATTAAATATTGTTCTGATAACCTTAACACAATATTATATTCCGTAACATCTTGAGAACCTTCGGTATATGGAACTTTATATTTTGCGGAAAAAGGATAAGTCTTTATTCCTACTGTTACATTACCAATCCATTCGTTTTTACGATCATCTCCTGGTTCGAAACTTTTCATCAATGATTCCGAGAGATAAGAAGGCCTATCATAATCCGGGCCATCGGTAGGCAGCGTATAAATTTGTCCCTCCCAGGTGTTGTAACCGATGTTAACAGATTGGAGCGCCCATATTGTTTCACTACTGTTTGCAAGGAATGTTGAAGATAGATCTGTCAATGCATACATACCAGATTGCGCTATTACCATTGAAGCTGCATTTTCTGCTGCAACATAGTCTTTTTGATATAAAAAAACTCTGGCTTGAAGGGCATATACCGCTGACAAATTTGGTCGTAATCTATTTGCAGACGATTGAATAGCATCTGCAGACAGGTACCTATTGTCTAATAGATCTTGTGCTCTTGCCAAATCTGATGATATCTGTTTATAAACTTCAGAACTGCTGCTTCGCGCGATTCTGGAGTTGTTCACGTATTTAGACGTTAAAACTAACGGAACATCGCCATATAGATTAACCAGGTAAAAATAACAAAAGCCACGTAAAAAATAAGCCTCACCTATTAGTCGTTGCCTCACTGATGGAGTAAGAACAGTATTGTTTGATAACATTTCAATGGAGCTGTTTATTGTAAACATCATAGTGTAGACTGTTCTCCAATAAGTGTTATCAAAAGATGCCGAGTATGTCGGATCTAATGCATTGAAATACCACATACTTAGTTCAGGGCGGCTTTCCTCATCATAAAGCACTAGATTATCAGCCGATAGTTCGGCCAAAAAAGATGTAGCACCGATATTATTATTATTAATATAACTATTGCTCATTTGAGCCAAAATACCAGTCAGAACTGCTGCCGCAGTATTATCGCTCTTAAATGCACTTTCTGTGCTAACTTGAGTGACTGGTGTCTCTACCGTGACAAACTTTTTACATCCCATTACACATATTAATGATAAGATGAAAAGCTTAATACCCATTTTATTATATCTTGTTTTCATTGGATTGGGTTTATTAAAAATTTAAATTCCTACTTGCAAACCTAAAGTGAAGACCCTAAGGGGCGGAATGTATAAAAGAAATCTAGTCTCTGGATCTGCACCAATAAATTTTGTAATCGTAAGTAGATTCTGACCCTGCACATATAATTTGGCAGATGAAACCTTAACATGACTTAATAATTGAGAAGACAGTGTATAAGATAAAGAGACATTTTTTAGCCGCAGATATGAGCCATCTGTATAATTCGCATCACTTTCGACTATAGCGCGATATGGATTGCGTATATCTAACGTTCTATTCGAGTACTTTTGAATCTCCGAATTGTCGCCAGCGTTCTTCCACCGTTTTAGAATTGATATCGGCTGATTCAAAATTGAGGTACTTGGATAATTTCCGTATTTTGAGCTCTTTGATCTCTGACTTACATATTGCAATAAGAAGTCCAACTGCAAACCACCGTATTGGAAGGAATTTACAAAACCTCCAAACCACTTTGGATTCGGGTTGATCAACACAGATCTATCTGTTTCTGAATTGGGTGAGGATGTCTTTTCACCTTTGCTATTGATAAATTCATACAACCCTGTATTGGCATTTACTCCAGCGTATTTATAGGCATGAATTATATTAATTGGTTGACCGACTAAAAGGGCAAAGGCAGCTGTGCTCTCCTGAAGGCCCTCATACGCTATTAGTTTATTTCTGTTGGCTGTGAAATTCAATGAAGAATGCCAGTTCAATTTTTTTGACTTTAAGATAGATGCATCTAACTGTACCTCAAAGCCTTCATTCTGAACAGTAGCGGGAAAGTTTTGTTGAATGTAAGGAAAACCTGTCGTGTAGGGCAATGGCGTTAATACTAACTGGTTTGAGGAACGGTTTCTATACCAATTTATTGAAGCCGAAATTCTGTTTTTTAAAAACCCAAGATCCAATCCTAGGTTCAATTTACGTGTTTCTTCCCACCTTAATAGTGGGTTTGAAATATTCGTAGGATACAAACTTACTATACCCTGATAGGGTATATCCGCTCCCACATCCCCTCCATAGTTACTCAAGGTACTCAAATAAGCATAGTCGAGTATTTGATCATTACCAGTGGTACCATAATTAGCTCTCAGTTTCCCTAAACTTAACCAAGGCATAATTCCTTTGATCGCAGATTCGTCTCCAAACAACCAGGCGCCACCGATTGAATAAAAATTATTAAATTTTCTGTCCTCGCCAAAACGACTTGTGCCGTCTCTTCTCAGGGTAAAATTGAATATATATTTGTCATATAGTCTATAATTCATCCTTCCGAAGATTGCATTATATCTATACTGAGTTTTAAGAAAACTGTTTACTGTTACGGCTGTCGCTGACAATAAATTTTCTAATTGTGCATCAGTGGAATAACCTTGGCCCGACTGGGAAAGAGCATCGTTTTTGTTTTCCTGAAATGTCCCCCCTAATAATAGGTCAAATCTTCCAAATTTATTCTCGTTTACATAAGTTAACTGTGGTTCAACAATCCAAGATATGATGGATTTGGTTAAATAGTTAGCAAACCGTGTTTTTGTTGGGTAGTTTGGTGGATAGACTGTGCTCGGTACAATAGAGATTTCGTCTGTCTCTAATTTATTATAGCCAACACTACTTTTTAATTGCAGACCGGGTAAGATTTCATAACTTATTGTATTATTCCCAATTAAATTATTGGTGTTACCTGTAAATCGTCGAAGTGTCGCGCTCAAAGGATTGTTAAAACTAAATCTTTCCGGGTCATTGGGTAAAGGTTCTAAATTTAAAGTTCCGTCACTTTGATAAAGTTGAGGAGCATTAGGTGCCAGCGTTAAAGCCGCGTTCATTAAGTCGGTCTGATTTAATTGATTTTTGTTTTGTAAATAGTTAGCAGTTAGTAAATATTTGAACTTGGTATTAAGAGAGGTGTTGTTTAAACTAAAGTGAATATTGCCTTTAACATCTGCTAAGCTATTAGGATATACTGTTGTCTGCCTGTTATAATTATAACCGACCATAAATTGGGTATTTTCATTCCCCCCTGATAACGATGCTTGTGCATCTGTAAATTGAGCGGTACCACCTACAAGAACTTTTTGCCAGTCGGTAAATCGATTTTGATCCCAGACAGTTAAGTCATAATTTGTATCGTCGGGATTTGTTGTAGAGTTAGGTACGGCACGTCCTGCATTCATATAGGCTTCTTTGCGCATCTCTAAATACTGTTGGGTATTCAACATATTTAGTCTATGATCTATTTTGCCCCAGCCATTGCGAAAATTAACATCAGCACGTGTTTTTCCCGGCTTTCCTTTTTTAGTTGTGATTAGTATTGCGCCGTTAGCTGCCCGCGAACCGTAAATGGCTGTAGCATCTGCATCTTTCAAAATACTGATATTTTCAATGTCTGCGGGATTTATAAAATTGAAAGTCCCTGGACCACCAGCTATCGCATCTCCCATCAAATTTCCACCTGTAAAATTTGGAGTATAAGGCACACCGTCTATAACATAAAAAGGATTGACACCGCTTTGAATCGAATTTAATCCTTGAATATTTACTGAAACGTTGCTTGCCGTTGCTCCTGAATTTTGTTGAATAAATAAACCTGGTACACGACCCTGTAGAGCAAGTAAAGGATTGCTAACAGGTTGTTTAGCTATATCTTCAGCCGAAATTGTTCCAATATTACTTGTGCTGAATTTTTTACTAACTACTCCATAGGCAATCACTTGTATTTCCTCTAATTTTGAATCTGAGATGAGCAAAGTAACGTTACCTAAACCTGATTCCGCTTTTACTTCCTTCGTTTGAAACCCAATAAAAGTGATGATAAGTATGGCATTCTCATCTACGTCTTTAAGCATGAACACACCATTGGCGCCTGAAATTACGGATTGATTTTTGCCCTTGACAGTTATGGTTGCACCCGCCAAAGCCGAACCATTCTCATCTACCACCCTTCCCCCTACATCAATCGCCTGAAATCGCGCAACAACCTTATCAAAAAAACCCTTCTCCTTCTTACTCACCACAACAGACTTATCCTCAATCGAATACTTCAGTTCCCTGCCTTCAAAAAGCTGATCCAGCACATCGCTCAGTTCCATGTTTTTTACCTGAATGCGTACACGTTTGCTGTCTTTCAAAATAGAAGCAGAGACCAGGAAATCAAAGCCACTTTGTGCGCTGATCTGGTCAAAGACTTTTACCAATTGGGCATTCTTTTCCGACAGGGTAATTTTTTGGCCATAGGAAGCCGCACTTACCTGTAGTATTGCTGTGATCAGTATGATGGTGGTTAGCCGCATAATCAACAGTAGTTTAGCTATAGCGCGCTCATGCGGCCATAGGTTTTTGGTCAATATTTTATACATTTGTTCAGTTGGTTCTTGATGCGTTTGCCTTTTCATTGTCGAAGATGGGCCAGGCTCCCGCAGATTTAGTTGATACTTTGTTATTTGCTAAGACCTTCTTAAATCAGGATACCACCTCAAACTGGTGTCCTGATTTTATTTCCGGCCTGCTATGGTTGTGTAAATCCTACCTCAATACAGTGACCCTCCTTCCCTCAACTTTAAAATGCAGCAAACCTGTCTTTTCCAGCATTTTTAGTACATCACTTATATTTTTATAGCGGGAGATTTTACCATAAAGACCTTCATCGGTCATCGTACCTTCGTACTTCACCTCTATATCATACCAGCGGGATAACTGGAGCATGATGGCTGTGATCTTTTGATCGTTAAAACGGAAGTAACCGTTCTTCCAGGCAATGGCTTCTTCGGTGTTGGAATCGGTTACGTGTAGTTTTTTGACCCCTCTCTGCCCTGCGGGCATCTCTCCCTCAAGGGGAGAGAGGATAGCTTGTTGGTTAGCCTTGAGGGTTATACTCCCTGCTCCTCTCTCCCCTTGAGGGAGAGATCCCCCTTGTGGGGAGAGAGGGGTTACTTTAGCACTACCCTCAACCAGCGTAGTCTTTACATTTATTTCATCTCCGTACGCACTAATATTAAACTCCGTCCCGATATCCTCTACTACCTGCCCATTACTTTCTACCCTAAACGGTTGTTTTGCATTATGCACCACTGCAAAGTAGGCTTCGCCACTCAACAGTATTTTGCGCTCTTTTCCATTAAATTGTGAAGGGAAACTAATCTTTGAATCTGCGTTCAGCCATACGTGGGTTCCGTCGGGCAATGTAAATTCATACACTTGCCCTTTCCTGGTTTCCGCTGTCAGCATCCCCCTCTCTGGGCTTCGCCCATCTCTCCCTCCGGGGGAGAGAGGGGTCTTATCGTCATATACTAACTTACCATTTCCTATGATCACCCCCTTCTTCGCTCCGCTCAGCTCAATCACTTTACCATTAGCCAGCGTAATCGTCGCACCGTTCTTACCGGGGGCAATGTCATTCAAGAGATCTCTCGTCGCTACGCTTCCCTCAAGATGACGGCCGCCTTTGGGAGCGTTAAACAACCAAACACACAAAGCAATTGCTGCTACCGCAGCGGCAACGGCTATTTTTTTCCACAATACAGATACCTTAGCTTCTTCCGGAACATGCAACGCATTCCAGGTCATTTCCTTTCTTTCGGTCATATCCGTAACAACCGGCACAGCTTCGGCATGCTCCGCGGCATCGTTATACCAGCTCTCTACAAAAGCAGATTCCTCAGGTGTACATTCACCTGATTCGTATTTTTTGAGTAGCTGATTGATGTCCATTTCGTTCATGCCATATGGTTGTCTAAGAGTTGATTAATGGTATTACAATTCACAAAGCCCAAAGTGGTAGACGAGATTAAAAAAAATATTTATCATAACATTGCCGTCACAAATTAGGTAATTTAGCACAACCAAGGGATAGTATTAAATTAAGCATAAAAACTGATGAAAGCAGATTATACTTTATATTCCGATGCGCAACTCGCAGATCTGCTCAATCAGCGGGACATTAAAGCATTCGAAGAAATTTACAACCGGTACTGGGGTTTACTCTTCAGTCATGCCAATAAAATGCTCAGGGACGAAGACCAGGCCCAGGATGTGGTGCAGGAACTCTTCGCAAACCTGTTGTCACAAATGGGCGAATTTTATTACAAGT
Source organism: Bacteroidota bacterium (assembly GCA_040387995.1). GTDB lineage: Bacteria > Bacteroidota > Bacteroidia > Sphingobacteriales > Sphingobacteriaceae > Pedobacter. The sequence goes on along the minus strand of JAZKCT010000049.1, from coordinate 25,845 downwards.
CCACCATCAGCTCCTTTCTCTACACCAGCGTCAGAAACATGGTGCTCAACCTGATCAGGTACAATAAAGTACGGGTCAACTATGCCGATTCCCTCCAGGATTACTACAACAAAGGTGAATGGGCCACTGACGAAGTCCTCCGTGAAAACGAATTAAGCCGGCAGATCGAAAAGGAAATCGCAAACCTGCCGCCAAAAATGCGGGCCATCTTTGAGCTGAGCCGCAAGCAATACCTCAGCCACAGAGAAATCGCCGAAGCCACCGGCGTATCAGAAGGAACGGTTAAAAAACAACTCTACTACGCCATTGCCAAACTCCGCTCCAAACTATCCAGTCTATTCTGGCTGCAACTCATGTCCGCCATCCTCTGGCTCAACAGGACCTTTTAGTTTTTTTTTATGCATCCCCCTCCTCTCTCCCCTTGAGGGAGAGATGCCCGCAGGGCAGAGAGGGGAAGGCTATCAATTTAAACCCCTCTCTGGGCTTCATTTACCCCTCTCTGGGCTTCGCCCATCTCTCCCTCAAGGGGAGAGAGGCAGTGCGACTAGTAGTATGGCGTTTTAATCTATGCATCATGAAAGTTATGCATCACGCCCCTCTCTCCCCTTGAGGGAGAGATGCCCGCAGGGCAGAGAGGGGACTTATGCCAGCAGTAAATTTCAGTTTATATCCATCCTCCGATTATTTATAATATTAGTCCATTGTTTAAGACCTGCATCCACTTCACTTATTGAGGTATTTTTCGCTCCGATCTGTAATAGCCTGCTTTGCAAACCACCCTTTATTATAAACACGAATTGAAACACATCACTCAATTCTGGATCTGCTCTTACATGGGCAGCAGCCATCGCAATTAATGTGTAGATATCCAGATCAGGCTCTACTTCCCTGGGATAAATGCAAAAAGGCTTTCCCTGCAAAACAATTCTTAGGTCTGATTTTTCGTACATTTTGAATTCATTATATTCAGTTAAGATAGAAAATTTCAATGATAACAATATCTTTCTCACTGTAGTAGTACATAATTTATCTTCCTCTTTCTGGGCTTCGCCCATCTCTCCCTCAAGGGGAGAGATGCAGGGAGTCTATTCGCATGCGTTTTATCTGCTATGCATCATGAAAGTTATGCATCACGCCCCTCTCTCCCCTTGAGGGAGAGATGCCCGCAGGGCAGAGAGGGGTCAATATCAGAAATGAATTTATCCGAACTTATCCGGTTATGCTCCGGCTAGCCGTGCTACGAAAGCGAATTTTGCCAAAAATAAACAACTATTAAGATGGCAGGAAAAAAACAAAAAATGATCGTACAAAACTTGGAGATATCGATTGTCAATAGAATTAAAAACCAATATATTTCTTTAACTGATATTGCCAGGTATAGGAATCAGATGAATCCTACAGCTGTAATTAGTAACTGGATAAGAGCAACAAGCACCCTATGTTACTTAGGTCTTTGGGAAAAGCTAAATAATAGCATTTTTAAACCCCTCGAATTCGAGGGGTTTAAAAATGAATCAGGTAATAATTATTTCGTATTGTCGCCTCAAAAATGGGTTAAGGAAACGAATGCCATTGGCATTATATCCAAATCTGGCAGATATGGGGGTACTTTCGCGCATATGGATATCGCTTTCGAATTTGCTTCTTGGATCAGTCCAGAATTCAAACTTTACCTTATTACAGAATTTCAGCGTTTAAAAGCAGAAGAAAACACAAACAAACACCTCGAATGGAATCTTCAACGCACATTGGCAAAAATTAATTATAGAATACATACTGACGCCATACAACAAACAATCGTGCCCTCCACCCTTTCTGCTGTGCAAAAAAGCTATATCTATGCTGACGAAGCTGATTTGTTGAATGTGGCTATGTTTGGAAAGACAGCAAAACAATGGAGAGAAGAGAACACATCTCTTAAAGGTAACATCAGAGATCACGCTAGCCTTGAACAACTGATTATACTTTCCAACATGGAAAGTATTAACGCCCTTCTCGTCCGTCAAAATTTACCACAATCCGAACGACTGGTAAAACTAAACGAAGTCGCTATACTACAGATGACTTCATTGCTCAACAGCCAGTTACTCAAAAACCTTTCACAATAACATCATGCAACGCATCTAACAGTTCTCTCCCCCTGAGGGAGAGATGCCCGCTGGGCAGAGAGGGGGTTCTCTAAAATTCTAAGAATATCTACTATTTATGAATCAAGAAATTAATTAACTTTGGTACAAGGTCATAAATATTACTTATGAACAATTCAAAAACGACAACTGGCAAACCTTCTGCTCAACTTACAGACAAGGAATTCGTCGCTGCGTTCAGGTCTTCAGATTTGATGAAAAAAAAGAATGAAAAAGCACTTGAATTACTAAGGAGGGATTTAAAGCAAAATTCCAAGCCCTAGACATCTAAGATATGGTGTTTTATGTAGGCATCATAAATCTCTCCCCTTGGGAATTTAAAACTTAAATACTATGCAAAACTTAAATTGGTTTTTGATTGAAACAGAGCAGGAATACGAGAAAGCTGCTACACGTTACGAAGAAATTTATACTGAACTGCCTGGCTGGTGGGGAGCCGACCCACTAGCTAATCACATCGAAGGAATAAATACAGACCAGATGACAGAGCCGATCCATCGGCCAACCTAGGCGGTATCAAAAACCTAAAAAAGATATGCATCCAGCAGCTCTCTCCCTTGAGGGAGAGATACCCGCAGGGCAGAGAGGGGTGAAAGATTGTCGCTCCTTACGCAGGATACAGAAACAGAGAGGATTTTGCAGAATCGCTTTACATTCTATAAAAGTGAAGCAATGTTCGCAAAGTCATTTCTAAAGATCCTTAAATTCCCAAATGTGATCGATAGTTGAAGGAAAAAATACAATGGGCTTTTCTGGCTGTCTGTCTAGGTAAGCTTCAATTTTTTTTCTGTATTCGTCCAAGTAAGTTTTATCTGCATTGATAATCTCAGGCTCAAGCATGATTCTCACGTTTCTTGTTTGCAGAAAGGTTGTGGTTCGTATGAAATCATATTGCTCTTTAAAGTTATAAACCAGGCAAACCCCCAAGATGAGCATAACGACGAGTAATTTGCTAAAGTAATTCTTCGCCCTGATTCCCAGAATAGCCATAACCATGGGCTGAACCATAAATAAGTAAAGAATCAAGAATTTGTAAAATGACCTGTTGCTCCACATGGCACCGACGCTGTCAAATTGACCTTTATAGGCAACGGCAAGATCAGGAAACGAGTGCAATTGCTTGTAATGAATATGAAGAATGTATTGATAAAGTTCATCAAATTCATTTATTTTAGGTTTGGTGCTCCAAATTTCACTAAGATCTTCCCTATTAGCAAATGTTGCCATTGCTCGTTCTTCATGCGTCATAAGACTTCCCGGAATGACATCCCCAATGGTATGCGCAATTCGGCTTATTCCCGCGATAGTGACGATGACCGCTATAGCCAAAGTTACCGAAGTCAATGTACTCATCCCTAATGGAATGATTAAATTACCTTTTAGTTTTGAGTAGTAGTTTTTTATTTGACTTCGCCAATTTCCTATCCAACCTTTAAAAAGCATCTTATCAGAAAAATAGTATAAGAAGAACAACACTACAAAAAATTCAATCAGGGGAATGGCAAGAAATTCCCAAATGCTGTCAAAAACTGAAGGAAGATTTTCCATAAACCAATTACAATATACAACAATTTAATGCTTACGTGGGATAAATACAAGATGTGTGTAGTAAGAATCCCAAATGTTTCTAGAGACACTACGAAAAAACTGGCTTAGGTCTAAATTACCTCAACCGCCATTTAGCAGTAGCGCTTTTGTATTCCTCTTCATCAACTGTGTCTAAATCAGCCGACTCGTTAACAAGACCAACTAGCTCATCGACCTGGCAGGGTTTAACACGTCTGTAATATCCTTTCCATCACCCATCTACCTCCTCACCTCCATCCTCCGGTGATTTTCCTTTTTGACCAGCAACACCTGCTCGGCATTAATCGGCAAAAACCCCATTTCATAGACAAAAAAATAATAGCTCTTCTTACTCGTTTTCAGGATACTGGTAAAATAGCCGAAATCAAAACCTCTCTGCAGCATATCCTTATACAGTACCTTCACCATCCCATCCGGGTTCATTTCTTTCAATATTTGACGGTTCTTCTTCAGGGCGGCATTAACCCGCTTCGCATACTGATCATGAGATACCTTTTGCTCACGGTTATAATTACTCCTACATTGATCATCACAAAATTTCTTATCTGCTCTCCCTTTAATTTCCTCCCCACACGTTAAACACAGTTTCTCTTTAGACATATACCCAATATTTGAGTATAGTTTGTTCAATACAGATCAAAACACATTAAATCGGGTCATAATTTATTTTTCAACATACCTCTTAACCGGATATATCCGGTTTTGCTCCGGCTACTGTCGCTATTAAACCAAACTTTGGATCATTGCAGATAGGCTTAGGCTTCCTCTCTCCCTCAAGGGGGGAGAGGGCAAAACGTATAAATTACAATTAACAAAGAAGATATGAACCCAAAAGAATTCAGAAAACACATGCGACAACTTCAAACACCAGCAGAAAAATCACTGTGGTATGCGCTCCGCGCAAAACGCTTCCAAAATCACAAATTCCGACGCCAGCACACAATCGGCCCATATACAGTAGACATCTTCAGCCCGAAAAGCAAACTCATTATAGAAGTAGACGGAGAGATACACAATGACATTTCTCAAGAACAATATGACGCAGCCAGAGACTTGTACTTGAAGCAGTTAGGTTATCATACCCTGAGGTTTGAAAACAATGAAATACTGGAATGCCTGGAATGTGTGTTGACTGCGATTGAACAGCATTTATCAGACTAAATACCCCTCTCTGGGCTTCGCCCATCTCTCCCCAAAAGGGGAGAGAGGCAGGGAGATTAGTAGTATGAAGTTTGAATTAGCATTACGCCCAGAGAAACTAAATGACCATTGCCAAATTCTACGATGATATAAAGTCAGCGTTGGCATCAAGTCAAAAACACTGAAATAGTTTCTAGCTTATTTCAATACTTTAATTTCTTCGATAGAAAGACCCGTTCCTTCCGCAATTTTGTCTAAAGGAATTTTTAATTTTATTAGTTTCTTAGCAGTCTCGATTTTCTCAGCCTGCCTGCCTTTCTCTACTGCCCGCTGATAAGCAGGCACTTTCTCTATGTCAAAAAATGTTGAAATGTGTTCCATATTTATCACTTCGTCTAAATCTGTATCTAAGTTACGTAATTGCGCAACATGATGTTATATTCCGCCATTCGGCAGAGCATTAAGCTACTTGTATATCGCTGAAAGTTATGCATCACGTCCCTCTCTCCCCTTGAGGGAGAGATGCCCGCAGGGCAGAGAGGGGTTCTTTACCATCAAAGGCCTATTTAAGGTTATAGCAATTCTATTTTACCCCTCTCTGGGCTTCGCCCATCTCTCCCTCAAGGGGAGAGAGGCATGGCGACTAGTAGTATGGCGTTTTAATCTATGCCTCATGAAAGTTATGCTTCATACACCTCTCTCCCCTTGAGGGAGAGATGTCCGCAGGGCAGAGAGGGGTTCTTTACCATCAAAGGCCTATTTAGGGTTGTAGCAATTCTTTTCACCCCTCTCTGGGCTTCGCCCATCTCTCCCTCAAGGGGAGAGAGGCAGGGCGGCTATTGTTATACTCCATGCCCTCCCCAGGCCCACATCACGGCCCTTTCTAGGGGGTTGCATGGCCCCTTAGGCCTTTGAACCCTCCAGAGCAAGCTATAATACCCGGCTAACATCCTGAAAGAAAATCTAAATAACTGCTGCAAGTGTGCATACTGCACACTTGATTTGTTTTCGGTGACTGACCTTTGTGCCTGTAATTTGATTAAAAACGAATATGGGAAAACTAAAAAATGGAGCGTTTGGTCATGTAACTGGCCGGATCGGTAATCTGGTTTGTTATACCTTAAATGGTGAAAACGTCACACGACAGGTGGGGACCATCAACAAAGCGCCAACAGAAAAAAAACTGGCCAACTACCAGGGGCTGACCGTCGCCAATACCTTTCAGAAAACAATATTGCCTTTTCTAAATCTCGGTTTTGCAAAGACGGCTATGCAAAACCGGCAGAACCCGTACAACGAAGCCATGTCGTTCAACAAGAAGCATGCGCTGAAAGGCAATTATCCATCCATCGAAATGGATTACAGCAAAGCGCTAGTCTCCCGCGGCGAGCTTCCTCCTGCCCTTGATCCGGCCATCAGCCTTTTGCCGAATGGAGTGGAATTCAGCTGGCAAATGCCGCCCGATATGGAATACTGTGATAGCAATGACCGGACGATGTTGTTACTGTATTTTCCACAGGGCACCGATGCTTCGGGTCGGCCGTATGCAGTATGGGAACTCAGCGGCGCAAGGCGCAAAGCGGGTATTGATTTCATTGAGCTTGATGCGAATGAGATTGGAAAGCCTTTTGAAGCCTACATTTCATTCATCTCAGACGACAGGTTCGAGGTGAGCGACAGTGTCTGGATCGCTCCCTGAGTTAAAAAAAACGGCTGACTAGGAAAGATGTGAAAGAGGCATGGTAAATATAAATTCCGTCCCGGCATGGTCTGAACTGACCTCGATTGTGCCTTTGTGCGCACGCGCGATCTCCGAGGAAATGTAAAGCCCCAGTCCCAGGCCTTCCGTCTTCTGGTCAGCCGTTCCGCGTTCAAAGGGTTCAAATAAGGTTGCGATCATCGATTCGGGGATGGGTATCCCGGTATTCCGGATACGGAGGAAAAAGTCTTCTTCAACTTGTGCCTGAACCACAACGGGGTCGTTTTGGTAACCGTGACTGAGCGCATTGCTCAGGAGGTTAGAAAAAAGTTGGGCCATGCGTTTTCCATCGCAAAACAAAGTTTCCGGGAGTTGAAAGCTCGCCTGGATTTCGCGCTCAGGCCAGATCATTTTCAGTTCCTCAATGGCATGATCCAGTATGCTTTGGATTTTCTCCTCCTGTTTGTTCAACACGATTCCTGAACCGAGTCGTCCCCTGGTGAAATCCATGATGTTTTCTATCAGCCCGGTCATCCGGTGCGAGGAATTCAGCAGTACCCCCGCAAAACGCTCGACGTTCGCCTGGTCAACTTTACCGCGCTGCAGCAGCTGTGCCACGTTTCTTACCGCACCCACAGGGTTTCGCAGGTCATGACCTAAGATGGCAATAAACTGTTCCCGCAATTTCGCCGTCCGCTCTTCTTCCTTCAGCCGCTTTTGCGTCTGATCCAGTATTTCCAGTTGGTTTAAGTGGAGGGAGATCAGGTCCACATATAACTTAAACATGCCAATAATTGCCGGATTCTTCAATTTTGCCGGCTTGGGGTCTATGGCACATAGGGTACCAAAAAACGTCCCGTCCCGCCTGATGATGGGCATGGAGATATAGCTTTGAAAACCATACATCAGCGGCGTATGGTGCCCCCTGAATTCCGGGTCTTCTGCTACATGATCAATGATAACCGCTTTTTTAGACTGGCTGATCTCGTTGCAGATGGTTGTACTAAGTTCAAGTTCACTGCCCGGAATCAGCCCGAATTCGATCTGGTCCAGAACCGCACAGGTGACCCACCGGTCTTCTGTTACCCGGGCAACGGCTGCAAAACCCATTCCTGTGGTCCGGCAAATTACATCCAGTACTGTTGGAATAACGTCAATATTCTGGATGGCGCGGATGTCATCGGCAATATCAAAGGGTAGTTTGTTCAAGCTAATACATATAATATAAAACAAAGATGCAATCTTTGCGGCTTAGAACAAAATAACATTGCTGTTATAACTCCTCGAGATTCGAATTCAAAACGGCGTTGAAGTTCTTCGGAAACTCACTGTCATAAAGCAGTTTGTATTCCTTACAAAAATTTTCATAAGTGTTTCTGCACTGGGAGTGTTTGCCCAGATGAGCCAAAGCTTTGCATTTGACCACCATGGCTTCTTCGTTTACGGAATCGAAATAAAACACGTAGTTCGCCACCTCGATCAGGAGTTCAGGATCTTCGTGGATCTGAACGGAACGGGCAAAACTCAGGTATACGTCGATGATCTCGTTGGAAATTTCAGATTTAAAAGTGTCCATCCAGTCGTAGGCCGAAGTGGAAAGAAAACTTCCTTTTTTGATGATTTTGATCAGTTGAAGGATCTTATCCTTGCTCAACTGGTTTTTGGAATTGGCAATGTCGAAATACTCCTGGTAATCGACATAGGTTGTCTGCGGATTGAAATTGATGCGCCAATAACCGGTTTCCATGCTGACCTCACAATCACTTATTTTTTCAAGGATGTTCTTCAGTTTCGCAATGTTTACTGACCTGTTGTTCCTGGCGCTTTCAACAGATTTGTCCATCCAAAGCAGGTCTTTTAGTTTCTCTGAACTGATTCCCCTTTTCCAACGGATGGTATAGAGGAGAATGATCAGGAAAAGTTCTTTGATCAAAGGCGTAAACTGTTTGGTGATTTCATTTCCGGTACGGTCAAAAACCTGCATGTCGCCAAAAAGGAAGATGGCATTTTGCTCATTCGCCGGAACGACTTCCTCACGTATGGGCGCAGCAGGGGTTTCGGAAACAGGCTTACTGACCTCAGCCAATGGTAAAACAACAGCTGCTTTCCGCTTTCTAATGCGGTAAAGTACAAACAGAACCAGCAGAATGAAAACAACAAGGGCTACCAGGATTAAAGGCATATCATCTTTAGTCGCAGCGGCTTGCGCCAGCGACTGCCCGTCAATAGGCGGACTGTATAGCGTGTAAATGTTAAAATTGGTCTCCCCGTTTTTGTCGGAAAACAAGGTGACAGCCAGGAACCTTTTGCTTTCCGGACAATAATAAAGATCTGCATAGGAACTGATGTCCTGAAAAAGGTAAGGGATTTGATTGCCCTTTACCGCAAACTCCGGTTTTTCCAGCGAGCCTTCGATCAGTTGGAGATTCGAGCGGTATTTGTGTTTGGGGAAAATCAGTGCGTAATAAGTCTTACTTTTTTCATTGACGATCATTGAATTCGCGAATACAAAATCCTCCCCATCGATCTTCAGGTCGTATATTTTTTTAATCTTTTTTTTTGCTGCATCGAAATACAGCAGGTCGTATAGATTTCTCGGGTTAAGGATCTGCCGGCCGGTCGAACTGCCATACCCGCCCATGATATAGGCGCCCTTTGAGGACCTGCCCAGGGCAGCCAGGTATCTCGGCACCAGTGTATCGCCCGTATATTTGACCTGGCTCCAGGAATTGCTGGGGAAGTGATACTTGTCAACCTGGTTTTTGTACACAAAATGGCCATACCCGCCAATAATATACAAAGAAGAATCCTGTGGGTTGTAAAACTTATTGTGGTGCCAGTAGTTGATGTCGCTGAGGTTCACAAAGTTTTTGGTCCACCTGCCGCTGCCCGGATCAAAGGTGCTGACTACCTTTTGGTCATAGTAAAAATTGATCAGCTTGCCGGTCTCGTCACTGTAGACGGACTGGTTTCCCTCCATCAGGTTTTGCCGGCCCGAGGCATAAACCTGGCGGTTAAACTTATTCTTTTTCAGGTTATAGCTCAGCAAGGTATCCGGCGCAACAAAAAGCACGGTTTCATTTTTGGCATCAAAGGCAACACTGACTTCTCCGCTGAGCTTGCCGGACTTGACCAGTTGCCAGTCGTAATGCAACTTCTTCACCCAAAGGGGATTGTTTACCAGGGCAGATTTGCCTTGTATTTGTTCCTCTGCAACCTGTCCTTCATGTTCATCCAATGGCCAGAAGTATTTTTGGGTCTCGTTTTCATTGATCCGGATGTTCCTGATTTTCATTGGCGGAACATCGTTGGTCTTAAAACCCAGGTATTCATTGGCGCCAAACAAGATCTTGAAACAGGTTTGACGGTTGATGGTCAACTGTGTCGCCGCACTGAATTTACCGGAAGAAACGACAAGTGTTTTTTTGTCGTAATCAAAGCTGAATTTGATGGTACTCCACTTGCTGAACAAAACAGTTGCCGGTATATTAAAAGTGATACTCGGGAAATGATCACCCATCACGACTTTAAAATGGTTCTTTTCTTCCATTTTACTGTCGTAGATAAAGTCAATGTTCTGGTTGTTATCGCCTACAAAGCGCGCGATGTAGCCAAAATAATCTGTTGTCCCTGAAATAAAAGCGATGTCAAAAACGACTTCAAAATTACGGTCAAAACAGAGGGTCTTACCGGGACTCAGATCGAGTCCTGTCCGCTGATCCTGAACTACTTCATGGCTATTGAAGCCCAATCCGTAGGACTGTCCAAACGAATTACCGTACTGGATCAATAAAAGGAAAAAGAGGAATATTTTGTTGCTCATGTTGCATTACCCGCTTGCATTTTCAGGCTAAGATAAGCAAATGCGCAACTAAAAAATGGGGTATCAAGCTCAAGTCATTTATAAAGTTCGCAAAAGCCGGGATTCCCCCCGACTTTTGCGAACGCTAAAAATGAACTGTATGTGATTAATTGCTGCTGTTCAGCTCCTGGGTGGTCCAGGCTTTTGTCCGTCCTGCGGTAAGGTCTCTTACCTTTTTTACAGCCGCAGGATTTACGATTCCTGCCTTATTTCCAAGGTCGCTTCTGATGTAACTGAGCACCGAGGCAATGTAATCGTCGGTATTGGCACCCAATGCAGGCATCACATCGGCATAGTTCTTCCCGTCAATCGGACCAGATAAACCATGAAGCAAGATTTTGATTAGCTTTTCCGGATTCCCGTTCACATCTTTAGCACCGGCCAGCGGGGGCGCAGGCATGTCTTTGCCTCCGATACTGATACCCTTCCCATCGGCACCGTGACAGGTGGCGCACAGTTGTTTGAAAATGGTGGCACCCTGCATCACCAATTTGCGGTCTGACTCAGTCAGGGCTTTCGCATTTTTATCAGAGTTGGCTTTCGCATTCAGGTCGTTCTGGTATTTCTTTTCGGATTCAACCAGCAATTGGTTGGACGGATACTTTGCCAGCAAGTCCCTGACTATAGTCTGGGCTTTTTCGTCCTTATTGAATCGCATGTTGAGGGCCAACTGAAACCGCACATCCGAACTTTGGTCGCCCTTCATTTGCGCCAGCGCATTGATGAGTTGCTGATCACTTTTGTTAAGCGGTTCATCACAAATCCAGACCGCAGTCTTACGTACCTGGGCATCTTTATCTTTCAGGGCTTGCAGTAAGACATCTTTATCCAGTGCATGCAGACCATTCAATGTCCATAAGGCATGGATCCGGCCCAAGTGTGATGCAGCGTTCAGCGCCATCGTTTTTAAGGCCGGGGCTATGGATTTGTCGCCACGTACCACCAACAGCTTCTGTGCATTCTCCCGCCACCATCCGTTTGGATGCTCCAGGTATTGCACCAGCTGCGCGCTTGGCAGACTCAACATCCGGGGTACAGTCTTATCGGGTTTGATGCCGTCGTAAACCACCCGGTAAATCCTTCCGCGCCCGATGTTTTTGTCTAAATTTCTTTTGGTGATCTGCGGGCGCAGGTAACTGCCGGGTTTTGTCCAGGCACTTTCCTGGATGATCCCACGGTACATGTCTACAATATATAAAGATCCGTCAGGGCCGGTCGCGCTGTTCACCGGTCTGAAGTTCATGTCTGTCGAGGCGATAAATTCCGTTTTGTCATACGCGTTTTTCAAACTGATCGCGCCATCGGTATTGATGACTTTAGCGCGGCGGATCAGCCGGCCCACTGGTTCGCAGATGAACATATCTCCGTAAACATCTGCAGGCAAAGCTGTTCCCCTGAAGATGGACTGCCCGGTACAGGCCGTAAAATGATTGAGCGTACTGTCCGGACGCAATCTCCTGACTCCGCCCTGCACATCCGGTGTGGAGATAATGGGCCATACGGCCTGAAACTCCTCGTCAATCTGGCCTTTCAGATCAAAGCGGCCATAGTAAGGGTTTTGCTGAAAATTTAAAGCTGGTGTTTCACCACCTGCAGCAGAGAAGTACAGGCGCCCGTAATCGTCGTTCGCCAGTCCCCATTGTCCACCCGGACTTTCCCGCATGGTTTCGCGGGTAATCATTCCGTTTTCATACTGGTACCGGGCATTCTCTACTGTCACGTAGATTTTGTTGTCCAGGTTCCAGACCAGGCCGCTTTTCTGATGCTCCAGGTTGCCCTTGTTGATGGCGGGATCTTCAAAAACCATTTTCTTTTCATCGGCCTTGCCGTCGCCATTGGTATCGCGGTAGCTGTAAATATAATTGGAATTGGTCTCGCAGACCAGCAAGCGGTCATCCAGGGTCAGGATCATCCTGGGCAGCAGCAGACTGTCGATAAAAACAACCGCTTTGTCCATCTTGCCGTCCCCATTGGTATCCTCCAGTCGTTTGACGGTACACACCGGTTTCATTTCATCAGTTCCATCGGCATCCTGCATATAGGTGTTCATTTCGGCTACAAACAATCTGCCGTTACCGTCCCAGGCAATGGCCACCGGTTCATGGATCATCGGTTCAGCGGCCACAAGTTCCATGTGGTAGCCTTTTGGCAGGTGCATGGTTTTCATGCTTTCTTTGGGCGACAGGTAAGCTGCCGAGGGTTCGGTATTGACGATGATTTTCCCGCTGCTGTCGTATTTGACCGCATGCTGGGATACCTTACAGGTAAAGACCAGCAGGGATAAAAAGAGCATGCCTGGTATCCCGTATTTGTGAATTGGCTTCATTTTATGTGTGATTTAATGTGTTTTGTGTTTACTTTTTCTGGCCGAGTGCGTATTTGATCCCGCCAAGCAGGTGCTGCAGAAACAGGGGTTCTTCGTAGGAAGCATCGGTATGCCCGAGTCCGGTATAAAAAGCGCGGCCCCCGTCGTAGGTATGGTACCAGGCCATCGGGTGGTTATCCCCCATGGTTTGTTTGCCGGGATCATAGCTTTTTTCATCCAACCTGATGAGCACCTTCAGGTCGGTCGCCATCCATTTGAAATAATACCACTCATCTTTCCGGTTCCACACCTCCGGCAGGTGTTTGGTAGCGATGTGTTTGCGGTCGACAACCACCAGCGCTGCATTCTGCTGGGCAGGGTGCCCGCCAAAATAGGCACCCACCAGATTCCCATACCACTGCCATTTGCTTTCGCAATCGGTCGCAGCATGCACACCTACGAAACCTTTCCCAGACTGAATGTATTTTTCAAAGGCAGCTTGCTGCACTTCGTTTAAGATGTCGCCCGTTGTGTTTAAAAACAGGACGGCATGGTACTTTTTAAGATTTTCCGCATTGATGTTTGTGGCATCAGTTGTGGTATCCATATCAAATTTGTTTTCGGCTGCCATTTTAAAAAGGGCGACCACGCCGGGCTTAATCGAGCCATGATGGAAGCCTGCTGTTTTGCAGAAAACGAGGATCTTCTTTTTCGCCTGGACACTGCCCGCTGAAAAAATGAGGAGGAGTAACAAAACCAGGTTCCTGAACCCGGACTGTAAAGTGATTTGTTTTTGAAGTTTCATTTGTGTGTATGTGTTTATATTTTGGTGTTATTTGTTTTCCTGTACCTTGATGGTGCAGAACAGTACCCCTTCTGCAGCCGTGGTAGAATTGGTCGGATTGCTGGCACCGGATGGGTTGACCGAGGTTGCCGCTGAAGTCTTAATCAGCCCTCTCCTTCCGTCGTCGATCACAAAACCGTAGACTTCATTGTTGTGCGCAACTGGCCCGATGCTGGTTCTTCCTTCTGCAACGATACCTGCCAGCAGCACCTCAAATTCACTGTCATGCGTAATCTGGTCAAATGTGGCTGCGGTTACCTTATTGCTGCCGGTGATGTTGTCGAGTCTTTTGAAATATACTTTGCGCAATTGCTGACCGGCCGGCAGGTCTGCCGCAATCTTACGTATCGTGGCCGCCAGGAGGTCAACTTTAGCATCCCGCAGCTCATTGCCTGCCAGGTTACCGGTCAGGGTGCTGGTCTGCACGGTATAAACAGGTGTATTTTTATTGATCAGGTTCCAGACCAGGTTTGCCGCATTGCTCGTCAGGTTCAGGCCAACAGCAGTATAGGCCGCCTTGTGCGCGGTGACGAAATTGGTGGCGGTTTGGGTAGGACTGCTCACGTAGGTCGCCAGGCGGGTTACTTTGCCCACTGTGATGTTGGCTGTTCCGCTGTTGCCGGTCAGGGTGATGGTCGTCCCGATCGCGCCCGCAAAACTAGAGGTCAGCACGGTGGTATCGCTCGGTGATACGAGGTAATAACTGCCATTGTTCAGTACCGGGTTGGTTCCGGCAACCTTTGTCCGGTAGCCGACGAAGTCAATTTTATCAGCTGAGATAAAGGCATCGCTAGAAAAGGCGATATCGGAGCGCAGCGGAATGGAGAAAAAAGGTCCTTTACGGTAGTTGATGTTCACACCAGCAGCGATCAGCGCAGCGCGGACACCGCCTAAAATATCCAGGTTATCCTGGTTGCCGATGCCTGCATATCTGGCCAGGGTATATCCCGGCATGTCGATCACCGTCAGCAGTTTCCCATTGGTACTTCCTTTTTTAATGGTGCTGAAGGTATTGGAGGAACTGCCCGCGAAGTTGTTCCGGTTCTGAAAAGTAAAAGTTACGGTCACAATGGACAGCGGCGGAACCGCAGCATCAATTTTATAGGCATAGTAGACCGTCACCTTTTTAAGGTCCTGGGTAAAGTTGCCCTGTGCATCAATCGCGTTGGCAGGTACCGTTCTTAAAATTTTCGACTGGGATGAAAACACATCCGAAGAGGTTTTGACGATGAACTTTGACAGGGGCAGTTCTGATGAGACTTCCAGTTTGTACACCACATCGCTCTCCTGCTCATAATCTTTAAGCGGGCCGATGGCGATGTTTTCACCCTCCACCACTTCCTCTGCTTTGGCTGCATACTGCGTAATGAGCGGCTGTGATACCTCCGGAGTTTCCCCGCTCTTGTCGCAGGAGGACAATCCCGCTGTGAGTATGAATAGAACCATTAGGTTCGTTAATCGCTTTATCATAAATAAAAATTTAAAATTTCCTGATTTGGTTTAATGATATCATTTGCTGAACTAATACCCCGGCTTTTGAACCAGCGAGGGATTGGTTTCCAGGTTCCGCTGGTAATAAGGAAAATACCATTTGTTTGGATCGCTCAGCTTGGTTTTAATGGCGCCTTGCTGACTGGCCGGATATTTCCGGGCAACCAGGTCGGCAATCAGTGATGGCCCGTATAGTTTGGACATCCTGACCAGGTCAAACCAGCGCAAGCCTTCAAAGCCAGCTTCAAGTGCCCGTTCTTTGAGGATCATCATGTCGATCTGCTTCACAATATCACCCCCGTTTGGATCCAGTTTTAAGGGAACGACCCTTGCCCTCCAGCGGATACCCTTATAGCCATTGTCGTTCTGCCCGCCATTCAGCATCGCCAGGGCCATATTGGACAGGCCCATGTGGTTGAATATCTCGCAAGCCAGCAGGTACATCGGTCCGTCGCGGTAAACGATAAACATCGCGTCATTGTTGCTATTGTTGTCATTCTGCTGCAGGTCCTTAATTTTACCCCTGGTTTTCATGAGGTACTTAAAGATCAGGGTATCCGTACCGGCAGGCTGGTAGGAGATCCCTTCGCCCCTGACGTAATCGCCAAAGCCTGCGGTAAGCGGATCACCGGAGGAGTTCAGCACCGGGTTGATGTCACCACTCGCAGATTTGGTCATGTCGATAAAGTACCCCAACGAGGTATTTTGGTAATTGAGCAGCATATTGGGTACAGCCTTCCAATCCCTTATGGCATTGCTGCTGGGTTTAAGGGCATAGGTACCACCATTTTTGATGTTATTGTTCGTCCAGCTCTGCAAATGATTGGTCTGACCTTTTCCACCGTCAAAATCGATATAAAAGGCGCGGCCATCATTGGCATCCCCGGTAGGTACTGAAATGAACAGTTTTTCGTAATTGTTGTAATCGTAAGACGTGATACCGAAAACACCACCGTTACCACTGGAGGCGTTGCCAAAAGGCACCAGCGTGCTCAGAATGTCTTTCGCTTTGGCGTAGTTGCCGCGGTGTACATAGATTTCGGTCAACAGACATTGCGCCGCAAAATTGTTCATCTGTGCCCTGAAAATCCTGACCTCACTACCCGCAATATTACCGCCCACCGCAGAACTGGACGGGGTTGCGGTCAGCATAACCGGATAATACTTGAGGGCTTCTACTTCCAGTTTGGCCAGCATTTCCGCCTGCTTCATGGCCGGGATTGACTTTAAATCTTCGACCGTGTTGACGGTATAATCGATATAAGGCACATCCCCCCAGATCTTAACCAGTTGCATATAGGTCCAAAGGCGGATGTAGACGACCTCGGCCGCATTGTAGTTGTACCGCTCTGCGCTATAGTTGACCGGGTCGACCCGCACCAGCTGGTCCAGACCGGCCAGTGTATTGTTACAGGCGACAATCAAGCGGTAAAAATTGCTGTAATCGGTATAGGGGTTCTGTGCGCTGACCCTGTTTTGCGCAATTTCGGCAATGTATTTGTCGGCACCCCGCGCTTCCACCACCATGTCTGCCTGTGCCTCTCCGGCCAGAAAGATCTGGTCGACCAGCGGCTGCATGAGTGCATAAAGGCCATGGATGGAGGATATGGCATCGTCGGCACTTTTAAAGTTCTCCTCTGCCGGAATAAAGCCTTCCGGTTCGACAGTCAGGTATTTTTTACAGGAAAAAAATGCCAGTAATGTAAAAACGCCGAGTAGGTATATGAGTCTTGTTTTCATCTTCTTATTTATTATTTCAATCATTAACTCCATGATCTTAAAGCCCTATTTTAATTCCAGCCATAAAGGTTCTGGACAATGGATAATTGCCAAAATCATAGCCTCTTGAAAAAGCACCCTGACCCGCCGTTACTTCCGGATCCCAGCCCAGGTAATTGCTAAGGGTAAAGAGGTTGTATCCCGACAAATAGAACTGTGCGTTGCGGGCAAAGCCGAGTTTCTTGTTCACATTGTAAGAAAGCGTCAGGGTCCGCATTTTAAAATACGAGGCGCTTTCTATATAAAGCGAGGAAGCCCTGCGGTTGTCTGCCGGATCACCGTAAGGTGTATTGGCGATGTTTGCGATGTCCCCGTTCGACACCCACCTGTTTAGGGCGGCGACGGACTGATTCTCATAGTAAGCACCATTTTCGAGTTTCGAGCGCAGCACGTTCAGGATATCGCCCCCATGGGAATAAGAAAAGATGGCGTCCAGTCCGAAGTTTTTATAAGTCAGGTTGGTCGTGATTCCCCCAAAATAATCCGGGTTCGGGTCGCCGATCACCTCCCTGTCCAGGTCAGTAATATAACCATCCTTGTTCAGGTCCGCATAACGGTAGTCACCAGCCTGATAAGCCGCCCCCTTATCCGTTTTCAATCCGGCCGCAGCCGCTTCATCCGGGGTACTGAAAGTGCCGAGGTGGCGGTAACCGTAGATCAGTCCGGCGGGACTGCCCACCTGTGCAATGGAAGTATACCCGTTCAGGCCGTCCATCACCGGTAGGCCGGATGGCAAGCTCAGCACTTGGTTTCTGTACTTCGACACATTGACGCCCAGTTTCCAGGTAAAGTCGCCCGAATTGCCCATGGTGCTGACACCGAGTTCAAAACCTTTATTCCGGATATCGCCGCCATTGCTCCAATAGAAACTGCTTCCGTTAGCACCGTCCACCCTGACAGGGGTAAGCAGGTCGCTGGTTTTGGTGAGGTAATAATCAAATTCGATGTTGATCAGTCTCCTTAAAAAAGATAGGTCGGCACCGGCATTGAAGTTATTGGTTCTCTCCCATTTGATGGCACTGTTGCCAATAGAATAAGGAACGATACCTGGTCTGAAAGTGTAAAACTTACTTTCATACAGGGAGTAACGGGCGTTGACAGGAATGTCCTGGTTGGCGGTAATCCCCCAGGATGCCCGAAGGTTAAATTCGCTCAGTGCGGTAAACTGATCCAGCCAGTTTTCGGATTTTACCCGCCAGGTCAGCCCGGCATAGGGCAGGAAAGCAAATGGAAGGGATGACAATTTAATTCCCCCGGATGCGTTTGGACCAAATTTAGACGAACCGTCTATGCGCAGTCCAGCTTTTAATAAAATCTTTTCACGGAACGCATAATCTACATTTCCAAAGGCAGACACATTGTGGTACCGCTCACTGGCACCTTCCTGCGCGATCCGGATGCCATCACCCAGTCCTTTAAATTCATCGGAAGTGGAGTGGACAGAATAGCCGTAGGTTTTGGAATATTTGGAGAACTCAAAATTATAGCCTCCGAAAGCCGAGATCCGGTTTTCAGCATTGAGCTGTTTGTTGTAATTCAGGGTATGCTCCAGCGACATGATTTCACGTTCTACGATCTGCTCTTCTGAGGAACGGTCATACCTCGGGTTGTTGTCGATGGGTATGATGCCCCTGGCCGGAGTAAAGCGGTCTTCCGACAATCCCCGCCTGTTGATCGTAAACGTAAGCTTGGTGCCGAGGGCCCGGTTAAAATCATAATTGGCAAAAACACTGCTCATGATCCAGTAGTTGCTTACCTCGTTCGATACACCATTCACAACCGCCATTGGATTGCTCAGGTTTTCAAAAGTAACCGGGCTCAGAAAAGCACCTGGTACACCTTCTGCCGTCTTGATATAGGGTGTCAGAATCGGTGATTTGACGAGGCTCAGGTAGAGCGGGTTCACCCGCTCCTCAAAGCCCTGGTCCATCAGGTCCTTGGCTGTGCGACTGAATGCGGTCCTGGTCCCGGCCGAAAACTTGGGTGTGATCTTAAAATCGAGGTTAAACCTGGAGCTGAACTCTGAAGAAGAGGTACCCCTGCCCACGCCCTGCAAATCTTTATAACCGACATTCAGCGAGTATTTCGAGGTCTTGTCACCGCCCCTTAAATTCAGGTAATAATCCTGACTAAGGGCATTCCGGGTAACCTCTTTTTGCCAGTCCGTATCGTTTGCATATTGCCAGTAGGCAACGGTATTTGGCGGAGTCGTATTGCTGAAGAACGGGAATTGCTGCGCAATGGTCGCCTGATCAAGGCCCTGACTATTTACTTTGGCAGAGAGGTAGGGCAGGTACTGACTGGCGTTCATCACGGGAATGCTCCTGAAGCGGGTGCTCATGCCCGCCTGGATGGACACATCAAGAATCGACTTTCCATTAGTGCCCTCTTTGGTGGTAATGAGGATCACCCCATTGGCCGCACGCGAACCGTAGATCCCGGCCGCTGCTGCATCGCGGAGGACCGCAATGGATTCTACATCTTTAACATTGATGTCACTCAGCAGATTGTAGACATTGCCCCGCACCACCGACTGGTCAAAAACCGGGTCGATCACCGGAATTCCATCTACCACAACCAATGGCTGGTTGCTGGTATACAAGGAACGCACGCCACCAAGAGTCAGTGAAGCACCGTCTCCGGGAACGCCGGAATTGGCATTGACCTGCAGGCCTGGCACGGTACCTTGCAGCAACTGGAAGATATCCTTGTACTGCAATGTTTTGTCATAGCCTTTGGCGACAACCTGGTAAACGCCGTTGAGGTTCTGTTGCGCAGTAGTCTGGTAGGGCAGGCGCAGCGGTGACTCGCCAATATCCAGGCCTTCCGGTGCCAGGGCGATGAGGACATCGCTTTTTCCATTTAGGGGAAACTCCCTGTTTTGGTAGCCCGGGTAACTGACCACCAGCACCGCATATTTTGAGGGCACTTCTATGCTGAAATCTCCCGACCCGGAGGTCTGGGCACTTTTTGAGATCCGCTCCTTCAGGCTGATATCGGCATTCGCCACAGGTTTGGAAGTCCTGTAATCAACCACCTTACCCTGAACTTTAATACTGTTCTGTGCCTGCGCGGGCAGGTAGAACAGAAACAGTAAAATCAGAATGTAACTATATTTTATCATGTTGATCGTTTTAATGTATTTAAATTAAGGGGCTGTTGTCGGTTCAAGGATGAGCATATCAACCGTAAACAAGTACTGTCCCGCAGCTTTGGGGCTGACGTTTGCGCAGGTAAAGGTGATCCGTACTGCTCCGGTAGCGGCCACATCAATGACCCCCAGGGGCACGTCTGTACTGATTTCAGACAGGGCATACTGGGTAGAGGCATTGATGTTTTGCCTGAGCAGCTGACTCCCGTAACTTGCATTGACGATACAGCCGTTGTTGTCCAGGTAGTTTTTCAAGAGCACTTTATAGCGTCCTTTCGTTACATAAGGCATGTTGAAATTGATCACTCCACCGATGTTTGTAAAGTTGAACCTGGAGGCCCTTCCCCTGTAGGTATTCTGGTAATTGGAAACGACATCAGAACCATAAACCGCACCTCCTGAAAAAGTAACCCCGGGATTCAGGGCATAGGTAGTGGCCGGTGCCGGATTCTTCAAACTGGGCTGAAACATGAACTTACTTCGGTAAGCGGTTTCCGGAAGGGTAATGGCATTCAGGACATAGGCTGAACCGTTGCTTGCTGCAACCGCAGTCCCCTGCACCTGATCTGAACCAATAACCAATTGACTTCCGGCTTTATTGGTAAAAGTATTGTTGCCCGCATTGAGCCGGGGTATATCTCCTGCCACCACAACCTGGTTGAACAGGTAATTTTTCAGAATTGCCGAATCACCCGGATAGGCCAGCCCTCTCGGAACGAAGTAATAACCGATCGTGGTATCTCCGTGGGCAGTGCCCAGTTTCGGCACAAGCAGATCCGTCCGCCCCTCCCTTGCCGTCAGCAATTTGGCCAGTTGGGTGCCAATAACCGCGTCTGTTGGCACAAACACTGTAGATAAAGTTTGTTCGTCGTCTATTCTGAGGTCATTCAGGTAACTGGAGAATGGCTTATAAACGATGGGCGCCCGGTAAATGGGCTTCATCGCAGCATCGGTACCGATCACTGTATTTTTTAGCGGATCGGGCACATTACTGAACGAGTTCAACAGGTATTCACCGTAAATGGAAGCAGCAGGATTACCGGCAATGAGTTCTGCCAAATTCGATTTTGGTAAAATCGCCTGATCCAAACCATAGATCTGCCCGTTCCGTGTTTTGGTTCCAGCACCAGCGATCTTGCGTCCATCAGCCGTGTAATCTGTACCTGACAAGCTAAAATAGACGTTCTTTCCGGAGACGGAACGGATGTATGCATTGTTCATCTGTTGTGCATAAATGGCGGTCGGGAAGATGTGCATCCCAATAATCCGCTGCAACAACGGGGTATTGCTGCTGGTGTCAATACCAGCGAAAGCACCATTTTTGATGGCCAGCACGGTGTACAGGCTGGTCCTGTTCAGCAAGGAATCGTAACCTGTTTTTTTCAGCAGGGCCCGAAACTCAGTATAGGCCGCATCTTTTGCCAGGACATCCAGGATTCCACCGGCATTGAGGTATTCAGGAACGGCATAGTGTTCATCCCAGTCTTTTTTGGCGCAGGAATGGATCAGGAGCAGGCACAAGCCGGCTAAAATGCCGGATTGAACTTTCCTTGTATATTTTTTGATGGTCATATGATCTCTTTTATCTTTTGAATACTACACGTTTAGTTGGTTGGTCTGAATTCCAGGGAATGGAAGTAAATGCGAGAATTGGTAGACAAGACATCTGTTTTGAACGTATGGCTTTTCAATTCCGTAAAGGTGACCGTTCCCAGTTTTCGCTCTACCCGCTGACCGTTTTTCAACCCGTTTGGCAATAGGTTGCCGAAGGCATCTGCGCCTGAAAAGAGGTTGACCAGGTCGCCCAGCTGATTGCCGTCGAAAGTAAACAACACGTTCTCGACCGTCATATTGGAACCTGTCAGGTTGGCGTTTTGCATTGCATAGATCAGGTATACATCGTATTTGCCTTTAAATACCTGGGGCGTCGTGAGTTCCAGCCAATAGGGATCAGCAGGCGTGACCTTGTCAGACTTGTTGTATTTCAGCGTCAGGTCAGCACCAAAAGCAGCGGCTGCGGCATCCCAGTTCATCGTGGCATTGGTAAAATACCATTTCAGCCAGGGCACACCCACCTGTGCGGCAGGATTGTCCCTTACACCAACCGACTGCATCCAGTCCTTACTGAAAGTCGCTTTCGTACCGTTCATCAAAGTGATGTTCAGATCGGTAGGTATGTACCTGACCGAGACTTTGACCGGCTGGGGATTGTACACACTCAAAACAGAGGAAACGGAATTGACTACGCCGTTCTTCGCCACGATATTGCTGTTGGCCAGGTTCAGTCCCACGCTTACACTGCGGGTCACCGGAACGCCGTTGACCGTGCTGGTCACATTGCGCTTATTGATGGTGATGCCACCGGTGATGTTGAAGATCAGGAAATCACCCGGCCTGCTGGCCTCAACGATTTCCTCCCGGATTCCTGAAACAAAATAGCCCTTGTTGATCACGTGGTAGCGGACAAAAATATTCAGTGAATCTGCCAGGCTGCTGTACGCTTTTGTGGTATTGTAGGAATTGGAATATTTACGGGCCAGGTCATCAAAAGAATTGATATTTGCTTCCTTCAATACGTCATTGGTTTCCAGGAATATGGTCTTCATTTTTTTCAAAGGCCGTCCGTATACGATGGTATTGTTGTCGTACTCCACCGTGTTCAGTAAAGCCAGGTCGACCCCTGTTTTCTCCAGGGCCTCTGCCATAATCGAATATTGGGGCTGACTTTTAATCCAGGCGGAAAGGGTATTCACTGGTGGTTCCAGCACATCGTCAATTACATGCACCACGCCATTGGTTACCGGAACATCCAGTTTGCTGATCGGCACGGTGTTGTTCAGCAAGGTGTTTTTAAGCCCGTTACTGATGTCCATCCGGATATAGTCACCCTCTACTGTCGTAGCCGGCAAGGTTCCCGTCAGGAAAAACGAGGAGCCATACGCCTGGGCGTACAAATGGTATTGCAGCAGATCTTTAAGATCCGGCAGACTGAGCTGGGAAAGCCCGCTGATGTTCTTGCGTTTAAAGTATTTGTTGAAGGCATCGTTTGTCGGCGCGAAAAGCGTGACGCTGCCATATACGTTTAGCAGACCCGAAATTTCAGTCGTATCCAATGCCCGGCGCAGAATGGAATAAGCGGGATCATTGTTCAAAAAAGCCAGTATGGATTTGTTGTTTTTCTCCAGTTCCAGCTTCCCGCCAAAGTCGTTTGTTTTGCAGGAAATAAAAGTACCCACTATCAACAGCGTGAGTAGCCATCTAAAAACAGTTAATGTAGATTTCATAATGCTTATTTTTTAGCTATTGGTAATATGGATTCTGGATCAGTTTCTGGTTGGCATTCAATGCACTGGCGTTTAATGGTAAATACCAGCTCTCCGGGTTGTTTACCCGCGGATTGATAACCAGTTGCAGCGTGGAAGGGAAAGAGTTGACGACCCTGTCGATCAGGAACTCTTTGTGCGCAAAGTTATCTCTCGAGGCAAAACGCATCAGGTCGAACCAGCGCTTGCCTTCTCCGATAAACTCCCTGCCTCTTTCGTCGATCAGGGCCCGGTCCATCTCCAGGGTAGAGGAACTGGTGATCTTCACGTAATCTTCCGTTCCATAAGCCCTGCTCCTCACCTCGTTCAGCAGTCCACAAGCAATTTCTAACTGTGCCGGGTCATCCGGGTAACGGTGGGCAAGGGCTTCTGCTTTCATCAGCAATACTTCCGGATAGCGGTAGTAAATCCAGCGCGGATCCCTGGTAGTGCTGTTGTATTTTTGCACAAAGCGGTTGGAAGCATTGTAAGAAACAATGTTACCCCGTACCGGAACCGGCCCCGCAGGAGGCGTATTGCCGCGGTAGTCGGGTTGGGTATAATCGGTAAACAAGCCATCCACCGCAGCCGGCACCAAGAAGTTGTTGCCAAACCAGTCTTGAAGCCTGTTGGTCTGGTTGTTTAGCAAAGAATTGGCATAGATCTCAAAAATGGACTCTATGGTATTCCCGCTCAGAAAAATGGATCCAAAAGCGGTACCCGGCAAAAGTGCATACCGGCCGGAATTGATCACTTCATCACAATTGCTGATGGCCTTGTCGTACAGGTCATTGCTGTTTGCACCGGTGACGACCGCAGCCTGCCACAGGTATACATCCGCGAGGACCGTAGCTGCAGTATAACGGGTGGCCCGGCAGCGTGGGTACTGACTGTTGGCATACCATTCCGGCAGTGTACTTTTAGCCAAAGTCAGGTCCTGTAAGATTTGCTGCAGCAGGACTTCATTTGAAGACTTGGCAATCTGATAATCCTGGTTATCGGTTTCAGAAGGTTCCAGGATAAGCGGAACTTCCTTAAAGGTCCGTACCAGCCAAAAATAAGCGTAGGCCCTCAGGAAATAAGCCTCGCCCAGCAACTGGTCCGATTCCGTTTTGGAAAAGCTCGGGTCCAGTGTAATGATGTTCGGAATGTTCTTGATGGCCTGATTGGCCTGGTTAATGATCCGGTAAAAATCGGTGAACTTTGTCGTCACATCTGCCGGGGTGACCAGCATGTTATCGACATTCTCTTTGTTTTGCTGTAAAGAATTCAGTCTGCCGGCTACATTGGCCAGCAGGTCACCCCGCATTTCGCCCCAGTAGACATAAGCCTCAACCGGCGACATATCCCTTTCACTCAGGTTGCCATTGGTGGTAAAATCCCAGCTGGTAGATCCGGCATTGGAATAGATTCCTGCGATGGCCGCTACCGCCTGCTCGCGGTTTTTCCAGAACTGTTCAAAAGTCAGCTTACCCGGAGGCGCAACGTCCAGAAATTTATTACAGGATACCATTCCTGCAATCGGGACCAGCAACATCAGGAACACTTTTATATTTCTTAGTTTCATATCTTTTCTGTTTATCGTATTAAAAACTTACCCCTACACCCAAGGTGTACATGATCGGAATTGGCGTCAGCGCCTCATCCCTGCCCAACCGGAAAGGATCATTCCTGTTGGCCCCAATGGCAGGATCCACGCCAGAATAGTTTGTAAATGTTTTTACGTTGGACACCGAGAGCGTCAGGTTGGCGCTTCTCAAAGCCAGTTTGCTCAGCAGTTCTTTTTGTAAGCGGTAGGTCAGCGACACCGAGTTGAACCTGATGAAGGAGCCATCTTCTACATACCTGTCGCTTCCCACCCAGTTGTGGCCGGCGCCAAATAAGGCCCTCGGGATGTCGGTCGCATCACCCACGCCGTCTCCCTGCTTTCTCCACCTGTTGCTCACAATGGTAGACTGGTTACTGCTGTTGTACATGCTGGTGGTCACCGCCTGTGCATAGTTGACGATGTCAAACTTGGACTGGTAGGTGAAAACGGAGAACAATTCGAACATCGATTTATAGTTTAACCTGAGCATAAACCCGCCGTAGAACTTCGGATTGGTATTGCCCAGGGCGGTGACATCCTGCTTGTTGATGACGCCATCGTTATTGAGGTCGGCATAACGCGCATCACCGCCAGTGAAGATATCGCCCGACTGGCTTTCCCAGCGCATCGGAACTTTGTTTCCGTTAAAGTCAATGAGGAATTTTCCATTGGCATCTTTGGCGAAAGCATCTTCATCGCGGTTGTAAACACCTTCGTACTTTAGTCCATAGAAGGTTCCAACCGGATCACCTACGTTGATCAGCGTGATGTACCTGCCATTGTCCAGCACATTGTCGCGCACAACCGGGGCATCATTAGGTAATTCCAAAATTTCACTGTTTGCGGTTGAGATATTAAAGGAACCACCCACCGTCCAGTTTTTAGCTTTCAACAGATCTCCTGCTACTGAGAATTCGAAGATCTTACCCCTGATCGTTCCAAAGTTGGTG
>JAZKCT010000048.1:0-42820 GCA_040387995.1 Bacteroidota bacterium | reverse complement strand
GCGATCACCGTCCAGCTCTCCTGCATGCTTTTCTCTTTCTGATATAGTTTTGAAGCCAGCAAAGTAATGGTCCAGAACAGGAACATGATGGTGGCTGCACTAAACATGACAGAACTAAAATTCATGAAGTAGGCAATTTTTGCGGTATTGCCCAATGCCAGCAAGGAAAATAGTTTACCGATCATCAGAAACAAAGGTGCTCCCGGCTGGTGTCCTACCTGCATTTTATAAGAGGCCGCGATGAATTCTCCGCAGTCCCAGAAACTTAAAGTGGGCTCCATGGTGAGCCAGTACACCAGTCCGGCAATAGCAAAGAGCACCAGTCCGGCAATGTTGTTGATTTTTTGAAATCGGTTCATGGTTTAGATTATAGTTAATAGGTATTTAAAAGTAAATATTAAAACGAAGCGATTCTGAAATTTAACATTTCTTCACATTTGACAGGCGGAACAAAATCCAATCCGCATTGTTGTATAGGTATAAAACTCTAAAACCATGAAAACAAAATATTTAAAAGGCGTAATTACCCTGGCATTGGGTACCGTCATTTCATTTGGCAGTTTTGCCCAGGAAAGAAAGAAAGAATCAGTCGGCAAGAAGATCGAGAAGACCGCAGAGAAAGTAGGCAATAAAACAGCCGAAGTCGCTGTAAAAGGAGGTGCAAAGGTAGCCGACCAAACCTTTAAAGGAAAAATGGCTCCAGACGGCACCAATGTTTATATTGATGGTAAAAACCGCAAATATTATGTAAATAAAAAAGGTGCGAAAATCTATCTTAAAACATCAGAAATCAGAACAAGACCTGTTCAGTAGTAGGATGTTTAAGAATTTTTATGCCTGAAAGCAATCCGTTATTGCCATCAAATTACCCAAGTCATTAATCGCCCCTGCCGGACTATTATCACGGCGAGGGCGATTTTTATATGATATTTCACCAATAAATTAGGAACTAATTCGACTCGTATAGACATGTTTTTAGAAAAACGTTGTCATATGATGAAAAAAATAACTTTAGGTCAATTAAATATTTGATATATTCGGGTGCCATGAGATATCAAGTATTTTTGACGGGAATTTTTCTTCTTCTTGTAAGCTTTATTTCCTGTCAAAATGGTGCTAATGATTCTGTAAATGAAGATGGGCAGCGCAGAGAGAGCCTGTTTAAATATGCAAGAACGCTAAGAGATACACCAAGACCAGCCTCTTCTATTTCCTACTTAGACTCTGTCTACGCGGCTAATAAAAACGCTAGCGTGTTGGATCTGTGGTACAAATACGATTTTAAAAGAGATTATTATGCGGAGACTGATGTGAAATCAAATTTGCCATCAGTTTATGTTGACAGCATGTTGCGAATTATGCAGGGAAGGGAAAATCTGTATAAACTCGAGTACGCACGTTCGCTTTTTCACAAGGGCGGTGTATTGCTGACTCAAAAAAAATATTCAGAAGCCTTCCAGTATTTTTATAGCGGCAGGAGGTTTGCGCAAAAAAACCTGGACAGTTGCAGTTATGCCCAAATGACCGAGAAAATCGGCCTGGTGATGTACAATCAGGGCAATTATGTGAAAGCAATTCCTTATTTCAGAACTGCTTTCCAGGAAAACAGGCAATGCATTGCCAATGCTGACTTCCAGAATAGGTTTATTCTGCCGCAGTCCTTGCTAAATACCATCGGGTTATGCTATGAACGTATGAATAAAGCAGACAGCGCCATTTTATACTACCGTAAAGCACTTTCTTTTATCAGTGTGCAAGAAAAAAAGAATCTGAATGAATCCAAGTTCATCTCCGCAGCGCGGGGTGTAATTTATGGTAACCTTGGTGGCGTTTACGCTGTCAAACTAGACTATGATTCTGCCGAAAAATACCTGCAACAAAGTATTGACATCAACGAGCAGCCCGGTTTTTATAATGAAGATGCCCGCACGGCCAAAAATAAGCTGGCCTCATTGTATATACAGTTTAGTCAATATAAAAAAGCCGATGTGCTTCTGGGTGAACTGCAGGGTAGTATTGATGCTGACGATGCTAAGCATATTGATGATTATTACTTCAAAATGAAGTTGAGCAAATTGCGCTGGGACTATTATGACCGCACCAAGGACTATCTATCGGCTTATAAGTATTCGCAAGACTATTATAAATTGCACGACTCCCTGATCAAAGCCAACGCATTTCTAACCAATGACTACCTCAATGAGAGCTATGAGAATTCGGAACGGCAGCATAGCCTGGAACTCTCTAAGAAGGACAATAAGCTTAAGACGGTCTATCTTTTGGCTACCTCCGGTGTTTCTTTTCTCGGTATTGTCATTCTCATTGTGGTTTATCTGAGTATGAAGCGTTACCGTGGAATCAGCAAGATCGGGGCGGAGCAAAACCTAAGGCTGCAGGAGACACTTGCAGCATTAGAACAGAGTCAGCAGGAAAACACCAGTCTGATGCGTATTGTGGCCCATGATCTTCGCAATCCCATTGGCGGCATCACCATGATGGCAGAAATGATCCTCAAAGAGCCAAATCTTCCCGGAGAAGTCAGGACTATGGCAGAGCTGATCAAAACCTCGGGCGATAATTCAATGGCTTTGGTTACCGATCTGTTGAATTCGAACGTCAGTTTTAAAGAACTTAAGAAAGAAGTAGTAGAAGTGCACAAGATGCTGGCTTATTGTGCAGATATACTGACTTTCAAAGCAGCAGAAAAAGGTCAGAAACTAATTGTAAAATCTTCAAATGCCCAGCTTGCCGTGAATACGGAAAAAATCTGGCGGGTAATCAGTAATCTACTTGCCAACGCTATAAAATTCAGTCCCAATGGCAGCCGAATCCTGGTCAACTCAACTGACCTGGGCGATAAAGTGTTGATATGGATCCAGGACTTTGGCATTGGGATTCCGGTCGAATTGCAGGATCAATTGTTTGACATGTATGCCGATACCAAGCGGTCAGGTACAGCCGGTGAACAACCTTTTGGTATGGGACTGGCGATCTGCAAGCAGATTGTTCAGGCACACAATGGTCGAATCTGGTGTGTGAGCGAAAAAGGAAATGGGACCACATTTTACGTAGAGCTACCCAAGTACGCTCGGTTTGCGGATTGATTTGCTGGCTATCCCCCACACACTTTATTCAGGTTTGAGACAGGGTTGGTTCAGTCTGTATTGAATCAAACCTCTCCGTGGTGTGAAGCGATACTGAATAAGGGAAGGGCATGTTAAAACCAATGTGTTATAATCCTGTCAAACCAGATTTAATAACTTCCAATAATAGTTTTGCCTGGCGACATTTGTATTTAATTTAGTGTGTGATTTGAAAATTAATAAGTAACATTGATGCAGTTTAGCTAACTTTATTCAGGGAGAAATATTTCATCATGGCTGCTTACAGCACATATACCGATCAGGAATTGACTGCCTTGCTAAGAGAAGGAGACCAGGCTGCACTTACTGAAATTCACAACCGGTATTATATGGTCTTATATGCCCATGCTTACAAAAGATTTCCCTACCGGGAAGAAGTGCTGGATGTGTTGCAGGAACTCTTTACATATCTGTGGGACAATAGAAGCCAATTGCTGTTTGCCAGCACACTGCCAGGATATTTATATGCATCTATCAGGAACAGGATTTTAAATCTGCACCGGAACCAAAAGGTGCGTGCTGAGTATGCAGTTTCATTGCAGGCCTTTGCTGAGCAAGGCGAAAGCATTACGGACAACATATTGCGAGAAAAAGAACTGCTGCGGATCGTGGAGATTGAGATTGCCGCACTGCCTGTACAAATGAGAATTATTTTTGAGCTGAGCCGCAATGAAGAATTAAGCCACAATGAAATTGCTGAAAGACTAAATTTAAGTCCACAGACCGTACGCACCCAGGTGCGCAATGCACTCCGTATTTTGCGCATTAAGCTAGGCGTAAACATATTCCTGATCTTTTTTTGATTTATATTGTATTTGCCGACTTTGTCATAAATAGGGTGATTCAATGGATATAGTTGATGTCGAATTAACAATTCGATAATATCGGTTTTTGCGCTTGATCTCAAGTATTTGATAATTTTGCGGTTAGTGAATGTTACTTCGGATATGCTTAGGGAAATTAGATTGATGATCGAGGGTGATGTTTCGGCATTCAATTCAATCTATGACCGCTATTTTAAACCGGTTTATGCAAATGTTTATAAGATTTTAAAATCACCTGAATATACCGAAGAAATTGTACAAGATGTATTCGTCACACTTTGGCAAAATAAGCACAAAATCGATCCGGATAAAGAAATAGCTGGTTGGTTATTTAAGGTCAGTTTTAATACATCCATTTCTTTTCTGAAGCAAAAAGTAGCTTACGCCATTGATTATGTAGATAGTTATGAATCCCTGGGCTTTGAGGTGACGGAAGATTTTTCAGAATCAGCGGGGCTTGAAACAAAGCTGCAAGTGGTAGAAAAAACGATTCAACTCCTTTCTCCCCGTCAGCGTGAGGTATTGACCATGTGCAAAATTGAGGGAAAGTCCAAAGAAGAGGTAGCTACCTTACTTGGTATCTCGCCGGAAACCGTAAAAGAGCATCTTAAGCAGTCTTACAAAATGATCAAATCAAAGATCGGACACAATGTTGCGGCTGACATGGTCGAAACACTTTTGTTTATTGGACTTGTGTCGGTGCTGCTTTAACCTCGGTACTGCTTTAACCCGAACATTCGGCACCCCGTTGCCATACTTGTACATCCCTTATTGATTTGGTAACAATTATTTAACGGCGGCAGCCTACCCCAAACTACTCCATCTGCAGTATTTACCATTGAGAACTATGAAAGAAAATATTGAACAGTTAATTGAAAAATTTTGGGCCGGTAAAGCTTCGGTCGAAGAGCGCGTGAATTTGCTTGCGCTTTTAAATGAAGACGACCGGGAACTCAGGGAAAAACTGGAAGCATCCTTCCTGCAAAGGGAAGATCCGAAAATTATACAATTGGTAAACGGTTCAGTGAAAACAGACTTGTTGAAAAAAATACACCGGGAGGCGGGGATCATGCCAGGCCAGGAAAAGCCAGCAGTGAAACGCTGGTCAGCCATACGCTTTGGTATTGCTGCGTCTATAATTGGGGCGATCTGCATGATTAGCTGGTTTACACTTAAACACCATGAAGCAGGGCAAGAGCCGCAAGTGGCAGAAGTCAGTCAGGTCAAGGCTGTAGATATCTTGAATGAAACTTCTGCGGCCAGGCAAATTACTTTACCTGATCAGTCCAAAGTTATTTTGGAACCAAGGGGTCGTATCCGGTATAATTCAGAGTTTGGAAAAAAAACGCGGGATATTTTGCTGACAGGTAAGGCGCGGTTTAGCGTTTTCCATGATAAGACACGCCCTTTTACTGTTTTTGCAAATGGCTATTCAACTACCGCCCTTGGAACGGAATTTATCGTTAACGGTACCAACGGAAACACTACTGTGGAGCTGTTGTCGGGAAAAGTCATGGTTAAAGACACTAATCGTTTGAGGATGAAATCTGTTTATCT
Organism: Bacteroidota bacterium; assembly: GCA_040387995.1. GTDB lineage: Bacteria > Bacteroidota > Bacteroidia > Sphingobacteriales > Sphingobacteriaceae > Pedobacter. The sequence continues at coordinate 37,296 of JAZKCT010000048.1, read as the reverse complement.
GAAACCGGGAGACGAACTTACGCTGGACAACCTGAACGGCAAATTCGAACTTGTCAATAATCTGGCCCTGAAACAAGCCATTGTCAAACGAAAAGCGACGCCAGCTATACAGGATCAGGGAAGCTATGATGAAGCACTTAATTTTAAAGTAAGCCCATTAAATGAAGTATTTGCCGGGATTGAAAAACTGAAGCATATAAAGATCATTGCCGACAGTACAGCGATTGAGGGCAAGGTTTTTACCGGAACCTTTTTGGCTGAGGATTCCATTGAAACAATGCTAATGACGATTTGCGAAATGAATGGCCTTGAATATACCATGCAGCAGGGGCAGGTTTTGGTGAAACAAAAATAAGACTGGCGTGAGCGTAAGCACTTTTTCAAGCATCAGAGCAGGTTGGCCCATGTTCGCAGAAAAGGTTCTGATGATCCTGCTGTTGGTTTGTATGTCGGCTTTGCCGGTATTTAGCCAGAATGTGACCGTGAAGGGAAAAGTAGTGGACAACAATGGACGCGGCCTTGAAGGTGTAAAAGTAACGATGCAGGACCCTGGTAGAGGAAGGGTGGTGATCACCTTGTCGAGCGAGACCGGGTTATTTACACTGAATGATTTGAAGGCCGGGAAATACGACATTTCATTTTCCTTGCCAGGATTTGAAGATAAAGTTGAAAAACAAGTTGAAGTAGTTGGAGAGCATGATAATTCAATCCTTGTGAGGATGCAGGAGAAACGAAAAGAAAAAAAGAAATTAAAAAATGAAACCCAGCGTTAATAAAATGATAATTGCCTTTTGCTTACTGTTTACCGGGATACAAAATTCCGTTAAAGCACAGTCAGGCACAAAGAGCAGAGAGCGCACAGAGCGTACAAAGAGCACAGAGCGTGCGGAGAGTTTTGAGGTATATGCCCATCGCGGCTTTAGGGGACTAAACCCTGAAAATACCATCGGCGGAATGAAAAATGCATTGCGTACAGGAGCGATCCTGGAGTTTGACCTGAACATCACCAGGGACAAGCAAGTCATCGTTTGCCATGATGGGGTTGTAAACCCAAAAATTACACTGGGCCCTGGTGGAGCGCCACTAAAAATGGACCGTAACCAAATGGCCTTTTATCAAATGAATTATGATCAGGTGCGGGGCTATGATGTGGGTAGCAAAGCCAATCCAGATTTTCCTCAGCAAATGCGTTTTAAAGCACACATACCCTTATTTGCAGCGTTGATAGATTCCCTTGAAACCTATGCCGCTCAGCAAAACCTGCCAGCACCGAGGTATTTTATAGAAACCAAACTCAATGAGAAAATGGACGGTGTGAATCATCCAGGACCGGGGGAGTTTGTGAATTTAATGATGCAGATCGTAAAGCAAAAAGGAATTCAGAAGCGGATGATTGTCCAGTCATTTGATCCCAGAACGCTGCAGGTATTAAGAAAGAAATACCCTCAGATTCAGCTTGCCTTTCTGGCGAAAGCGGGTACATCGCAGGATGACAATTTGAAATGGCTCGGGTTTAACCCTGAATATTATTCTGCCAATGCCGAATATATCGATGAAGCACTGGTTGCGCAATGTGCAAGGCTGAACATAAGACTGATTACGGGCAATTGCAACGACTATCAGCAGATTTTACGGATTGCCAAACTGGGGGTCAAGAGGGTAATTACCGACTATCCGATGGAATGGTTGTCAAAGCGTCCGCCTGAATAGCAGCGTCATATTTTTTAGAATTTTATTAAAAACTAATAGGAGTTCCGTCACTGAATGCCGGCTTCAGGGAACCCCTTTGCTATAATTTCACCTGCAAACGAATGAATTATGAATGTTTAAACCATAAAATCACAAGCCAAACAAATAGAATACAAACGAATGAATAATGAATGATTAAACCACAAAAACACAAGGCAAACAAATAGAATACGAACGAATGAGTAATGAATGATTAAACCATCCCAACACAGACAGAAGCCAAACAAATAGAATACAAACGAATGAGTTGTGAAAGATTAAACCACAAATACTAAGGCAAACAAAAAAAGAATGCAAACGAATGGGTGATGATTGATTAAAACAGACTAACACAAACACAGGCCAAACAAATAGAATACAAAGGAATGAACTATGAATGATTAAAGCACAAAAACACAAGCCAAACAAATAGAAACGATTTAACAATTTGAAATGAAATTAGAATATAAATACATAGCAATTTTACTGATCCTGCTGCTGCCCTTTAGTTGGGCCAGGGCAAGTACCATAGCCGGACAAGGCCGGGCGATTACGATAAAGGGAACCATTACTGATCAGACAGGCGGGGCCATGCCAGGGGTGAGCGTTGTTCTGAAAGGAACTAAAAACGGAACCATGTCGGATGCGGATGGTAAATATACTTTGACCGTGCCTGACCGTTCAGCCACTGTTGTTTTTTCTTATACCGCTTACAAGACCATAGAAAGACAAATTGGCGATGAGCTGATCATCGATGTGGTGATGACAGAACAGTCCAATCAACTCAATGAGGTGGTGGTAGTGGGGTATGGAGAAGTTCGCAGGAAAGACCTGACGGGTGCAGTGTCTTCCGTAAATGCCGCGCAGATTTCCCAGCAGCCGGTGACCAATGTGCTTCAGGCGATACAAGGCCGCATGCCGGGATTGATGATTACCAATACCAGCACCAGGCCGGGATCAACCCCATCGGTTTTTATCCGTGGTAAACGCTCCATAAGTGGCGGCAGCGATCCGCTGTATGTCATTGATGGAATGCCGTTTCTGGGCAGCATTAACGATATTTCACCCGCTGATATTGAGTCGGTAGACGTCTTAAAAGACGCTTCGGCAACGGCCATCTATGGTGCCCGGGGTTCTAATGGGGTGGTGCTGATCACGACCAAGAAGGGCAAAGAAGGAAAAACCCAGATAGATTTCAATTCCCGTGTTGGTGTTCAGACTGCATTGAATGAGGTGGATTTTATGAATGGCGCTGAATATGCGGCGATGATCCGGGAAGCTTACCGTGCGAACAATGAGTATAAATCTGATGTACCAAGCTGGGCGGAAGATCAAAAGATCCCGGTATTCAGCAGTGATCCCTATACACTGGAATCCTTGCATCTGGCCTATGATGCAAACGGCAATTATGATCCCTCAAAAGTACGTTCGGACAGTGAGTGGTGGAAAGCAGTACAGCGCAAAGGAGTGGTCACTGATAACCAGTTGAGCATACGCGGCGGGGGTGCAAAGACCAATTTCCTGATCAGCGGTAACTATTTCAATGATAAGGGTATTGTCAGAAGCGAGGATTATTCCCGCTATTCCATCCGTATCAACCTGGAGCATGAGATCAGCAAGGCCATTAAAGTTGGCGGGCAGACCCAATACCTGAACTCCTTACAGCAGAGAGGACCAACCCTTTTCGGTTCTTCCTGGAGGGTAATGCCTATCGGTCGGCTGTACGACGAAAACGGTCAGCTGATGTGGAAGGTTTCGGGAACAGAAGACCAGTCGCTGAACCCGCTTCAAAAAATTGCACCAGGCGCTGTGGTAAAGCCTTATAAGAAAAATGACTTCTTCGGTAGTTATTTTACGGAAATCAAATTGCCGGTGGACGGCCTGCGCTACCGCGCAAACTTTGGGGTAGAGTCCATTAACATCCAGGACTATGAATTTATGAATGCCATTGCCAGGGCAGCATCGGTAAACTCAGCCAAAAACGCGACGGACTTCCGCAAATCCTATACCCTGGAAAATATCCTGTTTTACGACAAAGTAATCAAAGACCATTCATTCGGTGCCACTTTGCTGCAATCGGTACAGAAGTACAGCAGGGAAACCAATAGCATTTCCGTTCAGGACATTCCCTCTGATGAATTGCTGTTCAATGACGTAGGTTCTGCATTGGTACCCGGAGCGATCAGCAGCAACAAGACGCAGTGGCAGTTGTCCTCTTTTATGGGGAGACTGAATTATAACTATAAGGGCCGCTATCTTTTGACCGCAACAGCCAGGTATGATGGTTCCTCACGATTGGCAGATGGCCATCAATGGGTACTGTTTCCATCAGCAGCAGTGGCATGGCGCATTAGCGACGAGTCCTTCATGAAAACTGTGCCTGCTATCAGTGATCTGAAACTAAGAATCGGTTACGGAACAGTAGCCAGTTCAGAAGTCAGCCCTTATGAAACCAAAGGTACTTTGGACCGGCAATATTACAACTTCGGAGACAAGACGCTCATCGGTTATGCCCCGAATAAAATGACCAATCATGAGTTGACCTGGGAAACCACAGGGCAATGGAACTTCGGCCTGGACTTTGGGTTGTTCAACAACCGTTTGAGCGGGGCAGTCAACGTGTATCAACAAAACACCACAAACCTTTTGCTGGACAGGCAACTGCCGATTGTATCAGGATTTGATGTGGTAAAATCAAATGTGGGCAGCACGAAGAACAGAGGGATTGAAGTCTCTGTGAGTTCGCTGAATGTTAAAAGCGGAGATTTCAAATGGTCGACCGATGCGATGGTTTACCTGAACAAAGAAGAGATTGTAGAACTGTACAACGGCAAGATTGACGATCCGGGAAACAAGTGGTTCATTGGAAAGCCAATTAATGTATTCTATGATTACCAGAAGACCGGAATCTGGCAGAACACACCAGAGGATTTGGCAGAAATGAAAAAATTCAATGACAACGGCAGCACTTTCAAGCCCGGTACTATCAGGCTTTGGGACAATGGCGATTATAAGATCAATGAAGCCGACCGTGTAATACAAGGACAGCAGCGTCCGAAAACCATTTTAAGTTTGAATAACACTTTCCAATACAAGGCCTTTGACCTGTCGTTTTTCTTCAACGCAAGTTATGGCTCCATGATCAAAACTGAAATCAGTTACCTGAGCCAGTCGCAAAGAAGCAGCGGTGCAAACGTAGACTACTGGACGCCAAACAATCCGACCAATGCATTCCCGCGGCCGATTGCCGGAGTCGGTAACCTGCCCTACCAGGAGACCCTTCAATATGAGAAAGCAGATTACATAAAGCTGAGAAATGTGACGCTCGGCTATATGCTTCCAGGTAAGATAACCAGCAAACTGAGTATTTCGTCCTGCAGATTTTATATTCAGGCACAAAACCCATGGATGTGGACGACCTATTCAGGCGTGGATCCGGAAGGAGTGGACAGCGATGTCGACGGAGATGCAGCAGGTTACACACGCCCTACACCAACCATCTGGGCTGCCGGAATTAACCTGAGTTTTTAATATTAAAAAAGAGAACCATGAAAAAGAAAATATATAACAGCATTTGCGCAATACTGATGTTCAGCCTTATCGCAGGAACATTTGGCTGCAAAAAGTTTTTGACTGAAGAAGAACTGCCCAGACTGACCCCGGATTATTACGGCACACCTGAGGGTGTAACAGCTGCGGCTACTGCGACCTATAGCTTTATGCGCTGGGGTGCCGGAGCGGAAAACTACGATGCGCTGAACGAGTTTGGCGTCGATCTTTTTACCCAGGGAGATGACCCGGGAGGCCGCGCAGATGCCTTTAACAAATACGGCAGCCAGTTGAACGCCGATAACGGTGTGTTGTATGGATTTTGGGAAAACCATTACAAAGCCATCAGCACTGCCAATCTGGTGATCAAACAGGTAGAAGCTTCAACCACACTGAGTGAAATACAAAAACAAAAGGCCCTGGCTGAAATGTCGTTTTTGAGGGCATTCTTCTACTTTGAACTGGTGCAGCACTTTGGACGCATTCCTTTAGTGATGGATTCCAGCTTCGAGGTACTTACGGACTTCCCTCGTGCTTCAGTAGCGGACATCTACAGCCAGATCATCAAAGACCTGGAATATGCGGTGCAATATCTGGATGAAAAACCGGCAGACAGAGGGAAAACCGGTAAATATCCTGCCGCACATTTGCTGGCAAAAGTCTACCTTACACGCGGCAGTGCGGTGACCGATCAGCGCGGTCAGCAGCCCACCGATATGGCAAATGCCTTGAAATATGCTAAAATGGTGATAGACAGCAAACAGTATGCATTGATCGATAACTTTGCCGATTTGTGGAACCCTGCAAACCAGGGCAATAAAGAAGTGATCTTTTCAGTTCAATTTACCAATAACCAGGTGTATAACGGAAATGGAAATACCCTGCACCTGTACTGGACCTCCTGGTACGAAGATCTTCCGGGAATGATCAGAGATGTGGTTTACGGTCGCCCTTACCGTCGCCGCCGTCAAACAGACCGGACCGTATCAGAACTTTTTGACCGTAAGAACGACTCGCGTTTTTACAAAAGTTTCAGGTTCGTATTGTACGCCAACAAACCAAACGGCCCGATCCCGCTGGGTGATACCGCAGTCTATTACAGCGTAAATCCTCAACCAGCCGGTGCTAGCTACAAATACAGGTATGTGGGCTGGAACAAGAGCGATCCTACCAAAAATAACCGGTACTATCCACCATTGCTGAAATATTCAGATCCAAACCGCCTTTCGACCAATGAGGTAAAAGGAAGCAGGGAGTGGGTGCGCATGCGACTTGGAGAAACCTACCTGATCGCGGCAGAAGCTGCAGGACGCAGCGGTGACTTTACTACGGCTGCAGGTTATATCAACGAAGTACGTAAACGTGCTTCCTGGAAACAGGGAGAAGTAAAAATGCCGCAATACTGGCGTGAAGAAGGTGGTCAGAAAGGAAACCTGGACAGCACTTTTCCATTTATCCAGGCAACAACAGCCAATATCAGCACTAATTTTGTGGACGTGATGCTGGACGAAAGAGGCAGGGAACTTCTGGGAGAGACCTGTCGCTGGGAAGACCTGGTGCGCTGCGAAAAGCTGGCCCAGTACGTACAGTTTAATCCGGAGGCAAAAGGAAATTTCAAACCCTACCATAAATTGCGTCCCATCCCGCAAAAGCATATCGACAGGCTGAGCCCGCGTGGAACTCCTGCTGAAGAGCAGAACGAGGGATACTACTAACTCATTTACCCGGTCTTGATTGGCAAGGCCGGGTTACAACCATTTATCCTACAAAAAAATGAAATACTTTCGTCCCTTTTTCCTGCTGCTGGTTTTAATTGGCAATGTTGGCGCTTTCGGGCAGGTCAAACTGAATACCATCCGAATAAAAGATCACAAAGCACTGCAGGAGTTTTTTCGTTACACCCCCGGTAAGCGGCCGCTGCTGTGCGCGCATCGCGGGGGAGCAATGAAAGGTTATCCGGAGAACTGCATTGCCACTTTTGAACATACTCTGAGTAAAATGCAGGCCTTCTTTGAAGTAGACCCACGCCTGACAAAGGACAGTGTAGTCGTGGTGATGCATGATGCGACGCTTGACCGTACGACCAATGGTAAGGGCAAAATAGCGGATTATACCTGGGCCGAATTACAGCAATTCAAGTTAAAAGATCCGGAAGGCCAGATCAGCAGTTATGGCATTCCATTACTGAAGGATGTACTGAACTGGGCAAAAGGAAAGACCATACTGATGCTGGATAAGAAAAATGTGCCCATGCCTATGCTTTTGAAACTGATTGAGAAAGAGAAGGCAGAGGGCCATATCTTAATTTCTTCCTATAGTCCAGAGGAAGCTAAGTTTTATTATGAGCGCAACCCGAAACTGATGTTTGAGGCTTTCATTAAAACCGAGGAAAAGATGCGCGAATACGAAGCTGCCGGCGTACCCTGGAAAAACATTGTCGCCTATTTATCACAACCAACCGGCCGAAAAAAGCTGATGGATGAGTTGCACGCCAGGCAGGTGATGTGCATCCTTTATACCACACCCTTTTTTGAAAAGATAAAGGATGAGCAACAACGACTGAGCAGTTACCCGCAACTGATCCGTGATGGTGCAGACGTCTTGTTATCAGACCATGTATTTGAAGTAGAAACAGCGATTCGGGAGGTGAAAAATCTGAAGCACATGGATGCAAAGGATTATACACGAAGTACGGCTGCATTTTTTTCGCATACACGTGGTGTAACGCCCCTGATTAGCGGCCATAGAGGCGGAGTGGTGCCAGGATATCCTGAAAACTCAATTGCAGCATTTGAGCATACACTCAGTTACACGTCCGCTTTTTTTGAGGTAGATCCGAGAATAACAAAAGACAGTGTGATTGTGCTGATGCACGATGCTACGCTGGAGCGGACCACCAATGGCTCAGGGAAAGTCGCTGACTTCAGTTTTGAGCAACTGAAAAAGTTGCGCCTTAAGGACCTGAACGGAAAAGTAACAGCCTATGGCATACCCTCACTAAAAGAGGCGCTTGCATGGGGGAAAGGGAAGACGATTTTAAACTTTGATAAAAAGGACGTTCCCCTGGAAATGACTGCCCGCCTGATCGGCGAGTGGAAAGTAGAAGAACAGGTGATGCTGACCGTACACAATGCAAAGGAGGCTCAGTTTTATCATCAGATCAATCCGAAAATCAGATTCTCTGCTTTTATATTGACCGAGCAGGCCATGCAGGAATATGAGGATGCAGGAATTCCCTGGTCGAATGTAATGGCGTATGTCGGTCCGAAAGTCAAACCGGAAAATAAGGCCCTGATCAATCAATTGCATGCCCGTGGCGTGCGCTGCATGATCTCTGCTGCAAGTTCCTATGACAAGCTTACAGATGCTGCCGGGCGTAAGGCAGCTTACCAGGAGATCATCAACTCTGGCGCTGAAGTGGTAGAATCCGACCTTCCAATTGAAGTTGCGAAGGCTGTACAGGAATCCGGTTCGGCTGCGGTTGAGCAGGAGTAATTTTAGCGCGAGGCTGGGTTAATAATACTTTTTACGCAACCAGAAGGCCAGGTTCACCAGCACAATCAGAGTCGGTACTTCTACTAAGGGACCGATTACCCCAACGAATGCCTGGCCTGAGTTGATTCCGAAGACGCCAATGGCGACCGCAATCGCCAGTTCAAAGTTATTACCAGTAGCGGTGAAAGCAATGGAAGCAGTTTGAGAATAATCAGCCCCCATTTTTTTGCCGGCAAAAAAGCTGACCAGAAACATGATGGCAAAGTAAATGACCAGTGGACCCGCAATACGCAGCACATCCATCGGGATCTGGACAATCAGTTCTCCCTTAAGGCTAAACATGACCACTATCGTGAACAGCAAAGCAATCAGGGTAATGGGAGAAACAAACGGGATATATTTCTGCTCGAACCACAGTTCTCCTTTAAGTCCGATCAGCGCATAACGGCTAATAAATCCGGCAGCAAAAGGAACGCCCAGGTAAAGACCTACGGTTTTTGCGATTTCAACAATGGTGATGTTAACATCCAGACCTTTGATACCTAATAGTGGTGGTAGTACGGTAATAAAAAGATACGCATACACGCTGTAGAGCAATACCTGGAAGATGCTGTTCAATGCAATAAGCCCTGCGGCATATTCCCGGTTACCTTCAGCCAGTTCATTCCATACCACTACCATCGCGATGCAACGGGCCAGACCGATCAAAATCAGCCCGCTCATATATTCCGGATAACCGTGCAGAAAAGTGATAGCCAGTATAAACATGAGTATCGGGCCTATGACCCAATTTAGGATCAGAGATGTACCCAATACCTTTGTATTTCGAAATACCTCGGTCATTTTTTCATAACGAACTTTAGCAAGTGGGGGATACATCATCAGTATCAGTCCAATAGCAAGTGGCACATTGGTTGTGCCACTTGAAAATGAGTTAATGAGCCCAGCTGAGGAAGGCAAGAAATATCCGATACTGACGCCAACGGCCATAGCCAGGAATATCCATAAAGTAAGATAACGGTCTAAGAAGCTCACAGGTTTTCGTTTACAAAGTTCTGCGCATATTTTCTGATCATTTCACGCACTTCCCTGAACTGTTCCATTACTTCTTCATCAGTTCCTTTAGCCTTTGCCGGATCAGGAAAATTATAGTGTAATTTAACCGCATTTGTTGGGAAGTACGGGCAGCTTTCCTTTGCGTTGTCACAAACGGTGATCACGAAGTCAAAGTCGATCCCGGTGTATTCGTTGACATTATTAGAGGTATGTCCTGATATATCTATTTCGTCTCTTTTCATGATTTCGATGGCCTTTGGATTTACACCGTGCGTTTCGATTCCTGCGCTGTAAATTTCAGCAGCATCACCCGCGAAATGTCTTAAATATCCTTCAGCAATTTGACTGCGGCAACTGTTGCCGGTACATAGTACGAGTACTTTTTTCATTGTTATATTGAGTTTGGTTTTTATAGGGTTAGCAGCAGCCTGAGCCGGGTTCGCAAGTTTGTCCTTCGCTGACAAGATTGACCATTTGTAATTTCGGCTTTTCCTGTTTTACAGCTGGTGCGCAACATTCTGCACCTGAATCAGTTGTTCCGCAACTTCCACCTCTTGCGATCGCTTTACACTGGGTGAAATCCGGGACCAGGTTAACGATCAGGTTATCCCCCTCGATGATGAATTCGCCCGGATACATTTGCCTGGTATCAAAGGCAGAATTTCCGAATTCGATTTTAACCGTTCCCAGCGGATTAAGTGGCAAAGACTTTTCGACAATTTTGACTATGGACAAAGCTTTGCTGACCTGCATTGCTCTGTCAGTGTCTTGCATTGATGGTTCCCAAAGTTGGACGATGACCTCTGTCCAGGTATTCATTTTGCCACCACAATCTACCGACACAATTGGTGCCTGTTTGATCTCGGTGATGTGATAGGAGGGGTCTACCCATTTGCCTTCCGCATATTGGAATTGCAGGGTTAAGTCAGGATTTTTCTCTAAAGTGGTCTTAAATGTTTGCCAGTTGGTTAGTTCTGTAGTTAGCATAATATTGCAATTTTACGATTGATATAGATAAAAAAAAGTTAGCAGCAGTTGGTTTCGCCTTTGTAGGAACCCAGGAAAGCTCCGAGTTGGGCTTCCAATAATTTCCAGGTTGTAGGGTTAATGCAGTAACAAACACTCACACCTTCTATGGTTCCCTGAATGATCCCTGCCGTTTTGAGTTCTTTGAGGTGTTGCGAAATGGTTGCCTGAGCCAGGCCAAGTTCGCCTACCAGATCACCGCAAATGCAGGTGTTTGAGATAATGATCCTTTGCAGGATGGCGATGCGGGCAGGATGGGCAATTGCTTTCAGTAATGTAGAAAGCTGGTTTTGCTCGTCGGTGAATATTTCTGATTTGGTAAGTCCCATAGTTTTATATCGCAATATTACGATATGTTATTTGAAGTTGCAAATATTCGCAGAGAAATTGTTATGTGAGATTGTTTATATTGTAACATTCCAACGTTGTGATTACCTTATATTACATTTCATTCATGAGCATGTCTTCGTTTATCAACATAGAGCCCAGGGCTCATTTTGCAAGGGAATGGCAGCTCCATATTCAAAAAAAGATGAAAACTAGCTTGCTTCCTTTGCTGATCTGTTTGAGCCTGAGCGTCTCAGCACAGAAAAAAATCAATTCCGCATTAAGATTGGAACTTGATACAATTTTGTTGACAGATCAGGGTATCCGTGAATTTTTAGATTCTGAAGTGAAACCCTCGCGAAAAGACTCTTTAGCTAATTTGCTTGGCTACCCGAGAGACATGCTGGATAAAAAGCCCTGGATAATTATGCAAAAGATTGATTCAGTCAATATCCTGAAGGCAGAGCGAATCATTGCACAGTATGGTTACCCAGGCAAAACAATGGTAGGGGAGCCTCAAAATACTGCGATATTTTATGTCATACAGCATTCCGACAAAATATCCAAATATTATAAACTGATTGAGAAAGCAGGCCGGTCGGGCGAGTTGCCTTTCAAATATGTAGCGATGATGCTTGACCGGAAACTATTAAACGAGGGTAAGGAGCAAATTTACGGTACGCAGGTTTATTCACAGCTGATCAAAAATCCACAAACAGGACAAAAGGAACAATTCGCCTATGTGGTGCCCATAAAAGATCCGAAGCATGTCAACAAAAGGCGGAAGGAAGCTGGTTTTGATTTAACAGTTGAGGAGAATGCACTTAGGCTGGGTGTTACTTACAAGGTTTACAGCTTAGCGGATATCAAAAAGATTACGAATAAATAAGAGGTGCCCCTTATTTGTGCTGGATTGCCATGAAACTCTCAGCTGCTGGCCGTTAATTGGGGAGCAAATTTCTGCCCAGTAGGTTTAACCTCCTTTATTTTGGATTTTTGTAGCGTTTGCTTATTAAGGCTCGTTTTTAGAGTAAACCAATATATTTTTTATGAAGACTTTTACTCTAACCTGCGTATTGCTATTATCTCTTTCCTTATGTTTCACTTCCTGTAAAAAGGACAACGAGGCAGATCCTGAAAACCCGCTTGTGGGGACCTGGGCAGAACTTGACCTAACGGCTGCAAGCCGCTCCATTAACTTTACAAAAGACAAAATCTTTAACCTGTCAATAGGATACAGTAACGGTGGGGGGACATTGATCAGCGGTACTTACACCCTGGAAGGCGACCGCCTGAAGACTAAATCTTTGGAAATGCGCGAACAGCAGCCTGGTATGAACATGGTAAAAAGTGCAGCAAACGGAGAGATTTATGAAAATGCAACCTTTGGTATTTCCGGCGATATACTGACGCTGAAATACACAACCTATCCTGCGGATGCCCCGGTGAGTACAACTGCAAGATTCAAAAAGGGTTTAAACATCGACTAATTTCAAGGATGCAACGGTAAAAGGACGATTGTTACGGGATGTATGGCCCGCCGGGAACGCCCCATCCCCATTTCGGCATGGGCTCGTCTTGGCTGGCATTTACTTCGTCCAGATTGGAATTGATCAATGCCAGGCGGGTGCCCCATTCTATATAGGCCATGAAAGCGGAACGGAATTCCGGATCATCCGGCACTGCCAATTCGTCGGCGGTCTCAATTAAAAGATGGATCCATTGTTTCCGCATGCCTTCTGATAAATGTTTTCCGACGTGGTGCCGGATCATTTTATAGTGACTTCCTTCTGAAGTGGAATAAAATTCCGGGCCACCGAAGACTTCAGCAAAAAAATGAGCGACATGAATCCGGTGCGCTGAAGACATGTGCTTGAAAACAGGTTCCAGTAAGGGATCCAGTAAAACCTTATCGTAGAACTGTTGCATGAGCTTTTCAAACACTGGCATTCCGCCAGCCCAATCATAAAGTGTTGGTATTGTCTTCATTGGCTTTAAATATATAATATTAAGCATTATTCCGCTTTCCAGCAAGCCTGTCCAGTTCAATAGTGGCCGAAGTACGGGCGCTGATGAAAAAATGATTTTTTGAGAACGAATATCTTTGTAAAGTGTTAAACAAAGAAGTTTATATATATGGCTATGAATACTGAAATAGGCTTTGGCGGCAGCTGCCACTGGTGTACGGAGGCCATCTTTCTTTCGCTCAAAGGCGTAAAATCGGTTAAGCAGGGGTGGATCGCTTCGGCAGAAGATCTGTCCCGCTTAAGCGAAGCGGTACTGGTTAGGTTTGATCCTGAGCTGATCCCGCTTCAGACATTGGTCTCTGTTCATTTGCATACCCATAGCTGCACCTCCGCTCACAGCATGCGGGATAAATACCGTTCAGCAGTGTATGCTTTCAACGCCGGGCAGCAGACGTTAGTGCTTGCCATCATCCAAGCTTTGCAACAGGAGTTTACGGAGCCGATCATTACTGAAGTGATCGAGTTCGGAACATTCAAACTGAATAGTCCAGAATACCGTAATTACTATTATGCTGATCCGGAAAAGCCCTTTTGCCGGAATGTTGTCAACCCTAAATTAATTCAGCTGTTGAAAGATTTCTCTGCGGATGTTGATCCGGAGAAACTGGACCATCTTAAGGGAGAATAAAGATTTGGGATCATTATTCTGCCGGGTATTTGCTATTGGGAATGGTTCCGTCGTCATCCAGGTTAATGATTTCAAAAGAGGTCTTCATTTTTAGGCAGATGTTTAATGATTGCAGGTGTCACCGCCAAGAACAGGAAACGTGCCAAATTCTTGCGGATTTAATGCTCTAAGTACCTTTAAATAAAAAATTGTGCTTGTTCCCTCTTCAAAACCGATTTCTTAGGAGATGAATTTTATATTAAATTTTTGTAACAGATCTGCCAGTCATTTGGTATGCGATTTGTAATCATGTGTTTACCTATAAAAAACATAAAACTGATCATCTACCTATGAAAAACATTGCTTTCAACAACGCCGTATGCGACCACCGTTCCTGCCTGGAAACCTTCGCCATGAAATTCACCCAGGATGTGGAAGACGCCAATGACCTGGTTCAAGACACGCTGATCAAAGCCATTCGTTACCATCATTTGTACAAACAGGGCACCAACCTGAAAGGTTGGCTGTATACCATTATGAAAAACACTTTCATTAATGATTACAGAAAGGGCAGCCGTAAAAATGCTGTGATATTGAACACCGAGGAATTCACACCTCAGTAGCTGAGCGTCAGTGCGACAATCAACCAGGCGGAAAACAAATTCCTGATGAAGGATATTCAGACTGCCCTGAGCCGTTTGCAGCCAGAGTATTCAGTTCCGTTCCTACGTTATTTCGAAGGCTATAAATACCATGAGATCGCCGAAGAAATGAACATCCCGATCGGCACGGTGAAGACACGCATCCACATGGCACGCAACGAATTAAAGGAGTGCCTTAAAATGTATAAGGACAGTTATAAAAATGAATTGAAGTCCGCTTAGTCGAGTCAAATTAAGGAGATGAATGCAAGCGGTGGCCATGTCCACCTGGCACCTGAAACACCACTTGGCGCATATTCATTTAGCGCTGAAAAACGCTTAGGATGGTGAGGTTTTCGGTTAAGGGGGCTTCAGGGCCTGCTAAAGGATAAAAAAGCCAGCAATTGAAGATTAACTGGTCAGGGTGTCGTTTAAGTCCGAAATTCCAATTTGTTTCAAAATTACATGCCGCAGATGTTGTTCATGTTCGTCTCCCCATTGACCTAAGGCAGCTATCACCGGGATTAACGTTTCACCAAATTCGGTCAGGCTGTATTCTACTTTTGGCGGTACAATGGGGTAAATTTTTCTGGTAACCAATTCGTGTTTTTCCAATTCATTGAGCTGGATATTCAAAACCCTGCGTGAAGCATCGGGAATTTTGCGCTGCAATTGGCTTGGACGCTGATGACCTTCATTGATAAACCACAGCAAGCGGATTTTCCATTTGCCGTAAATTACTTCACCGATCAGGTCAAGTCCGCAATTTAAGTTCGGTATTATCTTTCTTTCGTACATTTTATAAATATAAATCTATGTTCCATAGTGCACAATAGGGGAATAATTTATCCCTATATGAATCGTAATACCGTACTTGTGCATACTGTTTTTACACCCCAATTTTGTCCTAAAGAAAATCGTAAAAATGGAACAATTTAATTTCAACAATGAACTATCAGGCAAGATTGCCCTGGTAACAGGAGGTACAAAAGGTGCTGGAAAAGCGATAGCAGAAAGGCTTTTACAGGCTGGTGCAAGGGTGATTATCACCGCAAGAAATGCCCCTGAAACAGAAAACAGTAATTTTCATTTTATTCCTTCGGATTTAAGTAAGGCGGAAAGCGCACAGAAGGTAGTGAGCGAAGTACTGGCAACGTATGGGCGGCTGGATATTTTGGTGAACAACCTCGGTTCTTCCGTAACACCCGCCGGTGGTTTTTCAGCATTATCTGACGAAGATTGGGAATCAACCCTGCAAGCTAATTTACTCGCTCCTATTCGGTTGGACAGAGGGTTTTTACCACAGATGATCGATCGAAAAGACGGTGTCATCATTCACATTGCTTCTATTCAGGGCAAGCTACCACTACATGATTCTACTTTGCCTTATGCAGCTGCAAAAGCAGGTTTGATAAACTATAGTAAAAGCCTGTCAAATGAAGTAACGCCAAAAGGTGTCCGCGTGCTGACTGTTTCTCCAGGATGGATAAATACAACAGCATCTGTCGCTTGGCTGGGTGAAATTGCCAGAAACTCAAATATTTCTGTCGAAGAGGCTAAACAAAGTGTAATGAATGCTTTAGGTGGAATACCGTTTGGACGCCCTGCAGAGCCTGAAGAAGTTGCAGAATTGGTTGGTTTTCTGGTTTCGCCAAGAGCTAATTATCTATCAGGAACACAATTTGTAATTGACGGTGGAACTGTACCCACTATTTAATACCCTCAAAAATAAAAAAAAATGAACATACCTCCAGTAATAACAGAATTAGTAAAAACACAAAATAGTTTTGATAACGTTGCTTATGCGAACTGTTTTTCCGAAACAGCCGTAGTTTTTGATGAAGGAAAAACGCACAATGGAAGAAAAGAAATAGCAGATTGGATTGCGGATGCCAATGAAAGGTACCAGGCGACAATGGAGCCCGTTGGCTTTGAAGAAAAAGAACCAGAAAGTATTTTAAAGGTAAAGGTGTCAGGGAACTTTGAGGGAAGCCCCATTGTATTGAGCTATCATTTAGAAATAGCTGATGGATTAATACAGTCATTGAAAATTACCGGATAGGGTGGGATCAATACGATGCCACACAAAATCGCAATCCTGGAATTTCTTGCCGGATTGCGATTTCAAGGTTGTCAACAAAGGGTAACGCTGTTAGCTAAAAGTTATTTTCTCGGCAAGCGGGAAATCGATTGGAACAGCAGTGTTGGTGTATACATAATTGGTAAAGGTTCTTAAGGCAACCAGTCCGATCAGTTCGATCAGAGCAGCTTCAGTGTAACCAAGGGAAAAGAAACTTTCCAGCAATGCCGCGTCAGCGGCACCTTTTTGACTTGATATCGATTTGGCCAGGTTTACGATGACTGAAAGTTTAGGGTCATTCACCTCGGCTTTACGGATGTCAACGGTATCTGCTTTACTGAAACCTCTCATCTGGGCCAGTGCGGTGTGTGCGGCTAAACAGTAGTCACAAGAATTCACCTGGGACACAATCAGGTTGATGGCCTCACGTTCTTTCGCTGTGAACATCGTACTTGCCGTTAAGCTGCCCTCAAAATCCAGCATCCCTTTGAGTGCATGTGAGGAATATCCGATGGTGGCATATAGGTTAGGGACTTTACCTAATTTTTTCTGGATTCCTTCGAAAATGGCTTGTGATTCAATACTTACCTGCGCTTTGGCAGGTACTTCGATTGTTTTCATATGATTCTATTTGAGTTTTATTTAATGGTATTTTTGTTTTTGACGTTCCAGGTGAAGACTGGCGGACTGGCTCATGGTAATCAATGCTGCGCCCAGAATGACCAGGTCTTTAATCACCAGCCTGCCTCGGCCTGAGAGGTAGGGGAAACCCGATTGCGCATCTCCGAGGCTGGGTACCCAGGATTCAGGTGTGGTCACTAAGAAAGAAAGTGTTCCCAGGGTCATAAGGAATACCAGGATACTCCCGATCATGCTTGCAAGTGGAGTAACCCGGTGCAAAGCGACCAGCACAGCTGCCCCGATCAGGAAAATTCCGAGCCCGTAGGAAAACCCGTAAGTATTGTTTTGCAGGTGCCACTGGTGATTGGATGTGATGAGTTCTCCCTCTTTATTCTGATGGGATTTATAATCGCCGGGGTGGTTGTAGAAGAAAGCCATGAATGGGCTGTTGGCAACGAAGGGTACAATGCCATCTGCTTCGTAGGTAAAGAATTTAAGACCTCCTATCCACAGAAATACAATGACGATGCCAAACCTGAGGACTGATTTGGCGTGTTTTTCCAGATTTGAAATGGTGGAAACGATTGAGGTTTTCATGCTGTTGTTTTTTTATCAAAACTACAGCACGGCAGTCAGTCAGAACATGGACGGCTCCGGCTAATAACTGGACAAATCCGCCACGATAGAAATTCCGGTTTGATCGCGGAATGTCTGGGGGGATACTTTGGTTAGTTTTTTAAAAAAACGGCTAAAGTAGAACTCATCCTGGAATTTCAGGTTATGGGAGATCTCTTTAATGCTCTGCCGGGTAAGGTGCAACTGCTTTTTGGCTTCAAGTACCAATCGCTCCTGAATCAGCTGGGATGGCGTTTTTTTAAAATAACGGCTGCAGCGTCTGCTGAAGTTGTCAGGCGACATGGCCAGCAGGGAAGAATAATCGGAAGGCTTGTGCAGTGTCAGGTAATGTTTATCGAGCAGCGACCGGAAACGCTCCATTTGGTCATCTTTTGTTGCCAGACTGGTTGGAGAATCCATTGCTTTCAGCTTTAATGAACTTGCTTTTGCTAAAAAAAGCTGCAAGTAGGCTCGTAGCACGATCTCTGAAGGAATTTCCTCATCGCACTCTGCACCAATTTGCTGGGTCAGACCCTCAAAGATAGCAGCATGTTCTTCGCTAAGGGGAACAGCCGGATCAAGAAAGATGTTGTTAAAGAGCAGTCCGTTGCAGGCAACTTCTCTTCTATGGAATTCAATACAATAGAAATCGCCGTGAAACTGCAATACAGTACAATTTAATTCCTTGCAATCCTGCATGTGCAAGACCTGCAGTGGCGTGGCAAAAAGCAGCACAGGTGTCTGAAATGGAAAAATTCCGAAATCAGAATGGAATGTTCCCTTGCCTTCGGTGATTAAAAATATTGTATATTCTTTGAATTGAGCGGGTTCACATAAGTCTTGTTCTGCCGCCTTTTTCATTCCCAAAAGGTATTCTCCTGACGCCGCTCGTATTTCTTTCATGTTATATATGTTAGAACAAAACTAAATCTTTCTGCGCAGATTCGGCGTTAACTCGGAGCAGGAATTGTCAGCAGGTTTTCTGTTAGTTTATTTCTTTCGAAGCGGTAGTAGTTTTGATGAAGAAAACAGCATCAAAATCAATTCCTGGGTGTATTGGTACCGGCTTGGGTTTGGGCTCTGTCCAGTTCGCGTAAATGTTGGTCATGTATACCATTGCACCTTGGAAAGGATCTTTCTTTGGGTTGAACTTCAGATAAAACTGCTGATAACGTGCTTTGGATAGCATTGCTGACAATGTAGCTGGTTCGGTTTCAAAGGTATGTGTCTCAAACTTTCTTTGTTGGCTGAGTACGCTGACTGAACCCTGGTAGGTGTCCAGGGAGAGCGCAAAATAACGGTTTCCGAAATGTTTTGTAAGGTACCCGCCCAGGGCAAGATACTGAGCTGTGGTATCTTTCGTTAGGTGAACATTGTGAGCCCACAGGATCGTTTTGGTGCCAAGGTCAGTAACCATTTTCCTCAGGTTCTCCGCCATAAAGCCATCCCTGGAAATGGGGTCGGACCAGTACTCGGGTTTGTCTATACCGATCAGTTTCACCCGTTTTTGAGCTAGAGCGGTTTGGTTATAGGCTTTAAGGCCCAGGAATAACTGATAGATTTCTTCGGCACCGTATAATCCCATGTCTTTCATCACCTTTTTCAGGTCCCCCTGACCCGTCCGTA
Source organism: Bacteroidota bacterium (assembly GCA_040387995.1). Lineage (GTDB taxonomy): Bacteria > Bacteroidota > Bacteroidia > Sphingobacteriales > Sphingobacteriaceae > Pedobacter. Next base: position 17,898 of record JAZKCT010000048.1, on the reverse strand, counting down.
TAAAGGAATCTATCGGCATCATCATCGAGTCGGGCGCTTCGAAGGCAATGGTCCTGAAACCACATTTTTCGATTAGGTGATGAATGATACGGGCTTTTTCGGTATAGAATTCATGGGTTCCGTGCGAGGCTTCTCCAATTCCAATGATTTGAGTTTCCTTTAGTTCGTTTTTTAAAAATGACCAGTCCGAGTGATCATGGTCAGCACTTGCACGTATTTCACGTGCGTGGTCGTTGATCCATTTGAGCGTATCGGTCTGCGAAAGGACATTCAGTTTGAAAGCTAGTATTAGAACAATGGTGAGGATAATTTTTTGCATCGGCTTGTTTTATTTATAGTCAGGATGCAGCATCTGCTGGGTTTCCATAAAATTGTTTTGATATGATAGAATAGGGCACCACCTAATGTTTAGTTGATGACGCTGGCTAAGGTTGTCATCAACTCATCGCCGTGCAGGTTACGGCCAATAACCTTTCCAGAGGGATCTAGTAAAATATTCTGGGGAACGAACCGGATGTCAAATTTCTTAGCGACCTCGTTATTCCAGTACTTAAGGTCCGACACCTGCGTCCAATCCAATTTATCCACCTCGATAGCCTTTAGCCAGCTTTCCTTGTTTTTGTCTAATGAAACACCTAAAATAGTAAAGCCCTTATCCTTATAGGAATGGAAAGCTTTCACAAGGCTGGGGCTTTCCTGGCGGCAAGGCAAACACCAGCTGGCCCAGAAGTCAACCAATACATATTTTCCTCTAAACGAAGACAGTCTGACGATTTTACCTGAAGCATCAGGCTGCGAAAAATCCGGTAGATAACCGCCCTGCGAACTTGCTTTAGCTGTCTCAATTTTTTTAGCAAAATCCTTACCTGCTTTCGAATTACGGACTTGCGGACTCAGCTTTTTAAAAAATGGTTCAATTTCTTCGGGATTTAAATAACTACCCGCCACCTGGTCCAGCGCGTATAAAGACACCGGTGAGGCCGGATTTCGTTCAACGAACTTTCTGTAGGTGTCATTTTTAAAGTCCTCGTCCAGTTCGTCCATTTTCGTGCGCACCGTCTTTAAGCCGGCAGTGTCGCGGGCAGCCTGGTATTGCCTGGCTTCTTCATTCAAAGCACCAAGTTTAGCCGTATAAGCCATTAAATCGTTGCGGATAGGGAGAAAATCATGATCTGATTTAGAACCAGTAACGACGACATTTTTCAATGTATCAGCTGATGAAATACTTACTGTGCCAGGCTCAAGGAAAAAACTTAATATCCTTGGCCTCGTGCTGTCTGTGGATGAGGGTCTGAAAACCAGTCTCGCAAAAACAGGCCCTTCTATCTGGCCGGCAATTGTAAATTTCCCATCGGCGACATCTGCGCTGTCTAGTGTAATTGTGCCCTCTTTCTCATAATATAAATATGCCAAACCCAAAGCATGAGGTGCCACTGATCCGGAGAGTTTAAAATCATACGTTTTTTTGTGCTGGGCCAAAACTGCTATCGCCAAAAAGGTGAGCATGCCCGTTATCATTAAATTTTTTTTGACCATTGCTTTATCGTTATTTTCCTTCATTAAACTCTGCTGGTGCCTCCAATAGCAGATCGATCATCGTCTTCAGTTGTGTTTCGTTTTCTGCACCGATCATGAAGTCGCTGAAAACGATACGTCCGTTCTTATCGATCAGAAAATTGGTTGGCGCTGCTCCATTATTTTCTAAGTTGCCCTTGTTCCTCCCCTTAACCTCGGCCAGTGGCGTAAAGCTAAATCCGCTTGAATTGTGAAACGGAATGACATATTCGTCCTGTTCGGCCACAATGTTGATACCCACGTAGGCCAACTGTTCTTTTTGATATTGTTTAACTACATTTTCAAAAAAAGGCATCTCCGCACGGCAGGGGCCGCATCCCGGAAACCAATAAGTTAACAGTAAAACCTTTCCTTTGTAATCGGACAGCGAAGCATTCCCTTCTCCGATATATTTTTTTAAGCTAAAGGATGTTGCAGGTTTGGCTTTGATTGACAGATTTTGGTAAATGTCGGCTTTGACTGCCGCCTGATTTTTACCTATTTTGGCACCGTAGCTGTGTAACGCAGTCTGCAGTGCTGGCGAAGGTTCTTTAAGGAAGATCTTCATCAATTGCCCGTAAGCTGATACATGGTCGCCCGTTTGATCGGTCGCCTCCGCTTTTAAGAATAACAGGCTTTCTTTGCCGAATTGTGAGTACCGTGACAGCTTTATTTTGTTTAAAACAACCAGTGCCTCAGCCGGTTTCTGCGCTTTCAGTAATCCTTTTCCCTGGATAAAAAGACCGGCCTGTGTTAAAAGATCAGTCCAATTATCGCCTTCAGCTTCCTTTAGCGCTTTCATTTCGAGCGCAAGGTGTTTTGCTTTTTCAGGGTCTGTTGACAACAGCACATCAAAATACGCTGACATAAAAGGCGCAGCATCTTGTTTTGGAAAATTGTCATGGAGCAGCTGATAACATTTAATTTGCTCTGCTGCAGTTGCCGAACAACTGGCCAGATAACCCAATGCCCTAACCGCATACTCCGAATCAGGGAAATCTTTGGCTACTTTAAAGCTTAGCTCAGCAAATTTTTTCTGGTCAAGTCCGTGGAACGATAAGGCATATCTGTATTGATACAAGGGATTTGCCGGATCTGCAGCGATTGCCTTTTTCAAATATTCCCAGCCTTCATCAAAACGGCCCCAGCGCAGGTCATCTACCCACAAATTATACCATGCCAGTGCAAACTGAGGATCAATCTCCACCGCCTTTAAAAGGTAGGGTCTTGCTTTAGGGCTTTCCTTTTCAATAAAGACCTTTGCCAGGGCAAACGGTACAATGGCGTTTTTAGGAAATTCTTTGATCAGATCGTCATACCGATTCACTACATCAGGATTATCCGGGCCGATGGCCTCGATATAAGCGACATGTCTGCTCATGCTATCAGGTGCCGCCTTAACAGCCATTTTCAATCGATCAAGCACATTTTTATCATTTGTTTTGGCAGCTAATTTCGTTGCCCGCCTGAGGTATACAGGAAAGTAAGGATTTTTAGAAAATTGTTTTACCCAGGTTTGCATTTGCAATTTCAACGCTTTTTCCTGGCCAGGATTGGCTTCAAGGAAAGCATCGTAGTAACTCTGGATGTTGTCTATCTCGTCAGGATCCTTGAGCACATTGGCTTTGAGTTTTGCCAGCGAATGTTGGGCAGTGATGCCTTTTTCACCAGTCCTTTTGGACTGCGCAGACAATTGGATAGCCGGCGCGCTTAACAGCGCAGCTAAAATAGCTGCGCTGTAGAGGATTTTTATTACAGTCATTTTTCGTTGGGTGAGCGTGGCTAATAGTTGTTTTGTTCAATCTGTCCCTGTCCTGCCGTGATCTCCACACCGCTGATCGGTACGGCATAACGAAGACTTTTAACAGGTAGCGTATAGGTTTGGATGGTATTCAAGTCTACAGAACCCAGTCCCATTTTATAAAAAGTATGGGTAACGGACACATCGTCACTCGGCGTTTCATTTACGCTAAAACGCCGGATATCACCCCACCGAAAGCTAAAGGGCAATTCACGGCGACGTTCCTGTAAAATCTGACTGAGCGCATCTAACGGGCTGTTTGCCGTCAGTGCTGCGTAAGTTTTCAGTCTTTTGGCGCGTAAAATGTTCGCCGCATCCAATGCACCGGCCATGTCGCCTTTGCGCGCCAAGGCCTCAGCCTTGTTTAATAATACCTCTGCAACCGTTGGCCCTGAGGGCAAGAAACCTCCGTCATCGAAATAAGTATACCGGTAGGTAGCGGGGCTGATCACGTTGAACCTGCGCCCCCCGTTTGGAATCATCAGCAGCTGGAAACGTAAATCGTTGGCCTGATCGTACATGGACAGGAGGTTTGTGCTTGGAATGTTCCATTGCGTTGTTGCCCAGGTAAAACGGGAATAATAAAATTCATCCCATTTAAAAAACCTGGTGGCTGAATAATCATTTAAGGCGGAATACCTTAAAGTTGCCGCGGGATTGCTGTAGGTAGCCGGGTTGCCCGCCGGTATCGTATTAAAATCCACCAGCTTTGCCGTTTGTGAGTTGAGTGCAGTGTTGGCATGCTGGACTGACTTGTCATAATCACCGGTAAACAGATAATACCGGCTTAAAAACGCGTCGATCGCTGGTTTGCTGACGCGCCACCTCATTGCAGGCTGTACTTCGCTGTAATTAACCAGCGCCTGGGCCTGGGCGATATCAGCCAAAATAAAATCGTAGGTTTCTTTGAGTGAGGCGCGTTTTAAAGATTCTGAATAGATGGTCGTTTTTTTTATCGGTAAGCCTTTTGCGTTCAGATTTGCCTGCGAATAAGGTAAACAATAATAGTTTACCAGCGTCCAGTAGCTGTAAGCCCTAATGAAATATGCATCCGCTTTAACACGGTTTCTGGTGACCGCGTCGCCTGAAGCATCGTCGGCATTTGCAAGTACCACATTGGCATTAAATATTTTACTGAACTCACCGTTCCACAACGGATCTGAAGCTGATCCAATTATATTGTCTATGTCAAAGGTGTAATAATAAAGATTTGACAAGGTAAATTCACTGGGATAATTTTTATACAATTCGGGCGTAATCTCCGTATCGTCGGTAGAGTAAGTCGCTGTCGCATTATGGCCCTCATAGCCAAAAGCAACACCGTAATTATATCCACCGGGCTCTGTCCCATCAACATTATCCAGTAAAGCCTGCAGCTGGTCTACAGTTTTAATGTCAGCCTGAATCTTGTTAGGCTTTTCCAAATATTTTTTACATGATGCCAGGCCAATCAGACTGAACATCAGCATCAGTATTTTCAATTTTTTCATGTTATGATTTTTAAAAAGCCAATAATTAAAATCCTATGTTGAGGCCGAAAGTGCAGGTGCTCAAGGGGCGGTCTGTTCCAGGTAACCAATCGGGGTTATATCCGTTCTTGTTTGCTGTCCATACCAATCCTAAATCCCTTAACTGGGCAAACACTTTCACGTTGCGCAGCTTGGTCTTTTGCAGCGCGGCCGCAGGCAAAGTATAACTTAACATGACTTCCTTACATTCGATGTAGGATGAGCCCTCTACCAAGCCACTTAAATAAGGGAAGTACTGATTCCAGAGGTATATATTACTTTCATTGGGGTTTGGAAAGGGAGGGATGTCGGTACGGCCTGCATAGACATCTGATATATACCGGTTAGCGATCGTTTTCCTTGAGCCCACATACGCAAAATTGTAGTTATAGGTATCGTTTCTGTAAACCCCACCAAATTTGCCGATGAGCAGTACGGATAAACTTAAATTACGGTAACTGAATGTATTGTACCAACCTGCAGTATGCGGTGGAATCGTGGTGCCTTCATAATTCAGAAACTGTGAACCGGGTCCGGAGAGGAGCGTATAACCATTAAATGTGCTCGGCTGGCCATTAGGACCCACAACCTGCGGCACACCAGCAATTGTACCGCCGTAGGTGAGCGAATAGACCGGATTTATCGGCCGTCCCTGCACAAAGGCATTAGGAATATCAAGCATTTGCGCCGCGTTGAGCGCCGGATAATATAAATCATTCACTACATTCTTATTATAGGCGTAGTTAAGCGATGTCGTATACATCACGGGGATACCGGGTAACTTTAAATTTGTTCCCAGTTCCAGTTCGATACCGCGGTTAGTGATACCGGCATTGTTGAATTTCTGACTGGTGGTACCGGCCGCAGCGGGCAGCGCTACAACACCGGTAATGTCTTTACCTATTTTATTGTACAGGTCTATTTTACCGTAAAGTTTTCCTTTAAATAATACGTAATCTATACCCAGGTTAGTGGTTGTGGTTTTCTCCCATCGAAGGGTGGGGTTGCCGTTGTCAGCAATCAATGCAGTAATGGTACCCGTTGTAGCATTTGGAGAGGTCGATACATTTAACAAGGTGTTGGTTGATGTTGATTTTTCGACATTTCCATTTCGGCCATGGGTGACACGGAGGCTCAAGCGGTCTAACCAACTGATATTTTCAGCAAAACGCTCCTCTTTGAGGTTCCATAATGCGCCGACCGACCAGAGTGGTGCCCATCGCAATGAGGGAGTACGGGTGATGTAATTAGAAGCATCAGTCCGGATACTGCCGGAAATGGTGTACTTGCGGTCATAAGTATAGGCCGCATTGCCATAATAGGATACATAGCGATCTAATCCATAATCGAGGACCGTTGATCCGCCAGGCAATTCTGTATCGTAACCGTAAATGTCCAGGAGTGGCTCCAGGGAACTTCCATAACCATACGGGGGCAATGTACTCTGTAGTTTATCCGGATAATATCCATATAACCAGGGGTTTTGCCTGGTATCTGTGCGGTACTGGGAAATCTCCATGCCCGCGATGGCATTGATACTGTGTTTGTTGCCTAAATCTCTGATAAAATTAAGCTGGTTACGAAAGACATAGCTGGCCGCATTTGCATTGCTGTTCTGGTCGATACCCCCCTTAGGTACAAATTGCCTTCCTACGGTTTTAGTGGCTGGATCATATTCGATATTCTGATCCACCAGGCTTCGTGCGTAGAAAGTATCCTCGCTGTAATAATTATCGACGTCTGTTTTACCGCGCTCGTACTGGAGTTTGGTGTCAAAGTTTAATCCCGGAATGATGCGGAGGTTAAAACCTGCCTGTATCCTGCCGTTGTAGTCCTGGGTTTTGAAATTACGTCCCCGGACCTCCCGCAATAAGTTGTAACTTAAATCAGCGTACGGAAAGTCGTTTAAAGGTAATCCCGACAACACTGTTCTGTTGAACGTGTTTAAATTTACGGCGTAGCTCCCGTCTGGTTTCAACAGCGTTTCGTAAGGCGAAAGACTTTTAAGCTCAGTAAGCGTTGCGCCACTACTGTTTTGTTCATTGTACTGAAGATACAGGCCAAAATTAAAAGTCAGAAAATCTGTAAACTTGTACTCGTTACTAAAATTCAAACCATAACGATGATGACCCGTGTTCTGGTAGCGTGTTTTGTTGTCTTCAAATAACAGCGAAGCATAAGACTTTGACTTTTCACCAAGCATAGAGAAATCTACGTTATATTGGCTGAGCACCGCCCTGCGCAGCAATAAATCACTGATCTGGCCCTGATTGCTAATCCTGCTCAAACTGTCCAGGCCGGCATTCATAGCAGTGGTGCTTAGCTGGCCATTTTTATTCGCGTATAGCAATTCCTGGCCAAGGGTGAGGGATTTGGTCAGATCGTTGGGAAAAGAACCCGCAGTTTCCCTGAACACCCACCTGTTTTTAAAAGCCATCCTTTCCAGGCTGATCTGCTCGGCAGAAGTTGCATTGGGCACCAATTCGTTCAGATCCGTGCGTTCGGAAATGCGGGTAAACGCACTCGCATTGACGGTCAGGCCGGTTTTGCCGCTTCTTGATTTTTTGGTGGCGATGACGATCACGCCGTTCGCCGCGCGCGCACCCCAAATGGAAGCAGCAGCGGCATCTTTTAAAACGGTCACCGATTCAATATCATTTGGATTGATCGTAGAGAAGTCATTTTTAGCAACCGGGAAGCCATCTACAACCAGCAGGGGAGACCTTTCGCCATACATGGAACTGCTGCCACGAACAAGAAATGAGACCGAGCCATCGGCATTTTCTTTACCCTGCATACCTGCTACCAGGCCTTGCAATGCGGTAGAAGGGTTTGATACCGGGCGGTTAGCCAATACGTCCTGTCCGACCTGATCATAGGCTCCAGGCGCCCGCTCTTTTAATAAACTTTGGTAACCTGTACTTACAGTGACCTCCGTCAATGCATTATTCAGCATACGCATTGTAATGTTTCCCTTAACCTCCGATGCTTTCAATTCCACAGGCTGAAATCCGACAAAACTAATCAGCAAGGTTGCCCCAGGATCCACCTGATGCAATACAAAGGCTCCACGCTCATCTGTAGTCGTTGTCTGGGTGCCACCCTTTATTTTTACAGTCGCACCAGGCAATGGCTGACCCTGTTCATCGGTGACCTTTCCTGTCACCTCGATCGCCTGAAAAAAGCCATTTAATTTTTCAATCAGCGACTGCTGCTTCTTTTTAACCATTACGGTTTTATCGGCAATTTCATATATAAGGGGCTGTCCCTCAAAGCATGCCTTAAGCGCGGCCTCTATCGAAGCGTTTTTAAGAGTGATGGGGCCCGTTTTCAGATTCTTTAGTTCGGCTGTGGTGTAAACAAAGTCATAGCCACTTTGCCTGCTTACCGATTTCAGCACCTTTTGGAGGTCTTCACCCTTTGTTGTCAGGTAAACCTGGGCTTTGGTTATGGCGCTGACTTGTAGCAGGCAAACGCTCATCAGTAACACGGTAAGTTTCATCACGCGAAAGTGTTGTTTTACCCCGGGCAAAGCCATCAGATGACCTCCCAGAGATTTTCCAGTAATTTTCATTAAGTTTGAGTGTTTGGTTTAAAGTTGATGTCTATTCGAAAATGAATTCAGCCGGATGCCAGATATGAAGCGGGAGTAGGTCGAAGCACTCTCGCTTTACTGTTGCAGTGGATCCGGTTAGCAAAGTAGCACTATTTCATAACCAGAATCCTCCTTCCCTCAATCTTAAAGTGAACGTTATTGGTATAGGATAATTTATCGAGTATTTTGCTGATGTGATCAAAGCGGCTGATCGAAGCCGTAAATGTTTCGTTGGACGGTACACCGACATAGCTCACTTCCACATTGTACCAGCGCTCGAGTTTACGCATGATGCTTTCAATATTTTCATCCGCAAAAATGAATTTTCCGTTCTTCCATGCCACGGCCTCGTCCAGATCAACCTTGTTTACCCTTACCTCGCCGGAAGCAGGCAAAATGGCCTGTTCGCCAGGTTTTAGCATGATCTGACCATTCAATTGGACAAGACCTTCCAGTAAAGTAGTTTTTGCAGCCGGTTCATCTGCGTAACTGCTGATGTTAAAATGCGTACCCAGGACTTTTACGGTCTGACCACTGCTTTTCACAATGAAGGGATGTGCTTTGTCTTTGGCTACCTGGAAATAAGCTTCACCAGAGAGTTCAACCCTGCGTTCACTAAGGGAATAAAAAGAAGCAGGATAACGCAATGAAGATTGCGCATTGAGCCAAACGGCTGTGCCGTCAGGCAGTTGCACGCGATACTGTCCGCCCTTAGGGGTTTCAATGGTATTGTAAGCCGTTGTTGCCGAAGTGTTACCTTCACTTTGGCCCACGGAATAAATCAGCTGGCCATCCGCGGTCTTGGTGATGGTAATGCCGGCCTGGGTGGCAATTGCACCCTGAGCAGCATCCGTGAGCGAAATTTTCTTTCCATTTGCCAATGTTAGGAAAGCCTTGTTGGCACCAGGTCCGATATCCTGGTTGACAACACCAGACTGTCTGCTGGCTACCCGGTCCTGATAATAAAAAAGTCCGGCGCCCATTACAATTGCGATTGAAGCCGCTGCTGCCAGACGCGGCCACAATCTGGTCTGAACTTTAACATATTTCAGTGGAAGACGGCTGCTTACCTTTTCCAGGTTACGCTCAATTGCCTCTTCAGAAAGTACTGACTGAGTAGCAAGTGTCTGATCGTTGTACCAGGTTTCCAGGATGGCTTTTTCGCTGGCAGAACAGTTACCGTCCTGGTATTTCCTAATTAGGGATTTGATTTCGTTTTCGTCCATAACGCAAAGGCATATGATGCTTTATACCATTAAGACGGCAAAGCCAGGCCCAGGTTATAGATCAAAAATGAAAATTTATAAAAAAGGAAACGGTACCAGAAAGGAATGTATTTTCAGACGCAACGTTTTGACCGCATTGTGTACCTGCTGTTTGACGGTACCCTCGGTCACATTGAGCATTTCGCCAATCTCTTTGTGTGACAACTCTCCGCTGCGACTCAGCTCGAACACTTTTCGCATTTTGGGCGGCAATGCAGCAATTTCGCGTTCAATGATCGCTGCCAATTCCTTTGCGCGAATGTGTTCGTCGGTCTGGTAATGTCCCTGGACCATAAATTCCCTGATAGAATCCAGGTAGCGGGTAATTACTTTCTGATGGGTCATGAGGTCAAAAACACGGTTTCTAATCGATCCATACAGATAAGCAGACAGGGATGCCTGCGGGTTGAGATTTTCTCTCTTTTGCCAAAGCGCCAGAAATAGATCGGAAACGATGTCATTGGCTTCATCCTCATCTCCTAATAATCTGTACGCGTGCTTATAAAGTAATACCTTGTAACGTTCGAAAATTTCCGTGTAGGCGTATTGGTCACCCTGCTTTAAAAGGGCAGCTAATTTTTCGTCGGTATCGTTGGCATATTTTGAACCCCTGGCCATCACACTGCAATTTACTGAAAATTAGGATCATTTTAAAACAGGTTTATCATATGGTAATAAATCAGTGCCTTGTGAAGATATTTAAGTATGATTTGAGCGCCTAATTGCTCACACAGATGCTCTGATGAATTTATCGGCAGTTAAAATTCTCCTGGTGCACTGCTGATCCTTTTTTGTGAACCCTGTAACAAAGAGATATTGGACTTCACAACAAAACTCTTCTTTGTTTTTTTGCAGAAATTTGCTGTAGAATTTAATCCATAGAAAATGAATGATCAAAAAGTACTAGTGACAGGTGGGACCGGGTTTGTCGGTATACATACAGTCTTAGAATTATTAGCGCAAGGATATTTCGTAAACACAACCCTGCGTTCCCTGTCTAAAAAAGATACCCTCATCAATGCTCTGAGGGAAGGTGGTATCTCTGATTTCAGCCGCCTGTCCTTTTTTGAAGCGGAACTGACCAGCGACAAGGGCTGGGCTGAAGCGGTGAGCGGCTGTGATTACGTGCTTCATATCGCTTCGCCATTTCCGGCTACCAATCCTCAAAATGAAGATGACTTGATTGTACCTGCCCGCGACGGTGCGCTTCGGGTATTGAAAGCTGCAAAGCAAGCAGGGGTAAAAAGGGTGGTGCTGACTTCTTCCTTTGCAGCTGTTGGGTACAGCAGGGATGTTGCCGGCCATATCTTTACCGAAGCGGACTGGACTGATGTGGATGTGCCACTGCCAGCGTACATTAAGTCAAAAACAGTTGCTGAGAAAGCCGCCTGGGATTTCATAGCTGCTGAAGGTAGTGGTTTGGAACTCTCAGTGATCAATCCCGTTGGCATTTTTGGACCTGCGCTGGGTGGAATCACTTCTGCGTCCTTAGATATCGCCATCACAGGCATCATCAACGGGACTACTTCTCAGAGCGGCGAATTTACAATGGGCGTGGTCGATGTCCGTGACGTAGCAGACCTGCACATTAAGGCGATGACCAGCCCGCTTGCAACAGGGGAAAGGTTCCTGGCCAACGCGGATGGGGTAATGAGTTTCTATGATGTTGCTGAGCTGATCAGGACCAAGCGCCCAGCCATCTCAGTAAACATTGCCCGGATGCAGCAGACTCCGGAGCGGTTTTATAAACAAATGTCGAATCAGAAGGCCCGGACAGCACTCAACTGGGAGCCAAGGAGCAGGGAGGAAGCAATTCTGGCGAGTGTGGATAGTTTATATCCCCTTTAGTTTTTTATCTTTAACATTAACCAATCTCCAATACGGTGAAAGTAAATCATATTCAATCCTGTCATCTGGGCCCGGAAATATCACCTGAAATGGTGATCCAGGAACATTATTTTTTGTACCTGCTTAAGGGTTCCATGAAGGCTTACGACGGGCATAAAAATTACGACATGCACCCTGGTGATTATTGTCTGGCCAGGAAGAATTATTTGGTGCGTTATACCAAGTTTAAAGATGAGGGTGCCTTTGAGAAAATCGTCATCACCCTGGACGAACCTTTTTTAAGGAATTTTTTGGAAAAGCATGCGTATGCTGTGCAGACTTCAAAAAGTCAGGATGCCTACCTTACCATCCCGGAGAATAAGCTTTTAAAGAATTTTATTCAGTCGCTGGAGCCTTATTACTCCGGGGATTTGCACCTGGATCAAACTTTTGCCGATGTCAAGAGAGAGGAGTTGCTGCTGATCCTGTTGAAGTCAAATCCCGAGCTGGCAAACATTTTTTTTAATTTCGGAATCCCGCACAAGATAGATCTGGAAACATATATGAACCGGAATTTCCGTTTCAATGTTCCTCTCGAACGTTTTGCTTTTCTAACCGGCAGGAGTCTATCCTCATTTAAGCGGGATTTCATGCAGACGTTTGGAACATCACCCGGCCAGTGGCTAAAGAAGAAGCGTTTGGATGAAGCCTACTTCCAAATTAATCAGCAGCATCAAAGACCGAGCGAGGTCTATCTTGAGGTAGGTTTTGAAGATTTGTCGCATTTTTCATTTGCCTTTAAAAAGGAATTCGGAATGAGTCCCAGCGAACTCAGGTAATTTAGCTTGCTGTTGCCTTCAGTAATCTAAAAGATTTTCTAAAGCAGTCTCTTCCAGTACCAGCCGCTGAGGTATTCCGGCTGCATCTTTCTTCCATTCGATCAGCCTGATGTGCCCGTCTTCAATTTCAATGCCTGTAATGTCACCATCGCTAAAACAACAGCAACCTGTATTGAAATAAGTGTTTTTAGAGGCGAATAACCTCGGTGAGGACTCGCCGCTAATATTGCCGGCCAGCAGTTCTGCTTCCAGTTTTTGCCGAGTTTGCTGATCCCCATTCTTTTTGGCTTCTTCAATTCTCTGATAAGTCCGTTCCAGATGCGTCAGCGAGTTGAAGACAGGCTGATGGGTATGGCCGGTAATCAGCACCAGGTTATTTTGCTTTGCCGTCCAGTTATACATCATCTGGTTATGTTCGGACTTTAGCTGGTTGTCGTAAGCCGGCGTATTGGGGTTGATGCGCAGGAAAGATTGCAGTGGTCCCCATATTGTAGACACAAACCATTTGCTAAACCAGTTGCCGTCACTTTGGCGATCACCCTGATGACCATGTGTTAAAAACAGGCTGAGCTCTTGTTCTTTGATTGAAATACTGAAGATCAGGCCTTCATGTATTTTTACTTTTTGCCCAAAGATTTTTTGGAGCATGAAACCTGCCAGCGGATCATTGTCCCAGTACAGGTCATGGTTGCCAAATAGTTTGATATAGGCATTGCGGATCAGGAATTGTTTTTCTGCTTCAAACGTCTTTTTGTTATGCTTGATCACATCCACCAAGCTATTTTCCCAAAGCTCTTCACTGTCGCCCAAATTGCAGTATAAGTATTCCTGCTTATTATAATAGTCCAGAGCTGCCAGATAATTGTCTTCAGCGAGTGCAAAGTCATCTTTATAACTCCGGTCGCCTTTATGCTGGTCTGAGAAAAGGATAATTCTGTGTCTGTTTTCCAGTCGGATCAGCTCGCCACGTTTGCCCGGAAACCTAATAATGTTGTTGTGCAATGCTGTCAACGCCTTTTGTACGCGCTCAGCATCAGGACGGCTGCTGTATTTATTGGCCAGCCGGATTACCAAAGGAGAAAAAAGCTGCTGAAGAAATTTGCGCATGATTTATGAATGGCAATTTGCCTGCCATAAAGCTTTGTTGTGATAATCGGTCAAACAGCATGTCGCAAAGAGACCGCTAGAAAGTCGCTTTATCCCCCAGTGAATCTGACTTTTTAGCGCCACTTTGTTATAGAAATAGTGGAGCAGCAAGCAAAGTCCCGCTGAAATATTAAGCGGGACTTTTTTATTATTTTTACTTAGCGGTTATTCACCTCAAAGCCCCCATAACTTAGCATTTCCGCGTTGTGGGAAACAATTAGGTTGAGCTCTAGCCTTTCGATCAGGTCTTTTGCCTGGGTGATGTTCCGGTGCATGTCGTTAATGCCCCTGATCTCAATTCCTTTGGCCATCAGTTTAAATTTATTCGGTTCAAACTTATCAATGAATTGTTGCAGGTCTGAACTGATCTTTATCGGTGTTTTTTCCATGTTAAAATTTAAATCTTGCTAATTAGGGACAAAACAAGACAAACCGTTTTAATTCAGTGGTCAGTTCATGTTATGTTATGAGTTCTGGTAACATAGATCAAAATCTGGTGTCACCGCCTCCGGTATTTCACAGAGAATAGCCTATGACAAAACCAGTGTTATGGCTGAATCTGAAATAGGCTAATGTTTGTTGAGGCGTTTATCGTCTGTGGAATGGCAGCACAAAAAAATCGTCAACAGCCTTATTGAACTCGTCAAGGTGTTCGATTAGCGTAGAATGGCCGGAGTTTGGCAGCACCCACAAATAACTATTGGGAATGTTTTGATAGATCTTGACCGTATGTGCCAGCGGTATCAGGTCCTGATCGCCACTGATGATCAGCGCTGGACTTTTAATTTACGGGCTGAGCAAGAAGATAATTGGAGCTCAGCAGGAGCAATAGTCCTAGTAATTTCTTCATTATGCTTCTTAGTGTCGCTGCAAATTACCGAAAGTTTTTCTTAAGCTGGCTTAATGTAACCAGAAGCGCATAGAGAGGCCCTGAGGGTGACGGTATTGTTGCTGTCGAAACAAATATTGCTCAATGAATAAGAGTAGTTTATTTATCAAAAAGATAAGTTTATTTGTCTTTTTGATGAATTTGATTTACATTTATGTTGTAAATAATTTAAATAATGATGAAAACCATTGTTAAACTCTCTAAGTATTCACAGTATATCGGCCTGTTTCTAATTCTTTTTGGGCTCCCAATGCTTTTGTTTTCCAATTCACCAACCGCTGAAATTCCCCTGCTGGTTGGTCTATTTACACTGTTTATTTCCAATCAGGGAAAGGAAGACGAAAGATCCGGTGCGATCAGAACATCTTCGGCTTTTATTGCATTGGTCCTCGGATATACCATCAAATTGCTGGTGACTAATCTGTATGATCACCAACTCATTAGCTTTGACCTTACTTCGATTAATTACTTCCTGATCATTGTATTCTCCCTTGCAAATGCCATCCGTTATTCAAGATTGTATATATTCATGGCCTAAGCTCAGTTAATGAAGAACAGCATAAAAGTAGAACGGGCCAAACATGATCTCACACAGGCTGCACTGGCAGATAAGGTGGATGTGTCCAGGCAAACCATCAACTCAATTGAAATCGGCAAATTTGTTCCGTCCAGTATCCTGGTATTGAAGATCGCCGCTGTGTTTGATACATCTGTTGAAGCGATTTTCAAATTAGAAGAAAGTGACTGGAAGTAGATTGTCGGATGCCTTAATAGAATACCTTTCCTCCTTCCATCCGCTGACTGAAGAAGAAAGAAAAGATATTGTTTCCTTTTTTCATCCCAGACGCCTGGCGGAAGGCGACTTTCTTTTCAAAGGCAACAAGGTTTGCAAAGAACTATTCTTCATCGTTTCGGGGGTTGTCAGAATAATCTCCACAAACCATAAAGGAGAAGAAGTCACTTACTTCTTTATTGGAGCGGGCCAGATATGTACCATATTAGATAGTTTCCTTAATAAAACCGTAACCGACAATGCTATCCAGGTCAGCAGTGAAGCTGAGGTACTGGTCATCAACATAGATGGCTTTAATGCCTTGTGCAACAAACTTCCTTTTTTTTCCGGGATAATTGACCGGATCAACCAAAGCAGATTACTCGAAAAGGTTAAGCTAAAAAATGCCTATTCAGGTCTGGATGCTACAGAACGATACTTGCAGTTCTTAAAGCTACAGGCCGACGTTGCCTATCAGGTTCCTTTAAATCATATCGCAACTTACCTGAATGTCACCCCACAGTCGCTTAGCAGGATAAGAAAAGCTATTCGATAAATTTTAAACTTCGTTGATTTAGCGTTTTTACCATTTGGTAAGTGTTTTCAATATCTGCTTTTGGAACTTTGACCATTCAAATCATTGTAATATGTCAGACCAAAAGAAATCATTAACAGGAAAAAGAGTTGTCCTTTTAGGAGCAAGCTCGGGAATTGGCCTTGAAACCGCGCGCATGGCGGCGGCTGAAGGCGCACAGGTTGTCATTGTATCCAGCAAACTCTCGAAGATTGAAAATGCGCTGAAATCACTTCCTTCCGATGCGGAAGGCTTTGCGGTCGATCTTTCTGTTGAGCAGAATATCAAGGACTTTTTTGAGCAGATCGGTTCGCTTGATCATCTGGTCTTTTCTGCCGGAGAAAATCTCACTTTAAACAAAATTGAATCCACAGATATCACCCAGGCCCGCGAGTTTTTTACTATCCGGTTCTGGGCCGCTGTTGCCGCCGTGAAATACAGCGCCCCACTAATTAAACCCGGGGGTTCGATATCTCTTACCAGCGGTACGGCCAGTGCAAGGCCTGGGACGGGTTGGTCGGTTGCATCTTCTATATGTGGGGCTATGGAAGGATTTGTTCGTGCCATGGCTGTAGAACTTTCACCAATTAGGGTTAACTGCGTGATGCCAGGAGTCATCAAAACCCCTCTATGGGATAGTTTGCCGGAAGCTGACCGTGAGGGACTATATGCACATATTGCGGAGAGCCTACTAGTGAAAAGGGTAGGAGAAAGTGCTGACGTCGCAAAGGGATTTCTTTACCTTATCAATCAAGGCTATGCTACCGGACAGATATTGGCAATCGACGGAGGAACGCTTTTAGTGTGATATTCCAATAAAGAACATCCGTGACGCGATTATTCACGACGTAAAAGAACCGATGATCACATTTTCTTCAGGTGAACCTCAAATCAGTCATCAAAAAACTAAACAACGGAAAAATGGCCGACCAGTTTTTTATCAAACCGATAAAAAACAATGTAGACTTTGGCTATTATTGGAATGATAAGCCAAAGCCGGACATGGCGATCTGTTATAAAAAAAGCTTTGAATACCAGGTGGCTTTATCGAATACGGTCGTCCAGTTGCGTTCACGGTCAGGACCCAATAAGCCAGATCTTGCGTTGGTCTGAACAGAAATGGCCTTGCCATCATTGCTCAACTTCCAAACCTCTGTTACGTAAACTAATGCCTGTTTTTTAACATTTACCTGGTAAGGAACAGTAGTCATCAAGCGTACAATAGAATTCACGGTCATAGTTTGACCATCAGCCGACCACTTTACGGTAGACTTCTTTCCGAATCCCGGCACACTATTAATTTCGGTCGCTTTACCGTCAAAGCTAAGTTTCTCCTGGCTTTTAGCTGGACCTGGGTTGGGAGACGGATCGGATACGGCTATACTTAGGAAATTTGCCTCCTGTGTTATTTTCATCGTTTTATACAGCATACGATCACCCTCTCTATAGGTGCAAACAATATTTCCGCCCATACTTATCGACTCTTTAGATTTCCATTCGCCGGAAAAGTCAGTGCGATGAGTACCAATTTTTTGCTGAGCCTGTGCGGAAAAATAGATCACTCCTGCCAGCATGATCATCAGGCTGGATAATACATTTTTTTTACTTTTCATATCCTATCAATTTGATCCAGCGAAATTACCCTGATATATTTTAGTGCGGAGAATTTGGATTGTAAATTAAAATGTAAACATTGTAAATAAACTATTGACACTACACTTAATCAAACCGAATTGATTGTAAATGTGCGGGGAACCGCTTGGAGATTTCAGAGATATTGTTCAGTCCTTTTCAGACCAAAGTGTCCACATCAACTTTGCCACACAGCTGTCATAGTGTTTGGAACTGCCACTATCCTTATTTAGTCAGATCCGACAGGTCAAATTAACGTTCTCAATTGCTCATCAGGATCATTCTCTACAAGTGCCTTTCCAAATCATAAATCCTTGACCTTAGCGCTTCGCTAAGCCATTAAAATCTGAATCAGGACTAACTGGATCAAACAGGAAAAGAACATCTGTAATGCGCTTAAAATCAGTCAAATGGACAGTTTATATGGTAATTACTGCACACTTTGAAGCGAAAGGAATGGACAGCGGGCTTCAAAATTACTTGTCTACTATTGCCG
>JAZKCT010000047.1:0-6275 GCA_040387995.1 Bacteroidota bacterium | reverse complement strand
TAGAAGACTCATAATCTTTTGGTCGATGGTTCGAGCCCATCATGGCCCACAAAACCTCTCAGGAAACTGGGAGGTTTTTTTGTTAGATGTACTGTATATCCGAGGCCCTTATCCAACCGATATTGCCATTTGGCAATACTACTTTAAGCCAGCCATCATTCTGTTCCACCACAGCTACTTTAATCCCTTCGTGAATGACATACAGGCTTTTGAAACTGGCATTGGGGCCACTTTTTACATTTACAGTACCTGAGAACACAATACCCGAATTCAATGCATTCAGATGCCTGTGTTGGATGACCGCTACGATTGTCAGCAACAAGGCAAGGGACAGAACTCCAGTCCCCGCATAAAATGCAGGTCTCTTGATCGCAATGCGAACTGCAAACAGGTATACGATCAGCAGACCAAAACCCAGCAGAAACCCAATTACGCTAAATACAGCAAGTACTTCAGCTGAGGTAAACAGGATAAACGAGTGCCACCATTTTGAAATGAAGAACTCCGGAACAGCTTCAATTTTATCGGTTATACGGAGATTTGCCAATCTAAGGTTGGCCTGAATATCTGCATCGCCAGGTGCAAGTTTGTAGGCCTTCTCATAATTTAGTATCGCCTCTGGTATCTCGCCCAGTTTATAATAGGAATTGCCAAGATTGTAATAAATATCCGCCGAAAGATGGCCGGTTTTTAACATTTGCTGGTATATCGATGCTGCATCTTTATAATTTAACTTCGCATAAAGTTGATTCGCTTTTTTAAATTCAATTTCTGCATTTTGGCCCGCCACTAACAGCAATGGCAAACTAAACAACAACAGAAGAAAGCCCAGTCTTACTTGTTTATACATAATTTTCAATATCGTTGATCACTTTTTTTGCTTTGTCAAACATCCCCTGTTCTGAAACCGCGGCCGCAGGAGCGTATCTCGCCATTTCACAAGAATCAAGGGTATTCGTCAGTTCCACAATCAATTCTTTGGAGATCCCGATACTTTCCATCTGGCCGCTGATGTTCTCCCGGTTCAGATCTGCTGCGGAAATGTTTAATTTATCACTGAGGTAACCATAAATTCCCTTATAAATATCCTCATAAAAAGCAGACCTATTGCCTGCATCCATTTGCCTTTTCGCGCTTGCCAAATGTTTCATAGCGACCTTATTGGCATTCCTTCCTTTCACCACCACCAAGTCTTTATTCCGGTCTCTAAACCACCCACGGTACATCAACGCTGCCAGGAAAGACAACGGCCCAAAAGCCAGCAAAATATAATACCCGGGAGATCCAAAAAATCGCTCTCTTTCACCAGATATTGTTGCATTTCCTGTTTTGATGTACCTAATGTCCTTATCCAGCGTCTTCACATCCTGCTGATTGGCGGAATAGGCAACGACTTCAGATCCTGCAGCACCTTTAGCTACCTTGATAGGAAATGGAGTAGTAGAAAGGGTTACATAACGTTGTGTGTTGGGATTGAAGTAGGAGAACTTTAAAGGGTCTATCGTATAATTTCCTTCGTGTCTCGGAATCAGCAGGTAGTCGTATTTCCTGCTGCCAGAGACTCCTTTTAGTGTCTCTGTGATCTGGTCTTCCACCTTCGGATCATATTTTTCAATATTAGGGTCCAGGGTTAATTCAGGTGCTTTGAGTAATTTTAAATTACCAGATCCAGAAATTTTCAGAGTATAGTTTAGCGCTTCATTGGCTTTCAGTGCTGATTTATCAAGCGTGGCGGCTACGGCATAATTACCGACAGCTCCCTGAAATCCCGCTGGTTTTCCTGCTTCTGGAAGTGGCTTCACCAGGATCGGGACCGCAGCACTTTTTACTTTATATTGTACATCTTCTTGTTTTCCTCCACCAAAAAACTGTTCTATAGGATCATTAGAAGGCGTTACCAGTCTTACTAAAAAAGTCATCTCAAAAGGATCAAGTACCAGTTTACCATATCGTTCCGGAAAGAGAATAACTTCTTTCAACACCGCTACATGGTACCTCATCCCATTGTATTCCTCGACAGTCCATGGAATATTCTGATTGTCTTTTTTCACGTCTTGACTCCAAAATCCATTGAAGTCTGGCAATTTATCCGGGTTGCTGCCCACCACATTGACACTGGCGTACAACTTATAACTTACCGAAATCTGCTCTCCCTGGTAGACATTGGTTTTACTGGCTATTGCCCTTAGAAACAACCGTTTCGAAATATCCGCCGGTCTTCCGCCCTCTGTCTCTTCCGGTTGTCTTCCTCCGCCAGATCCTGCATTTTGCCGCTGTGCTGCAGGATTTCCTTTTGTCACGGTGACTTTGAGGCCATTGGAGCGATAGGTTTTACCATTGATCACCATTGTTGCCGCACCAATCTGGTACACCCCTTCCTTTACGCCCACCAAAATATAACCCACAGAAATGTTTACCGTAGTCGCACCATTTACCGATGTAATACTTGAAGACTGATTTGGACCACCCACCACCTCAAATCCATTAAATGCCGGAGGTGTAAAAGCTTGTGGATTTCCATTTGTGGAAAATGTAATCTCAAACTGCTCTCCTACTGCCACTGTCGAAGCACTGACTGACGCCGTTACTCTAGCTTGTGAGGCAGCTACCAGAGACCAAAACAGCAGCAAAGACAAAAAATAATACTTCAATTTCATGAACCTCAATATATATCGTGTTTACCAGTCTTTAACAATTCGTCCCTTTACCCCCTTAGCCTGTTTGTTTTTCAACTTGTCCTGGGTGTTTTTTTCTTCATTTTTTAAGGCCTCCAACATTCGTTCCGCATCCTCTTTACTCAATTGATCGGGCCTTGGTTTCTGACCATCTTGCTGGTCTTTCTTCTCCTGATCATTCTTATCACCGTCTTTTTTGTCATCCTTCTTGTCCTGATCCTTTTTATCCTTATCGTCCTTATCCTTCTTATCCTGATCTTTCTTGTCCTTGTCCTTCTTGTTTTTATCTTTATTCTTGTCCTTGTTCTGCTGTTGCTGCTGTTTCAGCTTCTCTTGTGCATAGGCCAGGTTATAGCGCGTCTGGTCATCCTTCGGATTGTTCATTAGCGACTTCTTATAGGCCGCAATACTTTCCTCCAACTTCTTAGACTCCATCAGTGAGTTGCCCAGGTTGTGGTAGGCCTGTGCTTTTACCTGCTTATCTTCTGATGAGGCTGCAATATCAGTAAACTTCTTTGCTGCGTTGTCATATTTTTTTTGCTTAAACAAAGCATCTCCCAGGTTAAAATTGCCCTGCACAGATTCTTTTGACTTTTCAACAGACTGGCGGTAACTGGCCTCTGCTTCTTTATATTTTTTCTGCAGGTAAAGCTCATTCCCTTTATGGATGAACTTCTTTTCCTTCTGCCCTAAAGCAATAGCGGCCTGGGCCATTATACAAACTAATAAGATCAGCTGTTTCATTACTTTTTCACCTCAAACAAATTCAACTCACTCAATTTCATGTTTCTGCGACTGGATATAAAAAATTCAAGCAGCAACATGATGACTGCAAAGGCCAGGAAAAACTGGAACCTGTCCTCATAGTTCTTAAACATTTTACTGCTGTAAGATTTCTTATCCATCTTCGTGATCTGGTCCATCACCAACCCAAGGCCGCTGTTGGCATTTGATGCTCGTACGTAAACGCCATTTCCTGCCGTGGAAATCTCTTTACACATCGGCTCATTCAATTTACTCATCACCGTCTCCCCTTTTTCGTCCTTTCTAAAACCAACGGGATTGCCATTTTCATAGATCGGCATAGGGGCACCTTCTGCCGAACCAAGACCGATAACGTGGATGGCCACATTTTTATCTCTCGCTCTTTTTGCTGCACCGACTGCGTCATCTTCGTGGTTTTCACCGTCCGTCATCAGGATCATCGCCTTACTGGAACCATTCACATAGTCGAACGATTTCAATCCCATATCTATAGCCGCACCAATGGCTGTTCCCTGAGTAGGTACGATGTCTGTCGTGATGTTGTTCAAAAACATTTTTGCAGCCGAATAATCGGTCGTAATGGGCAATTGTACATACGCCTCTCCCGCAAAAATAACGATTCCGATCCTGTCGTTATGTAGGTTATCGATTAATTGGGAAATTGCTCTTTTTGCGTTCTCCAGGCGATTTGGCGACAGATCCCCCGCAAGCATACTGTTGGATACGTCCAGTAGGATCATCAAGTCTGCTCCTTCTCGCTTTCCTTCTTCCATTGTAGTGCCGATCTGCGGATTTGCTGCTCCGACGACCAATGAGGCATAAGCAAGCACAAAAAAAACAAACTTCCATCCCGGCCTGCTGAACGATACTTCCGGAATCATCCTTAAAACAGTTGCGCGGTTTCCCAATGCGGCAAGTGCCTTCCTTTTCCAGTTGCGAACTGCAAAAAAGACGATCACCATCAAAGGCACCGCAGCCAGCGCCCATAAAATCATTATGTGTTCAAAACGTAACATATATCAGGTTAAAGCTCCTTTAAATAATGTATTTCTCAACAGGAAGTCGAGCAACAGCAGTACCAAGGCAATTAATGCCAGGGGAAGAAAACGCTCAGTTTTCTTATGGTATTGCGTCACTGCGATCTTTGCTTTCTCCAGCTGATCGATCTGTTTATAAATTTTCTTCAGTGCTTCATTGTTGGTGGCCCTGAAATACTGACCCCCGGTAATCTTAGCAATATTCGTCAGCGTAGGCTCATCGATAGTCACCGGCACCTGCTGGTACTGGACACCTAACGGGGTTTGCATTGGATAAGGTGCATAACCTTTGGTACCCACCCCAACAGTATATACCCTTACGTTCATCTGCTTTGCAATCTCTGCTGCTGTCGCCGGAGGAATGGAACCAGTCGTGTTTGAGCCATCTGTAAGCAAAATGACTACCTTACTTTTGGCCTCACTGTCTTTCAGACGGTTTACCGCCGTTGCCAGGCCCATGCCAATCGCTGTCCCGTCTTCTATAATTCCGTTTCGGATGTCTTTAAACAAATTAATCAGTACATCATGGTCAATGGTTAACGGACATTGAGTAAAACTTTCACCACTAAATACCACGAGGCCAATACGGTCGCTAGGCCGGTCCTTGATAAAATCTATGGCAATATTTTTTCCCGCCTCCAACCTGTTGGGCTTCAAGTCCTCGGCCAGCATACTGCCTGAAACATCGGTAGCAATCACGATATCTATCCCTTCCGTAGTTGTATCCTCCCAGCTCAGTGCCGATTGCGGCCTGGCCAGGGCAGTGATGAGACAAAGCAGCGCCAACGATTTAAGTACAATCCCATAATGTCTCCATACGGCGTAGCCACTATTTTTCACTTTTAAAAAGCCTGACATAGCCGACATGCGCAACGAACCCTGCAGTTTTTCCTGACGCCAGATGTACCAGCCAATCATCACAGGGATCAGTAGCAACAGCCAGAAAAATCCCTTGTTTGCAAATTCAATTTCTCTAAACCACGCCATCACTGCCTTGCCCTTTATATTCCTGTAACGCTACCTGTGTCTCGTTTATAAACAGAATTGCGCGTTCCATACTTTGTTCATTCTCTGAGTTTAATGGCTGTGCCTTTGCAAACTTCACCAGGTCGGCCAACAAAAGAATCTCCCGCAATGCCGTCCTTCCTTCTGTAGAAATGGCCGCTGCTTTCAAACCAGACAGGATCTCGTCCGAAGTCTGCTCCTGTGCATTGATCAGGTAACGCTTCTCCAGATAAAGCCTGATGATGTCCGTCAACTCACTGTAGTAGGTTTTCAATTCACCGGCCTGCCATAGTTTTTTATTTCTAAGTGCAGTTAGTTGCTCCAATGCCAGCACGTGTGCCGGTACAATTACTTCCGGTTTCGCCACTACAGGTTTAGGCTTCTTTATCTTTCTAAAGTAAAACCACAATCCTGCAATTAACAGCAAACCCAACAATCCGCCAAGTAAAAGTGGCCATTCATCCCGCAGCCAGTCCATAAACGTATAGGTCACCGCCAAGGGCTGTTTGATATCGTAATATCCTTTGGTGGTATCCACTTTAACTTCTTTTACGTCCAGGGGCAGTGCTTCTGTCGCATACTTCTTTCCGCCGCTTTGAAATACCAGTGATGGAACCATCTGTATACCAGAATCAAATGAAGTAATGGTATAAGCCCTGCTGATCTGTCTGATCTCAGGGTGGTTTTTATCATTTATAGTATCTGTTTTTCCGACCGAAACGATCTGTACCTTAGCAGAAAGTGTATCTGCTAAGAGGGGAAAGCTGACTGAACCCTTAGCAGGAATTTCAGC
>JAZKCT010000046.1:0-48829 GCA_040387995.1 Bacteroidota bacterium | reverse complement strand
TTGAAGTGGACACTTTGGTCTGAAAAGGACTGAACACTATCTCTGAAATCTCCAGGATATCGTTATTTTTGAACTGGAAGAGTATGAATTCTTCTAATTTCTTTCTAGTGGATCTCCATTGCTTTAATGTCTCGAAAGATCTAATATTCTTATTAACCATTTTTTCGAACATACTGATAAACTCGTCGGTAGTTTCAAACAGCTTCTTTTTTTCCTGAAGCGCTGGAGTTGGAACATCTTTCGAATAAGTAGCTGGGAGACCGGTAAAGACATTTTTAAGCATTGCCGGAGTAATGACTTCATGAAGCGACTGAAGTACCGCAAAATGACGTTCTAAATCAACTTTGATCTGCTCAATTTTAGAGTTGGTTTTCTTTGACTCCGAGCCTGGTTCACAATCCCTCTTTAGGTTAACGTCCCAGAACTGAGGGTTGATCTTTCGGCCTAGAGACAATTCTTCGTCTTTACCATCGATGGTTATCCTCGCGTATAAAGGGGCTTTTCCATCTTTCTTCGACACCTTTGTTTTCTTTACCCAAAACAGCAGTGACAGTTTTTGATTACTTTTCATCTTCTCTTGTTTAAGTTTTCAATTATTCTTCCGGCATAGCCGGAAACACATTGAATTCCTTAAAACTCTACATAACAAAGTCTTACAAAATTCGGTGACCCAATTTACGAATCAAAAATGGTCACTGAAATGGTCACCATTTTTACTGAACTTCTTTGAATTACTTTGAATTGCTTATTTGCAGAAAACCCTTCTAAAATAGGTGTAAACAAAAAAAGCGCACTAAAAGTGCGCTTTTTCATTTTCTATGTGATCCCTCTGGGATTCGAACCCAGGACCACTACATTAAAAGTGTAATGCTCTACCAGCTGAGCTAAGGAATCATTCTCTTTTTGAAGAGGGTGCAAAGATAGAATTATTTAACTATTCGCCTAAATTTATTTTAAAATAATGTTAAGTTATCTTTTATCATACTCATTTTTAGGAGTATAAATTGTTGATTGCACAATTGCTGCCAGAGATTTTAGGCATTTTAACATCAACCCATTATATTTGCTGTCAACGGACCCAATGCGACTATATGTTTAGAAGATTGACAGGCTTGCTTATTTTACTCTCCTTTTTGTGGATAAAAGGCGGCGTGTCGTTTGATCTGCAAACTAGTGTCAAGGCAATACATAGTCAGCATGCCACTTCAGATGATCAGGACGAATCCGGGCAGAATTCTGGTGAGGACCAGAAGGAAAATAAGCTTCTGGAACTTGCTGATGAATTTATCGAAGACCATAGTTATGATCTCCCGGAGTTGTCAGTCACGGTAAGGAAGTCATCTCTCGCCAGAGTTCCTGAAGTACTCAGTCCCAGCATTTCTATTCCTTCGCCGCCACCAAATCTTTCCTGATTGTGCTAATTCTAGCCAATATTCAGTAACCAACATTATTTTAAACAAGCAATCTTAATTTTATGAAGTATCCACTAATGGGTAAAGGCCTCGTATTAGGGCTTTTATCGGGTATTTGTGCATTATCCGCAAGCGCACAGACCATCAACGAAAAAGACCTCAAACTGGAGGTCGGGACAATATCTGACTCCAAAAATAAGCTTTTGCAACTGGAACCGGTCAGGTTCACTTATGACCTGAAGAAGTTTAAACACCTCAATTTTCCCTCAGGGGAACAGTATGGCTTTCTTGCAAACGATGTAAAAGCTGTTTTTCCGGCATTGGTCCATGAAAAGTCCAAACAATATCCCGCAGGAAAAAACAGCACAAAGGTAGCGACCTATAATGAAGTCAGCCATCAGGAGCTGATACCGATACTTGTGGCTGCAGTCAAAGAGCAGCAAGCTGAGATTGAAGCCCTCAAAAAAGCGCTCAATCAACTGAAGACGCAAGCGAAATAGCCAGTTTTTAGTCTAAAGCGCCGCAATAGCGGCGCTTTTTTACCATTGCAGGTTGTAAGTTCCTCCACCGGTCACAACCAGCGTCGCTTTGTTATTTCCGTTGAATGTAATGGTGCCATTATAGCTAAAACTAGTTCCAGTTGAAGTAACGCCTGTGATACCGAGGGTGCCGGATCCTGAAGTGATCTGCCTGCTTAGTTTATTGATCTTTATTCCTGTACCGGTTATCAAAACTTTGCTGGTAAAATTCCGTTCCTTACCTACTTTTGAATTTTGACTGCCATTGCGTTCATAGCCTAGTGTTACCGTTAGCGCTGTGTTTGACGGTTCCAGACCGGCTATGGTTATGTTGCCTTTCGATTGGTCTGTCGACGACATCTTAGGGCTGGTGTAGCTGCTGTTGCCGATGAAAGTATGTGCGTAACTGGATGCTACATTAGCATTGCAAGTCAAAGTCCTGCTCCAGTTGAGGTTGTAAGCATAAGCATGTGTGTTGTTGCTGAGTTGTCCAGTGATGGTTGTATCCTTTTTGACGCCGCAATTTGCACTGCTCAGGTTGGTGACTGACAAGATCAAGGTGGCATTGGTTTGCAAAATAATACCGCCGGTTTCCGGTGTGATGGCCTGCGTAGCCACCGCTACTGCTTCTTCTTCGGTAACCGGATCTGCAGATTGCTCCTCTTTTTTGCAGGCGGTGAACGCCAGAGGTAAGATAAGCATAGCTACCAGCAGGTTACGCATGGTATTTCCACCGAGCTTCGAAATTGATTGGGTTTTCATCGTTGTTATTTGTTTAAATGTTTTTAAAGCTACTATGTAGCCGGTTGTAAGGATTTGGTTAACAATCAGCCTTCTTGCAAATTACGAAAAGTCACGCATATTGAAACAATTTTAGTTGCAGGCAGTTTTATTGTCACATATATCTACAAAACTATGAACAGCATTAACGAAAACCAACCTGAAGACAACAGGGAAAATTTAAGCAGCGAGGATGCCTTGGCAAGAATTAAGGAAATGATCGCAAATTCGGATACTTGCTTTTTCGTCACCGAGGCAGCTACCGGCCCGTCAAAAGGTGTACGTCCGATGAGCGTCCAACAGGTAGACGACGAGGGAAACCTCTGGATCATGACCGCAAACGACAGCCATACCAATGCCGAAGTTGCGCTTGATTCACGCGTCAAATTGTATTTTCAGGGCTCAAAACACTCCGATTTCCTATACCTGACTGCCGAAGCTACTATTCATGATGATAAGGCCAAGATCAAAGAACTTTGGAACCCTTTATTGAAGACCTGGTTTACCGAAGGAGAAAATGATCCGCGCATTTCGCTCTTAAAAGTAACTCCTTCTACCGGGTATTATTGGGACAATAAACACGGAAACATGGTGGCAGGAGTGAAGATGCTAATCGGAAGCGCGATAGGAAAGACCCTGGACGACTCCATAGAAGGGCAAATTAAAGTTTAACAATTTATTGATATCTTTTTTAAAACCGTATGGGTATGACATTGTTGTACTAACTCAAAAACACCTACTATGAGCACTATATCAGTATTAAACGATCTGACAGAGATCAACAACGACCGTGTCGCAGGCTTTGAAAAAGCACTTGCAGACATCAATGATGAAAATATAGATCTGAAAGCACTGTTTCAGGAATACAGCGCACAAAGCCGCAAATTCAGCCAGGAGCTGACGGCTTTAGTTGCCGGTCACGGAGAAGAAGTGGAAACGGGCAACAGTGTTGCAGGTACACTTCACAGGGCTTGGATTGATGTAAAATCGCTGTTTGGCGGAAGTGACCGTGCAAGTATCTTGTCGGAAGCAGAACGTGGCGAAGATGCGATCAAAGCAGCTTATAAATTGGCTTTGGAAAACGGCGAATTGAGTGGAGCAGCTTTAGAAACAGTCATCAGTCAGGCTGAAGATATCAAGGCTGCACATGATGCTATAAAAGCTTTGCGTGATGCAGCAAAAGCACTTGATTAATCTTATAATCCTATAACTGAAAAGGTGTTCATGATAGATGGGCACCTTTTTTTTTGCCTGACCAACCTAAAGCCATGCTGTTTATTGGTGATTATTTGGTATTTTTAAAAACACCAAATGATACCCTTATGAAATATTTACCGGGACTGGCTGTAGCTGTATGCGCTATGCTAACAGTTGAGTTTGCAAATGCACAGGACAAGCTGAGCCCTGCTACCAAAGAAGTGATTACGGGCGTAATCGGTCAGCGATTGCAAAACTCCTATGATAACCGCATTTTGGCACAGGATGCCGATGAGCTGGTTGAACCTTTTAAGCAAAGAAATGAAACCAGTTTATGGCAAAGTGAGTTCTGGGGCAAATGGTTTACTTCTGCGGTACTTGCCTATAGATATCATCCTACAACAGCATTAAAGCAGAAACTCGACGCGACAGTAAAAGCGTTGATGGCGACACAGACGGCCGATGGCTATATTGGAAATTATAAGAAAGAGGCACGTCTGCAGCAATGGGACATATGGGGTCGTAAATATTGTATTCTTGGCCTGCTGGACTACTATAACCTTAACGGTGATAAAAAAAGCCTGGCCGGTGCCAGAGCGGTAACCGACAATTTAATGGAAGATCTGAAAAATGCAGGTGGTGTCATCGTGACTAAGGGAAACTACCGTGGGATGGCAGCTTCATCTGTCCTGGAGCCTGTATGCCTGCTCTTCAAGGCTACCAGGGAAAAGAAATACCTGGATTTTGCCAAAGAAATTGTACGCCAGTGGGAGACACCTGAAGGGCCGCACCTGATCAGTAATGCCAATGTCGAGGTTGCGAAGCGCTTTCCAAAGCCGGTCAACTGGTACTCTTTTGAACAGGGCCAAAAGGCCTATGAAATGATGTCCTGCTATGAAGGATTGTTGGAGTTGTACAGGCTCACTGGTCAGCCAGAATACAAAGCCGCTGTAGAGCAGACCTGGCAGAATATCTATGACAAGGAAATTAACGTCGCTGGTTCCGGTGCTTCTACAGAAATGTGGTTTGGCGGCAGGGCAATACAAACCATGCCGGTCAATCATTACCAGGAAACCTGTGTAACGGTGACCTGGATCAAGTTAAGCCATCAGTTGTTCAGGCTGACTGGCGATGCCAAATACGCAGACGCAGTTGAAAACAGTTATTACAATGCTTTGCTGGGCGCTATGAGTGCCGACGGTAAACAGTGGGCAAAATATACACCACTAAGTGGTCATCGTCTGCCCGGCAGCGGACAATGCGGTATGACGATAAATTGTTGTGATGCCAGTGGTCCGAGGGGATTATTTAATCTTCCTGCTTTTGTAGTCATGAAAGCTGCAGAAGGCCTGTTTGTAAACTATTATGCGCCAGGAGTGTATGAATTGACTACGCCCTCTGGCAAACAGGTTTTATTATTGCAACAGACCAGCTATCCTGAAAATGGCGATATTCGGATTACCTTAAAACTGGCAAAAGAAGAAACATTTGCGATTAGCCTGAGGATTCCGGCCTGGAGTAAAAAAAATGTGTTGACTGTGAACGGACAGGCCGTTGAGATACCCGTAGCAGGTACTTATGCTACTGTAAACAGAAAATGGAAGAACGGTGATGTCGTCAGTCTGCAACTGGATATGAGGGGCAGGGTGGAGCTGATGGGGGATCAGCCCCAATATGCAGCTTTGATGAGGGGGCCGATCCTACTGGCGAGGGATGAAACCCTGCCGGGCGTAAGCATGGGTGCGATAGTGGGCATTAACAGTGGCTATGTCGATTTAACGCCTGTACCTCATGATGCAAAAGATGCCTGGATGCAGTTCAGGTACAAATTTACCCCTGAGTCTTATTCAGAGAAAGGTGCGCCCGCTGTGACCGTTGATTTTTGCGATTACGCTTCGGCCGGAAACGGTGCAAAGGCCGGCTATTTCATCAGCTGGCTGCCGCAGATCAAAGACCCAAGAAAAACCAATTAAAAGCTGACCTACAAATCCATTAAATGAAAAATATCAAGACACTTTTTTGCCTTCTCGTGCTTTTAGTGCCGGTAATGGCCGTCGCACAAGATTTTTATACTGCAGAACAAAGAAAAAACTGGCTGGACAAAGCCGAACTGAGCAAGCCGAAGCTCAACGAACTAGAGAAAAAGCCGGTCGGACTGGTTAGGCTTCAGGCAGATCCGTCTGCTTTCCAGGGTTGGAAGACTGTTCCAGCTGGCAAAATAGAAGACTTATATGCGCAATCTTTCAAAAGACAATCCGGTGTGGTGGTTGATTTCGGCGAACACCTGACTGGTTATTATACATTTACCATCAAGGCAAGTCAGAATTATCCTGATGCCCCTTTGCGGTTTAAACTCACCTTTGGTGAAGTACCTGCTGAAATGGCGACGCCTTTTGATCCTTATCCGGGCGGACTGAGCAGGGCATGGCTTCAGGATGAAACGGTTACTGTCATGGACCTGCCAGCGACCATCACCATTCCTCGCCGCCTGGCGTTCCGATACCTGAAGATTGATTTGCTCGCCAGTTCCAATGGCTTTGATTTTAAGATCACTGACATGAGTTTTAAGGCGGTCACCGCGGTTACCAACCAGCCAGCGTCGCTTTCTCCTGCAACCAGTCCGATGATCTCTAAAATCGATGCTGTTGGCTTAACTACTTTAAAAGAATGCATGCAGACAGTATATGAAGATGGTCCAAAACGTGACAGAAGGCTTTGGATCGGTGATCTTTATCTGGAATCTCTGGCCAATACTTACTCCTTCAAAAACCATGACCTCACCAAGCGCTGTCTGTATATTCTTGCAGGTCTGGCCCAGAAAAACGGTTATTTGTATGCGACTACTTTTGAAACGCCTGATTTGCATGCACAGGAAGGTCAGCCCTTTCTATTTGAATATTCTTTGTTTTATAATGCTGCCCTGAAAGAATATTTAATGGCTTCAGGTGATAAAGAAACCGCGCTTGACCTTTGGCCTGTGGCCAAAAAACAAATAGAAAATGTCAGTAAGCACCTGGATGTTAACGGTCTTTTTGATACGGGAGCTGCGGGCAGGGATGGTTGGTGGCTTTTTGTAGACTGGAGAGATGGGCTGGATAAGCAGACATCAGAGCAGGGCATCATGATCTATGCCATGCGAGAAACGCTTGCACTGGCCAAACAGTTGGGCAAAGAAAACGAAGTCGCCGAACTTCCGGAACTCATCACTAAAATGACGAGGGCTGCAAGGCTTTTGTACGACAAGCAAAAGGGATTATTTACCAGTGGAGCAGGCAAACAGATTTCGTACGCCTCCCAATCCTGGATGATCCTAAGTGAGGTGGCTACAAAGGCTGAAGCGCAAAAAGCCATGAAGGCGATTGTAAATGACAAGAATGCGGTAATGCCTGGAACTCCTTACTTAACGCATTATTATGTAGCTGCCCTGATCAAATCCGGAATGACAAAAGAAGCAAAGGAGCTGGTGGAAAGATATTGGGGTGGCATGGTGAGCAAAGGCGCAGATACTTTTTGGGAAGCTTATGATCCCAACAACGATAAATTATCACCATATAATTTTTTTCCGATCAATAGCTATTGTCATGCCTGGAGCTGTACACCGGTTTATTTTATCAGAAAATATCCGGAAATCTTTCAGAAATAGGAGAACAATGGCTGAAACTAGTGCTTTATTAATGTTTTTTTAATAGTCGCTGCTTACTTTGGATCACACACAACAGATATGAAACGGAACAACTTAATCCTGCTTATTTTATCATTTTTAACGATCGGGGCTTTTGCCCAAAGCAAGCACAGTAAAACTTCAAAATTCAAGAGCTACAAGGGGCTCATAATGGCCGGTTATCAGGGCTGGCACAATGCACCGGAAGATGGTGCAGGCAGGGGTTGGTACCACTATACCTCAAGAGGTAAATTTGAACCGGGCAGCACGAATGTAGACCTGTGGCCGGAAACCAGTGAACAGAAAAAACGCTACAAGACGCCTTTTGTGCATGCAGATGGTAGTCCGGCTTACCTGACCAGTGCGCACGATGCCTCTACCGTGGAAACCCATTTCAGATGGATGAAAGAATACGGGCTGGACGGTGTATTCATGCAGCGTTTTGTGGCAGAGATAAGGGGGAGGTCGGGCCGCAATCATTTCAATACGGTGTTGGGTAACGCACTTAAGTCCGCTCAGAAATACGGCAGGGCGATCTCTGTCATGTATGATCTGTCGGGTATGCGCGACAGTGTGGACGTGCCGGTTTTGATCAAGGACTGGAAGAACCTGGTTGACAGTATGAAGATAACCAGTGGAGGTAATAACCAATCTTATCTGTACCACAATGGCAAACCACTGGTGGTAATTTGGGGTGTGGGATTTAACGACAAAAGGAGATATACGCTGAAAGACGTAGACAAAATTGTAGATTTCTTAAAGAATGACCCTGTTTATGGGGGGTGTTCAGTGATGCTGGGCGTACCAACTTATTGGCGTGAATTTGGCAACGATACGGAAAAAAATCCTTTGCTTCATGAGATCATTAAAAAGGCGGACATCGTGCATCCCTGGACAATCGGTCGCTATGGCAACGAAACGGCGTACAACAGGTATGCAGAAGTGCAAAGAGGCGATATTGCCTGGTGTAAAGACAATAAACTGGATTATGTAGGGGTTGTCTTCCCGGGCTTCAGCTGGCACAACATGAACCCAAGGTCACCCTCCAACCAGATTCCGCGCAACAGGGGCACGTTTTTTTGGAGACAGCTGTCTACAGCCATACAAAATGGCGTACAAATGCTGTATGTGGCGATGTTTGACGAGATCGACGAGGGTACAGCGATCTTTAAGATTTCTAAAAATCCGCCTGTAGGTGCGAGTACTTTTGTGACTTTCGAAGAAGACATCCCATCTGATTATTATTTGTATTTATCGGGCTATGCAGGCAAGATGCTGAGAAAACAGGTGCCGTTCCGAATGGATGTTCCGCCACCTGTCTCAAAGAAATAGCGTCAAATCCTTTGAAACTCCTATTTATAAATATAATATAAAGCTGACAATGTTTAGCGGGTAAGATTCTACATTGCATGCAAATTTTAAATCATGAATTTCTCCGAATACCAGCATTATTTCCAGTCGATTATTGACAATCCGAATCCTGCAGCGCCTTACGACAATCCTGCCTATTTTGACTACGCCAAACTAAACTGGTCCAGGATGAACCGCTGGTTGAAGGTGGGGGATTTATCTGACGAAATCAAGACGACCTTATCTAAGGTTGAAACTTTACAACACTGGACTGTGATCACGGAGCCCTGGTGTGGTGATGCGGCCCATATAGTGCCCTTTTTTCAATTGATCACGCTTTGGAATCCGCTGATTAAAATCGACTACCAATTGAGGGACACCGAACCTTTTCTGATCAACGATTACCTGACCAATGGCGGCAAAGCAATTCCGAAACTGATCATCAGAGATGAGCCTGGGAAGGACCTGGCTACCTGGGGACCGAGACCTGCAGAATGCCAGCTTTTATATGCCAGGCTTACGGCTGAGAAAGCGGACTTTGAAACGGTTAAGACTGAACTGCAGAAATGGTATAATCACGATAAAGGGAAACTGATTTTAGAAGAATTGAATGCGATTCTAAATAGTCTATAGTCGTCATCCACCCTTTAAATTGTCGCATTGATGCCCTTAATGTTGGCCCTACTTGGGCTATATTTGGACATCATAAACTAAAAAACAAACTATGGAAACGACAACTATCAATCAGGACATCCGGGCATTTTACGTCACAGCATCTTCATTTCCCGACGGGGTGCTAGCGGCGCACCAGCAACTTCATGCGATAGTGCCCTTTGATGAAAAACGGCGTTATTTCGGCCTCTCCCGTCCGGAAAACGATGGGGGTATCGTTTACCACGCTGCTGCGGAAGAAATTCACCCAGGAGAGGCAGAGGAGCTGGGTTTTAAAATGCTTGTTTTAAAAAAAGGGACATACGTGAGTGTGACAATTGAAGATTTTATGAAAGATATTCCAAGTATTGAAAGGGCTTTCAAAGAGCTGCTTAGCTATCCACAATTAGATCCTGAGGGTTATTGTGTGGAACTTTATCTTAACCAAAAGGACGTACAGTGCATGATAAGACTGGCCGATTAATTCTCGGATTATCCGTAGTAGCAAATGTAAGCAGCATCAGTATCGCAAACAACCTCAAAGCTGGTCCCTGCTGCCACATCAAATTGTTCACCTGCAGCGTAATTGATATAGCTGCCATCCGTTTGCTTCACTTTTAGAATTCCTGAAACGACAACCATCAGCTCCGGAGATGAAGCGCCGAAAGTGTAACTTCCCGCTTTCATCACACCAACGGTGGCTTTGCCTTTTTCAGTATCCAGGCCCAGGCTTTGTACCTTGCCTTCAAAGTATATATTGTGTTTGATTTGCGCGTTTGGCGTATTTGAATCTGTTGAACTGCTCATTTTTGTAATTGCGATATGTGATGCACAAATATGACAGTTTGTATTCTAACTTTTACCTGAACCTGCCTTTTTTTTTAAACTAAATGATAAATTGCAGTACAATTTGAAACCTAAGTAGTAACAAACCAATGAAACAAAAAATATTCTTGCTGGGGCTTGTTCCCGGTATGCTTTTCCTATCTGCATTAAAACCCGGTGCAGAAAAAAAGAACCTGGTACTAAGAGATTCAGCTAAACTGGAAGTAAGCGCTGTAAAACTTTACGATGGCTTAAAGAATCCATGGGGTATGGTCTGGCTGGCTGACGGGCGACTGCTGGTTACTGAGCGGTCAGGAGAGATTCTGATTTTTAAAGACGATAAATATACCGGTCAGAAACTGACTGGGGTGCCTGCAGTTGTTGCCAAAGGACAGGGCGGACTGATGGACATCAAATTGCATCCTGATTATAAAAAGAACGGCTGGATTTACATCACATTCTCGAAACCGGTAGGAAATGGTCTGGCTTCGACTGCAGTCGTGCGTTTTAAGCTAAAAGGAAATCAGGTCGTCGAAAAACAAGATATCTTTGAAGCCAAACCTGCACTTGAGGCTGATTTTCACTTTGGCAGCAGGGTAGTGTTTGACAAGGATAAATACTTGTTTGTGAGTGTGGGCGAGCGCGGTACCCAGCCAAAAGTATGGGAACTGGACAACGATCATGGCAAAATTCACCGCCTGTTTGAAGATGGCCGGATCCCGACAGACAATCCGTTTGTAGGGCAGGGTTCTGCACACGGCTCTATCTGGACTTACGGTCACCGCAATCCGCAGGGAATGGTTTATGATGCCGCAACAAACAGGATCTGGGAGGATGAGCATGGCCCGAAAGGTGGTGATGAACTGAACCTTATTGAAAAAGGCAAAAACTATGGCTGGCCAAAGGCTTCTTATGGAATCAATTATGATGGTACCGTGCTGACGCCTAACAAGGAGCTGCCGGGCGTTGAAAATCCGAAGCACTACTGGGTTCCTTCTATCGGTCCATGTGGAATGACAATTGTAACGAGCAATAAATACCCGGGTTGGAAAGGAAATCTGCTGGTTGGTGCACTGGCTTTTTCCCATCTGAACAGGATCACCCTGGATGGAACCAAATATGTAGCTGAAGACCGGATGTTCCAGGGGACAGGTCGTTTCAGATATGTGGCAGAAAGCCCTGATGGGTACATCTACGCTGTCACCGAAGGGCCGGGCGCATTGGTCAAACTCATTCCAAAAAAGTAATACTGGATAAGCTGCCCTGCAAAGCGTAAAATTTATATATTTATGATCGACATGGTCTCAGGCCGCTTATGAAGTATAAATTTATTATAATTCTCGTTCTGCTCACCGCAGTAAGTACAGTTCTATTGCGCGCCGAAGGCAGCAGGGAACTGATCTCAAACGGTGGAAACAGGGCTTACCTGTACTCGAGCCACCTGGCCAGCTTCTCTTTTCCGTATCCTACTCGGGGTACGATGAAAATTTATGTCAAGGCTGGTGAAAGCATTTATGTGGGGTCTAGCGCACAAGGATTGGTTTCAGGCAGCGTTAGTTTACGCGCACCTGACGGCAATACCTACTCCAGCGGTAATTCCACTACCGTGGGTCTGATTGCAAACCTCAGTCAGGAACTTGCAGGTCCATTGCCAGCAGCGGGTGGTTATACGCCCTATAAAATCACAGTCCTTGCAAATCAGGAAGGCATTTGGGAAATAGACTTTGTATCGCCCAATAGTAACTCTACTGCAAACCCGGCAGTCGTGGCGGCCAACATGCCCTGGACGCAAACAGCAGGGGCTTATATTACCGCCTTTGACGTGTCGGTCCGAAATGCGGCGAATACAGATTTCCTCAGGGGAAGGGTATTTACCAATGTGTTTGTCGGCATCCTGGGCAATTTCAATGTGGGCTTCAATGCGGTGCTCCACATCCTGACAAAGGATGGTTACCAGTATACGGTAGACAACAACGGGCAGGCCGGAAATGGTTTTAGTTTTTTTGTCAACAACAAAGGTTTTAGAGATGCTGCCGGTTTTCCGTCTTACAAAAGCATCGACAACGTATCCGGCATCAACATCCACGACCCGCGGGCTGCGGATACGCAGGCGGACATTACGCACAAGATATTTTTTAACAAACCGGCCGCAGACATGCCCCTTAGTGCAAAGGCACCGGGTGGGAGCATTACCTGGTTACTGAGTACTCCGGTAATTGCCGGGATCAGCGATTTTTCATTCAAGACCACGGTAAGTTCAAGGGATCTGCCGCAGGGTATATTTACGTTCAATAGTGCCGGTGGCGGCAACTACCTGATTCGAATTGACGTCGACGGGAACGGTAAATATGATGATCCGGTGGACCGGCAAATGCCCGGAAATAGTGTTGCCGGACTGAATGAGATCAGCTGGAATGGACTGGATGGACAGGGCAAGCAGGTCAGGGTGATTTATGAGGCGACCTATACGGCAGAAATTACGCTGACCACCAATTCAGGGGAGGTACATTTTCCTTTCTTCGACGTAGAACGCAATACCAATGGCATTAGGCTAACCCGGGTCAATGGGGTCAATGCGCCAGATTATAACCTCTATTGGGACGATTCCCTGATTACGGGTCCGGGCACGGCTTCTTCACCACTTAAAAACCTCACTGGACTGAACAGCCAGGTTAATGGTCACAAATGGGGCAACCCAACCAACAATCCAAATAACGACGCTGATTTTGGAAACAATAAAAGCATCGATACCTGGGGGTATATTGTGAACGAACCGCTCATCATCAAACTTGGACTGACGCTTTATGATGTGAGTCTTGAGGTGCCAGTCGTAGTGCCAAATGTGTTTACGCCCAACAATGACGGCAAGAACGATCTTTTTCATGTGACCGGCCTGGAGCAATTCCCCGGATCGAAGTTAAATGTGTTCAACCGCTGGGGCAATGCCGTCTACCAGTCAGAGAACTACCTCAATGATTGGAATGGGAACAATCTTGCGGAAGGCACTTATTTTTACATTTTGAGCAAAAGAGAACACGGAGGTTTGAGAACGGTAACTAAGGGTTGGGTTTATATCAAAAGATAATGAAGGTACTGATCAAATATATCCTCTTGATATTGCTGCTGTTTGGCCTGAAAAGCACACAAGCACAGCAGAGCGTACAGTTTAGTCAGTATATGTTCAATGGACTAGCCCTGAACCCAGCCTATGCAGGTTATAAGGACAGTTGGACCCTGAACCTGAGCAGTCGCCTGCAATGGAATGGTTTTGATGGCGCGCCTGGCACTGGTACGGCTTCAGTCGACGGTCTGCTGGGTGAAAGTAAAACCGTTGGACTTGGCTTACTGGCCACGATAGATAAATTGGGGCCTCAAAGTACTTCTTCTTTTTACGCCAATTATGCATACCGGATGCGACTCAATGCTGATGATTTCGAGCGCCTTTGTTTTGGTATTGGCGTCGGCGTTTCCCAGTATAAACTGGAAGGCAGCCTGTTTAGTCCTACCGATCCTGGTGATGTCAGCATTCCCAATGTCAATGAAAGTAGGTCTACACCTGACGTTCGTTTTGGCGTTTATTATTATTCCCCTAAAATGTACCTCGGTGCATCGGTGTTTAATTTGTTGTCTGCCTCCAATGTGGTGGCCGACTATACCCACCTGGTTAGACAGGTACGCACGTTATATCTGACGGGTGGGCTGCTCATCCCGATATCTCCGGTGATAGACCTCAGGCCTTCCATCATGATCAAAGAAGATTTTAAGGGGCCTACCAATATCGATCTGACGGGCTACACGCTCTTCAATAAAAAAATCGGTCTTGGCGCATCCTACCGTACAGGGGTGCTGAACTGGAAAAGTAAATTGCAAAATGACTTGCAGTGGACCGATGCCGCCGCCGCGATGGCCCAGTTCTATATCAATGATCATTTTAGGATCGGTTATGCTTTTGATTTTTCATTGAACAGCCTTGGCAATTACCAGAGTGGCACCCATGAGCTTTCATTGAGTCTCAGTTTGCCTGGCAGGAAATCGAGGATGTTGAGCCCCAGATATTTTTAGCTATGAGAAGGATCCTGCTTTTTTTGCTGTTGACTATCGTTTTTCTGGGACAAATCAAAGCCCAGGAACAGCAGCGTCCTATAGACGAGGCCGACCGCCTGTATGAACGCTACGAGTACGCAAAAAGTCTGGATATCTACCTGCAGCTTTCCAGGAAAACTTCGGAACTGAAAGTCGTGGAGCGCATCGCTGAATGCCTGCGGCAGATGAACCGTTATGAAGAGGCGGAACAGTGGTATGCGCAGGTCATGAAATACAACAGTTTCAATCCCCTTCACCAGTATCACTATGCGGAGATTTTGCTGCGCAATAAGAAGTTTGACCTCGCTAAAACCCAGTATAAGAACTATTTTTCAAAAGTACCTGATGCCGAAATGATGGCCCGTAAACTCGCTGGCTGTGATTCGGCTGTATTGTGGATGGCCCGGCCCACTAGCCAGACCCTTCACAATGACGCGCGGTTGAACGGCCGCCTTTCAGACTGGGGATTGAGCTTTGACCAGGGCAGGCTTTTTTTTACATCCGACCGTAATACTGGCGTTAAGGGCAGTGTGGACAAGCGGACTGGCAATGGTCTGTATACACTGTATACCTTAGGTCCGGAAGACAAAACTCCGATACCCTTATCATCCGCTAAAGGCTGGGGCAAGCTATTCAAGGGTCAACATCAGGGGCCAATTGCCTTCCATCAGGATACGGCTTATGTTACTGTAACGACGGATGTCGCTGCCCGCCGCATTGACCGGGACAAGAATGTATCGCAGCGCTTGTATACGCGGCGCTTGCAATTGATCACGCTCGTCAAAAAACAAGGGGATTGGAAAATTGTCAACGGCTTTCCATACAATGATGTCAATAAATATGCTGTCGGACATGCGGCAGTCACTGCCGACGGCAGAACAGTTTATTTCACGTCCGATATGGAGGGTGGCATTGGTAAAACCGACATTTGGTTTTGCGAAAAACAAGCCGATGGGTCATGGGGCAAACCTGTGAATTGCGGCCCGGTAGTCAACACCAAAGAGGAGGAGGCTTTTCCGTTTGTTTCAGCGACTGGACTATTATACTACGCATCAAAAGGTCTGCCGGGTATGGGTGGGTATGATTTGTTTAGCGCCAGTGGCTCTGGAAAAAGCTGGAGCAAACCCATGAACCTCAAATATCCGGTAAATAGTACCAGTGATGATTTTTGCCTCGTTACCGAAAATGGCAGTGAGATATATCTGTCGTCCGACAGACAAGAGGGAAAAGGGAGCGATGACATCTATAGCTTTACCATGAGCGATCCTCCTTTGAAATTGGTTACAAAACCGGAACCTGCTCAAAAAGATGTAGCATTAGCGCTTACACTACCTAAGAAAGGGGAGGCCATTGTGTTGAAAAACATCTATTATGACCTCGACAAGTCGGATATTCGTTCCGACGCAGCTCTTGAACTGGATAAACTGGTCGCGCTGCTAAAGCAATATCCGCTGATGAAAATAGAATTGTCTGCGCATACCGATTCGCGTGCAGCAGATCAGTATAACCTGGTACTTTCCCAGAGTAGGGCAGAGGCTGCGGTGGCTTACCTCATACTACAGGGCATTGCTCCGGATCGCCTGGTGGCCAAAGGATATGGGGAAACACGGTTGCTCAACCACTGCGGCAATGGAGTTAGCTGTAGCGAAGCGGATCACCAGCTGAATCGAAGAACTGAGATTAAAGTTTTAGATTGATCATTCTTATAAGCTCTATTTTAGTAATAACATTCGAAGTTTACAGCTGTAAGTACAGGAATTATATTCTAATATTTATCTTTAGCCTATCAGAATCAATGATATGAGCCAACCAGCCCAGTTTTTAAGCAACGAGCAACTATTAGAAGTTTATACGCAAACCAAAACCGCGACGGCCGTCCACATTGGCGAGACTGCTGTCATACAGGCTGCTAATGATGCCATGTTGCGGATTTGGGGTAAAGACAAAAGCGTGATTGGTAAGTCACTTGAAGAAGCCCTGCCTGAACTGAAGGGCCAGCCTTTTATCGACCTGTTTAAACGAGTATGGACAGAAGGATTGACGATATCTGGCAGCGATACCGCTGCTGATCTGGAAGTTGATGGTGAAGTAAAGACCTTTTATTTTGATTTTGAATACCGTGCGATAAAAAACCAAAGCGGACAGTCGATCTGTGTCCTGCATACAGCCATTGATGTGACCGACAGGGTATTGAAGAAGGAAGCCATGGCAGTCGCCCGTGTGCTGGAAGCAAAAGTGACCGATCGCGTGAAGGAATTGCAGCAAAGCAACAACGATTACCTGGCGCTCAATGAAGAGTTCGCCGCCCTAAACGAGGAACTTGGCGCGACTGTAGAGGAACTTTCAGCCTCAAATGAGGAACTCATCCATTCACGTGAAGATCTGGAAATCAGGAACCGTGAACTGGCGGAAAGCGAAGAGCGGTTCAGAAGCCTGATCAGGCAAGCGCCTGTGGGCATCTGCGTCATCCGTGCGGCAGATTTGATGATTCAGGAAGTGAATGACGGCTACCTCGAACTGGTGGGCAGGGAACAGCAAGCTCTGGAAAATAAAACAATCTGGGAAGCCGTTGCGGAAGCAGCCGAAAGTTATGCTCCGGTGATGCAGGAGGTGATTCGCACCGGAGTTGCATTTGTTGCCAAGGAACATGAACTCATCCTGGTTCGCAAAGGGATCCCGGAATCTGTATTTGTCGATTTTGTATATGAACCGGTCAAAAACACGGAAGATATTGTTTCTGCCATTATGGTGGTCGGAATAGAAGTGACAGATAAAGTGATGGCGCGCCGCAGTATTGAAGATGTGGAGGAAAGAATCAGGCTTGCCGTTAACGCTGCCGAGATCGGGACTTTTGACCACGACTACAACAGCAATAATTTGGTCACTTCCGATAGGTTCAATGCTATTTTTGGTCTTGATCATCCGGTGTCCAGATCCGAATTCCTGAAGATTATCCATCCTGACGATCTGTACCTGAGTGCCCAGGCGCATGAAAAAGCCAGGCAAACCGGGAAAATGCTCTACGAAGCCAGACTGGTTCATACAGATGGCTCAACGCACTGGATGCGGGTACAGGCCAATGTTTATTTTGATGAAGAAGGAAAACCCCGCCGGTTGTTGGGTACCCTGCTGGATATCACAGAATTTAAAAGACTTCAACAACAAAAGGACGATTTTATATCTATCGCCAGTCACGAATTGAAAACGCCGATCACCACCCTAAAGGCTTCGCTGCAATTGCTGGACAAGATGAGGGACAATCCTTCAGCCTCGATGCTCCCGAGATTAATCGAGCAGTCCAACAGAAGTATGGGCAAAATCAGTGAGCTCGTGGAGGACCTGCTCAATGTAAGCCGGATGAGTGAAGGACAGATCAAACTGAGCAAGAAAACATTCAAGTTGTCGAAACTATTGAATGACTGCTGCAACCATGTCAGGGCTGTGGGAAGGCACGAGTTGATATTTGAAGGAGATGAGGAACTGGAGGTTTTTGCTGACGAACACCGTATCGATCAGGTGGTGGTCAACCTGGTGAACAATGCCGTAAAGTACGCACCGAACTCAAGGGAGATTTTTCTGATTGTAGAACGGTTGGGCGATATGGCCAAAGTATCCGTAAGAGACAGCGGCCCTGGGATCAGTCCCGATAAATTGCCTCATTTATTCGACAGGTACTACCGCGCGGATGATTCAGGCTACCAGGTTTCGGGTCTGGGACTCGGACTGTATATCAGTGCCGATATCATAGAAAGGCATGGCGGCAAAATTGGGGTAGATAGCGAACCAGGCAAAGGCAGTACTTTTTGGTTTACCCTCCCTTAAGATTTTACACCATTGGTTCCAGTCTCCCAGACGCTTTTCTTTTTTCGTTGATCACAAAATGACTGGTGTAGGATTTTACGATTGGCATTTTGGAAAGTGTTTGTACTAAGAAAACCTGATAGTCAGACATGTCTTTCACGACAACCTTCAGTACAAAATCGACCTGTCCCGTGGTTTGATAACATTCCATCACCTGTTTGAATGCACTGATTTCCTCCTGAAAATTATTTAAAGCTTCAGCAAAGTGATCGTTCAGCTGCACGTTGATGATGACCACCATCATGCCGTCAAACTTTTCCATTTCGCCGGTTGGAATACTTTCTTTAATATATCCCAGGCTAATCAGTCTGTTATACCTGTTTAGCATGGTGGACGGTCTTCTGCGTAACTTAGTCGCAATCTCCTTACTGTTAAGTGTAGGTTCTTGTTCCAGCAGAATGATGATTTCACGATCGGTTTGATCCAAAATAGGAGCGCTCATATAACCTTGATCAAGTTAAGTTTAATATTTAAATTACGTTTGGTTTATATTTGAGACGTGGGATTGGCGTCCGTGTTACAAATAGATGCTATTATTTTGAAATAGGCAAATATTTTGAAATAAAATTTCTCGATCGGCAGCTATGTGGATTTTCGCCAAATTAAATTCTGAAAATTATTTCTTTCTGGAATGAATCTGAATACTAAATGCGGTCGCGGGATTGGTATGGCGGAGCAATCTAAGCTCTTTTGGAGTAAAACCAACTTCCTTTAATAAGGGCATTAGTAGTTTGTCTATGGTCAGATAAGGCTCGTTATTTCCGTTTTTAAATTGTTCAAAATAGATGGCTTCGCCGCTGTTTACCACAGCGAAGCCGTCATCATGGGATAAAAGCACTTTATGCAGTAGTCCTGCTTTCTTAAAAGCCAGCAAATGCTTTTTGTATTGCTCAGGCGTTCCAGGTGAGCCATTAAATCCATCAAGCGATATCCAGCAACCTTTTTCGGCCAGTGCCAAATGATGTATTCCGCTCTGGTCATTTTGCGCATGTACCCAAATCATTGCTTCGGGCGACAGGCCGGAGGCTTCGAGAAAGGCAAGTTCTTCAGCTGCGGCCGCCCCGTCG
Organism: Bacteroidota bacterium; assembly: GCA_040387995.1. Lineage (GTDB taxonomy): Bacteria > Bacteroidota > Bacteroidia > Sphingobacteriales > Sphingobacteriaceae > Pedobacter. Next base: position 29,424 of record JAZKCT010000046.1, on the reverse strand, counting down.
CCCGTATGTATGGCTATTTTTAGTCCGCTTTGTAAATGTGTTTTTGCAGCGGCTTCAATGAGTTTCTTTTCCAATGGCTTTAGTGGAGCACTGCCTACGCCCAGTTTGATGAACCCAGGCCGGATGCCGGTATCTGAAATACCCTCGTTCCATTCTTTCAGCCACCTGGCGGACAACTGGTCGCTGCTTTCTGTATGCGCATGGGCAGGCAGGTATTTAAAATCAACCGCTGCATAGTAACCTGTATTGGTGAGGATGTGGATACCGCTTGCTTCAGAAAGTCTTTTTACTAACAAAGCGTCCCGGCCGATGTAGGCAGGACTGCATTCTGCGAGCGTATCCACACCCCCGGCTTTGAGTTTTTTGAGATAGGGCAACAAAAACTCAAAGGCCTTATCCCTGTCGTACTGCGGTTGCGCTATTTTCTCCGCACCGGTAAAATCGGTGAGGGTATGTTCATGCGAAAGGAACGAACCCGCCTCTGTTAGTTTTATTTTGCCAGTAACGGTCATGATAAACCCTGAACCAACATAAGCAACATTCAACCTTATTGGCAACAGGCCATAGGCAGCTGCCATACTGGAAAGCGATATAAATCTGCGGCGGTTTATCATGTTCTTAAATATAAGGATTATTTTGTTTACCCATCGAGACCTGTTTGGGGAGCATTTGCGAAGGACTTGCTTAGGGGTTGGATAGGTGTTGGTTTATTCAATTACCTACGCAAGGCCTAATGGACTACTTATCAAGTACCAGTCAAATTGCCATGGATATCAGCTCAGATAAGCCAGTAAATTTCCTAGAACGGATCGTTTTTTTTAATATATTTACTCGAATTTAAACCATAATATACAAATATGAACTTAAAACGCTCTTTGATGGCCTTAACCCTAATGGCCGTTATGGGGATACTTGCTTTCGCTCCCAAAGAAAACGATCCCCTAGAAAAAATTATTACTGCCCTGGAAAAATGGGTGGAGACCAATCCACAGGAAAAAGTTTACATCCATACAGACCGGCCTTACTATCTTGTTGGAGATACCATCTGGTTTAAAGCCTATGTAACCGTAGGTGCCAAACACCAGTTGTCGGCACTTAGTGGCGCGGTATATGTAGATTTGATCAACGAAAAAGATTCCATATCCGAGTCTTATAAACTGCCGCTTTTGGCAGGTATGGCCAAAGGTGAATTTGTATTGCCGGACACCAGTGCCAAAGACGGTAACTACCGCATCAGGGCGTATACCCAATGGATGCGTAATGCCGGACCAGAGTATTTTTATGATAAAGTGATTAAAGTAGGTAACTCGATTACGAATCCCGTATTTGCGACAATTACATACGAGTATCCAGCTGACGGAAAAGCCATCAATGCGACCATTTTGTATACCGATGAAAAAGGGGAGCCTTATGCCAATAAGATGGTGGTATACGAACAGGTAGAAGACAATGAGTTGCTCATGAACGGCCGTCGGCAGACGGACGAGAAAGGTGAACTGCACGTCGGTCTGAAGCCTAATAAAAAAGGCACTTATAATGCTTCTCACTTGGTGACTACCATTGAGGCAAAAAAAGAGCAAAATACAATGAAGAGCTTTTTGATTAAGTCTGTAGCCAGTGCATCTGACATCCAGTTCTTCCCTGAAGGCGGATTGATGGTGAACGGCGTGCGTACAAAGGTTGCCTTTAAAGCGATCAATACCGGTGGTAACGGCATTAATGTGAAGGGCGTTGTGACTGATCAGAACAATGCGCAGGTAGGTGAGTTTGAAAGTACACACCTCGGAATGGGCTTTTTCCAGTTCACACCAGAAACCGGCAAAAGTTACCAGGCGAAGGTCACTTATCCGGATGGATCGGAAAAAATAGTGAAACTTCCTGCGGCTACAGACAACGGCTATGTGCTGAGTGTTTTCAATAACTTGTCGAGCGATACCATCGTGGTCAGGATCCGTACCTCTGCTGCTGCGCTGAAAGGAGACCAGCATGTAGGTCTGGTAGCTCAGGCTGGTGGTACTGTCTTTTTTGCGAGTGACATTACGGTCAGCAAAGCAGCCATTACGATTCCAATTCCCGCAAAAGACTTTCCTTCCGGAATTATGCAGTTTACCCTGTTCTCTTCGGCAGGTGTGGCCACCAATGAGCGGATTGTATGCATCCAGCGCAAGGATGGGATGAACCTGGAGGTGAGCACAGCTAAAAAAGAATATAAAATCAGGGAAAAAACAGATGTCAATTTTGATGTGAAAGACCTGGCCGGTCAGCCGGTAAACGGTAGTTTCTCTGTATCTGTATACAACGAAAGTTCGGTGCCTGTAGATGAAACAAAAGAGAATACGATTTTCTCGCATATTTTACTGAGTTCAGATATCAAAGGTTATATCGAAACGCCTAACTATTACTTCTACAATCCTACAGAAGAGACTTCTTCAAACCTGGACATCCTGATGATGACCCAGGGTTACAGAAGGTTTAACTGGAAAGACCTGACTTCGGGCAAGCCTTATGTGGCACCTTTGAAGGCAGAAAAAATGCTGACTGAAGTAACCGGTAAAATGGTGACCCTGGGTGGTAAACCTGTTGTTGGTGGAAAAGTTTTGCTGTTTAACAACAAACTCGGTGTAGCCATCGATACGGTAACCGATGCGCAGGGTAAGTTCAGGTTTGGCAATTTATTGATCACCAATGGCATCAGCTTTTCCGTTCAGGGCAGAAATGCAAAGGGTGGTAAATTGGTAGAGGTGATCCTGGACCGTACTTCCTCACAAGTACAAACCATTAATCCTAACGTGGGTGATGTGGAAACCGATTTCCGTAAAGTCATGGCAGCAGTGCTGGAAAACAGCAGGGCGCAGGAGAATGAGTTATTGAGGCGTGGACAATTTGGCCGTACGCAACAGCTTCAGGAGGTAAAGATCCGGGCTGGAAAACGAAAAGGCGCTACAGTATATGGCTTCTCTATTCCTGAGGGGCATGCCGACCAGACATTGAGACCAGATCCAAGAGATAATTACAAAGATGTGCTGGAGTTTCTGACGATGAGACTCGGCCAGGTCGTATTTCGTATGGAAGATACCGGAGAATGCGGTCCGATCATGATCCCTTACAGCAGGAATGAAAGACTAACAATTTATCTTAACGGGAGAAGGTTGAGCCCTTGCGAAAACCTTGCTTTTTATGAGAACAACCCTGCCGATATCATCAAGGTAGAGGTGGTGCGTACGAATTTGGCTTTAATCAATATGATTGGCGGACCAGCGATTATCGTGACTACCAAATTCGGTGCTTACAGAACAAGATATGCACCTGAAGTGGCCAATATTTCACCACAGGGTTTCAACAATACCAAAGAATTCTATTCTCCGAAATACAAACATGACGGACAGGATACACCGGTAGCTGATTTTAGAAGTACGGTATACTGGAACCCTTCTGTGAAAACAGTGGCTGGTAAAGGTACATTTGATTTCTTTAATGCAGATAGTAAAGGCAATTACCGTGTGGTGATTGAAGGGATGGATGCCAATGGATTATTGGGCAGACAAGTCTACCATTACGAAGTGAAATAACACAGTCGACGCAAACGTTTTCGATAATAAAAGGGGCATTAATTGCCCCTTTTATTGTTTACAAGCCATATATTTAAATCAACTATAATATTTATGAGCGAGAACAAAACGATTTATCGCATGGAACAAACCATGCGGTGGTTTGGCCCGAATGATCCGGTCAGCCTGGCCGACATCAGACAGGCGGGTTGTACAGGGGTGGTGACTGCACTGCACCACATTCCTAACGGACAGGTGTGGACGGTAGACGAAATCAATAGCCATAAAAAGCTGATTGAAGCGGCGGGACTTCGCTGGGATGTGGTAGAGAGTGTGCCTGTTCATGAAGCTATTAAAACGCGCTCGGAAGGTTTTGAGATCTATATTGAACATTATAAAACTTCATTGAGAAACCTGGCTGTCTGTGGCATCAGTGTGGTGACTTATAATTTCATGCCTGTACTGGACTGGACCAGGACCAATCTGGCTTTTGAACTGCCGAATGGTGCCCGTGCGCTAAAATTTGAAAAGGCGGCTCTGGTGGCATTTGACGTACATATGTTGCAGAGACCTGGGGCTGATGCCCATTATACTTCAGAGGAGTTGTCGGCCGGCAAGCAGTGTTTTGAGCAGATGGAAGAAGCCGAAAAGGATATCCTGCAGCGCAACATCATTGCTGGTCTGCCTGGCAGCGAAGAGAGTTTTACTTTGAGGCAATTTCAGGAGGCGCTGGATAAATATGAAGGAATAGATGCAGAGGGGCTGTCGGCCAACCTGATCGCTTTCCTTCAGCAGATTGTGCCGGTAGCTGATGAGGTCGGTGTAAAACTGGCCATTCACCCGGACGATCCCCCATATCCCATATTTGGCCTGCCACGGGTGGTCAGTACAGCTCCGTTGCTGCGGAAGCTTTTTGCCGCGGTTCCATCGGCCAACAATGGTCTTTGCTTTTGTACGGGTTCATTTGGGGTACGGGCAGATAATAACCTGGTGGAAATGGTAGGCGAGTTTGGCGACAGGATTCATTTTATTCATTTGAGAAGCACCCGCAGAAATGAAGCTGGCGACTTTTACGAAGACAACCATCTGGAGGGAGATGTCGACATGCATGGTGTAGTGAAGCAGATCCTGCAGGTGCAGCAGCAAAGAAAGACCAGCATCCCGATGCGTCCGGATCATGGTCACCAAATGCTGGACGACCTGAAGAAAAAGACCAATCCCGGTTATTCTGCCATTGGCAGGTTAAAGGGACTGGCGGAATTGAGAGGCCTGGAACATGGCATTATCCATGAATTATTAACGCAATAAAATGAAAGACGGAGCTGTAATCCCTGAAGATTTCTTACTATACAACGAAAAGGCTAAAGTACTTTACCACGAATATGCCAAAGACCTGCCCATCATCGATTACCACAACCACCTGCCACCGCAGGAAATTGCAGATAACAAACAGTTTAGCAGCCTCACTGAGATCTGGCTAAAGGGTGACCACTACAAATGGCGGGCACAAAGGGCGCTGGGTGTTAGCGAGGAATTGATCACCGGTATGGCATCAGATGAGGATAAGTTTATGGCCTGGGCCAAAATTGTTCCTGCTACTGTACGCAACCCGCTCTTTCATTGGACGCATATGGAATTGAAGGATCCCTTTGGCGTAAATACTTACCTGAATGAGGGTTCGGCTATGGAGATTTATGAGCATTGCAATGCTTTGCTGGCTACACCTGCTTTTTCTACACAAGGTTTGCTGAATCATTATAAAGTGAAAATGGTGGGCACAACCGATGATCCCTGCGATGATCTGGTCTATCACAAACAACTGCGCAACAGCAACTTTGCAGTAAAGGTAAAGCCTTCTTTCCGTCCGGATAAAGCACTGTTGATTGATAAAACCGAACAGTTTAAAGCCTATATAACGCGCCTTTCAGCAGTGTCGGCCGTAGCCATTACAGATGTGGAATCCTTGCTGGCTGCCCTCGAAAACCGGGTAGATTTTTTTGATGCCCATGGCTGCAGCATTTCAGACCATGGTCTTTCGGCCCTGCCGGCACAGTACCGGCTGAGCGATGCCGAGAAAAAGGAATTCGCACTATTTCTGAAAACAGACCATGCTGTCTTTAGCAATCCCGATGCTTTTGCGGGTTTCGTGCTGACTGCCCTTTCTAAAATGTACCACACCAGGGGCTGGGTTCAACAGTTTCATCTTGGTGCAATCCGTAACAACAACCAGGGGATGTTCAATAAACTAGGCGCTGATACGGGCTACGATTCTATCGGGGATTTTCAGCACATCGAAAGGATGTCCTCCTTCTTCGGTAATTTGAGTACGACCGAGCAGTTGGCCAAAACCATTGTGTACAACCTGAACCCTGCCGATAATGCAGCTTTTGCGGCTATGGTAGGTAATTTTGCTGATGGTAACGTGAAAGGGAAGATGCAGTTTGGTTCCGGATGGTGGTTTCTGGACCAGAAAGATGGCATTGAGCAACAACTGAACGCACTTTCCAACATGGGTATTGTGAGCAATTTTGTAGGGATGCTGACCGATTCGCGGAGCTTTCTTTCTTATTCAAGACACGACTATTTCAGAAGGATATTGTGCAACCTGTTTGGCACAGAGATGGAAAACGGTCAGCTGCCGGACGACACCAAATGGATCGGTAAAATCGTGGGCGACATTTGTTATCACAATGCAGAAAACTATTTCGGACTGAAATAGTTAGATCAAAAATACAGTCATACCCTTTGGTCCGTGCGCACCAAGTACCAGCGATTGTTCGATGTCCGCTGTTTTGGATGGCCCGGCAATGAAGGCCCCAAAGCCATATTCGGCATTGCCAATGTGGGTGTAAGCTTCGTGCATGGTGGTTAGGATTCCGTTTTTGCTGACCACCACTGCAAGTTGCTGGCAAATGAAAGGAACAACCCGTTGCTGCATCAGCGCTTCTGTGATCCACAGGCCCGCATTCTCTGCCACACCAAAGTGCGCAGTTAAGATGGCCAAATCTATGTTTTCATAACTGTGCGGATCCTGATCTTCCCAGCCTTGTTCTGTGACAGCACTCAACTCCGGGATGGTAGAAATGACACGTTGACCCGCTGTGTAATTCGACTGAATGTAAGCCGCAATCTCTTCATAACCCGATACCTCAATCAGTGTACCGCCAATGGTCGTCAGTACTGTTCTAAACTGTTCCACGTTGCAACTGGGCGATGCCTTTGTGGCCGCCGTAAAAACAGCATTGACTGCTTCCGGTAGCGGTTTTAAATCAGGCTGATTGCTTTTCACGCGTGCCAGTATCTGTTCTCTGCTCGTCATATTATTTTTTTTGCTGTTCGTTTTCTTTGTACCATTCTCCAAAAGACTGTTTAGGAGGTTGCGGCATATCCCGGTGTTTGTACCATAAATTCAGCCGGTTGTTGACCGCGAATGGTGTGTATTTCAATACCATACGGCCTGCCTTACCCGCCATTTTATACAGCGCCGGGCTGGACAATGTAAATTCCATCGCCTTCATGGCCATCGCTTTTTTCGGGTCGGCATAACCTTCTTTCACGATTACCTGCCGCCATTTGTACAACTGCTCGTGGATGTTGATTTTGACCGGGCATACATTGGTGCAGGAACCGCAAAGGGTAGAGGCAAAGGGCAGATCGGCATATTTTTTCATGTCCAGGTTGGGCGCCAGAATGGAACCAATGGGACCGGCTATGGCAGTATGGTAACTGTGTCCGCCACTGCGGCGGTAAACCGGGCAGGTGTTCATACAGGCACCGCAACGGATGCACTTGAGCGAGTTCCTGAAATCTGGCCGCCCCAACTGCGTGGTACGTCCATTATCGACCAACACAATGTGCATGGCCTGACCCGCTCTGGGTTTTTTAAAATGACTGGAATACGTTGTGATCGGTTGGCCTGTAGCACTTCTGGCCAGCAAGCGCAGGAAAACGGACAGGTGTTCACGTTGTGGTACGAGCTTTTCTATGCCCATACAGGCGATATGTACGTCTGCCAGGTGCGCACCCATATCGGCATTGCCCTCGTTAGTGCAAACCACAAATTCTCCGGTTTCGGCCACCGCAAAATTAACCCCTGTAATGGCCGCTTTCCTGGTGATGAACTTTTCTCTAAGATGTACGCGGGCTGCAGCAGTCAGAAATACCGGATCGGACATTCCCTCTGGCGTACCCAAATGCTCATGAAAGAGTTCACCGATCTCCTCTTTTTTCTTGTGGATACAAGGCAGTACAATATGACTTGGCGGCTCTTCGGCCAATTGCACAATGCGCTCCCCCAGATCCGTATCGATCACTTCAATACCATTTTGGTGCAGGTATTCATTGAGGTGGCATTCCTCGGTCAGCATGGACTTGCTTTTTACAATCCTGTCGACCTGCTGCTCCTTTAGAATCTGGTGAACGATGCGGTTATGCTCTTCTCCATTGGCAGCCCAGTGAACGGTGATGCCATTGGCTATTGCTTTTTCCTCAAATTCAAGTAAATAGTGATGTAGGTTGGACAATACATTGTCTTTGATCTGCGATGCTGTGTTCCGTAACTCTTCCCATTCTGGCAAGCCATGTGCTGCCTTATCGCGCTTCGAGCGGACAAACCAAAGGGTTTCATCGTGCCAGTTTACACGGTCTTCATCGGCATTAAAAATATCAGAAAGCTGGGCGTGGTCTTTAGTTCCGGTGTTCATGGCTATGGTCTTTGGGTGGTTACAGCAGGAGCTGCAGAATGGATACCTTCTCCGTTCAGGATCTCGGCGATATGGATGACTTTAACTTTGCTGTTTTGCCGCTTCAAAATGCCCTCCATGTGCATCAGACAGGACATGTCAGCTGCGGTAATGTACTCGGCGCCGTTCAGCAAATGATCTGCTACCCGGTCTTTGCCCATTTTTGCAGATACTGCTTCTTCAGCTACACAAAAGGTACCACCGAAACCACAGCACTCATCTGGCCGGTTCAGTTTGATCATTTCAATGCCCTGCACCATGTTCAGCAAATACATGGGCTTAGAATAAGGTTTGTCAACCAATTCCGTCATCTGGGCCAGCATTAGTCCACGCTGACCGTGGCAACTCTGGTGCATGCCCACTTTATAAGGGAAATTGGCATTCAGGTTTTCAACCTTTAAGATATCTGTCAGGAATTCGGTCAGCTCATAGATCTTTTTACGGATGCCCAGAGCCTTGTCCTCGCGGTCATGTGCATGCAGGTGGTCTTTGATGTGCAGTACACAGCTTCCCGAAGGGGAAACCACGTAGTCAAACTCTGCGAAATTGTCTATAAACAAATCGTTGCAGCCCTGGGTGAGGTGTTCAAAACCCGAATTTGCCATGGGCTGACCACAGCAGGTCTGGCGGGTAGGGTATACCACGTTGACCCCCAATTTCTGGAGCAATTGGTAAGTTGCAATTGCAGCATTGGGGTAAAACTGGTCCACATAACAGGGGATAAATAGGCCTACAGTCATCATATTGGTTGTGTTGAAAGGCGTAAAAGTAGTCCTAAAAACAAATCGAAATTCTACGTTTTTGGCTAAAAAGTAAATGATTTGAACATCAGGGAGTGGTGTGAGGGGTATATAGGGGATAAATTTAGTTATGAACTGTGCTTATTGTCGCCAGCAACGTAAGAAGAACGCTTCTGGAATGGGAAAGCTTCGGGTAAAGGTACCCCTTACCCGAAGCTTTCCCGTTCCTTTTATGTTTCTGACCTGTTTGTGTCCTTACCAAGGATACTGGATGTCTCGTCCTAGTGTAGCTTTACATTAATTCTGGAAAAACCTGGTTTATCGAAAGCCGTTATGAGATATCTTATTTGATCAATGCCCGTACGATCCCCGATCTCTTAACAACTTCAGATCAAGTTGATTGGTATTTCTGAAAACGTTTGCATAAAATTAAAAATTATGATTAGCTTGCGTTTCAATTGCACTGACTCCTAACCAGAGTACAACGTGCATTAACCTGAACAGTACAACTAAAAGCATGGCCAAGAACAAACGAGCGCAGCAAAATACCATACTAGATATCGCAGATGCGTTAAAACTCTCGGCAGCCACTGTTTCCCGTGCATTAAACGGTCAGATCCATGTGAAGGAAAAGACACGTAACGATGTGTTGAAAATGGCTGAAAAACTCGGCTACCGGCGCAACCAAATGGCCTCTGGCCTGCGCAGTAACAAAACGTATACTGTGGGACTGATCGTTCCAAGGATCTCGATGTTCTTTCATGCGGAAGTTATCACAACCATACAAAATAACCTCCACAAACACGGATATAACCTCATGATCTGCCAGTCCAACGACGAGATCAGTATGGAAAAGGAATTGACCGAGATCTTGTTTTCCTCCCGGGTAGATGCACTCATTGTGGCCTGTACCTTGTTTACGACAGACTTTAGTCCCTTCCATAAGTTCCTGGAAAGTGATGTGCCTGTGTTCTTTTACGATAGGGTACCTCTAAATGTGCAAGGTGCCCGGATTGTCAGGGGAGACGACCAGCGCGGGGGCTATCTTGCGGTGTCACATTTGATAGAAACAGGCTGTAAAAATATTGCGCACATATCCGGTCCGTTGAGCTGCAACCTTTATCAGGACCGTTCAGCAGGATTTTACCGGGCTATGGAACAACACGGGTTGCCGGTTAACGAAAACTGGATATTTCATCAGGAGTTGACCCCGGCCAATGCCCGTGAAGCGATGCGCAGGCTTTTTGAGAGTAAAGACGTGCCGGATGGTTTGTGTACTGACAATGACTCCAGCGCTATCGCAGCACTGGAATATGCGCGGGAGATCGGGCTGCATGTGCCAAAAGACCTGAAGATTATCGGCTATTCAAATGACCCCAGGACCTCTATCATTACGCCTTCGATTACCACGATCGAGCAGTTTCCGAACCAGGTGGGCAAAAAGATTGTAGACGAACTGATTGAACTGCTGAGAAACGAAAAGAGCATCTCTGATATTGCAGATGCCCCGCCGGTCATTATACCAATCGAACTCATTAGAAGGATGTCAACGTAATTGGCTTTTAAACCTGAACCTATTAACCCAGATATAAAGAATTATGCGTAAACTATTAGTTATTTTTTCATTGCTGTTGTTGCAATATGGTACACTTACTGCACAGACAAAGCCACAGCCGATGGCTAAACTGATCGATGAACAGTTTAAGTTTGCCGCCGAACAATATAAGGTGCTTGCCAAAAATGTACCTGCTGATAAGATGCCGAAGACCTTTTACCCCTCAACCGGAAAGTCTGAAAACAGCAATACGGGATGGTGGTGCAGTGGTTTCTTCCCGGGATCATTGTTGTACATCTATGAATATACCAAAGATGCTGGCGCGCTGGCAGAGGCAAAAGCCAGGCTAGCCATACTGGAAAAAGAAAAACTGAACAAAGGCACACATGACCTTGGTTTTATGATGTACTGTAGTTTTGGCAATGCGTATCGGTTGCTGAAAGAGCCTGCCTATAAGGCCATTATTGATGAATCTGCGGCGTCTTTGTCGACCCGCTACCATCCGGAAGCTAAAGTGATCCAGTCCTGGAACTCCAGTTCGGCCTGGGCCGGGCCCGTAATCATCGACAACATGATGAACCTGGAACTGTTGAACTGGGTGACAGACAATGGGGGTGACAAGAAGTATAAAGAGATTGCAGTGAACCATGCCAATTCTACAATTCAAAACCATTTCAGGCCAGATTACAGTTCCTATCACGTATTGGATTACGATATGAAAAACGGGAATGTGCTCAAAAAAGTAACCGCGCAGGGTGCAGCCGATTCATCGGCATGGGCAAGGGGACAAGCCTGGGGCTTGTATGGTTACACCGTGATGTACAGACAAACGAAGGACAAGAAATATTTGGAGCAGGCGCAGCACATTGCCCGCTTTATGTTGCACGACCGCAATATGCCGGCCGATAAAGTCCCATATTGGGATTATGATGCGCCGGGCATACCGAATACATACAGAGATGCATCCGCGGGTGCTGTCATGGCTTCGGCGCTGTTGGAACTGGCACAGTATGTCGGCAAAAAAGACCGTAAGGAATACTTGAATGTAGCCGAAACAGCAATACGGACTTTGTCTTCCGACGCCTACCGGGTAAAATTGGGCGAAAATGGCGGCTTCCTGCTGGCACACAGCGTTGGCTCACTGCCGCACAAATCGGAAATAGATGTACCGCTGACTTATGCAGATTATTATTATCTGGAGGCCTTGCTCCGCTATAAAAACTGGTATTTGTAAATTCCTTATAAGATAAACTACACGAATGAAAACACATTTTGACAGTCGCTATGCGCACAGTCCGTCCGAGGTAAAACAAATGGTGACGGCTGATCTGAGGAAAAATTTCCTGATCAGTCAGCTCTTTGAACCGGACAATATTTACCTGACACTGACGCATTACGACAGGTACATCACCGGAGGTGTAATGCCAGTAACTGATGCTGTTCCCCTCTCCAATCCCGACTACCTGAAGGCGGCCTATTTCCTGGAAAGAAGGGAAATGGGAATCATAAACGTAGGCGGAAAAGGAACGGTTCTGGCAGATGGCATCAGCTACGAGCTGGATTTTAAAGAGGCCTTATACATCGGCAGGGGCACCAAAGAGATCAGTTTTACTTCAGCCAGTTCAGAACAGCCTGCGAAGTTCTACTTGAATTCAGCGCCGGCGCATACGACTTATCCGACCAAAAAAGTATCCAAAGGAGAAGCCGAGGTGGTGGAACTGGGTTCTCCGGAAACGGCCAATCACCGCGTGATCAACAAATTGCTGGTGAACAGCGTGTTACCGACCTGTCAGTTGCAAATGGGCATGACAGAATTGAAAAGCGGCAGTGTCTGGAATACCATGCCCGCGCACACGCACGACAGGAGAATGGAAGTATATTTTTATTTTGAGGTTCCGCAGGGACAAAGTGTCTGCCATTTTATGGGCGAACCGTTGGAAACCAGGCACATCTGGATACAGGATGAACAGGCCGTGATATCGCCAAACTGGTCGATACATTCAGGAGCGGGTACGAGCAATTATACCTTTATCTGGGGGATGGCCGGAGAAAACCTGGATTATGGAGACATGGACCATTGTGCAATCACTGAATTGAGATAGATTTTAATATGATGAATAGTAAAAAAATATTTGGACTCCTGTTTTTTTTCCTGGGCTCCGCTGCGACGGGCTTTGCGCAGGGTATGCCTAAGGCCGTTATTACGGTAAACAATCCACTTGCTCTTGAAAGGAACGCTGAGTTGGTTGCGGTGGACTGGAAGCAACTTACTGCAAAGTATCCTGGCATCGATACCCTGAACTTTAAAATTCTGGATGCTTCTGGTAAGCAGGAGATAGCATGGCAATTGGAGCACCATGGAGATAAAGGAATCAGGAACCTGCTGATCCAGGTGAGCCTGAAACCCAACTCTACTATAAAGTTGAATGTAGTGCCGGGTAAGCCTGCTGCAATAGCCCCGAAAACCTTTGGCAGGTATGTGCCGGAGCGCAAAGACGATTTTGCCTGGGAAAACGACAAGATCGCATTCAGGATGTATGGAAAGGCACTGGAGGGGAGCAAAGACAATGCATTTGGCACAGATGTATGGGCGAAGAGAACATCGAAACTGGTACTGAACGAGTGGTATAAAACCGATAATTACCATAAGGATAATGGGGACGGACTGGATTATTACCATGTAGGTTTTACGCTAGGTGCAGGTGATATTGCTCCTTTTGTAAAGGATTCGGTAGTCTACCCGCTAAACTACAGAACCTGGCGGGTGCTGGACCAGGGACCATTGCGTTTTACATTTGAACTGACTTATGCCAGCTGGAATGTGGCTGGTAAGCCGGTAAAAGTTGTTAAGACCATTTCGCTGGATGCCGGTTCGCAGATGAACCGGGTAGAAGCTGCTTATACTTTAGCTGCCGGCGAATCAAAGCTGCCTGTAGTGATGGGAATCATCAGAAGAAATGAGCCGGGAGAAATATTGCTCAATGAACAAAAAGGAATATTGGGCTATTGGGAGCCAGTTCACGGTGAAGACGGGATCATCGGTACAGGTACGGTTGCATTAGCTCCGATAACTAAAATGAGTGCCAATAACGTTCATTTGTTTACCCAAGCAACCGCTTTGGCAAATGAGCCTTTTATTTATTACAACGGAGCGGCCTGGAACAAAGCCGGACAGATTACCTCGGCGCAAGCCTGGTTTAGTTATTTATTGAATTTTAAACAGAAACTGGAACAACCGCTAAAAGTAAGCGTTCAGTAAAAGGCCATCATCATGTCAGTACTCAATTTATTCGATTTAAAAGGAAAAATAGCTTTGGTAACCGGTTGCAAACGGGGCATCGGAAAAGCAATGGCAGAAGCGCTTGCAGAGGCAGGGGCGGACATCATCGGTGTATCTGCCAGTCTGGAGCTGGAGGGAAGTGATGTTGCCGGCTCAGTAGCTGCAGCAGGGCGTCATTTTTATGCTTATCAATGTGATTTTAGCAACAGGGAGGCCTTAAGGGCCTTTTGTGAAGAAATGAAACGGGAACATCCTGTGATCGACATTTTGGTCAACAATGCCGGGACTATTTTGAGAAAGCCGATTGCCGAACATCCTGATGAATTTTGGGATGAAGTGATTGCGGTTAACCAGAGCGCTCCTTTCATCCTCACCAGGGAGATTGGCCGTGACATGATTGTGAGAGGCAGCGGAAAGGTGATTTTTACGGCTTCACTACTTACTTTCCAAGGCGGAATTACCGTGCCGGGCTATGCAGCCAGCAAGGGGGCGATTGGTCAGCTCACCAAGGCATTTGCCAACGAATGGGCATCAAAAGGAGTAAATGTAAATGCAATTGCACCAGGCTATATCTCTACCGACAATACAGCTGCGCTACGGGCAGATGCGGACAGAAGCCGTTCGATCATGGAGCGCATTCCGGCAGCGAGATGGGGAGAACCGGATGATTTTAAAGGTCCTGTGGTCTTTCTGGCGTCCTCCGCATCCAATTACATGCATGGTACGGTAATGACGGTAGATGGCGGCTGGATGGGCAGATAAGCTTATTTTTGCAGGTAAGACTTCTGGTAGCTCAGGGGACTTTTGCCGGTGATCATCTTGAAGTGCTTGTGGAAACTGGCGAAATTGTGAAATCCGCTTTCATAACAGATCTGCTTGACATTCATGCTGTCCTCAATAAGCAGTTTACAGGCATGGCCCACCCGGATCTCACTGATAAACTGCGTATAGGTTTTCCGGGTTCTGGATTTGAAGTAACGGCAGAAGGAATTAGGACTGATATTCGCTACCGCTGCCATCTCTTCCATTTGGATTTTCCTTTTGAAATTGGCCAGCGAATAATTATAAATCGCGTTAATGCGTTCATTTTCAGTTTCTTCAAAGTTGTGACGGAAGCCGATAGAGGACAATAAATTGCTCTGTGCATTGGCTTCTATAGCCAGCAGAGCCTCCATCAGCATGATGATGCGTTTTGGTCCATCAGACGAGAGGATAGACTCAATGATATCTCCAATCTGCTTTTTGCTTTTGTCATTCACCACAACACCCCTCTGGGCTTTTTCCAGCACCAGTTTGATGGCCTTGTTTTCCGGCAGGTTTAAAAATGAACTGCCCCAGAAGTTTTCAAGAAAATGTACCACGACTACATCAGCATGGTTGTTTTGTTCATCACTAAAATAAGTCTCATCAAACTTCCAGTAGTGGGGCAGGTGGGCGCCAACCAGGATCACGTCGCCTGAGCGGAACCTTTTAATGCTGTCGCCGATGAACTGTGTACCGTTGCCTTTTTTGAAATAAATGAGTTCCACTTCTGAGTGGTAGTGCCATCGGTTGTTGATATAGGGCAGATTATCCCTTCTGGCGTTGAAAGAATTGACAGGATTGCTAGAAACTTTAAGTAACTGCGGTTTCATGGGTCTGGCTAAATTTGGTGTGTGAAGTTAAAAGTATAAAAATCTTTTATAAATACCTAGTTATTTAATGATCTGAATATTTTGTGCCAAAAAAGCTGAATCGAAAAAAAATAAAACATATGCTTCCTGCGTTTGTTATCCTAGGCCAACTATAAAAAAATAGATATTAGATGAAAGCACGTGACCAGAAAAAAATCCTGATCATTGAAAACGACGAAAGTTTACTCGACGTAATGCGGCAACTCTTTGAAGAAGAAGGTTACGAGGTTCTGGACTTTAGAACGGTAGATGATATTTTTCTACGAGTAGCAGAGTTTGACCCGGACGTGGTCCTACTCGATTATTTATTGCCCGGTATCAATGGAGGAGAGCTTTGTGCGCAATTGAAACGCGATGAAACCACGAGTCACATTCCGGTAGTGATCTGCTCAGCATATCCCCAGGTATTGCTCTCGCTTGGTAGTTATGGTTGCAATGCCTTCATCGCGAAACCTTTTGATCTGGCTGACATGCTGCAGCAGGTGGAAAATTGCAGGTTGAATCCAGATCAGGTTTTTAAACTGTCGTAATCTGCTTGTCTATGGCAGCGCCAAGCTGTTCCAGATGATCCTGGGGCAAATCACCCCACATCAGTTCCCATTGATCATCCTTGCGCAACTGGACCTTTTGTCCGTTGATGCTGCATTCATAATAGGGTAGTCCGTCCGTTGTTTCTTTATAGTTAACTTCCAGTGGCCCAGTTGTCAATCCCCGAAGTTCCTGTTTAATAGTAATGGTCTTGTTGCTGGCTGAATCCATAATGTGAGGTTTTGGTATAAAAACAAAGGCCTTAGCCAAAGGTTTTGACTTGCAACAATTTTATAATTACTCCGATAAAAAAGTAGATTTAAACTTTCATTTATTGAAAAAGATAATTACATTTGGGCTTACCCTTTCAAAGGGGTATGTTTTTCATAGGTAGATGTAGGGTCGAAAATTTATTTTCGGCCCTTTTTTGTGCCTTGGGTTGTCTATCTTTGACATGCCTTATGAAAAAAAAGAAGATTATTGTTGCCATTACGGGAGCCAGCGGCTCGGTTTACGCCAAATTGCTACTGGATAGCTTATTAAACCTGAAGGATCAAATTGAGAAGGTAGGCGTGGTGATGTCGGACAACGCCAAGGAGGTATGGCGGTTTGAACTGGGTGACGAAACCTATAACGACTATCCTTTTGATTTTTACAGCAAAATGGACTTCAATGCGCCCTTTGCTTCCGGCTCCGCAAAATTTGACACTATGATTATCATTCCCTGTTCGATGGGAACTTTGGGTAGAATAGCTCATGGAATCTCTAATGATCTGATCTCAAGGGCGGCAGACGTGGTGCTCAAAGAGCGGAGAAAACTAATAGCTGTGGTACGCGATACCCCACTCAGTTTAATCCATATCAACAATATGAAGGCGGTGACTGAGGCAGGCGGGATCATTTGTCCGGCCAGTCCCTCTTTTTATTCCCTGCCCAAAACCATAGAAGATGTAGCACAAACGGTCGTGAGCAGGGTAATTGACCTGGCAGGTCTGGAGCAGGACAGCTATCGCTGGAATGAATAGATTTTCCTATCTTTGCGAAATCAATGAAGACCGTCGCATTTTATACTTTAGGCTGTAAGCTGAATTTCTCGGAAACCTCTACCATTGGCAGGTTATTTACTGATGCCGGATACGGTGTGGTAGAATTCACCGCTGGAGCAGATGTGTATGTGATCAATACCTGTTCTGTAACCGAGCATGCTGATAAGAAATGTCGTAAGGTGGTTAAAGAGGCACTGAAGTATGCTCCGAATGCCTATGTGACTATCGTAGGCTGTTACGCACAGTTGAAACCTACGGAAATTGCAGAGATAGAAGGCGTTGATATGGTACTTGGCGCTGCAGAAAAGTTCCGCATTGTGGAATACATCTCAGACCTGACCAAACTGCCTAAAGCTGTTGTCCATCAGCAAAACATTGAAAAAGTAAACCACAACTTTATAGCTGCCTATTCAATTGGCGACAGAACCCGGACTTTTTTGAAAGTTCAGGACGGCTGTGACTATCCTTGCACTTATTGCACCATTCCGCTTGCCCGTGGCGGCAGCAGAAGCGATACTATAGAAAATGTGCTCAACAGGGCACGTCAGATTGCCGAAAGCGGTGTGAAAGAGATTGTGCTGACCGGCGTAAACCTGGGTGATTTTGGCATCCGTAACGGCGAACGTGAAGATAAATTCTTCGATCTTGTAAAAGCACTGGACGAGGTTGAAGGAATTGAAAGGGTGCGGATCTCCTCAATTGAGCCCAATTTGCTCAGCAATGAGATCATTGAATTTGTAGCGACCTCCAAAAGATTTGTTCCCCATTTCCATATACCATTACAATCCGGCTCCAATAAGATCCTGGGCCTGATGCGCAGGCGTTATCAAAGGGAGTTGTATGTAGAGCGTGTGGCCAAAATAAAGGCAGTGATGCCCAATTGCTGCATTGGTGTAGATGTGATTGTTGGTTTTCCGGGCGAAACACAGGAGGATTTTCTGGATACGTACCAGTTTCTGAACGAACTGGAAATCTCATACCTGCATGTTTTTACTTACTCTGAAAGAGAACAGACACCTGCGGCAGATATGAAAGGCCGTGTGGCCGGTAGTACCCGTGCCGACAGGAGTAAAATGCTGCACATCCTTTCTGATAAAAAGAGAAGGGCCTTTTACGAGTCGCAAATAGGCAGCACTGCCGAAGTACTGTTTGAGGACGATCAAAAGAACGGTTTTATGCATGGGTTCACCAGGAACTACGTTAAAGTGCGTGCCAAATATGATCCTGTTATGGTCAACGAAATCAAATCCGTGAAGCTCATCGAACTCGGTGCCGACGGTGAGGTAGAAGTTGCAGAAACAGAAGCGATTTTAGCGCATTAATCCTATATTCGCATAAAAATTTTCAAAGTATGTTTCCTACTGTATCTCATTTTATTGAATATCTTTTCGGCGTACAAATTCCACTTCCATTCAACACCTTCGGTGTTTTTGTAGCATTGGCTTTTATTGCCGGATACTGGGCATTTTCCAAAGAGTTCAAACGTAAAGAGGCTTTAGGAATTCTGCATTCGATAAAAAAACGTGTTACAGTAGGTAACCCGGCTACGACCGGAGAACTGGTGCTCAACGGTATATTTGGTTTTCTGATCGGGTATAAGCTAGTGCACGCGCTATTAAATTATAAATTGTTCGTCAGTGATGCACAGACGGTATTGCTTTCTACCGAAGGTAATTTACTAGGCGGGCTCTTTTTTGCCGGCCTGTTTGCCTATTGGGACTACAAAGAGAAAAATGCACAGAAACTGGACAAACCTAAGACAGTAGAGGTGGTACAACAGCCCAATGAACTGATGGGCAATCTGATTGTATGGGCCGCAGTTTGGGGTTTTTTAGGTGCCAAGATCTTTGATAACCTTGAACACTGGGATACTTTTGTGCAGGATCCAATTGGAGGGCTGCTTTCTTTTAGTGGGCTGACCTTTTATGGCGGATTAATCTGCGGTGGCGCTGCCGTACTCTATATCGCAAGGAAAAACGGCGTTAAGCCCTTGCATATGCTGGACATTGGTGGTCCGGGTATGATGCTCGCGTATAGCGTGGGAAGGATCGGTTGCCACATGTCTGGAGACGGCGACTGGGGTATTGTAAATACTCATGCAAAACCATTTTTCTGGTTGCCTGACTGGCTTTGGGGCTATACTTATCCGAATAACGTAGCAGGTGAGGGCGAACGTATCGCAGGCTGTGTAGGTAAGTTTTGTAATGAACTGCCTGCGCCGGTATACCCAACCCCAATCTATGAAGTAATTATCTGTTTCATCCTGTTCCTGTTTTTATGGAAGATCCGCGACCGCATCAAATCTCCGGGTACCATGTTTGGTATTTACCTGATGTTAAACGGCTTAGAGCGATTTTGCATAGAGTTGATCCGGGTCAACACCAAATACCATGTTGCAGGAGTCCCATTTACACAGGCTGAACTCATTTCAAGTCTTTTGTTCCTGTCTGGCCTGCTTCTTGTGACTTATTCACAGAAAAATAAAGAGAAACTGGCTAACTATTAAATCCCGAAGATTTGGATTACGAATTACTGTGCACTAAAGTAGTCGCCGTTACGCGGTTGACTGGCAATTTTATAAGAAAAGAATCTATGAATTTTGATGCGGATGCCATTGAATTCAAAGGATTAAACGACCTGGTGTCTTATGTTGACAAGCAGGCAGAAAAGCAACTGGTCAGGAATCTGAAAAAACTGATACCTGAGGCGGGCTTTACCACTGAAGAAGAAACTATCAATTCCAAAGGCGAGCACTATAACTGGATCATTGACCCGCTGGACGGCACTACCAATTTTATTCATGGCATACCCACTTATGCGATCAGCATTGCCCTGTACGAAGACGGACAGCCAATTATTGGCGTGGTGTACGAGATCAACAGGGGCGAGATGTTTTATACCTTTAAAGGAGGTCCAGCCTACTTAAATGGTAAAGAGATCAGGGTCTCGAAGCGCGAAGCTTTGGCCAACTGCTTGCTGGCGACAGGCTTTCCTTATTACCAGTTCGAGAAACAAGCGGAGTACATGCAATTGCTTTCGGAAATGATGCAGAAATGCCATGGCTTGCGTCGGATCGGTTCAGCTGCAGTCGACCTTGCTTATGTGGCATGCGGGAGATTTGATGCCTTCTTTGAATACAACCTGAATGCATGGGATGTGGCAGCTGGTGCCTATCTGGTACAACAAGCCGGAGGAAATATCTTGAATTTTACAGGGGGAGAAGAGTTTATCGAGACCAGGGAGATTCTGGCTACGAATGGCAAGATTGATCAGGAGATGCTTGATCTCATGCAAAAACACTTTAATCAATAAGTCTCAGGCACGCTTAAGTTAAGCTCATAAAAAAACCTTTGTACTTTGAGGACATGTGAAATCTTTCCTTCAAAAGATTTTGAGTCCGAAAAGTATAAAGGTTTTTTTAAAATTATTAGTACTAAAGCGATTCAGAAACCACTTCTTTTACTTCAGGAACCATACGTTGCAATAAGTTCTGGATACCAGATTTAAGTGTAATCGTAGAAGAAGGACATCCACTGCAAGAACCCCTCAGTTCAACAGTCACAACACCCTCACCTTCATCGAAGGATTTATAGCTGATTGCACCACCATCTTGTTCTACCGCCGGACGAACGTAATCGTGTAAGATCTGCTGGATCTTAATTTCGGTATCCGTACCAGCAAATACCGGACTTTCGGAAGAAGTTTCTTCTTTGATCTTATATTCTGATTCAACGGCACCTTTTACAAAGTCCTTCAGTATAGGCTCTATATCTGCCCACTCTGCCTCTTCTGCTTTCGTTACCGTTACAAAGTTACTTGCAAAAAACACACCAGTCACAAAGTTAAACTTAAACAATTCCTTCGCAAAAGGAGAGTGTTCAGCGCTTTCCCTGGTTGCGAAATCTTCACTACCATTGATCAATAATTTATTGACCATGAACTTCATTGTAGCCGGATTTGGTGTTTGTTCTGTATATACGTTGATTGTCATTGCCTTTTTTTTCTACAAAAATAAATATTTCATTGCTGCTATTTCAGACAACGATGTCTGATTTAGGTCATTAT
Organism: Bacteroidota bacterium; assembly: GCA_040387995.1. Lineage (GTDB taxonomy): Bacteria > Bacteroidota > Bacteroidia > Sphingobacteriales > Sphingobacteriaceae > Pedobacter. Next base: position 8,247 of record JAZKCT010000046.1, on the reverse strand, counting down.
ATTTTCGAACGATTATAGGTAAGCAGATCCCTTGAGGAGCGTTCTTTTAGAATATTCCGGTATAATTAAAAGGAGTAATCAGTTTTAATTCTGCTTTTAAAGCGTCACTAACATTCAATCCATCAATAAAGTTAGCCATCGTTACCGCTGTGATCTTCGCATTGGTACGGGTCAGGTCTTTTAATGCCTCATAAGGATTAGCATATGCTTCTCTCCTTAGTACCGTCTGAATGGCCTCAGCAACTACCGCCCAATTGTTCTCCAGGTCAGCATTGATGGCATCCTCATTTAGCAACAATTTATTCAATCCTCTTAAAGTAGAAGCAATTGCAATCACAGTATGTGCCAGGGGAACACCGATATTTCTCAGTACAGTAGAGTCCGTAAGATCCCTTTGCAACCTGGAAATCGGTAATTTTGCAGCAAAAAACTCAAACATCGCGTTGGCAATTCCTGCATTTCCTTCCGCGTTTTCAAAGTCGATCGGATTGACCTTATGCGGCATGGCAGATGAGCCAACTTCACCTTCCTTGATTTTCTGTTTAAAGTAGTTCTTGGAGATATAGGCCCAGATGTCCCTGTCCATATCGATCAGGATGTTATTGATTCTTTTTAACGCATCGCATTGAGCGGCAAACTGGTCATAGTGTTCGATCTGTGTGGTGTATTGCGCCCTGGTGAGGCCTAGAGTATCATTTACAAACTGATTGGAGAAGGAAACCCAGTCGACGTTGGGATAAGCAATATGATGTGCATTAAAATTTCCGGTCGCCCCGCCAAATTTGGCGCTGTTGGGTATGTTTTTAAGATTGCTGAGTTGGATGTCGAGGCGTTCTGCAAACACCTGAAATTCTTTACCCAGTTTAGTTGGAGAAGCCGGTTGTCCGTGGGTATGTGCCAACAAAGGCACATCTTTCCAGTTTACAGCCAGATCTCCTATTTTAGCAATCAGATCAGCGATTTGAGGATAATAGACCTCATCTAATGCTAGCTTTACTGTAAAAGGAATGGCTGTATTGTTGATGTCCTGAGAAGTTAACCCGAAGTGGATGAATTCCTTGTAAGCCTCGAGGCCAAGGTCATCAAACCTTTTTTTGATAAAATATTCAACCGCTTTAACGTCGTGATTGGTAATTTTCTCTGTGTCTTTTATTTCCTGCGCATTTTCTTCATTAAATTCTTCGTGGATTGCCCGTAGTTGGCTGTAAACGGATTTATCAAAACCCTTCAAGCCTGAAAGTTCAACCTCGCAAAGTGCGATAAAGTATTCTATTTCTACAAAGACCCTGTATTTGATCAGCGCATACTCAGAAAAGTATTTAGAAAGGTTTTGGGTGGTATTTCTATAACGTCCGTCAATCGGAGAAATGGCCTGAAGTGAAGATAAGTTCATGGATTATAACTGTTTTTACAAGCGCAAAGGTAGCATTTATTAGCTTTTCTGGAAAACAGGGTTTGAAACGGGAATCCGGGGAAATAAAAAAGGCTTCCGATGCATCGGAAGCCTTTTTTATAAGTTTTTTTGACTTTGCTAAAGACTAGTGTTTTACTGTGTCAGTAGTAGTTGTAGTAGTAGTTACAGCTGTATCTTTTACAGTTGAATCAGTTACAGTAGTGTCAACTTCAGTTACAACTGCAGAAGAGTCAGTTAAAGTAGTGTCAGTTGATTCACCTTTTTTCTCAGAGTTACAAGCAGCTACTGATAAAGAGATTGCTAAAGCTAAAAAGCCAAATTTAAATGCGTTTTTCATTCTAATTCTGTTTTAAATAATTAATTAATTTTGATGGTTAATACCACAAAGTTTAAAAGGTAACCCAGGTAATCGAAAAAAAAATAAAAATATTTTTGATTATCCTGTTTCATGGCCGCAAAGGTATTCTTTATGCTGAATAATTCTAAAAAAAATAAAAATAGATGCAGGGTTACCCTGATCGGATTGCCGTATTAAAGGAGGTAGCAGGCATTGCTGGCCAATGAAAAGCTAAAAAGATTATTTTTTTTATTTAACATTGGGTTACCATTCACGTATAAATGTATTAATTGGTGAGTAATAAGTTAAGCAGTTCAGTTCCAACAGATAGAGAGGTAGTTTTAGGGATCTTAAACAACTCGGAAGAAGCGCTCAATAAACTGTATACGGGATACTTTCCGATGGTTTTGCAGTTTATATTGAACAACAGCGGTGATGAAGATGATGCAAAAGACGTGTATCAGGAAGGAATCATCGTTTTGTACAATAAAATAAAGAGCGGTGATTTTGAGTTGAGCAGTAAACTAAAAACGTACCTCTACTCAGTTTGCAGAAGAATTTGGTTGAAGAAGCTTTCACAACAAAGCAGAAAAACCAGTAACATCTCGGATTTTGAAGATGTGCTCGCAACGGAGGAAGATGTGGATCAGCATGAAGAAAAGGACAAGCAATTTGAAAAAATGGCCTCAGCACTTCAGCACCTCGGTGAACCCTGTAAAACCATTATTCAGGATTTTTACATCCACAATTTGTCAATGCAGGACATCTGTGAAAAGTTTGGTTATACCAACACAGACAATGCGAAGACACAGAAATATAAATGTCTGCAAAGACTTAAGAAATTATTTTTTCAATAAATGTTGAAATGAGGAACGAGATAGAGTTAGAAGGAATCATTGAAGATTACTTAAACGGCAAACTTACCGAAGCTGAAGTCAGAGCTTTTGAAGAGTTGCGTTTAAACGATGCAACGGTAGATCATAAAGTCGTGGCACATCAGTTTTTCCTTCAGTCGCTGAAGGATTACGCTGCCGTAAGTGATCTGAAAGACAAGATGAATGACATTCACGCGCAGATTGACGTAGATGCAATGGCCAGGAAACTGGGACCGCATCCTTCATTGTTGGTCAATATTTGGCGTAAAAACAAATCGGCTATTGGTGTTGCTGCATCATTCATTGTGCTGACCATGGCCATGCTGTATTCGATTAATCAGAATACCCAACAGATCAGCGGACTGGAAATGATGAAGAATGAAGTTGGGAAGTTCAAAACCTCACAAAACAGCCTCATCAGAAAGATCAACTCCATCGCAAAAACAAAGGTTCCAAAAGAGGAGCGTCCGGCTAACTACGGCGGAACTGGGTTTGCGCTTACGGCCAACGGATATATCCTAACCAATCTTCACGTGATTGAAGGTGCAGAATCTATTACTGCAGTGGACAACAACGGGGCTTCTTATAAAGTACGCGTGATCAGAACAGATTCACAATACGATCTGGCCATATTAAAAATAACCAGTGACAACTTTAAAGGACTTTCAGCCTTGCCTTATCGTTTGAAAAGAAATACCATTGGAATGGGTGAAGAAGTGTATACCCTTGGTTTCCCCAAGGACGATGCAGTTTACGGCCGTGGGTACGTCAGTTCCAAAACAGGCTATAACGGTGATACTACCCAATATCAGGTATCCATTCCGGTCAATCCCGGCAACAGCGGAGGCCCGCTGCTTGACCAGCAAGGCAACATCATTGGTGTGATCAGTGCAAAACAAAATCAGGTGGACGGAGCAACTTTTGCTGTGAAGTCTAAATACATCCAGGAAGCATTGAATTCCATTCCAAATGATTCACTGGGTCATAAGGTTGTGTTCAGCAAGCGGAGCGCTTTGCAGGGCCTGAGCAAACCCAAGCAGATTGAAAAGATTAAAGACTTCGTCTTCATGATCAAAGTATATAAATAGATCGTTCGCACATTCTGATAAAAACCCCGAAAACTTTCACTAGTTTTCGGGGTTTTTAATTTAATAACAGCATACGATGGATTTTGGAAAAGTAGCCGACAATGAAGTAAGACAAGTCGATTTTGCATTGCCGCCTGACGGTGCACAAACTGCAAAAACTTTAGCAGATTTAAAACCAGTTGAACGGCCAGCTTTTTATATTGGCTGCGCCAAATGGGGTAGAAAGGAATGGGTCAATATGATCTATCCGCCTAAAACCAAAGAAGCCAATTTCCTGGATGAGTATGTCAAACATTTTAATTCAATAGAACTCAATGCCGTTTTTTACAGCATTCCCAATGCAGATCTGATCCGGAAGTGGAAGCAGAAAGCGGAAGATAACGCAGGGGCTCCATTTCTGTTCTGTCCCAAATTTTCCAGAACAATCAGTCACATCAAAAGATTGAAGGATGCCGAGGTACCTACCGATTTGTATTTATCGAGCATCCACGAATTTGGCGAGTTCCTTGGCCCATGTTTTCTTCAGTTGGGCGACAACTTCGGACCAAAGAACATCGATATACTGGACAACTACCTGAAACACCTGCCAGAAGATCTGGAGGTTTTCGTGGAGGTCAGGCATCCGGAATGGTTTTCTGATCCGGCGATACGGCGACAATACTTTGAGCTTTTGGCCGGGTATAAAAAAGGAGCGGTGATTACAGACGCCAGCGGCAGAAGGGACTGCCTGCACATGGAACTGTCCCTGCCTGAAATATTCATCCGTTTTGTGGGTAATGGCGCAGCGCATCAGGCTTCCGACTTTGCCCGGATTGATGACTGGGTCGCGCGTATCAAAACCTGGCAGGAAAAAGGGCTGCGTAAAACCTATTTTTTCTTGCACCAACACGATGAAAAAGACACCCCTATTCTGGCTAATTACACCATTCAACAGTTCAATAAGCATTTAGGAGCCCATGTAGCAGAAGTCAAATTTCTGGGCGGGGGACAAGATATTACAAAACAAGGAGATTTATTTTAAATACTATACTTAATTTGTAGACATTATTATTTACTTTGTATTGATCAATTTAAAACGCTAATTCATTTACACAAAAATATACAATTATGAGTTTAAGAATAGGGGACGCCGCTCCCAACTTTAAGGCACAAACTTCTATAGGTGATATCGATTTTTACGAATACCTGGGTGATAGCTGGGGTGTTTTGTTTTCTCACCCGGCAGATTATACGCCAGTATGTACTACTGAACTTGGCCGTACTGCATCATTGAAAGGCGAGTTTGACAAAAGAGATGTGAAAGTTCTTGCTTTGAGTGTGGATTCAGCAGAATCTCATAAAGGCTGGATCAACGATATCAATGAAACCCAAAATACCAATGTAGAGTTTCCAATTATTGCCGACGAGGACAAAAAGATTGCTGACTTGTACGATATGATTCACCCGAATGCATCAGAGACACTGACAGTGCGTTCGTTGTTCATCATTTCGCCGGATAAAAAGGTAAAATTGATGTTGACTTACCCTGCATCTACAGGTCGTAATTTTAACGAAGTATTAAGGGTGATCGATTCCCTGCAGTTGACCGCCAAATACAGCGTAGCCACCCCAGCCGACTGGACTGACGGCGATGATGTGGTCGTGATGAACAGCATCAAAACTGAAGACATTCCGGCACGCTTCCCTAAAGGACACAAGGTGATCAAACCTTACCTGAGAACTACACCTCAACCCAATAAATAAGTAAAAACAAGCAAATAAAAAAGCCAGCTCTAAAAGCTGGCTTTTTTATTTGCCCTAAACCTGTTTCAGTATAGATCAGGCGTTTTTCGCTCTAAGAAGATCAGATAAAAGGTGCCTGCAGTTCCTCGATTTTCTGTTGCAGCATCTTGGTGAGTGCCGTTTCTTTTTGCGCTTCAGTTGCCTTATGCATCCTGTCCAGAACAAAAAATCCACGTTGCAGGTCACGGCCATAGGCTTCATACCTTTTCGGATCGAGCGAAATGATGTACCCGATCTCCTGAGACAGGTAATCCGTTGTTTCCGCCACCAGCTTATTCGCAGCTTCCTTATTATTAGCCATATAAAGTGCCTGGATGGTTTGTAGTTTACTCACGGTATCATCAATCGAATAATTTCTCATTGGCAGTTCCCTGATGCTTTTTACCAGTAAATTATTGGCTTTGGCCAACTGACCTTCCATAATCAGGTTCATTGCAAGCGTATTGTTCAGCGTCCAGGTAGTACTTGCTATCCTGCGGCTTTCTTCATCCAGGTAGCTGGCGGTTTTAAATCCTTTCAACTGGAATTTGTTCATCACATTCTGGTACATTACTTCAGAATTGGTGACCTCCATTTTATCTCTCTTATCGGCCGTATCTCTCTCCAATGGCAACAAGCGATGTGCATAACCTTCCAGATAGAGGTATTTTTCCAATCCGATATACGTATCATCAGAAATAGAAGTACCGAAATAAATCGGCCTTTTCCAGTTGTTATTGGCCAGGATATCAAACATGGTCATGTTTGCCTTGCCAGCAAAATTCTGGTTGAAGAACCATTCCATTTTCGGGGTGATTTTGGCCTTGTCCTTAGCCGCTACTGTCTGCGTTTTGATCACCTGGTCTATATCAACAGTCAGTTTTAAATGCTTGCTGGGTAGAAAATTCTCATAACTGCCATCCTGCAAGGGTACTTTGTCTTCGTTGTGGTCAGAGGTCAGCACTGCCAGCAGATCTTTTAGTTCCACACTGTCCGTAATGCCATAATCGACATACCTCAGGTAATCCCTTATACCTTTTACATACTTGCTCTCAGGCATGCTGATCGGCAAGGGAGCAGATTTACCCATCGGCTGTTTCATTTGATTGATATAGGCATCATCTGACAGGTACTGGAGGTTCACGACCCGCACATCCGTACGGATGCCCTCTACTTCCTGAGCATACCAGAGCGGAAAAGTATCGTTGTCGGCATTGGTGAACAAAATGGCATTGGGTGCACAAGAATTCAGGTAATTGGATGCCCATTCCAGTGCCGTAGTCTTGCCTGAGCGGTTGTGGTCATCCCAACCCTGAAAGCCCATGATGGCTGGAGCGCCGGCTACGCCGATCACAACTGCAGCAATCAAACTCAGTTTCGGCGCACTGTATTTTGATAGAAATTCTTTAATTGGCAATACCCCAAAACCGATGAAGATCGCAAAAGCATAAAAAGAACCTACATAAGCATAGTCACGTTCCCGCACCTGCATCGGATCCTGGTTGAGGTACAAGATAATGGCCAGGCCCGTAAAGAAAAACAAGGTCGTTACCACAATCAGGTCATTTCTGTTCCTGCGGAATAAAAACAGTAAACCAGCGATGCCCAGGATCAGCGGCAGACCAAAATACCGGTTATAGCCTGCATTGGCAGTAATAGAAAGTGGTAAATCAGACTGTTTCTCCAATCTCAAACCATCCAAAGGCTTGATGCCCGTAAGCCAGTTACCCTCCGTTTGCGAACCCTGACCTTGAAAATCATTCTGTTTACCCGCAAAGTTCCACATAAAGTACCGCCAGTACATAAAGCCCATCTGGTAAGATGCCATAAAACTCAGGTTCTTGAAAAAAGAAGGCGTCTCACCATCGGAAAGGTTCATCCATTGCTTATAAAAATCTACATGGTGCGGCTTATTGCTGTACATCCTTGGGAGCAACATATTTTTATCATACTCAGCCTTAAAATCCTTGCCGATATCCTCATATTTATTTTGGCCCCTCCTGTATTGCGTACCCGTTTCCGTAATGCCAACCTGTTGTGCATCAAATGTCTGTCCGTACAGCAGTGGCGTTTGTCCGTAATTGGTACGCCCCAGGTAATTATACAATGAATAGGCATTGTCCGGGTTAGACAGGTTCAGATTAGGCTTGGCATTTGCCCTGATGATGATCAGGAAATAAGAACTAAATCCGAACAAGACAAAAGTGAGGCAGATCAGACTCAGGTTCAGGTTGTACTTTTTGTGTTTTATAGAATAGTAAATACCATATGCGATAACAGAGAACAGCGCCAGCAAGAAAAACACTGCACCGGAACCAAATCCAAAATCAAGGCTATTCACAAAGAAAAGATCAAACTTAGCCGCTAGCAATACGGTATACTGGATCACCAGATACTGTACAAGGAACCAGATCAATCCGGCTGCGCCTATGGCTTTAACAATGCCCCAAACCCCGGATTTCGGGTTTTTCTTGAAATGATAAACCAGCACGATGGCAGGAATGGCCAGTAGGCTCAATAAATGTACACCGATAGAAAGACCAACAATAAAAGCAATCAGCACCAGCCAGCGGTCGTCCTCGTTGTTTTCCCATTTAAGAACAGCCCAAAAGACCACTGCGGTAAACAGAATGGAAAGCGAATAGACCTCTGCTTCAACAGCAGAAAACCAGAAGGTATCTGAAAAAGTATAAGCCAGGGCACCAACTGCACCTACCGCGATCACCGTCCAGCTCTCCTGCATGCTTTTCTCTTTCTGATATAGTTTTGAAG